>NZ_WHOS01000009.1 GCF_013340935.1 Azospirillum melinis | reverse complement strand
GCGAGGTGTCAAACACCCGATCCCATCCCGAACTCGGCCGTGAAAAGCCTCCGCGCCAATGGTACTGCGTCTTAAGACGTGGGAGAGTAGGTCGCCGCCAGGTCGCTCAGGCACAGGAGACGCTCAAAGCCAAAGCGCAAACACTTGCATCTTCACTCAGATCAGAAACGCCCCGGCTCCAACGAGCCGGGGCGTTTCGCCGTTCGGGCCGGGTCACCGCAATTCGAAAGCAAGCGGCGGAGTGTGCCGGTTTGTCCGGCAGTTCAGATTGCTCCCTCACCACACCACGGAACCTGTAAGGTTCGTGCAGAGAGAGGGACACATGACCGTCGCACTCGATCCTGCCGCCGCCGTCATCGCCGATCCTGTCATTACCGACGTGGAAGCGGAGCGCTGGGAGGCGTTGCGCCGCCGCGATCCTGCCGCTGACGGGCGGTTCGTTTATGCGGTCCGCAGCACCGGCGTCTATTGCCGGCCAAGCTGTGCCGCACGGCCGGCACGGCCGGAGAATGTCGCCTTCTATGCCACCAATGCCGAGGCCGAGCGGGCAGGCTTCCGGCCCTGCAAACGCTGCCGGCCTGATGGGCCGAGCCAGGGCGACCGCCGTGCCGAGGCTGTCGCCGCCGCCTGCCGCCTGATCGAGGAGGCGGAAGAAGCGCCGCAGTTGGACGAGCTCGCGGCAGCAGCCGGGATGAGCCCGCACCATTTCCACCGCATCTTCAAGCAGGTGACCGGGGTCACCCCGCGGGCCTATGTCCAGGCCCAGCGTGCCGCCCGCGTCGCCGACGCCTTGCAGCAGGCCGGCAGCGTGACCGAGGCGATCTATGAGGCCGGATATGGGTCTTCCGGACGGTTCTACGAAACCGCAGGGGCGCGGCTGGGAATGACGCCCACCAATTACCGTAGGGGTGGAGCAGGGGAGACGATCCGCTTCGCGGTCGGCGCTTGCTCGCTGGGCTCGATCCTGGTGGCGGTGACGGAGCGCGGGGTCTGTGCGATCCTGCTCGGCGACGACCCGGACCTGCTGCTCCGCGATTTGCAGGACCGCTTTCCCAGGGCGGAACTGATCGGGGGCGACCCGGACTTCGAGGCAACGGTGGCGCAGGTGGTGGGATTTGTGGAGACCCCAGGGACGGGCCTTGCCCTGCCGCTGGATATCGGCGGCACCGCTTTTCAGCAACGGGTATGGCAGGCGCTGCGTGCCATACCGGCCGGCAGAACCGCCAGCTACGCCGAGATCGCCACTGCCATCGGCGAGCCGGCGGCGGTGCGGGCGGTGGCGCGCGCCTGTGGAGCCAACCCACTGGCGGTGGCGATCCCCTGCCATCGGGTGGTGCGGTCGGATGGTGGCCTGTCCGGCTATCGCTGGGGCGTGGAGCGCAAGCGGGATCTGCTGGATCGCGAGCGCAAGGAGGCGACACGGTGATGGCGCTGGAGGATATGGACTGGACGCGCATTGGGGCCGAACTGGAGTCGGTGGGCCATGCCGTCGTGGGGCCTCTGCTGGATGGGGAAAGCTGCAAGGCATTGGCGGGACTCTACGGACAGGACACCCCTTTCCGCAGCCGGGTGGTGATGGAGCGGCACGGCTTCGGCAAGGGTGAGTATAAATATTTCAGCCATCCGCTGCCGGAACCGATTGTGGCGCTGCGCGCGCCGCTCTACCGCCGGCTGGCGCCCGTCGCCAACCGCTGGGCAGCCGCAATGGGGCTCGACACCCGCTATCCGGCGGAGCATGCCGAGTTTCTGGAGCGCTGCCATGCGGCAGGGCAGATGCGCCCCACGCCGCTTCTGCTGAAATACGGACCCGGCGACTACAACTGCCTGCATCAGGACCTGTATGGCGAGACGGTGTTCCCGTTGCAGGTTGCCATCCTGCTGTCGGCACCGGGAACGGACTTCACCGGCGGCGAGTTCGTCCTGACCGAGCAGCGGCCGCGCATGCAGTCGCGCGCCACCGTCGTGCCGCTGGGGCTGGGCGAGGCGGTGATCTTCGCGGTGGACCAGCGCCCGGTACAGGGCACACGAGGCACCTACCGCGTCCGTCATCGCCATGGCGTCAGCCCGGTGCGCTCCGGCGAGCGCTACACAACCGGCATCATCTTCCACGATGCGGCGTGAGCAATCACCCCGCCGCCGACGGTGCCCGCGATCCCATGCCGCGCGCAGGCGAGTAGCCGCGCACTGCCAGGGCAGCGAACAGCAGGGTGGACCCGGCAACGACCGCCAGCGCCAGCCCGTCGATCCGGCCATAGAGGGCGAAACGGATCAACTCCACCCCGTGGGTGAAGGGGTTGAGGCTGCACAGCCACCACAGCAGCGGGCCGGCCTCCTCCATGCGATAGAGCGGATAGAGGGCAGAGGACAGGAAGAAGAGGGGGAAGACGACGAAGTTCATCACCCCGGCGAAATTCTCCAGCTGGCGGATGGTGGAGGCCAGCACCATGCCGAGCGCCCCCAGCATCAGCCCGTTCAGCAGCAGGGCCGGCAGCACCGTCAGCGGCGCCCAGGCCGGAAGGTCGATGCCATAGAGCCTAACGATCAGCAGGAAGGCGGCCACCTGGAGGATCGACACCACCACCCCGCCCAAGAGCCGCGCCACCAGAAGGAAGGCCCGGGGCAGCGGGCTGGTCAGCAGGATGCGCATGCTGCCCATCTCGCGGTCGTAGACCATCGACAGCGACCCCTGCATGCCGTTGAACAGCTGGATCATGCCGATCAGCCCGGGCACGATGTAGACCTCGTAGGGGATGTAGGTCTCGTAAGGCGGGATGATGGCGATGCCAAGCGCCGCCCGGAACCCCGCGGCGAAGACGAACAGCCAGACCAGCGGGCGGACCAGCGCGCCGAGGAAGCGTTCGCGCTGGTGGATGAAGCGCAGCACCTCGCGCGCAACGATGCCCTGGAAGGCGATTCCCCAGATTTTCAGCTGCCGTCCGGTCATGCCGCGGCCTCCACGTCGGCGGTGGGGCGGGCGGCGGTCAGCCGGTCGAAGCTTTCCGCCACGGTGGTGCAGCCGGTTTCGGCATTCACTGCGGCGACCGGTCCACAGGCGCGGACGCGGCCACGGTGCAGGACCACCACATGGTCGGTGGCAGGGTCGATCTCATCGATCAGGTGGGTGGCCCACAGCACCGCGATGCCGTCCTCCGCACACAGGGCATGGACATGGCGGATCAGGGTGCGGCGGGCGGGGATGTCCAGCCCGACCGTGGGTTCGTCCAGCAGCAGCAGGGTCGGGCGGTGCAGCAGGGCGCGGGCGATCTCCACCCGCCGACGATGGCCGCCGTTCAACGCCCGCACCTTCTCCCCCCGTCGTTCGAACAGCGACAGGCGGATCAGTTCCGTCTCGATCCGCCGGTCGGCCTCGCGGCGGCCGATGCCGTGCAGGGCGGCGAAGTAGCGCAGATTCTGCAGCACCGTCAGATCAAGGTCGAGGGTGGGCTGCTGGAACACCACGCCCAACTCCGCCAGCGCCTTGCCCGGCGCCTGCATGATGTCGTGGCCGTGGATGCGCACTCGCCCGTCGGTCGGTTGCAGAAGTCCGGTGGCGAGCGCGAACAGCGTGCTTTTTCCCGCCCCGTTCGGCCCGAGCAGGCAGGTGAAGGCGCCGGGCATCACGCGGAAGCCGACATCCTCCAGCGCAAGGCGGTTTCCGCCATAGCTGTGGCGCAGCCCCTCGACCTCCAGTGCCGGCACCGTCATTCCGCCATTCCTTTCAATCTGACCTTTCCCTCCGTCAGCCCTTGACCGCCACGCCCCAGGGATAACGGCCGACCTTGACGGTCTTGGTCACCTTCAGGCTATCGACGTCGATCACCGACACGTCGCCGCTGACGCCGTTGGTGGTGTAGAGCATCTTCTGGTCCGGCGTCAGCGCCAGATGCCAGACGCGGCGGCCGACCAGCAGGTAATCCTTCACCTCGAAGGTTTTGGCATCCACCACCGCGACATGGTTGGCAGGGCCGAGCGCCACGAAGGCATAGCGGCCGTCACCGGTCAGCTTGACGCCCACCGGCTGGATGCGGTCCTTGGCGACGCCCTTGATGTGGAAATCGACGACCTTCTTCACCTGACGGGTGGCGGTGTCGATGACGCTGACCGTGCCGCCGATCTCCGAAGACACCCACAGCTGCGAGCCGTCCTTGGTGAACTGGGCGTAGCGCGGGCGGGGGCCGACCAGCGTGTTGTCGACTACCGCGCGCTTTTCCATGTCGATCCAATGGACCATACTGGTCGTCTCGGAGGTGTTGACGCCCCAGCGGCCGTCCGGGCTGACGTCCATCCCCTCCGGCTCCACCCCGACATCGACCTGGAAGGCGACCTTGCGGGTCGGCACGTCGACCACGGTGACGATGTTGCTGTCCTCGTTGGCGATGATCAGGCTCTTGCCGTCGGGGCTGAGGGCGAACTGTTCGGGATCCTCGCCCGACGGCAAATTGTGGACCACCGTCTTGCTGGCAAGGTCGAAGACCTGCACCGTGTGATCGTCGCTGGCGCAGATGAACAGCTGGGTGCCATCCCTGGACAGGGTGATGCCGCGCGGGCGCTTGCCGACCTTGATGGTGTCGGTGACCGCCATGGTCTTGCCGTCGATCACCGACAGCGTGTTGTCCTTCTCGTTCGACACATAGATGGTCTGGGCCGAGGCGGCGGACGCCAGGGTGGCGGCGATCAATGCGGCCAAGGAAATGCCGGTGAAGCGGGCGGCGGTCATGGCGTGGTTTTTCCTCGCGTCTTGCAGAGCGTTTCCGGTTGGTCGTAGCCCAGGCTGTCCAGTTCGGTCCGCGGGTGCAGGAAGCCCTCCTGCGGCGACACCGACACCAGCGAGCGGTCGGCGGCCAGCAGCACGGGCTGGCGCAGCTGCCCGTCCCAGGGCCGCAGGCTGAGCGGCGCGCCGCGAAAGGCGGACATGGTGAAGTCGGGCGACTGGATGAAGGCGATCAGGCGGTCGGGATCGGCGGTGCGGGCACGGGCGGCGGCCTCGCCGACGACGCGGACGGCGGTCCAGTCATTGTGGTCGCGCGCCGTCATCGGGCGCTTCGCCGCCGCCTTGAAGCGGGATTGCAGCTGTGCCGCCCCCCATTGCTCGTGCGTGCGGTGCCACACAGTGGGGACCAGCCCCTGGGTGCCCGCGACCGGACGCGGATCGGTGGTGCGGTAGGACAGATAGTCGCCGAACTCCCCGACCTCGTCGGCGACGACCAGCACGTCATAGGCCTTGGCCTGGGTGAAGACCGGGATCTCGGATTCGGCGGTGCGGTTGACGTCGCTTTCGGCCGTCCACTCCTTCTCCGCGACGATCTGGGCGCCGAAGCGCTTGGCGGTGCGGCGGACGGCATCGGCGTACAGCTTGTCCTCCGGCCGGCGGCCGGTGACCAGGAACCAGCGCGGCCAGCGCTTCTTCACCAGATATTGCCCGAGCGCGTCGGTCAGCATCGCCCGGCTGGGCGCGACATGGACGAGGTTGGCGGCGCAGGCGCTGCTGCGCAGGGCGTCGTCGGGTGCGGTGGCGTTCAGCAGCAGCAGGTTGCGCGCCTCCGGCAGCTTCGACAAAGCCTCCACCGTGGAGCCCGGCGCGTCGACGATGACGAAGCGGTCGCCGCGCCCGGCCAGTTCGCGCAATGCCGCGGCGGCATCGCCGTCCGGCGCAACCTCCACGCTGTCGAGCACGAAGGACTGCTTCAGGAACTTGCCGGTCGTGTTGTTGTCGGCGATGGCGAGCGTTGCCCCGGCCAGACCGTCGTCGGCAGCCGGCTCGTCCGGGTTGGCGACGGAGGGCGGCGGCTCGGGCGTCTGCGACAGGAAGCCGATGCGGATCTCGCCCACGGCGTCGGCGGCTGTGCCGGCACCGGGCGCCCCGGCCAGCAGCAGGGCGCCGAGTGCCGCCAGCGACACGCTGTTGAGGAGGCGGGGCAGGCGGAGCTTGGTCATCTTATCCGTCGGAATGCCAACAGTTTGGAGTGCAGCCTATCGGGCGAAGCACAACTCCGGAATGCGACTATGGAAGCATGGACAGGGGACGGGGTGGGCAGGGCCGACCGGCCGGGGCCCGCCGACCGGGGATTGCCGGGCGGGCCGAAGGGCATCTTGTACGAAAGTCCAATTATTGGCGTAACGGAGCGATGGCTATCCTGCCAGCCCTTATCCCTGATGAACCCACCACTGCCGGGACCTGCCATGGCGATTGTGACACGCCGCCGTTTCCTGTCCGGATTGGCCGCAAGCTGTGCGTCCGCTGGGGCTGCGTCCACGCTTGGCGCCCGGCCCGCTGCCGCCCGGCCGCTGGACGAGGTGATGGAGCGCGGGCGGCTGCGCGTGGCGGTCTATCGCGAGTTTCCGCCCTTTTCCTTCCAGCGCGACGGCACCCTGGTCGGCATCGATGTCGATCTGGCGCGGGCGATTGCCGGGAAGCTGGGCGTCAAGGCCGACATCTACGAGCAGATCCCCGGAGAGACGGTGTCGGACGATCTGCGCGTGGCGGTGTGGCGCGGCAGCCTGTTCGGCGGGGAACTGGCCGACATCATGATGCACATCCCCTATGACAAGCGCTTCGGCCTGATGAACCCGGAAGCCGTCCTGTTCGGCCCCTATCATCAGGAGGTCTTCGCGCTCGCTCGCGATCCGCAGCGGGTGCGATCCGCCGTGCTGGCAACCCTGCCGGACGAGCCGATCGCGGTCGAGATCGACAGCGTTCCCGACTTCTTCCTGCTGGGTTTGCAGGGTGGTCGGCTGCGCAGCCGCATCATCCATTGCCCGACGCCGGAGGCGGCCATCGAAAAGCTGACTGCCGGCGAGGCGGCGGCGGTGCTGGCGCCGCTGAGCCAGGTGCAGGCGGCGCTCGGGGCCAGGATGGAGCAGTTCCCTGTCACCACCGTGACCCTGCCGGGCATGATGACCTCCAGCTGGAACATCGGCATGGCGACCAAGGAGAACTCCCGCGACCTCGCCTACAGCATCGGCGATGCGGTGACGGCGCTGACCGAGGACGGAACGATGGCGAGGATCTTCGCCGCCTACGGCGTCACCCACACGCCGCCGCCGCTGGTGGAGTGAACCGGGGACAAGCGGATGGTTTGCCGTATGGGTCGGGAGGGGTGGATGAGATACGCACTACGCCATATGGGAATTGCCGGTGCGGTGCTCGCTGTCGCCGCACCCGCCCTCGCCGCAAGCTCCCCGTCCGATCCGCTGAAGTCCGTGATGTGGGACATACTGCGTGACCAGTATTTCGACGGCGCTCCGGTCGTGTTCGACACTGCGGTCAAGGTGACCGCTCCGGCGGCGGCGGAGGATACCCGCGCGGTGCCGCTTTCCGTCGATGCCACGGCGCTGGAGCGGGTGGTGGAGATGGTGGCGATTGCCGACCTGAACCCCTTCCCGCTGGTGTTGCGCTACCATCCCGGCAATGCTGCCCCCTACATCGCCACCCGCATCAAGATCCAGCAGGCCACCGCCGTGCGCGGCGCCGCGCGGACCGCCGACGGGGTCTGGCATGTCTCCGGCGTGCTGGTCGACGCGGCGGGCGGCGGGTGCAGCGCGCCGCCGGCATCCTATGCGCAGAAGGACTGGGCCGACCATGTCGGCGAGGTGCAGGCCCGGCTGTGGCCGGCGGGCGAGGACGGGGTGGCGCGGCTGCGGCTGCGCATCCGCCATCCCAACGACACCGGGCTGGTCGACGGCATCCCGGCCTATTTCGTCGAAACTCTGCAGGTGGATGCGCAGACCCCCGGTGGTTCGCCGACGCTGGCGCGGATCGACAGCCTGGAGCCGGTGTCGGAGAATCCGGTCTACTCGCTGGATATCCGCCCGCCGCCGGACGCCACGGCACTGATTCTGCGCGGCCGGGACAATCAGGGCGGCGAGATCCGGGCGACCATCCCGATGCCGCTGCCCGATGCCAAACCGGCGATTTCCCTGAAACCGGTCGGGCAGCCGTGGAGTGTCGGGCAATGAGCATGCCTCTGTTGCGCCGGCTGGTGCTGACCGCCGCTCTGACGGCCGGACTGATGTCGGGTGCGGCACAGGCTGCCGGGACGCTGACCTATGATCTGAAGCCGACGAGGATCGCCTCCGACACTTACGTTTTCGAAGGTTCCACCAAGCATTTCACCCGCGCCAACGGCGGCAACATCCTAAATTCCGGCTTCATCGTCACCGCGGATGGGGTGATCGTCATCCAGACCGGCCCGTCCCGCCGCTATGGCGAGGAGATGCGCGCGGCCATCCGCAAGGTCACCGAGAAGCCGATCCGCAAGGTCTTCATCAGCAACCTGCATCCGGATTACTGGCTGGGAAACCAGGCCTTTGCCGATGTTCCCGTCGCGGCGCTTCCCGGCACCATCGCCGGCATCCAGGAGGAGGGCAACGGCATCGCTGAGAACATGTACCGGCTGGTCGGCGACTGGATGCGCGGGACCGAGGTGACGCTGCCGAACGAGCCGGTCTATGGCTCGACCGTCAAGTTCGGCGACCACCGCTTGCGGCTGATCCCGCTGAGCGGTCACACCGCCGCCGACCTGATGATCCTGGACGAGTCGACGGGCGTGCTGTTCACCGGCGGCGTGGTGTTCTGCGACCGCACCCCGACCACGCCGCACGCCACCGTCGCCGACTGGCTGAAGGAGCTGGATGCGGTCGATGCGCTGGACATCCGGCTGCTGGTGCCCAACCACGGCCACATCCGTCCCGACAAGGCCTGCGTCGCCCAGACCCGCGACTGGTTGACTTGGCTCGACGGCACGCTGCGACAAGCCGTCTCATCCGGCCTCGATATGGCCGAAGCGTTGGAACTGCCGATTCCGGAGCGGTTCCAAGTGCTTGACGTGCTGCGGGAAGAGTATCGCCGCTCCGTCGCCCATCTCTGGCCAAAGATCGAGCAGGAAAGTCTGCCGCGGGTCAATTGACAGGCTAAGGATCCGGAGGAGAACTGACGCTTACGCCTGCTACTATCCGACAATTTACCCGACAGATCATCCGTCTACACTGCCGAATATCGTAGAGCGATGCGGCCCCTCCGGCCGCCAAAAGCTTGAAACAGCCGCCCTGATTCCGTTCGCCACCGCCGGACCCGCCCGTCCGGCGGAAACGGGCGGGTCTTGCCCGGGCGGTGCCGTCATCATCAGTTTTGGGAGGCAACCGCACATGAAGCGCCTGGTTACAAGTCTCGCCCTGGCAGCCTCGCTGACCGCGTTCAGCGCCACCGGCGTCCTCGCCGCCGCCGACGCCGCTGGTGGCCCGTCCAGCGACGATCTGCTGAAGAGCGCCACCAACACCGAAGCGGTCCTGACCTATGGCATGGGGCCGCAGGCCCAGCGCTTCAGCCCGTTGACCGACCTGACTGCCGACACCGTCAAGAAGCTGGTCCCGGTGTGGTCCTTCTCCTTCGGCGGCGAGAAGCAGCGCGGGCAGGAAGCCCAGCCCATCGTCTATGACGGCACCATCTACGTCACCGGGTCCTATTCTCGCCTCTATGCGGTCGATGCCCGCACCGGCCACAAGAAGTGGGAATACAATCACCGCCTGCCCGACGGCATCATGCCCTGCTGCGACGTGGTGAACCGCGGTGCGGCGATCTACAAGGACAAGATCTACTTCGCCACGCTGGACGCCCGCCTCGTCGCACTGAACCGCGAGACCGGCAAGGTGGTGTGGAACAAGAAGCTTCAGGAATACAAGGAAGGCTATTCCAACACCGCCGCCCCGCTGATCATCGACGGCAAGATCATCACCGGCAATTCCGGCGGCGAGTTCGGCGTCATCGGCATGGTCGAAGCCCGCGATGCCGAAACCGGCGAGCTGGTCTGGCAGCGCCCGACCATCGAAGGCAACGTCGGCACGCTGAACGGCAAGGACTCGACCGTCACCGGCAAGACCAACGCCAGCTGGCCCGGCGACATGTACAAGACCGGCGGCGGCGCCACCTGGCTGGGCGGCACCTACGATCCGGAAACCAAGACGTTGTTCTTCGGCACTGGCAACCCGGCGCCCTGGAACTCGCACCTGCGTCCGGGCGACAACCTCTACACCTCCTCGACGCTCGCCATCAATCCGGACAACGGCGAGATCAAGTGGCACTACCAGACCACGCCGCATGACGGCTGGGACTTCGACGGCGTGAACGAGTTCGTGTCCTTCGACCTGAAGAAGGACGGCAAGGTCATCAAGGCCGGCGGCAAGGCCGACCGCAACGGCTTCTTCTACGTCATCGACCGCACCAACGGTAAGTTGATCAACGCCTCGCCCTTCGTCACCAAGATCACCTGGGCCAAGGGCATCGACATCGAGACGGGCCGTCCGATCTATATCGACGACAACCGTCCAGGCGCCCCGGCGACCGCCGATGCGCATGACGCCAAGGGCAAGTCGGTCTTCGCGGCCCCCGCCTTCCTGGGCGCCAAGAACTGGATGCCGATGGCCTACAACCCGCAGACCGAGCTGTTCTATGTCCCGGCCAACGAGTGGGGCATGGACATCTGGAACGAGCCGATCACCTACAAGAAGGGTGCTGCCTATCTCGGCGCCGGCTTCACCATCAAGCCGCTGTACGACGATTACATCGGTGCACTGCGCGCCGTCGATCCGAAGACCGGCAAGATCGTCTGGGAATACAAGAACCCGGCCCCGCTGTGGGGCGGCGTGCTGACCACCGCCGGCAACCTCGTCTTCACCGGCACGCCGGAAGGCTATCTGAAGGCTTTCGACGCCAAGTCCGGCCAGGAGGTCTGGAAGTTCCAGACCGGCTCCGGCGTGGTCGGCAGCCCGGTCACCTGGAAGATGGATGGCGAACAGTATGTCGCCGTCGTCTCCGGCTGGGGCGGTGCGGTGCCGCTGTGGGGCGGCGACGTCGCCAAGCTGGTGAAGGACATCAACCAGGGCGGTTCGCTCTGGGTCTTCAAGCTGCCAAAGGCCTGACCGTCAGCGCGGACAGGCGGGAGGAAGGCGGGCCGGAGCGATCCGGTCCGCCCATTCCCGTGTCTGCGATCTGAAAGTCGTTCTTTGTACAGATTTTACTTTGTCCTACCATAGTCCAATTATTCGTGGGTCCCACTGCTGATAACGTCTGCTCATGCGAAGCAAAGGCCGCAGGGCGGCTAGAAACAGAGGGAACGTCTTTCTCATGAATGCACGGATTGTTCGGCTTGCAGCCGCGATTGGCCTGATCGGCGCCGTCGCCCTTCCCGGTCTGGTTTTTGCCCACGGCGATGTCGTCCCGCAGCCGGTGGACACCACAGGGCTGGAGAAGCTGGGTGAGAAGTGGCGGGACAGCAATCCCTACCGCGGCAACCCGCGCGCCATCGAGATCGGTTCGTCCGCCTTCAACCAGAATTGCGCGCGCTGCCATGGGCTGGGCGCGGTGTCCGGCGGCATCGCCCCCGACCTGCGCTACCTGGAGAAGGGCGATGCCGGCGACGAGTGGTTCAAGGAGCGCGTCACCAATGGCTCGATCCGCAACGGCGTGACCTACATGCCGCAGTTCGGCGAAGCGCTGGGACAGGAGGCGCTGTGGTCGATCCGCTCCTGGCTCGAAACCGTGCACGAGGAGTGACCCCCTGCCGGATCGTTGGCTCCTTCCCTCCCTTCCTCTCTTCCAAGGTGGTCATCCATGATTCGCAGAACCGCATCCCTGGTCGCCGTCGCGGCGGCCCTGCTGACCGCACCGGCCTTCGCCGCCGATCACGCCACGCCGGAACAGGCCAAGTCCCTGGTCTCCGAGGCCGTCGCCTATCTGAAGGCCAAGGGGCCGGACGAGGCGACCAAGGCCTTCCAGGACCCCAAAGGCAGTTTCCGCCGTGGTGAGCTGTATGTGTTCGTCTTCGACACAGACGGCCGCTATGTCGCCTCCGGCGCCAACCCGAAGCTGGCCGGCTCCAACGCCGCCGATCTGAAGGATGCGGAAGGCAAGCCCATCGTTCAGGCGATGATCACCGAGACCAAGGACAAGCCGAACGCCGTTATCGACTATGTCTGGCTGAACCGCCAGACCAACAAGGTCGAGCACAAGCATTCCTACGTCACCCGCGATGGCCGTTACATCGTCGGCGCCGGGACGTACGATCAGTGACGGCCTGACTGCCGCCGTCAGATAGCGTTTGAAACGGTTCCGCCCGCCTCCCGTACGAAGGTCTGCTTCGTACGGGAGGCGGGCGGACGTCTGTCTGGGGCAGGGGAGGGGCCGGGTTTCAGTACAGCTCCTGCGCCTCGCGCGCATAGTCCAGCAGCTTTTCCACCGACCGAGCGCGGTCCGCCGTTTCGGCGAAGCGGGTGCGTGCCGCCTCGGCAGCCTGCGCCCGTGTGGCGGCATCCTGTCCAAGCGTCGTGGCGCGGTTCAGGAAGTCCGTCTCGTCGGCAACGGTCAGGGTGGGACCAACGATCCCGGCGACATCGCCCTGGGCATAGGTCACCACCGGCAGCCCGTCCGCCAGAGCGAAGGCCGCGCTGCCGCCGCCGCCCTGGCGCGGCGGATTCAGATAGGCGGTCGCGACGCCATACAGCCCGCGAATGGCGTCGACATGTCCCAGCGCCTGCATCCGCGCCGCGTTGCGGGTGGCGGCGATCCGGCCCGGCAGGTCGGTCACCGCGCCGGCGAAGGCGATATGTGCGTCGGGCACGCGGTCGAGCAGGCGGTCGAGCGTTCCAAGGAACTCCGGTCCGATCTCCTGATCCAGGCGGTTGCCGACGACGACATACAGCGGCCCATCGGCCGGCAGACCGAAATCGGCGCGGCTGCGCGCCGGACCGGCATCCGGCAGGGTCCAGCCGAAGAAGAAGGGACGGAAGCGCGCCCGCGCCTCCTCCGGCCAGCCGGCTGCGCTGTCCTCCGGGACATAGCCCAGCAGAAGCGTGGCGAGCGAGGGCGGCAGGCCGCTGGAGGTCGGCAGGAACACCACCGGCCGGCTGCGGGCGAACAGATCGGCCACCGTGTTGGAGCCGCCGAAGGCAACGATCACATCGGGATCGAAGCGCTGCACCGCATCGACGATGGCGGTCAGCTTCTCCTCGTCGAAACGCGGCTGCGGGAAGGACAGCATGCGGACCTCGGCGCCGAAGGCGGTCAGGGTCTGTTCGCCGTCATACTCCGCGGTGACGTTGTAGCTGTATTCGGGAACGAAGCCATTCTCGCCTTCCACCGCCATGGCGTTGGGGTTGACGATCAGCACCTGGCAGCCATGGTCGTCCTGGAGTCGGCGGGCATAATCGAAGGCATCGGCGGTCGGCTGGTGCCCCTCGCCCAGCATCTGGTTGGTGATCAGCGCCACCCGCTTCACCGCAGTGCGCGGCGCCACCCGGCGCAGACGGGTGTCAAGGCCGTAGCGGCGTGCCGTCTCATCCACCAGCAGGCGGTAGAACCGGCGGAATTCGCCGGTGGTGAAGGCGCTGACATCGCCCTTGCGCGTGTCGCCCTGGAACAGCCGCATGGCGATGCCCCAATAGGCGTAATGCATCGACGGGATGGAGAAGCGCAGCGGGTCGTCCAGCGCCGTGTTCACCAGGGCGCGGTAATAGGCCACGTCGCCGGTCAGCAGGAAAAGCAGCGATTGGCGCCGCATCACGTCGCCCATGGTGTAGCGGGCATCGACCTCGGCGGCGGCAGCGGCGCGGATGTCGTCGTCATAGCGGCGGATCAGGTTGGCGAGCGCCCCGACATTGCCCCAGCCCTCTCCCTCGTTGGTCAGCAGGGTCAAAGCGCGGGCGAAGCTCATCGCCGCCTCGCGGTGGCGGCCGGACGCGTGCAGGGCGTGACCCAGATTGGCATGGAACAGCGGAGAACCGTCGTCGCCGGCCACGGCCTGGGCGATTCGGTCGACCGCCTCGTCCGCCCGGCCGGATTGCAGCGCGATCACTCCCAGCAGATGCAGGGCGTCCGGATGGCCGGGCGAAGCGTCCAGCACGTCGCGATACAGCCGTTCGGCCTCCGCGGTGCGGCCGGCACGGTGGTGTTCCGTTGCGACGGCCAACGTCTGCTCGATCTGGTCCATGATGCACGTCCTTGCTGTCCGGGGCGGCCCCGTTCCCCGGCGACCGTCGTCCCATGCTGTTTACCCTGTTTTAGGGGACACGCGATCAACTTTCCGCATGCATGGATTTACGACCTTTCGGGGAGACCGCGGCCGCGGCGTCATCCTCCGACCGACAACAGCCGCCACCGCCATCCTGGCACGGTGTCTTTTGTGGACCCTCCTTGCCCTCGCCGGGATCGCCGGCGCGGGTTCGGCCCAAGCGGCCGATCCCGGGCCGGCCGATCCGGGACCGGTCGACCCGAAGCTGGGCGGCCGATCGATTGCCATCAGCCTTGCCGACCGCCGCCTCTACCTGACGGATCCCGACGGCGGAACCCGCAGCTTTCCGGTTGCCATCGGCCGTCCCGGCGTGCCGATTCCCGTCGGCGACAGCAGCATCCGGCGCAAGCGCCGCGACCCGACATGGCGGCCGACCGCCAACCAGCGGCGGGACAACCCCGCCCTGCCGCGGGCGGTTCCGCCCGGACCGAACAACCCGCTGGGCCTGTTCGCGCTCGATCTCGGCTGGCCGGCCATCGCCATCCACGGCACCAACGACCCGGACTCGATCGGCACACGAGCCAGCGGCGGGTGCTTCCGCATGCTGCCCGCGGACATCGAGACCGTCTTCGCGGTGGCTGAGGTCGGCATGCCGGTACGGGTGGTGCGGGAGTCGCTGGGCGCGGACAAGCCGTCGCTGCCGGCTTCCCGGCTGGCCGGGACGGTTGCGGTCGCGGTCAAGACCGCACCGCCGTCCCCACCGCCGTCCTTTGCCGCTCCGGTGCCTGCGGTCGCCATCGCCAAGCCAGCGGAGCCGCCATCGGAGTCGCCGCCAGCGCCGGTCGCCGATCCGCGCTGTGCCACCGTGACGGCGCCGCTGCGGCGGATGATCTGCGACGTCCCGGCGCTCGCATTTCTCGACGGCCGTGCCCGCGGAACGCAGGACCGCTTTCTGGCGGGCATCGCCGATCCGGCGGCCCGCGCCAGCGCGGCCTATGAGTTGATCCAGGACGAGCGGCGCTTCCACGAGCGGATCGCTGCACTTTGCTGGATTCGCAGCGGGACCGAGGGGGACCCGGCGGTGGCCGCGGCGGCGCAGTCCTGCCTGGCGACGGCACTCGACCGCCGGTTGAATGACGTGACGGAGCGTATCGCGAGCCTGCGCGGCAGTACCCGGATCGCCGGGCGGCCATAGCAGGATCGGGACTAATCGCGTTGCCGTCGGTCGTTCTGGCTTGCCTGCATCCCCCTTGGACTGCTACCCCGCAGAACCCAACCGTTCGGACAATCCGCCGCCCATGCCGATCGACTATTATTTGAACATCGCGGCCTCCGGCCTGCTGACCGGCCTGGTCTACGGGCTGGCGGCGCTGGGGCTTTCGGTCATCTTCGGCGTGGTGCGCGTCGTCAACTTCGCCCATGGCGAGATGATGGTGGCGGGCATGTACGGCGCGGTGCTGCTGGGCGGCTGGCTGGGCTTCGACCCGCTGCTGTCGGCCCCGCTCATGGCGGCGCTGCTGTTCGCCTGCGGCTGGCTGTTGCAGCGCGGGCTGGTCAACAAGTTCGTCGAGCGGCCGGAGCACATGCAGTTCATCCTGCTGCTGGGCATCGCCACCATCCTGGTCAACGCCATGCTGATGCTGTTCGGCCCGGACGCCCGCAACGTCCAGGTGCCCTACAGCTTCGACACGGTGGAGATCGGGTCGATGCTGCTGGATGCCGTGCGGCTGCGTGCCGGGGCGGCGGCCATCGTGGTGGCGGCGGCGCTGTTCGCCTTCTTCCGCTTCAGCCGCACCGGCAAGGCGATCCGCGCCTGCGCCGACAATCCGCTAGGCGCCCGCGTGGTCGGGCTGAACATCGACGGGCTCTATGCCCTGACCTTCGGCATCGGTGCCGCGGTGGTCGGGGTGGCGGGTGCGCTGATGACGCTTCTGGTCGATGCCCGGCCGCAACTGGCGCCGGAATACACGCTGCTCAGCTTCATCATCGTCATCGTCGGCGGGCTGGGCAGCCTGCCCGGCGCACTGCTGGGCGGCGTGCTGATCGGCATGTCGGAGGCGCTGGCCGGCTTCCTGCTGACGCCGTCCATGAAATCCCTGTTCAGCTACGGGGTGCTGATCGTGGTTCTGCTGCTGCGCCCGCAAGGGCTGTTGGGGAAACGGTCATGAGCGGGCTTTCGGGCGTGATGTTTTCCGGGATTACCGGACGCGGGATGGTGCTGCTGGTTCTGGCGGCGCTTGGGCTCGCGGTGGCGCCCTTCGTCGCCGACCGTTATCTGGTGTCGGTGCTGACCACCGTGCTGTGGTTCGCCTATGTCGGGCAGGCCTGGAACGTGATGATGGGCTTTTCCGGTCTGCTGTCGCTGGGCCATGCGCTGTATGTCGGCCTCGGCGCCTACGTCAGCGCGGCGCTGTTCGTCCATTTCGGCATCGGCCCCTGGGCCGGCATGGTCCTGGCGATGCTGGTCGCGGTGGTGGCCGGCTGCGTCATCGGCTTCCTGGGCTTCCGCTTCGGGGTGAAGGGCGTGCATTTCGCCCTGCTGACCATCGCCTTCGCCGAGGTGGCGCGCATCGGCTTCGACCACATCACCTGGGTCGGCGGCTCCGGCGGCTTCTTCCTGCCGGTGGAGGCGGGGGCGAGCGATCCGCTGAACCTGCGCGGCTCGCCGGTGCTGTTCTATTACGTGGCGCTGGCGCTGGTCGTCGGCGCGCTGTTCCTGTCGCGCGCCCTGCTGCACAGCCGGCTCGGCTACCAATGGCTGGCGGTGCGCGAGGAACCGGACGCGGCGGAGGCCTCGGGCGTCGATCTGTTCCGTGCCCGCATGACGGCGGTGGCGGTGTCGTCCGCCCTGACCGCGCTGGGCGGCGTGTTCCAGGCCTTCTATTTCAACAACCTGTTCCCGGAGCAGGTCTTTTCCATGGGCCGGTCCATCGAGATCATCCTGCCGGCCATCGTCGGCGGCATCGGCACGCTGGTCGGCCCGATCCTCGGCGCCTTCATCCTGACGCCGCTGGGCGAGGCGCTGACCTTCCTGATCGAGGCTGGCGGGCTGGACCTGCCCGGCCTGAAGCAACTGTTTTATGGTGCTGCGCTGGTGGTGATCGTGGTGTTCCGGCCGGAGGGCGTCTGGCCCTGGCTGGCCCGCCGCCTGCGTCTTGTCCGTCAGCCGGGGGAGGGCGCCTGAGATGACCGCCTTGCTTGAGGTCGAGCGCCTGTCCAAGCGGTTCCGCGGGCTGAAGGCGGTGTCGGAGGTCAGCTTCACCGTGCCGGAGGGGCGCATGCTGGCGCTGATCGGCCCGAACGGCGCCGGCAAGACCACCACCTTCAACCTGATCGCCGGCGTCTTTCCGCCGGATGAGGGGCGGGTGACGCTGAAGGGCCGCAACCTGACCGGCCTGAAGCCCAACCAGGTCTGCGCCGCCGGGATTGGCCGCACCTTCCAGATCGTCAAGCCCTTCGGTCAACTGACGGTCGAGGAGAATGTCGTGGTCGGCGCGCTGGCCCGCGAGCGGTCGGTGGAGACCGCGAGGCGGCAGGCCCGTGCCGTGCTGGAACGGCTGGAACTGGCCGATCAGGCCAACCGCCCGGCGCGCAGCCTGACCCTGCCCGACCGCAAGCGGCTGGAGGTCGCCCGCGCGCTGGCCACCCGTCCGACCCTGCTGCTGCTGGATGAGGTGCTGGCGGGGCTTCGCCCGACCGAAGTCGACCGGATGGTCGAGGTCCTGCGCGACCTGAACCGGCGCGAAGGCCTGACCATCCTGATGATCGAGCATGTCATGCGCGCGGTGATGGCGCTGTCCGACCGCGTGGTGGTGCTGGACCATGGCGAGAAGATCGCCGACGGCGCCCCGGCGGAGGTCGTCGCCGACCCCCGCGTCGTCGAATCCTACCTGGGTGCCGAAGCGCTGGACTGACCGGGCGGTCCTCAGTTGCTGAGGTTCGCCGGGTCCTCGCGGTAGGTGACGGAGGCGACCTCGGCGGCCAGGGGATGGCCGGGATAGGTGAAGCGGCGCAGCCATTCGGTGTCGCCGGACGCGCTCCAGAAGCGGAGCATCAGCCGGCCGGGCATGCGCGGCAGATCCTCCGGCTTGCCCGACACCTGATGGACCGGCTTGCCGTCGACGGTCCAGACGATGCCGGTGGGCTTCCAGTCGAAGCCGTAGCTGTGGACGCCCTTGGCGGCGTCGAAGCCGAGATCGACCACCGTGTTGCGGTGTCCGGCGCCGTTGACCACATAGCTGATCTCCAGCTTGGTGGTGTCCTTGCCGGCGATCCCCATGGTGATCTCGTCCCATGGATCGCCGAAGGGCGGGCCGGTGTAGTGGGAGACCGATGTCATCACCCCATCGGCCTTGACCGCCTTCAGCGACACCGCGTAGGCGCCGTAGCCGTAAAAGCGGTGTGTCGAATATTCGCCGCAGGAATAACGGTCGCTGCCGGAGGTGCGGTCGCTGACCGACAGGGCGAGGTGGCCTTTTTCGGCGGTGACGTTGGCGCGGCTCCAGGTGCAGTTCATGTGCCCGCCGGACTTCCAGCCATCCGACCGCTGCCAGCGCGAGGTCTCGAACGACCCGCCATTTTCGCTGAAGCTGCCGCCGATATGGCTGAACAGCGATTCCGCCAGCGCCGGCGCGCTGCCGAGCAGGAGGGCGGCGAGGCCCGCCCCGATCGCCGTCGTCCGTCCGCTTTGTCCTAAGGCATCTCTCCGCATGGCTATTTCCTCCCGCTGATACCGGGCCTATCCGCAAGATCGGTCGGCCTGCACCCCGATATCGCGAGGGCAGAGCAAAGCGGCAACTGCGCGGCCGGGGTGCGACAAACGCTTGCCCGGCGTACCTCAGCCGATAACCGAAGCGAATGGGGGAGGTCAAACGTCGGTGACGCCGCTCTTGGGGATGCGCACGTCGCGGTGGACCGACATGCTCAGCAGCAGGCCGACGCCGATCATCAGCGTCATCATCGCCGATCCGCCATAGGACACCAGCGGCAGCGGGATGCCGACGACGGGGATCAGGCCCATCACCATCGCCACATTGACGAAGACGTAGAGGAAGAACTGCGCCGTCATGCCGACCGCGACCAGCCGGCCGAACTGGCTGCGGCTGTTCAGCGCGATCACCCAGCCATAGATGAACAGCAGGACGTAGAGCGCCAGCAGCGTGGCGGCGCCGACCATGCCGAACTCCTCCGCCAGGACGACGAAAATGAAGTCGGTGTGCTTTTCCGGCAGGAACATCAGCTGGCTTTGCGAGCCGGACATGAAGCCCTTGCCGAACAGACCGCCGGAGCCGAGCGCGATCTTCGACTGCAGGATGTTGTAGCCGGCGCCGAGCGGATCGGTCTCCGGATCGAGGAAGGTGTAGACGCGCTGCTTCTGGTAGTCGTGCAGGAATTCCCAGGCGATGGGGATGGCGCTGAGGCCGCCGCCGATCACCAGCAGGAACTTCCACACCCGGACGCCGGCGGCGAAGAAGATGGCGCCGCTGCCCATGATCAGCAGCAGCGAGGTGCCGAGGTTGGGCTGCATCAGGACGAAGGCGACGGGCGTGAAGACCAGCAGCAGCGGGGGGATCAGCAGAAGCGGCCGGCCGATCTGGTCCAGCGTCACCCCGTGGAAATAGCGGGCGAGCGCCAGCGTCAGCGCCGGCTTCATCAACTCCGACGGCTGGAGCTGGAAGAAGCCGAGGTCGATCCAGCGCTGGGCGCCCATGCCGATGCGGCCCATCAGCTCCACCGCGATCAGCAGGCAGAGCACCATGAAGAAGATGACGTAGGCCGACTTCATCAGGTGGCGGATGTCGACCAGCGCGATTCCCAGCATCAGGACGAGGCCGGGAATGGCGCGGACCAGCTGCGGCTGCGCCCACGGCTTCCAATGGCCGCCGGCGGCGGAATAGAGCAGCCCGACGCCGACCCCGGTGATCGTGCAGATCAGCAGGACCAGCCCCCAGTTGATGAGCCTGAATTTTGTGCCGAGCGTCAGCTGCGACCGCTGCGGCTCCAGGCCGCCGGAGCCGAGATGGGAAAGAACCACGACCTTGCGCCGATGTTGCCGGAAGGGACGGAGCCGGATCGGACCCGGCAAGCCGGCCCCGGACTATCGACCGGAGTAAGCCGGCCGGCGGGGACCGGCGCGGATAATGCGGCAAGCGGCCCCGCGGGTAAAGGCGGCCGTGCGTCATTGCCCGCAGGGCCGTTTTTTCTAACCGGTCCCGTCCGGCATTTTCCTGTCTGTCACGCGTGCAACGCAGGGGTCAGCGCCATCGTGGGATAGAAACGCACCTGATTGCGCCCCGCATGCTTGGCGTCATAGAGCGCGCTGTCCGATTGGGCCATCAGGTCGGAAAACTCGCTGTGCTCCCGCGTCAGGCTGACGCCGCCGATGCTGCAGGTCACCGTCACGCCGCCTTCGGCGCCAAGCTGGGCCAGCTGCCGCTCGATGGCGCTGCGCAGCCGTTCGGCCAGCAGCCGGCCGGCCTCCGCACCCGTTTCCGGCAGCAGGATGGCGAATTCCTCCCCGCCGATCCTGCCCACCGAATCCTCCCGCCGGATCTGCGCGGCACAGCAGTCGGCCACCGCCTGGATGACCCGGTCGCCGAATGGATGGCCGGCCCGGTCGTTGACCGCCTTGAAGCGGTCGATGTCGAGCACCAGCACCGTCAGGTCGCGGCCGTGGCGGCGGGCGCGGCGGAACTCGACCTCGCCCAGCTCGAACAGGCGGCGGCGGTTCAGGCTGCCGGTCAGCCCGTCGGTGTGGGCGAGCTTCGTCAGTTCGCGGTTGAACTCGTCACTGGCCATCAGGACGTAATTGATGGCACCCATGACGGTGCCCAGCATCGAGAGCTGGAAGGTGACCCGCTCCACACGGTCGTCCACCATCTGATCGACCGGCATTTCCCCCTGAACCATGCCCGCACCCATGCGGACCAGATACACCATGGCCAACGTGGCCGATAGCAGCCCGGTTACATAATGGGGAATGCCGCGATCCTCGTAACGCACCAGAACTTCGAAGGCGATGACAAGCAATACGGCAGAGGTCGCGAAGCTGGTCAGGATGCGGACATAGGAGATGCCGCCGCCGGCGAGCAGCAGCAGAAAGCAGGCCAGGGCCACTGCCAGCCCGACTGCCGCCGGCATCAGAAGCCCGACCGGTCGGTTCTGGAGATGGCGGACGCTGGTGTAGTTCATCGCCAGCCCGGCGATCCCCAACCCGTTGGCAAGCGGCACAAGCAGGCCCGGCGCCGCGCTGCCGCGCAAGCCCGCGATCAGGAAGGCGAAACCAAGCAGCAATTTCCCATAGGCATAGGCGCGCAGGGAGTTGCGGATATGGCGCGGGTAGCGGCCGGAGGCGACGGCAATGGACAGGCCGACCGCAAAGCCGATAACAGTGATGACCTGCGCGATGAAGGTCGTCTCGAAATCCATCCGCAAACCCGCCACGCACCGTTACGCCGGTATGTCATGGGCACGCTATACGAAGCCTTGGCCGGTGACAAGCCGAAGGGGGCGAGGTTTGCGGCTGGGTTTATGACTATTGGATCTGGATTGTCGCTGGTACCAACTGAGGGTTTGTGAGGGCTGCGGCTCAACTCTTATTGGGCGTATTTCAGGCGCGCCGCCCCTCAGCGCGCCTCGGGCGCATAGCCTTTGACGAACAGATCGACGGCGGCATCGACGAATCGTTCCAGATCCGCGTCGCCCGGCCGTTCGCTCAGGCAAAGCAGCAGCTTCATGTGCATATTGGCCTTCAGCAGACCGAAGAACTGGTGGGTGGCGAGGTCGCAATCGGTGATCGCCAGCTCCCCCCGCTCCACCATATGGGTCATGAACTGTTGCGCGCGCTGGAAGGTTTCGGCAGGACCGCTGTCATAGAAGGCCTGGGCAAGCTGGGGCTGGCGCAGCACCTCGCCCAGCACCATCCGGTACAGGCCCAGCGCCTTGGGCGAAGCGATGAAGCGGACGAAGGTCCTGCCGATCAGGCGCAGCCCGTCGGCCGCCGGCAGGCGCATCGCATCGTCCCAGATGCCGGCCATGACGGAGTTCGCGCATTCGCAGGCGACCATCGCCCGGAACAGTTCCTCCTTGCTGCCGAAATGGGCGTACAGCGTCGCCTTGGACACGTTCGCCTTCTTGGCGACCGCGTCCATGCTGACGGCACTGTAGCCATGTTCCAGGAACAGGGTGCCGGCCGCGTCCATGATCTGGGCCGGCTTCGATCCTGCTTCGGGAGTGGGGGCAACCAACGTGGTCATGCGCGCCTCGCCTGAGTCCATGTGCTTGGCCCCTACCGCGTTCCGCATCGCCCGACAAGCCCCCTGACACCCGTTGACAAAAACTAAACCGTTCAGTTCGGTCTTGACAACAGATAGGCCGTCCGCCATCTTCCGGCAAGACTAAACTGAACGGTTCAGTTTCTTTTCCGTGACGGCGCCGGCAAGAGCGCCCCGGCGGAAGCCTGACCGGACCGCGGTGGATTGGGGATAGAGACAATGGCGAATGGCGTGCGGAAGATCGTGCTGTCGGGCGTTGCGCTGGCCGTGCTGGCAGGTGGCGCCGTCGCCGGCGAACATTGGTGGACGGAAGGCCGGTTCATGGAATCGACCGATAATGCGTATGTGCAGAGCGACATCACCGTCGTCAGCCCGAAGATCTCCGCCTATGTCCGCGATGTGAAGGTCGCCGAAAACCAGCTGGTTCGGACGGGCGACGTGCTGGCGATCCTCGACGACCAGGATTTCCGCGCCAAGGTGGCGGAGTCCGAGGCGGCGGTGACCGCGCAGAAAGCGGCGCTCGGCACGCTGGACAGCAAGCTGGAGCTTCAACGCACGGTGATCGACCAGGCCGCCGCCACGCTGGCGAGCGCCGAGGCCGAACAGCGCCGCGCCCAGCAGGACTTTGAGCGCAACCGCTCGCTGGCCAGCGACAGCTGGACCAGCCGCCAGAAGCTGGAAACCGCCGACGCCGACCTGCGCAAGGCGGTGGCCCAGGTGGCGAAGGCGCGGGCGGCGCTGGCCTCGGAGAACGAGCAGATCAACGTCCTGCGCGCCACCCGGACCGAGACGGAGGCCCATCTGGCCCAGTCGCAGGCGACCCTGCAGACGGCGCGCAACGATCTGGACAACACCGTGATCCGCGCGCCGGTCGACGGCGTGATCGGCAACCGCGGCGTCCAGGTCGGCCAGTATGCCCGGCCCGGCGTGCAGATGCTGTCGCTGGTGCCGCTGCCCGACGTCTATGTGGTGGCCAACTTCAAGGAGACCCAGCTGTCGCGCATGCGCCCCGGCCAGCATGTCAGCATCTCCGTCGACGCCTTCCCGGACCGCCATCTGATCGGCACGGTGGAAAGCTTCGCCCCGGCCTCGGGGTCCAAGTTCTCGCTGCTGCCGCCGGAGAATGCGACCGGCAACTTCACCAAGATCGTCCAGCGCGTTCCCGTCCGCATCGCCCTGCCGCGCGACAACGCGCTGGCCGGCCTGCTGCGCCCCGGCCTGTCCGTGGTGGCGGAGGTCGACACCCGCGGTGCCGACAGCCAGCCGCATCTGGCCAGCGGCGGCGTCTTCGGCGCGCTGACCGACAAGCAGGCGGTGGCCGCCAGGTAAGCGGCCACGGCTCCGGCGGGGACGCCGCTCCTCCTCCCCCTTCGGGGCGGCGTCCCTGTCCGTCATTCAAAACAATCAGGCAGCTTATCGGCCGGAGCCATCCCTGGGGCCACTCCCGGGGCGGCAGTCGTTCGGCCGCGACGGAAGGCAGCGGTTCCATGGCGACACCGGCCCAGGGCATGCGCCCCCTCACCTCCCGCGACATCGCCGGCTTCTTCGCGATGGTCGTCGGCATGTTCATGGCGATCCTGGACATCCAGATCGTCTCCAGCTCGCTGTCGGAAATCCAGGCCGGTCTCGCCGCCAGCGCCGACGAGATTTCGTGGGTGCAGACCTCCTACCTGATCGCGGAGGTCGTGATGATCCCGCTGTCTGGCATCCTGTCGCGCATCCTGTCGACCCGCGTGCTGTTCACCCTGGCGGCGGCCGGCTTCACCCTGACCAGCGTCGCCTGCGCGTTTGCCGGCGGCATCGAATCCATGATCGTCTGGCGGGCTTTGCAGGGCTTCATCGGCGGCGCGATGATCCCGACGGTGTTCGCCACCAGCTTCATGATCTTCCCGCCGGAAAAGCGGGCGGGCGTGTCGGTGATGATGGGGCTGGTCGCCACCATGGCGCCGACCATCGGCCCGACGCTGGGCGGCTATCTGACCCAGCACCTGTCCTGGCACTGGCTGTTCCTGGCCAACGTCATCCCCGGCATCCTGGTGACCTCGCTGGTCTGGTTCCTGGTCGATGTCGACCGGCCGAATCCGGAACTGCGCAAGGGCTTCGACTTCCTCGGTCTTGCGCTGATGGCCGCCTTCCTGGGCAGCCTGGAGTATGTGGTGGAAGAGGGGCCGCGCAACGACTGGTTCGACGACGAGGCGATCTTCGCGCTGGCGGTGGTGGCCGCCGTCTCCGCCGCCGGCTTCTTCTGGCGGGTGCTGGCCTACCGCAATCCCATCGTGGAACTGCGCGCCTTCGCCGACCGCAACTTCGCCATCGGATCGCTCTACAGCTTCATCCTCGGCATCGGTCTCTACGGGTCGGTCTATCTGCAACCGCTGTTCCTGGCCCGCGTGCGCGGATTCAACAGCCTGCAGATCGGCGAGATCATGTTCGTGACCGGCATCTTCCAGTTCATGTCGGCACCCATCGCCGGCGCCCTGTCGAAGCGGATGGACCTGCGCGCCATGCTGGCGCTCGGGCTGATCCTGTTCGGCACCGGCGTCTGGCTGAACAGCCACTTCACCGCCGACACCGGCTTCTGGGAGCTGTTCCTGCCGCAGGCGGTGCGCGGCATGTCGCTGATGCTGTGCTTCATCCCGATCAACAGCGTGGCGTTGGGCACCCTGCCGCCGGACAAGCTGAAGAACGCCTCGGGCCTGTACAACCTGATGCGCAACCTGGGCGGCGCCATCGGGCTGGCTGCGATCAACACGGTGCTGACCGACCGCAACGCCCTGCACCTGAACCGGCTCGGCGACAATGTGAACCTTGCCCGCCCGGAGGTGCAGCAGATGGTCGACAGCCTCAGCCAGCGCTTCGACGGGCTGGTGGCCGATCCGACCGCCGCCGCGATGTCCAGGCTGGTCGGGCTGGTCCAGCGCGAGGCGCTGATCCTGACCTTCAACGACGCCATGCTGCTGATGTCGGCGGTGTTCTTCGGCGCGCTGCTGTTCATGCCGCTGGTGCGCCGTCCGGGGGCGCCGGTGAAGGCGGACCACTGAGCATGGGATAGGTTGCCGCCCGTGGGTTGTGCTATAGCTTGACGGAACGACAGACCGCCAGTCCGAACACCTGCACAAACCCGGCCGAGTCCCATGAGCAAGCGCCAATACACCCGAACCGAGGTCAAGGAACTGCTGGGCGCGCTGGAGCGCCAGTGCCGTGAGGCATCGAAGCTGGCCCAGCTGGCCGAGCATGAGGCCAGCAAGCACAGCTTCGGCGCCTACCGCGATTTCCGCGACAAGGTGGGCGAGTTCCAGGCGCTGGTCATCCTGATCGAGCAGCGCCTGCGCAATCTGGTCGACGCGCGTTCCGACGATCTGCGCGACCAGTTCGAGAAGCTGGACATGGTGATGCTGGCCCTTCTGGTGCGGGCCAGCATGCGTTTCTTCTTCGTGCTGTCGGCCAACCCGATCCTGCCGATGGGCGCCCGCGAGATCTTCGTCGCCGAGCTGCGCAGCCTGCACGACGCCGCGGAAAAGCTGAAGCGGCCCAACTATGTCGGCAAGCTCGGTCCGGAACTGGACCGCGACCTGGAGACGGCGTCGCTGATCCTGGAAGAGATCATCGACAAGGCGCCTAGCCTGCTGAACTTCCGCGGAGCGCCGGTCAGCGGGGAGTAGGGGGGCTCCGGCGTCCAAAGCCCCCCCCACCTCACTTCGCCAGGAACTGCGCGATCGTCTCGCCCGCCTTGCCGATGTTCACCACGCCGTCGAGATGGCCGAGCGTCGAGGTGATCGACTCGGTGTACTCCACCGCGTTCCCCTGCTTCTCCAGCCGGTCCTTCAGCGGGCGCATGTTGCGGTCCGGTGGGAAGACGAGGTCGTCGGCCGACGGGATCAGCAGGACCGGAGCCTTGATCTTCGCCAGACCGTCCTCCAGCGAGGCGCCGTTGCCGGTGACGAAGGTCTGGTTGGCCTTCACCAGATAGAGGAAGTGGTTGGCGTCGCTGACGGCGGCACGGCCGGAAGCCGCCTTTTCCAGCCAGGCTTCGATGGCGTACTGGTTGCCCATCGCGGCCTTCGGGTCCTTGCCGTCCTCCGCCCATTTGCGGCCGAAAGCGGCGTCGGCCCATTTCCAGTGGCGGGCGTGCAGGGTAACCAGCTTCAGCGCCTCGGTCAGGCCGGCCTTCGGCTCCGCCTTGCCGTAATAGTCGCCGTTGTTCCAGTTGGGGTCGAGTTTGATCGGGGCCGCCCACAGGTTCAGCCAGCCGATCAGGAAGGGGTCGGCCTCCGGCCCGCCGATGGTGGCGATGACGCGCTTGACCATCTCCGGATGGTCGGCCCCCCATTCGAAGGCCTGGAGCGAGCCCATCGAGCCGCCCATCACCGCTTGCAGGGTCTTGATGCCCAGGCTGTCGACCAGTGCCTTCTGGACATTGACGAAGTCCTGGATGGTGACGATGGGGAAGCTCATGCCATAGGGCTTGCCGGTGTCCGGATTGATGCTGGCCGGGCCGGTGGTGACGACGTTGGGATCCTTGGGCGACAGGTTCACCAGCGTGTCGGAGGCGATGATGAAGTATTTGTCGGTGTCCAGCGGCTTGCCGGGACCGATGATGCTGTCCCAATAGCCGGGAGCGGCATCATCGGCCTTGTATTTCCCGGCGGCATGGCTGTTGCCGCTGAAGAAATGGGTGATGAGGATGACGTTGTCCTTGGCGTCGTTCAGCTTGCCGTAGCTTTCCCAGCCGATGCGGACATTCTTGATCGTCCCGCCACCGGTGGTGGTGTAGGACGGCATCTCGAAGACCTTCTTCTCGACGATGGCGTCGAGCGCCAGAGCGGGCAGGGCGCCGAACAGGCACGCCGCCATGGCGAGGCCGCCGATGCAGCTTGACCGGATGGAACCGCGGACAACCCCACGCATGTGCATCCCCCCTCAGATTGTTAGCTGGAGGGGGAGTCTACGCATAAGGTCGGACCTGTCCAGACGCCATCGCTGACGCTTACGGTCAGGGGCTGCCTTTAACGAAGGCGCACGGCGGTGCCGTTGACCGACACCATCAGCATGCCGTTCTCCTTGCCCAGCACCTCGTAATCGACGTCCACGCCGACTACGGCATCGGCGCCCAGGGCGCGGGCCGACTCCTGCAGGTCGGCGAAGGCCGCCTCGCGCGCCTCGCGCAGGGCTGCCTGATAGCCGCCGGCCCGTCCGCCGACGATGTCGCGCACGGAGGAGAACAGGTCGCGGAACACGTTGACGCCCATGATCGCCTCGCCGGCGACGATGCCGAGATACTCGGCGATCTGGCGGCCTTCGATGGAATCGGTGCTGGTGACGATCATGGTCGCAACTCCTTGTGTTGGTTTCGATGTGCCGGCTTCGATGCCGCACAGATGGGGCCGCCACGGCGGAGTCCAAGGCGGCACTGCGAAATCGCAGCGGCCTTGAGTCCATCGCGTCTTCCCCCATCCGGTCGCGACCGTGTAGGACAGGGTGGGGGACTGCCGAGGGGGAGAGCGATGGACGACACGCGGCGAGCCATCCTGCGCTGGATGACCGGCGTCATGGAGGCGAAGGACTGGAGCGCCGGCGGTTGGGCGCGGCTGGCCGGAGTCACCGCCACCAACCTGACTCGCTTCCTGCGCGATCCGGCGATGGGCAGCGTGCCCAGCGCCGACACGCTGGCCCGTCTGGCCCGCGTCGCCGGGTCGGAGCCGCGCTTCCTCGATGAGCATGCCTATGCGCCGGTCACGCGTGTTCCGGTGCTGACGCTGGAGCAGGCGCACATCTTCCTCGACCTCGGCCGCCGGGCAGGGGAGGCGTTCCTGGCCGGGGCGCTGAAGGAGGGAGCCGCGTCGGTCGCCATGGACGGACACACCTCCCGCCGGGCCTTCGCGCTGCGCATCCTGTCGAAGAGCCTGGACGCCGCCGGCGTGCTGCCCCGCGACTGCGTGGTGCTGGAACCGCTGGACGTGCTGACGCCGCAGGCGGGCGATGTGGTGGTGACGGTGGGCGAGGGCACCATCTGCGGATACCGCTTCTTTCCACCCCATCTGATGCCGGTTTCGACCGATCCCGATTGCCACCCCACCGCCTTCGACCGCGCCCATGTCGCCGGAGTCGCCGTTCACGTGGTGCGAGCGCTTCGCATGTAAAACTCCGTGGTGGACAGAGTCGCGGCGCGCGTTCCCATCCGCCGCGACTCGCAAAAATGGCCAGCTCTACTCCGTCCGTTTTGACTTGTGACGACTCTTGTCAGAACACACCAAATATAGCGTGTTTTCAGGTCTTTGACCTGGTCTACGGCCAAGCCATAGGTTCACGTTTTGTTCTTGAAAGCTGCGTGTTCGCATCCCATATTCGGAGTCCGGTGAGGCGCCCTGAAAGACATGCTGCGAAGTCGCAGCAAAGGCCACGCTTCGAAGCCGGAAAGACGGCCCGAAAGGGCTTGGAACCGGAAAAAGCGGAACAGCATGGCGATCACTCAGGCACAGCGGGATTTGCGGGCGGGGCGGATCGGGTCGTCAGATGCGACGCGCGTGATGGCCGGCGACTGGCTGTCGCTGTGGCGCGAGAAGACCGGCCGGATCCAGCCTGAGAATCTGGATTTCGTCGCCGCCGTACAGATTGGAATCGCGACCGAACACCTGCACCCGCGCTTCGTCGCCCATGCCACCGGCCGCGCCTGCGTTGCGGCACCCGATACCTACCGCCATGCCGAGCATGACTGGATGGTCGCCCATCCCGACTTCCTGACCGGCAGCGTGGCCGATGGCGCTCTCGACACCATCGTGGAGGCGAAGTTCAACAGCGGCTTCCAGAGCGATGCCGATCTCGCCCGCCGCTATCACTGGCAGGTCCAGCACCAGCTGGAGGTGGTCGGTCTGGACCGTGCGCTTCTGTCGATCCTGCGCCCCACCGGTCACAGCCTGGTGACGGTGGACCGGCGGCCGGACGACGTCGAGCGGCTGGTGGAGACGCTGGAAGCCTTCTGGTGGCACGTCGTCAACGACGTCGAGCCGTCGGACCCGCTGCCGATGGATGGTCCGTCCTATGAGAACGGCCGCGTCTTCGACATGGGCCGGCACAACCGCTTCCGCGCGCTGGCCGACCGGCTGGTCGCCAACCGTGCGGCGGCGCTGGAGGTGAAGGAGGCCGAGGCCGCCCTCAAGGCGCTGATGCCCGACAATGCCCGCATCGCTTTTGTTGCCACCGGTCAGGCCGACGGCCAAGCCAATGACCGGGCCGGTGGCCTCTATCTCGCGCGCGACCGCGAGGGCCGGCTCAGCCTGCGCTATGGCGCACCGCCGCGCCGGGCTCTGGCGGACGCGCAATCCTGGGTGCCCTCCGCTGACCCGAACGGGGTGGAATTCAGCCTGGAAGCAGCGCTGACCGCCGGCTGGGGTGAGGGGAGAGCCGAAACGTTTGGACAAGAAGGACCCAAATCATGGGACGCATGAGCAAGACCGACCACGTCGTTGCCGATACCGAGACCCCTGAGTCGAGCGTTACCGAATCCAACGTGACGGAGACTGCGCCGGTCGACGCGAAGTCCGGCGGCGGCCGCGGCTCGCAAGGGTCCAAAGGGTCCGCCGGTGGCAGCCGGGTGGAGGAGCCGCAGCGCATCGACACCATGTTCCTGTGGAACCGGCTGAAGCGCACCGACCCGAAGGCGACCAAGCCCTTCACCCGTGCCGGCGGCTTCCGCGGCACGCAGATCGACCCGACCTGGCGCTTCCAGATGATGACGGAGGTGTTCGGTCCGATCGGCAAGGGCTGGGGTTACGAACAGGTCGACTGGACCATCGCGGAACGGATGATCTTCATCTGCGCCCGCGTCTGGTACGTCGACCCGGAGACGAAGGAGAAGTGCTTCACCGGTCCGCAATGGGGCGGGACCGAGATGGTCCGCCGCCGCAACGGCATGGAGATGCCGGACGACGAGTGCTTCAAGATGTCGATGACCGACGCGGTCGGCAAATGCCTGCTGCAGATCGGTCTGGCCGCCGACGTCTATATGGGCCAGTTCGACGACAGCAAGTACCGGGAGGAATCGGAGGCCTTCTATGCCGCCAAGTCCAACCCGGACCTGCAACCCGCCGCCGTCGAAGCCTTCGAGGCGGAGGTGAAGCGCCGGCTGGGGGCCTGCCTGGACCTGGATGACCTGGAAGAGGTCTGGCGGTCGGGCGTCGGCACCCGCCTGCGCGAGATCGGCGCCGTGGACCGCGCCGCCCAGCACCGCATCACCGGCCTGTTCGCCCAGAAGAAGGCCGAGATTCTGAAGCGCGAGGAAGAGGACGGGCGGGAAGCCGCCTGACGGAACGCCATGACCCAGACGACTCACAGCACCGGCGACCGGTCGCCCAGCGGTCTTTTCCGCATGAGCGCCTGGGAGGGCGAGTTCGAACGTGCCAATGCGCAGCTGCCGCGCTGGTACTGGAATCGTGACCAGCGCCGCCGCCATTACGCCCGCTGGGTGGAGGCGGAGGCCGAAACGCTGGCGATGCGGCTGTCGGGACTGCTGCGGTCCGACACGCCGGCGGAAACCGCGGGTGCGGCCCGCGTCCTCGTCGAGTCTCTGTCGCGTGACATCGACTGGGCTCGACGGTTGGAAGACTCGGAATCGGAAGACGGCAAGTTCGCTCACGCCGCCTGACCGCAGGCGGCATCAAGGGAAGGATATCATCCCATGACGATAGAAGAGGTCCAGGCGCGTCTGCGCGCCGCTCAAGCCCATCTCGGGCGTGAGGGCCGCTTCGCCCTCACCCTCAGCCTGGATGGGCGCGAGGAATGCTACATCACCCATTGGTTCCGCCCCGAACCGCATGCCTTCGAGGACTGCCGTGCGGTCGGTTCCGGAACCCTCAGCGAATGCCTGGACGCGCTCGACCGCTATGTGGCGGTGAACCGGGTGCGTGACGTGGCCCCGATGCTGATGGCAGCCGAATGACATCCCCGTAACGGCCAAGCCATCGGCCTTTGTCCCCTCGTTCCCCCCGCGGACGAGGGGACTTTTTTACCCACCCCTTCCGCGCCTTCCCGGTTGTGCTATCGTCTCCCCCATCAAGCGGAAGGGGAGCGACTATGGATCCCGTACTTGCCTTCGTCAGCATCGCCGGAGCCATAGCGATCGGGGCCGCCAGTCCGGGGCCGAGCTTCGTGCTGGTCGCCCGCACCTCCATCGCCGTATCCCGCCGGGCCGGTCTGGCCACCGCGCTCGGCATGGGCATCGGCGGCGTGTTCTTCGCGTCCCTGGCGCTGCTTGGGCTGCATGCGCTGCTGTCGCAGGTCGGCTGGCTCTATGCGGTGCTGAAGCTGGTGGGCGGTGCCTATCTGCTCTACCTCGCCGTCCGCATCTGGCGCGGGGCGGCGGAGCCTCTTGTGATGGCAGAGAAGGGGCAGACGGCACCCGCCGGGCTGATGCGGCCGCTGCTGTTCGGGCTGCTGACGCAATTGAGCAACCCGAAGACGGCGCTGGTCTATGGCAGCATCTTCGCCGCGCTGATGCCGGCGGAACCGCCGGTCTGGCTGTTCGTCCTGCTGCCGCCGGCAATCTTCCTGATCGAAGCCGGCTGGTACGCCATCGTCGCCGCAGTGTTCTCCGCCGGCCGGCCGCGCGCTGCCTACCTGCGGTCCAAGCGTTGGGTCGACCGGATTGCCGCGGCCGCCATCGGCGGACTGGGCGTCCGCCTGATGGCGGACGCCTTGCCCCCTCCCTGACCTTTACTTCTTCTTGCCCGACTGCGCCCGGGCGAACGCCTCGGCGAAGGCGCTGTTGACCGGCTCCGGCGCCTTGGCCGGCTTCGGCGCAGCCTTGGCCGCAGGTGCCGCCGGGCGGCGATCCTGCTGCTGCGGCTGACGCGCCGGTCCCCGCTCGTCGCGGCGCTCCTCCCGGCGGGCCGGGCGCGGCGCCTCCTCGCCCATGCGCATGGTCAGGGCGATGCGCTTGCGGGGGATATCGACCTCCAGAACCTTCACCTTCACGACGTCGCCGGCCTTCACCACCGTGTGAGGGTCCTTCACGAAGCTGTTGGCAAGCTGGGAGATGTGCACCAGCCCGTCCTGGTGGACGCCGATGTCGACGAAGGCGCCGAAGGCGGTGACGTTGGTGACGACGCCCTCCAGCATCATGCCGGGCTGGAGATGCTTCAGCTCCTCGACGCCTTCCTTGAAGGTGGCGGTCTTGAACTCCGGACGGGGATCGCGGCCGGGCTTCTCCAGCTCCTTGATGATGTCCTCGACGGTGGGGACGCCGAAGCGCTCGTCGGTGAACTCATCGGCGTTCAGGCCGCGCAGGAAGCGGGCGTCGCCGATGACGCTGCCGAGATCGCGGCCGGTCGTCTTCACGATGCGCTGGACCACCGGATAGGCTTCCGGATGGACGGCGGAACCGTCGAGCGGATTCTCGCCGTCGCGGATGCGCAGGAAGCCGGCGGCCTGCTCGAAGGTCTTCGGCCCCAGCCGGGCCACGTCCAGCAGCTGCTTGCGCGAACGGAAGGCGCCGTTGCGGTCGCGATGCTCGACGATGTTGCGGGCGATGGTCTCGTTCAGGCCCGACACGCGCGTCAGCAGCGGAATCGAGGCGGTGTTCAGATCGACGCCGACGGCGTTCACGCAATCCTCGACAACCGCGTCCAGCGACCGGGCCAGCTTGCCGCCGGCCACGTCATGCTGGTACTGGCCGACGCCGATGGATTTCGGCTCGATCTTCACCAGCTCGGCCAGCGGATCCTGCAGGCGACGGGCGATGGACACCGCACCGCGCAGGCTGACGTCCAGGGTGGGAAACTCGTGCGCCGCCGTTTCGGAGGCGGAATAGACCGAGGCGCCGGCCTCGCTGACCACCAGCTTGGTCAGGGACAGTTCGGGATGGCGCTTCATCAGGTCGGCGGCCAGCTTGTCGGTCTCGCGCGACGCGGTGCCGTTGCCGATCGAGATCAGTTCCGCCTTGTGCCGGGCCGCCAGCGCCGCCAGCACCGCCAGCGAGCCGTCCCAGTCGTTGCGCGGCGGGTGCGGATAGATTGTTGTCGTTTCCACCAGCTTGCCGGTGGCATCGACCACCGCCACCTTGACGCCGGTGCGGATGCCGGGGTCGAGCCCGATGGTGACGCGCTGACCGGCCGGGGCGGCCAGCAGCAGGTCGTGCAGGTTGCGGGCGAAGACGCGGATCGCCTCGTCCTCGGCGCGCTCGCGCAAGGATCCCATCAGGTCGGTCTCGATGTGCGGGCCGATCTTCAGCTTCCAGGTCCAGCGCACCACGTCGGACAGCCACTTGTCGGCCGGGCGGCCCTGGTCGCGGATGCCGGTGTGGGCGGCGATGGTGCCCTCCGCCGGATGGGGCTGCCCGTCCTCGACGGCCAAGTCCAGGCGGATGTCGAGCACGCCCTGCGCCCGGCCGCGGAACAGCGCCAGGGCGCGGTGCGACGGCAGCTTCGACCAGTTCTCCGAGAAGTCGAAATAGTCGGAGAATTTGGCGCCCTCCGCCTTCTTCTCCTCGATCACCTTGGAGGTGACGACGCCCTTGTCGGCCATGGCCGTGCGCAGGCGGCCGACCAGCTCGGCATCCTCGCCGAAACGTTCGACCAGGATATGGCGGGCGCCGTCCAGCGCCGCCTTGACGTCGGCGACACCCTTGTCGGCGTTGACGAAGGCGGCGGCCTCAGAATCCGGCTGCTTCTTCGGATCGGCCAGCAGCGCGTCGGCCAGCGGCTCCAGCCCGGCCTCGCGGGCGATCTGGGCCTTGGTGCGGCGCTTCTGCTTGTAGGGGAGGTAGAGGTCCTCAAGCCGGGTCTTGGTGTCGGCCTGTTTGATCTGGCGCTCCAGCTCCGGCGTCAGCTTGCCCTGTTCCTGAATGGTGGACAGGATGCTGGCGCGGCGGTCCTCCAGTTCCCGCAGGTAGCCCAGGCGCTCCTCCAGGGTGCGGAGCTGGGTGTCGTCCAGGCCGCCGGTCGCCTCCTTGCGGTAGCGCGCGATGAAGGGGACGGTCGATCCCTCGTCGAGCATGGCGATGGCGGAAGCGACCTGGGACTCGCGGACCGACAGTTCGTCGGCGATGCGCTGGCTGATGGACAGCATGAGGCAGGGACCTGCGGACTGGTGACGAAACAACGGGCGTCTGTCATAGCGCGTCGGGGCCGGGTGACGCCACCCCGGCCTTTCGTCAGATGGGCAGAGCGGAGAGGCAGGGCGGTTTAACCGTCAGCGTGACCATGCAGCGATGTTCTTCGCAAATAAGTGGTAGGGGGCGATTTCTCCCCTCCATTCATCAGCCGTTAACCATATCGGCCTATATCTTTCCGTGCAACTTGGTTGCGTTTCCTCCCGAACCAACTTAAGGGCGGCCTGGCGGCGATACCGTCTGGCCGCCTTTTCTTTTTCGCTTGCTCAGCCTGTTTCCGAATAAAGGAAAAGAGGCCGGGACGGACATGCCGCCCCGGCCTGACCCCGGATGTGTCTGCCGCCGGTCGAAACCGAAAGGATCAGGGAAGGCGGCTTTCAGCCAAACGCAGGCGGCCTTCGGGGGAGAGACGGGAAAGGGTATCGACGACGCGCGCCTCGATCTCGCTTCGCAAGGCGGCGTCGGTGGCGTGGACGCTGTCGAACATGGCCTTGACGCCGGCCGCATCGAAGGGCTGGGCCATCAGGGCGGTGCGCAGACGGGGGGTGAACTCCTCCCGGCTGACATGCATGCGGACGAACAGCGGGCGGGCGTCGTCCAGCGCCTTGCGCAGGACCGCGGCATCGGTCGGCGACAGGCGTTGCGACACGTCCTCGACGAAGCGTTCCAGCATCCGGTCCGGCCCGCCGGGCGGCGGGGGCGGGCGGAAGCTGTGGGCGACGACGAAGCCGCCGGCCAGCATGTTGAGCGCAAGGGACCCGACCAGGAGGAACCAGGGCCAGCGGCGCCGGATCGACGGCGTCATCGCGTGTCTCCCAGATAGCTGACGATCATCACGCCGGACAGGCCAGGCGTGCTCGTCTTTTCGAAGGAAATCAGGCCCTGGCTGTAGCTGAGGAAGCCGACCAGCGCCATGCCGGCCAGGAACCCGGCCAGCGGGGCAGGGCGGAAGGGCGGCCGCGACAGGAACCACGGCACGAATTCGGGCACGATCCGCTGCGCCAGACAGTCGGCAATGCGGTCGAAAACCTCGGCCTCGCGCCGGGATGAGACCAGCGGGGTCGAAGCGGCGTCGAGCAGCGCGTCGGTGACGGCGGCATCGGCCAGCAGGTCGCGGGCTTCGGCACTGTCGTCCAGAAGGGCCAGGGCATCGACCCGGGCCGAACGCGGCCAGCGGTCCAGATCGGCGCCATAGGCCTCGGCGTAGCGTTTGAACTCTTTGAGCGTCATGACCGAGCACCGTCCTTCTGACGGATCAGGGGTTGAAGCCGGGCCCGCACAACGCGGCGCGCCCGGACCAGCAGACTTTCCATAGCCGAAACAGACACCTGCAGTATTTCCGATGCTTCAGCGCACGTCATCTCCTCATGGTAGCAAAGGCTGAGCGCCGCCCGCTGCCGCTCGGGAAGGGCGGCGATCGCGGCATCCACCGCAGCGCCGATCCGGATGCCGTCGATCACCGTTTCGGCGCTCCAGGCCGGGTCGGCGATCTCGTCGGCGGCATCCAGGGGGGCGAAGCTGCGCCGCCGCTTATAGTCGATGGCACGGTTCACCACGATCCTGTACAGCCAGGTCGTGAAGCGGGTTCCGTCGCCGCGCCAGCGGTCGGCGTTGGCCCAGATCTGCAGGAAGGCATCCTGCGCGACCTCTTCGGCGTCGGCGGCGTTCCCGACAACCCGTTGGGCCAAGGCGATGCTGCGGCGCAGATGCCGGCGCGTGAGCGTTCCAAACGCTTTCCGGTCACCGGCCGCAGCGTCCGCCATCAACGCCTCGTCCGTCGCCGTCTCCTCGGTAGGCTTCACGCCGTCTTCCGCCCGCTCCCGGTTGCTGTCAGGCTTTTATACGCGGCCGGGGCCGGAAGTCCTGCGCGGCGACAGGCAATTTTCCCATAGGGGATTTCCCTGAGAATTGGCCCTCCTGCAGCAATTAATTTCCATAAGAATGATTATGCGTTTCTTGCGCACCGGCCGGACCGGGCTCTCCCAGCGCGGTACATGGCCTGCTGCGTCTTTGCCCGCCCGGCGGGAACCCCTGTACGGCCTTGCGGGTTGTTCCAAGCATGACCGTGGCGTCACCGGATGCCGGTGGCGCTGCCAACGAGGCGATTGAAGGACCACACCATGCTCAAGATTCTCGGCTGGGCCATCCTGATCATCTTCATCATCGGCCTGCTGGTCGTCACCGGCATCCTGAAGCTGATCTTCTGAGTCCCTGCCCTGCCCCGCCCGTCTATTCCTCCGCCAGAGCCAGTGCGCGGCGCAGATGGGCGCGGCAGTCGGCGACCATCCGGCGGATCAGATCGTCGCAACTCGGGATGTCGTCGATCAGGCCGATCGCCATGCCGGCGGACACGATCCCGTCCTGGATGTCGCCGGACTGCAAGGCCGCCCGGCCGCGCTGGCCAGCGACAAGCGGCCGGACCTCGTCGAACTGGGCGCCGCCGGGGCGCTTCTCCAAAGCCACGACCTCGTCGGATACCGCATTCCTGAAGACGCGGGCGGTGTTGCGCATGCTGCGCAGGATCAGGTTGGTGTCGCGCTCCCCGGCGGCGACCAGCGCCTGCTTGATGCTGTCATGCACCGGCGCCTCGCGCGTGCAGAGGAAACGGGTGCCCATGTTGACGCCCTGGGCTCCCAGGGCCAGGGCTGCGGCCATGCCGCGCCCGTCGGCGATCCCGCCCGACGCGATAACCGGAATCCGCAAGGCCCGCACCGCCGCCGGGATCAGGATCAGGCCCGGGATGTCGTCCTCTCCCGGATGGCCGGCGCATTCGAACCCGTCGATGCTGATGATATCGACCCCGGCCCGTTCGGCGCTCAGCGCATGGCGGACGCTGGTGCATTTGTGCAGGATGAGGATGCCATGGGCCTTCATCCGCTCCACGAAGGCGCGCGGGCTGTTGCCGGCGGTCTCGACGATGGTGATGCCGCTGTCGATGATGACGTCGAGATAGCGTTCGTAGGGCGGCGGCTTGACCGCGGGCAGCATGGTCAGGTTCACACCGAATGGCCGTTCCGTCATAGCGCGGCACCGCTCGATCTCACGCGCCAGTTCCTTCGGCGTCGGCTGGGTCAGTGCGGTCAGGATGCCCAGGCCGCCGGCATTCGATACGGCCGCCGCCAGTTCCGCCAGCCCGACCCACTGCATCCCGCCCTGCACAATCGGGTAATCGATGCCGAGCAGGCGCGTTACCTCGGTTTTCATGGCGTCCCCTTTCCCATATCTGACCATTTGTCGCAGACAGTCATGGAACCACTGCGGCATACTTCCTTATAAGCGATCCCAGACGCCGATTCGGGATATGATCTTCGGCGTATGATGAAAGAGCGAAACGCTGGGAAATCCAAGAACGATCATACAACGTATCCTATGATAATGAAGTATAGGGTCTGACAGGTTATCCTGTCGCTTCGTTCACCTCGACGCGGTGCGCGCGGCGAAAACAGGGTTTTTAAGTCGCTGATTATGCTGAATACCGGCAAAAGCCAGCAGATCATATCAGCGGTCCCGATTTGAAGACGGGTCCGGCTCAGGAACGGAACGTCGAACTGTGACCGAGACGAGCAAAGGACGATTGTGACGCCTGCAACCGGACCGGAACCGTGGCCCCAGACCATGGCGGGCACGTTCGACCTCGACGCCTGCGCGCGCGAACCGATTCATCTTCCCGGCAGCATCCAGCCGCATGGCCATCTGCTGGCGGTGGAGGCGGACAGCCTGCGTCTGGTCTGCGCGAGTGCCGAGGCCGGAGCGGTGCTGAACCGCCCGCCAGCCGAAGCCTTCGGTCTGCCGGTCGACCGGCTGATCGACTGCGCGTCGACGGCGTCGCTGATCCGTGGACTGCGCAACGCTCCGACGGAGCCGGTGCAGCTCGAAATCCTCAAGCTGCGCAGCGTTGCCGACCATCAGGCCATCGCCCACCGCTCGGGTGCCCTGGTGATCCTGGAGCTGGAGGAACTGCCCGCCACCGGTGCCGGCACGCTGGAGGCGCTGTACCCGCAGATGCGCGAAGGCATCCGCCGCATGCAGGCCGCCCATGATTTCGACGCCCTGCTGGCCAGCACGGCCGCGGAGGTGCGGGCGCTGACCGGGTTCGACCGCGTGCTGGTCTACCGCTTCGATGAGCAATGGAACGGCACCGTCATCGCGGAGGACGGGAACGACCGCCTGCCCTCCTACCGCGGCCTGCGCTTTCCGGCGTCCGACATCCCGCAGCAGGCCCGGCGGCTCTATGCGCTGAACCGCCTGCGGCTGATCGCCGACGCCCGCTACCAACCGGTCCCGATCCTGTCCGGCAGATGGGATGCGCCGCCGCTGGACCTCAGCTTTTCCGTGCTGCGCAGCGTCTCGCCGGTGCATCTCGAATATATGCGGAACATGGGCACACCGGCCTCAATGTCGATCTCCGTGATGGATGGCGACAGGCTGTGGGGCCTGATCTCCTGCCATCATGCGGAGCCGCGGCAGGTTTCCTTCGCGGTGCGCACCGCCTGCGACCTGCTCGGGCAGGTGCTGTCCAGCCAGATGATCGCGCTGGAACGGGCGCTGGATGCCGACCATCGCATCCGCTCCAAGAGCACGCAGGCCCGCCTGCTCGCCCATATGGCGGCGGCGGAGAGCTTCATCGACGGGCTGAGCGAGGACCGCGAGGATCTGCTGGGACTGGTCAACGCCGATGGCGCCGCGATCCTGTTCGACGGCGACTGCCGGCTGATCGGCCGCACCCCGCCGCAGGAGGTGGTCGAGGCCATCGCCGCCGAACTGGCCGGACAGGGCATCAAGGATCTGTTCGTCAGCCACCAGCTTCCGGCCGAGATGCCGGCCGCCGCCGGGATGGAGCGGACCGCCAGCGGCCTGCTGGCGATCTCCATCTCGCAGCTTCACCCCAGCTATCTTCTGTGGTTCCGGCCGGAGATCGTGCAGTCGATCGACTGGGCCGGCGATCCCAAGAAGCCGCTGGACTCCAGCGGCGGGCTATCGCCCCGCAGTTCCTTCGAAGCCTGGAAGGAGACGGTGCGCGGCCAGTCCCTGCCCTGGCGCCATGGCGAGATCGAGGCGGCCGGCGATTTCCGCAACGCCATCGTCAGCATCGTTCTGCGCAAGGCCGAAGAAATGGCCGCGCTGAACGAGGAGCTGCGCCGCAGCAACGGCGAGCTTGCCGCCTTTTCCTATTCGGTCTCGCACGACCTGCGGGCTCCGTTCCGGCACGTCACCAGCTATGCCGAACTGCTGCGGTCCCGCGCGGGCGACAAGCTGAGCGAGCGGGAACGCCATTATCTGGACAGCATCATCGAGGCGGCGAGTTCGGCCGGGCGGCTGGTCGACGGGTTGCTGCATTTCTCGCAGCTGGGCCGCGCCACGCTGGCGCGGGTGGAGGTCGATGTCGGTCAGCTGGTGGACGAGGTGCGGCATCTGCTGGAGCCGGACCTGCAAGGCCGCAACCTGCGCTGGACGGTGCATCCGCTGCCCGGCGTGACCGGTGACCCGACCATGCTGCGGCTGGTGGTGCAGAATCTGCTGTCCAACGCCATCAAATACACCCGCGACCGCACCGATCCGGAGATCGAGGTCGGGTGCCGTTCCAATGCCGACGCGCATGAGTTCTTCGTCCGCGACAATGGCCGTGGATTCGATATGGCCTATGCCGGCAAGCTCTTCGGCGTATTCCAGCGCCTGCACCGCGAGGAAGAGTTCGAAGGCATCGGCATCGGGCTTGCCAATGTCCGCCGCATCGTGGAGCGCCACGGCGGGCGTGTCTGGGCGGAAGGCAAGCTGGATCATGGCGCCACCTTCCATTTCTCCCTGCCGCGGTCCGTCGCCGCCGAATCGAGGTAGCCCCATGGCCACGCTGAAACCGATCCTGCTGGTCGAGGACAACCCGAAGGACCTGGAGCTGACGCTGGAGGCGTTCGCCGAGGCGCAACTCGCCAACGACATCGTCGTCGCCCGCGATGGGGCGGAGGCGCTGTCCTACCTGTTCCGCGAGGATGGGGAGGCGGTGTCGAAGCCGACCGACCCGAAATATCCGGCCGTCATCATCCTCGACATCAAGTTGCCGAAGGTGGACGGGATCGAGGTATTGCAGCGGATCAAGGCGAACGAGAACACCCGCGCCATCCCCGTCGTCATGCTGACCTCCTCCAAGGAGGAGCAGGATCTCGTCCGCAGCTACCGGTTGGGGGTGAACGCCTTCGTGGTCAAGCCGGTCGGCTTCAAGGAGTTCTTCGACGCGATCCGCGACATCGGCAGTTTCTGGGCGATTCTGAACGAGCCGCCGCCCGGCTGCCATCCCCGCCGGCCGCGCGGCACCTGATGGCTGACGTGATCGACACCGCCGCCGGTGATACCGCGGGTCTGGACCCGCCGACGCCCTGCCGTGTCCTCCTGCTGGAGGACAGCGGCATCGACGCCGATCTGGTGCGCGAACATCTTCTGATGATCGACGACCATGCGTTCGACGTCCATCGCGTCGAGACGCGGCAGGCCTTCATCGAGGCGGTCACCGGCGGCGGCCCCTTCGACCTGATCCTGTCCGACTTCGACCTGCCCGATTTCGACGGCATGTCGGCGCTGGCCATCGCGCGCGACCGCCTGCCGCGGGTGCCCTTCATCTTCGTGTCCGGCATGCTGGGCGAGGAGAACGCCATCGAGGCGCTGAAGAAGGGCGCCACCGACTATGTCGTGAAGCTGCGGATGGAGCGGCTGCAGGTGGTGGTCCGTCGCGCCCTGATCGAGGCGCGCGACCGCAACGAGCTGACCGACAAGCGCGCCGCGCTGGCTGAGAGCGAGGCGCGGCTGCGCTTCGCGCTGGAGGCCGGGCGGCTGGGATCCTGGGAACTGACGCTGGCGACCAACCGGCTGCGCGTCTCGTCGATCTGCGCCGCAAACCTCGGCTTGGCCGATCCGGCGGAGATCCCGACCTACGAACGGCTGCTGGAGCATGTCCATCCCGACGACCGCGAGCATCAGAAGGCGATGGTCCGGCAGGCGGTGGGCAGCGGCTCGCCGCTTGACATGGAATACCGCACGATCTGGCCTGACGGCAGCGTCCATTGGGTGCAGGTGCGCGGCCGTGCCGTCTATGACAAGGACGGCACGGCGACCGGGCTGGCCGGCGTTTCGCTGAATATCACCGACCGCAAGAAGGCCGAGGAGCGGCAGCTGTTGCTGCTGGAGGAGCTGAACCACCGGGTCAAGAACACGCTGGCGATGGTGCAGTCCATCGCCAAGCAGACCCTGCGCGCCGCCCCGTCGGTGGAGGCCTTTCCCGATGCCTTCCAGTCCCGCCTGCGCGCTCTGGCCCAGGCCCACGATCTGCTGACCCGCCGCCATTGGCAGGGCGCCTCGCTGAGCGAGATCGCCGCGCTGACGCTGGAGCCCCATGTCCATGCCGGGCGCGTGAAGGTTGGCGGTCCGCCGGTCAATCTGACCACCGGTGTGGCGGTGTCGCTGCACCTTGCCTTTCACGAGCTTGCCACCAACGCCGCGAAATATGGCGCGCTGTCGGCGGAAAACGGCCGTGTCGACCTGGATTGGGAAATCGTCAGACCGGGGCAAACATTGGTGCGCGACGGCATGAGCCAAATCGGTTCCGGTCAAATCGGGGGCCGATCCGACCGGGGCGGTGCGCTGGTGCTGCGCTGGCGCGAGAGCGGGGGGCCGCCGGTGGTGCCGCCGACCCGCCGCGGCTTCGGTTCCCGCCTGATCGAGCGTGGTCTGGCGCATGAGTTGGAGGGCGATGTCGCCCTTGCTTTCGAAACCGCCGGCGTGCGATGCCGGCTTGTCATTCCTCTGTCGTCGCGAGTGAGCCCGCAGTGACCGACGCTAATCTGTCGAACCTGACCGTCCTGATCGTCGAAGACGAACCGCTGATCGCCATGAGCCTGGAGGATGCCCTGATCGACCAGGGAGTCGCCTGTCTCGGCCCGGCGGGTTCGGTGTCCGCGGCGTTGGAAATGATCGAAGCGGGCGGATTCGACATCGCGCTGCTCGACGTCAATCTGCGTGGCGAGCGGGTGGACGCGGTGGCCGACCGGCTGGCCGGCGCCGGCATCCCCTTCATCTTCACCACCGGCCATGGGGCCGAGGGCCTGCCCGATGCCCACCGCACCCGGCCGGTGATCGGCAAGCCGTTCCGCGACATCGACATCACCGACGCCCTCGCCCGCCACCGGCCGCGCTGAGCGTCTGTCCCGCCGGTTCCGCCACCTGCATCGGCGGGCCCGCACCCGTAACCCGCATCGACATTGGGCCGACCCCGGTCCGGCCGCAGCCCTGCGCGCTGCTTCCGGCATGCTGCCTCGCCGGCCTCCCCGTCCCGCTCCTCCGCTTCCCGCCCGGCGCGACAACCTGTCGCGGCTGACAATCAGCCGCTTTGACAATGACCGGCTAACTTGTATACTAGTATGCACAAAGCGACGCTCCGGCTGTCGCTTCAACGAAATTGACTGCCGCTGAAACATGCCCGATGGCGAAGGGGCGCGGCGGCGACGGGATGAAATTCGCAGGAGTGTCTTCCATGAACATCAAATCCCGGATCGACCGCATCCCCGGCGGGATGATGATCGTCCCCCTGTTCCTTGGCGCCTGCCTGAACACGCTGGCTCCCAATACGGGCAAGTTCTTCGGCTCCTTCACCAACGGCCTGATCACCGGCACGTTGCCGATTCTGTCGGTGTGGTTCTTCTGCATCGGCGCCAGCATCAGCCTGAAGGCCACCCCGCTGGTCCTGCGCAAGAGCGGCGTGCTGGTTTCGGTCAAGATCCTCACCGCGGCGCTGGCGGGCGTCATCGCCTCCTGGTTCATCCCGGCGGAGGGCATCACCTCGGGCTTCTTCTCCGGCCTGTCGGTGCTGGCGATCATCGCGGTGATGAACGACACCAACGGCGGCATGTACATGGCGCTGATGCAGCAGTACGGCACCAAGGAGGAAGCCGGCGCCTTCTGCCTGATGTGCCTGGAATCCGGGCCCTTCATGACCATGGTCACGCTGGGCATCGCCGGTCTGGCCGCCTTCCCCTGGCAGACGATGGTCGGCGCGCTGCTGCCCTTCCTGATCGGCTTCGCGCTGGGCAACCTCGACAAGGACCTGCGGGCCTTCTTCACCCAGGGCGTTTCGGTGATGGTTCCCTTCTTCGCCTTCGCGCTGGGCAACAACCTGAACTTCTCGACCATCCTCAACACCGGCCTGCTGGGCATCGTGCTGGGTCTGGGCGTCATCGCCGTCACCGGCTTCATGCTGGTGCTGGCCGACATCCTGCTGGCGAAGGGCAACGGCACGGCCGGCATCGGTGCCGCCTCCACCGCCGGGGCCGCGGTGACGGTGCCGCCGATCATCGCCTCGATCGAGCCGACCTTCGCCCCGGTCGCTCCGTCCGCCACGGCGCTGATCGCCACCAGCGTCGTCGTCACCGCCCTGCTGACGCCGCCGCTGACCGCATGGTGGGCGCGCCGGTTCGGCGTGCTGTCGCCCCGCTATCGGGCGGCCGAGGCGGCGAGGCTGTCCCAGCCGGTGGGGATCGCCCCGGCCGAATAAGGACGTGGGTTGTAAAAAAGGCCGCCGGCGGGTTCCCCCTCCCGGCGGCCTTTTTTGTTACTGCTTCTGGGCCGGTGCGGCGTTGTGGGTGTGGCCGGCGTCGGCAGCCCCCATATTGTGGCCTTCGGCCGGGGGCGCGGCCTGCCCGGCCGCCTCGACGGCGATCTCGACCTCGACGGTGCCGGCCTTCTCGAAGCGCAGGGTCATCGGGATGTGGGCGCCCTTCACCAGCGGCTGCTTGAGGCCGAGCAGCATGATGTGCAGCCCGCCCGGCGCCAGTTTCACCGCCTCGCCCGCCGGGACCGGGATGCCGCCGGCGACTTCGCGCATCTTCATCACGCCGTTCTCGTTCAGATGGGTGTGCAGTTCGGCCTTCTCCGCCGCGGGGGTGGAGGCGCCGACCAGACGGTCTTCCGTCGTTCCGGTGTTCGTCAGCGACAGATAGGCGCCGCCATTCGGCGCGGACGGCGCAGTGGCACGGGCCCAGGGGTGGCCGATCTCGATTGCACCGGCCTTGAAGCCGTGGGCCAGGGCGGTGCCGGCACCGAACAGGGCGATGGCTGCGGCGATGCCGAGAATGCGCTTCATGGACTCTTCTCCTGGAATGCGGATGCGAAGAACAGGGGATGGCCGCCACGGCGAACGACGCCGCAGGGCTCGTGGGTAGGGGGCGTGCACCGGGCACGCTGTGCTGCGGCGGTCGGGACGCGGCAATCCGCACAGGGATCGGGTGTGGCGACCGGCAGCGGCGATGATTCAAAGCCGGAGGAAAATCAGGCGAGCGGTGGGGGAGCCCGCGCTTGGAGGGTCGACAGGAACCAGCCGCTGGCGACATGCTCGGCCGGCAGCAGGTGGGTGTCGCGGTTCATGGCAAGAGCGGGGCCGACCGCCAGCGGCGGTGGCGGCAAGGCCAACCCGGTCACCAGTGGGCAGAGCGGGCAATGGCCGGTTCCGGACGGTGCTTGGTCCGGCGACTTCCCATGATCGCCGTCATGGGGGATCGCGAAATCGGCCGCAGCAGCCTGGATGGTGGTCAGGCCGCCGGAGGAGCAGATCGCCAGGGACACGGTCTCCCCGGCCTGGGCGATCCCGCCGCTCATCAGGGGCATCCAGCCCCAGGCGATGACCTGCAGCAAAAGGGCAGCCATCCCGGCCACAAGGCCGAGCCGCCGCACCCGCCGCATTGTCATCCGACCGAAAGCCATCCGGCTTCGACACCCTCTGCAAACGCCGGGCGTTCCCGGCAAGGATGCGGCCACGATAGCGCAGCGTTCGTGAACGGACGAGCGGCAAATGGACCCACAGGCCGCGCAGGGTCGGCCCGTTGTCTCAGGCCAGCAGGCGGAAGGCCGGCTCCGGCCGGGACAGCAGGTCGCGGCGCAGCGCCTCGATGGTGGCGTCGTCGCGGGCGGCGCGGGGAACGGCCACCGGCACCTCCGCCACCACCCGGCCGGGCGAAGGCGCCAGCAGGAGAATCCGGTCGGCCAGAGCCAACGCCTCGCGCAGATTGTGGGTGACCAGCAGGACGGTGGTCGGCCGCCGGTCCAGCAAGTCCGACAGCAGCCCGCGCAGCCGCAGCGCCGTCGGCTCGTCCAGCGACACGAACGGCTCGTCCATCAGCAGCAGGTCCGGCTCCACCACGAAGGCGCGGGCGAGCGCCACCCGCCGCGCCATGCCCAGCGACAGCTGGGTCGGGAAGCGGTCGGCGAAGGGCGACAGCTCCAGCGCCTCCAGCATGGCGTCGACCGCCGGTCCGCGCCGCTGCGCCCACGGCAAAACCAGCGCCAGATTCTGTCGCACTGTGCGCCAGGGCAGCAGGCGCGGCTCCTGGAAGACATAGCCTATGCGGGCCGGCCCGCCGTCCGGCCGCGGTCCGACCTCCACCCTGCCGTCGAAGGCGCGGTCCAGCCCGGCGACGATGCCGAGCGCCGTCGTCTTGCCGCAGCCGCTGGGGCCGACCAGCGCCACGACCTCTCCCGCCGCGGCCGACAGGGTCAGGCCACGCACCGCCTCTACCGCGCCGAAGCGCCTGGAGCGGATCTCAAGCGTCAGCGGGCATCCGCCGCCAACGCTGGCAATGCCGCTCGGCCGGCTGGAGGACGCCGTATTCCAGAAGCTGGACCACGGCCACGAACGCGATGGTGTAAGCCAGGATTCCTGCGACATCGAAGGTCTGAAAAAGGAGGTTGATCTGGAATCCGACACCGTCGCTGCGGCCCAGCAGTTCGACCACCAGCACGATCTTCCAGATCAGCGCCAGGCCGGACCGCGCAGCCGCGGCGATGGTGGGGGTGAGTTGCGGCAGCAGCACATGGCGAAGCCGGTCCGCGGGCGACAGGCGGTAGACGCGGGCCATGTCGACCAGCCCCTCGTCGATGGCGCGGGCGCCGGCCCGCACCAGCACCACCGTGTTGGGAATCTTGTTGATGGCGACGGCGCCGATGGCCGCCGCCTCGGTCAGGCCGAACCAGACATAGGCCAGCACGATGACCACCAGCGCCGGCAGGTTCAGGAAGAAGACCAGCCAGGGGCCGAACAGCCGGTCGATGAAGGGCGAGCGCCCCATCGGCAGGCCGATGCCGACGCCGATGGACATGGCGAGCGCGAAGGCCGCCAGAACCCGCAGCAGCGTGACGCCCATATGACGGAACAGCGCCCCGCTCTCCGCCTCGCGCAGCAGGGCCTGCGCCACCACCGGCGGTCCCGGCAGCAGGCGCCCGCCGACGATCAAGGCCGCGGCCTGCCACAGCGCCAGCAGCAGCAGGATCGATACAACCGGCATCAGGGCAGGCATCGGGGCGCGGCGCACCGGCTATGCCCCGCCGGTCCAGAAAGTGCCGGGCGCGATGGCGGGTGCGTCGCCGACCAGTTCCCGTCCGCCCAGCCTTGCCATCAGCGCGTAAAGTTTCGCGGCCCCTGCCCGCTCCTCCTCCGTCCAGCGGCGCGGGATGCCGTCGCGGTAGCGGTCGCGCAGCGTGCGGAAGGTGGCGTCATCCTCCGCCTGCATCAGCGGGGCGAGCCGCTGCCATGCCGCGTCGGACTGCGCCAGCAGAGCTTTCGCCTGACCGGTGGCGGCCTGGAAGCCGGCAAGGGCGGCCGGGTTGGCGCGCGCCCACTCCTCGCGGAAGACATAGCCGATGGACGGCACCGTCGCCGGCTGGCCCAACGCTTCCAGCATGTCGGCCACGGTCATCGACACCCGCATGCCCTTCGCCTCCAGCCGGGCGGCGAAGGGCCAATAGGTCAGCACGGCATCCAGATCGCCGTCGGCGACCTTGCTGTTCAGCAGGGGCGGAGCGGCGAAGAAGGGCTGCGCATCGCGGTCGAGCGACAGCCCGTGCCGGTCGGCCGCCAACGCCTTCAGCAGAAGCCAGCTTTTGTCGAGCGGACTGCCGGCGACACCGATGCGCTTGCCCCGCAGATCGCCGACTCCGGCGATCTTCGAGCCGGCGGGAACCACCAGCGCGCCCACGGCGGTCGAATAGGGGATGAAGCACAGCGCTTCCCCTTTGCTGCGCATCCGCGACACCCACAGCCAGTCGGAAACGATGATCTCCACAGCACCGGCCTGGAGCGCCACCTGAGTGGCGGGGTTGCCAGCCAGCTCGACCAGTTGCAGGTCGATCCCGGCCTGCCTGTCGAAGCCGTTGGCGCGGACGGTGTCGAGTTCCCAACTGACCGTGCCGAATTTCAGCACCCCGGCGCGGACGGCCGGACGGCTGGCGGCGGAATCGGAAGCCGCGGCGGTCCGGACCAGTCCCGACGCCAGAAGCGCGCCGGCCGCCAGCAAGGTCGTCCGTCTGCTACAGCCTGCCGCCATGTTCCCCGTCCGCTCATCTTTTGGACTGCCAGCTTAAGGGGATCTTAGATGGTTCGTATATTCAACGATAGGAGGATAAGGGGGGTAGCGCCGGCTGGAGGGTCGGTGGTGTCACAGCCCCAGATAGGCCTGTTTCACCGCCGGGTCGGCCAGCAGCGCCTCGCCCGTTCCCGACAGGACGACGCGGCCATTCTCCAGCACGTAAGCGGACTGGGCGATGCGCAGGGAGGCCGCGACATTCTGTTCGACCAGAATGATCGTCATGCCCTCGGCGGCCAGCGAGCGGATGATGCGGAACAGCTCCTGCACCAGGGCGGGCGACAGGCCGAGCGAGGGCTCGTCGAACATGATGAGGTCCGGCTTGCCCATCAGGCAACGGCCGATGGCCAGCATCTGCTGCTCGCCGCCGGACAGGGTGCCGGCCGCCTGATCCAGCCTTTCGCGCAGGCGCGGGAACAGGTCCAGCACGCGGTCGTAGGTCTGGCGTGCGCCGGCGCGGGCGCGCGGGATGACGGCGCCCATCTCCAGATTCTCGCGGACGCTCAGCGTCGGGAAGATCTGCCGTCCCTCCGCCACCTGCCCGACGCCGAGGTCGCAGACGACATGGCTGGGCAGGCCGGCGATCTCGCGGTCCTTGAAGCGGATGCTGCCGCGCGCCGGCTTCAGGATTCCGGCGATGGCCCGGATCAGCGAGGTCTTGCCTGCCCCGTTGGCGCCGACGATGGCGGTGGTCTGCCCCGCCGCCACCTGCAACGTGACGCCGTCGAGCGCCTGGGCGTCACCATAGTACAGGTCGAGATCGGATACGGTCAGCATGGCGGCAGGGGTCCAGACAGGCGCGGAGTTGCGCCCTCTATAGCGCGATCATTTCAGGAAGAATACCGCGCTCATCACCAGCCCGACGGCGATGATGCCGGCGCGCAGCACGGGCTTCGGAATCCGGCGGCCCAGACGGGCGCCGACATAGCCGCCAGCGACCGCCGCGACCGTCATCAGCAGCGCCTTCGGCCATTCGACCGCTCCGCCGGCGGCGTACGCCACCACGGCGATGGCGGTCAGCACGGCCGAGAACAGGTTCTTCAGCCCGTTCATGGCGTTCAGGTCGGTCATGCCGAACAGGCTCAGCTGCGCCAGCAGGAGGATGCCGAGCCCGCCGTTGAAATAGCCGCCATAGACCGAGACGGCGAACAGCGTGCCCAGCATCGCCCCGTTGCCGTGCAGTCCCAGGCTGCGCAGACGCTGCGCCAGCATGGTGCCGAAGGCGAACAGACCGGTCGCCAGCAGCAGCAGCCATGGCACGATGCCGCGGAACACCGAATCCGGCGTCACCAGCAGCAGCCCGGCCCCGGCCAGACCGCCGACCAGACTGACCGCCGACAGCAGCGGCAGGCTGAGCGTGCCGACCGGCGTCAGATCCTGACGATAGCCGTAGACCCCGCTGGCATAGCCGGGCAGCAGGGCGACCGTGCCGGTGGCGTTGGCGGCGACCGGCGGCACCCCGGCATAGATCAGGGCCGGCAGGGTCAGGAAACTTCCCCCGCCGGCAACGGCATTCATCGCCCCGGCGAAAAATGCCGCAGCCAATAAAATAAATTCGATCATGATATTACGAGCGGTTCCTCAACTCCCGGCGAATGATCTTGCCGGTGGTGGTCATGGGAAGGCTTTCCATGAATTCGATGGCGCGCGGATATTCGTGGGCGGCCAGCCGGGTCTTAACATGCTCCTGGATGGAGGCGACCAGCGCATCGTCCGGCGTCACACCCTCCTGCAGGACGACGAAGGCCTTGACGATTTCCGTGCGCAGCGGATCGGGCACGCCAACCACGGCCGCCATGCGGACGGCGGGGTGGCCGATCAGGCAATCCTCGATCTCGCCGGGGCCGATGCGGTAGCCGGCCGAGGTGATGACATCGTCGTCGCGCCCGACGAAGCGGATGTAGCCGTCCTCGTCCAACTCGCCCTGGTCGCCGGTGACCAGCCAGTCGCCGATGAATTTGGCGGCGGTGGCGGCGGGGTTGTTCCAATAGCCGAGGAACATCACCGGATCCGGCCGGTGTACCGCGATCAGGCCGAGTTGCCCCGGCGCCATGCGGTTGCCCTCGCCGTCGATCACCGCCACGTCATGGCCGGGGACCGGGCGGCCCATGATTCCGGGCTTCGGCGCCATCAGCGTGGCGGCCGAGGAGACGATCATGTTGCACTCGGTCTGGCCATAGAACTCGTTGATCGTCACGCCGAAGGTCTCGCGCCCCCAGTCGAGCAGCCCGGCGCCCAGGGTCTCGCCGCCGCTGGCGACCGATCTCATGTCGATGGCATGGCGCGCCCGCGGGTTCTTCACCGCCCGCATCATCTTCAGCGCGGTCGGTGGCAGGAAGGCGTTGCGCACCTTGAACTCGGCCAGCAGGGCGAAGGCGGCCTCGGCGTCGAATTTTTCGAAGCGGTGGGACACCACCGTCACGCCATGGTGCCAGGCCGGCAGCAGCACGTCGAGCAGACCGCCGATCCACGCCCAGTCGGCCGGTGTCCAGATGCGGTCGTCCGGCTGCGGGAACAGGTCGTGCGACATCTCCACGCCCGGCAGATGGCCCAGCAGCACCCGGTGGGCATGCAGCGCCCCCTTGGGCTGGCCGGTGGTGCCGGAGGTGTAGATGATCAACGCCGGGTCGTCCGGGCCGGTGTCGGCCGGGGTGAAGCTATCGGATGCCGCATCGCACAGCCCGTGCCAGTCGAGGCAGCCCGGCCCCGACCCGTCGATGCGGTAGACGGCGCGGAGTTCCGGCAGGCGGTCGCGGATCTGGGCGATCTTGGCGGCGCCCACCGCATCGGTGACCACGGCGCGGGCGCCGCAATTGGCCAGCCGGTATTCCAGTGCCTCCACCCCGAACAGCGAGAACAGCGGAACGGCGATGCCGCCCAGCTTGTAGACCGCCACGTGGCTGATTGCGGTTTCCGGCGCCTGGGGCAGCAGGATGCCGACCCGGTCGCCGCGCACCACGCCCTGCGCCGTCAATGCGTTGGCAAAGCGGTTGGACAGGGCGCGGATGTCGGAGAACCGGTATTCCTCGACCCCGCCGTCGCGCCGCTTGTTGATCAGGGCGATGCGGTCCGGCTCCGCCTCCGCCCAGCGGTCGCAGACGTCGACGCCAATGTTGTAGCGGTCGGGCACGCGCCAGGCGAAGGCGCGGGACACCCCTTCCCAGCTGTCCGCGTTGGGCAGCATGTTCGTTCCCTCCCAAGGGTTTGTCGTCGATTCCTTTGTGGAACCGTTGGGTCGATCATAGGAGCAACCGAGGCACCGCGTCACGCATCGGGAATAAGATGCGGGTCAGCCATGTTGATGGCGTCAGGAACGAACGGTTTCGTGTCGATCCCAACAGGACCCAACAGGACGAGAGCCACCATGAAAGCCAGCCCCTTCCTCGCCGCCGCGCTGTCCGCCAGCCTGCTCGCGGCCCCGCTCGCCGGCTGCGCCCAGCCCGGCTACAGCGACTCCTATGGCGGCGTCAGCGCCAACAAGCAGACGGCCGGCACCGTGCTGGGCGGCGTGGTCGGCGGTTTGGCAGGCTCGCGCTTCGGCGGCGGCAGCGGCAAGCTGGTGGCGGTGGGCGTCGGCACGCTGCTGGGTGCGGCGCTGGGCAATGCAGCCGGCGCCTCGCTCGACCGTGCCGACCAGAATTATGCCCAGCAGGCAGCGGTCAACGCCTACAGCGCGCCGACCGGCAGCACCGTGCGCTGGAACAACCCGGAGACCGGCAATTACGGCACCTACACCCCCGTGCGCGAGGGGACCGGGCCGCAGGGCCAGCTCTGCCGCGAATACCAGACGACCATCGTCGTCCAGGGCCGCACCCAGCAGGGCTTCGGCACTGCCTGTCAGCAGGCGGACGGCACTTGGCGGGTGGTCAGCTGACGCAAGCGGCCGGCGGTAAAACCTCAGGCGAGCGCCGTCCGACGCCGGGCGGCGCTGCCCGATTTGGGGGCGGGGCCGGTGAGGGCGCAAGCGATGCGCACCGCTCCCTCTCCATCCAGCGCCAATTTCGCGGCGGCATCCTGCATCCGCTGCCGCTGTTCCGCATCGGCCCATAGAGCGAGCGCTCGCTCGGCTATGATCCCAGCCGCTTCGGTCGGTTGGCGGCCACGGGCATCCACGGCACTGCTCCAGCCGAGTTCCGCGGCATCGCTGCTCGCCGTCGCCTGATTGTCGGCGGTGACCACCAGCAGGGTCGGCACCGCCAGGACCGCCAGTTCGCCCATGGTGCCGCCGCCGGCCGACACCGCCAGCCCGCTTTCCGCCATCAGCGCGCCCATTCGCGGACAATCGATCTCCACGGCAAGCCCATCGCCGGCAAGCCCTGCCACCTCCGCCGCGCGCGGATTGCTGCCGCCGACGATGGCGACGATCCGGCAGCCGTCGGGCCGCCGCTTTGCCAACGCTTCCAGGACCGGGCCGGTCAACCCCAGCGGGTCGGAACCGCCGAAGGTCACCAGCAGCACCGGGCGTTCGGCGATGCCGAGCCGTTGCGCCTGTGCCGCCAGCCGCACCTCCCGCCGCAGCGGGGCATAGCCGGGGCCGAGCAGCAGGACGGCGCCGGGCGCCATCGCGTCATAGGGAAGGGCGGCGGCCTGCGGTGCCGCATTGACGACGAGGTCGGCGTGCAGCGGCGTGCCGTCGCCCAGGTCGTCCCAGGCCAGCACCCGTGCGCCCGCCGCCTGAAGCCCTGCGCGGTAGGCCTCGCCGAAGCGGTAGCCGTCGAGCATCACCGCGCTGCCATGTTCCCGCCGCAGCAGCGAGCGGGTGGCGGCCAGATCCGCCGCCTCTCCCACCGGGCCGGCGATGGAGACATGGCGGAAGCCGTCGGAGGTCAGGCGGCGGTCGATGGCGGGCGTGGATTCCACGGCGGCGAACAGCGCCTCGTGCCCCTGGTCGCGCAGCGCTTCCGCCACGGCGAGACAGCGCATGACATGGCCGGTGCCGATGGTCGGCGAGGCGTCGGCACGGATGAGGATGACGGCCATGGCGCGGGTCCGTAAGAGACGGCGTGGCTGTCCTACCACGGCACGCGGGATCGGGGTGGCCAGCATCTTGGCCCGGCACTTTGCACCTGTCCAGCGACAGACCGGGGGCGTGCGGGGGTAAATTGCGGCCCCCGGGACGGCACGTCGGGAGTCCCCCTCAGGACTCCCGGCCGGCAATGACGCTGGCGGCGGTGGCGAGGCTTTCCGGCGTGCCGATGTCGAGGAAGCGGGCCTTGGCGACATGGGCGTTCAGCGTGCCGGCCGGCAGCTTTTCCAGCACGTCGCGTTCCAGCGACACCGCACCCGACGCGACAAAGCGGTCGAGGAAGGCGGCGGAAAACAGATAGACCCCGGCATTGATGGTGCCCGCTCCCGGCGCCTTGTCCAGAAAGCGGCGGACGCGGCTGTCGGGACCGATCTCCACCCGTACGAAGCGGGATGCGTCCTCCACCGTCACGCAGAGCACCGACGCCTCCGCCCCCGACAGCCGGTGCGAGGCGATGAAGGCGCGCAGGTCTGCGTCCAGGAAGGTGTCGCCGTTCACCACAAGGATGGTGCTGCTTCGCAACTCCTTGCGGACATAGCCGAGCGCGCCTGCGGTGCCGAGCGGGCGCGGTTCGATCTGGCAGACCACGTCGATGGTGCCGGCCGAATCCCCGCGGGCGAGCCAGGCCGTCACCCGGTCGGCCAGATGGCCCAGGCACAGCACCACGCGGCGCGACCCGTAGGTGGACAGATAATCGAGCAGGTGACCGAGGAAGGCGCGGCCCGCAATCGGTGCCAGGACCTTCGGCGTGTCACCCAAAACGCCCCGGATGCGCGTGCCGAGCCCGCCGGCGAGCACCGCGACGTCTATGTTGGCAAGAGCGTCCTCAGACCGCACCGACCGTCCTTTCGCTGAAGTCCCGCTGTCGTCATTCGGCTTGCCGAAGCAGCTTACGACGGAGCGGGCGCCGGGTCATCCACCCTGCGCGGGACCCGGCGGCCATAGTCGATAATGGGCGCGCTCGGGAATCGCAATGCGGAATTGCGCCGAATCATTCACTCTCCGAGGATCACCCCGACTGGGAGCAGCCGTCAGCCAGTCGGCGCAGGCGCTGCGCGACTGTAGCAAGGGCGGCGTCATGGTCGCCGGACCGGCCGATCAGCGACATCGTCGGGAACCAGGGCCGCACCGCCGTTCCCAGGACCGACCAGTCCCCGGCCCCGGCGATCCGCCAGACCGGCACGCCGAGCGCCGCGGCCAGTTCCCCCACTGCGGTCGGTGCGGATATGACCAGATCCAGGCCGGACATGAGCGCCGCCACCCCGTCCAGATCGTTGCGTTGGTCCAGATCGGGCCAGTGATGCAGGGCGGTGCCGAAGCGGTGCAGGGCCTCCTCCCGCTCCGCGTCGTGTCCGTCATATTGCAGGCTGACGAAGGCGATGCCGGGGACGCTGAAGACCGGTGACCATTGTGTGATCCGGCTGTAGGCGCCGGCCCGGTCCGCCGTCATCCGGCTGCTGCGCCAGCAGATGCCGACCCGCAAGCCAGGGCCGAGCGTCGCCAGCCTCCCGCGCCAACCCGCCGCCAGCCCGGGATCGGCGGTGAGCAGCGGGCTGTCCGCGCGGAACCGCCGCAAATCCGGCCGCAGCCGTGCCGCGACGCTGCCCAGCGGCGCGTGGCAATCGGCATCCCGCGGATCCGCGCTGGGCGCCCGGACCTCTGCCGCCGGCAGGGCGCGGGCGAAGAGCCCGGCAAGGCGCGGGTCGCATTCGACGATGACCCTTCCCGCCTGACCGAGCAGATCGGGCAGCGCCGTGCCGAACAGGATCTCGTCGCCCAACCCCTGCTCTCCCCAAACCAGGATGCGGCGGCCGGCCAGCGGCTCTCCCTGCCATTCGGGGAGATCGAGGCGGCGGGACACGGCGTCGCCGGTGGCGAAGCGGTGGGCATAGTCGGCCCAGCCGCCGCCGAGATCACCGTCGGCCAGCCGCAGCAGGGCCCGGTTCATCAATGCCTCGGCCCGGCCTGGGGCCAGCCTCAGCGTGCGGTCGGCCAACAGGGCGGCGAGCCGGCGCTCCCCCCGCATCAGCAGCGTGTGGCCGTGGTTGACCAGCACATCCGGCAGATCGGGGGCGAGCGCCATCGCATGGCGGTGGGCGTACAGCGCGTCGTCCCAGCGCCCGAGCCCGGCCAACGCCATGCCCAGGTTCGACCAGCCCTTGGGCGATGCCGGGACGAGGCGCAGCGACCGGCGGGAGTGGCGGGCGGCCTCGGCGAAGCGCCCCAGTCCTTTCGCAGCCGCACCGGCCGTGGTCAGCACCCCGGCAAGGGCCGGTGCCAGGGCCGCCGCACGGGTGCAGGCGTTTGCCGCCTCGGCGAAGCGGCGGGCGGCGAGCAGCGCTGCGGCGAGGTTGCCCCAGCTTTCCGCCTGCGCTGGGCGCAGCCGGACGGTGCGGCGGTGCAGCGTGGCGGCCTCGGGCGCCGCGGCATCGGCCTGGAGCGCCACGCCGAGATTGCCCAGCGCTTCGGCAAAGGCCGGGTTCAGCGCCACCGCAAGCCGGTGCCAGCGGATGGCGGCCTTGACTTGGCCGAGCCGAAGCAGGGTCAGGCCGCCGTTGGTCCAGGCTGCCGGCTGGGTCGGAGCCATGGCGACGGCCTGCCGGTGCAGCATTTCGGCCTTTGCAAACTGGCCTTGCCGGTGCAGAGCGACCGCCTGCGCCGCCAGCCTCTCGCCATCCGGGATAGTTCCTCTCCCCCAGCCCTCTCCCCGGGGGGGAGGCGGTATCCGTTGGGGGGAAAGGGATCGCAGCGCACGCGCCATGTCGGCCATCGTCGCCGACAGTGGTTTGCCGGGGCTGGGCTGGAACAGCCGCATCGACGGATACCAGGGGCGCACGCCGGCTCCCAGCTGCGTCCAGTCGCGGGTGCCGAAGCGCCAGACCGGGGTGCCCAGCGCTCCAGCCAGTTCGCCGATCGACATGGCGGGCGAGATGACGAGGTCCAGACCGGCGATCAGGGCGGCGACGCCGTCGAAATCGTCCTTGCGGTCTAGCTCGTCCCAACGGTGCAGGCGGATGCCGAAGCGCCTCTCGGCCTGCCGCACCTCCTCCTCCACCTCCCCATACTGCAACAAAACCCATTGGATGCCGGACAGTGCGAACAGCGGCGCCCAGGCGTCCAGCGGCAGATAGGCGGCGCTGCGTTCGGACGTCATCATCTGGCTGCGCCAGCCGATGCCGATGCGCAGCCCCGGACCGAGGGCCGCCAGCCGTCCGCGCCACCGCTCCACCAGCCCGGCATCGGGCACCAGCCAGGATGGCCGCGGCGGGAAATCAGCCAGCCGGCGGCGGAGGACGCGGGGCAAGGACCCCATCGGCACGTGGCGGTCATAGTCCGGAATCGTCATCGCCTCCTGCCCCTGCCCGTCCATCGCCTCCGCCCGCACCCTCAGGCTGGGGAAGGAACGGGCGAACAGCGGGACAAGACGGCGGTCGATCTCCAGAATGGTGGAGACGGCCCGTCCGGCCAGCTCCGGGCAGAGGGCGGAGAACAGGATGGTGTCGCCCACACCCTGCTCCCCCCAGATCATCAGGCGTCGGCCGGTCAGATCCTCGCCACGCCATGCCGGGGCACGGGGCCGGCGCCCCTGTCCGACCTGACCCGATCCGAAACGCCAGGCATAGCCGTGCCAGCCCCGGTCGAGATCGCCGCCCTCCAGCCGCAGCAGGCCCTTGTTGAAGTGGGACAGCGAGAGGTCCGGCCGCAGGATCAGCGCCCGGTCGTAGCAGCGCTCCGCCTCCCCGCTGTCGCCCAGCCGCTGGCAGGCCAGCCCCAGATTGCTCCACGCCTCGCCATAAGCAGGGTCGAGCGCCAGGGCGCTGCGGTAACAGTTCGCCGCGCCGGCATAGTCGTGCCGGCCCTGGCGCAGATGGCCCAGATTGTTGCGGGACGGCGCCTCCAGCGGGGCAAGGCGGATGGCGCGGCGCTGCGACCGTTCGGCTTCGGCGAAACGCTCGGCGCTGCGAAGGGCGTTGCCCAGGTTCGTGTGGGTCTCCGCCAGCACCGGGTCCAGCGCCAAGGCCGTATGCCATGCCCTCCAGGCGTCGGCGGTGCGGCCGGCGGCGTGGCGGGCATTGCCCAGATTGTTCCAGGCGCCGGCGAAGTCCGGCCGGTGATGGACTGCCTGCCGGTGCAGGGCCTCCGCCTCGGCTGGGCGGCCTTGGGCGGTGCGGACGCTGCCGAGATTGTCCAGCGCGTCGACATGGTCAAGCTGAATGGCCGTGACCGCGTCGAAGCAGGTCGCGGCGTCTTCCAGCTGACCGAGAGCTTTAAGACACAGCCCCAAGCCATTGAGGCAGAACGGATCGCGCGGGTCGAGCCGCAGGGCATCGGCGTAGCGTTCCGCCGCGGCCTCCATCCGCCCGGCGGCGTGGAGTGCGGCCGCCAGAGCGGACAAGGCCGAGGCATCGGTGGCCCCTCCGCCCAATGTCGAGGCCATCCGCAAGGCCTCGGCGGCCTCGTCCAACCGGCCGAGCTGGCGCAGGCTGACGGCCCGGTTGGTCCAGGGACGGGGATCGCCCGGCAGCAGATCCGCGGCTCGTGTGTGGGACGCCAACGCTTCGTCCGCCCGCCCAAGACCTTGCAGGGCAGCGCCGAGATTAAGGTGCGCGTCGGCCAGATCGGGTGACAGCCGGGCGGCCTCCGCATAATGGTCCGCCGCCTCCGCCAAACGCCCTTGCGCCGCCAGCACAAGGCCGAGATTGAAATGGGCGCCGACATGGCTGTGATCGCGCTCCAACGCCCGTCGCTGCGCTGCTTCGGCTTCTGCGAGCTTGTCCAGACGTTGCAGAGCGATCCCGAGATTGGCGTGATAGTCCGCCACTTCGGGAGCCAGATCGACAGCTTTGGAAATCAGATCAACGGCTTGAAGGTTTTCGTTGCGCTGGTGGTTGAGAACGCCGAGCAGATGCAGGGCGTCTGCATGGAGCGGCTCAGCCTGCAATACCCGTCGATACAGAGGCTCCGCAGCGTCCAGCGCTCCATGCTGGTGATGGCGCAGCGCCTCGGCAAACCAGTCGGCAGTGTTCATAGATCACCTGCGGAAAGTCTGTTAAGCAGGTGAATCGCCTTTTGTATCGCGTCTTTAATGCTATCGCCGGCATCCGGCTGGATGCAGCGCATGGAGGGAAACCAGGGTCGGACGTCGGTGCCGAGTTGGGTCCAGTCACGGCGGCCCAGACGCCAAACCGGAGTGCCGAGCGCAGCCGCCATCTCCCCAGCGGACGATGCCACCGTGACCACAAGGTCGAGGTTCGCCATGAGGGCGGCGGTACCCTCCAGATCGGCGATCTGGTCAAGGTCGGGCCAGCGGTGGACGCACACGCCCAGGCGCTCCTCGATGGCCGCGATCTCCGCTTCCCGCCCGTCATATTGCAGGCTGACCGCATGCAGGCCGGGCAGGCGCAGCAGGGGCGCCCAATCCTCCAACTCCGTATAGGACTGGCGACGTTCGGTGGTGAGTCGCTGGCTGGTCCAGGCAATGCCGATTTTCAAACCGGGACCGAATGCCTCCAGACGCGACCGCCATGCTGCGACCTGCAGCGGGTCGGGCTTCAGCCAGCCGGCGGGCGGCGGCGGCACGGGGGCGGTCCGCCAGAGCAGGCGTGGCAAGGAGCCGAAGCCCAGATGGCAGTCTGCATCGGCTGGCCTTCGCGTCGGCCCCCGCACCGTGGTGCCGGGGAAGGAGCGCTGGAACAGCGGGACCAGCCGCGGCTCGCATTCGACGATGGTGCCGGGAAAGCGGGCCAGGGCCTCCGGCAGCAGTGCGCCGAACATCAGCTCGTCGCCCAGCCCCTGTTCGGCCCACAGCAACAGACGGCGCCCGGCGAGGTCGCCACCGTCCCATTCCGGGATATTGAAGGGATGCTTCGGTTTCAGGCGGCCGGACTCGAAGCGGACGGCGTAGTCTTCCCACCCCTCCGCAAGCCGGCCCTGCCGCAGGCGCAGGATGGCCCGGTTGAAGCGGGCAAGCGCCTGCGCCGGATCGGCCTCCAGGGCTTGGGTGAATTCCTGCTCGGCAGCCGCATCGTCGCCGAGATCTTGAAGGGCGAGCGCCAGATTGGTTTGGGCGGCGGCATAGCCCGGCCGCAGATCCAGCGCCCGGCTTTGCAGGTCGGCGGACTCCACGATCCGTCCTTGCAGGCGACGGACGGTGCCGAGATTGGTCATCGCTTCCGCCATCGTCGGGGCGAGCCGCAGGGCACGGGCGAAGGCCTCGCCGGCCGGGGCGATCCGGTCGGCGGATTGGAGAGCAAGGCCATGGGCGTTCCAGCCCTCGGCATCCGCCGGCTCCAGCATCAGATGGCGGCGGTGGGTTGGCAGCGCATCGGCCCCGCGGCGTTGCAGCGATCCGGCCAGGGCGAGCGCGGCCGGCGCGTGATCCGGCCGTTGGGCCAGCACGGCACGCAAGGCAGCCTCCCCCTCCTCGCTCCGCCCCAGGTCGAGCAGGGTGAGGCCGAGGGCGGCGCGCGCTTCCACCAGGGACGGGTTGGCTGCCAATGTGCGGCGCAGCAGCGGTTCCGCCTCTGCCGAGCGCCCAAGGCTGCGCAGCACGGTGCCGAGGTTGCCCTCCGCCTCCGCGTAATCGGGACGGGCGCGCAGGGCGGCACGGTAGGCGTCGGCGGCTTCCTCCGCCTTGCCCTGGGCGTTCAGCGCGTTGCCCAGCGTGTTGGCGGCTTCCGGGAACGGGCGGCGCAGGCGCAGGGCGTTGCGGGCGGCGCGTTCCGCCTCGGCCGGGCGGCCGAGCGCCTGGAGGGCGTAGGCGAGGTTGGCGTGGTAATCGGGGACGTCGCGTTTGGCCGCCACCGCCTGCCCGATCAGGTCGGCGGCGTCGGTGAAGCGGCCGGTCTGGCAGGCGATCATGCCCAGCAGGTGCAGGGCGTCCGGCTGGCGCGGTTGTGCGGCGAGCGCCTGACGATAGAGCGCTTCCGCCTCGGTCAGACGGCCGGACTGGTGCAGCGGCACGGCCTGCCCGACCAGAGCCGCGGCGTTCGCGGCGGCGTTCGCGGCGGCGTTGCCGGATTTGCGCTGGCCCGTATTGCGCTGTCCAGAATTGCGCTGGTTACTCATGCCCCGTGCCGTTCCTGTTGGCTACGGGTAAGGGATAGCACGATTCCGATGCGGTGGAATGGGGGCGCGGCAATCACCGCGCCCCCTGCCCTCCCTTGATTTACGCCCCCACACCGACCGGTGGGGTCGGAGCGGCGTTGACCGGGTCGGCGAGCTGGGCATCGACCACGGCGACGGCGGTCATGTTGACCAGACCGCGGGTGGTGACCGACGGGGTGACGATGTGGACCGGCCGCTGAACGCCCAGCAGGATCGGGCCGACATTCTGCGCATCGCCCAGGATCTTCATCATGTTGAAGGCGATGTTGGCGGCGTCCAGCGTCGGCATGACCAGCAGGTTCGCTTCCCCCTTCAGGCGGCTGTCGGGCAGCACTTCCTTGCGGATGGCCGGGGCCAGGGCGGCATCGGCATGCATCTCGCCGTCGATCTCGACATCCGGCATCTGCTCGGACGCCAGCTCCACCGCCGCGCGCATCTTGCGGGCGGACGGGGTGTCGGCGCTGCCGAAGTTGGAGTGGGACAGCAGGGCCACCTTCGGCTCGATGCCGAAGCGCTTCACCTCGTCAGCCGCCAGCCGGGCGATCTCGGCCACCTGCTCGGCGGTCGGGTCGGGGTTGACGTAGGTGTCGGTGATGAAGTGGACGCCCTTCTGCGAGATCAGCGCGTTCATCGTCGCGGCGACCTTCACGCCGTCGCGCAGGCCGATCAGGCCGCAGATGTGCGCCCAATGCTCGTTGAAGCGGCCGGTGGTGCCGCAGACCAGCGCGTCGGCCTCGCCGCGGCGGACCATCAGGGCGCCGAAGACGGTCGGCTGGGTGCGGACCACGTTGGCGGCATGGCTGGGCGACACGCCGCGGCGGCCCATCAGCTTGCGGTAATGTTCGGTGAAGTTGTGATAGCGCGGGTCGCGGATGATCTCGATGACCTCCACGTCCTGGCCGATCTTCAGGCGCAGGCCCATCTCGCCGATCACCCGCTCGATCACCTCGCGGCGGCCGATCAGCACCGGGTGCGCGATGCCGTCGTCGACCACCACCTGGGCGCAGCGGATCACGCGCGGGTCCTCGCCCTCGGCATAGACGACGCGCTTGGGCGCGGTCTTGGCCTTGGTGATGACCGGCTTCATGAACAGGCCGGAGCGGATGACGTACTGGTTCAGCTGGTCCTGATAGGCACGGAAATCGGCGATCGGCCGGGTGGCTACCCCTGAGTCCATCGCGGCCTTGGCGACGGCCGAGGAGACCTCGACGATCAGGCGCGGGTCGAAGGGCTTGGGCAGGATGTAGTCCGGGCCGAAGCGCAGCGATTCACCGACATAGGCCGCAGCCACCACGTCCGACGGCTCGGCGCGGGCGAGGTTGGCCATGGCGTGGGTCGCCGCGATCTTCATCTCCTCGTTCACCGTGGTGGCGCCGACGTCCAGCGCACCGCGGAAGATGAAGGGGAAGCACAGGACGTTGTTGACCTGATTGGGGAAGTCGGAGCGGCCGGTGGCGATGATGGCGTCCGGACGGGCCTCGCGGGCCAGATCCGGCATGATCTCCGGCTCCGGGTTGGCGAGCGCCAGGATCAGCGGCTTGTCGGCCATGCGGGCCAGCAACTCCGGCTTCAGCACCTTCGCACCCGACAGGCCGAGGAAGATGTCGGCGCCGTCGATGACGTCGGACAGCGTGCGCGCCTCGGTGTCGTGCGCATAGGCGTCCTTGTACTCGTTCATCTCCTCGTTGCGGCCCTTGTGGACCACGCCGATGCGGTCGACCAGCCAGACATTCTCGCGCCGCACGCCCAGCGACAGCATCAGGTCCAGGCAGGCGATGCCGGCGGCACCGCCGCCGGTGGAGACGACCTTGACCTTCGAGATGTCCTTGCCGACCAGCGCCAGCCCGTTCAGCACGGCCGCACCCACCACGATGGCGGTGCCGTGCTGGTCGTCGTGGAACACCGGGATCTTCATGCGCTCGCGGCAGCGGCGCTCGATCTCGAAGCAGGCCGGGGCGGCGATGTCTTCCAGGTTGATGGCGCCGAAGGTCGGCTCCAGCCGGACGATGGTGTCGACCAGACCATCGACGTCCAGCTCGTTCAGCTCAATGTCGAAGCAGTCGATGCCGGCGAACTTCTTGAAGAGGACGGCCTTGCCTTCCATCACCGGCTTGGCTGCCATCGGCCCGATGTTGCCCAGCCCCAGCACGGCGGTGCCGTTGGTGACGACGGCGACCAGATTGGCGCGCGCCGTCAGCTCCGCCGCCTTCGACGGATCCTCGGCAATGGCGGTGCAGGCATGGGCCACGCCCGGCGAATAGGCCAGTGCAAGATCGCGCTGGTTGGCCATGGGCTTGGTCGCGACGACTGCCAGCTTACCGGGCCGCGGGTTGCGGTGATACTCGAGCGCCATCGCCTCAAAATCGCCGGACATCGGGTCTCTTCCTCCGGTTAACGAGATTTCAGTTAATTCTTTGGGTTCACTTCATCTGGATGGCGGTTATAGCCCATTCGGACTGATGCGCCAACCACCCGGAATACAGAAGGGGACGATTCGAACCAAATCGAAGCGTCCCCCTGATCTTACAGGAACCTTTGCCGGGCCGGATGGATCATCTTTGGAATTTCCAAAACCGGCCCGCGCATGCTTGCCGCGCGTCTTGTGCAGGTGCTCACAGGCGGGCCAGAGCCGGCTCCTTGAAGTGCTGCTGGTATTCGGCGACCGCCTTGCTCTCGTCGAACTCGCCTTCCATCTTGGCGACGACGACGGTGGCCACACCGTTGCCGATCAGGTTGGTCAGCGCACGGGCTTCCGACATGAAGCGGTCGACACCCAGCAGCAGCGCCAGACCTTCGATCGGCAGGACGCCGGTGGCCGACAGGGTGGCCGCCAGGGTCACGAAACCGCCGCCGGTGACCGCCGCCGCACCCTTGGAGGTCAGCATCAGGATGACCAGGATGTAGAGCTGCTGCCAGATCGTCAGGTCGACGTTGAAGGCCTGGGCGATGAAGATCGCGGCCATCGACAGGTAGATCGAGGTGCCGTCCAGGTTGAAGGAGTAGCCGGTCGGGATGACGAGGCCGACGACATGCTTGGAGCAGCCGAACTTCTGCATCTTTTCCATCATCCGCGGCAGCACGGATTCGGAGGACGAGGTGCCGAGAACGATCAGCAGTTCCTGGCGGATGTAGCGGATGAAGTTCCAGATGCTGAAGCCATAGGCCTTGGCGATGCTGCCCAGCACGACGAAGATGAAGATCGCCATGGTGAGGTAGACCGACGCCATCAGCTGGCCGAGAGCGGTCAGCGACGAGATGCCGTACTTGCCGATGGTGAAGGACATGGCGCCGAAGGCGCCGACCGGGGCGACGCGCATCAGGATGCCGATCACGCCGAACAGGGCGTGGCTGATCTTGTCGAAGATGTCCTCGACGACCTTGCCCTTCTGGCCCATGGCGGACAGCGCGACGCCGAACACCACCGCGAAGAACAGGATTTGCAGCATGTCGCCCTGGACGAAGGCGCCGACGACGTTGTCCGGCACGATGCCGACGACGAAGTCCATGAAGCCGTGCTCCTTGGCGGAGGTGGCGTATTTCTGCACCGCGTCGGCCTTCAGCTGGCCGGGGACGATGTTCATGCCGGCGCCGGGGCGGACGAGGTTGACGACGATCAGGCCGATGCCGAGCGCGAAGGTGGTCACCACCTCGAAATACAGCAGGGCCTTGCCGCCGACCTTGCCGACCTTCTTCAGGTTGCCGATCGAGGAGATGCCGGTCACCACCGTCAGGAAGACGATCGGGCCGATGACCATCTTGACCATCTTGATGAACAGGTCGCCCAGCGGCTTCATCTCCACCGCGATGGACGGGTAGAAGTGCCCCAGCAGGATGCCGATGCTGATGGCGGTCAGGACCTGGAAGGTCAGGTTGGTGTAGAAGGGCTTCTTCACCGTGCCATGCCGGACGGCGGTCGCGTCTGCGCTCATGCTGCTCTCCTCGTGGCGTTCCTCAGAACGGCGTTCCTGGCGGGGTGCCCGTTCTTTCGTCCGGCATTCGGCGCCGGCTGGGCGGGCGGCCCCCAACTGATTGCCTATGAAAGCAAGCGGTGGGCCAATTGCTGAATCCAGCAACATCAAGCATTTGGCGAAATGGCGAGGGCGAGAATCCGCACGACACGGGGTCCGGCGATGTGCGAAAATCCACACACTTCACAGCGCTGCGGCATCATTGTTGCGGCGCAGCATGATCAGGGGCCGCGTTGCTTATCCATCCGGGCGAACAAGCGACAGATTCAACCACCCTTCCCTCCCCGGCCGTGACGCTTTCGCCGGCGGCGCAGCTGGTGGCGCGGGCGCTGGAACGGCCGCGCCGGCTGCTGCTGGCCACTCTGCTGCTGGGTGTGCCGGTGGCGGCCGGGCTTGCGGCGGGCTGGGCCTCGTCGCTGGCGCAGGAGGATCTGCGGGAGAGCGCCCGGGCGCAGCTGGCGCTCTACAACGCCAATCTGCGGGCGGAGCTGGAGCGGCATGCCGCCGTACCGCTCGCCCTGGCGCAGGATGCGGAGGTGCGCGCCCTGCTGGCCAACCCGACGCCGGGTGCCGTCGACCGGCTGAACCGCAAGCTCCAGGACATCGCCCGTGCGCTGGATGCGCTGGCGCTATACGTGATGGACGCCAAGGGCACGACGGTGGCGGCCAGCAATTGGAACAGCCCGGCCAGCTTCGTGGGCGAGAATTTCTCCTATCGGCCCTATTTCCGCATGGCAATGGACCAGGGCGAGGGGCACCATTTCGCGCTGGGCACCACGTCCCTGGTGCCGGGCTTCTACACCGCGAACCGGGTGGTGGCGGAAAACCGCACAGTGGGGGCGGTGGTGCTGAAGTTGGGCTTCGACCGGCTGGAAGCGGCCTGGACGCCGGGCCAGGAGAGGCTGCTGGTGACCGACCGCGACGGGGTGGTGTTCATCACCAACGTGCCGTCCTGGCGCTATCACGCCCTGCCCCGCCGCCTGCCGATCAGCCTGCCGATCATCCCGGAAGGCACCAGCGAGGGGCTGGACGTGCTGCCCTGGGCCTTCGGCGGCGCGTCCGACCGCATCGCCCTGGAGGAGAAGGACGGGCAGAAGCGCTATCTGCTGACCTCAGTCGCCATGCCGGGCGGCGACTGGACCCTGCACAGCCTGACCAGCCTGGATCCGGTGACCGCCCACGCTTGGGTCGCCGGGCTTCTGGCCGCGGCGGCGGTGGCGATGGCGGCGCTGGCCGCCTATGCCGTGGCCCTGCGCCGGGTGGCCCTGGTGGAACGGATCGCTCTGCAGGAGGAATCGCGGGCGGAGCTGGAACGCCGGGTCGCCGCCGCCACCGCCGACCTGCGCGCGGCGGAGAACGAGCTGACCCAGGCGGCCAAGCTGGCGGCGCTGGGCCAGATGTCGGCCGGCATTGCCCATGAGATCAACCAGCCGCTGGCCGCCATGCGCAGCTTCGCCGACAACGCGGTGGTGCTGCTGGAGCGCGGGCGGCTGGACTCGGTGCGCGACAATCTGGCGGAGATTGCCGAACTGACCGACCGCATGGCCGCCATCACCCGCCAGTTGAAGGGGTTCGCTCGCCGCGCCTCCGGTACGCTGGGCCCGGTGTCGGTGCAGGGCGCGGTGATCCAGGCCCTGGCCCTGCTGGAGGCCAAGCTGCGGCGCGAGGACATCACTGTCGAGGCCGATCTGCCCGACCAGCCGGTCCGGGTGGTGGCGGAGGATGTGCGGCTCCAGCAGGTGCTGGTCAATCTGATCGGCAACGCCGCCGACGCCATGCGCGGCTGTCCGGTGCGCCGTCTGCGCATCGGGCTGGTCGCGGCCGAGGGCGAGGCCCTGCTGAGCGTCGCCGATACCGGCGGGGGCATTGCCGAGGCCGACCTGCCTCGCCTGTTCGTCCCCTTCTTCACCACCAAGGAAGCGGACAAAGGGCTGGGGCTCGGCCTGTCGATCAGCCATGGTATCGTCGAGGATTTCGGCGGCAGCCTGACCGCCGCCAACCGCACCGGGAAGCCCGGCTATGGCGCCGTCTTCACCCTGCGGCTGACCAGCGCGGAGCAGCCTCCCAAGGAGCAGAATCAATGAGCCGGTCCATTCCTGAGGTCGCCGGTCCAGAGGCTGCCGGCTGCGTGATCTTTGTCGATGACGAGCGCGCCGTGCGGCTGGCTGGGCAGCAGGCACTGGAGCTGGCGGGGTTCGAGGTGACGGCCTGCGACGGGGCGGAGCGGGCGCTGCGCCATATTGGCCGCGACTGGCCGGGATGCCTCGTCACCGATGTGCGCATGCCGCAGATGGACGGGCTGGCCCTGCTGGCGCGGGTGCAGGAGATCGATCCCGACCTGCCGGTCATCCTGATCACCGGCCACGGCGACGTGCCGATGGCGGTGGAGGCGATGCGCAACGGCGCCTATGATTTCCTGGAGAAGCCCTTTCCGTCCGACCGGCTGACCGAGGTGGCGCGGCGGGCGGTGGAGAAGCGCCGGCTGGTGATGGAGAACCGCCGGCTGCGGGCGCAGATTGCCGGCGGCATCGACCCGGCGGAGACCATCGTCGGCCGCACGCCGGGCATCGAGCGGCTGCGCACCACCATCGCCGCGGTCGCCGACACCGATGCCGACGTTCTGGTGTTCGGCGAGACCGGTACCGGAAAGGAGATGGTCGCCCGCGCGCTGCATGCCGCCAGTGGCCGGCGCAAGAACCCCTTCGTCGCGCTGAACTGCGGCGCCATGCCGGAATCGATCTTCGAGAGCGAGCTGTTCGGGCACGAAGCCGGCGCCTTCACCGGTGCCGCCAAGCGCCGGGTCGGCCGGATCGAGCATGCCGGCGGCGGCACCCTGTTCCTGGACGAGATCGAAAGCATGCCGCTGGCCCTGCAGGTTAAGCTGCTGCGGGTGATCCAAGAACGGGTGGTCGAACCGCTGGGATCGAACGAGCAGGTGCCGGTCGATCTGCGGGTGGTCGCCGCCACCAAGTCCGACCTGCGGCAGGCGGCGGATGCCGGGAAGTTCCGGGCCGACCTCTATTACCGGCTGAATGTGGTGGTGCTGACCATTCCGCCGCTGCGCGAGCGGCGCGACGACATCCCCCTGCTGTTCCAGCATTTCGTCGCCCAGGCCGCCGCCCGCTACAACCGCGAGCCGCGGGTGCCGAGCCGCGAGCAGATGCAGCGCCTGATGGGGCAGGACTGGCCGGGCAATGTCCGCGAGCTGCGCAACGCGGCCGACCGGTTCGTTCTGGGGCTGGAGGATGTGGCGCCGGCCCCGGTCTCGGCACCTTCCGCACTATCGCTGGCCGAGCAGGTCGATCTGTACGAAAAGGGGTTGATCCAGGCCGAACTCGCCCGCCACCGCGGCAGCGTGAAGGCCGCCATCGAGGCGCTGAACATCCCGCGCAAGACCTTCTACGACAAGCTCAAGCGCTATGGGCTGAGCCGCGACGACTTCCTCGACTGAGGGCATGCGACATTTTGCACCCCGTTCGGCGAACGGAATGGTCATTGTTCCCGAAGGGTTATTGCGCCACCCTGCCGGGGGTTGATCGGCGGCAATCGCGGATGCGGCGATGGACGGGGTGACTTCAAAAGCCTTCCGTTTCTTCAATCGCAGGACGGGAGAGCATTTCTACACGGCGAGCACGGCCGAGCGGGACGGCATCATCGCCGGAATGGCCGACATGAGCTATGAAGGCGTCGCTTTCCTGCAGGGTGGCGGCGCCAGCAACCCGGTGTCGGTGGCCCGCTTCGTCAGGCTGGACACCGGGGAGCATTTCTACACCGCCAGCGTCACCGAACGGGACTACATCCTCCAGAACATGGCGGACCATTACCGTCTGGAGGACCCGCAGGCCTTCCTCGTCTCCGCGACCCCGGACTATCAATTCTCCCAGCCCGTTTACCGCTTCCTCGACACGGCGACCGGCAGTCATTTCTTCACCGCCTCCGAAAGCGAGCGGGACGGGGTGATAGCAAGCCTGTCGAGCTATCGCTACGAGGGGGTGGCCTTCTATGCGAGGCCCACTCCGCCGCTTCCTCCTTCCCCGTCGGGCGCTTTTGACGAGACGTGGTATCTCCAGGCCTATCCGGATGTCCGCGATGCGGTGAATGCCGGCTGGATGACCGCCCGCACCCATTACGACGCCTTCGGCAGGCGCGAAGGCCGCATGCCGAACGACATGGCGGCGCTGGACGGCAATGACCATTGGATCGCTTTTGACGGAGCGCCCGGCCATGTCCGGATTCTGAATGGCGGATCCGGCGATGACATACTCGACGGGATCGACGGATACACCATTTCCACCAGCACGATGGTCGGCGGCCACACTGGCTACAGCGACTACAGTGACCGGCTGTTCGGCGAAACCGGCGACGACACGCTGTACGGTGCGCAGAACGACACGCTGAATGGCGGAGGCGGCAACGACACCTATTACGTCCATTCCGCCGGCGTGCTGGTGACTGAAGCGACCGATGCGGGCACCGACGAACTTATCCTGATCGAGGACGGCATCAGCGGCTACTTCAATTATTCGATACCGGCCAATGTCGAGCGGATGCGGGTGTTCATCAATCCGATCACCGATCCGTCGGTTCCGACCATCACGGGAAGCGCTGCTGACGACTGGATTTCCGCCGGGAGCACCAACACCCAAATCCGCCTTCTGGGGGGTGCCGGCAACGACACGCTGAACGGCGGCTTCGGCGGTGGCGGCGGTGCGGTCGTGGAGGGGGGCGCCAGCGACGATTATCTGCTGGCGGTCGGATACAACGACGCGCGATTCTACACATGGGTGGCGTCGGGCAACGACACGCTGAGCGGCGGTGACGGCGACGACACGCTGGTGGCCTGGACCGGCAACGATCGCCTGACCGGCGGCGGCGGTGCCGACACCTTTCTCGTCGATCTCGGCTCTCCGCCGAACCGGCTCTGGCAGGATCCGAAGGCCTGGACCTCCTATCCGGGCCCCGGCGGCAATTCCTATGTCCTGTGGTCGGAAAAGACGGTGACGACGGTCACGGATTTCCAGCCGGGCGTCGATGTGCTGAGCTTCCACCACACCTCGCTCAGCCCTTCCGACATCATGGCGCGCTTCACCGACCGCGCGGACGGAATGGGCGTGGTGGCCAGCTTCACCAACGGTGAACTCGGACTTCCGGCACCGGGCGTTACCGGCAACGGCTTCACGCTCTCGCTCGACAATGTGAAGCAGTGGCAGGTCTCGGCCGGCTGGTTCTCGGTTTCCCCCACCTGACGGAACGGCCGACTGAGGGCCTGGCAGTCCCGTCCTGCAACTCTCCCATCGGGGCAGTTGACGAACGCCCAAGCTTGCCAGTGGCTCTGCCGGTTCCCATGTGCCGTCTCCACCCGTCCGGCCGGCGCCGCGGGTGGCGCGGCGGGACGGACCTTTCCTTCGTTCCGGCTGTTGTACCGATAGACCGTGCAGCACCGACGTCGAAGGGGACGGCCTGAGAATGTCACCGAGGATTAGCACCATGACCCCCCGTCTCCTTGCGGAGCTTCTGGAACCGATCCTGACCGCCGCGGATGACGACGAAGAGGCCCTGTCGGAGGCCGTAAACCTGACTGCGGAGGCCATGGCGGCGCTGGGTGCCACCGTGCTCGACCCAGACGGCCAGCCTGCCCGCGGGGTGTCCGATGAACGGGCCGTCGTCGCCGCGCTGAACACCCACGCGCACAACCTTATGCGCGACGGGCGTTTGGACGATGTGGTCGAGGCCCTTCAAGTGGCCGAGAGGATCGGCCGCATCGCCCATCTGCCGCATCACCCGCGAACCGTCTGACAACTCTTTTGGGAGAAGGGCGCGGTCGTTCGTGGAAACGGCTTCGCGGGTGCGGGAACTCCTTCCCTCCGTGCTGTTTGAGCGACGTGCCACCCAGCGCTCAACAGGGGAGGAGCCCTCGTGCCCACTGCGCCGCAGCCACATGCCCAGCCGACCGTGCTGGCGAACCCGCTGGAAAGCGAGATTCTGTCCCGTCTCCAGGACGATCTGCTGCCGGACCATCTGCTGACCCGCCGCTGGTATGCGGCGAAGGACGCCGGACGGCCGGTCGTGCGCATTGTCGATGCCCTGCCGCTGCCGCTGGCCGGCGGGGCGCAGGCCCAGCTCTGCCTGCTGCGGGTCGAGCCGCCGGGGCGTGACCCTCAGCTCTATCAGCTTCCCCTGATCCTCGACCGCGGCACCGGCGAGGATGCCTCGGCGATTGCCGGTTCCAAGGATTTGCAGAGTCCCGGCCGGCTGCGCGACGGCTATGCCGATGACGGCGTGGTCCGCGCGCTGCTGGGCGCTATCCTGAAGCGCGACACGGTGCCCGGTGAAACGGCGCTGTCCGCCGGCCTGACCGCCGGCCACACCCGTGCCTGCGAGGCGATGGCCGACCGGCTGCGCGTCGACGCCCCGCTGCACCGGATGACGGCGGAGCAGTCCAACACCTCCATCCGCATCGGCGACACCGCCATCCTGAAGGGCCTGCGCAAGCTGGAGCCCGGCATCCATCCCGAACTGGAGGTCAGCCGTTTCCTGACCGAAGTGGCCCAGTTCCCCAACACGCCGGCCCTGCTGGGCTGGGTCGAGCGGGCCAACAGCTCCGGCTCCACCACGCTGTGTGTCATGCAGGAGCTGGTGCCGGAGGCGAAGGACGCCTGGGGGCACGTCACCGGCTACCTGAACGACCGTGTCGCCCGCTTCGAAGACACCGACGCGGCCAAGGCCGGCGATGCCGACAGCGTTGCCTTCCTGCGCCTGCTGGGGCAGCGGACGGCGGAGCTGCACCGGGCGCTTGCCACCCCCGGCGGCGGCGACGCCTTCACGCCAGAACCGGCGACGGCGGAGCGGCTGACGGAGTGGGCGGGCGGCGTGCGCACCCTGGCCAAGCGCGTGCTGGAACGGCTGCGTTCTGCGGGTCCGGCGCTGGACCCGGCGATTTCGGCACAGGCCAACGCGCTTGCCGCCAGCGAGGCGGCGGTGATGGCGCAGATCGACGCGCTGATCCCGGCGACCGCCGATCTCAGCGCCATGCGGCTGCACGGCGACTATCACCTGGGGCAGGTGCTGGTGTCGCGCGGCGACGTGCAGATCGTCGATTTCGAAGGCGAGCCGATGCGCCCGCTGGCCGAGCGGCGGGCCAAGCATTGCATCCTGCGCGATGTCGCCGGGATGCTGCGCTCCGTCGCCTATGCCGCGGCCATGGCGCGCGACGCGATGCCGTCGGGCCTCGACGCACCGTCGCGCGATGCCCGCACGGCGTGGCTTTCCTGGTGGGAGGGGGCGGCATCGGCCGCCTTTCTCGACGGCTATCGCGCTGCTATCGGCGATTGCCCCGGCTTCCCGCGCGATGCCCAGGCGGCCCCGGCGCTGCTGAAGCTGTTCCTGCTGGAGAAGGCGCTGTACGAGGTCGGTTACGAGCTTGCCAACCGGCCGGGCTGGGTGGCGATCCCGCTGGCCGGCGTCACCGCCATCATCCGCGCCGATGCCGGGCCGGAGATCGCCAGCCGCGACCGTGACCGCATCGCCCCGGTGGACGAGCGCCGCCGCAGCCACTCCATGCCCTTCGGGGCGGAGGTGCAGGCCGACGGTTCCGTTCGCTTCTCCCTGTGGGCGCCGTCGGTGGCGTCCGTGCTGCTGTCGCTCGACGATGGCGGCCAGCCGGTGGCGATGGAGGACCAGGGCAACGGCTGGTTCAGCCTGACCACCGCGCGGGCGCAGGCGGGCAGCCGCTACCGCTTCGTGCTGCCGGACGGGCTGGCGGTGCCGGACCCGGCCTCCCGCTTCCAGCCGGACGACATTCATGGTTCGTCGGAGGTGATCGACCCCGGCGTCCATGCCTGGACCGATGCCGCCTGGACCGGCCGGCCCTGGCACGAGACGGTGCTGTACGAGCTGCATGTCGGCACTTTCACGCCCGGCGGCACCTTCCTGTCGGCCATCGAGCGGCTGGACGATCTGGTCGAGCTGGGCGTCACCGCCATCGAACTGATGCCGGTCGCCGACTTCCCCGGAACGCGCAACTGGGGCTATGACGGCGTGCTGCCCTTCGCCCCCGACAGCGCCTATGGCCGGCCGGAGGACCTGAAGGTTCTGGTGCAGGAGGCCCATGCCCGCGGGCTGATGGTCTTCCTCGACGTCGTCTACAATCATTTCGGGCCGGAGGGGAACTACCTCCACGCCTTCGCCAACAGCTTCTTCACCGATCGTCACAAGACCCCCTGGGGGGCGGCAATCAACGTCGATGGCGAGCGCAGCGGGCCGGTGCGCGACTTCTTCGTCCACAACGCGCTCTACTGGCTGGAGGAATTCCACCTCGACGGCCTGCGGCTGGATGCGGTCCACGCCATCATCGACGACAGCGACCGCCATGTCCTGGAGGAGCTGGCGGAGCGGGTGCACAGCCATTTCCAGAACCAGCGCCATGTCCATCTGGTGCTGGAGAACGACGCCAACCAAGCGCGCTTCCTGGCCCGCCATCGCGAGGGCGACCCGCGCTGGCACTCAGCCCAGTGGAACGACGACCTGCACCACTGCCTGCACAGTGCCGCGACCGGCGAGGATGGCGGCTACTACGCCGATTACGCCCACGATCCGGCCAAATGGGGCCGCACCTTGGCGGAGGGCTTCGCCTTCCAGGGCGAGCCGTCGGCCTACCGCGACGGCGAGCTGCGCGGAGAGCCGTCTGCCCACCTGCCGCCGACCGCCTTCGTCACCTTCATCCAGAACCACGACCAGATCGGCAACCGCGCCTTCGGCGAACGCATCTCCCACATCGCCAAGCCCGAGGCCGTACGTGCCGCCACCATCCTCTATCTGCTGGGGCCCGGCATCCCCATGCTGTTCATGGGCGAGGAATGGGCATCGGCGAAGCCCTTCCCCTTCTTCTGCGACTTCGGCGAGGAACTGGCCGAGGCGGTACGCAAGGGCCGGGCGGAGGAGTTCGCCAAGTTCCCCGAATTCCAAGACCCCGAGGCCCGTGCCCGCATCCCCGACCCCACCGCGCCGGAGACCGCGGAGTCGGCCAAGCTGGACTGGGAGGCCCGCGAGGCACCGGAGCATGCCGGCTGGCTCGACTGGTATCGCCGGGCGCTGGCCCTGCGGCGGACGGAGATCGTGCCGCGGCTGGACGGCGTTCCCGGCGGTGCGTCGAGCCACGGCGTCGCCGGCAAGACCGGCCTGACCGTCTGCTGGAAGCTGGGCGACGGTAGCCGCCTGCATGCCTTCGCCAATCTGGCCGACAGCCCGGCCGCCGGCTTCCCCGAGGTCACAGGCCGCGTGCTGTGGACTGAGGGTGCCGGGCTGACCGGCGACACGCTCGGCCCATGGTCGGTGGTGCTATGGCTGGAGGAAGCCTCCGCACTCGACCGGCTGGCCGACCGCATGGGGGTGGAGCGTTCCTTCGACAATGCAGCCGGGGAAACGGTGACGGCCAGCGAGGACACCGTCCGCGCCCTGTTGTCGGCCATGGGCGTGGAGGCGGGGGACGAGGCCGCCGCGCTCGCCTATCTCGACTGGCTGGACGAGGAGGAGTATGGCCGCGCCCTGCCCCCGGCGGTGGTCCGCCGGGCGGGCGAGGCGGTCACCGTGCCGGTCACCCTGCCCCACGGCACCCGCACCCTGCGCTACACCCTGACGCTGGAAAGCGGGGAGACGCAGAGCGGCGTCGTCGGCTTCGGCAGCCTGCCGCGCTGCCGCTGCATCACCGCCGGTGACGTGACCTATGCCGAGCGGCGCCTGCCGCTCGGCAAAGTGGCCCAGGCCGGCTACCACACGCTGCGGGTGGAAACGGAGCATGGCACGGCGGAAACCCGCCTGATCCTGGCGCCCGCCCGCTGCCATCTGCCGACGCCGATGCTGGTGGGGGAAAAGCTGTGGGGCCTGTCGGCGCAGCTCTACACCCTGCGCAGCGGGCATGACTGGGGCATTGGCGATTTCGGCGACCTGCGGACGCTGGCCGACATCGCGGCGGCGCGTGGGGCGGCGGTGATCGGGCTGAACCCGCTGCACGCCATGTTCCTCGACAATCCCGAACATGCCAGCCCCTATTCCCCGGCCAGCCGGCTGTTCCTGAACCCGCTCTACATCGACGTCACCGCAGTGGCGGAATTCCTCGACGATGCGGACCTGCGGAAGGAGGTGGCCTCACCCGAGTTCCGCCAGACGCTGGACGCGGCCCGCGCCTCCGCCAACGTCGATTACACGGCGGTGTCCGGGCTGAAGCTGCCGATCCTGGAAAAGCTCTTCGCCAGCTTCCGGACCTCGGCCAAGCCGGACCGCCGCGCCGCCTTCGATGCCTTCCGGACCGAGGGCGGCATCGGGTTGGAGCGCTTCGCCACCTTCCAGGCCCTGCGCGAACGCTTCGCCGCCGAGGGCAAGGCGGACTGGCACCGCTGGCCGGCGGACTACCACGACGCGACGGCGCCGGCTGTTGAGCGCTTCGCCAGGGAGCATGCCGACCGCGTCGCTTATTTCGCCTGGCTGCAATGGCTGGCGGACGACCAACTGCGCCTGGCGGCGGAGCGGGCCGCCGAACTCGGCATGGCCATCGGCTTCTACCGCGACCTTGCGGTCGGCGCCGATGCCAGCGGGGCGGAGACCTGGATGACGCCGCAGGCGGTGGTCGACGCCGCCCATGTCGGTGCCCCGCCCGACCTGTTCAACCCGGCCGGCCAGGATTGGGGGCTGCCGCCCTTCCACCCCCAGGCGCTGCGTGCGGCGGGATATCAGCCCTTCATCGATCTGGTCCGCGCCAACATGCGCCATGCCGGGGCGCTGCGCATCGACCATGCGATGGCGCTCCAGCATGTCTACTGGATCCCGGACGGCCATCCGCCGGGCGAAGGCGCCTATGTCGCCTATCCGATGGAGGATCTGCTGGGCATCCTGGCCCTGGAAAGCCAGCGTCACCGCTGTCTTGTCGTCGGCGAGGATCTGGGCACCGTGCCGGAGGGTTTCCGCGAGCGGATGACCGAGGCCGGGGTGCTGAGCTACCGCGTCGTCTTCTTCGAATGGACCGAGGACGGCGCCTTCAAGGGGCCGGAGGAGTATCCGGAACTGGCGCTCGCCACCGTCGGCAGCCACGACCTCGCCACGTTGCGGGGCTGGTGGGAAGGCGACGACATCACGCTGAAGGCCGAGACGGGCCTCTATCCGGCCGACGACGAGGAGGAGAAGCAGAAAACCCGCCGTTCGGCCGACCGCGGCGCCCTGGTCGATGCCCTGCGCGCCGCCGGGATCGCCCTGCCCGCCGGCCTCACGCCGGACAGCCCCTATGATGAGGCGCTGGACCATGCGGTGCACGCCTTCCTCGCCCGCACCAGTTCCGCCCTGGCGGTGGCGCAGTTGGACGACCTGACGCGCGAGCGCGATCAGGTCAACCTGCCCGGCACCACCGACCAATACCCCAACTGGCGCCGCAAGCTGTCGATGACGCTGGAGGAACTGGCCGACGCGCCGGAGCCTGCGGCGGTCGCCGACATCCTGGCGGCGGCACGACCGTCCTCCGCCCCCGTCCGCACCTGACACCCTGGTCCTTTCCCACTCCGCCCTTCCCATTCCGAGGAGCACACACCCATGGCCCCCGCCGCCGGCAAGCCCATCCCTCGTGCGACGTACCGGGTCCAACTGAATGGCGAGTTCGGCTTCGACCGTACCGCCGCCATCGCCGACTACATCGCCCGCCTGGGCGTCAGCCATCTCTACGCCTCCCCCTACATGAAGGCGCGGCCGGGCAGCACCCACGGCTACGACATCGTCAACCACAACGAGTTGAACCCGGAGGTCGGCGACCAGAACGACTTCCGCGATCTGGTGGAGGCGCTGAAGCGCAACGGGCTCGGCCAGATCCTGGACTTCGTTCCCAACCACATGGGGGTCGGTGGCTCCGACAACGAATGGTGGTTGAACGTGTTGGAGTGGGGGCCGGAAAGCCCGTATGCCGGGTATTTCGACATCGAATGGGAATCCGATTACCGCTATCTCCAGGGCAAGGTTCTGGTGCCCTTCCTGGGCGACCAGTATGGCGCGGTGCTGGTGTCGGGCGGGCTGGACCTGCGCTTCGATCCGGAAACCGGCAGCTTCGCCGTCTGGGCCTATGAGAGCCACAAGCTGCCGGTGCGGCCGCAGGATTACGGCACCATCCTGGGCAGCGATCACCCGGATCTGGAGCGCATCGGCGATGCATTCGCCCATCTTGCCTACGCCCGGCCGCATCAGATCGCGCGGGCCGGCGTTCAGAAGGCGGAATTGGCGACGCTGGTGGCGACACGGCCGGACGTGGCCGATGCGATTGCCCAGCGGCTGTCCGTCTTCCGGGGCTATCAGGGGGAGATCGACAGCTGGGGCCACCTGCACGAGTTGATCGGCCGCCAGAACTGGCGCGTCGCCTATTTCAAGGTCGCTGCCGACGACATCAATTACCGGCGTTTCTTCAACATCAACGAACTGGCCGGCCTGCGCATGGACGAGCCGGAGCTGTTCGACGTCGCCCACCGCATGGTGCTGGGGATGGTGGCGGACGGCACGCTCGACGGCATCCGCATCGACCACATCGACGGGCTGATCGACCCCAAGGGCTATTGCGAGCGGCTGGTCGCCGCGTCCTCCAAGCCCTTCTATCTGGTGGTCGAGAAGATCCTGGCCCGGCATGAGCGGCTGCGCGAGGATTGGCCGATAGACGGCACCACCGGCTATGAATACGCCAACCTGATGGGCGGCCTGTTCGTCGATCCCAAGGCGGAGGAGGCTTTCACCCGTCTCTATGGCGACTTCATCGGACGGCGCGACAATTTCGAAGAGGTGGTGCGGCAGTGCAAGATCCGCATCATGGAAAGCGAAATGGCAAGCGAGCTGAACGTGCTGTCGCGCAAGGCGGCGCGCATCGCCCGCTCCAACCCGGCCACCGCCGACTTCACCGCCAACATCCTGCATCAGGCGCTGAAGGAGACCATCGCCCGCTTCCCCGTCTATCGCACCTATGTCGACGGCGGCGTGCCGAGCGATCTGGACCGCCGGGACATCGATTGGGCGATCTCCCAGGCGCGGCGGGTCGAGCAGGGGCCAGACGGTTCGGTCTATGATTTCCTGCAACGCCTGCTGACCACCGATCTGGTGGCCGCCCCCAAGAGCGGCTACAGCCACCGGCAGGTCACCCGCTTCGCCATGCGCTTCCAGCAATACAGCGGGCCGGTGATGGCCAAGGGGCTGGAGGACACCGCCTTCTACCGCTACAACCGGCTGGTGGCGCTGAACGAGGTCGGCGGCCATCCCGACCATTTCGGCGTCAGCGTCTCCGCCTTCCACCGGGCCAACCAGGACCGGGCCCGCAACTGGCCGGGCAACATGCTGGCCAGCACGACCCACGACACCAAGCGCGGCGAGGACACCCGCGCCCGGCTCTACGCCCTGTCGGAGATGCCGGAGGAGTGGGAGCGGCAGGTCCAGACCTGGAGCCGGCTTCTGCGCGCCCGCCGCGGCGACGTGGAGGGCACCGCCCCGCCCGACCGCAACGACGAGTATCTGTTCTACCAGCTGCTGCTCGGCGCATGGCCGGCGGAACTGACCGGAGCGTCGGTCGACCGGATCGAACAGCCGGCGATGACGGCCTTCGCCGAGCGCATCGTCGGCGCCATGACCAAGTCGATGCGTGAGGCCAAGGTGCATTCGACCTGGGCGGCGCCCAACGAGGCCTATGAAGGCGCGGTCGTCAGCTTCATCCACGATGCGCTGGACGTGACCCGCCGGAATGCCTTCCTTGAGGTCTTCCTGCCCTTCCAGGCGTCGCTGGCGCGCATCGGCATGGTCAACGGCCTTGCCCAGGCCCTGCTGAAGCTGACCAGCCCCGGCGTGCCCGACATCTATCAGGGCTGCGAGCTTTGGAACCTCAGCCTCGTCGATCCGGACAACCGGCTGCCGGTGGACTATGACGCCCGTCGCGAGCTGCTGGAGGAGGTCGAGGGTGTCGTGGAGCATGGCGCGGTCGCCGGCCTGCTGGAACGCTGGACCGACGGTGCGGTGAAGCTGGCGGTGACCCGGCAGGCCCTGGCGGTCCGCGGCGAGATGCCGGAGGTCTTCAGCGCCGGCGAGTATCTGCCGCTGGAAGCGACCGGTGAGCGTGCCGACCATGTGGTGGCCTATGCCCGCCGCAATGGGGACGAGACCGTGGTCGTGGCAGTGCCGCGGCTGGTCGGGCAGCTGGGTGAGAACCCCGATTGGGGCAACACCGCCATTCCGCTGCCGCGCGGCACCGGCTGGCGCAACCGCCTCACGGGGGCGGAGGTTGAAGGCGGCGATGCCGTGATGGCGGCGAGGCTGTTCGCCGACCTACCGGTGGCCCTGCTGTCCAACAAGGGCTGACGACCAGCCTGGAACGGGAAAGGGCGCGCGGGTGACCGCGCGCCCTTCTTCTTTACCGTACTGCTTGGATCAGCGGGCGGTGCTGCCGGTGCCGGTGGACGAACCGCCCATCGAGCCTGACGGCTGCTGGGTGCCGACCGGGCCGTCGGAACCGGTGCCCATCGAGCCGCTGTTGCCCAGGCTGTTGCCGCCGGTGCCGTTGGTCGAGCTGGAAGAGCCGGAACCGGCCATCGACCCGCTGCCCAGCGACGAGCCGCTGGACGACGAGCCGCTGGTGGCGCCGCTCTTGCTGTCCACGCCGCCCATGCTGCCGCAGCCGAGCTGGTTGTTCGACGTGCAGGGTGGGTTGGTCTGGTTGGAATTGGTGCTTGAGCCGGCGCTGTTGGCCGCCGGGCTGCCGGAGATTGAACCGCTGTCGGCGGCGAAGGCCGGGGCGGCCATCAGGGCCAGAGCGGTGGCGGCGCCGATCATCAGGCTCTTCATGAGGATTCCTTTCGCTGGGCGGCCCGTCAACGCCGGATGGCGGCGGGCCGAAAACTTGTCCCTTGGGGTCCGGTTCGTCCCCGCTTGCCATCACACCAACAATCCCGGCCAGGAATGATTGCGCGGCAGGTCGAAACGAAAACGCCCGCCGAGGGGGCGGGCGTTTTCCGGCATCTCAAGGACGGTGAACGGTCAGGCCGTGCGCGCCTTCGGCAGGCCGGCGGCCATGGCGGCGGAGCCGTGGAAAATCTCCAGCGCGGCCGGCGTGGAGGACGGGCGCAGGCCGCCCAGGATTTCCCCGGCGGCGCCGACAGCCTGGACCAGCGCGTCCGGCATCACCGGCTTGCGCAGCAGGCCCATGGCGAAGGCGCGGGCTTCCGCCGCATGGTGATCGAAGCCGGTCATCAGCAGCGACGGAATGCCATTCTCTTCCCACAGGCGACGGGCCAGGACCAAGCCATTCTCCCCACCGGCGAGATTGACGTCGACCAGCGCCAGTTCGGGACATTCGCGGGCACCGACCCGCGTAGCCTTGGCGGCGTCGCGCAGCGGTCCAACCACGGTATAGCCCGCATTCTCCAGAACGGCCTTCACGGCCGGACCGATCAGCGGATCGTCCTCGACGACAAGCACCTTCAAGACGGCATGCTCCCTTGAATGACGGTGCGGGCTTATAGCCCGTTCCGTCCGGTTTCCGAAGCCTGTTCGGCTTCGATCAACTGAACCGCCCATGTTTGTCGCGGTTCCGCTCCGTTCAAGAGGTCGAAGGGGTACCCCCTTCCGGTCATGGCGCCCTACTGAACGTCCGGGTTGGAAACATACACCATCGCAGAGCGTTTTACCCGGACGCGAGAGAGGATACACGCAATGGCATTCGTCGAACTGACCGACACGTCCGGGGAAACCGTTTTGGTGAACCCCATCGCCGTCGCCTATCTGCGCACTGGGGGCGACGGCAGTACCGATCTGTATTTCGCCGGCCGGGCGGAGCCGCTACGGCTGACCGGGGCGCCGTCGGACATCGTCCGCGCCCTGGAAAACGCCGCGCCCACCCCGCCCGATCCTACCCTGTCGCTGCTGGCCTGACGATAAGCTCAGGCGCAACCTTCTGGTTCAGCGGGGGTAATTCGGCGCGCGCTTCTCGAAGAAGGCGGTGATTCCCTCCGCCGCCTCCGCCCCGTGCAGGGCCTCGACGAAGAAGGCGGCCTCGCGGTCGAGCTGGTCGTCGGGCGCGCCGAAGCCGCTCTCGATCAGCCGCTTGGCCCGGCCGATGGCGAGCGTCGGCCCGTCCGCCAGCCGACCAGCCCAGGCGAGCGCCTCGGCCAGCGTGGCGCCGGGCGCCACCACCCGATTGACGATGGCGAGCTGGGCCAGTCGCGCCGCACCGATTTTGCCGCCTTCAAACATGATCTCGGCCGCCAGCTGCGGCGTCGCCGCACGGGCGAGGAAGGCCGACGCCCCTCCGTCGGGGTTGAGACCGACCTTCACGTAGGCGAGCGTGAACACGGCATCCTCCGCCGCGACGATGAGGTCGCAGCCGAGCGCCACCGAGAACCCGGCTCCGGCAGCAGCCCCTTCGACGGCGGCGATCACCGGCTTGGGGCAGGTGCGCATGGCGCGGGTCCAGCCGTGGAAACGTTCCAGGCTGGTGCGCGTCACCTCCGGGTCGGCCTTGGCGTTGCCGAGCAGCCGGCCCAGGTTGCCGCCGGAACAGAAGGTGCCATTGGCACCGGTCAGGACGATGGCGCCCACCCCCGGATCCTCGGCCGCCTGCACCAGCGCATCGCGCGCGGTGGCCATCATCTCCGGCCCCAGCGCGTTCTTGGTGGCCGCGTCGTCCATCGTCAGCACCATCACGCGGCCCTGGCGCGCGACGGTCAGTTGTCCACTCATAGCTCGGTTCCCTCCCGGTTTTCGCTGCCCGGCCGGTATTTGAACATGCCTTCCGACGTGGCGATCAGGGCGCCGGTATCGGCGTGGCGGATCTCCGCCGCAATGCCGATGATCTTGCGCCCGCCGCCGCGCAGCCGGCCGGTGGCGACCAGCGTACCGGTGCGCGCCTGACCCAGGAAGCTCGTCGACAGGGACAGCGTCACCACCCGCCGCACCCGGCCGGGGAAGGGACAGTATGTTGCCGAGAATCCGGAAACCGTGTCCAAAAGCGTCACCAGAACCCCGCCATGCACCACGCCGGCCCGGTTCAGGTGGCGGTCGTCGATAGCCATCGTCAGCTCCGCCTCGCCCTCCTCCCAGCGACTCAAGGCGTAGCCCAGCAGGCGCTGGAAGCCCGATTCCGGCTCCCCGTTCAGCAGATCGTTCATACCCTGTTCGTCCATCCCCTGCCCCATCACGCGGCTGTTTCGTGCGCGAAGTAAAGCGCGTGAAGACGCTCCAGGTCCACCCGGTCGCCGCGTTCGGACAGAACCACTTTGCCCGACTGCATCAGATAGACATGGTCGGCGATCTTCAGGGCGCGGCTGGTGTTCTGCTCCACCAGCAGGATGGTCAGCCCCTCCGCCCGCAGCCGCGCCAGGATGCGGAAGATCTCGTCGACCACCACGGGGGCGAGGCCGAGCGACGGCTCGTCGATCAGGCAGACGCGCGGCTGTTCCATCAGGCCGCGGCCGATGGCGAGCATCTGCGCCTCGCCGCCCGACAGGGTGCCGGCGATCTGCCCACGGCGCTCCGCCAGCCGCGGGAACATGTCCATGACCATCGCCTTGTTGCGCTTCCAGTCCTTGCGGCAGCCGCGCGGGAAGGCGCCCATCATCAGATTGTCCTCCACCGTCATGTCGGGGAAGATCATCCGGCCTTCCGGGATCATCACCAGCCCGTCGGCGACCCGGTCCCAGGTCTTCACCGTCTTGCGGCTCTGCCCGTCGACACGGATGTCGCCGGAGGCGGCGGGCACCAGCCCCATGATGGCGCGCAACAGCGTGGTCTTGCCGGCACCGTTCGGGCCGACGATCACCGTCGTCTTGCCGGCTTCCACCGACAGCGAGACGTCCCACAGCACGTTGATCGTGCCATAGCCGGCCCGCAGCGCCAGGATGTCGAGTGCGTTGGTCATGATGCCTCTGCAAGGGTGGTCTCGCCGGTGTAGCTGCGGATCACGTCGGGATCGCGGAACACCGCGCCGGGGGAGCCGTCGGCGATGATCTGGCCGAAATTCAGCACCAGCACCCGCGGGCAGAGCGCGGCGATGGTGGCGATGTCATGCTCGATGATGACCATGGCGAGGCGGTAGCGGTCGCGCACTGCCGCCAGCCGTTCCATGAAGGCGCGCTTGCTGCTGGTTTCCAGTCCGGCCAGCACCTCGTCCAGCAGGAGGAGGCTGGGCTCGGTCGCCAATGCCTTGCCGACCTCAAGAGCCTTGTGCTCGGTCAGGGCCAATTCGCTGGTGGCGTCGCGGTCGGCCTTGTCGCGCAGGTTCAGGATGTCGAGGATCTCGTCGATCCGCCTCAAATCCTTCTTGCCGGCGCCGAAGCGCTGGGCAACCAACAGGTTCTCCCGCACCGTGCAGTGGCCGAAGGGGCGCGGGATCTGGAAGCTGCGGCCGATGCCGAGCCGTGCCCGCTTCCATTCCGGCAGCTTCAGCAGCGAGGTGCCGCGAAAGTCGAGCCGCCCGGCGGTGGGGCGCACCACGCCGGAGATGACGTTGAACAGCGTGGTCTTGCCGGCGCCGTTGGGGCCGACCAGACCGATGCTTTCTCCTTCGGCGACGGAGAAGCTGGCGCTTTTCAGCGCCTGGACGCCGCCGAAATTGACCTGGACGCCTTCAAGCGTGAGCATGGCGGCCCTCCTTCACCGGGCGGCGGCGCAAGGCCGGCATCAGGCCGCCGGGGCTGAGCAGGATCATGGCACAGAGCAGCACGCCCAGGATCATCTGGTGGCCGTGCGGCAGGATCGGCTTGAACAGCAGCTGGTCGACCAGATAGATCGCCAAGGCCCCCACCACCGGCCCCCACACCGTGCGGTAGCCGCCGAAGATGGCCGCGGCGATCGGCAGCACGGTCCAGCCGCTGGAAAAGGCGTAATCGGGGTCGAGGAAGCTGATGAAATGGGCATTGAAGGCGCCGACCACCCCGGTGATGAAGGCCGACAGCACCAGCATCGCCGCCTTCAGGTGGGTGCTGGGCACGCCGACGACGCGGGTCGCCACCTCGGTGTCGTGCATCGCCTTCAGGGCGAGGCCCCAGGTGCTGCGCCGGATAGCGTCATAGGCGAGGGCCGCCAGCACGACGACGGTTAGGACGATCAGGTAGCCGCCCAGCTTCTCGCCGAAATCGAAGCCCAGGATTTTCGGAAAGCGCGGGATCGACAGCAGCCCGCCGGCCCCGCCGGTGACCGGCGTCATCTCGGTCGTCAGAATCTGGAAGATGTGGGCGTAGGCGAGGATGGCGAGGGCGAAGTACGGGCCGCGCAGCCGCAGCGCCGGCAGCATGGCGATGGAGGACACCGCCGCCCCCACCCCGCCCAGCAGCATCGCGGCGAAGACCGGCACGCCCAGCTTCATCGCCAGCACGGCGGAGGTGTAGGAGCCGACCCCGAAGAAGGCGGCGTGTCCGAAGCTGACCATGCCGCCGAGATTGCCGAGCAGTGCCCAGGCCACCGCCACTCCAGCAATGGTCAGCGCCGCGACGATCAGCCCCAGCACATAGGCATTGCCGCCGAACAGCAAAGGCACGCCGACATAAGCGACGGCGAGTACGGCGATCAGAAGAAGACGGTTCATCGAAGGATTGCTCATCGCGCCAGTGCCCTCCCCCCGCCGAACAGGCCCGAGGGCGAGACGAACAGCACGACCAGGAACAGGATCATTCCAGCCAGCTCCTGCAACGAGGCCGACAGGTAGGTGACCGTCAGCGATTCGATGACGCCGATCATGACGGCGCCGATCAGCACGCCGGGGATCGAGCCCATGCCGGCCAGCACGGTGATGATGAAGGCCTTGACCGTCAGCACATGGCCCAGCGCCGGGAAGACGGTCTTGCCGGTGTAGATGGCGAAGCCGGCGAAGGTGGCGAGAAGCGCGGCGATCAGGAAGGACAGGATCTCGATCTTCCGCGGATTGACCCCCATCAGCGTCGCCGCCGCCCGGTTCGACGACAGCGCCCGCACCGCCCGCCCCTGCCAGGAATGGTTCAGCCACCACCAGACGCCGGCCATCAGCACCAGCCCACCGACAAAGGAGGCGACCTCCGCATTCATCGCGAACAGGGTGTCGGCGACGACCAGCGAATCCTGGAACCAGGGATCGGAGGTCGAATGGATGTCGGCCTTCCAGATCGACAGGATGGCGTTGGTCAGGATGATCCCGAGCCCGAAGGTGAGGATCAGCGAGTTGATCTCGCGGTCCTGCCGGATGCGGCTGAGCAGCGCATAGACGATGGCCGACGCCGACCCGACGATCACCAGCGCCACCGGGATCGCCATCACCGGGTTGACGCCATAATTGGTTTCCGCCGCATAGGCGACATAGGCAGCCAGCAGCACCAGCTCGCCATGGGCGAGATTGATGACCCGCATGGTCCCGAACACCAGCGCCAACCCGACCGCCACGGTGGCGTAATAGCCGCCGGCGAGCAGGCCCGAGAACAGTGCCTGGAGCGTCAGTTCGAACATGGGTTGCACCCTGTTGGAGGTGGCCTCATCCCCTTTCCCCGCTTGGGAAAGGCGGTCTCGCTCACCAGGGCACTGCCGGGAAGTTCATCGTTCCGTTGGCGGCGTCCTTCGGCCAGACCAGGACCACCTTGCCGCCCTGGTGCTGGCCCATGCGGTGGGTGAAGTTCAGGTTGTCGCCGTTCCTGTCGAAGGTGACGCGGCCGATCAGGGTGTTGGCGTCGGTCTTCCGCAACTCGTCCGGCAGGCCGCCCTTGGCGAGCGTCCCGGCCTCGTCGGCGCGGACGACGGCGTCGATCAGCAGGCGGGTCTGGACGTAGCCGAACTGGCCCAGATAGTCGGGATCCTTGTTGAACAGCTTCTTATAGGTGGCGGCGAACTCAACCGCTTCCGGCTGGGTGAATTCCACCGGGTAGGGCAGCATCGAGGTGCCGTAGACAGTCTCCATCAGGTCGGGGAATTCCTTGGCCATCTGCGCGGTGGCGAGCGACCAGACGCCGACCACCGCCTTGACCTGCGGTTTCAGCACCTTGGCTGCGCGCAGGATGCCGACATAGTCGTTCTCGTAGCCGACCATGGCGATGACGTCGGGACGGTCCTGCAGCTTGACCTTGTTCATCAGCGGCTTGAAGTCGCTGGTTGAGCCGTCGAATTCGTGCATGCCGACCGTGACGCCCTTGGCGGTCAGCGCGCTGTTGACCTGTTTGGCGAGGCTGCTGGTGGCGTCCTTGTTCAGATAGACGATGGAGACCTTCTTCGCACCCATCTCCTGCAACATGCCGATCATGGCGAGCGCATACCCGTCGGTGTTGTTGATGCGGAAGAAGGTGGGATAGCCGCGCTGGGTCAGTTCGGGGGAGACGCCGCCCGAGGTGATGTAGACCAGCCCGGCCTTCTGCGCCGCTTCCGACGCCGGACCGATGATGTTGGACCCATAGCCGCCGGTGATCGCCACCACACCGTCACCGGCCAGCTTCTCCACCGCCGCCACACCTTTGGCGGGCGAGGTCTCGTCGTCGATGGTCTGGACCTTGAAGCTGTGCCTGCCGGCATAATTCCTGTTCGCCATCTCTACGGCGACGGAGATGCCCTCATGCATGCCCTGGCCGACACGGGCGAGGCTGCCGGTCAGCGGCAGTTCGGAGCCCAGCAGGAAGTCCTTGGCCTGCGCCGTCCCGGCGCCGAGCGCCGCCGACAGAGCGAGGGCCGAAACGGTTACGAGATTGGCGAGCGTCCGGGTCATGCTTTGGTTCCCTCCCGTGGGCATTGCTTTTTGAGGCTTTGTTTTTCGGAGTTCTGCTCTCTGCGTCAGACGGCCATCACCTCGGCGGCGAGCGCACGGAGGCCGCTTTTCAGCAGCTTGCCGGTCGGGCTGGCCGGCAGGGCGTCCATGGCGACGATGCGCGACGGGCGCTTGTAGGGGGCAAGCCGTTCGGCGGCCCAGGCTTTCAGGTCTTCCTCGCTGGCGCTTTGGCCGGGGATGAACTGGACGAAGGCCACCACCTCCTCGTTGCCGGCGACGGCATGGCCGACCACCGCGGCCAGCGTCACCGCCGGGTGGCTGGTCAGCACCCCCTCCACCTCCTCCGGATAGACGTTGAAGCCGGAGCGGATGACGATCTCGCGGATGCGGCCAACCACGGCGACGCAGCCGTCCGGTTCCAGCCGGGCGACGTCGCCGGTCTTCAGCCAGCCGTCGTCGGTGATCACCTGGGCGGTCAGTGCCGGTTCGCGGTAATAGCCGAGCATCACGTTGGGGGCGCAGACCCACAGTTCCCCCGGCTCGCCGCTGGCCACGTCCAGGCCGGTGACATGGTCGACGAAGCGCATCTCCACCAGCGGCAGGGCTGGTCCAATGGAGGTGTCGCCGCGCGGCGCGTCGAGCCGGGTCTGCGTTACCGTCGGCGAGCATTCGGTCAGGCCGTAGCCGTTGTGCAGCGGCAGGCCGAAGACCCGCTCCACCGCCAGCTTGAGGTCGAGGTCAAGCACCGAACCGCCCGACGACAGATAGCGCAGGGCCGGCGCGGTGGGCGTGCGGCTGGTGACGGTGGCGTGCTCCACCAGCTTTGCATACATGGCTGGAACACCCTGGAACACGGTCACCCCATCCTGTTCCAGCGCCTGCCACACCGCTGCGGGGGCGAAGCGGGGAACCGTGTGCAGGCAGCCACCGGCATAGAGGGTGCCGAGGCAGGTCGAGGCCAGCCCGAAGACATGGCTGACCGGCAGCACGCCGTAGGTGCGGTCGTTGGGGCCCAGCCCGCGCATCCAGCCCGACACCGAGGCGACGAACAGCAGGCCGCGGTGCGACAGCATCACGCCCTTGGGCTTGCCGGTGGTGCCGGAGGTGTAGATCAGCGCGCCGACCTGCCGCTGGTTGCCGGCATGGACCGGCTCCGGTTCGGCGTCCAGCAGCGGGCCGACTGCCATAGGCGGCAGATCCGGGTCGCCGAGCGGCTCCGCGCCATGGCGGGCGGCGTGGGCGGCGGCCTCATGGGAAACCGTATCGGTATAGAAGACCCGGCGCGGTTGGCAGTGGTCGCGGATGCCGTCGATCTCGCGCTCCGACAGGCGGGCATTGACGATGACCGGCCAGGCGTCGCATTCGCTGGCGGCCAGGATCAGCGTGACGGCGGCAAGGCCGTTCTCGCAGACGACCATCACCCGGTCGCCGCCGACCACCCCCAGCCGCTTCAACTGCGCGGCGGCGCTGCCGACCGCCTGGGCCAGCCGGCGGTAGCTCCATTCCTGTGCCCCGTCGAACAGGGCGGGGGCGTCCGGTGTCCGCTCCGCCCAGGCGAGGGCCGCGTGGCTGATGCGCTGCGGCAGCGCCGCCACCATCGCGGCGAAATCGGGAACCGGCCGCCCGGCGGTCATGCCGCCTCCCGAATCATGTTGCGGGCGATGACGAGCTGCTGGATCTGTGTGGTGCCCTCATAGATGCGGAACAGGCGGACGTCGCGGTAAAAGCGCTCGATCCCGTAATCGGCGATGTAGCCGGCCCCGCCATGGATCTGCACCGCTCGGTCGGCGACGCGGCCGACCATTTCGGTCGAGAACATCTTGCAGCAGGCGGCGTCGGTGTTGACGTTCTGCCCGGCATCGCGGCGGCGTGCGGTTTCCAGCACCATGCAGCGCGCGGCATAGGCCTCCGCCCGGCTGTCGGCCAGCATCGCCTGGATCAGCTGGAATTCGGCGAGCGGCTGGCCGAACTGCTTGCGCTCCATGGCATAGGTCAGGCTGTCGCGGATCAGCCGCTCGGCCAGACCGACGCAGACGGCGCCGATGTGCAGGCGGCCGCGGTCCAGCACCTTCATCGCCGTCTTGAAGCCCTGCCCTTCCTTGCCGCCCAGGATGGCGCCGGCCGGAACGCGGCAGTCCTCGAAGATCACGTCGCAGGTGTGGGCGCCCTTCTGGCCCATCTTTTTGTCGATGGGGCCGAGCGACAGGCCGGGCGTCCCGGCTTCCACCAGGAAGGCCGACACGCCGCGGGCATCGCGGCTGTCCAGGTCGGTGCGGGCGAAGACGGTGAAGAGGCCGGCCTGCGGCGCGTTGGTGATGTAGCGCTTGGTGCCGTTCAGGATGAAATGGTCGCCGTCGCGCCGGGCGGTGGTGCGGAGCGAGCCGGCGTCCGACCCCGATTCCGGTTCGGTCAGGGCGAAGGCGCCGACGATCTCGCCGGCGGCCAGACGGGGCAGGTAGCGCTGCTTCTGCTCCGCCGTGCCGTCGATGACGATGCCCTGGGAGCCGATGCCGTTGTTGGTGCCGATCAGCGAGCGGAAGGCCGGGGAGGTCTGTCCCAACTGGAAAGCGACCTGAACCTCGTCCGTCATCGACAGGCCGAGCCCGCCATACTCCTCCGGGATCGACAGGCCGAACAGGCCCATCCCGCGCATCGCGCCGATCACCTCGGCCGGGATGGCGTCATCCTCCGCCACCTTGTGTTCCAGCGGGACCAGCTTCTCGCGGACGAAGCGCCCCAGCGTGTCCAGCAGTTGATCCAAAACGTCCTTGTCCAAGGCCATGCGTGCTCTCCGTCCGGGGAGAATGATTTCAGGGGAAATCAAAAATCGAGGGGCGCCGCCTCGTCTGTTCGTTGGCCACGCTGACAGATGCGGAAATGCCTGTCAACAAAATGAAATTGAATTTCGTTTAACGGAATATATGTGGAGGATTGGAGGTCTGCCGCGCGTCTGCGCGGGCTTGCCAGCCGGATCGAAGCGGTTAACCTTTTTCCCGAAATCACGGCCTGGACTGTCGGGCCGATAAATCGCAGGAGGGTTTGGAATGATCGACCTCTATTTCTGGCCGACGCCGAACGGCCACAAGATCACGATCTTTCTGGAGGAAGCCGGGCTGGATTACAGCTTCAAGCCGGTGAACATCTCCACCGGCGACCAGTTCAAGCCGGAATTCCTGGCCTTCTCGCCCAACAACCGCATGCCGGCGATCATCGACAACGCCCCGGCCGACGGCGGCGAGCCGATCAGCGTTTTCGAATCCGGCGCCATCCTTGTCTACCTCGCCGAGAAGACCGGCAAGTTCTTGCCCGGTGACGTGCGCGGCCGCAAGACGGTTCTAGAATGGCTGTTCTGGCAGGTCGGCGGCCTCGGCCCGATGGCCGGCCAGAACCATCATTTCGTGCAGTACGCGCCGGAGCGCATCCCCTACGCCATGGAACGCTACGTCAAGGAGACCGGTCGTCTCTATGGCGTGATGGACAAGCGCCTTGCCGACAACGAGTTCCTGGGCGGGGCGGAGCTGTCCATCGCCGATATGGCGAGCTACCCGTGGATCGTCCCGCACGAACGCCAGCAGCAGGATCTGGACAACTTCCCCAACCTGAAGCGCTGGTTCACCGCGATCAAGCAACGTCCAGCGGTGGTGCGCGCCTATGAAAAGGGGCAGGAGATCAACCCCAACCGCACTCCCACGGTGAATGAGGACAGCAAGAAGATCCTGTTCAGCCAATCCGCCGACACGGTGAAGCGCTGACCTGCCGCTGCCGGCCCGGCCTCACCCGTCGGGCCGGCAACTTCGTATAGATCCCCAACCCCTTAGCGGCACCCGTTTGCGCCGCACAGACTTTCGGGTGCCCCCGGCGTAGACGGGACCGTTCGTCTGACCAGCGTGTTGTTTTCGGTAGAGAATATCTACCGGAGATGCCGCGCCGATGAGCATCTGGCCACGCACCGACTCCGACGGCACCCTTCCGCAAAGGGCGACCGGTTCCGCAACCCCAACCGACATACAGGTCGCCCTGCATCCCCTGCCCTCCATGCCGGAGCTGGCGCGGGCATGGATGGAGCTGGAAAGCCGCTCCGACTCCTCCTTCTTTCTCTCCTGGACCTGGATCGGGCCCTGGCTGGCGCAGTTGCCGGACGGGATCGAGCCGCAGCTGCTGGTCGCCCGCCAGGGCGGCGAAACGGTCGGGCTGGCCGTACTCTGCCCGCGCCTGCGGCGCCGGTTCGGGCTGCTGCCCAGCCGCTGCTGGATGCTGCACGAGACCGGCGACCGTAGCTACGACCGGCTGTTCATGGAGTATAACGGCATCCTCGCCGACCGCCGTTTTGCCGACGAGGTGACGGACGCGATGCTGCACTGGCTGGGCGGGCGGCTGAGCGCCAATGACGAGCTGGTGCTGGGCGGCCTGACCCTGGCGGCGGAGCGGGCGGCCCGGCGGGTGGCGGCGCGCACCGGCCACACGCTGCAACTGCGCGTTGCGGACTCCGCACAGTGGGTGGATTTCGCCACGGTGCGCGCGGCGGGCGGCGATTTCCGCGGCGGGCTGGGCCGCAACACGCGGGCGGCGGTGAACCGCAGCGAGCGGCTTTACCGGGCCCGCGGTGCGCTGGAACACCGCGTCGCCACGACGGTGGACGAGGCGCTGGAGTATTTCGCCCGGCTGGAGGTGCTGCATCAGGCCGGATGGCAGGCGCGTGGGCAGGCCGGGGCCTTCGCCAATGCCGCCTTCCGCCCATTCCATCGACGGCTGATCGCCGAGGGGATGCCGCGGGGCGCTGTGCGGCTGAGCCGGGTCAGCGCCGGTGGGCAGGCGGTCGGCTATCTCTACAACTTCGTCCACCGCAACCGCGTGCTGAACTATCAGGGCGGCTTCGCCTTCGAGGCCGACAACCGGCTGAAGCCGGGGCTGCTGAGCCATGTGCTGGCCATCGAGGATGCGCTGGCCCGCGGTGAGGATTGCTACGACTTCATGTCGACGCCGGCCGGGCACAAGCCGCTGCTTTCCAACGCCGAACAGCCGATGAACTGGCTGACCCTCGGCCCCGACCGGTTCAGCCGGCGGATGGAGGCGCATGTCCGCCGGGCTCGCGGGGTGATGGCCGATGCGGTCAAGCGGTCGCTGCGCGGATGGATCGCGCCGGCCAAAGGCATTTGAGTGAGGGATCTGAAGGGGGGAATTGGCGATGAAGACCGGGATGACGGCCGGGCCGCTGGCCTGCGTGTTGGGCGACATGGATCTGGTGCGCCCGCTGGGGCTGGCCGGCATCCGCTGTGCCGTGGTCGGGCCGCCGGACGGGGCGACCGCCCATTCCCGCTTCACCGCGCAGCTGATCCCCTGGCAGGGCGGCAATGACGGCACGCTTGTCGACCGTTTGCTGCGCTTCGGCGCCGCCCAGTCGCAAAAGCCGGTGCTCTACATGGAGGAGGACGCCCAGCTTCTGATGGTGTCGCGCAACCGCGACCGGCTGGCCTCCGTCTTCCGCCTTCCGCTGGCCGACGCCGAACTGGTGGAGACGCTGGTGGACAAGGGCCGGTTCCAGGCGATGGCGGAACGGCTGGGCCTGCCGGTGCCGCGCACCCGACGCCTGCGCCCCCTGCCCGGCAGCGAGGCGCCGGATCTGGACCTGCGCTATCCCCTGATCGTCAAGCCGCTGACCCGCCGTCCGCCCTGGGACGAGATCGAGGGGCTGGGCAAGGCGATCCGGCTGGATGGGCCGGAGGAGCTTCGCGCCCTGTGGCCGCGTCTGATCCCGGTCGGCATTGAGCTGCTGGCGCAGGAGCTGATCCCCGGGCCGGAGACGCGGATCGAAAGCCACCATGTCTATATCGACGCCGGCGGTGCGGTGGCCGGGGAATTCACCGGGCGCAAGATCCGCACCTACCCCGTCGATTATGGCCACAGCACGGCGCTGACCATCACCGACATCGACGGCGAGGGCGCCGACGTGGCGGCGCTCGGGCGGGAGATCGCGGCGAAAATCGGCCTGCGCGGCGTCGCCAAGTTCGACTTCAAGCGCGACCCGGACGGCCGGCTGCATCTGCTGGAGATCAACCCACGCTTCAACCTGTGGCACCATCTGGGAGCGGTCGCCGGGGTGAACCTGCCGGCGATGGTGCAGGCGGACCTGACCGGCCGGCCCCGCCCCGCCCCGGTCCAAGCCAAGGCGCGCCCCGGTGCCTGCTGGTGCCACATCAGCAAGGACCGGCTGGCGGCGCGGGAAAGTGGCATGCCGATGGCGCACTGGCTGGCCTGGGTGGCGCGCTGCGAGGCGAAGGCGATCGTGCCGGACGACCCGATGCCCTTCCTGCGGCCGAAGCTGGATCGGCTGCTCGCGCGCATGCCCGGCGGCATCCGGTCCGCCCGTCTCGTGAAGCCCTGACCCCCGGTCATCCCATGAAGATCGCCCTGATCTCCGACATCCACGCCAATCTGGAGGCATTGCAGGCGACGCTTGATGCCATCCGGGCGGAGGGGGCGGAGCGCATCGTCTGCCTCGGCGACATCGTCGGCTACAACACCGACTTCGCCGCCTGCATCGCCCTGCTGCGACAGGCCGGCGCCGTCTGCATCGCCGGCAACCATGACCGGGCAGCGGCGGGCCTGATCGGCACCGACGGGTTCAGCGGCCCGGCGGCGCGCGCCGTCGCCTGGACCGGGGCAAGGCTGGACGAGGACAGCCGTGCCTTCCTGACCGGCCTGCCCCTGACCGCCGATGTGGACGGCGCGCTGGTAGCCGTCCATGGTGCGCTGCATCTGAAGGTTGGCAAGGAGCTGGTCCGGCTGGACGATGACGGGAAGCGGGCCTTGAGCCTGCGGGCGCTCGCGGAGCATCCATCGGGCGCGCGGCTCTGCGCCTTCGGCCACACCCACCGGGCCGGGCTGTGGGAATGGCGCGACGGGACAGTGCAGGCGGTGCCGCTGGATGGCCCGGCGGGGGTGGAGTTGCGGGCGGACGGGCTCTACCTGCTGAACCCCGGCACGGTGGGGGAGCCGCGTGGTGCCGATGCCCGCGCCTGCTTCGCCTGTTACGACACCGCAGCGCGCCGCGTCACCCTGCACCGTGTCGCCTATGCCCGCCGCGCCGCCTTGGCGAAGACCCGGCGGGCGGGGTTGGCGCCACGTTTTGCCGCAGTTCCGGCGCCGTTTCGGATGAAGTTGATCAAAATACTGAGGCTTCTTGGGGTCTATGAATGGTTGAAACGTGCTCTTCCCCGCCGTTTGCCATCAATATGACAATCCCGTAACGCGGCTTTGCTTCAACAAAGACTGGAAAATGAGCATAATCCGGCACGGGGGCAAAGGTGACGCCGGGCTATGGACATTATCGGTATTTCAATCGGCGCTGCCGACGGGGTGCGGACCCGGCTCGGCAGGACATCGCCGCCCCTGACCGCATCGCTGGCGCTGGGCCTTGCCATTGGCCTCGCCGCGATCCTGCCGGCCGCGACCCTTCCGGCCCATGCCCAGGAGACTGACACCTCTCCCAAGGCGAGCGTGGCGGACAGCGGGCCGGTGCGGCTGACGATCCTCTACACCCAGGGCACCACCGACCTGGACGAGACCGCCGGGCGCGGCGGCATGGCCCGGCTGGCCGGCACGATCCGCCAGGAGCGGGCCGCCCATCCCAACCTGCTGGTCCTGCATGGCGGACAGACGCTGGCGCCATCGGTGCTCGCCTTCTACGACCAGGGCGCCCACATCATCGACCTGCTGAACGGCATGACCATCGACGCGATGGCCGCGTTGAACCGCGAATATCATCATGGCGACGACCGGCTGAGCGCCCGCGCCTTCGAAGCCGGCTTCCCCATCGTCACCACCAACGCGGTCGACCGCTCCACCGGCCGCACGCCGGACGGGCTTGAGGAGGCGGTGGTGCTGACCGCCGGCCCCCTGCGCATCGGCGTGATGGCGGCGACGCCGGTGCTGACGCGGGAGACCACCCGTACCCAGCGCACGGAATTCCGCGACCCGGTGCGGGCGCTGACCGCCAAGGCCGCGGCCTTGCGGGCCGAGGGCGTCGATCTGGTGGTGGCGATGACCGGCTATGCCGGCGACACCCACCGCAGCGTGCTGGCTGCCCGGCCGGCCGATATCGTGCTGTACCAGGACCGCAGCCGCCCCTTCGCCGTCGAGTACGACGGCCGGTTCCTGTCCGCCACCGTCGGGCCGCAGGCCGCCTGGGTGCTGGCGCTCGACCTGACAATGCAGCGGACCGCCGGACCGGACGGTCAGCCGGTGGTGACCTGGACCCCGGCGCCGCGGCTGATCGATACGGCGACGGTTGCGCCCGACCCGGCGACGCTGATCCAGGCCAAGGCCTATGCGGCGCGGCTCGACACCATGCTGCGGATGGAGGTGGGACGTCTCACCGCACCGCTCGACACCCGCAAGGAGTCGCTGCGGACGGGCGAGAACGCCTTTGCCAACGCGGTGGTCGACACGCTGCGCGAGGCGCTTGACGGCGACGTGGCGCTGTTCAACGGCGGCGGCATCCGCGGCGACCGCCAGTATCCGGCCGGCACCCTGCTGACCCGGCGCGACATCTACACCGAACTGCCCTTTCACGATGTCGGGGTGGTGCTGGACGTTTCCGGACAGCAGCTCTGGGATGCGGTGGAGAGCGGCGTGTCGGCGGTGGAGCAGTTGCAGGGCCGCTTTCCCCATCTGTCCAATGCCCGGGCCGAGATCGACCTCGGCCGTCCGCCTGGCCAGCGGCTGCGCAGCCTGTCGGTCGGCGGCAAGCCGGTCGCTTTGTCCGGCCGCTACCGTCTGGCGACCAGCAGCTTCCTGGCGGCGGGAGGCGACGGTTACGGGATACTGGCCGGCGCGCCGCGGCTGGTGGAGGACCGCAACACCGAATTCGTCTCCACCCAGATGATCGACCAGATCGCCCGCAGCGGCGAGTTCGTGCCCCGGCTGGACGGCCGCATGACGGTGAGGCGGTGATGGACGGGCTGTCTTCCACCGCCTTGTCGTCACCCCCCCTGCCGGCACGCGACGCGACGGTCATGGACGGCACGGCACGGCGCAAGCCGCAGGCGCCGCCGCCGAGCCGTCGGCGGCGGTTCGGCATCGCCGTCCGCATCACGCTGGGCCTGTCGGTGATGGCGCTGCTGGTGCTGCTGATCGGCGGGGTGTCGATGTCCTCCTTCCGCCTGTTCCGGGCGGAGGTGGCGGCACTGTCCACCAACACCCTGCCGGAGGTGATCACCAGCGCCGAACTGCACGGGTCGTTGCAGAAGCTGGTGGCGCAGCTGCCGCAGCTGGCCGCCGCCGCCTCGACGCCGCAGCGCCGGTCCATCTATGACGGGCTGGTGACGGAGCTGGATTCGATGCAGCTTCTGGTCGCCCGCATGCGCGGACTGATGAAGGAAGGCGATCCCGGCGCGGGCGAGCGCGACGGCAATGTCCGCCTGCTGGAGCAGACCCGCTCCACCCTGCTGATCCTGGCCGCCACGGTCGCCGACCTGAACGCCGAGGTCACCCGCCAGATCGAATATGGCGACCGCCAGGCCGAAGCCGCCCGGGCGCTGAGCCGGCTGGCGGCGGCGATCGAGAGCATGCCGGACACGGGGGCATGGGCGGCCCGCATCGGGGCGCTGATGGCGCGGGCGGCGGGAGCGACGCAGCTCGATCATCTCAGCCGCCTGAAGGGCGAGGCGCGGTCCGCCGAACGCACGCTGGCCGAGCTGGCCCGCCTGTCGGGCGGCGCCCCGGACCCCACCGGGCAGATGATGTCCACCGTGCAGGAGGAGCTGTTCTCCCTGCTGGTGGCGCCGGGCGGGCTGTTCGAGAGCGCCATCGACAGGTTGCAGGCGCGCAACCGCGCCCAGGCGCTGACCGGACAGGCCCAGGTGCTGGTCGAGACGGTCGAACGCTCCACCCGCGCGCTGTACGATTCCATCCACGACCAGTCGGCCGAACGCACCGATGCGCTGGCGGCGCTGATCGCCGAACGCACCCGCACGGTGATGGTGCTGGCCGGAACGTCGCTTCTGCTGGCGGTTTGCGTCTATTTCTTCTTCCGCCGCTTCCTGTCGACGCGGCTGGTGGCGATGAACCGGGCGGTGCTGGCCCGGCTGTCGGGAAACCGCCAGTCCCCCCATTGCGGCATTGCGGCGCCTGCCTGCCTGACGGTTCCGGTCGACCAGCCGGTTCCGGTCGACCCGCCGTTTCCGGTCCCGGTGGACGGCGACGACGAGATCACCGACATCGGCGCCTCGATCCGCTATTTCATCGAGGAGATCGACCGCCGCCAGCAGGCCCTCGCCGACAACGAGCGGCGCTTCCGCGATCTTGTCGAAGGCTCGATCCAGGGCATCGTCATCCATCGCGATTTCCATGTGCTCTATGCCAACGACAGCTTCGCCGCCATGCTTGGCATGACGGTGGCGGAGGTGGTCGCCCTGCCGTCCTTGCTGTCGGTGGTGGCGGTGACGGAACGCCAGGCGCTGATCGAGGGGTACGACCGGCTGCTGGAGAACGGGCAGTCGACGCCGCGCCGTCGCATCCGTGCCTGCCGGTCCGACGGCGCCGGGCTGTGGGTGGAGCTGACCGGCCGGCGCGTCGACTGGATGGACGGTCCGGCGATCCAGGCGGTGGTGGTTGACGTGACGCGCGAGGTGGAGGCCGAGCATGCCCTGCGCCAGTCGCGCGATGCCGCCGAACGCGCGCTCGACGAACTGAGGGCGACGCAGGCCAGCCTGATCCAGGCGGAGAAGATGGCCTCGCTCGGCCAGCTGGTCGCCGGCGTGGCGCATGAGGTGAACACCCCCATCGGCATCACCATCACCGGCGCCTCGCAATTGCAGGCGCTGATCGGCGAGCTGTCGGACCGCCACACGGCGAACGCGCTGAAGAAGTCGGACTTCCAGCGCTTCCTCAGCGACGGGATGGAGATGGCCAGCCTGATCCTGTCCAACAGCACCCGTGCCGCCAATCTGGTGCAGAGCTTCAAGCTGGTCGCCGTCGACCAGTCCAGCGACGAGCGCCGCCCCTTCCTGCTGCGGGATTATATCGACGAGCTGCTGCGCAGCCTGCACCCGACCTACAAGGCGCGGACGGCCCTGGCCATCGACGTCGCCTGCCCGGCCGACCTGGAGCTGGACGGCTATCCCGGTGCGCTGTCGCAGATCCTGACCAACCTGATCATGAATGCGCTGGTTCATGCGCTGGACCCGGAGCAGCCCGGCCGGATCGCCATCGCCGCCCGGCTGCTCGGTCCCGACATGGTGGAGCTGTCGGTCGGCGACGACGGCAACGGCATTGCGCCGGACGTGCTGCCCAAGATCTTCGACCCCTTCTTCACCACACGGCGCGGGGCGGGCGGCAGCGGGCTGGGGCTGCACATCGTCTATAATCTGGTGACCGGCCGCCTGCACGGCACCATCGGGGTCGAGAGCCGTCCCGGCGAAGGCACCCGTTTCACCCTGCGCTTTCCCCGAGTCACCGCGGCGGCCTAGAGCCACCGGCCGCTTTCCGACCTGTCCGATCCCTGCCTGCGCATGTCCGTACTTCATCGGACATGCGCAGGTATGGCGCCATCCGCCCAATCCAGGCCCGCCCGTCGGTGCCGGTTGAATTCACGTGCAAACAGTCGGCTTCCTATACAGACTTGCAATGTTTTTGTCGTTACGCGGGAGCTTGATCAAAATGAATTTCAATCGGCGCGATTTTCTTGCGACGGCCACGGCTGCTGCGGGCACCTCCCTGCTGCCGTTCGGCCCGGCGCGGGCGGCGACTGCGAAATACATCCGCTACAGCGCGACCAGCGATGAAGGCAAGGCGATGCTGCGCAGCTACGCCACGGCCGTGCAAAAGATGGTGGCCCTGCCTCCCGATCATCCGCACAACTGGTTCCGCAACGCCTTCGTCCATTTCATGGACTGTCCGCACGGCAACTGGTGGTTCTATGTCTGGCACCGCGGTTATATCGGCTATTTCGAAGAGACGGTGCGCAAGTACAGCGACAATCCGAATTTCGCCTTTCCCTATTGGGACTGGACGCTCCTGCCGCAGATCCCCAACGAGATGTTCGACGGCGCCCTGACCCCGGTCAGCGAAGCCTTCCTTCCCTACACCAAGGATTTGAAGACCTTCACCGCCTACATCAAGCCGGCGATGAAGGCCTATTGGGACACGCTGAACGAGGCCCAGCGCAAGCAGCTGGACCTTCGCGGCTACAGCAGCTTCGACAAGCTGTGGGACGACGTCACCGGGTGCAGCCACGGCAAGTGCGATCCCGGCAACCAGGCCTTCGCCGCGACCGACCGTGCGCGCTACCTGACCCGCGAAAACCCGAAGCTGGACGACAAGACGGCCAAGGCCTGCTCGCCCCACACTGTGCTGACCGGCCTGCTGCCGGTGGACTACTACAACGCCGACGTGACGCGCAGCTTCACCAGCTCCAAGACGGCGTCGCACAACGTCATGCCGGGCAAGGACACCCAGTTCTCGGTTCTGGAAGGCCAGCCGCACAACCTCGTCCACAACTACATCGGCGGCGTCGGCCCGTGGGATCCGGGCCCCTACGGCAACATGACCAACTTCCTGTCGCCGGTGGATCCCGTCTTCTTCCTGCACCATTCGAACATGGACCGCCTTTGGGACGTGTGGACGCGCAAGCAGCAGCGACTGGGCCTGCCGATCCTGCCGACCGACAAGGAGGAGCTGTCGCAGCTGTCCCGCGAGCCCTTCCTGTTCTTCGTCCGCGCCGACGGCAGCTATGTCCTCGACGGCCGCGCCGGTGACTATCTCAGCACCGAACGGTTCCAGTACGAGTATCGGCACGGCTTCGGCGACGCGGAATCGGCACAGGTGGCGGCGGCCAAGCCGTCGGCTCCGGTCAAGGGCACGGTGGCCAAGGGCGTGGGATCGGTCCAGCTGTCGGCGGCGCCGTCCAGCCCGGTGGTGATGGCGGTCAAGGTGACCCGCCCGGCCGGCAGCGGCGCCCCGCGGAATTTCGACCTGCTGATCAACGCGCCGGCCGGCGTGACGAAGGTGGCGGCGGACAGCCCCTATTATGGCGGCACCATCGGCTTCTTCGGCCCGGCCATGCACGGCATGGCGGACGATGCCACCTTCACCCTGCCGCTGCCCGAGCCCGCCCGCACCGCGGCACTGGCCCGGAGCCCGGCCGCGCAGGCGGCGGCGCCTGCAACCGCAACGCTGGAGGTCCGCATTGTCCCGTCCAACGGCTCCGCCACCGCCGCGCCGGCGGTCAAGGGGGTCTCGCTCCACACCCTGTAAGGCTTGGCAGGCCGGCAGACTGCCGGTCGCCCTGCTCGCGCTGCTGGTCCTCCTGACGGGCCAGCCCGCGGGTGCGGCATCGGCCGGTCAGTCCGGGAGAGCGGACGGGAATGGGGAAACGACGCTCGCCCTGCCGCATCCGCCGCTGCAGGGCGAGGCCGCCATCCTGGCGGTCACCCTGGGCGTGCTTACCCGCGGGCAGACGGTAGAGGTCACAACGGCGGACGGCCAACCCATCGGGACCGCCGCCCCTTTCGGTCCTCAGCGCGGTCAGGGCGCCGGAACGGTGACCATTCCGGTGCCGGCCGGGGCCCTGCGGGACGGTCGCCTGACGCTCCGCCTGCGCATCACCGCCTCCGGCTCGCCTCCCCGTCCGCCGACGGCGGAGGAGGTCGGAGAATTGCGGCTGTCCGTCATCGGCCCGCCGCCCTGACGGCGCGGGTTGACGGCGGCGGTCAGCGCACCGGCCCGTCGAACCAATGCCGGCCCTGGCGGTCCTCCACCTCGATCACCCAGACGTCGGGGTCGTAGCGGAGCTGGCGGGCGATGTAGGCGTCGGCGTCGGCCTCCGGCACCGGGTCGGCGCCGGTGCCGCGTGCCCAGAACAACCGCTCGCCATCGGCCTCGCGCGTCTGGACCAGCACGGAGAAGGTTCGGTCGAGCCGGTTGATCTTCAAAATCACGGTGCCGCGGCTGGGGTCGCCCTTGCGGACCACGGTCATCGCCACGCCCTGGGCATCGGCCGTGCGGATATGGGCCGAGACCCAGAGATGCGTCGGAAGGCGGTCGTCCATTGCCGTGACGGGCTCCTGATCGTCAGCTCTCGCTGATCTGGGATTTTCGCTGTTCTTCGATCCTCGCTCTGCCCGGCCGGCCGGTGTAGAGAAGAGGGTATGGCTACACTCCTGGACGCTCTCAACGCCGCCGTCAACCACCACATGGCTGGCCATGCCGATGCAGCGGCCGACGCCTACCGGCGGATCCTGGCGGCGGACCCGGCCCAACCCGACACGCTGCACCTGTCCGGCGTCCTGCGGGCGCAGACCGGCCACGCGGCGGCTGCCGTGCGATGGATCGCCCGCGCGGTGCGCGTCCGTCCGGCCGCCCCGGCGCCCTGGGGCCATCTGGGAGCGGCCCTGCGGGCGGCGGAGATGCCGGAGCGGGCGGAACCGGTTCTGCGGCGGGCCCTGGCGCTCGATCCGGCCGACGGCGACGCTCTCGAGGCACAAGGCGCCTCCCTGCATGCGCTGGCGCGCTACCCCGATGCACGGCGCTGGCTGGAGCGTGCGGCCCGGCTTCGGCCCGGCCATGCGGCGACCTTGCTCAATCTCGGCACCGTCCTGCGCGACCAGCGCCGTTTCGACGAGGCGGAGGCCTGCTTCGACGCCGTGCTGGCGCGCCAGCCCTCCCGTGCCGACGCCCATCTCGCCCGCGCGGTGGGGCGGCTGGTGCGCGGCGACCTGCGCGCGGGATGGGAGGGGTTCGAGCACCGCTGGCAGCGCTTCGCCACTCCGCCCTGGGCCGGACAGCCGCCGGGCGCCGCCACCATCCTGCTGCACATGGACCAGGGCTTCGGAGACGCCATCCAGTTCGTCCGTTATGCCCCGCTGGTGGCGCAGATCGCCGCGGCGGGCGGCGGGCGGGTGATCCTGGAAACCCATATGCTGCTCTACCGCCTGTTCAACCGCGACCTGGGATCGTCGATCCAGGTGCTGTCGCGTGGCGAGGATCCGCCGCCGCATGACATCCATTGCCCGCTGATGAGCCTGCCGCGGGCCTTTGGCACCGGCCTGCCGGACATTCCGGCCACCGTGCCCTATCTTGCCCCCGATCCCGGCGACGTCGCCCGCTGGCGCGACCGGCTGGACGGGCTGGATGGACCGGGGGAGGACGGTGCTGCCCTCCGGGTCGGGCTGGTGTGGGCCGGCAACCCCCAGCACCGCAACGACCGCAACCGCTCGATCCCGGCGGCGGCCCTGCTGCCGCTGCTGATGGTGCCGGGCGTGCGCTTCGTCAGCCTGCAGACCGGCGAGGCCGCCGCCGGGCTGGACCGCCTGCCCGGTGTGACGGTGCCGAACGCGATGGAGCGGGTGCGCGACTTCGCCGACACCGCCGCCATTCTCGCCAACCTCGATCTGCTGGTGACGGTGGACACCGCCATCGCCCATCTTGCCGGGGCGATGGGCGTGCCGTGCTGGCTGATGCTTCCCCATGTGCCGGACTGGCGCTGGCTGCTCGATCGGGCCGACAGCCCCTGGTACCCGTCGCTGCGCCTGTTCCGCCAGCCGCGCCCCGGCGACTGGACCACGACGCTCGGCACCGCCGCCGCCGTGCTGAGGGCGCAGGCCGCCCGCGCCGTCCGGACCGCCCGGTAGAAGCGGCAACTTCGGCGGGAGCTTTCTGCCCCTCCGCCCCGTCGGCACTAGGCGAAACTTTCCTACCGGGCGGCAATTTCCGGCCCCTCCGTACAGCTTGTTCAAAAAACAAAGCTTTCTCAATGGCTTGCATCCGAAGCGGCAGTTGGCACTCCGCTTGCTAGATAGGGCGCAGAAGACCTTTGCCCTTTCTTTCGGAGACCCCCGGCCATGAGCATCTTCGGTTCGATGACAACCGCCGTTCTCGGCCTGAATGCCCAGTCGAAGGCGCTCGGACATATCTCGGACAACATCGCGAACAGCTCGACCATCGGCTACAAGCGTGTCGATTCTGCTTTCGAGACGATGGTCCTGCAGTCCAGCCAGCGTCTGCACGAGCCGGGCGGGGTCACGGCGCAACCGGTCTTCATGAACAACATCCAGGGCAGCCTGACCCAGGTGCAGAGCCCGACCAACATCGCCATCCAGGGCCAGGGCTTCTTCAGCGTCACCAAGGTGGCGACCCAGGGTTCCAGCACGCTGGTGCAGACGCAGACGGGCACGGTCAATTCGTCGGCCGCCTTCTACACCCGCGCCGGCGACTTCGAACTGGACAAGAGCCGCTATCTCGTCAACAGCGCCGGCTATGCCCTGAACGGCTGGCTGGTCGATCCGGTGACGGGCGTCCTGCACAAGGACCAGGTGGCGCCGATCCAGGTCAACTCCCTGATCGACAAGCCGGTGGCGACCAACACCATCGACCTGGCGGCCAACCTGCCGGCGACGCCCAAGGAAGGCGAAAAGGTCCCCGACAGCAGCATCCAGATCTTCGACAGCCAGGGCAACCCGCGCACCGTCAACTTCAAGTGGCGACAGCAGGCGGACAGCAGCTGGCGCATGGTCCTGGACGCACCGGGCTCCAACACCAAGCCGGTCGACGGCACCTTCACCGGCAACCCCGCCACCGTGACCTTCGGCCAGAACATCGCCGGCCAGACGGCAGTGGCACAGGTCAACGTCATCACCATCGCCGGCAACAACACCAACGGCCAGGACAACCTGCGCATCGGCGACACCTACACGGTGAAGGTCGACGGCACCAACTACAGCCTGAAGGTCACCGCCGACAACATCGGCTCGCTCCGGACCTATTCCGGGCTGGCCGGCGCGCTGGCCAACCAGATCAACTCCGCCTCGCCGGCGGCCTCGGTGCTCGCCACCTCGTCGGGCCAGACGATCCGCGTCACCGCCCGCGAACCCGGCACCCCGTTCAAGCTGAACACGGACGTGGTGTCCGGCACCAACACGACCAACACCATCGTCAACCAGACCTCGACGGCGGCGACCGCCAGCGCGGGTGAGATCGACAAGTTCCAGTTCCCGCAGACCCAGGTCGAGGTCGGCGACTCCTTCACCATCAACGTGAACGGCACGGCGATCAGCTACACGGTGACCGCCGCGACCTATCAGAGCTATTCGTCGGTGAGCGACGTCGTCTCGCAGCTGGCCGGCAAGATCAACCAGGCGCTGGGCTCAAGCGTCACCGCTTCGTCGGCCGGCAACATCCTGTCGATCCAGGCCAATGCGGTGAACACCAACGTCACCTCCAGCGCCACGGTGACCAACTCCTCCACCGCGGTGAACACGATGAGCTCGCTGCCGTCGGTCTCCAGCGTGGCCGGCGTGCGCCAGAGCCGCACGGTGACCCTGACCGGCACGCCGGGCGACATCGGCACGCAGTACACCCTCAGCATCAACGGCACGGCGGTGACCTACAGCACCACCGGCGAAGAGATGACGATGGAGGACATCACCGCGGCGCTGGCGAACAAGATCAACTCCAACACCTCGCTGCCGGTGACGGCAACCGCGCAGGGCGGCGTCATCACCGTCACCTCCAAGACCGCGGCCAGCCCGACCGGCACCAACACGATGACCGGCGCCGGCACGGTGACGCTGAACGGATCCACGGTCGACATTGGCGACACCTACAACATCACGGTCGGCGCCACGACCTATCCGCTGACGATCACCAACGCCAATTACGGCCTGTACGACACGCCGGCCAAGGTCATGCAGTATTTCGCCTCGGTCGTCCCCGGAGCGACCGCAAGCGGCAACACGCTGACGGCGGCCGGTGCCACCGGCACGGTCGTCGACGCTCCCGCCGCCCAGTTCACCCTGGACCAGAGTGCGGTCGCCGGCCAGACGCCGGCCCATATCGGCCTGACCTTCGGCAAGACCCCGGAGACGGTCGGCACGCTGACCAACATCTCCACAGCCCTGGTCGGCACCGGCTCGGCGGTCAGCGCCGCCAACCAGTCCGCCGGATCCGCCGCCAACGTCACCTTCACCGTCGATTACGGCTTCGGCCCGCAGCAGATCACGCTGAACCTCGGCAAGTACCAGAAGCCGGGCGGCCTGACCCAATATGCCGGCGAGGAGATCAACGTCACCCAGCTGGTCCAGAACGGCGCGCCACGCGGGCAGTTCAAGGACGTGGTGTTCGGCGACAACGGCACCGTCATGGTCAACTACGACAACGGACGGTCGAAGATGGTGGCGAAGGTGCCGATCATCACCTTCAACAACCCCAACGCACTGCAGCGCGAATCCGGCGGCGTCTTCATCGAAAGCGAAGAGGCCGGCAAGCCGAACTTCAACGATCCGGAGACGAACGGCGCCGGTGCCGTGGTGGCGAACAGCGTCGAAAGCTCCAACGTCGACATCGCCGATGAGTTCACCAAGATGATCGTCACCCAGCGGAGCTATTCCGCCAACGCGAAGATCGTCACCACCTCGGATGAAATGCTTCAGGAAGTGCTGGGGCTGAAGCGCTAAGCGCGGCCCTGACCTTCTGATTGCCTGATTGCTTCTCTACCGATCGCCAGCTTCCCGATCGCCGGTTCCCTGATCGTTTGAATGGGGGGCGGCAGCCGTCCCGGCACCGCCCCGACCATCCCGATCCGTGAAAGGTCTCCCGCCATGTCCCTCTTCGCAGCCTTGAACAGTGCCACGGCCGGGCTGCGCACGGTCCAGACCAGCGTCAAGCTGGTTTCGGACAACATCGCGCAGGCCAACGACCCGAACCGCACGCGCCATACTGCCCAGCAGTCGGTGGACGCCAGCGGTCAGGTGGTCAGCACGACCTATCGGCGGGAGGTCGACAAGGCGCTGATGGCCCAGGTCATGGACCTGACCTCGCGCGATGGCGGATCTCAGGTGACGACCACCTACATGCAGCAGCTGGGCGACCTGATGCGGACCACCAACGGGACGCCGCTGCTGAACGACTATTCCGACAAGTTCCAGGCCGCGATCAAGACGCTGTCCACCTCGCCAGAGGACGAGACCGCCCAGTACCAGCTGGTCCAGGCGGCCGAAAACTTCTCGCGCGAGATCCGCCGCGTGTCGGAGGGGGTGGAGCAGATCGACCGCGACATGAAGACCGACATCACCAAGTCGGTCGACACGGTCAACGACCTGTTGAAGCAGATCAACTCGATCAACAACGACATGGTGTCGCTGCAGGGCCAGGGGGCCGCCGCCAACGCCGTCGCCGACAAGCGCGACGGGCTGGTCCGCGAACTGAGCACCTACATGGGAATCCGCACGGTGGAGCGGCCGGACGGCCGGCTGGCGATCTTCACCCCGTCGGGCCTGGCGCTGGTCGATGCGCAGCCGGCAAATCTTTCCTATGACGGCGGCAACATCAACCTACAGGTCGGCAATCAAGTCACCTCGATCAACAACCACCTGACCACCGGCAAGCTGGGTTCGCTGATCCAGATGCGCAAGGACGGCTCGACCACCGAGCCGCCGACCCCGGCCAGCGGCGACCCGACGACGGAGATCATCCGCAAGCTGCGCTCGCAGCTGGACGAGTTCGCCAAGGCCTTCACCGGTCCGACCAAGCCGGGCGAGCCCACCAGCTTCGCCGACGCCTACGACAATGCCGGCCCGGCCGCCGCCGGCGAACAGGCCAACCAGTTCTTCACCGGAACCGACCGTTTCACCATCACCATCAACGCCAAGCTCCTGGACAACACCAGCAAAGTCAAGCAGTCCGCCATCGACGACATCGTCAAGGCGGTCAATGCCGCCGGCCGCAGCTTCAGCGCCGACGGCCTTCAGATGAAGGACACCACCTACAGCGCGATGGGCAGCGCCATCACCGGCACCTGGATGGCCGCGGCCAAGACGGCCAGCACCGCCGCCGATTCCAACAAGGAGTCCATGCAGCTCCTCAGCGAGCGCTACCAGTCGCAGACCGGCGTGAACATCGACGAGGAAATCGCCCAGCTTCAGCAGCTCCAGACCTCCTACCAGGCTTCGGCACGGGTCATGCAAGTGGCCAATGCAATGTTTGATGCGCTGGAGGCGGTGGTCCGATGAGCTCGATAACGGGAGTCAGCAGCTACTCGAAATATCTGAGCCTTGTCCGGAACCTGTCCGGGGGCCAGAACGACATCAACCAGCTGTCCGAACAGCTGACCACGGGCAAGAAGTCGGTCGATCTGAACGCCTATGGGCCGGAGGTGCAGAAGCTTCTGGACCTGCGGGCGGAGATGGCGAAGAAGACCAACTACATCCAGAGCATCAACACCGCCGCGCCCCGCGTCGAAGCGACGGACAAGGTGCTGACCTCGATGGAGTCCATCATATCGAGCTGGACCTCCAGCACGACCTTCCCCTTCCAGCCCGGTCCTGCCAGCGTCACCACGCCGACCAACACCAATCCCGACGGGATGAAGCTGTCGATCGACGCGTCCAAGTCGACGCTGACGGTCGGCGCCAAATACACGGTCACCGCGGTCCCGTCGCAGCAGGGCACCAACGGCACCTTCGACGTCACGGTGACCGACGGTCTGGGCGGCAAGACCACCCGCTCCATCAACCTGGGCACCACCCCGCCCAACGACGGCAAGGGCTACAACTTCAACATCTCCGGCGGTCCCGGTGAGGGCGCGATCCTGAACCTGACCTTCGACAGCCTGAAGGCGGCGTCGAGCAGCAGCTTCTCCGTCAGCTTCCCGCAGGCCGATCAGGTCAAGGACCGCGCCGAGGGCGCGATGAGGGACATCCAGGCCCTGCTGAACCAGCGCTTCGGCGACCGCTACCTGTTCGCTGGATCGCGCTTCGGGACGGAGCCGGTCACCGACCTGACGGCGACGACGCAGACCAGCAAGATCACGCTGAACGGCGCGGTGGTGAACACCGACGATTATTTCGAGGTGACGGTCTCCGGAAAGACCTTCGGCTATCAGATCCAGGCGTCCGACCCGAAGACGCTGACCTTCGTCGCCCAGACGCTGACCACCCAGATCAACGCCGCCACCCCGCCACTGCCGATGACGGTGTCGACCTCCAACGGCATCATCTCCCTGGTCGGCCAGCAGCCGGGGCAGAAGTTCGACCTGTCCGCCCGTGTCGTCAACTCCGCCACGGTGGAGAACACCGCGACCGCGCCGTCGACCACCCAGGCGCCAACGGCCACCCTGCCGCAGATCGACCGCTTCACCCTGAACGGTGCGGCGGTGGACATCGGCGACACCTTCGAATTCACGGTCTCGGTCGGCGATCCCGACGATCCGTACAACCAGAACTACTACCTGAAGAATCCGACCGAGCCGCACGACCTGCCGCCCTACCAGTCCTACAAGGTCAGCTACACGGTCAGCGACACCGACTATGCCGCCGGCGTCACCAATGTCGGGCAGGTCGCCGACAAGCTGCGCCAGCAGTTCGGCAACCTGAACCCTGCCCCGCCGGTCACCATCGACGCGCTCGGCAATGGTCCGGGCATCGCGCTGACCAGCACGGCCAATGCCGATCCCAACCACCCCGGCCGCTCGTCGTTGTTCTCGACCAGCGCCAAGGTGACGAACGGGTCGCTGCAGAACACCATCTCGGTCGGCACGCTGCCGCCGGAGCAGGACAGCCAGACCGCCGTGCCCAATGCCGAGCCGCCGGACCTGCCCTTCTACGATTCCGAATATCTGACCAAGGGCAAGAATGCCGACGCGTACCGCAAGTCGCAGGTGACGATCGACGACAACCTGAACCTGACCTACGGGGTCAGCGCCGACGATCAGGCGTTCCAGACGCTGGTGAAGGCGATGCAGCTGGTGCGGACGGCGGCGGCCAACCCCGGCAAATGGACCGAATACAGCACCCAGGCGCGCGAGATGCTGACCCAGGCATCGGATCAGATCCGCTCGGTCCACGCCAAGGTCGCATCCGACGCCGCCACGCTGGAGACCAACAAGGACGCCCACACGGACTCGGTCGCCACCCTGACCGACCGCCTCGCCAAGATCGAGGGCATCGACCAGACCGAGGTCGCGGCCCGGCTGAGCAGCGCGATGAATGTCCAGCAGGCGACCTACACCGTCGCCGGCCAGACGCAGAAGCTGTCGCTGCTGAATTATCTCGCCTGAAAAAGAATGGGGGCGGCCGGACCGGCCACCCCCTGCTTTCCGTCAGAACCCGCAGCCAATCACTTGGAGCGGCCGGCCGACTGGGTGAAGTTGTCGTAGGGCAGCTCGGCCACGCGGAACCACAGCTGCACTTCCTCCAGGAAGGGCTTCCAGCTGTCGTAGACGGCCTTGAAGTCCGGGTTGGTCTTCGCGATGTCGTCGTACAGCTCGAAGGCGATCTTGTGGGCGGCCTCCATCAGGTCGCGCGGATAGGGACGCAGCAGGGCGCCCTTGGCGACCAGACGCTTCAGCGCTTTGGCATTCTCGGCGTCGTAGCGGGCGGTCATCGCGCCGTTCGCCTCGGCACAGGCCGCGGTCAGGATCGCCTGATAGGACTTGGGCAGCGCCTCCCATTCCTTCTGGTTGATGTAGAGCGAGACCTGCGGCCCGCCTTCCCACCAGCCCGGATAGTAGTAGTATTTGGCGACCTGGACGAAACCCAGCTTCTCGTCGTCATAGGGACCGACGAATTCGACCGCGTCGATGGTGCCCTTCTCCAGCGCCGGGTAGATGTCGCTGCCGGCGATCTGGGTCGGGGCGGCGCCCAGCTTGGCCATGATCTGGCCGGTGATGCCGGCGATGCGGATCTTCAGGCCGTTGAAGTCGGCCAGCGACTTGATTTCCTTGCGGTACCAGCCGCCCATCTGGGCGCCGGTGTTGCCGGCCGGGAACTGGACGATGCCGTGCTTGGCGAAGAAGGCGCGCATCACCTCCTGGCCGCCGCCATACTGGAACCAGGCGTTCTGCTGGCGGGCGTTCGGGCCGAAAGGAATAGCGGTGTCGAAGGCGAAGGTTGGATCCTTGCCGACATAATAGTAGCCGCAGGTGTGGCCGCACTGGACGGTGCCGTTCTGCACGGCGTCCAGCACCTGAAGACCGGGGACGATCTCACCGGCGGCATGCACGCGGATCTGGAACTTGCCGTCGGTCGCCTCGGACACGCGCTTGGCGATCAGTTCGGACGTGCCGACGAGGATGTCGGTGCTCTTCGGGAAGCTCGACGCCAGACGCCACTGGATGGTCGGCTGGCTCTGCGCGATGGCCGGGGCCGCGAGGGTCGAGGCGGCAACGGTCGAAACGGCACCGACGCCGGCCTTGGTGAGAAACGCTCTTCTTTCCACTCCCGCTACTCCGCAAGATTATTGCTATTGCTGACAATTTCCGCGACCCGCGATGAATCAGGGAATTACAGCGACTTAGGCGAGAGTGTAACAAAGCATCCGATGCGGCGCCCCGCATCGCATAAATGTGCATGCCTGCCTTTCGAGGGTGCAACCGACACCCTCGAAGAGCTTATGCGGGGACGGGTTCAGGCCGCCGTGCGCAGGCGTCCCAGGAAGACCGACAGCGGCGGCATCACCAGCGTCCGTCCATCGGCGGTCAACTCCGGCGGCAGGGCGCCCGGCGCGCGGGGAATGGGCAAAGCTTCCGGTTCGCCACGGCCGCGCAACGCGAATTCCGCCGGCCGGTCGGCCATGTTGAAGACTGCCAGCAGGCGGTCGTCGCCGGCTGTGCGCTCGAAGGACAGCAGGTCGCCATGCTCCTCCACCGCGGTGACGCTGCCGCTGCGCAGCGCCTCCAGGTCGCGGCGCAGCGAGAGGGCGTCACGCCACACCGCCAGCGGGCTGCCCGCGGTCCGTTCCTGCCGGTCGACGGCGAGGTCGCGATGGGCGTCGGGCACCGGCAGCCAGGGGTCGGCGACGGTGAAGCCGGCATGGGGCTCGGCGGCCCGCCAGGGCATCGGCGTGCGGCTGCCGTCGCGTCCCTGGAAATCGGGCCAGTAGGTGATGCCGAACGGATCGCGCAGCTGGTGCTGCTCCAGCACAGCGTTGGGCAGGGCCAGTTCCTCCCCCTGATAGAGGCAGACGGTGCCGGGCAGCGACGCGGCCAGCATCGCCAGCAGGGCGTTGAAGGCGTGTGGATCGGCACCGGCGGGCAGCCAGCGGCTGGCGGCCCGCTCCACATCGTGGTTGGACAGGCTCCAGCAGATCGACTCCGGTCGTCCGGCGGCGCTCAGGGCCTGGGCGAATCCCTTGGCGCTGAATGGCTGCTTGGCCAGCGACAGGGTGTAGGCGGCGTGCAGTCCCTGCGGCGTGCAATAGGCGGCGATGCGCTGGCCGGCGCCGGGCTGGCTGGACAGCTCGCCCAGAAGAACGCGGCCGGGATAGCGCTCCACCGTCTCGCGCAGGCGGGACAGGATACTGCCGATGGCCGGGTGCATCATGTCGTAGATGTGCTGCTGCAAGGCGAAGGGCTTCAGCGGCGGTTCGGACCCGCGCCAGACGGCGGCGGGGTTGGAGCGCAGCTGCGGGTCATGGGCGAAGAAGTCGACGGCATCGATGCGGAAGCCGTCGACCCCCCGCTCCATCCAGAATTCGGCCGTCTCGCACAGCGCATCCATCGCCGCGGGGTGGTGCAGGTTCAGCGCCGGCTGGCTGGACAGGAAATGATGTAGGTAATATTGCCGCCGCCGCGGCTCCCAGCTCCAGGCGGCGCCGCCGAACACCGACAGCCAGTTGTTCGGTGCGGTGCCATCGGGTTTGGCGTCGGCCCAGACATACCAGTCGGACTTGTCGTTGTCGCGGGACCGGCGGCTCTCGACGAACCAGGGGTGGGCGTTGGAGGTGTGGCCGCAGACGAGATCGACCAGCACCTTCAGACCCAGCCCATGGGCGCGCTCGATCAGCCGGTCGAAGACGGCGAGATTGCCCATGCGCGGATCCACCGCCCGGTGGTCGGCGACGTCATAGCCGAAGTCGGTGCGCGGCGACGGGTAGAAGGGGCTGATCCACACCCCGTCGACCCCCAGCGAGGCCACATGGTCCAGCCCCTCGATCACACCGTCGAGGTCGCCCCAGCCGTCGCCGCCATGGTCGCGGAAGCTGAGCGGATAGATCTGGTAGAGCGCCGCCCCGTTCAGCCAGGACAGGTTCGGGCCGGACGATTGGGAAAGGGGGAGTGTGTGGGGCAAGGCAGCAGGCTCCGCGCCGGGTGGTGCACATGCGGGTCGCAGAGGTGCGGCTCGCGGTATCAGCTTCCTGCGTCATGGCTAACGAAAGGTTACCGGCCGTTCGTCGTCACAGGACTAGGACGTTCGACGGGACCGGCCATCGGGACAGAAACTTGCGGGTGGGTGCCCTGAGCCTTGGCCGTTGCGAGGCGCTGCGGCTATACCAGCGGCGCGGTCATGGCGACTCTGGCCGGGGAGCGAGAATGCGGCGGGACGGGACGGCGGTTGGAATGGCCATGGCGGAAGGCGAAAAGCGGCTGGGCCGTTACCGGCTGCTCGACCTGATCCGGAAGGACGGCGACGCCCGGCTGCACCGTGCCCTGGATGCCAACGGACAGGCGGTGGCGCTGTGGACCGTGCCGCTGGGCCGTCTGTGCGCCGATGCCGCCGGGCTGGAGCGGTTCCGGCGGATGGCGGGCGCCGCGGCCCGGCTGTCACATCCGGCCATTCCGGCAATCCTGGCCTCCGGCGAGCTTGCCGGCACCGCCTTCGTCGCCACGGCACCGGCCGACGGGCCGACGCTCGCCACGAGGCTGGCCGACGGACCGCTGGAGTGGGAGGACACCGTCGCGACGTTGAACCGCGTGCTGGACGCGCTCGCCGCAGCCCATCGGGCCGGCGTGATCCATGGTGCGCTCGGTGCCGACACCGTGCTGCGCCCGGGACCGGCGGCGGTGGTCGCCGAGTTCGGACGTGCGGCCTTGACCGCGGCAGCAGTGGACCGGCGCGACGATCTGGCCGCCGCCGTGGGACTGACCGAACGGCTTCTGGCCGGGCACGACCAGCGGCCGGGGGTGTCGGCCCTGCTGGCGACGTTGCGCGACGATGGGGCTGGAGCGTTCCCGGACGCAGCTGTGCTGCTCCGGGCCGTCACCGCGTTGAATGGAGCGTCCGTTTCGTCGGCCGGCGCTGCACCGGCGTGTGCCCGCCGCTGGCCGCTGCTGCTCGGCGGCGTTGCCGTGCTGGGCGGCTTGGCTGCGGCAACGGTCCTGAACCGGCCTGCCCCGCCTCTGCCGCCACCCGTGGCGATGGTCAAAGACGCGTTACCCGAACCGGCAGCCGAGCCGCCTGCATCGTCCCCCACATCCTCCCCTGCACCGGCGCCCTCCCTGGCGCCGGCCCCTCCCCCGGCAGCTTCCCGGCAGCCGCCGGTCGCGGCGGTGGCGGCGGCGCTGCGCTCCATTCCCTGCGCGCTGGCCGGCGTGGAAACGACCGGGGGAAGGCTGCTGGTTTCGGGCACGGTCGCCGGGGAGCGGGCGGAGACGGCGGTGCGCGAAACGGTCGAGACCCTTGCCGCCGGCTGGGACCATGGCTTCGACCTCGCGACCGCGGATGCGCGGTTCTGCGCGCCCCTGGGCAGCGTCGCCACGGCGCTGGACGCCAACCGCGGCTTGGCCGAGCCGTTGGCGGTGAGCATGCTGGAGGGGCCGGCGCTGAATGCCGGCGATCCGCTGATGCTGGAGATCCGGGCGCCGGCCCGTCCGGTCCGGTTGCAGGTCGATTATTTCACCATCGACGGCAGCGTCGTGCATCTGCTCCCCAACCCGTCGGACAGCGCCATCGCGCTCGCCGCAGGCGCATCGCGCCGCTTGGGCGAGAGGGGGGAGGACGGGAAGCCGGGGACCGGGCGTTCCTGGACCATCGGCCCGCCCTATGGAACCGAAATGCTGCTGACCATCGCCACGGCGGTGCCTCTCTTCGCCAACCCGCGGCCGGAGCAGGAGCCGGCAGCCGACTATCTGGCTGCATTGACCGATGCGCTGGCTGCACTGCCGGACGATGCCCCGGCGGCGCTGGCGGATGCGCGTTTCATCGCCACCGGGCCTTGACTGGCAGGGTGACCGGCGAGGCTCGATGGATGGATCCTGCCGGGACGGTCAGACGGTCGCGGCGAAGCGTCCGACCACCACCGTCACGTTGTCCATTCCGCCGGCCGCATTGGCGGCATCCACCAGCGCGGCGGCGGCAAGGGCGGGGTCGGATTCCTGACGCAGGATGCGGGCGATGACGCCGTCCGGCAGCATGCCGTTCAGTCCGTCGGAGCAGAGCATGACGACATCGTCCGGCATCAGCGACTGCACGCTGACCTCCGGTTCCACATCCTCCGCCGTGCCGAGCGCGCGGACGATGATGTTCCGTTGCGGTGCGGTTCCGCGCCCGCCATTGTCCAGCCATACCTGATAGAGGCTGTGGTCGCGGGTCAGGGTGCGCAGTTCCCCGTCGCGCAGGCGATAGACCCGGCTGTCGCCGGCATGGAACACCGCCATATAGGCGGTTCCGGGAATCCGCCAGACCCCGGCAACGGTGGTGCCCATGCCGCGCCCCGACGAGAATCCGCGGGCCAGATTCAGCTCGTGGATCGCCCGGTTGGCCTGCTGCACCGCAGACCGTGCAACCGACAGCGCATGGCGCACCGTCGGCTCTGTCGCCGCCGGGTCGGTCTGGGTGCGGTCGGCGTCGTCACGCTTCACCAGAGCGATCGGATCGGACGGGGCTTGGTCCCGCAGGATGCCGGAGATCACCTCAACCGCCTTGCGGCTGGCGATGTCGCCACCGGCATGGCCGCCCATGCCATCGCAGACAACCGCGAATTCACCGGCAATACTGACCTGGAAATCGTCCTCGTTGCGGGAACGGGCGCGGCCGACGTCGGTCAGCCCGGCGACGGTCAGGGCAAAGGCGGCGTTCGGCATTCAGGCGGCGGCTCCCGTCTCGCATCTGGGCCGGCTCGATTGAAAGCGGTCCCATCAGGGCCGAAAGCACCGGCGGGATACCGGCGGCAAGGGAAAGGAGCGGCGGCCGTTTGCCCGATAATGGCGCAAGCCCCGCGAAAGATACAGCGGCGATTGCATTGGGGTTGTTACAGGCCGGCGATGCTCCGCTGGTGTCGGGCATCCGATGTGCTAAGGTTCCCCGATATGCCGTCGGACAAGGGATGGACCGTTATGGTCGGCAGTATCGGCATCGCGCTCAGCGGTTTGACCGCCCAGACCCGGCGGCTCGACGCCTCGGCCGCCAACGTCGCGAATGTGCGCTCCACCGGGGCCGTTCCGAGCGCCGACGGCAGCGCGGACGGCAGCGCGGACGGCAAGCGCGCGGCCTACCAGCCCATCGGGGTCGCACAGAGCGACGCCAATCCCGGCACGCGCACCAGTTTCACGCCGATCACGCCGGCCTATTTGCAGGAATATGCGCCCGATGACAGTGCGGCGAACGGCGACGGCATGGTCGCGGCGCCGAACGTCGATCTGGCGACCGAGAGAATCAATCAAATGGCGGCCGGCCGGGCCTATGGCGCCAATGCAGCGGTGGTTCGGACCCAGGACGAGATGCTGACGTCCCTGCTCGATTCGAAAGTCTGACCGACGGGAAACCCGACTGCCGGAATCCGCCGGTGAGAACTCAGACGGTGATGTTCAGATTCTGCCCGCGCGTCGGCGTGACGTTGCCGCCACCGGAGCCACCGCCGGAGCCATTGCCCGACTGCATCATGGTCTCGACCGTCGCCTGCTGCTGTTCGGCGTTCTGGTTCAGCGCCTTGACGCCGAAAGCCATCTGCCTCTGCGCCTGCATCAGGGACATTGCCGCACCGGCGGTCGATGACGTGACATCCATGCCCATCCTGCCCCCTGCAAACCACGCCCTTGGAACAGGGCGTCCTCAGATCACGACATTGACCCGACCGGCGGATGTGCCGGCGGAAGTGGTCGCGACCGAAGCGGAGTGTGCCACAAATGCCGCGGCGGCGGAAGCGGTCGACGTGACCGGAGCCCCGGTCCGGGGGGTGGAAGCGGTGGCGGTGCCGGTCGTTGCCGACCCATCGGTCCCGCCGCGCCCATAGGCCGCAGAGCGGCCGCCCGCCTGTCCTCCTGTCTGGCCGCCCTGGCCGCTTTCGCCGACCGTCAGCTTCAGCAGGGAGGCGCGTTCCGCGTCCTTTTCCTTCTGCTGGGCTTCCTTGTACTGCTTCAGGGCGGCTTCGGTCGGAATCTGCGAGACGGTCTTCCCGTTGGCCGGGTCGCGGTACAGCATCACCAGCCGCGAGGCGTCGGTGTCATAGCTGAAGGCGACGGTCGGAAAGCGGTTGACCAGCGGCTCGGTTGGACCGGCCGTATCGGCTTCCGCCTGCGGGACGGTGCTGGAGGTCGGAGTCCGGGTGCCGGCCCCTGGGTCAACGGCATCGCTGCCGCGGGGCGTCATGAAGGCGAACGGCCGCGAGACCGTCGATGTGGCCACCGCCACGTTCATGACCAGACTGTCCGGATCGGTGAATGTTGAACATTAAATTACCTTAACCCTGGCTGCGCGTAAAGGGTTTCTTTACACTTATTTGGAGTGGGGATTCTAACCCATATGGAGAAAGGGGGTTTCCGATGCGCAAAATATTTATGTCGAAAACTAAGATACTCCCGTCCACATGCTTGCGGTGACGGCACCGGTCGTCCTAAAGCGTTGAACCATGGCTACCATCCTCGAAGCCTTGACGCTGGCGCTCGACCTGCATCTCGCCGGCCGTTTCGGCGAGGCGCAGGAACTCTACACCCGCATCCTCGATGTCGAGCCGGAGCAGCCTGATGCGCTGCATTACCTGGGCGTGCTTGCCGGACAGATCGACCGGGGAGAGTTCGGCCTGACGCTGATCGGCAAGGCGCTGGCCCTGCGGCCGGAGGCGGCCGACATTCACGCCAACCGCGCCAATCTGCTGCGCGGGCTCGACCGGCTGGATGAGGCCGAGGGATCCTATCGCCGCGCGCTGGCCCTGCGCCCCGATTTTGCGGAGGCCTGGACAGACCGCGCCTTTGCCCGCCATGGCCGCAGCGATCCGGCCGCCATCGACGCCACCGCCACGATGCTGGAGCGCGCCCTGCAGATCGAGCCGGCCCTGGATCCGGCGCGGGAAAAGCTGGTCGATCTGCTGCATGCGCGCGGCCGTCTGCGGCTGGAATCCGGGCAGGTGACGCCGGCGCTGGCCGATCTGATCCGGGCCGCGGCACTCGACCAGCAGGATGCCGACATCGCCTTCCTTCTGGGCAATGCCCTGTTCGCCGCCGGGTTGCGCGCAGATTCGGTGATCGCCTTCCGCAACGCGCTGGCCCTGGTGCCGGATTTCCTGTCGGCGGCGCTGAATCTCGGCATCGCGCTGGCCGCGACCAACCACGCCGCCGCGGCGCTGGCCCCGCTCCGCCACGCCGTCCGCATCGACCCGGCCCATCCGGCGCCACGCGACACTCTGGCGCTGGCGCTTCGCTCGCTGGGCCGCATCGAGGAGGCCGACGCGCTGGCCCGGCCCGCGCCGGCCCCGCAGCCGGTCAAGCCGGACCCCAAGCCCGCTCCGTTCCGCCGGCCGCGCCGACGTTCCTGAACTGCTGGCCTGAACCGCTGGCCTAAACCGCTGGCCGCTCGGCCAACACCACCAGCCCGGTCACCGGTTCGCCGCTTTCGAAACGCAGCCGGTCGTGGTCGCATCGCCGAAGCACAAGCCCGGCATTCGCCACCGCAGTGCAGATGTAGGCTTCGGCATGGGCATAGCGGCCGTGGGTGGCGACGCGGTGGGGCCGTCCGTCGGCCGGGTCCAGCATCTCCACCGTGAAGGCCAGCCGGCCACCGGGGCGCAGCGCGGTGCAGGCAGCGGTCAGAGCGTCATCGAGGACGCCGAAATAACAAAAGACGTCGGCCGCCATGATCAGATCAAAGGCCAGCCGATGCGCGGCCAGGAAACCGACCAGCTCCGCCGCATACAGCCCGTCATACAGGCCGCGGGCACGGGCGCGGTTCAGCATGCCATCCGACAAATCGACACCGACCAACCGGCGGGCATAGGGCCTGAGCGCTTTGGCGCACAGCCCGGTGCCACAGCCGGCATCCAGCACGTCGAGGTCGCCGGCCGGCTCATCATCGGACAGCAGGCCCGCGAGAAGGGCCGGGGCACGGTAATCCAGCTCGGCCAGCTTGCGGTCGAACTCATCGGCGAACAGGTCGAAGGTCTGGCGCACATAGTCGTCGGGCGCGCGCGGGTCGGCCTCCTCCCCGGCGATGGCGGCACCGATGTGGCGGGCCAGCGGGTTGTCCGGGTGATCACGCCGCCAAAGCCGGGCCAGCGCCGCCGCGTCCTCCTCCCCACCCTGTTCGTGCAGCAGATAGAGCACGGCCCCGAGGTTATCATGGGCATCGGCCCAGTCCGGCCGAAGGGCCAAAGCCCGCCGGTAATCGACCGCCGCCCTGCCGAAGCGGCCGAGGTCGCGCAGCAGGTTGCCGCAGTTGTTCCAGGCCTCCGCATGGTCGGGGCGAAGCGCCAGCGCCTGACGGAAGGCGGCTTCCGCCTCATCCTGCCGCTCCGCCTGACGCAGGACGGAGCCGAGATTGTAGTGCGCCATCCCCTCATGCAGGCCATGGGAGACGGCGGCCCGGTAGGCGGCAGCGGCCTCGTCCAGACGGCCAAGCGCGCGCAGGGCGTTGCCGTGGTTGTTGTGGGTGCCCGCGAGGGTCGGATCGGCGGCCAGCGCCTGGGCATAGAGCGGCTCCGCCCCCGCCGCGTCGCCGGCGGCGGCCAGCACGTCCGCCTGCCGGCCGAGCTTCACCGCGGGCGCAAGGGCGGTTCCCGCCAGCCCCCTGCGCAACCCGCCCCGCAAGGACGAGCGTGACCCTGCCATCGCGTGTTCTCCCCTCTCCCGCCGGCCTTTTCTGCCGGCCTCTCCCGCCGGTCGATTCCCCGCCGATATCAATGGCATCTTTACCGTGATCCACCGATGATGGCACTCCCTTTGAGGGTGCGGGCAGTCAGGGACGGGGCCGGAACGTGGCTAAGCACACCAACATGCTGGCGCAGGCAGTGGCACACCATCAGGCCGGGCGTGCCGCCGAGGCGGAGCGCGGCTATCGCGACGTGCTGACCAAAGACCCGCGCAACGCCGACGCGATGCATCTGCTGGGGGTGCTGGCCCTGCAATCGGGCCATGCGGAAGAGGCGGTGACCCTGATCGGCAAGGCCCTGGCGCAGAGCAGGGGGGTCGCCGATTACTGGGACAATCTGGGCAGCGCGCTGTTCGCCGCCGGCCGGCCGGACGAGGCGGTGCAGGCCCACCGCAACGCCACCATCCTGGACCCGCAGGGGGCGCAGCGGCGGCACAATCTGGGCAATGCGCTGGCAGCCCTTGGCCGTCACGACGAGGCGCAGCGGGCCTTCGCCGCGGCGCTGGCGCTCAAACCGGATTATGCCAAGGCCTGGTACAATCTCGGCAACGGCCATGCCGCGCTGCACCGCTATGGCGGGGCGGTGACGGCGCTGGACCGCGCGGTGCGGCTGGCGCCGGGCATGGTGGAGGCGCACAACAATCTCGGCGACGCGCTGGCGATGGCCGGCCGGCTGGACGAGGCCATCGCACAGCACCGGCTGGTGACCCGGCACCGCCCCGACGATGCCACCGCCTTTTACAATCTTGGCGCCGTCCTGCAACAGAAGGGCGCTTTCGAGAGTGCCGAGATCGCCTATCGCCAGGCGCTGAAGCGCAACCCGCGCCACAGCGCCGCGCTGAACAATCTGGGCAGCGTCCTGAAGCGGCTTGGCCGTCCCGATCAGGCGGAGCTTTGCCACCGGCAGGCGCTGGACCTGCACCCGGAGTTCGTGGAGGCGCGCTACAATCTCGGCAACGCCTTGCAGGCGCAGGGGCGCTACGAGGAAGCGGCGGCCTGCTTCGAGGAGGCGCTGGCCCAGCAGCCCGACCTTGCCACCGCCACCTACAATCTGTCTCTGCTGGCGCTTCTTCACGGCGACATCGCGCGCGGCTGGGCCGGGTACGAGCGGCGCTTCGCCGCCGGCGAGGCGGTGCCGAACCGGCACTTCCCCATTCCGCGCTGGGGTGGAGAGGTGCTGCGCGGCAAGCGGCTGCTGATCTGGCGGGAACAGGGCGTGGGCGACGAGATGATGTTCGCCTCCTGCTATCCGGACGTCGTCGCCTGGGCGGGCGGACCGGTCACCATCGAATGCGATCCGCGTCTGGTGCCGCTGTTCCGCCGCTCCTTCCCGAAAGCCACGGTGCGAGCCGAAAGCTGCACCGGTGACGCTTTCGGCGAGCCCTTGCGGGAAAGCATCGATCCGCCCGACTGCGATCTTCAGGTTGCGGCGGGCGATCTGCCGGAACTGCTGCGCGCCAGCCTGTCCGCCTTCGAGCCGCAAGGCCCCTGGCTGGTGCCGGACCCGGCGCTGGTGGAGCGGTGGCGGGAGCGGCTGGCGGGGCTGGGGCCGGGCCTGCGGGTCGGCATCGGCTGGCGCAGCCAGCTGATGACCGTCGACCGCAAGGCCGCCTATGTGATGCTGGAGCATTGGGGACCGCTGTTCGCCGTGCCCGGACTGGTCTTCGTCAATTTGCAGTATGACGAGTGCGAGGCCGAGATTCGGGCGGCAGAGGAGCGCTTCGGTGTGACCATCCACCGCTGGGTGGACCTGAACCTGAAGGACGATTTCGATGGCGCGGCGGCGCTGACCGCCAACCTGGATCTGGTGATTTCGCCGGCGATGTCGGCGGGTGAACTGGCCGGGGGGCTGGGTGTTCCGGTCTGGCGCTTCGGCAGCCGTGACTGGACCCAACTGGGCACTGGAACCCGCCCCTGGTTCCCGACCATGCGGCTGTTCCAGCCGCGGCCGGGCGAAGCGCTGGACTCGATCATCGGAGCCATTGCCGAGGCACTGCGCGCCATGAAGCCGGAGCCCAAGCCTGCTCCCGGGGAAAAGGCGGTTCCCGAACCGGCAACGCCCGCCGATTTCGATGCGCTGCTGAACCATGCCGCCGACCTTCACCGCACCGGCCGGCCGGATGAGGCGGAAGCGGCCTACCGTGCCGCCATTGCCGCCGATCCCCGGCGCGAAGCCCCTGGATATCCCGATGCCCTGCATCTGCTAGGGTTGTTGATGCACCAGACCGGGCGGAACGACGATGCGCTCGCCCTGATCGGCGAAGCGCTGCGCATGGATCCGGCCTTTCCCCAGGCCTGGAACCATCTGGGGCTGGTGCATGAAATGGAAAAGCGCCACGCCGACTCATCCGTCGCCTTCGCCCGCGCGCTGGCCCTGCACCCGGCCTATCCGGAGGCGCTGACCCATCTGGGCCTTGTCCATCAAATCGGCGGACGGACGGCTGAGGGCATAAGGCTGCATCGCCGCGCCATCGCCATCCAGCCCGACCATATTCCAGCCCATGCCAATTTCGGCCATGCCTGCGAGCTGACCGGGCAGACGTTGGAGGCGACCGGCCATTATCGCCGTGCGCTGGCCCTGCAACCGGAGTCGGCCGAGGCCAACAACAACCTTGCCACGATGGCGACGCTGTCCAACCGGCTGGACGAGGCGAGGAGCCATCTGCGCCGCGCCCTGCGGGTCGATCCCGGCTTCGCGCTGGCGGCCTGGAACCTCGGGCTGATGGATCTCGCCGACGGGCGCATCGCCGAGGGCTGGGCCGGCTATTCGCGTCGCTTCTCCGCCCGGCAGTTGCAGCGGGCCCGCCGTATCGACCGGCCGGTCTGGATGGGCGAGGCGCTGCGGGGCCGGCGACTGCTGGTCTGGTCGGAACAGGGCGTCGGCGACGAGATTCTGTTCGCCTCCTGCTTCGACGCCTTGAACGGTCTGGATGGGCCGGTCACCGTCGAATGCGACCGGCGGCTGGTCAGCCTTTTCGCCCGCTCCTTTCCTTGGGTGGCGGTACGGGCGGAGACGGCGGACCCCGCCGGGCGGGAGACGATCGACCCGCCGGATTGCGAGCTGCAGATGCCGGCGGGGAACCTGCCCGCCCTGGTCCGCGACAGGGTGGCGCGTTATCCGGACCGTCCAGCATATCTGCGCCCCGATCCCGGCCTCGTCGCCCAGTGGCGCGACCGCCTTGCCGCCCTGCCCGGCCTGAAGGTGGGGCTGGCATGGCGCAGCCAGATCGTCACCGCGCAGCGTGCCGCCGCCTATACCGGCCTTGCCGACTGGGCGGCATTGCTCGACATGCCCGACGTCAGCGTGGTGATGCTGCAATATGGCGACTGCACCGCCGAACTGGCCCGGGTGGAGACGGCAACGCGACGGCTGCACCGGTGGGACGACCTGAACCTGAAGGATGATTTCGAAGGCGTTTCCGCCTTGATCGCCAACTTGGATCTGGTGATCTCGCCGGCCACCGCTGTCGGCGAACTGGCGGGTGCGCTGGGCACGCCGGTCTGGCGGCTCGGCACCCGCGACTGGACGCAAATCGGCACCGGGGTGCGGCCCTGGTTCCCGGCCATGCGCCTGATCCAGCCGCAGGAAGGCCAGGGGTTGGCCGACGCGGCGCGGCGGGCGGTTCATGCGCTGGCGGCGCTGGTTCAGACCGGATGAACGACAGCCATAGCCTGCTTGCCGAGGCGTTCGACCGTCACCAGTCCGGCGGCTTCGACGAGGCGGAGCGTCTTTACCGCCGCATCCTCGCCCGTGAACCAGCGGAGGCCGAAGCCCTGCACCGCTATGGCCTGCTGGTCGCGCAGCTTGGCCGGCTCGAAGAGGCCGACGGGCAGCTCGCCCACGCGCTAACCCTGGACTCGAGAGCGACCGAGGTGGCGGTCAATCGCGCGAAGATCCTGCGTGCCCTGCGCCGGCCGGAGGATGCCGCCCGCCGGTTCCGCCATGCCCTAATGTTGTCGCCAACCCTGCTGACGGCGCTGGAGGGGCTTGGCCATGCCGAACGAGAAGCCGGCCATACCGCGGGGGCGGCGGAAGCCTATGGCCGAGCGGCACGGCTCGGCACCGGTGCGGCGGTGCTGCATCAATGGGGCATCGCGCTGGACAGCCTCGGTCGGGCCGAGGCGGCGGCAGAAGCGTTGCGACGCTCCGCCCGCCTCGATCCGACGGTTCCCTCCGTCGCCGTCAGGCTCGCCTCGATCCTCGAACGGCTGGGATGCAAGGGCGAGGCTGCCGGCTGGTATCGCCAAGCGCTGGTGCTTCAGCCTGGCCGTGACGAAGTGCGCAGGGCGCTCTCCGACATCGTTGAATCGGCCGTTGGCTTGCCACAGGGGACATAACCCTTTGGTCCAAAGGGTCTGTTCGCCTCCGGATGGTGGTGCGCGAAGTGATTTCAAGATCCCACCCCTGCGACCCACTGTCATACGTCTGAACGGTTGAGGCATCTTTTCGCATGGTTTGACCGCATAAAACGCAAGATTAAGGTTGTTCGGCAGTTCGGATCGGTTAACACTGCTGTTACCGGACCGTCACATTGAGGCGGGACGCGGACTGATCACATGGAGAGCGACTCATGCACACTGAAGCTCGCCTTTCGTCTCTGCAGGAAAAGCACATGCGCCTGGACCGGGCGATCCTCGACGAGGAAAAGCGTTCATGGCCGGATGAGAGCGCAGTAAAGCGCCTCAAACTCGAAAAGCTGCACGTCAAGGAAGAGATCGATCGCCTGACGCGCCCCGACCAGATGAACTGATCCCCCCAATCACAGCAACGACCTTTGATCTTCACCCTTGAATAGGGTTTAAAGGCCGGGTTGAGGTGGACCGCCTCATCCCGGCCTTTTGGCGTCCGGATTCTCCGGAAACGGCCCTCAGCCGCCGACCCGGCGGAAGCGCTCAAGCTCCACCGCCACCTTGGGAAGGAGGTCGGCCACCCGTTCGCCGGGACCGGTCCAGAACAGCCGCATCGACGGAAACCAAGGCCGCACACCGGTGCCGAGCGCCGTCCAATCGCCCGTGCGTCCCAGTCGCCAGACCGGTACGCCGAGCGCTCCGGCCAGCTCGCCGGTGGAGGTCGCCGGGGCGATCACCAGATCCAGGGCCGACATCAGCGCCGCCGTGCCGTCGAGATCGTTGCGCAGGTCGAGGTCGGCAAAATCATGCGGCGCCCGGCCGAAAGCGGCGCGTGCCGCTGCCAGTTCCGCATCGCAGTCGCCATATTGCAGGTTGACCGGGATCAGGCCGGGCAAGGTCAGCACCGGCCGCCAATCCTCGATGCGCGTGTAATCGGGCATGCGGTCGGGATCGAGCTGGCTGCTGCGCCAGGCGATGCCGACCCGCAGGCCGTCTCCCAATCCGGACAGACATCGCCGCCAGGTCTCGATCGCCGCCGGGTCGGCGCGCAAGGCCGGTCCCACAGCGGCGAAATCCGGCAGGGAGCCGCCCAATCGGCGCGACAGCGATCCGATGGGGGCATGGGCGTCGATGTCGGACGACGGCTCGCCGGGCGTGGCGGGGGCCGGCCGCACCGTTGCCCGGGGGAAGGAACGGGCGAACAGCGGTACGAAGCGGGGATCGCATTCGACGACGACATGGCCCCCGTCATGGTCGGCCCGGGCGATCAGCTCCGGCAAACGCTGTGCAAACATCAACTCGTCGCCGATGCCCTGTTCGCGCCAGACCAGAAGGCGCTTCCCCGACAGAGGTCCGCCGTCCCAGAGAGGGGCACCGGGGCGCCGGAATGCCGCCGCCATGTCGCGCGTGTCGAAGCGGCGGTCATAGCCATCCCAGCCCCGTGCCAGTTGGCCGGCCGTCAGCTCCAGCAATCCGCTATTGAAGGCCGCCGCTGCATGGCCGGGCTCAACCGCCAGCGCGCGGGCGCACCACGGACCTGCCGCGGCGGGATCCCCCAGTTCGCGCAGCAGCCGGCCGCGGTTTGCCATTGCGTCGGCCAGGGCGGGGGCGAGCGCCAGGGCACGGCGCCCTGCCCGTTCCGCCGTATCCAGCCGGCCGAGGCGGCGCAGCGCCACCGACAGGTTGATCCACCCGGCTTCCAGACCCGGTGCCCGACGGAGCGCCTGTGCATGCGCCCGCTCGGCCTCGGCCCAGCGGCCCAGCCGGGCGAGGGCGACGCCGAGATTGTCGTGCGCCTCCGCCAGATCCGGGTCGGCCGCGACCGCCTTCCGATGGAGGTCGGCTGCGGCGGCGCTCCGCTCCAGCGCGTCGAGTGCATTGCCGAGGTTGGTCAACGCCGCCGCGCTGTCGGGCTGGATCGCCAGAGCGGTCCGGAAACTCGCCGCCGCCGGCCCCGCCAGCCCGAGCGCCAGACGGACATTCCCCAGGCTGATATGCGCCGTCGCATATTCCGGAGCCTCGGCGACCGCAGCGGCGATGCGCCCCTCCCCTCGCGCCGACGCGCCCGACTGGTGGGCGAGCAGGCCCGAGAGGTGCAAGGCCACCGGGTCGCGTGGGCGGCTTGCCAGCACCCGTTCATAGAGGGGAGCCGCCTCATCATGGGCACCGCTGCGGTGGGTGGCGACCGCAATTTCCAGAAGCCTGTCCGGGTCGGGGTCCGGATCTGCGGCGTCGGCAGTCCCGGACTCGCCACCCCCTGCCCAGTTCGCTGCCGGACTGGCCGCCCTGCCCCGCGGCGTCGCGCTGGCACGCACTGCATTCGCCATCCGGGCAATCGCGGCCTCAAGCCCTTCGCCGGGGTTCGGCTGGAACAGCCGCATGGTCGGGAACCAGGGGCGGACGCCGGTGGCAAGCTGCGTCCAGTCGCGACCGCCGAAGCGCCAGACCGGAACCCCCAGCGCACCGGCCAGTTCGCCCGCCGACATCGCCGGCGAGATCACCAGATCCAGGTTGGCGGTCAGTGCCGCCGCGCCATCGAAATCGTCCTTCAGGTTCAGATCGGCCCAACGGTGGATGGTCACGCCGAAGCGCTCCTCCGCCGCCCGAATCTCGGCCTCGCAGTCGCCATACTGCAAATTGACGAAGGTCAGGCCGGGCACGGCGAACAGCGGTCCCCAATGCTCCAGCATCACATAGGCGGCCTTGCGGTCGGCGGTCATCAGCTGGCTGCGCCAGCCGATGCCGACCCGCAGGCCCGGCCCCAGCGCCGCCAGCCGCTCCCGCCACCGCTCCACCAGTGCCGGGTCCGGCACCAGCCAGGATGATCGGGAGGGAAAGCGCTTCAGATCGGCACGGAGCAGGCGCGGCAGGCTGCCGGCGGCGATCTGGAGATCGGCGTCGCGCGGGTCGGGACTCTCCGGCCGGACGTCGGCGCCGGGGAAGGATCGCCTGAAAAGCGGCACCAGTCGGCGGTCGCATTCGATCACCAGGCGACCGGCGCGTCGCATCGCTTCCTCATAGCAGGAGGCGAACAGGATCTCGTCGCCCACCCCCTGCTCCCGCCACACCAGCAGCCGCCGCCCGGCAATGTTCTCGCCGCGCCATGCCCGCATGGTCAGTCGGCGCCGCTGATCCTGGAATTGCGGCGTGGCAAAGCGCCATTCATGGTCGGCCCAGCCGGCACGCAAGGCGCCCGTTTCCAGCAACAGAAGGGAGCGGTTGTATCGCGCCTGTGCGTGCTTGGGGTCGGCCGCCAGTGCCGCGTCGAAGGCGGCAAGTGCCTCCTCCTGCCGGCCGTGCCTTTTAAATAGATAGGCAAGGTTGCCGTGCGCATCGGCCAATGACGGCGCAAGCTCGATGGCGGTCCGGTGGCAGGTCTCCGCTTCCGCAATCCGGCCCATCGCTTCCAGCGCATTGCCGCGGTTGGTCCAGGCGACGGCAAGGCCGGGGTCGCAGCGGATCGCACGTTCCAGCAATCGCGCCGCCTCGTCGAAGCGGAGAAGCTTGTGGAGGGTACCGCCCAGATTGCTGAGGACATCGGCGGTTCCCGGCGTCAGGCTGACCGCAATGCGATGGACCCTCACCGCATCCCCGGGGGTGTCGGCCAGTTCGGCAAGGTGCCCCAGAGCGGGCGCCAGATCGGGGCGCAGGCGCAATGCGTGGATGATGGCGGACCGGGCGGTGGCCACTTGACCGGTGCGGCGGAGCAGCGCCGTCCGGTTTACCCAATGACCGACACCGTCCGGCTGTGCGGCGACGCAGGCGCGGGATGAACGGTCGGCGGCTTCGAACTGGCCCAGCCCCTGTCGGACTTCGCACAGGGCGGCATGGGCCGAGGCGTTGTGCGGGTCGGCAGCGGAGGCCCGGACCAGCAAGTCCTGCGCCTCCTCCAGCGAACCATGCCGCTTGGCCAGCACACCGCCCAGATGCAGGGCGACCGGATGGCCGGGCACCCTGTCGAGAAGTTGCCGCACCAGGGACTCCGCCAGCGCAAAGTCGCCGGTGCGGTAATGGGCGACGGCTTCGGCCATCTTCCGGTCGTCGTCGGGATCCGGCTTGGCGGGCGCAATTATGGCCGGTTGCTGGGCCGGTTGCTGCGCCTGCGGCCTGCCGGATGCCATGCGCTGCAACTCCTTCGCCATCCGGGCAATCGCTCCGTCCAGAGCTTCGCCGGGAGTAGGCTGGAACAGGCGCATCGTCGGGAACCAGGGGCGAACCCCGCTGCCCAGCTGGGTCCAGTCGCGGGCACCGAAGCGCCAGATCGGAACCCCCAGCGCACCGGCCAGTTCGCCCGCCGACATCGCCGGCGAGATCACCAGATCCAGGTTGGCGGTCAACGCCGCCGCGCCATCGAAATCGTCCTTCAGGTCCAGATCGGCCCAACGGTGGATGGTCACGCCGAAGCGCTCCTCCGCCGCCCGAAGCTCCGCTTCGCACTCGCCATACTGCAAATTGACGAAAACCAGTCCGGGCACGGCGAACAGCGGCCCCCAGTGGTCAAGCATCACATAGGCGGCCGTGCGCTCCGACGTCATCATCTGGCTGCGCCAGCCGATGCCGACCCGCAGGCCCGGCCCCAGCGCCGTCAGCCGCTTCCGCCACTGTTCCACCAGCGTCGGGTCCGGCACCAGCCAGGGCGCCTGCCCGTTGAAACCGGACAGGCTGGCGCGCAGATGACCCGGCAGGTCGCCAGCCGGGACATGGGCATCGACGTCCGGCGGCTGGATGGTTTCATCGCCCGCGCCATCGACCGACTCCGCCCTGACCGTCGCCTGAGGGAAGGAGCGCGCGAACAACGGCACCAGCCGGCGGTCGCATTCGATCACCACATGCCCGGCCTGCCCGATCAGCGACGGGTAGCAGGAGGCGAACATGATCTCATCGCCGACCCCCTGTTCCCGCCAGACGAGCAGGCGGCGCCCGGCGGGATTTTCCCCCTGCCACAGCGGGGCGGCGATCCGCCGGTTCACATAGCCCTTCGCCCAGAACCGCCGACGGTAGCCGTCCCAGCCACCGGGCAGATCGCCGCGGGAAAGCCGCAGCATGCCGCGGTTGAGATGCGCGGTGTTGAGCGACGGATTGACCGACAAGGCAAGGTCCATCCAGGGTTCGGCCGCGGTATCGTCCTGATGGCATTGCCAGAGCAGCATGCCGAGGTTGCCGGCCGCTTCCGCATGCCGGCCGTCGATCTCCAGCGCACGCCGATGCGCGGCCTCCGCCTCGCCGATGCGGCCGAGCCTTTGCAGGACCAGACCGTAACCAGTCAGCGCGGCAGGGCTGCCGGCGTCGATCGCCAGGGCTCGCCGGTACATCCGTCCCGCCCGGGAAAGGTCGTCACGGTCGAGCAGCAGACCGCCGAGATTGACAAAGGTCTCCACGCTGCGCGGGTCGGCCACCGCGGCGCTGCGATAAAGACGTTCGGCATGGTGGAGTTCGCGCCGCAGGATATGGATGCCGGCAAGATTGACCAGAGCCTTGCCATAATCGGGACGGAGCCGCAGGGCTCGCCGATACCAGCGCGCCGGCCTTTCGGAATCGGCTTCCAGGTCGTAGCGGTTTTCCAGCGACGTGCCGTGGTTGTTCACCACCATGGCATCGCCGGGACTGAGTGCCACCGCGCGGCTGAGCACCAGGGTCGCCGGGCCCAACTCTCCCAGTTCGAGCAAGGCCACGCCCAGATTGTTGCACGCCCCCTGCATCGTCGGTTCGCGGTCCAGCGCCAGACGGAACTGCACGACCGCTTCCCTCAGGCCCCGCGTGCCCTGAAGGGCGGTGCCGTAGCTGAAGTGCAACTGCGCAGTGCCGGGATGGGCCGCGACGGCCGCAGCCAGGACGCCGCAGGCCGCCTCGTGGTCACCTCGGCTGTTCAGCAGGGCGCCCAGTTCCAGCGACAGATCCTTATCGCCCGGCGCGTCTTGCAGTGCGCGGCGCAGACAGGCCTCCGCATCGGGATGGCCCAAGTTACGCAAACAGATCGCCAGGTGCCGCCATGCGGCGGAATGGGAAGGGTCGGCCTGCACCACCGCATAGAAGGCGTTGGCTGCTGGAGAAATCTGGCCCAATTCCCGTTGCAGCACGCCGTAATTGAAACGGGCCGTCAGGTTGTCCGGCCCCATGGTCAGCGCACGGGCGTAGGCCTCCGCCGCCTCATCCCGCCGGCCGAGGCGCTGAAGCACGGTGGCGCGATTGTTATAGGCCTCGACATAGCGGTCGTTCTGCCGGATTGCGACCACATAGGCGGCCAGCGCCTCCTCCAGCATGCCGAGATCGGCCAGGACGTTGCCGAGGCTGTTGTAGGCCGTGGCGAAGCCGGGCTGCACCGCCAGCGCGGCCCCCAGATTGGCCAGTGCCTCCGCGGTGCGGCCGGTCTGGTGCGCGATGATCGCCGACAGGTGCAGTGCGTCGGCATGCGCCGGATCATCGGACAGGATCCGGCGGTAAAGCACCAGCGCCTCGGCAAGGCGGCCGGCGCGATGCAGCGGTAATGCGGCGTCGAGCAGCTCGGCGACGGTCACGGCGTCCGATCGGTGCTCGGTGGGTCTTCGTCGTCGCCGGTGGCGCTATCGGCCATACCACCATCCAGCGATCCGCCATCCGCCGTCCTGAACAGCTTGCGGCAGAGCTTGAGCGCCCGATAATAATTGCGGCTTTCGACCAGACGCGCGATCTCGTCCAGCATCTTGGAAGCGTCCGGCCGCGCTTCGCGGGTTTCGTCCAATATCGAAGCGAAGCGTTGAAGATTCAGCGTCGAATCTTCCGGGAAGATGTAGACGAGCTGAATGACGAAATAGAGCTTCTTCTCGATGCAGTCGATCTGCTCTTCCTTCAGAACCTCGCGCCCGCGCAGGAAGTTGGCGGTGTTGTAGAGGAAGAACGAACCCGGACGGTCGCCGGCACCGATGACGGCACCGTTGATGATGACCTTCTCGTTGGGACGAAGCACGAACTTGAGTGGCATGAGTAGGGAACCCGGGGCTTGCGGGCCGTTGCCGTCCGGCCTTTGCCGGACCGGTCCGGCCCAAAAAAGAAACGGGCGGCGGCCTGATGCCGCCGCCCGCCGGGCGTGATCCTACCCGAACTCGCCGTCTGAACTCTACGCCTTAGAACAGGCGCAGGATCGACTGCTGCGACTGGTTGGCGAGCGAGAGGGCGATGGTGCCCAGCTGCTGCCGGGTCTGCAGCATCAGCAGGCTGGCGCCTTCCTCGTTCTGGTCGGCCAGCGTCAGCTTGCTAGCGCCTTCCGTCAGCACGTCGCTGAACTCCTTGGTGAAGTTCTCGCGGGTCGTGATGATGTTCAGGTTGGTCGACAGCGACTGCGAGGCGGAGCGGATCGTCGCCTTGGCGTTGTCGAGACCGGAGACCGCCTTGTCGATGTCGGCGCGGTCGGTCCAGTCGTTCTGCGCTTCGTCGAGCTTCAGGCCCTGACCGCTGGTGGTCAGGTTCACCGCGCTCACCGTGATCGAGTTCGTGTTCGTCTCGTTCAGCTGGACGGTGATGTCGTTCTTGGAGTTGGCGTCGGAAATCTGCTTGGTGACGATGTTGGCCGAGCAGTTGGCCGAGGCCGCCTTCTTGATCGTCTTCGCATCGACGTCCAGGTGCACGGTGCCGCTGTCGAAGGCGAAAGCCTGATCGCCGCCCGTCAGCTTGCCGTCGCCCTTGTCGTTCGTGGCGTCACGGGTGACCTGGGCGCCGTTGGAGTTGGTGACCTGGATTTGCAGGTCGACCTTCTTCTCGATGGTCGAGACGCCGTTGCCCTGGTTGTTGGCCGCTTCCAGCAGGCGGCGGTCGACCGTGAAGGACACGATGGTGCCCGACGCGAAGCTTTCCGAAATCTTCTTGGTCAGCGCGTTGGTGGCGCTGGAGGTCAGCGTGAAGTCGGTCACCGCGCCGGCCGTGGCGTTGCCGGTGAGGGTGATCGTGCCGGTTGCGGTGACGGTTGCGGTGGCGACGTCCTTGCCGACCAGGCGGCCGGTACCGGTGAGGGCCGTGCTGATCGAGGCCTTCAACTGAGCGGCCACCTGGGCCGAAGCGTTCTGGCCGACGGCGACGTCACCCTTCGTGGCGGTGTAGCTGAAGGACTGGCCTTCCACCGTGATGGTGAAGATGTCGCCTTCTTCGATGGTCCCGCCGATGTTCACCGTCGACACCTGGGCCGAACCGGTCTTGGCGGCCGTCTTCAGGGCGGTCGAGGTGGTCTGGGTGTTGTCGAAGTAGGAGATCGTGCGGCTCTCGGTGCCGTCCGTCACGATGAAGTCGCGGGAACGGCCGTTGGCGCCGCGCACCTCGATCTGGACGTCGGAGAAGCTGCCCGACGTGCCGGACATCGTGCCCGACAGCTTCAGGCCGGTGAAGCCGTGCGCATTTTCCGCGCTGGAAATGTCGGCGGTCTTGCCTTCGATCGAGCCGTCGCCCTTGACGCGGATCGAGTAGGTGTCGGCCGACTGCACGTTGGTGACGCGGGCATTGTCGACGCCAGTCATGCTGTTGACGGCGGCACGGGAGGCGCTGGTGCTCTCCATGCTCATGCCGTTGCCGGCGATCAGGTTCTTACCGCCGTAACCGCTGTCGGCGGCCAGCTTGTCGATCTGGCCGCGCAGCGTGTTGAACTGGGCGGCGAGCGACTTGCGGGTGGCGACGGAGGCGGCATCGTTGCCCAGAGCCGCATAGGCGGCGGTGGTCAGACCCTTCGCCTGGTCGACCATGGAGTCGATCGAGGTCAGGCCCTTGTCGGCGGCCTGGATGGTGCTGATCGACTGACCCATCGCGTCCTTCAGCGACGTCAGGTCGCCGGCGCGCTGGTTCAGACCCTTGGCCGAGAAGAAGGCGGTCGGGCCGTCGAGGGCGGTGTTGACCTTGTTGCCCGTCGACAGGATGTTCTGTTTCTTGTTGATCTGCTCCTGCGTGCTTTGCAGCTGCAGGAGGTTGGTCCGCATGGAAGAGGACAGGGTAACGTTGCCGGCCATGGTAGCCACTCCTTTGGAGGATCAATGTCCGGAAGCGCACTGCTTTCGAGGCGCTTGAACCGGAAGGGGACTAATTCCCCCGCCAAAGGGGTAGGCAAAAAGCGGGCCAGTTCAAATTTGCCGGGTTTCCTTGGTAATCCGTGCCGGTGGGCAGCAAACGGCTCGGCAAATTTTGCCTATCCGTCGGCAAATTCTGCCGATCAGGCGGCAGGGCTTGCCGGGGCGGCAGATTCTGCCGGGTATTTCCTGCCGGGGAGGACAACCGTTTCGCACACCGCCAGCGGCCCGGCGACGAGCGCCGCGCTGCCCCAGGACCAGCCGACGCCGAAGCCGGACAGCAAAAGCCGGCGAGGGCCTGCGGTCAGGCTGTCGGCCAGCGAAGCGGCAAGTGCCAGGGGAATTGAGGCGGAACTGGTGTTGCCGACGTCGCGCAGGGCGACGACGGTGCGGTCGGCAGCGACGCCAAGCTTCTGGCCCAGATGGCGGATCATCTGGGCATTGGCCTGATGCAGGACGAGGTGGTCGACCATGTCCGTGGTCCAGCCGGCGCCGTCGAGCGCGGCACGCACGCTTGCCGGCACTTCGCGCAGGGTGAAGGCGAAGACCTGGGTCCCGTCCATGAACAGGCGGGGCGGCCGGTCCGGATGGCGCATCGCCCCGCCGTCGGCCGCCAGATAGGGCGCGCCGGCCCCATCGCTGCCCAGGTCGAAGGCGATCGGTTCCGCCCTGTCGTCAAGTTCCAGCGCCACCGCGGCGGCCCCATCGCCGAACAGCGGGGCGACCGCCCGGTCCTCCGGATCGATCAGCCGCGAGGTGGTGTCGCCGACCAGCAGCAGCGCCCTCCGCCCGGCCGGCTTCAGCATCCCGCCGGCGACCCACAGCCCATAGACGAAGCCGGAGCAGCCATGGGTGATGTCGAGCACCGCCGCGCCCTTGCGCAGCCCGAGCCGCCGGTGCAGCAGGGACGCGGTGCCGGGCAGCGTCTGGTCGTGGGTCTGGGTCACCAGAACCAGCAGGTCGATGCTGTCGGGCTCCCACCCCAACCCGTCGAGCAGGCGGCGGGTGGCGGCCTCGGCAAGGTCGCTGGTGCATTGGCCGGGGGCAACGATCCGCCGCTCCTCGATCCCGGTGGCGGCGGCGACCTTGCGGGCGGCCTCCTCACCGAAGCGGCGGGCGAGATCCGCAACCGTTTCACGCCCGTCCGGCACGCAGCCGACGATGCCGCGCACGCTCACCCCGTCGATCCGGCTGGCGACCATCTCCGCCTTCCCCGTTTTCTTGCCCCGTTTTCCTGCAGCGTCACACGCGGCCTCAGCAGGTGATGCCGCCATCCACTGTAAGGGTCTGACCCGTGATGAAGCCACCGCCGTCGCTCAGCAGGAAACGGACCAGCGGCACCACGTCCGCCGCGGTGCCCAGCCGGCCCAGCGGGGTGCGGCGCACGATCTGGTCGCGCTGCCCGTCGGACAGGCTGCCCGACATCTCCGTGTCGAGATAGCCCGGCGCCACCGAATTGACGGTGATCGCCCGCCGCCCGACTTCCCGGGCCAGCGCCCGGGTCAGCCCGTCCAGCCCGGCCTTCGACGCCGAATAGGCGGCCAGACCGACATAGCCGCGCTGTCCGATGATGGAGGAGATGTTGACGATGCGCCCACCCTGTGCGCCCGCCCCACGAGCCACCAGCTTGGCGCGCAGGAAGGCGCGGGCGGCCTGGAGCGCCCCGGTGAGGTTGGTCTGGATCACGGCCTCGGCATCGACCTCCGGAAAGGTCGCCAGCACGCCTTCACGGGCGATGCCGGCATTGTTGACCAGCCCCCACAGCGGCGAATTGCCGCCCCAGGCGACAGCGGCGTCGAAGAAGGCGCGGACCTCCGCCCCATCGCCGATCCGGCAGGGATGCCAGGACAGGTCGGGGCCGGACAGCCGCTCCAGCGCGTCCGACGGGGCGCGGCTACAGGTGGAGACCCGGTAGCCGTCGGCCAGCAGCGCCTCCACCAGCGCGAGGCCGAGGCCACGGCTGCCACCGGTGACGATGACGTGCCGTTTGGCCAGGGAGCCGTCGTCCACGGTCGGATGGGCAGCGGTCATTGTGGTCCCTTTCGGCTCTTCTTGCCCGCAATGCTCAGCGGGATATGGTCGGCGAAGGTCAGGGCGCGCGGGCGTGCGGCGGGGAGCAGGTCGGCGGCGGCGGCGCGCAGGCCGGCGCGCAACGTTGCCTCGTCCACGCCCGGCGCCGCCACGATGGTGGCGGTCAGCAGATGGCCGGTGATCGGACTCGGCACGGCCATGACCATGGCATCGGCCACCCCGTCGACCGCCAGCAGGCGGCGTTCCACCGCTTCGGCGGAGACCTTCACACCACCGACATTGACCAACCCGTCGAGACGGCCGGCGAACAGCACCCGGTCGCCCCGGCGCTCCACCAGATCGCCGGTGGACAGCCAGCCCTCGCCGTCGGCCACTCCGGGGGCGGCGCGCGGGCTGCGCACCTCAAGCACGCCGTCGACGATGCGGAGCGCCAGCCCGTCGGGCGCGTCGTCCAGCCAAGCGGCGGGGAAGCCGGCGCGGCCGTCGGCGACGGCGAACAACGCACCGGCCTCGGTCGAGGCGTAGATATGGCGCAGCCGGGCGTGGGGGAACCGCGCCACCAGCCGGTCGAGAAGCGGCTGGTCGACCGCCTCGCCCCCCAGCGTCACCGCGGCCAGCGGCAGTTCCGCATCGCCGAGCGCCATCAGGAAGGCGCGCCAGAAACTGGGCGTGCCGCTGACATGGGTCACGGCATGACGGCGCGCCGCCTGTGCCAAGGCGGCGATGGTGCCGCCACCGCCTCCGGGCACGGCGACCAGCAGAGCCCCGGCTGCGGCGGCGGTCAGCATCACCTGAAGGCCGGCGAAGGCACCGGGATCGTAGGTCAGCAGCCAGCGCGCCCCCTCCTCCGCCGCGCCGCGCAGCCGGCCGCGCAGCCGGGCGAAGTCGTGGCGCAGGCGCTTGGGTGCGCCGGTGGTGCCGGAACTCTCCAGCGTGACGGTGAAGCCCTGTTCCGGCTGCCAGCCCTCCGGATCCGCCACGCCACGGGCCAGCAGCAGGCCCTGCCCCGCCGCTTCCGCCGCCGCCAGAGCGGCCAGCACGCGCGACGGCCGGTCGGCCTGCACGACGCCGCCCGCCGGAACCGGCAGTGCCGCGAGATCCGCCCAGACGAAGCTGTCCTCCCCTTCGATCAGGCGGAAGGCAGGATGGAGCCAGTCGGGGCGGCGGCCGGTCATGCCGGGACGGTGTAGAGCGCCGCCAGTTCGCCGACGGTGGTGAACTGGCGGAAGCCCTCGCGGAAGGGATCCTGGCCGGTCCGCTGTTCCAGCACCACCAGCAACGTCGCGAGGTCGAGGGAATCGATGGGCAGATCGCCGTCGAGGAAACGGCTGTCCGCCGTCAGGGGCGGCATTACCTCCCCCTTGTCGGCGGCGATGCGGCCGAGTTCCTCGGCGATCAGGGCGAAGATGCTGTCGGTCATGGTCTTTTCAACTCAACGGATCGGACGGCCCGGATCGAGCGGCGTCGCAGCTGTCCAGAAAGCTGCGGATGGCGGCGGTCACCGGGCTGGCGGCCTCGATATGCGGCAGGTGGCCGGCATTGTCGAACACCCGGTAGAGTGCGGCCGGCGGCAGCCAGTCGGCCGGCGGCATCGGGATGATGCGGTCTTCGCGGCCCCACAGCACCTGGATCGGCATCGGATAGGCGCTCCAGTCCACCGGCGGTCCGCCTCCGGCATGGGCGGCGAAGGACTCCGCGACGATGCGCTCCAATCCGGCGCGGCGGACCGGGTCGGCGCCCTGCGCGTGCAGCACCTCACCGAAGCGGGGAATCAGTGGCGAGGGGCCGGCGAACAGCCGTTCGGCGCAGGCACGTCCTTCCGCCACATCGGCGGGTGCCATGGCCCGCCGCAGGAACTCCAGATCGAAAGCCGTGCCCAGGCCGGCGCTCGACAGCAGGGTCAGGCTCGCCACCCGGTCGGGCGCCAGCCTCGCCAGTTCGCGCGCGACATAGCCGCCCATCGAATGGCCGACCACATGCACGCGCGGCAGTTCCAGCCCGTCGAGGAATTCGAGCAGCCACGGCGCGAAGTCGGAAACCAGGCCGCTGCCGACATCGGGCGTCGATCCGCCATGGCCCGGCAGGTCGACGGCGATGGCACGCCGCCGCGACGACAGGGCTGACAGATTGAACTGCCAGGTCAGTCGGTCGCCGGCAAAGCCATGCAGAAGCAGCACGGGCACGCCGCCGCTGCCCACCGAAAGATAAGCGGCAGGGCCGCCGGCGACGGTGGCGACACCGGCGCGCAGACGGCTTCCTTCCGAAACAGGGCCGGCCGAAACGGGGCGGGCTGAAACAGGCCGGGAAACGGGCACCGTTCAGGCCGCGACCGGCGCACCCGCCAGGGCCAGCAGGTCGCCGACCGTCTTGGCCTTGGCCAGCTTCTCGCCTTCGACCACGACGCCGGTCTTTTCGTCCACCAGCGCGATGAAGCTGATGACCGCCAGCGAATCCCAGGCCTCCAACGATTCCAGGGCCTCATCGCCGGTCAGCGTGCCGGGATCCAGTTCGAGCATCTCGTCAAGAGCGAGAAGGAATTCGTTGCGATCCATCAGTTTTTCTCCTTGGTCGAGCCGGCACCGGGTCAGTGCAGCGACTTTTGCCGGACCGAGCGGTTGATGTCCACCCAATCGGGGTGGTCACGAAGAGTTTTGCAACAATCCTGCCAGCCGAAGACGGGGTTGACCGGCAAGAGCGCCTCCAGCAGGCGGCGCACCAGTTCATAGTCGGCGGGTTCGTCCACGCACCAGCGCTGACCTTCCAGATCGCTGTCCAGCGGCAGGTCGGGCACCAGCGCCGTCCCCAGCCGGAAACGGTCGGGGCGGCGGTAGAGGTAGGGGGTGACGTGTTCCCGCTCCGCCGGATCGGTGGCGTTCGCCGCCGCCTCGTCCAGCAGACGGCGCGGAAAGATCTCGGCGTCCAGACCGCGCGGATAGCGCGTGCTGTCGATCGACAGATAGTCCAGCGGCTGGCCATCCTGAAAGGCGGCGATCAGGCGGCCGATCAGCGCCGGGTCGATCAGCGGACAGTCGGCGGTGACGCGCACCACCAGATCGGCATCGGCCAGCGCCGCCGCGCCGGCGAAGCGGCCCAGCACATCCTGCTCGTCGCCGCGGAAAACGGCGACGCCAAGTCCCTGCGCACATTCCACCACCGGGTCGTCGGCGGCATTCACCGTCGTCGCCAGCACCACCGCATCCAGGCTAGGCGTGCGGGACAGCCGCTCCAGATGATGAGCCAGCAGCGGACGGCCGGCGGCCGGCATCAGCACCTTGCCCGGCAGCCGGGTCGAGGTCATGCGCGCCTGCGAGATGGCGACGATCCTCTGCCTGCTCGGGGGCTTAGCCACGCGGCCCCTCCTCTGGAGGCGCCAGCATGTCCCAGCCCAGCGGTTCGCCCCGGCGAAGGCGGCGGACAGCGCGGCGGCCCAGCACCTCAGGCAGATGCTTGGGCGCCATCCCGAAGCCGGGGCGGATGGAACGGACATTGGCGGCGGTCAGCGGCTCCCACGCCTCCACGTCGGCAACGACATAGAGGGAACGGCGATAGTTGCGACCGCCGGCCTCGCTGGGCTTCACCCCGTGATCGACGCAGCCCATGGCGGCGGTCGCCGTGCGCACGGCGTCGGCCATCGCCCTGAACTCCGCCGGCTCCAGAGAAAAGGCGCTGTCGACACCGCCGTCGGCGCGCGACAGGGTGAAGTGCTTCTCGATCACCGCCGCACCCATCACCGCGGCGGCGACCGGCACGGCGATGCCCTGGCTGTGGTCGGACAGGCCGGCGGTTACGCCGCCGAAAGCCTCCGCCAGATGAGCGATCGTCCGGAGGTTGCAGTCTTCCGGCGGGGTGGGATAGCCGCTGACGCAATGCAACAGGGCGAGCGGGACATCGCCCGCCGCGGCCACTGCCTCTTCGATCTCGCCCAGCGTGGCAAGGCCGGTGGAGATGATCAGCGGCTTGCCGGACCGTGCGGCACGGCGGATCAGGGGAAGGTCGATCACCTCGAAGGAGGCGATCTTGAAGGCCGGGGCGTCAAGATCCTCCAGCAACTCGATGGCGGTCTCGTCGAAGGGAGAGCTGAAGATGGTCAGCCCGAGCGACCGCGCCCGCTCGAACAGGGGGGCGTGCCAGTCCCACGGGGTGTGCGCCTCGCGGTAGAGGTCATGCAGGGTGCGTCCGTTCCAGAGCCCGCCCTCCAGCCGGAAGCCGGGACCGTCATGGGCGATGGTGATGGTGTCGGCGGTGTAGGTCTGCAGCTTGACCGCGTCGGCCCCCGCCTCCTTCGCCGCATCCACCAGCGCCAGGGCACGGCCGAGGTCGCCATTGTGGTTCCCCGACATCTCCGCGATCAGGTAGGGCGGATGCCCCTGCCCAATCGGGCGCCCCGCGATGGACATCGGCGGTCGGCTGGGGAGGCGGCCGTTGGCATGGCCTGGAGCGGCATTCGACACGGGCAGGTTTTCCAATCGGATCGGTCTGACGGACCCAGTCTTTCACGAAATCATGAAGGAAGGTTAATTTCCGGCGGCCGGTCCGCCGCGCAGCAGGGTCCGCGCCTCCTCTCCGTAGGCGAGCAGCCGTTCGACGCAGCGGGTGCGGTCGCCGATCTCGACGAAGCGCGCCTTGGCCGCAAGTCTGGCCTCGGCGAGGGTCTTGGCATCGGTGGCGAGCGTCACGGCACGCGCCAGATAGGCATCGCGGTCGGACACGCAGAACGCCGGGCCGGCATTGCTGGCGACATCGCCCGAGCCATAGCTGATCACCGGCACCCCCTCCGCCAGCGCATAGGAGGCGCCGCCGCCACCGCCCTGGCGCGGCGGGTTGAGGAAGACGTGGCAGCGGGCATAGAAGGCGCGGATGTCGGGGACATGGCCGAGGCATCGCATGCGGTCCCGATTGCGCAGGGATGCAAGGCGGCCCGGCAGTTCCTTCACCTCCCCGGCGAAGACCAGAGCGCTGTCCGGGCAGCGCTCCAGGATTTCGTCGTACAGATCCAAAATCTCCGCCCCCACCTCCAGATCCAGGCGGGTGCCGACCACCGCGAAGAGGAAAGTGTCGTCCGGGAAGCCGGTTTCGACGCGCTTGCCGTCGGACGGCGGCGGCGTGAAGCCGAAGGTGAAGGGGCGGAAACGGCGGGCGAACGGCGCCCGGTAGAGGGCCGGGATGGAGCGGGTGTGGTCGTTCTCCTCGTACCCCAGCACGATGTGGGCGAGCGAGATGGTGATGCTGGAGGTGGTGGGGATGGCCACCACCGGGCGGGTATCGGCCTCCGCGAAGAGGTCGGCGACGATGTTGGACCCGCCGAAGGCGACGATGAGGTCCGGATCGTAGCCGTCGATGGCCTCGACGATGACGCGCAGCTTGTCCTGGCTGAAGGCCGGCTCGGTGAAGGAGGCGACCTTCACCTGCCGGCCGAACATCTTCAATGCATAGACGCCTTCCAGATCGGCCGTGACCTCCGCCACCATCGGCGGGATGAAGACATTCTCGACCCTGGCGGGCATGCCGTTGACGTTGATGATGGCGACGTCCAGCCCGAAATCGTCCTGCATGCGGGCGGCGAAGTCGAAACAGTCGCGGGTCGGCTGGTGTCCCTGGTTGGTGAACTGGTTGGTCACCACCGCGACGCGGCGGATCGGCCCGTCGCGAAAGGCCGCCCGCGCCGGTGTCAGCCCCCAGCGCCGCGCGATCTGCCTGACCATCGCCGTGTAATAGCGGAACAGGTCGCAGGCGACGAAGGTCGCCATCTTCTCGCCGCTGGCGGTTCCCAGGAACAGCTGCCGCGAGATGCACCAGTGGGTGTAGTGCAGCGCCGCCGGATCGGCGCTGTCGCCGCCCAGGATCAGGTAATGAAGGATGCGCTCCAGATGATAGAGATCGCCGGTCAGATGGAACAGCACGGAACGCAATCGGATCGTGTCGTTCACCGGCACGTCGCGCTCAAGCCGTTCGGCAAGCTCCATCCGGCCGTCGAACTCGATGGTCCGCCGGATCTCGTCGCAGAGCGCGGTGAAGCGGTTGAGCTTGCCGGCGTCGATTTGCCGGTCGGTGAGAAAGACCGTCAGGGCGGCGGCGGCCGCGGTCACGCGGTCGGATGGAACCGTTCCCGGCATTGTCTTGACCCTTCCACTCCAGACAGCCTTCCCGTGTGTACCGCCGCCACCGCAAGCCGTGCAAGCAGGCACTGCCTTCGGCAATCCATGGGCGATGTGTGCAGCGCGGCAGAAGCCGTTGCGCAAGGCGGCGGATTGCGACACACTCCGAATAACCACATTTTTAAAAGGGGATCTGACATGGCTGGCTTCGACTCCACCACCGGTGCCGCCGGCGTCGTGACCGGGCTGATCGAAAAGGCCGCTGCCGAACTGGACGCGATGTCCGATGCCGCGGGCGAGATCGCGCCTGAAGTCGGCGACCTCACCGGCATGCTGGTGGAGGCGCAACGCATCGCCGACCGGGCCGCCTTGGAACTGCGCCGGCTGACCCAGAAGCTGTCGCGGACGGCCGCCTAAGTCTTCAGCCCGGCGACGCCGTCCAGGATCACCCCCTCGTTCAAGGCGCGGCGTTCCAGCTTGGCGCCGAACAGCTTGGCACCGGTCAGATCGGTCCTGGCGAGGTCGCAGCCGCGCAGGTTGGCGAAGGACAGGTCGGCATTGCCGAGATTGACCGACCGCAGGCAGGCGCCGCTGAGATCGGCATAACGCAGCTTCGCGCCCGACAGGTCGGCCGGGCGGGACCGCTGCTCGTCGAACACCAGGGGGCGCAGGTTGACGTTGCGCAGGTCGGCATTGTTCAGCTTGGCGTTGCGCAGGCTGATGCCGCGCAGGTCGCCGTCCGTCAGCTTGGCGCCGCGCAGGTCGGCGCGGTCCAGCACCGCGGCCTGCAGTTGCACGCCGGAGAGGTCCAGGCCGTAGAGCGTCGCCCCGGCCGCGCGCAGCATGGTCAGGCACATGTGGGCCAGCGACGGCGCATGGCGCAGATCGAAACCGGACAGGTCGAGCATCGCGCCCTGCGCCCCGCTCGACCCCACCCAGGTCATGTGGTCGCTCAGGAGGTCTTCCAGCGACCGTCCCAATTCCGCCACCACACGGCCGACCGGCTTGTCGGTCAGCGCCTCTTCCACGTCGGCGTCGGTGAGGTCGGCCATCACCATGGTGGCGCCGGTCAGCACCGCGCCGCGCAGGCAGGCGCCGCGCAGATCGGCGCCGGACAGGTCGGCTCCTTCCAGGTTGGAGCCGGTGAAATTGGCGCCGCGCATGGTCGCCCGCACCAGCTTGCACCCGCGCATCACCGCATCCGAGAAGTCGGTGTGTACTGCCATGATGCCCGACATCCGGGCGTTGGTCAGGTTGGCCCCGGACAGGTCGGCACCGTCGGCGTCCGCCGGGCTGGACTCGATCTGCACCATGTGCAGATGGCCGGAGCGGTCCTTCTCGGCCAGGGAGCCGTCGCGCAGATCCGCCTCGAACAGGTTGGCGCCGACCAGGATGGCGCCACGCAGACAGGCGCCGCGCAGGTCGGCCTTGATCAGGCTGGCCCCGTCGAAATTGGCCTGCCGGAGGTCGGCGACGAAGAAGGAGGCGCAGTCGAGCCGTGCACCGGACAGGTCGGCGCCGCGCAGGCTGGCACCGACGAAATCGGCATGGGCCAGATCGCGTCCCGACAGGTCGAGGCCCGACAGATCGCAGAATGAGAGGTTGGCACGCGCGCCGCCGACACGGGCATTGCGGAACATCTCGTGTTTCCGCACCGCCTGATCGAGCTGCGCCTGATCGAGGCGCCTGAGCGTGCGATTCTGCACCATGGTCCCGTGAACTCCCTTTCCCGGCGCCAGTGTGCGGCAGGCCAACTTCAGAAAGGGTTAATTCATGCCGCTGACTCGTTCTCCATGGCCGGTTCCCCACCGTCGGCCGGACGGCCTCCCAGCCGCTCCGACAGGATGGAGGCGATGACTCCGCGCAACTCCTCCGGCGACACCGGCTTGTGCAGAAGCCGGCAGCCGGTGGCGACCGCCTCGCGGATGCGTTCCGGCGCGGTGTCGCCGGTCAGGATCAGGCCGGGCACCGGACGGCCCAGCCGCTCCCCCACCTTCGCCACCATCTGCACGCCGGTCAGCCGGCCCGGCAGGCGGAAATCGCTGACAATGAGGTCGGGAACGGGCGTGTCGGGCACGGAGCCGGCCTTTGGGGAGCCGGCCTTGGTGGGGCTGGCTTGGAGCTTGGCCCCGCCGATCAGCGCCAGGGCATTCTCGCCCTCATCCGCAACGACAACGCGATAGTCCCAGCTTTCCAGCAGCAGCCGCACGGCATCGCGCTGGATCGGGTCATCCTCCACCACCAGGATCAACCGGTCGCCGGCCACCACCGGATCGGCGTCCTGCACCGGCGCCGCGGTCGAAACCCGTTCGGTTCCGACCACCGGCACGCTGACCGCGAAGACCGAACCGCGGCCCTGATGTGACCGGACCTCCACCGCATGGCCCAGGAGTGCCGCCTTTCGACGCACCTTGGCGAGGCCGAGGCCGAGGCCCTGGCGGCGGTCGCGCTCCGGATTGCCGAGCTGGACGAAATCCTCGAAGATGTTGTCGAGCTGTTCGGGCGGGATGCCAGTCCCGGTGTCCCACACCTCTATGCGCAGCCACCGGCCCTGACGACTGCCCTGATGGCGGCAGCCGATGGTGACGCGGCCCTCGTCGGTGAAGCGGATGGCGTTGCGCACCAGATCGCCCAACATGCGGGTCAGCAGCGTGCGGTCGGTCCGGATCACCATCCGGGTTGGCATTGCGCGCAGGACCAGCCCCTTTTCCGCCGCCATGCCGCGGAATTCGGCCAGCAGATCCTCGAACACCGCCGACACCGGCACGTCGGCCAGCTGCGGTCGCACAACGCCGGCATCCAGCGTCGCCACCTCCAGCAGGGCATGCAGAAGCTTCTCGCCGGCGTCCAGCGCCTCACCCATCTTCTCGGCGATTGCATGGTCACGGGTGTTGGCGAGGCGTTCCATCAGAATATGATGAAAAAGCCGCAAGGCTTGGAAAGGCTGGCGCAAATCATGATTGGCGGCCGACAGGAAACGGCCCTTCGCCTGATTGGCCCGCTCCTTTTCCTCCAGCGCGCGGCTCAGCTTCACGTTGAGGGCGCTGAGCGCTGCGGTGCGCTCCTCCACCCGCTGCTCCAGCTGGACATTGGCCTGTTCGAGCTGGGCGTTCGCCTCCGTCAGAGCCTGACGGGCCAGCGCCTCCCGTTGCAGGCTGGCGGCGCCGAGCAGGGAGAGGCCTGCCAGTGCGGCGACGCCGGCAACCACTACGATAAGACCGCGCTCCATCCGGACATACCAGGGATCCAGCACGTTGGCGCGCGGGATCGTCACCACCGACAGGATCGGCAGGCCGGCCATCCGCTTCAATCCGAGAATCGAGGGCTTGCCGTTCACCACCCATTTCGCATCGACCCGGATGGTACCGGCTTCGAGCCGTGGCAGCGGGCCTAGCGACGGGGGGCCCGTGCCGGCGAGGCGGGCGCCGTCGGGGCGGTACAGACCGACCGAGCGAGCGCTCGCGTCGAAGGGTTTCAGCACCGGATCCAGGGCCGCCAGCGGCACGGCCACCAGGACCGCACCATCGAAAACGCCCGCCGCAGTGTGGATGCGGCGGGCGAGAAGAATGGCCGGCTGCCCCGCCACATGCCCGAAGGCCGGCAGGATCCGATGCTCCTCCTCCGGCGATAAGGGGCGGACCAGAAGCGACAGGCCGTCGCTGGTTTCCGGCTCGGCGAAGGCGACGGTGGGACCGTACAGCGCCGTCCCGTCGGCACTGAGCAGCGTGACGCGGCCGTTGCGCTCCACCGCCATCGCCTCGGGCAGTGTGCGCTGTCCCCAGGAGGCCAGGCCACGTCCGTCCATCCGGCCAGCGAGCTGTTCCAGCAAGCCGACGCTGGCGTCCAGCACGCCGCGCGCATGGCTGTCGAGCAGGATGGCCGCTTCCCGTGCGTCCTTCTCGGCCCGGTCGAGCGTGTCACGATAGTCGAGCGCAGTGACGGTGGCCCAGGAGGCCGTTCCCAGCAGCGCCAGCATCGCGCACAAGAAGGCGACCAGCATCCGTGGAGAGGCGGCGAGACGGCCGCGGCCGGCGGCTAACGACAGGGAAGGCGGAGGCATCTGTGGCGATGACATCGGCCCGGTCACACGGGCATTGGCTGGATCAGCGGCAGACGATGCCGAAGCTCCTTCCAAAGCGGCGACTGGTGGGTGACGGTCATCGGCGGAAAATCCTGGGCGGTGGCGGAACTGGGCGGGTGACAGGAGAGCGGCCGGGTCGCCAGCGACTGGGATGCCAATCGAGACAAGCGAAGCAGCCAAGAGTAAGTTTCAACTTTTCCGAATGTTCGAATGACAAATCAACCCGCAGTTCCCCGTTCGGTTGACGGTTCGGAACTAAAGCTTAGCCCCATTAGCCAGAGGAACAATATCACAGGAAGAAATCCCATGCGATCAGTCTTGGCGACTATGACCAATATCGTAATCACCTGCCCATTGGGTCAATGGCTGGGTGCGCGAAACCGTGGAATATCCGGCACAATTGCGGGATTGTTCACTACTTTAGATAAAGTGCGCCAACGCTCCTGCCGGTTGCAGTACGGGAGCCGAAACGCAAATGGGCCGCACGCGCGGGAAGCGCGGCGGCGTCGCAAGGATGGGACGATCAAATCAGGGAGGGGGTGCGGACGTCTGCGTCTCGCCACGCACGATGAGGATCAGGCCGTCATCGGCCGCCTCGATCTCCTTGCCGGCATCGCGGGGGATCGGGACCTTCTGGCGTCGGCAGAACAGCAGAAGCAGCGCCAGCGTCTTGCTGGGGGTGAAGACCACCTCCCGCGATCTGGAGGCGCCGCTTTGCTGGATTTGGACCGACAGACCGCCATCGGAGGTTGGCGTCACCGTGGTGACGACGCCCAGCGGCAGATCCGTCTGGTTCGGAGCCTTCTGGTACCAGGCGAGGGCTTTCTTCAGGGCGGAATTGGTGAAGAACAGTTCACGTGTCTCGACGATCATTCCATCCCTGACCAAACACTCACGCCCGGCCGCCCTCCAGTCCCGGATTGAGCCGGAACGTGATCGCGCGCCCCAGTTTGGATTCCCGCAGAAGGATCTGCTTGGTTTCCAGCAGCTTGATGGCCCGGTTCACATTGGGCCGCTGCATGCCCAGCGCATCAGCCAGCTCGGACTGGAGCACCGGAACGGAGCGATCGAAATGGAGCCTCCGGCTCAGATAGGTGAACACACGAAGCGCCTCCAGAGTGATCTCGCGGTCGGTCGAAACGGCTCTGGAGATGACGTCATGATGATGCAGCATCGTGGCCTCGGTACGCAAGGTTGTCAGGTTGCTGGGGCGATAATCGGAATGGTTCGGCGTTGCGCCCCGCAGGCCCGCGGTGCCGGATGAAGTCTGCGATTCCGTGTTCGGTTGCGTCATCGGCCCTTCCCTTCCGCTGTGGCCGGCCAGGCCGGCGTGTTCGAATGAGGTGACCGTACCGGAGGATTATTGTTCGCGTATGTCGCCACGATTTCGCGACTGACATAATTGGTGTCTGTGGAAGCAATCATGAAATCGGATTGAAACCGCGGACGTGCCCGCCACCGGCCAATGACCACCCGGTGCTGCGCCGTTTTGTCGCGGGAACCGGCTCAGTTACAGCCCTGTTTCAACTCTCATGTGCCCGGCGATGGAGTGCCGGAGTTGGAAGGGAGACCCGCCATGCACCGACTGATCCTGCTGCGCCATGGCCAGAGCGTGTGGAATGCGGAAGACCGCTTCACCGGCTGGACCGACGTCGGCCTGACCGACCGCGGCATCGCCGAGACCCACAAGGCTGCCGAGTTGCTGAAGGCAGCCGGCATCGATGTGGACATCGCCTTCACCTCGGTGCTGAGCCGGGCAATCGAGACGCTGCACCTCGTCCTGCGCGACATGGACCGCTTGTGGCTGCCGGTGCACAAGCACTGGCGCCTGAACGAGCGGCATTACGGCGCGCTGCAAGGGCTGAACAAGGCGGAGACGGCGGAGCGCCATGGGGCCGAGCAGGTGTTCCAGTGGCGGCGAAGCTGGGACGTGCCGCCTCCAGCCATCGAACCGGACGACCCGCGGTCGGCCGTCACCGACCGCCGCTACGCCGGGCTCGCCAAGGCGAACCTGCCGCGCGGCGAGAGCCTGAAGGACACCACCGAACGCGTCATCCCCTTCTGGCGCGACGAGATCGCGCCGGCGCTGCGGCTGGGAGCCCGGGTGCTGGTCTCCGCCCATGGCAACAGCCTGCGCGGGCTGGTCAAGCACCTGGACAATGTCAACGAACAGGACATCCCGCTGTTCGAGATCCCGACCAGCCGCCCGCTGGTCTATGAGCTGGGAGCCGACCTGATACCGCTCCGCCGCTATTTCCTGGGAGAGAACGGCACGGTCGAGGAAATCAGCTGGCCGAAGCGCGAGGAGGCCGACAAGGACAGCAGCGCGGCGGCATAAGCCCCCTCCCGCTCGAAAGGGGGCTTCCAGCGCTTACGGTGTTGCGCTTCGCCGCTTCGGGCCTCTACCGGTACGGGGGCCGGTGCGGGGAGCGCCCCGGCCGGGGTCACGACCCGCATCGCGGCCGCCGTCGTTCCCAACCGGGTGGTGGAAATGGTGCTGATGCGCCGGCTTCTCGCCATTGCCCCGCTCCGGCGGACCCCGCCGGCCGCCGCGGCGCTCCTCGACACGGCTGCTGTAACAGTTGTCGCAGACGCGGAAGCGGTGGTTGGCCTTCAGCCGCGTGCCGCAGACCGGGCAGGCGCGGGCGAGCGAGCGCTCGGCGAGCGTCCGCTCGATGAAGGCGTTCAGGTGCGCCCGGCGCTCCTGGCACAGATCCATTTCGGGATAAGCGTCCGGGAAGCGGTAAGCGAGCCAGGCGTAGGCGGTCAGTTCCTTCACCGCGCGCTCGGCCTTCTCCAGCTCCACGTCGGTGCCGACGCTGTGCCGGAAGCGCTCGGCGGCATCGGGGGCGGCGTTGGGGATCCCCCTGCCCTGATTGACCGCCCAACCGCCGAGAAGGCGCAGGTTGTTCTGGTCGCGGGTATCGATGGGGCAGCGGGCCAGCATGTCGCGCTGGGCCAGCGGCAGCCTGGCGCGGTCCACCGCGGTTGCCGCCTGGATGCGCTGCTCCAGGTCGGTCATGCGGAAGGTCTGGTTGGCGCGCAGCAGTTCCTGCCCGGCGGTGCGCAGCACCTTGGCGAGGCTGTCGGTGTCCAGCTCCCGCGCGATGGCCTCGACATGGCTGAGGTTGGGCGAAATCCACGAGCGCGGATCTTCCGGCGGCACCGGCGGCGAGGTCAGCGCCCGGCGCACCGGGTTGATGCTCTCGCCGTCCAGCACGGCGACACGGCCTTCCTCGCGCAGGCCGAAGCGGCCGGCCCGGCCGCCGATCTGCCGGATCTCCGAGGCGGTCAGCTCGCGTTCCTCCCGCCCGTCATATTTGCGGGTGGTAGACAGCACGACGCGGGCGACCGGCAGGTTCAGCCCCATGCCGATGGCGTCGGTCGCCACCAGCACGTCGGCGGTGCCCTCGCGGAAACGGCGCGCCTCGGCCCGGCGGACCTCCGGCGACAGGGCGCCGTAGATCACCGCGACATTGTGGTTGCGGCCCAGCAGGTCGTGGCGCAACGCCATGACGTCCTTGCGCGAGAAGGCGATCAGCGCGTCGCCGGCCTTCACCTCCTCCAGCTTCACCCGCTCCTCCTGAACGCGCAGCGGCGACTTGCGGGTGAATTCGACGACCTCCAGCTCCTCGCCCATGGCGTCGGCCAGCCGCTTGACGTAGGGGATGGCGTCGGCGGAGCCGGTCATCAGGATTTCCGGGGCAGCAACGCCGGCAACCGCCTGGGTCCAGGCCCAGCCGCGGTCGGGGTCGCCGATCATCTGGATCTCGTCGATGACGCAGGCGCCCCAGACTTTGCTGGTGTTCACCATTTCGATGGTGGAGGAGGTGAAGGCGGCGCCCGGCCGCACGTCGCGCTCCTCGCCGGTGACGAGGCTGCACGGCCGGCCGCGCGTCTCCAGCGCCTCCTGCCCTTCCAGCGCCAGCAGGCGCAGCGGGGCGAGATAGCAGCCGCTCTCCGCCTCGGCCAGCCGGTCCATCGCCGCGTGGGTCTTGCCCGAGTTGGTGGGACCGACGAACAGCCGCAGCTTGCGGATCATCGCGCGGGCGGTGGCGAAGCTGTCGAGATAGACGCCCATGCCGGACGCGTTCTCCAGCCGCTCCCGCCGGACCTTCAGGCCGGCACGGGCGGCGGCGGTGGAGAAGGCTTCCTCCATCGCGTCGAGCAGGGTCTGCAAACGCGGGATCCGGCCGCCGAAGCCGACGACGCGGCCCAGTTCGTCGGCGAGGCCCTTGGGCCGCCAGGATTCGCCGAAGCCGGCCGCCCGCTGGGCCATCGACGCGACCCAGCCGTCGACGCGGTCCTTCGCCTTGGCGATGGCGGGCGAGGACAGGCAGGCGCCCTTGACCCGCTTGCCCAGCGCCTTGGCCTGCGGCCGGCCGAACCCCTCCTCGATGGTCAGCAGGCCCCACAGGTCGGCCTCGATGTCCGGAAGGGGTCCAAGCGCCACCTTGAAGCGCAGCTTCAGTTTGCGGTCGGTGCCGGGAATCTGGACGACATGGTTGACCGCGACCGTCCAGCGCGCCGGGGTGCTGTCGGCATCCACCTCGATCCCGTCGCCGCGCACCACGGCGGCCACCGCGCGCAGGGCGTCGCGGCGGTCGAACTCGTCAGCGGTGCCAGGGGTACGGCCGGAACGGGCGTTGTCGGAAGTGTCGTCGGTCATGATCGTCTTTTCTTGAGATTGCCCCGGCGATGCAAACGCTTCGGCCGGTCATATCGGCCGGGCGGCCGGTCCGGCAAGGCCGTCAGGCTCTGCCCTCAGACAACAGCCATAGAGCGCCAGGGTCTCTCTTTATGGCCGGGGTCTCACTTTATGGGTCTGACCGGTCGATTCGGCAAGCCGAATCCCCCGATCGGAGCAAGCCCGGGCTAATTCGAATCCGTCGCCGTTTCGCCGATCTCGCCCGTGCGAAAAGGGGGGAGGCACGGCCACATAGAGCCACGCAGGTTTGGTGGTCCGACCCCAACGGGTTAGCCGCCGCCGCCCGGCGGACAGGCCCGGCACCGGGTCAAGCCGGACCGGCCGCCAGATCGGTCGTGTAACGTTCAATGCTTTGTTCCGATTCATTCTTTTGGGAGATGCGCATGCCGAATCCTCGTGAGGTCCTGGAACTGATCGAGCGCATGCGGTGCATTTCGAACGACGGCGAGCGCCGGGCCCTGATCGAACGGCTGGGCGCGGCCGACCGTCCGACGGTGCTGTCCTTCCTGAACGCGCACGGGCTGAACGTCTGCATGACGTCGGACGCGGCACTGGCCGCCTTCGGCGCGTCGGACGTGCTGCTGCGCGACGGGATCGGGTTGCAGGCGGTTCTGCCGGTGCTGGGCATGCCGGCCGGCCTGAACATGAACGGCACCGATTTCATCCCGCTGCTGCTGAAGACCCTCAGCCCCCGCAAGGTCGCGATCTACGGCACGGCCACCCCGTGGCTGGACCGCGCCCGCGTTGCGCTGGAGACGGCGACGCCGCACCGCTACGCCGACCTTCAGCACGGCTTCCACCCGGTGGAGCATTACATCGCCCAGGCGCGGGCCAACCGCCCCGACGTGATCCTGCTCGCCATGGGCATGCCCAAGCAGGAACAGGTCGCCGCGGAGCTGAAGCGCGCGCTGGATCATCCGGTGCTGATCGTCAACGGCGGCGCCATCGTCGATTTCCTGGCGGGCCGCTTCAAGCGCGCTCCCGAGGCCGTCCAGCGCTCCGGCCTGGAATGGGCCTTCCGTCTGGCGCAGGAGCCCCGCCGCCTGTTCCGCCGCTATTGCATCGGTGCCTTCGGCTTTGCCTGGAGCACCCTTCGCCTTCGCCGTGCCGCATCCCTCCGAACCCGCGGGACGGGCGCCGCAGCGCCCGCTTCCACCCGGATCTCTCCGTCACCGATCCGGCGGTCGCCTATCCAGAAGGAGCTTTGAGACGTGGAAAACCTTCCCCAGATCAACAACGGAGGCCACGGCGGCCCGCCGGCTCCGGCGTGGCCCACCCAGGTCGGCCACCATGTGCCGCGTGAGTTCGACGGCCCCGCTCCGGCGATGGGCCCCGACTTCCGCTTCATCCTGCGGGTGCTGGCGGCGCACAAGACGCTGATCATCCTCATCGTGCTGGCGCTGACCGCCCTGTCAGCCTTCGCCGTCTCGCTGATGAAGGACAAGTACACCTCCGAAGCCCTTCTGCTGGTCGACAACCGGCAGGTCCGCGTCGTCCGCGCGGAAGACCAGGCGCTGAACTCGATCACGCCGGAAGACGGCGCGATCCTCAGCGAGATCGAAATCCTGAAGTCGACCGCCGTGCTGTCCCAGGCCGTCACCGACCTGAAGCTGGCGACCAACCAGGAATACAACCCGCCGGTCCAGGCCGACGAGACGAAGCCCTTCGTCGAGCGCGCCACCGCCTGGACGCGCGAGCAGGCCCATGCCGTGTTCGGTCCGGAACTGCCGGGCGTCGTCCAGGCCGTCCTGGCCCATGGCGACAATATGACCAAGGACACCCACCTGCGCGAGACCCGTGCCGCCGACAGCATCGACGGCGTGCTCGACCGCGTCCGCCGCAACCTCGAGGTCGGCGTCGTCGGCCGGTCGCGCGTGATCCAGGTCCGCTACACCGCCGGCGACCCTGAGATCGCCCAGAAGGTGGTCGACACCGTCGTCCGCCGATACATGGAAACCCGCCAGCAGATGGACCGCGACCTGTCCACCAGCGCCGTCGCTTGGCTGGAAGACCGCATCGCCACCCTGCGCAAGGAAGTCGCCGCCGCCGACACCAAGGTCGACGCCGTCCGCTTCAAGGCCGGTCTGGTCAAGAACGGCACCAACGGCCTGATGGCCACCACCGAGCTTGAGCAGGCCCGCCTGCGTCTGGCCGAAGCCACCGCCAACCGCGCCCGCGCCGTCGCCCAGGCCCAGACGCTGGAACGCAGCGCCGGCAACGGCGGCAGCCTCGCCTCGCCCGTTGTCGCCCAGCTGCGCGCCACCGTCGCCTCGATCTCCACCGAGCTGGCCCAGCTGTCGCGCCAGTACGGTCCGAAGCACCCGCGCATCCAGGAACTCCAGGCCCGCCTGAACGAAGCGAACTCCTCGCTGCAGCAGGAAGTCCGCCACGAGATCGGCGGCGTCCGCGAGGCGGCCAACGTCGCCATCGAGCAGGAAAACGCCCTGAAGGCGATGATCGCCAAGCTGGAAACCGGCTATCAGACCATGGCCGAGGAAGCGGTGCCGCTGCGCACGCTGGAGGCCGAGGCCCAGGCCAAGCGCCAGCTGCTCGACAGCCTGCTCGGCCGTCTGGAAGAAGTGCAGGCCCAGCAGGACAACCGCGCCTTCCCGACCGCCGTCAAGCTGGTCTCGGCGCCGCAGGTTCCGCATGAGCCATCGGGTCCGTTCCGCATCCTGATGCTGCTGGCCGGCTTCGTCGCCTCGCTCGCCGTCGCCATCTTCATCGTCTTCGGCATCGAGCTGTTCCAGCGCCGCATCCGCACCCCGGAAACCGTCCGCCGCATCCTGGGCGTGGGCACGGTCCACATCGTCCCGCACCACTCCACCCGCGGCACCCGCGGCCGTCTCGACCAGATCTTCCAGAACCATCCGTTCTCGCTGTTCTCTGAATCGATGCGCGCCCTGTTCCGCAACCACCTGTCGGATCTGGGTCCGGTCGGCTCCATCGCCGTCACCTCGGCCCGCCCGCAGGACGGCAAGACCTCGATGAGCCTCGCCGTCGCCCAGGTCGCGGCCCAGGCCGGCCGCCGCGTGGTGGTGGTCGACACCGACTTCCGCCGGTCGCGCATCGACGGCCTGTTCAACCTGTCGGCCAAGAAGGGCCTGTCGGACTGGGTTTCCGGCACCGCCACCCTGGACGAGATCGTCCACACCAGCGAGGATGCGCCCTATGCGATGATCCCCGCCGGCCGTCTGATGCCGGAGACGCTGGACCGCTTCAACGTCGATGGCCTGATCCACCTGATGGCCGGCCTGTCGCCGCACTTCGATCTGGTGGTGTTCGACACCGCCCCGGCACTGGCCGTGTCGGATGCCCGCATCGTCTGCGGCGCCGCCTCCAAGGTGCTGTTCGTCAGCCGCTGGGGCCACACCACGGCCAGCGACCTGCAGGCGGTCGCCGACCTCGGTCCGATCGACCACAGCAAGTTCGTGGCCGTGATGACCGACGTGAACCTGAAGAAGGCGGCGTCGCGCGGGTACCAGGGTCCCTACAACAGCTACATGGCGACCCGGAAGTACTACGGCGACACCACCCTGCGGACCGCCCCGTAACGCGGGAAGCCGGGGTGACCTGAAGCTCCTTCGACGCAGAGGCCCTTTCCTTCCGGACGCTGCGGCGCCCGGAGGGAGGGGCCTCTCCATGACCGGAACCGGTACCTCCCTTTGCAACCGGCCCCTGCGACAGGAAGAGAGCCCCTCCTCATGATCGAGAGTCCGAAGCCCGGTTTCCCCAAGTGGCGGGCGAACCAATGGCACCCGACACGGCGCGACCTGCTGTGGACCGCCGCCGCCGGCGCGGTGCTGGCGAGTTGCCGCGGCGCCAGCGGCCCGACATCGGCGGAAGCCGCCGCCACCCAGCCGCAGGCGGCGGAGCCGGCGGTGACGCTGCGCGAGGCCTGCCGTGCGCTGGGCATCCGCCATGGTGCCGCGCGCGACCATTTCATCGATCCGGAAGACCCGATGCTCGACCGGCTGATGGCGCGCGAATGCGACGTCGTCACCCCGGAGAATGGCGGTAAATGGGGCGTCTTCCAGCACACCGAGGGCAATTACGACTGGCGCCGCTTCGACGCCGCGGTCGAACTGGCGCGCAGCATCGGCGCCACGCCCAACTGGCACACCATCATCTGGCAGCATATGGGCATGCCGCCCTACATGAAGCTTCCCGCCGGCAGGCAGGCGGAACTGGGCATCTCGGAAAGCGCCTATTTCTCGCCGGACGGCACGCTGAGCGCGGACAATGTCTGGCCCCGCTTCACCGGCGTGGTGGAGGCGGTGCGGCAGCGCTACGGCGACGTTTTCTACCGCATCGACGTGGCCAACGAGGTCTTCTTCTGGGAGACGGTGGAGAGCCACCCGAAGGAACAGGACCGCTACGGCTTCCGCCGCGGCATGTGGTGGGTGGCGGCCGGCGGGGCGGAGAAGGGGCCGGAATGGCTCGATCCCTTCTTCCACCATGTGCACAAGGCCTTCCCCAAGGCGAAGCTGGTGCTGAACGAGTTCGGCATCGAGATCGACGAGGGCTGGCAGCAGCGCAAGCGCGCCTATCTGCTCGACTGGCTGACCGGGGCGGTGAAGCGCGGCGTGCCGATCCAAGGCATCGGGCTGCAAAGCCACCTGATCGGCGGCAAGCCCTATGACAGCGCCGGCATGCGCAAATTCCTGCGTGCGGTCGACAAGCTGGGCCTGTCCGTCCATCTGACGGAGATGGACGTGGACGAGACCCGCCTGCCCCGCTCCTGGTCGCGTGCGGAAAAGGACCGGGCGATGGCCCAGCTGGCCCGGCAGTATCTGGCCGACATGCTGGACAATGCACGTGTGGAGGAGCTGTGCTGGTGGCACCTGCGCTCCGACCTGAATTTCATCGCGCGGGAGCATCCGGACCTGGGTGCCCACCCCTCCCCCTATGACGAGGACTCCCGGCCGCTGCCGCTCTACACGGCGGTGGTGGAGACGCTGCGGGAGAAGGCACGCACCGGCAAGGCGCGGTCGGGCTGACAGCCCGCGTGTGACGTACCGCGGGGGTAAGCCGTTGGTGCCGTCCACCCCCTGCGATAGGCCCGCGCACTTTCTCGTTCGCGCGCGCGCGTCCGGTGCCGCTCCCGATTAGAGTCCCTGAATGCGTCCTGTACCCATCTGATGGAGAGGTCGATCGTGCAGAACACAGCCGACACATTGCCGATGGATCGCCTGCCCGCCGATCGCACGGCGGACGACGCGCTCGTCGAGCGCTACCGGCGGAAGTTCCACCTCTCGCCCACCTACCCGCTGACGGCCGAGATGGTGCAGCGCCACTGGGACCTGGAGCGGCGGCTCGCCCGCGAACTGCTGGACAGCAAGCCGGACGAGCGCTGGGACGTGTTCGAGCAGGCCTATACGACGCTCTACACCAGCTGTCCGTGGCTGAACGAGGCGGAGGACGATGCGCACACCCGCAACGACGACCTCGACTTCCGCCATTTTCTGACTCTGCTGGGCGGGCCGCAGGACGTCTACGAGGTGGGATCGGGCAAGGCCCGGCTTCTGCGCTACCTCGCCCGCCACGGCTACCGCTGCGTCGCCACCGAGGTGACGCGCGAGCGCGGTGCGACCTGGATCGAGCAGGATTCCAACGTCACCTGGAAGAACAGCGACGGCATCCACCTCGCCCGTTTCGAGGCGGCCGACCGTTATGACAGCGTGATCTCCACCCATGTCGTGGAGCACATGCATCCGGAAGACGTGCTCACCCACATGGAGAATGTCCGCACCATCCTGAAGCCGGGCGGCAAGTACGTCCTCAGCATGCCGCACAAATACGCCGGTCCGGCAGACCTGTCGGAGGTGTTCGGCCTGAACGAGCCGATCTGCATGCACCTGCGCGAATATGGCTGGGGCGAGACGGAAGCCATGCTGCGTCAGGCCGGCTTCGGCCGCGTGGAAGCCGTCTACATCCTGCCGATGGCGGTGCGCCGCCGGATGAACCTGCACTTCGCCAGCCGCGCCTATCTTGGCTATGCGAAGCTGGTTGAGGCATTTTTGGGACGGCTGCCGTTAACCCTTAATCGCAAGCTCGGAAGGGCTGGTCAGCTCTATCTGTTCCGGCCCGAGGTGTTCGTGGTGGCCCATAAGCCCAAGTGATGCCCATTTGAGCGCTACGAAAAAGCGCTAAATCAAAGACTTACAGACAGACCGAACCCCTTTGTTGCTGCAATGCATCGACAAAGGGGTTTTTCGTGTCTCTTTCTTTTCACAAGTGATAGTGGCATTAGAGCCGCATTTCGCTAAAATTTGAAATACCTCGTTAACCTTTTCCGGCCAGATTGGGTTTCAGCGAAATTCACGGAAAAGAGGATACTTCCAATGGCAACCAGCCCCGTCGATACGACCTTCGTCGTCAATGCCTCGGGTGTGACTGCCGGAGGAGTCTGGCCGCATTTCAAGTTCCTCGTCGATGGCGTTGCCGTCGGCCAGGCGACGGTCAATTCCACCAGCGCCGGCCGGTACAGCTTCACCACCAAGGTGGCCCCCGACGCCGCGCACAAGGTCCAGATCGTTTATGACAACGACTGGCTGTCGACCGACAAGGCCGGCATGTACCGCGACCTGATCGTCAAGTCGATCGAAGTCAACGGCAAGACCATCGCTTCCAACAGCTCGACGGTCTCCTACGCCGCTGAAGGTCAGGGCACGCTGTCCGGCCGCGAAATGCTGTCCTGGAGCGGCTCGCTCGATTTCAACATGTCCAAGGACATGTTCGCCAGCTCCACCGGGACCCCGACCACTCCGACCACCCCCACGACGCCGACCACGCCGACGACCCCGACCACCGGCGGCACGCCGATCGTCGTGAATGCATACGGCAATGCGGCCGGCGGCGTGAACGCCCACTTCAAGGTTCTGGTCGACGGCAAGACGATCGGTGAAGGCACGGCCGGCACCGCCGCCAAGGACTTCACCTTCAAAGCGGATGTCAGCGCCGACGTCGCCCACAAAGTCCAGATCCAGTACGACAACGACGCTGTGGTCAACGGTGTCGACCGCAACCTGTACGTCAACAAGATCACCATCGGCGGCCACGCCGTGAACCCGACCGACAGCATCGTGTCGATCGACAAGGGCGCCCTGGACGGCAAGGACGTCGTCGCCGGCCAGCAGGCCATGTGGTGGAACGGCACCATGGAGGTGAAGGCCGACAAGTCCTGGTTCGCCGGCAGCACCACCACCCCGACCAACCCGTCCAACCCCACCACGCCGACCCAGCCGAGCCTGTCGGTCAGCGACGTGACGGTGACGGAGCCGACCGGCACCAAGACCGCCGGCGGCATCCAGGGCTTCCTGCACACCCAGGGCAACCAGATCGTCGACGAGGCCGGCAACACCGTCCGCCTGACCGGCGTGAACTGGTTCGGCGGCGAGGGCTACAACTACGTGCCCGCCGGCCTGTGGGCCGACAGCTACCAGGGCCACCTGGAGAAGATGAAGTCGGTCGGCTTCAACACCATCCGCATGACCATGTCGGACGAGATGTTCGACAGCACCGCCGTGACCAACGGCATCGACTATTCGAAGAACCCGGATCTGGCCGGCCTGACCCGCCTGCAGGTCTATGACAAGGTCATCGACTACGCCGGCAAGCTCGGCATGAAGGTGATCCTCGACCACCACCGCAACGACGGCGGCGCCGGCACCAACGAACACGGGCTGTGGTACACCGACAAGCACCCGGAATCGACGGTGATCAACAACTGGAAGATGCTGGCCCAGCATTATGCCGGCAACGAGACCGTCATCGGCGCCGACCTGCACAACGAGCCGAGCGTCAGCGCCACCTGGGGCGGCAGCGCCGCCACCGACTGGGCGTCGGCTGCCGAGCGCATCGGCAACGCCATCCAGACGGTGAACAAGGACTGGCTGTTGTTCGTCGAAGGCACCGAATGGAGCAGCACGCTGGCCGGTGCGCAGTCGCGCCCGATCCACTTCGACACCCCCAACAAGCTGGTCTACTCGCCGCACGCCTACGGCCAGAGCGTCGGGCAGTTCAGCTGGCTGAACGACCCGAACTACCCCAACAACCTGCCGGCCCAGTACGACAAGATGTGGGGGTACCTGTACAAGAACGACACCGCGCCGATCATGCTGGGCGAATGGGGCGGCCAGTTCACCAGCTCCGCCGAGCAGACCTGGGCCAAGACCATGGCCAAGTACCTGAACGGCGACTGGAACCTGGACGGCAAGAGCGACATCGCGGCCGGCGACAAGGGGATGAGCTGGACCTTCTGGGCCTGGACGCCGGAATCGGGTGACGTCGGCGGCATTCTGATGGACGACTACAAGACCATCAACCCGACCAAGGCCGCCATCGTGAAGGGCGCCATGGAAGGCGCGGTGTTCGATACCCCGACCACCACCGCCAACACGGCCAACGCCACCTTCACGGTCAAGCTGTCGGCGGCCTCCAGCAGCGCGGTCACGGTGGATTACTCCACGGTGGATGGCACCGCCAAGGCCGGCTCCGACTACACCGCCACCAGCGGCAAGCTGACCTTCGCCGCCGGCGAAACCAGCAAGACCGTGACGGTCAAGGTGCTGAGCGACAGCGTGACGGAAGGCAATGAGACCTTCGGCCTGAAGATCTCCAACGCCACCGCCGCGACCATCGCCGACGCCACCGGCACCGGCACGATCGTCGATGCTTCGGCCGCCAAGGCCGCCGCCGCTTCGCTCAGCTCGGCTGACCTGCTGGCCCACACGATGAGCGCCGCCAACGATACGCCCACCGCGACCACCGCCGAACTGGCGACGACGCAGCAGCTTGCCAGCCATGACGTGTTCGGTGTCACCTTCGACACCTATCACGACCTGCACACGACCGACACCAGCCTGGCGCACGCCGCCTGACCTGTACGGTTCGTCTGACCGGGTAAGTACTTGACGAAAAAGGGTCCGACAGTAATGCTGCCGGACCCTTTTTCCGGCTTCCGGGGCTGGACCTGACGGAATCAGCCTGGAACCGGCGAGGTGGCGGTGCCGGGCATCATGGCCGACACGCCACCGACCGGCGCCGGATGCGGGATGTCGGGGATGGTGACCTCGGCCACCGCCTTGCCGGGGTTGCCGGCGACCACGCTACGGCGCGGCATCGGCTTGGTGACGACGGAGGAGGCGGCGACGATGCACTCGTCGCCGATGCTGACGCCGATCACCACCGCGTGCGGTCCGACCCAGACGCCGTCGCCCAACTCCGGGTAATGGGTGACGCGGCCGGTGGGAAGGAGATCGTCCTTCTGGCCCAGGGTCACGCCGTGGAACAGGGTGACGTTGGCACCGATCCGGGCACTGGCGTTCACCACCAGTCCCCAGCCGTGCAGGATGCGCAGTCCCGGTCCGACCTGGGTTTCCCAGGGGAGATCCATGGCGGCGGAGTGTTGGGTCCAGCGATGCAGCAGCCGGCAGGCGGCGAGCAGCGGCTTGCGCAGCGGGCCGCCCATCCGGTTCAGCGCCTGACAGCTGCGCAGGGTGAAGGTCACCCGGAACATCCGGTTGCCCGCCAGCAGCTTCAGCACCGCCCCGAGGCCGGAGCCCCCGCCGTAACGGGTGGCGTCCGCCGCAACCGTCTGCCGAAATGTGTAGTGCGGAGCGTCCTGCATCGCGGTGTCATCCTCTCCGATCAAGCATTGTCACGCCGGCTGTCGGGCTGGCCGTCAGAACGGCTCTCAGGCCGACTCTCAAGCCGTCTGCGGCCGGCGACGAAATCGGGCCGTCATGCGGAACAGCATGGCGCGGTCGGCCTTGCCGAAACTCGGCCCGAACAGGGCGGCGACGGCGAACAGCATGGTCAGCCCGACCTTGGCGGCGGCGAAGGTCGGGTTCACCTCGAACCCGAACAGGGCGAGGCCGACCAGATAGGCGATGGCGGCCGGTGCCAGGATGCCCGTCACCCGCAGGGTGCTGAGCGGCGGCTCGTTCGGGCTGAGACGGCGGCACAATACTTCCGTGGCAACCAGCATCACCAGTTCGCGGCCCAGAACGCCGATGGCGCCGCCCATCAGGCCGAGCGGCCCCAGCGTCACCGCCATGATCAGCGTGCCGATCGCCAGGCCGCCCAGCGAGATCGCCGGCAGGACGCCGACCTTCTTGGTCTTCACCAGCCCGACCTCGGCATGCATGCGCACGCCGTGGACGACATAGGCCAGCACAAGCAGCGGCATGCAGGGCAGAACCGTCTCGTACTCGGCAGACGCGATCAGCCACAGCACCTCCGGCGCGGTCAGCGCCATGCCGAGCGCCGCCGCCGACAGCAGCACGACGAACAGGTAGAAGACGAATTCCGACTGGTCGCGCCCGGCCGTGCTATCCTGCGCCTCGATCCGGCTGACCGACCAGATCTGCAGGAAGGAGGCGGTCAGGAACATGTAGAGCATGGTGGCAAGCCGCAGGCCGAAGGACAGCACGCCGACCGCCGCGACGCCCATCAGCAGGTTGACCAGATAGCGCATGGCGAACTGGTTGCCCATGTCCAGCATGGTCTGAGGCATGAAGGGCAGGCCCAGCACCGTCACCCGCTTCAGGATGCCGAAGGAGAAGCCGACGCCGTTCGCCGCCAGGATCGCCACCGTCAGCGCGATGCCCAGCCCGACGAAGGTGATGGCGTTGGCCAGGAAGATGCCGGTCACACCCAGATCCATCACCAGCAGGAAGCTGAGGTTGAGGCCGATCAGCCCCACCGCCTTGCCGACCGAGATCAGCAGGCAGGTGCCCGACCGCTTGTGGACCCGGTAATAGGCGAGCGCCAGTTCGAACACGGCGCTGAAGGCGATGCCGGCAAAGGCGAAGGCGATGATCGGCCCCTGGTCGGTGCCGCCGAACAGCAGATCGCTGGCGCCCCAGCCGGCCGGCAGGGCCACCGCCAGCAGAGCCAGCGAGGCGGCCCACAGACCGATCATCGTGGTGCTGACCACGCGGGACCGGCTGCGGTCGTCGGGATGTTCGAAATAGACGACGGTGAAGGCGTTGATCATGCCGATCATCAGCATGACCGCAACGATGTCGCCGACGACGCTGATCAGGGCATAGACGCCGAACTCCGCCGGTGACAGGACCTTCGCATAGAGCGGCAGCAGAAGCAGTCCCGCAGCGCGGTTGACCACGTTCGCCACCATGAACATCCAGCCATGTTTGATGATCGTACCAGCTTCGACAGCCATCCGGTTTCCTTCGCCCCCTGTAATCCGCTTCTTCTTCCGGTCTCGCCTGCTGGGGAGAGCATCGGGTCCGCCCTGTCGCATGGATCCATGTCGCATGGACCAGTTCTGAAGGGCGTGCCGCACGGGCGCAGATAAGGAAAAAGAACGCGCCAAATCTTGGCGGAGGTCGGGACAGCGTCAATTCGGCCTTGAAGAGACCGGAACACTCTTCGGTGCTAGTCAGCACGGCTTCGGTCAGAGATCCTGGACGTTCCGAGTATGCTTTCCGGCGAGTTCGCACGCTGCCTCTTGCGCCCCGCAACAGGCAAGGGTGCGTTCGCGCCACGCCCCCGCTCGGAATTGCTCAGACGCTCCCTTCGGTCGATCCGGGTGGCGGCCCCACCCCGCAAGTTCGGCGATCGTCCCCGTTCGCGCTGCCGCTTTTCGCCCGGTCGGGGGAGGTTTCCGCAGCATATACCCAAAAATTGCGGGGATCGCAGGTGCCGCCGGGGGTGCGGCACCACCTTGCCGTTAACCCGAAACGCTATCCCCGCTGGGGACCGCATCCGAAAGTATCCCCATTAATATTCGGCCCCCCGCACCCTTCGAAACACCGGTGGTATCGCGGACGCGAAATCAACGTCCGTATGCACTGTTGCTGGCCGAGCTTCCTCATCCTAATTCGTCCTCAACGAACAGCGGATCGGCCCACCAAAATCATGAAAGAGTGTTCTTTACATAAATGCGCCTCTGCCGATGCGGGGGTGCAGCAAAGTAAAGACCGGCCGAATCCCAAGAGACGCTGATGACGAGCGACCATCCGCACGAATGGCCGTGCGGTGGCTGGCATTCCCTTCAACCACGGGACCTGCGATGAGCAAACTGGACCCAGAAGTGGTCATCGATCTGACCTCGGCGAAAAAGGCGACGATCCCCACGATCGCCCCCGGGCTGCTGCTTGCACTCTCGGATGGATTGGTCCTCGCCCTGGTGGGGTGGACGCTCAACCATTTCCTCGGTGCCGATGCGCTGACCGAGCCGATGGAAGCCGCAGCCTGGCAGCGGTCGCTGGTGACCGGTCTGATGCTGGTGCCTCTGGTGAAGTCGGTGTTCGGCATCTATACGCTCGGACGCTTCGACTACATGGAACGCACGAGACGGACTTTTCAGGCGGCATTTCTGTGCTGCGCCGTGCTGGCGGTGCCGTTCATCGTGATGGAAGGCTTCCGCTCCTTCTTCGTGGAAGCGCTGTCGATCGCGCTGCTGGGCTTCGCGGTCACCTACGTCGCCGACCTGCTGCTGATCCAGGGTCTGCTGTCCAGCGCGCTGGACTGGCGCACGCCGGTGATGATCGTCGGCGCTGGCCCGCAGGGTGCCGCCATCGCCGAGAAGCTGCAGCGCCTTCCCTGGCTCGGCATGCGGCCGGTCGGCTTCGTCGATGACGACGACAGCCTGTGGCAGACCCGCGTCGCCGGCCTGCCGGTGATGGGTCCGGTGGAGCTGCTGGCGAAGTCGCCCGCCGTCGCCGGCCAGGCAAGTGCCGCCATCGTCGCCGACATGGGCCGGCACGGCAACGACCTGACCGGCCTGGTCCGCACCCTGCCCTTCCGTCAAGTCTACTGCGTGCTGGGCGAAGGCAACGTCAGCGCCGTCGACGCGACGTACCACAACCTGCACGGTTCGCTGGCCCTGCGCGTCAGCGTCCGTCCGCCGACCGGCTACCTGCGCATCCGCCGCGCCATGGACATCGTCCTGTCGGCGATCCTGCTGGTCCTGGTGGCGCCGCTGATGCTGGGTCTCGCCGTCGCCATCCGGCTGGACAGCCCCGGCCCGGTCATGTTCCGCCAGAAGCGCTGGGCCGGCGGCAAGCAGACCTTCGACCTGCTGAAGTTCCGCTCCATGCATGTCGATGCGGAAGAGCAGCTGCAGCATCTGCTGGCGAACGACCCGGTCGCCCGCGAAGAGTACATGACCTACCACAAGCTGACGGTCGACCCGCGCATCACCCCGCTCGGCCGCTTCCTGCGCAAGACCTCGCTCGACGAGCTGCCGCAGCTGTGGAACATCCTGATGGGCGACATGAGCCTGATCGGCCCGCGCGCCTACATGCCGAAGGAACTGCCGGAGGTAGGTGACTCCGCCGCGGTGATCGGCACCGTCCGTCCGGGCCTGACCGGCTACTGGCAGGTGTCGGGGCGCCACCGCACCACCTTCCAGGAGCGTGTCGCGATGGACGTCTTCTATGTCCGTAACTGCGGCCTGCTGTTCGACTTCTTCATCCTCTGCAAGACCGCCGTGATGGTCCTGAAGGGCGACGGGTCGTAACCGGCCCTCTCCCCGAACCGGATGCCAGCCGGACCCCCGCGCCACCCGCGCGGGGGTCTTTTTATTGGAATCCTTAGGGTCCATTCCCTTTTTCGGGCGGCAAAGGGAGGGGGTGACGCGAAAGCGGCTACCCCTTTCGGGCCCAGCCTCCTTCGGTCTAATGCCACCGCCCGGCTACGAGATGAGGGGTGGCATCCGCATCTTCAGTGCTGCACAGCCGAACACGGTACGGCAGCCTAAGGGAAAGCCGATGAAAATCCTGGATTTTCTGGAAAAAACCATCGCCGTCATCGGCATCATCGCCTTCGGAGGCTCGGTGCTTCCGCTGATGCTGACCGGCGGCGACCCGCTGGCGGGCGATCTGGAATCGGCCGGCGTCACCATCCTGTATGGCGGCCTTTATGTTCTGGTGCTGGCTGCCATCGCACTGCGGCCGGCCATCGCCTTCCAGATACCCTTCGCCAGCCCGGCGCTGACGGCCATGATCGCCTTCGCCTTCCTGACCGCGCTGTGGTCGCTGTTCCCGGACATCACACTGCGCCGGTCGATCGCCTTCATGTTCACGACGGTGTTCGGCATCTGGCTCGCTTTGCGCTTCCGCTTCCCGGAGATCATGCGGCTGCTGGTGGTCGGGCTGTCGTTCCTGATGTTCGTCTCCTTCTTCATGATCTTCGCGATGCCGACCATCGGTCTGGACAGCGCGCAGCATGTCGGCGCCTGGAAGGGCGTGTTCTTCCAGAAGAACGTGACCGGCCGCATGATGGTCTGGCTGGTTCTGGCGCTGGTCTGGCTGGACTGGCAGAAGGAAATGGGCCGCTGGCTCACCCGGCCGCTGATCCTGCTGGCGATGCTGTTGATCGTGATGAGCCGATCCGGCACCGGCCTTGTGACCTCGGTCCTGGTGTCGGTTGCTCTGCTGTCGACCACCATGCTGCGCGGCAGCATCCGCAACTTCGCGCCCACCATGGCGCTGCTGCTGGCCCTGCTGGTGATCATGGTCACCGCCGGCGCCACCTTCTGGTACGACGTGCTCTACGCGCTGGGCCGTGATCCGACTTTGACCGGCCGCACCGTGCTGTGGGAACACATCGTCCACTCGGTCAGCGAGCGGCCGCTCCAGGGCTACGGCTATGCCGCCTACTGGTCCGGCTTCAACGGACCGGGCTCCAGCTTCACCCGCGACTGGGGCATCACCTCGGCCCACAGCGGCTGGCTGGAGCTGACGCTCGACCTCGGCCTCGTCGGTGTCGCGCTGGTGGTGGCGGTGCTGGGCCGCATGCTGTTCCAGGGCTTCTTCGCCGCCCGCTACGGCAACAGCCGGCCCGAGGCCGCCTGGGCCTTCGCCGTCGGCTGCGCCCTGCTGGCGGTTTCGGTGTCCGAGAGCGTGTTCGCCGAACGCCATTCGATGAACTGGGTGATCGCCACCATAGCCGTCGTCCGACTGATCCAGCAGAGCCGCTGGCAGCGTCTGCTGAACGACCGGGCGGCCGAAGAGCACCGACTGCGCCGGAACGCCGCCGGCGTCCCGTCCCCCGCTTACGCCGGGCGGACCGCCTATGCCGGCCCCTATCCCGGCCCGCTCTCCAGGCAGTAGCGGCAGGGCGCTCCAGTCCTTTCTCCTCTGCCACCATTCCCATTTCCCTTCGACCGAAGGCAGACCCATGAGCCCGAAGAACGAGCCGGCAAGCAGCAACCGCCCGGCAAACAGCGAACAGGCGACCAACAATCAGGTTACGGTCGTGATCCCCACCCGCAACCGCCCGGACATGGTGATGCGGGCGGTGCGCAGCGCGCTCGACCAGACCTATCGCGACCTTGACGTCATCGTGGTGATCGACGGGCCGGATCCGGCCACGGCCTCGCATCTGGCGACACTGGCCGATCCGCGGCTGACCGTGATGGAACTTGAGACGAACCACGGCGCCGCTGAAGCCCGCAATATCGGCGTGCGCGCCGCACGGGGCGACTGGATCGCCTTCCTTGACGACGACGACCATTGGATGCCGGAGAAGGTGGAGTTGCAGATGGCGGGCCGCCCGGCCGGCATCCGCTTCCCCATCGTCAGCTGCCGCTGCCAGGTGGTGACCGCCCGCGGCACCTTCGCCTGGCCCCGGCGTCTCGCCACCCCGGCCGACGCCATCGGCGACTACCTGTTCGTCCGCCGCGGCCTGTTCAAGGGCGAGACCTTCGCCCCGACCACCACGCTGCTGGCACCCAAGGCGCTGCTGCTGCGCAACCCGGTCCCCAAATCCCGCTTCGACGACTGGGAATGGCTGATCACCTGCGGTCGGATCGACGGGGTGGCGCTGATCCACATCCCCGACGTGATGGCCGTCCATTACACCGAGGAAAACAACCGCGTCACCCTGTCGACCTGCCACAACATCAACCAGGCGCTGGAATGGGCCGAGTCGATGCGCGACCACCTGTCGCCGCGCGCCTATGCCAGCCTGCTGTTGCAGGCGACCGGCGGCGAGCAGGCGGCCCGCACCGCCGGCACGCGCTGGCGGATCCTGAATTCGGCGCTGCGCGATGGCCAGCCGACGCCGATGGCTCTCGCCACCTTCACCATGCATTCGCTGATGCCGGTCGGCCTGCGCCGCCGCCTGCGGCAGGCCTTGTTCTCCGCGTCCGACGCTGCCTGAGCACGAAAAGGACCCCGACGCCCATGGACAGCACCAACGACATCCGCACCCCCACCGGCCAACCGGATGCGCCCACCCGGACCGTCGTCGTGTTCGCGACGCCGGGCGCACTCGACGGCGGTGGCGGCATCGGCCGCATGACGGGCTATGTGGTCGACCAGTTCGACAGGTCGGGCACGACCCGCTCCATCATCCTCGATACCCGCGGTACCGGTAGCGTTCTGCTGTCACCTTTATATCTCGGCGTAACCCTGGCAAAACTGGGCTGGATCCTGGCCCGCCGCCGGGCCTCCGTCGTGCACATCAACGTGTCGGAGCGTGCGAGCTTCCTGCGCAAGGCGGCGGTCCAGCTGGTGTCGGGGCTGATGTCCTGCCCGACCGTCGTCCACCTGCACGGCGCCTCCTTCGTCGAGTTCTTCGAAGGCGGCATGTTCGCCCGCGGCATCAGCCGCTGGCTGTTCAACCGCTGCGGCCGGGTGGTGGTGCTGGGCGACAACTGGCGCGACTTCCTGGTCCAGTCGGTCCGCACCGATCCCCGCAAGATCCGGGTGCTCTACAACGCCGTGCCGGATGTCGGCGCTGACCTCGGCACGCCGAAACCGCCGGAGCCGGGCGCCGTCCTGTCCCTGCTGGTGCTCGCCAACCTCTCCGAGCGCAAGGGCATCGGCACGCTGCTGCGCGCCTGTGCGCTGCTGAAGGAGCGCGGCCAACCCTTCCGGGTGACCATCGGCGGCGGCGGCGATGTCGACGGCTACCGCGCCATGGCCGCCGAACTGGGGGTCGCGGAGGAATGCCGATTCCTGGGCTGGATCGGCCGGGAGGAAGCGCATGCGCACATCCGGTCGCACGACATGCTGCTGCTGCCCTCGACCCATGAAGGGCTGCCCATGGTGATCCTGGAGGCGCTGTCGGCGCAGTTGCCGGTCATCACCACGCCGGTGGGATCGATCCCGGAGGTGCTGACCGACGGCGAAACCGCCCGGATCATCCCGGTGAACGACCCCGGCGCCCTGGCCGATGCCGTCATCGAGGTCGGACAAGATCCGGACCTCTATCGCCGGCTCGCGGAGAACGGGCGCCGCCTGTTCCTGAAACAGTTCGTCATCGACGCCTACGCCAAATCGCTTCTGGCGATTTATCAGGAGCTGGACCGCGGCGCCGTCGAGCTTTCCGGAGACTTGGACAAGCTGGCCGGATCGGCCGCCACCGCCTCCAAACGGCGGTAGGCCATGGTCACGCAAATGTCGATGATCGGATTAGAAAACAATCAATGCGGGCATAGCCGAAAGGGAGATGCACATGCACAGGTTGGGTAACCATACCGGCAGGCCAACCCGTTCGGTCGCTCCACAGCGTGCGGATGCTGCATCGCGTAAACTTGCACGTGAACGCCGCCCGGCCTCCGGCTGCGGCGCGTTCCAAAGGGCGGCAGCCCATCGGCCGCACCGCGACGCACCTGTCACGGCCTGATCGTCGGGCCGGCAAGGAACAGAGGCCGAAAACATAACAAGCCCGCCGCAGCCGTCGAAAGACGGACGTCATACGGTAAAAGCCGGGGCGCAACGCAGGAAAGGCGGGCCGGGAAAGGATCAGGAGCGGACATGATCTATATCGTCTCCCCCGGCGGCACCCAGGAGAAAGGCGGAATGGGCCGTGTGGTCGACAACTTCACGACCGATTTCCGGCAGAATTGTCCGGACGTGAAGTTCGAGGTGATCGACAGCTACGGCCCCGGCAAATTCCACCTGATGCCCCTCTATTTCGCGCGGGCGACCGCGCGGCTTGCCGGTTGCTTTGCCGCCGGCAAGGCCGATCTCGTCCACATCCATATGGCGGAATACGGCAGTGTCCTGCGCAAGGGCATCCTGATCGCGATGGCACGCACCTTCGGTGTGCCGGTGATCCTGCATCTGCATGGCGGTCGCTTCCCCAAGCAGTTCAAGGACGCTGGTCCGGTGATGCGCTGGGCGATCCGCCGCATGATGGCGATGACCAGCGAGATCGTCGTGCTGGGCGAGTTCTGGCGCGACTGGGTGGCCGAGGCCTTCGGGCCCGAGGCGCGCCAGCGCACCACCCTGCTGCACAACGCCGTGCCGGGTCCGGCATCGCCGCCGGTGCGCGACGATGCGGAAGAGGACTTCGCCGGCCCGGTCCGCCTGCTGTTCCTCGGCCGGCTGATCAAGCTGAAAGGCATCGACGTCCTGCTGAACGCGCTGGCGTCCCCCACCTGCCGCGACCGCAACTGGCAGGTCACCATCGCCGGGGACGGCGATCTGGAAACCTACCGCAGCCTCGCGACGGAACTGGGCATCGCTGACCGCGTGCGCTTCACCGGCTGGCTGGATCAGGCCGGCTGCCGGCGCGAACTGGCCGGCGCCCATGTGCTGGTGCAGCCGTCGATGTTCGAAGGCCTGCCGATGTCCGTTCTGGAGGCGATGGCGGAGGGACTGAGCATCGTCGCCACCCCGGTCGGCAGCGTCCCGGACGCCATCGCCGACGGGGAGACCGGACTGCTCGTTCCGCCGGGCGATGTGGCGGCGCTGGCCGATGCGCTGGCGCGGGTGATCGACGACCGCACCCTGCGCCGCAACCTCAGCGCCGGTGCCCGCGCGCGTTGGGAGCGCCAGTTCGACGTCGCCGTGTTCCGCGAACGGCTGCTGGAGATCTACCGCCGCAACGCACGCGGCAGCCTGAGCACGTCGCCCGCCGTTCCCGCCGGACCGGTTCCGGCCGCCGGACCGGCAGGCCATTCGAAGAGCACCACCGGCTGACCCGAGAAGCGGCAGGCCTCTCCCGGTTCAGGCAGGGGTTCAGGCAGATCGAGCCCAGGCTCAGACCTTGGCCCAGGCCCGAACCGGGAGCATCGACATGAAGGAAGGGGCACCATGAAAAACGCCATTGCCAATCTGGTGCGCTGGTCGGGATTCGGTGCGATGCAGCGGTTCCTGAAGGCGCGGAACGCGGTCACCATCGTCGTCTACCACGATCCGGCCCCGGAGGTGCTGCGCGAGCATCTGCGCTGGTACGCCAAGCATTACGGCTTCACCACGCTCGATGCCGTCGCCACCGCGATGGAGACCGGCCGCTGGGACAAGCTGCCGGATTATCCGCTGGTCATCACCTTCGACGACGGGCACCGGAACAACACGGCGCTGGCGCCTTTGTTCCGCGAATTCGACCTGCGTCCGACAATCTACCTGTGCAGCCAGATCGTTGGCACCGCCCGTCCCTACTGGTGGAAGACCGCCGCCGCCGACAGCATCGGGGTGGAGCGACTGAAGCGCGTGCCCGACCCGGAACGCCGCCGCCTGCTGGCCGAGGCCGGCAACGATCCCGACAAGGATGGCGACGACCGGCAGGCGATGACCTGGGACGAGATCGCGCGGATGACCGATGTGGCCGATTACGGCGCCCACACCCGCACCCATCCGATCCTTCTGCAATGCGACGACGACCGCTGCTCCGACGAGATCGCCCTGTGCCGTGCCGAGCTGGAGGAGGCGCTGGGCCGGTCCTGCCGCCATTTCGCCTTCCCCAACGGCGATTTCAGCGACCGCGAGGTGGAGGAAATCCGGCGTGCCGGCTACCGCACGGCCCGCACCATCGACCCCGGCTTCAACGACGCCTCCAGCGATCCCTTGCGGTTGAAGGCCTTCCCGGTGTCCGACGATGCCACCGTGGAGTGGCTGAGCGTCCAGTTGACCGGCATCCCGGCCTGGCTGCGCAAGCGCAAGGCCGCGAACACCGGCGATTCGGCCAATGGGGCAACGCCCGAATGGACAGGTTCGATGGTAAAACCCAAGTCGGCAGGCGTATGACCGCAAGCGCCGGCGCCAAGACGAACGTCAAGCGTCCCGCGACAAGCTCTATTACGGGACAACAGAGTGGCTAACCACAGACTTCAATCCACTCCTATCCTTTGAGCCCTCGCAAACCACCGCGAGCATCACAATAAAATTGCATATCAGGCGGATGCGAGAACAAGGAGCCGGAACACAGCGGGACACATGACAGGGGGTAGCCGGACCTACTCCCAACAGCGTCCCGGCCGAACACCCGGCTCCCCGTTCAGACCGACCGGCTTCCCGACCGAACCCCCGTTACGACACCCCCTTTACGACAACCCAAGTCGACCGAACCCAGCAGGAGTTTTCAGAGACATGCGGACCGCCACCCTGACCGACACGACCCTGACCGCTCCCGCCCTGCCGGAAATCCGCGCCTTCATCGTGGAGAATTTCCTGCTCGGCAAGGACTCCGGCTTCGACAACAGCGAATCCCTGTTGGAATCGGGGATCATCGACAGCACCGGCATCATGCACGTCGTCGCCTTCCTGGAAGAGCGCTTCGGCATTGCCGTGGATGACGACGACATGGTCGCCGACAACCTGGAATCGGTGGACCGCATCGCCGCCTTCGTCGGCCGCAAGCAGGAACTGCGCAACGCCGCCTGATCCCAAGGGCAGCGGGAATGCGAGCGGCCAAAAGACGGGCGAAGAAGGACATCACCATGGCCCATCTGGTTCACCAGTTCCTCAGCGAGACGGCCAAGCGGGATCCCTCCCGCACCGCGCTGATTGCCGGGGATGCCCGCCGCAGCTTCGCCGAGCTGGACCGTGAAAGCGACGCCGTCGCCTGCGCGCTCCAGTCGGCGGGGATTGCCCGCGGCGACCGCGTCGCGGTGATGCTGGAGAACTCCATCGAATATGTCGCCGGCCTGTTCGGCACGCTGAAGGCCGGCGGCGTGTTCGTGCCCGTCAACCCCTCCACCAAGGCCGACAAGCTGACCTATCTGCTGGCCGACGCCGGCATCCGGGTCCTGCTTGCCCCGGCCGCTCTGGCTCGGCAGATCCTGCCGGCGCTGGAGACGGTGGAGACGCCGCCGACGGTGCTTTGGGTGGGCGCCGGCCTGCCCGACGGTGCCACCGGCCTGCTCTATGCCGACGCGCTGGCCGCACAGCACCGGCAGCCGGCCGAGCCGGGCCTGATCGACCAGGACCTGGCGGCCATCATGTACACGTCCGGCACCACCGGCCGGCCGAAGGGCGTGATGCTCACCCACGCCAACTACGTCAACACCAGCTGGGCGATCTCCACCTATCTCGGGAACACCCCCGACGACGTGGTGATGTGCGTCCTGCCGCTGACCTTCGGCTATGGCCTGTCCCAGGTACTGACCGGCGCCCGCGTCGGCTTCACCCTGGTGCTGGAGCGCTCCTTCGCCTTCCCGATGGAAACACTGAAGCGGATGGTGCGGCACCGCGTCACCGGCCTGCCCGGCGTCCCGACCGTCTTCTCCACCCTGCTGGGGCTGGAAGCGGTGAAGACCGCCGATCTCGGCTCGCTTCGCTACCTGACCAACGCCGCCGCCCCGCTGCCGGCCGCCCATCTCCACCGGCTGCGCGAACGCTTCCCCCAGGCCGTCTTCCATTCAATGTACGGCATGACCGAGTGCTGCACGCGGATCAGCACGCTCGATCCTGCCGAACTGGACCTGAAGCCGGCTTCGGTCGGACGCGCCATCCCCAACTGCGAAGCCTTCGTCGCCGACGAGGAGGGCAGCCGCCTTCCTCCCGGCCAGGTCGGCGAACTGGTGGTACGAGGGGCCAATGTGATGCGCGGCTATTGGAACCGGCCGGAGGAGACCGCCCGCCGCCTGCGCCGCGGCCCGCAGGGTGAGACCCTGCTGTTCACGGGCGACCTGTTCACCCAGGACGCCGAGGGGCACCTCTACTTCGTCAGCCGCAAGGACGACGTCTTCAAGTGCCGTGGCGAGAAGGTCAGCCCCAAGGAAGTGGAAAACGCGCTGTACGAGCTGGAAGGTGTGCTGGAAGCCTGCGTGATCGGCGTTCCCGACGATGCCGACGGGTTGGCGGTCAAGGCCTTCCTCGTCGCCCGTGACGGTGCGACCCTGTCGGAAGCGGCGATCCGCCAGCATTGCCGCGGCCGGCTGGAAAGCCACCTCGTGCCGAAATTCATCGAGTTCCGCGACAGCCTGCCGAAGACCGACTCCGGCAAAATCCGGCGGGCGGAACTGGTGGAGGAAATCGGCACGCCGGCATGTCCGGCGGCGGCATCCGTCCGCTCCCCCGCATAGCGGGGAAGGGGCAGGACGGGAGCGGAACGCTTCCCATACAGAGAACCACCACAAACACTACCCACCCCAGGACAGAGAGCACGCTCATGTGTGGTGTCGCCGGAGTTCTCGCAGGATCGCGTGCCGAACCGGCCGGTCTGGACGAGCTGAAGCGCATGATCGCCATGCTGGGCCATCGCGGCCCGGACGGTTACGGTTTCTATCGTGACGACCGGATCGGGCTTGCCCATGCGCGTCTCAGCATCGTCGGTCTGGCCGGCGGTTTCCAGCCGATCCACAACGAAGACCGTACCTTGTGGATCAGCTTCAACGGCGAGATCTTCAACCATGTCGAACTGCGTCAGGAGCTGGAGGCGCGCGGCCACTGCTTCTACACCCAGACCGACACCGAGGTGATCGTCCACGCATTCGAGGAATACGGCCCCGCCACCTGGGCCAAGCTGAATGGCCAGTTCGCCATCTGCCTGTGGGACACCACGCGGCGCGAGCTGTGGCTGGTCCGCGACCGGCTCGGCATCCTGCCGCTGTTCTACGCCCGCCGCGGCGACCATCTGGTGTTCGCGTCGGAAGCCAAGTCGCTGTTCGGCGGCGGCCGGGTAGATCCGGCCTTCGATCCGGTCCGCCTCGCCCAGGTCTTCACCCACTGGAGCACCGCGCCGCACGGCAGCGTCTTCGCTGGGGTGGAGAGCGTGCCGGCCGCCACCGCGATCCGCGTCGACTCCGCGCTGGCGCTGCATGTCGACCGCTATTGGCAGCCCGATTTCGCGACCGATCCGTCGCTGGCCAAGCTGTCGCTGGACGATGCCGCCGACCGGCTGGAGGAGAAGCTGCTCGACGCCATCCGGCTGCGGCTGCGCGCCGACGTGCCGGTCGGCGTCTATATCAGCGGCGGGCTCGACAGCTCGGTGATCGCGGCGCTGGCCCGCAAACTCGACACCACCCACATGCACAGCTTCGGCGTCCGCTTCACCGACGCCGGCTTCGACGAGACGCCGCAGCAGCGGCTGGTCGCCGGCCATGTCGGGACCGAGCATCACGACATCCTCTGCAGCCCGCAGGACATCCAGGCCGCCCTGCCCGACGTCATCCGCCATGGCGAAACGCCGCTGGTCCGCACCGCCCCTGCCCCGTTGTTCCTGCTGTCGCGTCTGGTGCGCGAGAGCGGCATCCGCGTGGTGCTGTCCGGCGAGGGTGCCGACGAGTGGCTGGCCGGCTACGACATCTTCAAGGAAGACAAGGTCCGCCGCTTCTGGGCGCGTCAGCCCGACAGCAAGGCGCGGCCGAAGCTGCTGGGCCGCGTCCATCCCTTCGCCGCCGTCAACGGCCAGAAGGACAGCCCGCTGTGGCAGGCCTTCTTCAAGCGCGGGATGATGGAGACGGACGAGACCTTCTACGCCCACCGCACCCGCTGGCGGAACACCGCCTGGTCGCAGCGCCTGCTGTCCGCCGACGTCCAGGCCACCGCCGACGATGCCGCCTTCGAGGCGCATGTGGCGGCCCACCTGCCGGATGGCTGGTCGCGCTGGTCGCCGCTGGCACGCAGCCAGTGGGCGGAGATCGCCACCTTCATGACCCCCTACCTGCTGTCGGCCCAGGGCGACCGCGTCGCCATGGCGAACAGCATCGAAGTCCGCTACCCCTTCCTCGATCCGGCGGTGGACGACCTGTGCGCCGCCCTGCCGGACCGGGTGAAGATGCTGGGCCTGCGCGACAAGCTGGCGCTGCGCCGGTTGGCCGCCCGCCATCTGCCGGCCGAGATCTTCCAGCGGCCGAAGCGGCCCTACCGGGCGCCGATGACCACGGCCCTGTTCGGCGACGGCGCCCCGGACTATGTCCGCGACCTGCTGTCGCCGGAAGCCCTCGCCCGCTACGGCCTTACCGACGCCGCGGCCGTCTCGGCCCTGGCCGACAAGGCCCATCGCCAGAACGGCCGCATGGCCGGCGAGCGGGAGGAGATGGCGCTGGTCGGTACGCTGACCCTGCAGATGCTTGCCCACTACGTCCAGGACGAACTGCCCCAGAGCATCCGCGACCAGCGGGCCACCCTGGACCGCGCCGAAATTCACGTGCTGGAGGATCTGGGCGACGACACCCGGATCGCCGCACCTCAGCCCACCGCGGCCTGATCGCCGCGCCCTTTTTTGACAGACGATGCATCAACCCCCATTGGGAACCGTGACCATGCTGAACGCCCTCACCTCGTTCGACTCCAAGGCCCTCGATCTGGATTGCGCGGCCGCGGCTCGCGAGATCGAAGACGCCATCCAACGCATCGTCGCCCATGATCTGCGCCGCCAGGGCATCGTCCTCGGCGTCTCCGGCGGCATCGACAGCTCGGTCTGCGCCACGCTCGCCGTCCGCGCCCTCGGTCCGGAGCGCGTGCTGTGCATCCTGATGCCGGAAAAGGAAAACTCGCCGAAGAGCACCCGCCTCGGCACCCTGCTCTGCGAGCATCTCGGCGTCACCCCGGTGATGGAGAACATCACCGGCCCGCTGGAGGCGCTCGGTTGCTACGAACGGCGCGACAACGCCATCCGCCGGCTGTTCCCGGAATTCGGTCCGGGCTGGAAGCAGAAGATCGGCTTGGCCGGCAACCTGCTGGACGCCGACCGCGTCAACTACTTCACCCTGACCGTCGAATCGCCGGACGGCGAGCGCCAGACCAGCCGCATGCCGGTGGACGTCTATCTCGACGTCGTCGCCGCCACCAACCTGAAGCAGCGCATGCGCAAGACGGTCGAATACACCCATGCCGACCGCCTGAACTACGCCGTGCTCGGCACGCCGAACCGGTTGGAATATGAGCTGGGCTTCTTTGTGCGCGGCGGCGACGGTCTGGCCGATCTCAAGCCGATCGCCCATCTCTACAAGTCGCAGGTCTACCAGATGGCCGCCTATCTCGGCCTGCCGGCGGAAATCCAGGCGCAATCGCCCAGCACCGACACCTACACGCTGCCGCAGTCGCAGGAGGAATTCTACTACGCCCTGCCCTACGACAAGCTGGATCTGGCGCTCTGCGCCTATGGTCGCGGCGCCAGCGAGGAGGAAGCCGCAGAGGCGCTGAACCTGACCGTCCAGCAGGTCCACCGCGTCTACAAGGACATCACCGCCAAGCGCCGCACCTCCGCCCGCATCCTGCGCGATGCCCATCTGGTGCAGCCGGTGTCCGTCGGGGATGAGGCATGAGCGTCATCGACTGGAAGCAACGTGGCGTCGCCCGGTACGAACCGGGCGACCACGCCTCCCTGGAGGCATTCCAGCGCGCGCATTTCGGGGCCGAAGCAATCCAGCTGTGCCCTGACCATTTCCACTGGTTGTTCGAAGAGCCGCCGGAGCGGGAGCATGAGGGACCGCAGCTCTGGCTGTGCAAGCGCAACGGGGCGGTGGTCGGCCAGCAGGGCGGTATTCCCTTCGCCCTCAAGGTGGGCGAGCGCAACCGCCGGGCCTCCTGGGCGATCGACCTGATGGTCGCACCGGAATGGCGCCTGCGTGGCGTCGGCCCTGCGCTGTCGGAGACCCATTCCGCAGCCAGCGACCTTTCCGTGTCGCTGTCAATGACGGAGGCCGCCTATAAATCCTACAAGCGTGGCGGCTGGCTCGACCTCGGCAACGTGCCCACATATCTGCGGGTGATCGATCCGCTGCGCTGCCTGCGCGTCAGCCCTTATGGCGGCGGGCTGGCCAAGCTGGTCGCCAGGGTGGGCAAGCCGGCGCTGGCGTCGGCCTCGATGGGCTACGGACTCTCGGCCAAGCTGCTCGGCGCCCGGCTGGTGGAGATCGATCGATTCGACTACCGTGTCGACGACCTTTGGGAGGCGGCGTCGCCGCAGCATTCGGTGATCGCCCGGCGTGACTGGGCCTTCCTGAACTGGCGCTTCGACCTGTCCCCGCAGGCCGACCGCTTCCGCCGCTTCTACGTCATGCGCGGCGAGACCGTTCTGGCCTATGTCGTGCTGCGGGTCGACCACTGGAAGGGTGAACCGGTCGGCGTGGTCTGCGATTATCTGGCCCGGCCGGGCTGGCTGATGGCGGCCTTCTCGCTGATGACCGAACTGGCGCGCCGGGAGGGTATGGTTGCGCTGATGTGCCGGACGCTGAACGCCCAGGCGGCGCGGCCGCTGTCGATGATGGGCTTCCTCTGTCTGAAGAACGGCCTGCGCACGCCGACCCGCATGATGGTACGGCCCGCTCTCGACCAGCCGGAGCTGGCCGGCACGGTGGGCGATCCGAAGAACTGGTTCGTCACAATTGCCGACAGCGACATGGGCTTCAAGGGGTTGGGTGAGTAAACGAAGAGCCCGAATTCCAAACGCGAAAAGGCCGCCTTCCCACAAGGGAGGCGGCCTTTTCGCTGATCGCGATAAAATCGAGTTTCAAGTGACGGGATGCGTCTTCAGATCGTCCATGAAGCGGCTTGCCGCTGTGCATGGCGCCCGGTGAGAGATCAAGCCGATCGAGCGATTAGTAAGGCTTAGCTTCAGGCGTTGCCGCCCGTCCACATGCCTCCTATCGACGTGATGGTCTGTCACGGCTCTCAAGGGAGCTCTGGTTTAGAGGTGGGTTTCC
>NZ_WHOS01000099.1 GCF_013340935.1 Azospirillum melinis | reverse complement strand
GGTGGGCATGCGGGGTCCCCGGCTGAACCTGGGGCGGAAGCTGGGGCTCAATCTGGGGCGGAGCGTGGCGTTCCGCATCCTGGCGGGGTTGACGGTCATTGGCGGACTGGCCGCGGCGACCAGCGTCGTCGCCGTCTCGCTGTTCTCCCGCTTCCACCAGGGGTACGAGCAGATCGCCACCGCCAAGGTGCCGGGGCTGGTCGCCGCCGCCCAGCTGGTGCAGCAGAGCGGTGCCGTCGCCGCCATCGCCCCCGCCCTGGTCGCCGCCCAGGACCAGACCGCGCGCGAAGCGGTGATGGCGCGGATGGGCGACCAGATCGTCCGGCTGGAGCAGCTGATGGCCCGGCTGATCGCCCATGGCGGCGCCGTGCGCTTCGCCGATCAGCCCGGCGGCAGGACGGACAACGGCCGCGCCGAAAGCAACAGGGCGGAAAACAGTCGGGCAGAAAATCTTGCAGATCTGGGCGAGCTGGACCGCCGCAAGAACGAGCTGGTCGGCACGTTGCTGACCCTGAACTCCCAGGTCCGGCAGCAGCTGGCCCTGACCGCCGAGACCAGCACCCGCGCCCAGGCGCTGGCCACCCTGACCGGCCGGCTGGGCGCCGCCGAGTCGCAGGAGGCCGAAGGCGCCTGGACCATGGAGCTGCGCGCCGGCCTGCCGGACGCAGAGGCGGCGGAGCGCAGCCGCGAGGCGCTGGAACGCTGGCGCCGTGAGCTGACCGGCGCGGCGACCACGCTGCTGGCGGCGCTGCGCGCCGACCGCGACAGCCAGCTGGACCGTCTCCAGGCCGACACCCGCACCGCGCTGGACAATGCCGCGGAGGCGCTGGCCCTGCTGCCGGCCGAACAGGCCGCCCGACTGGAGCCGTTGCAGCGCGAACTGGTGGAGCAGGCATTCGGCCGCTCGCCCCTGTTCTCCCTGCGCGAGGCGGAGCTGTCGCTGCAACGGTCGATCAAGCGGTCGGCCGCGCGCAATCAGGCGGTTTCCGACCAGCTGGTCGGCATCGTGTCCGACTATTTTCTGGCGGTGGAGCAGGATGTCGCCCATCGGTCCGGCGAGTTCGAGCGGGTGATCCGCGACGGCGAGCGGGCGGTGATCGCCATGGCCGTGCTGTCGATCCTGGGTGCTGCCGCCATCTTCGCCTACATCCACCGCAACGTGGTGGCGCGGCTGCGCCGCCTGCGCAGCGCCATGCAGGCGGTGGAGACGGCCGGGCCGGCTGGAAAGCTTGGTCCGACGCCGGGCCTTATGCCCGGCACGATGCCCGATCCGCTGTCCCATCTGGACCTGCCCGCCGCCACCCCGTCCGGCAGCCGGGACGAGATCGGCGAGATGGCGCGGGCGCTGTCCTATTTCGTCACCACCATCCGCGCCCGGGAAAGCGCGCTGGCCGACGGCGAGCGCCGGCTGCGCACCATCCTGGAACAGAGCCCGGTCGGCGTCTCCATCGGCCGCGCCGACGGCACCGTCGCCTTCGCCAACGCCCGCGCCGCCGAGCTGGCCGGCCGGCCGCTGGAGGATTTCGTCGGCAGCCGCCACGCGCTGGCCCTGCCCGGAGCCAGCATCAGCCGGGGCGGAACCGGCCAGGACTGGGAGGCGGAGAGCGGCGGCGTGCTGGTGCGCGATGCCGAGGTGGCGGTCGACCGCCCCGACGGCAGCCGGGTCTGGGCCCTGCAGACGCTCCAGCGCACCAGCTTCGAGGGCGAGCCGGCGGTGCTGGCCTGGAGCTACGACATCACCGCGCGCAAGCAGGCGGAGGAGGCTCTGCGCAGCGCCAAGGAGCAGGCGGAGATCGCCGCCCGGTCCAAGGCAGAATTCCTGGCGACGATGAGCCACGAGATCCGAACGCCGATGAACGGCGTGCTGGGCATGCTGGAGCTGATGGCCCTGACTCCGCTGGACGAGGAACAGCGCACGCTGGTCTCGACCATGCGCGACAGCGGGGCGGCCTTGCTGCGGATCATCGACGACATCCTGGATTTGTCGAAGATCGAGGCGGGCAAGCTGGAGCTGGAGGAGCTGGAGCTGCGCCCGGCCGATCTGGTGGAGGGGGTGTCGGACCTGCTGGCGCCCCAGGCCCACCAGAAGGGGCTGGCGCTGATCTGCGCCATCGACCGGTCGGTGCCGGACCGGCTGCGCGGCGATTCCGGCCGGCTGCGCCAGATCCTGTTCAACCTGACCGGCAACGCCATCAAGTTCACCGACCGCGGCCGGGTGGTGCTGCGCGTCGGCACCGCGCCCCCGGACAACGACGCCCCCGACGACGCCAACCCGGTCCGGCCCGACCATGTCCGCCTGCATGTGGCGGTGGAGGACACCGGGATCGGCATCGGGCCGGAGGGGCAGGCCCGGCTGTTCCAGCCCTTCAGCCAGGCTGACAGCTCCACCACCCGCCGGTTCGGCGGCACCGGGCTGGGGCTGGCGATCTGCACCCGGCTGATCGAGCGGATGGGCGGGCGGATCGGCGTCTCCTCGATGCCGGGCACCGGATCCACCTTCTGGTTCACGGTGGAACTGCCGCGTGCGCCGGACTCCCTGCCGTCGCCATCCTCCACACCGCTGGACGGCCTGCCGGTCCTCGTCGCCGACGAGGACGAGGTGCAGCGCGCGGTGCTGGCCTGCTATCTGGAGCAGGGCGGAGCGGCGGTGACGGTCTCCTCCTCGGTGGCCGACGCGGCATCGAAGCTGGGGCGCGGCGGCTTCGGGCTGCTGGTGACGACGACGGCGCTGGCCGGCCGGCTGGACCCGCTGGCCGGCGCCTGCGCTCCGGGATTGCCGCGGCTCCTGCTCGGCGACGGGCGGACGGCAGGCGGCGGCACGGCAGGCGGCGGGGCGGTCGCCTCTCCCCACACCGCGCCCGGGGCGACAGCCGGGTTGGCGGCGGGACTGGTGCAGCCGGTCCACCGCGCCGCCCTGATCCGCGCCGCGGCCACGCTGACCGGCCGCGCGGCCCCGGATGCCGCCGGCGCGGAGCCGGCCTGCCCGCCACCGGCACGCGGTGCCGATTCCGGTGCCGCGGCGCCTGGACCGGCGGACTCGGCCGGCCACGGCCCCATCCTGGTGGCGGAGGACCATCCGACCAACCAGCAGGTCGTACTGCGCCAGCTGCGCCGTCTCGGCTATGCGGCGGAGCTGGCGGCCGACGGCGAGCAGGCGCTGGCGGCCTGGCGCGCCGGCCGGCACCGGCTGATCGTCACCGACTGCCATATGCCGGTGATGGACGGCTACGAGCTGGCCCGCCGCATCCGGGCGGAGGAACGGGACGGACGGCGGCGCACCTCCATCGTCGCCATGACCGCCAATGCCCTATCCGGCGAGATGGAGCGCTGTCTGGCCGCCGGGATGGACGACTACCTCGCCAAGCCGGTGACGCTGGCGCAGCTGTCCCAGGTGCTGGGCCGCTGGCTGGAGGCCCACCCCCTGCCGGCGGAGGCGCCCGCACCGATACCCGCTCCGGCCGCCGCGGAGGAGGCGCTTCCGGTTCTCGACCTCGACCATGTGCGCGAAACTTTTGGCGGCATGGAGGGCGACGGCCTGGATGACGGCACGCTCGACATGATGGACTTCTTCATCGAGACGACGCGCCCGACGCTGGAGCGGGTGCGGCAGGCGCTCGACACCGGCGACCGCGAGGAGGCGCGGGCCGCCGCCCATTCGGCCGCCGGGGCGGCGCGGACCGCCGGGGCGAAGGCGCTGGCCGCCGCCTGCACGGCGCTCGAACGCGCCGTCGTCGAGGGGCGCGAGACCGACATGGCCCGCCATGCCCAGGCCATGGCTGCGGCCTTTCCCGAGGTCGAAAAGGCGATTTGCGCCCTGCGCCACACGAAAGAGACGGTGCCCAGCCCGGAAGAGAGCATGGCGTGACCGGACGTGTCGGAGCGAAATCTACCTGGACGGGAACGGCAATCCGAAAAGACGCAAGGGCGGCGGGTGTCGCTTGTCGGTGGGAAAGGGCTGAACTACTCTGCGCATCTTGAATCATTTTGACAGATTCAGCCGGGCATTCACCAAGCACCGGCAGTCCCGGGGGTGAAAAGCGTGGTCGGTCTCGCTGGCTTCTTTTGGAACAAGGAACCCCGGCGCCAAGCCGATCACGCCGCCACAGACCGCGACCGCTGGCGGGCGATGCTGGCCGCAGCGCCGCAGCCCTGGTGCGCCTGGACCGACCGGGGCGAGTGCCTTCTGTCCGACGAGGCGGCGGCCCTGCTGGGCATTTCCGGTTGCGCCCCGCTTAACGCCGACACGCCCAACGCCAATGTTCTGGCTACCCTGACGGCGCCCGACCTTGGCCCCGCCCTGGCCCGGCTGCGCCGCGATGGCGAGCCCTTCCGCTGCGAGGCGGTAGCCCCCGACGGGCGGCGGCTGGTGCTGACCGGCCGGCGTGGACGGGCGGGCGACACCCACTGCGACGTGGTGTGGATCGAGGACGTGACCGTCGCCCGCGACGCCGCCAAGGATGCCACCCAGCGTCAGGAACAGGCGGCCGGGGCGGCGCGCTCCCGCCTTGCCGATTTGCAGGCGATGGCCGACGCGCTGCCGCTGCCGGTGTGGATGCGCGACCGCTCGTTACGGCTGTCCTGGTGCAACCGTGCCTATGCCCGCGCCGTGGACGGCGATCCCGAAACGGTGGTGGCGGAGGGGCGGGAACTGACCGCCACCGGCCGGGCGCTGGCCGAACGGGCGCGCAACGGCGGCTTCGCCCAGTCCGACCGCGCGCCCGTCGTGATCGGCACCGAGCGCCGCCTGCTGGAGGTGACCGAGGCGCCGCTGCCGCTGACTGACGGCGGCGGCACGCTGGCGGTCGGCTACGCCCTCGACCTCACCCCGCTGGAGGAGCTGCGCGGCGAGCTGGACCGCCACCTGACCGCCCATGCCGAGGTGCTGGAACGGCTGGGCACCGCCATCGCCATCTTCGGCCCCGACACCCGGCTGACCTTCTTCAACCAGGCCTATGCCCGGCTGTGGGACCTGGACGAGGCCTGGCTGCGCACCGAGCCGACCAACGCCGAACTGCTGGAGGAGCTGCGCGCCCGCCGCCGCCTGCCGGAATATGCCGACTACCAGACCTTCAAGCGCGAGCGGCTGACCCGCTACACCCATCTGGTCGAGCCGGTGGAGGAGATGCTGCACCTGCCGGACGGCACCACGCTGCGCCATCTGGCGGCGCCGCATCCGCAGGGCGGGCTGATCACCATCCTGGAGGACGTGACCAACACGCTGGCGCTGGAATCCTCCTACAACACCCTGATGGCGGTGCAGCAGGAGACGCTGGACAATCTGGCGGAGGGCATCGCCGTGTTCGGCGGCGACGGCCGGCTGAAGCTGTCCAACCCGGCCTTCGCCCGCATCTGGGATCTGGAGGACGGCGACCTGCATGGCGAACCGCACATCGCCGACGTCATCGAGCGCATGCGCCCGCTGCTGGAGATCGCGTCAGCGGACAGGGGGACGGACAGGCCGGGCGAGGCCGCCACCTGGGAGGCGGTGAAGGAGGAGTTGATCGGCGCCACACTGGAGCGCAGCGTCCGCTCCGGCCGGGTGGAGCGCAGCGACGGGTCGGTGGTGGAGTTCTCCACCCTGCCGCTGCCCGACGGGGCGGTGCTGAACAGCTATCTCGATGTCACCGACGGCGCCCGGCTGGAGACGGCGCTGCGCGCCTCCAACGCCGCGCTGGAGGCCGCCGACCAGTTGAAGAGCGAGTTCATCGCCAACGTCTCCCACCATCTGCGCACGCCGCTGAACGGCATCATCGGCTTCGCCGAGGTGCTGGCGAACCAGTATTTCGGCGAGCTGAACGGCCGGCAGATGGAGTATGTCCGCAGCATGCTGGCGGCCGGCCAGCGCCTGCTGGAGCTGATCGACGACGTGGTCGACCTGACCAGCCTTGGGGCCGGCGTCACCACGCTGGAGCGCGGGGCGATCAGCCTGCCCGACCTGCTCGACTCGGTGGCCGGCCTGACCCGCGAATGGGCACGGCGCGAGGGGCTGCGGCTGGAGGTGGTGGCACCGGACGCGCTGGGCGAGATGGAGGGCGACGGCAAGCGGCTGAAACAGGCGCTGTTCACCCTGGTGGTGGGCGCCATCCGCAACCCGCCGCCCGACCGCCGCATCCGCCTTGCCGGCGAGCGGCTGAACGGCAGCATCACCCTGTCGGTCAGCGGCGCCGCCCCGCCCGACGCCGACCCGCAGGGAGCCGCGGCGCTCGGCGTTTCGCTGGCCCGCAACGTGGTGGAGCTGCATGGCGGCCGGCTGGAACTGGACGAGACCGGCGGCCCCGGCTACCGCAGCGCCCATGTCCGCTGCATCATGCCGGTGCGGGCACCGGCAAACGGGGTGAGGGCGGGGTGAAATATCTCCCTCTCCCGCCCCGGGAGAGGGAAGGGGCCCATGCAGAGCATGGGACGGGTGAGGGGATAGGCACGAAGCCAGAGCTTCCGGGCCATGCGCTTCGGGATTCTTGGATCACCCCTCACCCTCCCCACTTCGTGGGTCCCCTCCCTCTCCCGGGGCGGGAGAGGGCATTTCAATCACGCGGCGCCCGGCACGCCCTTCGAGGTGGAATATTCGAAATGCAGCGCCTCGCCCGGATAGACCAGCGGGCGGATGGCGTGGGCGGCCTGGGCCGCTTCGGCGAAGCCGCAGAGGATCAGCTTCAGCTTGCCGGGATATGTCGCGATGTCGCCGATGGCGAAGACGCCCGGCACATTGGTGCCGCAGCCGGGCTGGGCCACCGCGATGTGGCTGCGCTCCAGATCCAGTCCCCAGTCGGCGATGGGGCCGAGATTCATCGACAGGCCGAAGAAGGCCAGCAGGGCGTCGGCCGGCAGCGCCTTTTCCTCGCCGTCCAGCGTGGCGACGCGCACGGCGGTCAGCCGGCCGTCCGCGCCGTCCAGCCCGGACAGCTGGTAGGGCACCACCATCTCGACGCGCCCCTCGCGCACCAGCGCTTCCATGCGGGCGACGCTTTCGGGGGCGGCGCGGAACTTCGGACGGCGGTGGACGACATAGACGCGCTCCGCCACGTCGGCCAGCGAGATGGCCCAGTCGACGGCGCTGTCGCCGCCGCCGGCGATCACCACCTTCTTGCCGGCGAAGTCCTGGCGGCGGCGCACCATGTAGAAGACCGATTTGCCCTCATAGGCCTCCAGCCCGTCGAGCGGCGGGCGGTTGGGGCCGAAGGCGCCGCTGCCGGCGGCGATGACGACCGCCTGGGTGTCGATCTTCGTGCCGATGCTGGTCTCCACCAGCCAGCGCCCGCTGTCCTGGCGGGTCAGCTTTTCCACCTGCTGGCCCAGATGGTAGGTGGGCGAGAAGGGGGCGGCCTGCTCCGCCAGCCGGTCGATCAGGTCGGCCGCCTCGATCGAGGGGTGGGCCGGGATGTCGTAGATCGGCTTTTCCGGGTAGAGCGCCGTGCACTGGCCGCCGACCATGTCCAGCGCGTCCACCACATGGCAGCGCATCTTCAGCATGCCGCATTCGAACACGGCGAACAGCCCGACGGGGCCGGCGCCGACGATGACGACATCGGTGGTGAGGACATCGTTGCTGGAAGCGGTCTGCGACATGAAAGCCAATTCCTTGAGACGGGGCGCCGGGGAAAGGAAGCCGGTTGACGGATGCGGGAGACTGGTCGGCGAACGGTCCTTCCATTGTCCGCATTTGCCATCCGGGTCAACCCCCAGCAAGGGGAAGGCGGTGCTGTGCCGCGCGCGGGGCGTGCGTGACGGGCGGCCCCGGCAGTGAGTCCCGGCATCAAATCCGGGCAGAAAAACAATTTCGCTTAAATTCGCTTAAATTTGTCGATTGCACGCGGCAGTGGCAAAGCCGACAGTACAGACTTGCGGCGGACATCCGGGCTACCCAGTTCAGATGTCGGCCCGCATGCCGGTTTGGGTGGAGGCCTGGGATGAAGGAACTTCGCTGTCTGGTCTTCACCGACCAGGAGGTCGTGCGGGCCGTGCTGGACCGCCGGCGCCGGGTGAAGGACACGCTGCCGGTCGGCACCGTCTCCAAGGTGGCCTACCACCGGACCGAAGGGCCGGACCAGACCGGCATCGAAACCCGTCTGACCATCACCGACGACAACGGTGCGGTGACCGAACTGGGGTTGCCCGAGACCGAGGTGACGGCGGCGCTGGTCGGCTACTGCATGGGCCGACGCATCCCCCTGCCGGTGGCGTCCGACAAGATGCTGCACCTGATCAACGGCGCGCTGACGCTGATGATCACCATGAACTTCAACAAGGCGCCGCGGCTGGTGGTCACCGCCGGAGCGGACGGCGCCGGATCGGGGCCGGCGCCGGGGTCCGACCGGCTGTCGCCCAAGCGGCGGATCGGCCGCTAAGCCTGTTGCAGACCCACTCTTCTTTCCGGCTTGCGGGCGGGCGGCGGCTTCGCACAGTATCCGCGCCATGCCGGACACTCCCCTCCACACCGTCACCCTCCCCCTGCCCGACGAGGCGGCCACCGCGGCGCTGGGCCGCCGGCTGGGTGCCGTCCTGCGGCCGGGCGACCTCGTGGCCCTGCGCGGCGATCTCGGCGCCGGCAAGAGCGCGCTGTCGCGCGCCTTGATCCGCAGCGTCACCCATGAGGACGCCGAGGTGCCGTCCCCCACCTTCACCCTGGTGCAGACCTACGACACCGCCATCGGCCCGATCTGGCATTTCGACCTCTACCGCCTGTCGGGACCGGACGAGGTGTATGAGCTGGGCTGGGACGACGCGCGGGCCGAGGCGGTGGCGCTGGTGGAATGGCCGGACCGGCTGGGTCCGCTGCTGCCGCCCGACCGGGTGGAGGTGACGATGGAGCATGACGGTCCGGACGCCCGCCGCGCCACGCTGACCGGCCATGGCACGCTGGCGGCGCGGGTGGCAACCGCCGACTGGACGCTCCGATGACGGCTGTTTCTTCCGCGCGGCAAGCCGAGATCGCCGCCTTCCTGGCCGCCAACGGCCTGTCCGGTGCGGAGCGGCAGCCGCTGGCCGGCGATGCCTCCGCAAGACGGTACGAGCGCCTGCGCAAGGCCGATGGCGGCACGCTGATCCTGGTCGACACGCCGGCCCCGGCCGAGGATCTCGTCCCCTTCATCGCCATCGGCGCCGAGCTGGCCGCCATCGGGCTGTCGGTTCCCGCCGTGCTGGCGGCTGATGTGGAGCGGGGGCTGGCAATCCAGGATGATTTCGGAAGCGAAACATTCTCCCGCCTGCTGACCGACGGTGCCGATCCGCAGCCGCTCTATGAAATGGCGACCGACGCGCTGATCGCGATCCACCGCGGCTGGCCGGAGGGGGCGGCGCACCGCCTCGCCCTGCCCATCTACGACCCGGACCTGTTCATCGCCCAGACCCGTCTGTTCCTCGACGCCTATATGCCGGTGGTGCTGGGACGGCCCTTGAGCGAGCAGGATCGTTCCGCTTTCGATACGGCTTGGCGGACGGTGTTGGAGCCGGTCTGCGCGGGGGCGCCGTCGCTTCTGCTGCGCGACTACCATGTCGACAACCTGATGCGGCTGGACCGGCCGGGGGCGAAGGCCGCCGGTCTGATCGACTTCCAGAGCGCCGGATGGGGGCCGCGGGCCTACGACCTCGTCTCGCTGCTGGAGGATGCGCGGCGCGACGTGGCGCCCGCTCTGGCCGGGGCGATGGTCGAACGCTATCTCGCCGCCTTCCCCGGCACCGATGCCGCCGCCTTCCGCCGCGCCATGGCGGTGCTGGGGGCGGTCCGTCACACGCGGATCGTCGCCATCTTCGTCCGTCTGGCGCTGGGCCAGGGGCGGCGGTCCTACCTTGTCCATCTGCCGCGGGTCTGGCGCCTGCTGGAGGCCCAGCTGGCGAAGCCGGAACTTGGACCGGTCGCCGGCTGGTTCGACCGCCATCTGCCGCCCGATGCCCGCGCCGCCTTCGTCGTTCCGGAGACGACCTGAAATGACCGTGACCATTCCCCAGACTGCAATGGTGCTTGCCGCCGGCCAGGGCCTGCGCATGCGCCCGCTGACCAACACCATGCCGAAGCCGCTGATCCCGGTGCTGGGCAAGCCGATGCTGGACCATGCGCTCGACCGGCTGTCCGAGGCCGGCGTCGGCCGGGCGGTGGTGAACAGCCATTATCTGGGCGCGATGATCGGCGACCATCTGAAGGACCGGACGGCACCGGCCATCGCGCTGTCGCCGGAGGACACGCTGCTGGAGACCGGCGGCGGGGTGAAGAAGGCCCTGCCCCATCTCGGCACGGCGCCGGTCTATACGGTGAATGCCGACATCTTCTGGCTCGACGGGCCGGTGCCGGCCCTGCGCCGCCTGGCAGCCCACTGGAACCCGGCGGAGATGGACGCGCTGCTCCTGCTGATGGCGACGACCAGGTCGGTCGGCTATGACGGGCCCGGCGACTATCACATGGACCCGCTGGGCCGCCTGACCCGCCGGGCCGAGTCCGAACTGACGCCCTTTGTCTATGCCGGGGTGCAGATCGTCAAGCCGGAGCTGTTCGCGGCGGACACGCCGGACGGCGCCTTTTCCACCAACCTGATCTGGGACCGCGCCCAGGCGGCGGGCCGGCTGTTCGGCCTTGCCCATGACGGGCTGTGGTTCCACATCGGCACGCCGGCCGGGCTGCGGGAAGCGGAGGAGCTGCTGGCCATCGGCGGCATGCGGGCGGTGGCGCATTGAGAGCCGGCCCGCGCTATACTCAAGCCGCGCTATACTCAATCGGAAGTGGCCCATACCCGGAATTGATCGCAGGCTCATGACCCTCCCCAAAGTCTACAGCATCCCCGCGGGCGCGCCCTTCGTCGACATGCTGGCGGCCGGGATCATGGAGCGGGTCGGCGGCGACCCGATGGCATTGGCCGGCGTGACCGTCCTGCTGCCGACCCGGCGCGCCTGCCGGGCGTTGCAGGCGGCCTTCCTGCGGCGGTCGGGCGGGCAGCCGACGCTGCTGCCGCGGATGGCGCCGCTGGGCGAGCTGGATGCCGGCGACCTCAGCCTGACCGAGGAGGAGCTGCCCGACGTCCCGCTCGACCTGCCGGAGGCGATCTCGCCGCTCAACCGGCAGATGACGCTGGCGCGGCTGATCCTGGGGGCCGAGGGGCTGTCGGCGACCACGGCGCAGGCGGTGCGGCTGGGCGCCGATCTCGGCCGGCTGATCGATGCGGTGTGGACCGAACGCGCCGGCTTCGAGAAGCTCGAGTCGCTGGTGCCGGCGGATTATGCCGAGCACTGGCAGGTCACGCTGAAATTCCTGCGCATCATCACCGAGGTCTGGCCCGCCATCCTCGAGTCGGGCGGCCAGACCGACCCGGCCAAGCGCCGCAATCTGGCGCTGGAGACGCAGGCGGCCCTCTGGCAGGCCGCCCCGCCGCCGGGCATGGTGATCGCCGCCGGCTCCACCGGCTCCATCGTCGCGACGACGGAGCTGCTGGCGGTCATCGCCCGGCTGCCGCAGGGGGCGGTGGTGCTGCCCGGCCTCGACACCGGGGCCGATGACACCATCTGGGACGCCATCGCCGGCGACGAATCCCACCCGCAGCACGGCCTGTCGCAGCTGATCCGCCTGCTGGAGGTGGAGCGGCACGAGGTGCTGCCCTGGACCGATGCGCCGGAGCCGCGCGGCGCCCGCGCCCGGCTGATCGCCGAGGCGATGCGCCCGGCGGCGACCACCGAGGGCTGGCGCGAACTGTCGGGGGTGGACGCCGCGGCGCTGGACGGGCTGACCCGCATCGACGCCGCCACCTCGGAGGAGGAGGCGCAGGTCATCGCGCTGCTGATGCGCCATGCGCTGGAAATGCCGACGAAGACCGCGGCGCTGATCACCCCCGACCGCAATCTGGGTCGCCGGGTCGCCATGGCGCTGGCGCGCTGGGGCATCCTGGTCAACGACTCCGGCGGCCAGCCGCTCGCCCACACCGCGGTCGGCACCTATCTGCGGCTGACGGCGGAGCTGGCGGCGAGCCGCGTCCACCCGCTGGCCCTGCTGGCGCTCGCCAAGCACCCGATGGCGGCGGGCGGCCGCGACTCAGGAGATTTCCGCGCCGCCGCCCGCGCGCTGGAGCGCGTCGTGCTGCGCGGCCCCCGGCCGGCGGAGGGCTTCGACGGCGTGCTCGCCGCGCTGGAACAGGCCGAGCGCTTCGACCATGAGGAGCAGCAGGAGTTCCTGCGCGCATGGCTGGTCGACATCGGCCAGCGCGCCGCCCCCTTCCTTGAGGCGCTGACCAGCGAGACTCCGCTGGCCGACCTCGTGCGCGCCCATGTCGCCTTCTGCGAATCGCTGGCCGCCGACGACGAACTGACCGGGGCGGAGCGGCTGTGGCGCCAGGACGACGGCGAGGAGGCGGCACGCTTCGTCCACGATCTGCTCGACGCGGCCGACGGCTTCCCGGCGATCCCGGCGAAGGATTACCCGGCGCTGCTCGACGCGCTGATGAGCGCGCGGGCGGTGCGTCCCCGCTACGGCCTGCATCCGCGCCTGTTCATCCTGGGTCCGATGGAGGCGCGCCTCCAGCATCTCGACCTGACCATCCTCGGCGGGCTGAACGAGGGAACCTGGCCGCCGGCCGCCTCCGCCGATCCGTGGATGTCGCGGCCGATGCGGCGCGATTTCGGCCTGCCCAGCCCGGAACGGCTGGTCGGCATGTCGGCCCACGACTTCGCCCATGCCTGCGGCGCGCCCGAAGTGGTGCTGACCCGCGCGGCGCGGGTGGAGGGCACGCCGACCGTGCCGTCGCGCTGGCTCCTGCGGTTGGAAACGGTGCTGAAGGCGCTGGATCTGGATGGCGTCATCGAGGAGCGCGGAGCCTGCTGGCTCGGCTGGGCGCGCGGGCTGGACGAGCCCGACCGGGTGCAGCCGGTGTCGGCGCCGGAACCGCGCCCGCCGCTGACCGCCCGGCCGCGCAAGCTGTCGGTGACCGAGGTCGAGACCTGGATGCGCGACCCCTACGCCATCTATGCCCGCCATGCCCTGCGGCTGCGCGCACTCGATCCCATCGCCGCCGATCCGGGGGCATCCGACCGCGGGCAGATCATCCACGACACGCTCGACGCCTTCGTCCGCGACCATCCGGGGCCGCTGCCGCATGACGCGCTCGACCGGCTGATCGCGCTGGGGCGCGAGCGTTTCGGGCCGCTGCTGCGCAGCCATCCCGACGTCTGGGCCTTCTGGTGGCCGCGCTTCGAGCGGGTGGCCGGCTGGTTCGTCGATCTGGAGCGCGAGCGCCGCCCCCGCCTCCGTCCGCTGGGAACGGAAGTGCCGGGCCGGCTGGAGCTGTCCGGCCCCGGCGGCCCCTTCGCCCTGACCGCCAAGGCCGACCGCATCGACCGCGGCCCCGACGGGCTGGTGGTGATCGACTACAAGACCGGCACCCCGCCGAGCGCGCGGGAGATCGAGCTTGGCTTCGCCCCGCAGCTGCCGCTGGAGGCCGCCATCGCCGCGGCCGGCGGCTTCAGCGGGGTGGACAAGGGGGAGGTGGCCGAACTCACCTTCTGGCGCCTGTCCGGCGGCGATCCGGCCGGTGAGGAAAAGCCGGTGAAGGGCGACCCCGCCCAACTGGGCGAGGAGGCGCGGGCCGGGCTGGAGGCGCTGATCGCGCAGTTCGACGATCCGGCGACCCCCTACCGCTCGCGTCCGCGCCCGGCGATGGCGCCGCGCTACACCGACTACGCGCATCTGGCCCGCGTCCAGGAATGGTCGTCGGGCGGCGGGGAGGGGGAGTGATGGG
>NZ_WHOS01000098.1 GCF_013340935.1 Azospirillum melinis | reverse complement strand
TCCCCTGCCCCCGCTGCCGCGAACCCCGCCATCCTGATCGAGGCGGTCGACAAATGGTACGGCACCTTCCAGGTGCTTTCGAAGGTCGACCTGACCGTGGCGGCGGGAGAACGCATCGTCGTCTGCGGCCCGTCGGGGTCCGGCAAATCGACGCTGATCCGCTGCATCAACCGGCTGGAGGAGCATCAGGCCGGCCGCATCGCCGTCAACGGGGTGGAGCTGACCGACAGCGTGCGCAACATCGACGCCGTCCGCCGCGGCGTCGGCATGGTGTTCCAGCACTTCAACCTGTTCCCCCATTTGTCGATCCTCGACAACTGCGCCCTGCCGCAGATGCTGGCGCGCGGCACCCCGCGCCGGGAGGCCGAGGATCGGGCGATGCAGCTGCTGCGGCGCGTCCGCATCGCCGAGCAGGCGGCGAAATTCCCCGGCCAGCTTTCCGGCGGGCAGCAGCAGCGGGTGGCCATTGCCCGCGCCCTGTGCATGGAGCCGCAGGTGATGCTGTTCGACGAGCCGACCTCGGCGCTCGATCCGGAGATGGTGAAGGAGGTTCTGGAGACCATGGTGTCGCTGGCCGAGGACGGCATGACCATGATCGTGGTGACGCACGAGATGGGCTTCGCCCGCCGCGTCGCCGACCGGGTGGTCTTCATGGATGTGGGACGGATCGTCGAATGCGCCGGGCCCGACGAGTTCTTCGACTCCCCGCGTCACGAACGGACCCGCAGCTTCCTGCACCAGATCCTCCAGTGACGCCGGCCCTTCGGCCTCGCGTGCCGATCTCGCAGGTGATTGCCGTCTGGGCGTCGAGGGGCGGCACCTCCGCATTGCGCGAGATGGTGCCGAACACCTGCCAATCCGGATCGACGTCCCACAGAATCCCGACCTTGGGATTCCGGAGATCGTAGGTGCGGCGGCCCGACTGGTCGCCGCCGGTCAGGAACCGGTCGGTGCGATCCCGTACCGCATGCGGAAACTGAACTCCGGATCCGCCGACTTCGGTGCGTTCAACGCCGCGCTCACCATCAGCGCGGCCAGCAGGGCCGGGCGGAGCAAGAGCGCGCTTGCAATAGATGTTATGATATAACATTACTATTCTATCGCCGTTTTCCGCCGAGGCCGCATGCAAAGCCTTCCCAATTCCCTGGCCCCCAATTCTCCGGCCCCTGTCGCCATGCGGCCGTCCGCCAGTCCGAAGGGACATGGAAAGCCCGCCCGGTGCCGTACTGCCAACGCCTTATCGGTCATCCGGCGCTCCGACGTTAACTTGGCCGTCTGGCGCCGCCGGTTGCCGGCCGGGATCTCCGGACAGTGCGCCCAGCTCGCGGAACAGGACTGGCCGTCCTTCCAACTCGCGACGACACCGGATGAGGTGACCGCCGATCTGGCCGCCGCTCTGCCGTCACGCTGGAACGCGGGGCCGCTGTTCGACGATATCGTCCATCTGGTGACGGTGTATGCGGACATCCTCGGATGCACCGCGATCCGGCTTCGCCTGGACAGCATGTCCGGTGACGGCTGCCGGTTTTTCCATGTCGATCATGTCGGCCTCCGCCTGCTCTGCACCTACCGGGGTGCCGGCACGCAGTGGCTGCCCGATGGGGCGGTCACCCGCCCGGCGCTGGGCCGTGGCGACAACGATGCCGTGCTGTCCGATCCGCGCCGCATCCAGATGCTCCGTGCCGGCCATGTCGCCCTGCTGAAGGGAGAGGCATGGCCCGGCAACCGCGGGCGCGGTCTCGTCCATCGCTCGCCGCCGGCCGACCCGTCCGGTGCGCGCCGTCTGCTGCTCTGCCTGGACCATGATGATCACTGACCGCTCCCGCTCGCCGCTGGCCGCCTCCGCGCTGAGCCGGATCGCCGCCGCCGCTCTTTTGTGCGCCCTCCTGTGGCTGACGGTCGCCTGGGCACTGGATCGGACGATCTGACATGGCATCGACCACCGCTGACGCACTGGCGAATCCGCTCATCCGCCTGACCGACCTCACTCTGGGATACCGGCGGCATCCGGCGGTCCACCATCTGTCCGGCGGCTTCCGCGAGGGTTCGCTCACCGCCGTGGTCGGCCCGAACGGTGCCGGCAAGAGCACCCTGCTCAAGGCAATCGTCGGCGCGCTGCGCCCCCTCGACGGCCGGGTGACGCTGCACGGACTGACCGCCGCCGACATTGCCTATCTGCCGCAGCAGGCCGGGATCGAACGCGATTTTCCCATCGACGTGCTCGACACCGTCCTGCTCGGACATTGGCGGCGGGTCGGTCTGTTCCGCTCCATTGGGCCTGCCCTGACGCGGCAGGCCGGGGAGGCGCTGGCCGCTGTCGGCCTGTCCGGCTTCAAGCGGCGCCCCATCGCCGCCCTGTCGGCCGGCCAGTTCCAGCGCGTGCTGTTCGCCCGCCTGCTGCTGCAGGACGCCCGCCTGATCCTGCTCGACGAGCCCTTCACCGCCATCGACGCCAGGACGACCGCCGATCTGCTCGAGGTCGTGCGGCGCTGGCATGGCGAACGGCGCACCGTGGTCGCCGTGCTTCACGACCTGGAGCAGGTCCGCAGCCATTTCCCCGAAACGCTTCTGCTGGCGCGCGAGCCGGTCGCCTGGGACCGAACCGCCGACGCACTGGCTCCCGCCAACCTCGCCCGCGCCCGTGCGATGGCGGAATCCTGGGACGACAAGGCCGCGCTTTGCCGGAGGTCCGCGCCATGACCCTCTATGACTTCGCCGCCGCCCCCTTTCTGGAGTTCGGCTTCATGAGGCGGGCGCTCGCCGCCTGTCTGGCGCTGTCGCTCGGATGCGGCCCGGTGGGGGTTCTGCTGGTGCTGCGGCGGATGAGCCTGATGGGCGACGCCATGTCCCATGCCGTGCTTCCCGGCGCCGCCATCGGCTTTCTCGCCGCCGGCCTGTCCTTGTGGGCGATGAGCATCGGCGGCTTTCTCGCCGGGCTGGCGGTGGCGCTGCTCGCCGGGCTGGTGTCGCGGGTCACCGCCTTGCGCGAGGATGCCAGCTTCGCCGCCTTCTACCTGATCTCGCTGGCCGGCGGGGTGCTGATCGTCTCGCTGCGCGGCAGCAACGTCGACCTGATGCATGTGCTGTTCGGCACCATCCTGGCGGTTGACGATGCCGGTCTCCTGCTGGTCGCCGGCATCGCCACCGTCACGCTGCTGACGCTGGCCCTGCTCTACCGCCCGCTCGTCGTGGAATGCTTCGATCCCGGCTTCCTGCGCGCGGTCGGCGGGGCGGGCGGGCGGCTGGGCGCGCTGTGCCACCTCGTCTTCCTGGTGCTGGTGGTCCTCAACCTCGTCGGCGGCTTCCAGGCGCTGGGCACGCTGATGGCGGTGGGGCTGATGATGCTGCCGGCCGCCTCGGCGCGCTTCTGGGCCGAGGGCATCGCCACGCTGGCGCTGACCGCCATGGCGCTCGCCTTCGCGGCCGGCATCGGCGGGCTGCTGCTGTCCTTCCACCTCAATCTGCCGTCCGGGCCGTCCATCGTCCTGGTCGCCGGGGCCGGCTACCTGCTGTCGCTGGCGCTGGGGCCGGTCGGCAGCCTGCGGACGCGCTGGTTTCCCGGCCGGCATCTGGAGGCGTGATTTCCGTGCTTCCTTACAAGGAGAATTCCCGATGAACCGTTCATTCGCCGCTTCCCTGGCGATGGCGATGGCGCTTTTCGCGCTTCCCGCCCTGGCCGAACCGGTGAAGGTGGTCGCCACCTTCACCATTCTCGGCGACATGGTCCGCCAGATCGGCGGCGACGAGGTCGCGGTGACGACGCTGGTCGGCCCCGACGGCGACGCCCATGTCTATGAACCGACCCCCGCCGATGCACGTGCACTCGGCGCCGCCAAGCTTGTCGTCGTCAACGGCCTGGGCATGGAGGGCTGGATCGACAGGCTGGTCAAGGCGTCCGGCTACAAGGGTCCGGTCACCGTCACCAGCACCGGCGTCAAGCCCATCGCCGGCGAGGAGGAGCATGACGAGGCCGGCCATGAGGGCCAAGGCCACGAACACGATCACGAACACGATCACGGCCACGGCGCCCACGACCCGCACGCCTGGCAGTCGGTCGCCAACGCCAGGATCTACGCCGACAACATCCTCAAGGGCCTTGTCGCCGCCGCTCCCGACAAGGCCGCCACCCTGCGCGCCAACCACGCCGCGTTCAAGGCGAAGCTCGACGCGGTGGAATCGGAGATCAAGGCCGCGCTGAAGCCGATCCCGCGCAAGGATCGCAAGATCGTCACCTCGCACGACGCCTTCGGCTATTACGGCAAGGCCTACGGCGTCACCTTCCTCGCCCCCGTCGGCATGTCGACCGAATCCGAGGCGGCGGCCGGCGACATCGCCAAGCTGATCCGCCAAATCAAGACGGAGAAGATCAAGGCGGTCTTCGTCGAGACCATCGCCGATCCGCGCCTGCTGGAGCAGATCACGCGGGAGACCGGTGCGCGCATCGGCGGGCGGGTCTATTCCGATGCGCTGTCGGCAGCGGACGGCCCGGCGGCGACCTACGTCGACATGATGCGCCACAATCTGGCCCAGTTCACCAGGGCGCTGGCGCCTGCCTCCTGACGGCAGGCGGGACGGGACAGGCATTGCCATCGTCCCGGCCCGCCTTATTGAGGCGCTGGACCGTCGAACGGGTAACGCAGGGTTTCGCGCGCATAGGCCTCGACATAGGCCATCAGCCGGTCCGAGGCCGCGGCCGCTTCCTCCGCGTCGCCGCGGTGGATCGCCAGCATCAGGTCGGCATGGGTCTTGGCCCCATCCTCCAGGCTGCCGATATGGGCATGGTAATTCTGGAACCAGAATCGGCGGGACAGCGACCGCAGCGGCCGGATGGTCTGGGTCGCCACCGGGTTGCGGGCGCTCTGGTCCAGCAGCTGGTTCACCTCCTGGTCGAGATGCATGAAACGCATGCCGTCGCCATTGCGGGCCGCCTCCAGCATCTCGCCGGCGATGGCGCGGCACCGCTCCCGTTCGGGGGCAAGCGCGTAACGGGCGGCGCGGCGGGCGATCAGGCGTTCCAGTTCGCGCCGCACGTCCAGCACGTAGAGCTGAAGCTTCACGTCCACTTCGGTGACCATGATCCCGCGTGACGGGACGATGGTCACCAGACCGTCCATCTCCAGCCGCTTCAGCGCCTCGCGCACCGGGGTGCGGCCGATGCCGAGCTGCGCGCTGATCTGCTTCTCCGACACGAAGCTGCGCGGCGGCAGCGTGCCCGACACGATCAGTTCCTCGATGGCGGCATAGGCCTGATCGGCCATCGACCCGGCTTCGATCTGGGCTCCCGCCTGCTGCCCCATCTGCTGACTGGCCGGCTCTGTCACCCTGTCGCCCCCGTCTCCTGGCACCGGTTCGAGCCCGGCCCGATCCAACGCCCGCTCGCGTTTCCTATCCTGGCTTTAGCGCGCCGGGACCGGAGACGCAAGCGGACGGAGGCGCCCGAAACCGATCCGCCAGTTACGGCTTGCCGGCATCGGCGGATTTGCGGACCAGCGGGCAGTCGCTCTCGGCCAGCGGGCGGGCGGCATCGGCGGCGGCGATGACGCCGAGCTGCTTGTAATAGTCCCATTTGCCCTTGGAGTCCGCCGGGGTCTTCACCTCGAACAGGTACATGTCGCGCAACACCCGGCCATCCTCGCGAATGCGGCCGTTCTTGGTCATGAAGTCGTTGATCGGCGTGTCACGCATCGTCTTCATGACGGTCGGCGCTTCGATGGTGCCGGCCGCCTTCACGGCCTTCAGGTAATGCGTGATCGCGCCGTAGTCGCCGGCTTGCACCATGGTCGGCATGCGGCCGGTCCGCTCGAAGAACCGCTTGGAAAAGGCACGGGTCTCCTCGTTCTGATCCCAGTAGAAGGATTCGGTCAACACCAGTCCCTGTGCCGTCTCCAGACCGAGCGCATGGATGTCCGACAGGAACATCAGAAGCCCGGCCAGCTTCTGGCCCTGCTTCGTTATGCCGAATTCCGCCGCCTGCTTGACGGTGTTGATCAGGTCGCCGCCCGCGTTGGCAAGCCCGATGACCTTGGCCCCGCTCGCCTGTGCCTGCAGAAGATAGGAGGAGAAGTCGGCGCTGTTCAGCGGATGGCGGGCCGAACCCAGCACCTTGCCGCCGGCACCGGTGACGAAGGCGGCGGTGTCGCGTTCCAGCGACAGGCCGAAGGAATAATCCAGCGTGATGAAGTACCAGCTGTCGCCGCCCTGCTTCACCATGGTCCGCCCGGTGCCGGCGGCCAGCGCGTAGGTATCGTAGACCCAGTGGACGCCGTTGGGCGAGCAGCTCTTGCCGGTGAAGTCCGACGAGCCGCCGGCGGTGCCGAAGACGATTTTGTTCTTGCGCCGGGTCAGCTCCTGGATCGCCAGCATCACCGCCGAGTTGGGCAGGTCGATCACCACCTCGACATTCTTGTTGTCGTACCAGTCGGCAGCGATCTGCACGCCGATGTCGGCCTTGTTCTGGTGGTCGGCGGACAGCACCTCCACCGGACGGCCGAGCACGGAGGCGCCGAAATCCTCCACGGCCATTTTCACCGCCTCGACGCTGCCGCTGCCGCTGAGGTCGGCAAGCGAGCCGGACAGGTCGGTCAGCACGCCGATGCGGATCGGGCCGGTCGCCTTGGCAGGCGCGGATTGGGCGGTGGTCGTCTGGGCTGCGGCCGACCAGGACAGCGTGCCGAATGCCAGCGCGATGCCTGCGGCCGTGGCGGCCAGCAACCCGTGCGACATGAGTTTCATCATGGGTCGTCCCTCCCTCTTCAGATGATTGTCCGGTTGGCTGGAGCCGTCATGATGGGCCGGTCGTTTGGCGCCGGACCTTGCAGCGGCTGGAAACTCGGCGGATCAGGAGACAGGCTTCATCGCCGCCGCGATGGCGAGGCGGGATTCCTCTCCCGCGTGGCAGATGCCCTGCAACGCCGCCGCCATGTCGAGCATGGTGGACAGATCGACCCGGCCCGCCTGCTGCAGCATGCGCTTGGTCATGCGCACCGCTTCCGGCGGATTGGCGGCGATCTCCTCCGCCAGGGCGAGCGCCGTCGGCATCAGGTCGGCGTCCGGCACCACGCGGGACACCAGCCCCAGGGCCGCCGCTTCCGCGCCGCCGACCGCCCGTCCGGTGAAAGCCATCTCGGCGGCCACCGCCGGACCGGCGACGCGCGTGAGGAACCACAGCCCGCCATCGCCGGAAATCAGCCCCAGCTTCACGAAATTGGAACTGATCCGCGCCGACTCCCCGGCGATGCGCAGGTCGCACATGAAAACCAGATCGCAGCCTGCGCCATAGGCAGGGCCGTTCACCGCCGCGATCACCGGGATTTCGAGATCGGCCATGGCGCGGGGGATGCGCTGGACCCCGGCGCGGTAGGCGTTGCGCACCTGATCGGCAGGACCGCCGAACATGCCGCGCCGGTCGCGGATGTCGTGGATGTTGCCGCCGGCGCTGAAGGCCTTGCCGGCGCCGGTCACCACCAGCACCCGCACCGAGCGGTCGTCCCGCACCTCCTCCAGCGCCGCGATAAGCGGGTTCAGCACCGGCGGATCGGTGACGGCGTTGCGGGTCCTCGGCGCATCCAGCGTCAGGATGGCGACGGCGCCCCGCCGCTCCAGCCGGGCGGTGCCGGGGTTCTCGACTGGGTCGTCACTCATGCATCACCACCACGGCACGGATGACATCGCCGCGCTCCACATCCTCGAAAGCATCGTTGATGGCGGCCAGCGGCAGGCGCCGGTCGATCATCTCGTCCAGGCGCAGCCGGCCGTCGAGATAGGCTTGCGCATAGGCCGGGAAATCGTCGGCCGCCTTCGCTCCGCCCAGGCTGGAGCGCAGGATGCGCCGCTCGCCGCTGATCGAGCCGAAACGCAGTTCGACCAGCCGGCTGGGATCGGTCTTGCCCAGGATGGTGACGCTGCCGCCCGGCCGGGTGCAGTCCACCGACTCCTGGAGGGAGCCGATGACGCCCGCCGCCTCGAAGGCGTGGTCGGCTCCGCGCCCGCCGGTGATCGCCCGCACTTGGGCTGCCAGATCCTCGCTGCCCAACTCCTCGCTGCCGAACATGCTGTGGGTGGCGCCGAAGGCCCTGGCGCGCTCCAACTTGTCGGCCCGGCGGTCGACGGCGATGATCGCCCCGGCCCCGGCCAGCCTTGCGCCCTGCACCACGTTCAGCCCCACCGGGCCGCAGCCGATCACCACCACGCTGTCGCCCAGCCCGACCCGGGCGACGCGCAGCGCCGCTCCGACGCCGGTGATGACGCTGCAACCCAGCAGGCAGGCGCGGTCGAAGGGCATCTCGCCCGGCACCGGAATGGCCGCGGCCTCCGGAACCACCGCGTATTCGGCGAAGGACGACACGCTGAGGAAATGGCCGACCTCCGCCCCGGAAGCGTCGCGCAGCCGCCTGCGTCCCGCCGACAGGGTCGCCGCGCGATGGTTGGGCACCACCATGTCGCACAGCATCGGCTGGTCGTGGCGGCAGTAATAGCACTGGCCGCAGGCTGCATAGATGGTGCAGACCACATGCTGGCCCGGCTTCACCCGCTGAACCGCCGACCCGACCGCCTCGACCACTCCGGCGCCCTCATGCCCGAGCACGACCGGCAGCGGCACAGCGAAGGCACCGGTCATCGCCTCGCGGTCGGTGTGGCACAGGCCGGCCGCATGCATGCGGATCAGCACGTCGCCCGGCTCAAGCCGCGCCAGGGTGAGCGGTTCGATGGACAGCGGTGCTCCCGTCTCGCGAAGCACCGCCGCCTGGAAGGTCAATCCCGCCATCCTCCTACTCCGCCGCCGGCCGCCGGGCCTCGGCATCTGCATTGGCATTGGCATTGGCATTGGCCAGACGCAGGATGCCGTCGTCGCTGCCGGTCTCCAAAGCGTCGCAGCGCCGCGCCACCACCCATTCCGGCCGGGGATTCTCAATGCCATGCGGCCTGTTCGAAACCTGATTGTAGACGGTGTAGATGTGCCAACGCGCATGGCGCGACATGTTGTGGCCGGAGCCGTGAACGATGTTCGGATGGAACAGGACCACGGTGCCGGGCTTGCCGGTGATCGGCACCGGATCGCCGAACCGTGTCATGATCTCGATGACCTGATCCTTGGGCACCGTCCACAGCTTGTAGGAAGTCGTGGTCTCGTCCATTTCCGGATCGAGCCGGCCCAGCTTGTGGCTGCCGGGAATGAAGTAGAGGCAGCCGCCGATCTCGGTCGCCTCGTCCAGCATCAGCAGTGACGTCGTCATGTCCGGCCGGTCGACGCCGTCGGTCTTCCAGTAGCCGTAATCCTGGTGCCACTGCCAGATGGCGCCGTCGATGGCGTCCTTCAGGTTGCATTTCGTGTGATAGACGTAGGCCGGTTCGTCGCCCAGCACTTGGCGCGCCGGGTCGATCACCCGCGGCAGGGTGGCCAGCGCCTGGAACGGCGGCGATGCGGTCGGACCGGTCTCGTCATGCACACGGAAGACCGACCGGACCGCACCGCTTTTCTCACGGATGACGCCTTCGGCCTCGACCCCCGTCACGCGATGCAGATCGCGGCGCAGGATTTCCACCTCCTCGTGCGATACGAGGCCGGGAAACACCAGATAGCCGCGCTCCTCATACTCGGCCACCTGCGCGTCGGTCAGTCTCATGGCACCCTCCCTCGGTTCCGCTTTGAAGATATGATTGATGTACAGCCGATATATCGGTAGATTATTATCGTATGCGAACGAGTTCAATGGAAAATGTCAACGATCCGCACATTGAACGAATCGCCCGGGGAAAGAGCGGCTCATCCGGCTGCATCAAGCCGGCGACCGGTGCCGATAGCGACAGGATCCGAAGGGAGGATGCGGCCGATGCAAATGCCGATAGGGTTGTGGACCGACCCGGTCGAACCGGAATTTCTGGCGCCCCTGAGGCGCGCGGTCGCCGAGCATGTGGAGCCTGACGCCGATGCCATCGACCGGGAGGACGTCTATCCGGTCGCCGCGATCAAGGAACTGGCCCGCCAGGGCTATACCAGCCTGACGCTGCCGGAGGAGTTCGGCGGGCGCGGCCTCGGCTTCGCCCATTGTGCGGCGCTGTTCGAGGAGGCCTCCTATGCCAGCGCCGCCGTCGGCATCAGCCTGATCACCATCCTGCAGGCCCAGACCATCATCCGCCTGTTCGGCGCGGACAGCCTGAAAAGCACGGTTCTGCCGGAGTTCGGCCGCGGGCTGATCACCTCCTACGCCTTGACCGAGGCCAACCACGGCAGCGACATCCGCAGCCTCGACACCAAGGCGGTGCAAGACGGCGACCGCTGGATTCTGAGCGGCCGCAAATCCTTCATCACCTCCGGCTCGGCCGCGGAGGCCTACGTGATTCTGGCGGAAACGCCGGTCGGCGTGTCGGCCTTTTTCGTCCGCCAAGGCATGGATGGCGTGTCCACGGAGGAAGGGCCGAACGCCGCCACCTTCGGCCTGCGCAACGGGCCGCATGTCGATCTGGTGCTGGACCGGGTGGCACTGCCCGCCGACCATCTGATCGGGGTGGAGGGCAAGGGCGTCCGGCAGGCGGTGACGACTTTGGACTATTCGCGGACCATGGCCGCCGCCATCAGCCTCGGCATCGCACGGGCCGCCTTCGACGGCGCGTTGGACTTCGCCGGCGGACGCAGCGCCTTCGACCGCAAGATCCTGGATTTCCAGGGAATCCAATGGTACTTCGCCGACATGCTGGCGGACATCGACGCCGCCCGGCTGCTGACCTACGAAGCCGCGCGCAAGCTGGACGCGCATGACGACATCGCCCGCTTCGGCAGCGAGGCCAAGCTGCTGGCCAGCCGGGTCGCCACCGACACCGCCGCCCGCGCCGTGCAGATCTGCGGCGCCTATGGCGTCATGGAATCGGCACGCTTCGGGCGATACCTGCGCGACGCCAAGGCCTACGAGATCGCCGGCGGATCGTCGGAAATCCTCAAGAACACCATCGCCAAGCGGCTGCAACAGCATGTGGCCCTGCGGCGGGAGGCGCTGTCGTGATCGCCGATCCGCTCTATGCCCGCGCCGCCGCCACGCCCGGCCGTCCCTTCCTGCTGTTCGGCGACCGCAGCATCACCTATGGCGCCATGGCGGCGCTGGTGGACGAGGCCGTCGAGCGTCTGACCGCGCAGGGTGTGACGGCCGGTCAGACCGTGGCGATGATGGTCGGCAACCGGCCGGGCTTCCTCGTCGCATGGTTCGCGCTGTCGGAGCTGGGTGCGATCACGGTTCCGCTCAACACCGCCCTGGTCGGCGAGGGGCTGCGCTATCTGCTGGAGCAGAGCGAAGCCTCCCTGCTGATCGCCGAGGAGGAGTTCCTCCCCGCCCTGCCCGCCGCCGCCCCGGCGCTGCTGCCGATGGACGACCGTTTCGAGACGGCCGCCGGCCCCGGACGGGCGCCGCGCCGCCGCCTCGCCCTGCCCGGCGGCACGGCCAACGCCATCCTCTACACCTCCGGTACCACCGGCCTGCCCAAGGGGGCTGTCATTCCGAACGCCTGCTACGATCTGGCGGGCGAGCATATGGCGGCGGCGCTGGAGCTGACGGAGGAGGATCGGATCCTGCTGTTCCTGCCGCTGTTTCACGCCAATCCGCAGATGTACGGCGTGATGTCCTGCCTGCGGGCCGGGGCGGCGCTGGCGCTGCTGCCGCGCTTTTCGGCATCGCGGCTGCTGGAGGATGCGCGGCGGTACGGCGCCACCGGCTTCACCTATGTCGGCACGGTGCTGAGCATCCTCGCCAAGCGGCTGACCGGGCCGGAGCCCGGCCACTCCCTGCGCTGGGCGGTCGGCGGCGGCGCGCCCCCCGGGGTCTGGCGCGAGATCGAGGAGCGTCTGGGCCTTACGGTGCGCGAGCTGTACGGCATGACCGAGACTGGCGGCTGGGTGTCGATGAACACCGCCCGGGCCGCGAAGTTCGGCAGCGTCGGCTCCCCCCGGCCGGACACCGAGCTGTGCGTGGTCGATGCCGACGACACCCCGCTCCCTCCCGGCGCGAAGGGCGAGATCGTCGTCCGTCCCCGCCGCCCCGGCCTGATGTTCGACGGCTACTGGAAAAAGCCCGAGGCGACGGTGGCGGCGACGCGGAACCTGTGGCTGCACACCGGCGACCTCGGCATGATCGACGCCGACGGCTTCCTGCATTTCGATGGCCGGATGAAGGAATTGATCCGGCGCGCCGGAGAGATGATCGCCCCCGTCGAGATCGAAACAGCCCTGCTGAAGCATCCGGCCGTTCAGGACTGCGCCGTCGTCGGCGTTGCCGACGACATCCTCGGCGAGGAGATCAAGGCGGTGATCGTTCCCCGTCCCGGCTTCGATCCACGGGACCTGCCGGCTTTCCTGACCGGCCGCATCCCGGCCTTCATGATTCCGCGCTTCGTCGAGATGCGGACGGAAATCCCGAAGACCGCCACACAGAAGGTGCAGCGTCATCTGCTGCAAGATCATCCCGGCGACGTCGTGGACCTGGGGAGGCACAAGGCCGATACCCTTGCACGCCCCCAAAAACGATGAGGAAAGTCCCTCGCCCATGATCCGTTGATCGACGCAGGGTTTCCGGGCCGATCAAAGAGGGGCCTGGCTGACGAACTTCACCTGTTCGAACGCCTGGAACCCCTCGGTGCCGCCTTCCAGTCCGATGCCGCTGTCCTTGATGCCGCCGAAGGGCGTTTCCGGATGCGACACCACCCAATGGTTCACCACGACATTGCCGCATTCGATCTCCGCCGAGAGCCGGTCGGCGAGCGCGAGATCACGGGTGAAGACGTAGGACGCCAGCCCGAGCGACAGGCGGTTCGCCAATGCCACCCCTTCCTCCGCATCGCGGAAGGAGGCGACCAGCGCCAGCGGCCCGAACGGCTCTTCGCTTGCGGCCCGGCAGGCGTCGGTGACACCGGTCAGCACCGTCGGCCGATAGAAGAAGCCGGGCCGGTCGATGCGGGCGCCGCCGGCCGCCACCGTGGCGCCGTTCCGCCGGGCATCCTCCACCAGCGCCTCGACCGCCGCCAGCCGGCGGGCGTTCTGCACCGGCCCCATCTGCGTCGCGCTGTCGAAGGGATCGCCGACACGGATCGCCGTTGCCGCTTCGGCGAAAGCGGCGGCGAGACGGTCATGGATCGAGTGATGCACATAGAAGCGGGTCGGCGACGTGCAGATCTGCCCCGAACTGCGGAACTTGGCGGCGGCCGCACCGCGGGCGACCGCTTCGACGTCCACGTCGGGAAAGACCAGCACCGGGGCGTGGCCGCCCAGCTCGAACACGCCGCGCTTAATCGTCCGCGTCGCCAGGGCGGCCAGATGCTTGCCGACGGGGATCGAGCCGGTGAAGGACACCATGCGGATGGCATCCGCCTCCAGCAGCCGTTCGGCCACCGCACCCGCGGCCCAATACCGCAGGTTATGCGCCGGCAAGTTTATGTCAGTTGCCGCATTCCGACGGACTTCCGATAGTCGGGGACAAGCCGGCCGCATCCATCGCTGCCGCGACCGGCCACCATCCTCCTGCCCAACAACTTGCCCGTCCTGCTCCATCGGCGGCGGGTAGCGGAAGACCCACTCCATGACCGAAGCATTCCTGTGCGATGCCGTGCGCACGCCCATCGGGCGTTACGCCGGCGCGCTGGCGCCGGTGCGCGCCGACGATCTCGCCGCCATTCCCCTGCGGGCATTGCTCGACCGCAACCCGTCGCTCGATCCGTCGGCAATCGACGACGTGATCCTGGGCTGCGCCAACCAGGCGGGAGAGGACAACCGGAACATCGCACGCATGGCGGTCCTGCTGGCCGGTCTGCCCGAAACGGTTCCCGGCACCACGGTGAACCGCCTGTGCGGATCGGGGCTCGACGCCATCGCACTCGCGGCGCGCGGTGTGCGCGCGGGCGAACAATCCCTGCTGCTGGCCGGCGGGGCGGAGAGCATGTCGCGCGCGCCCTTCGTGATGGGCAAGGCCGACGGCGCCTTCTCCCGCGCGATGCGGCTGGAGGACACCACGATGGGCTGGCGCTTCGTCAACCCGCGCCTGAAGGCGTCACACGGCGTGGACACCATGCCGGAAACCGCCGAGACGGTGGCGGAGCGGTATGGCATCGCCCGCGAGGACCAGGACGCCTTCGCCCTGCGCTCGCAACAGCGGGCGGGCGCCGCCCAGCGCAGCGGACGCTTTGCCCGGGAGATCGTCGCCGTGCCGGTCGCCGGCCGCAAGGGGACGATCACCGAGGTGACGGCCGACGAGCATCCGCGGCCGGACACCACGCTCGACCAGCTTGCGGCGCTGAAGCCGGTGGTGCGACCCGGCGGCACCGTGACCGCCGGCAACGCGTCGGGCATCAACGACGGCGCGGCGGCGCTGATCGTCGCCGGAGAGGCGGCGGCCAGGCGTCACGGCCTCACACCGCGTGCCCGCATCGTCGGCGCGGCGGTGGCCGGCGTCGAGCCGCGCGTGATGGGTATGGGGCCGGTCCCGGCGGTTCGCCGCCTGCTCGACCGCACCGGCGTGCCGCTCGACCGCATCGACGTGATCGAGTTGAACGAAGCGTTCGCCGCACAGGGTCTTGCCTGTCTGCGGGAACTTGGACTGGCGGATGACGATCCGCGGGTCAACCCCAACGGCGGCGCCATCGCGCTCGGCCATCCGCTGGGGATGTCCGGTGCGCGGCTGGCCACCACCGCGCTGATCGAACTGGAATTGCGCGGCGGCCGGTACGCCCTGTGCACCATGTGCATCGGCGTCGGCCAGGGCATCGCATTGCTGCTGGAACGGGTGTTGGGGACATTTCCCCCAAGCGAAAGGGCGGCCTTCCGATGGAGGCCGCCCTTATGCTTTGACCGGTTGCTGCGCGCTCACAGCGCCTGCTGCAGCTCCGGCACGGCCTTGAAGAGGTCCGCGACGAGGCCATAATCGGCGACCTGGAAGATGGGCGCTTCCTCATCCTTGTTGATCGCGACGATGACCTTGCTGTCCTTCATGCCGGCCAGATGCTGGATCGCACCCGAGATGCCGACGGCGATGTACAGCTCCGGC
>NZ_WHOS01000097.1 GCF_013340935.1 Azospirillum melinis | reverse complement strand
AGCTGTGTATAAGAGACCGGCGCGGACAACAGGCGGCCTTGGTCAGAGGATCCTTCCTGCGCCGCATCCTGGACCGGTAGGCTTAACGAACTGTAAAGGCGGTCATCCCAACCGATTCGCGCAGGTAAGGATTCATCCTTCGTTAACGCAAACGGGCGACCATTGTCCTCTATGGCGATATCCTTGCCGGACGCCGCCGTCAGGGCGGCATCTGGCGGAATCGGCGGCGGTCTTGGTGGCGGGATCAGGGCGATGGACCTCGGAAATCTCGGACTCTTCAAACTGATGTCGCGCAAGATGGACTGGCTGACCCAACGCCAGGAAGTCCTGTCGCAGAACATCGCCAACGCCGACACGCCCGAATACAAGAGCCGGGACCTGAAGCCCTTCAGCTTCCGCGACGCGCTGAGCGACAGCCGGCGGCTGACCCCGGTGGCGACCAACGCGTCCCATCTCGCCGGCACCCGCGGCGCCGGCGGCATGGCCCAGGAACAGAAGGTGCGCGATCCGTACGAGACGGCGCCGGACGGCAACAACGTCGTGCTGGAAGACCAGATGATGCGGATGAGCCAGAGTTCGATGGATTATCAGACCATCACGAACCTGTATAAGAAGCAGGTGGCGATGATCAAGTCGGCGATCCGCTCGGGCAGCTGAATGTCTTTCCGGCCGATTTTTCTGGCGGGGTTTTGAGGAGGCGGTGCGATGGATCTCTACAAGTCGATGGCGGTGTCCGCCTCGGGCATGAAGGCGCAGGGCACGCGCCTGAAGGTCATTTCGGAGAATCTGGCCAACGCCAACACCACCGCCGAGACGCCCGGCGATCTGCCCTATCGCCGCAAGACCGTCATCTTCAAGAACGAGCTGGACCGGGCGATGGACGTCGACAAGGTCCGCGTCGCCAAGGTCGATGTGGATAAGAGCGATTTCCAGCGCAAGTACGACCCGTCGCACCCGTCGGCCGACGCTGAGGGCTATGTCCTGATGCCCAACGTCAATTCGGTGGTGGAGGCGATGGACATGCGCGAGGCCCAGCGCAGCTACGAAGCCAACCTGTCGGCCATCGACACCGCGCGCCAGATGCTGACCCGCACGCTCGACCTCCTGCGCACCTGACAGTTCACCGTCTCACGCCCGCCAACCTTCCTGACCGACCGGAACCGCCGCCATGATCAATCCGCTGAACGCCGCCGCGGCCTATGCCACCACCGCCGCCAAGACGACCGGTCCCGGCATGGCCGCGCGCGACGGCGTGTCCTTCGGCGACGTGCTGGAACAGGCGGCCAAGGAGAGCATCGGCACCCTGAAGAAGAGCGAGGACATCTCGGCGATGGCCGCCGTCGGCAAGGCCGACCTGAACGACGTCGTCCAGGCGGTGACCAACGCCGAGGTGACGCTGCAGACCGTCACCGCCGTGCGCGACAAGGTGCTGAACGCCTATCAGGAAATCCTGCGCATGCCGATGTGACGGCCTGCGCCCGGTCCCAGACGCCGTCATGCCCAGCTTGCAGTTATGAACGAGACCGAAGTCATCGAGCTTTGCCGCACCTCGATCGTCACGCTGGTGATCGTGTGCGGGCCGATTCTGGTCATCATGATGGCGGTCGGCACCGTCATCTCCATCTTCCAGGCCGTCACACAGATCAGCGAGCAGACCATCGCCATGGTGCCGAAGGTGATGCTGGTCTTCGGGCTCAGCATCCTGCTGATGCCTTTCATGCTGGGAAAGCTGACCGAGTTCTTCGAACATGAGGTCGCCGACCGCATCGTCGCCGTCGGCGTCGGCGCCAACGAAAACGGCGGCGCGCCCTTCACCCCCGGCACCGGCGTGACGCCCGCCCCGGCCCCGACCGCCGCCGCGGCGGGCCAATGACCATCCTGCAACAGCTGCTGGGCGAACAGATCTTCGTCTGGATGCTGGTCTTCATGCGGGTCGGCACCGCCTTCAGCGTGATGCCGACCATCGGCGACGCCTTCGTTCCCACCCGTGCGCGGCTGCTGTTCGCGCTGGTGGTCAGCATGGTGGCGGCGCCGGCGATCCGGCCGATGCTGCCGCCGATGCCGGGCAATCCGTTCCAGCTGCTGGTGCTGGCCGCCGGCGAGATGACCATCGGCATCTTCATGGGCACCATCGCCCGGCTGCTGATGGGCGCGCTGGAGGTGGCCGGCACCATCATCAGCCTGCAGAGCGGGCTGGCCAACGCGCAGATCTTCAACCCGGCGATGGCGTCCGCCGGTTCGCTGCCCGGTTCGCTGATGGGGTGGCTGGGGCTGCTTCTGCTGTTCGTCACCGACCTGCACCATCTGCTGATCATGGCGGTGGTCGACAGCTATTCCACCTTCACGCCCGGGGCGGCGATCCCGATCGACGACATGGCGAATGTGATCGGGCAGCTGGTGTCGAAGAGCTTCATGATGGGGGTGCAGATGGCCGCCCCCTTCCTGATCACCGGCATCCTGTTCGCGCTGGCGCTGGGGCTCTTGAACAAGCTGGCGCCGCAGGTGCAGGTGTTCCAGCTCTTCACCTCGGTCCAGGTGCTGCTGGGCCTGTTCATGTTCGCCCTGACGCTGGGGGCGATGATGTTGTTCTGGCTGTCGCGCTTCGAATCGACCTTCATCGAATTCCTGAAGCCGCTGTAGAGGGAGGGCGCCGGTGTCGGAAGAAGCTGACGAGTCCTCCAAAACAGAAGACCCGACGGGAAAAAAGCTCGACGAGGCCCACAAACAGGGCCAGTTCGCGATGACCCGCGAGGCCGCGAACTGGTTGATGGTCGCGGCGATGCTGGTGGTTCTGGTCTCCATCCTGCCCGGCACCTTGAAGGGGCTGGTCTTCCGCCTGAACTATTATTTCGAAAATCTGGACCGCATCACCTTCGACCGGGCCGGAGTCGGCGCGCTGCTGTTCCGGGTGATGAGCGACGCCATGTGGGCGCTGTGGCTGCCCATCCTGCTGTTCGTGGTGGCCGGCGTCATGTCGACCATCGGGCAGACCGGCTTCCATGTCTCGTGGGAACTGATCTCGCCGAAGTTCGGCAAGCTGAACCCGCTGCCCGGCCTGATGAACATGTTCAAGGCCAACCAGGGCGTGGAGCTGCTGAAGAGCATCGTCAAGCTGGGGGTGGTCGGCGGGGTCGCCTACATGGCGCTGGTGCCGATGTTCGGCGGCATCGAGGCCTATATCGGCATCGACATCGTCGCCATGCTGCTGCAGATGGACGGTCTTGCCCACCGGTTGCTGGTCTGGGTCCTCGTCGTCCTGACCTTCATCGCCGCCGGCGACTTCCTGTGGCAGAAGCAGCAGTTCGACAAGAAGATGAAGATGACCAAGCAGGAGGTGAAGGACGAGCACAAGCAGCAGGAAGGCGACCCCGTGGTCAAGGGCCGCATCCGGCAGATCCGGTTCGAACGCGCGCGCAAGCGCATGATGGCCGCGGTGCCGAACGCCGACGTGGTGGTGACCAACCCGACCCACTTTGCGGTTGCGCTGAAATACGATCCGACCCAGATGGGCGCGCCGATGGTGCTGGCGAAGGGCGTCGATCAGGTCGCCTTCAAGATTCGCGAGATCGCCGAATCGAACAATGTGCCGGTCATAGAAAATCCGCCTCTTGCCCGTGCGCTCTATGCCGCTTGCGATATCGACGCGGAAGTGCCATCCGAGCATTATCGGGCGGTCGCCGAAGTCATCACCTATGTCTTCAAGCTGAAAGGGCGGTCGCTGCGCAATTGATCCGGGTGCAACCGCTATGGGCGCAACGGATCCGGCCCCGTGATGGTTGATGGGGCGGTTGACGGGGTCGGCGGGATCGGTTGGATCGGCCGGCCATCGCAGGTGGTGTGACGGGCAAGTGCGGACCGGGACATTTCCCGGCCGGACCGTGTGGGGTTTGGAGTATTGGTGGACGACACAACTTCCCTTTCCGACAGCGCGGGCAATGCAGTGATCCGCAAGGCTTCGTCCGGCGGTGTGTCGATGCTGCTCCAATATGCGCTGGCGCCGGCCGGACTGCTGGTGCTGGCCGCCGGATTGCTGTTGGAGCGCGATGCGGTCGGCTGGCTGGGGGCGGCGCTGGTGGCCTTGGGTGTGGCCCTGCTGATCGCCCGCAGCGTGTCGGTGGTGCGGCGGTCGGCCCGCATCGGCGCGCTTCTCGGCGGTGCGCTGGAAGGGATGCCGGCCGGGCAGCTGGTCTGCGACGGAACGGACGATGTGGTGTTCGTCAACGCCGCCTTCCGCGAGCTGGCGGGCTGGCGCCGCGGCGAACGGCCGCTGGAGGCCCTGGCCCGCCAATTCTCCGGCGACCCCGACAGCGCGCGCGAATTCCGCCGCCTGCGCGAACGGGTGAAGGCAGGCGGCGCCGCCTCGGCCGAGCTGGCGATCCCGGCGCTCGACGGCCACCCGCCGGAATGGCGCAAGGTGCAGGGCCAGCCGGTGGCCGGCTTCCCCGGCTCCGTTCACTGGCGGATCGAGGACATCACCGCCCGGCGAGAGCTGGAGCATGTCATGCTGCGCGAGCAGGCCAAGCTCGCCGACTTCATGGAGCATGCACCGGTCGGCTTTTTCTCGGTCGATCAGAACGGCCATTTCCTGTTCGTGAATGCCACCCTGGCGCAATGGCTGGAGGCGGCCCCCGGCGACCTGACGGACGGTGAGGCGCGGCTGCACGGCATCCTGGCGGCTCCTCCGGTTTCCGCCGCCCCCTACGACCTGTTCGACCATGGCGGCAGCGAGCAGCGCGGCGAGCTGACCATGGTGGGTCTGCGCAGCCGGCGGTTCCAGGTCGCGGTGGCGCAGAGCGTGGTGCATGCCGACGACGGCACCATCCACACCCGCTCGGTGGTGCGCGACCTGTCCCCGGAACGGGAGTGGCAGGAGGCGCTGCGCCAGTCCGAGCAGCGGTTCCAGCGCTTCTTCGAGGATGCGCCCATCGGCATCGCGCTCGTCGACGAGACCGGGCAGCTGACCGAATGCAACGAGGCCTTCCTGGCGCTGATCGGCAGCGAGACCGGCAGCGTCATCAACCGCCCGATGGCCGACCTGATCGTTCCGGCGGAGCGCGAGGCGGTGATCGCCCGGCTGCGGGCGGTGCAGGGCGGCGCCGACCCGGCCCACCCGCTGGAGGTCCGGCTGTCCGGCGGGCGCGAGCTGACCGCCCAGCTCTATGCCCGGCGCCTCGCCAACCCGGTGCGGACGGATGGCAGGGGCGATGGCCGCGCAGACGGTGCCAGGGGAGATGGGGCGCGTGGCGACGGTGTCGGCCTGATCCTGCACTTCATCGACATGACGGAGCGCAAGAGCCTGGAGGCCCAGTTCGCCCAGTCGCAGAAGATGCAGGCGGTCGGCCAGCTGGCCGGCGGCGTGGCGCACGACTTCAACAACCTGCTGACGGCGATGATCGGCTTCTGCGACCTGCTGCTGCTGCGTCACAAGCCGGGCGACCAGTCCTTCAGCGACATCATGCAGATCAAGCAGAACGCCAACCGCGCCGCCAACCTCGTGCGGCAGCTGCTGGCCTTCTCGCGCCAGCAGACCCTGCAGCCGCGCGTCATCAACGTGACCGACGTGCTGGCGGAACTGGCGAACCTGCTGCGCCGGCTGATCGGCGAGAACATCGAACTGAAGATGATCCATGGCCGCGACCTGGGTCTGGTCAAGGTCGACCAGAACCAGCTGGAGCAGGTCATCATCAATCTGGTGGTCAATGCCCGCGACGCCATGGCCGGTGGCGGCAAGCTGATCATCAACACCACCAACTACATCGTCAGCCAGCCGGAACGGCGGGAGCACGAGACGGTACCGGCCGGCAGCTATGTCTCCATCGAGGTGATCGACACCGGTTGCGGCATCGCGCGGGAGAATCTCCAGCGCATCTTCGAGCCCTTCTATACGACCAAGGAGGTCGGATCGGGCACCGGGCTCGGCCTGTCGACGGTCTACGGCATCGTGCGGCAGACCGGCGGCTTCGTGCTGGTCGATTCGGCGGTGGGGGAGGGAACGACCTTCACCATCCTGCTGCCTCACCACCAGGGCGAGCTGCGCCCGGTCGATACGGCGGAGCCGCGCGAGCGGCGCGGCAGCGACCTGACCGGCACCGGCATCATCCTGCTGGTGGAGGACGAGGACGCGGTGCGCGTCTTCTCCGCCCGCGCGCTGCGCAACAAGGGCTATCAGGTGCTGGAGGCGAAGAACGGCGAGGCGGCCCTGCAGCAGATCGAGAACAACGGCGCCTCCATCGACCTGCTGATCACCGACGTGGTGATGCCGCAGATGGATGGCCCGACGCTGGCCCGCCATGTCCGCAGGCTGCGCCCGGAGATGCGGGTCATCTTCATCTCCGGCTATGCCGAGGACCGGCTGGGCGAGATCGACGGCGTCGAAGTCGCCCATTTCCTGCCCAAGCCCTTCTCGCTGAAACAGCTGGCTTCCAAGGTGAAGGAGGTCATCCGCGACGGGCGGTGAAGGGGGTGGGGAGGAGCGAATTCGTTCGCGAAAACGGGCCCCGGCATCCCGCGTAAAATAGGAACGCACAGGCAACATCAACCCTTGCAAACGAGAACGAAGAGAGTACATTCAGCCTCGTTGCAAGAGCGCCGACCGTGTGTTCTAAGAGAGGGGTACCGGGCATGTCGTCCGCACAGCTTCGTTTGGTCGAGAAGGATTCCATGGACAAGCAGAAGGCGCTCGATGCCGCCCTGAGCCAGATCGAACGCGCGTTCGGCAAGGGCTCGATCATGAAGCTCGGTGCCAAGGAGAACCTGGTCGAGACGGAGGTGATTTCCACCGGCTCGCTCGGTCTCGACATCGCGCTGGGCATCGGCGGCCTGCCGAAGGGCCGCATCATCGAAATCTACGGGCCGGAAAGCTCGGGCAAGACCACGCTGGCCCTGCACGCCATCGCCCAGGCCCAGAAGGCCGGCGGCACCTGCGCCTTCGTCGATGCCGAGCATGCGCTCGACCCGTCCTATGCCCGCAAGCTGGGCGTCAACATCGACGAGCTGCTGATCTCCCAGCCGGATGCCGGCGAACAGGCGCTGGAGATCGCCGACACGCTGGTGCGCTCCGGCGCCATCGACGTGCTGGTGGTCGACTCGGTCGCAGCGCTGGTGCCGCGCGCCGAACTGGAAGGCGAGATGGGCGACAGCCATGTCGGCCTGCACGCCCGCCTGATGAGCCAGGCCCTGCGCAAGCTGACCGGCTCGATCTCCAAGTCGAACTGCCTGGTGATCTTCATCAACCAGATCCGCCTGAAGATCGGCGTGATGTTCGGCAACCCGGAGACGACGACCGGCGGCAACGCGCTGAAGTTCTACGCCTCCGTCCGTCTCGACATCCGCCGCATCGGCTCGATCAAGGACCGCGACACCGTCGTCGGCAACCAGACCCGCGTCAAGGTGGTGAAGAACAAGATGGCCCCGCCGTTCCGCGTGGTCGAGTTCGACATCATGTATGGCGAGGGCGTGTCGAAGGTCGGCGAACTGCTCGACCTCGGCATCCAGGCCAGCGTGGTGGACAAGTCGGGTGCATGGTTCAGCTATGACGGCACCCGCATCGGCCAGGGCCGCGAGAACGCCAAAACCTATCTGCGCAACAACCCGGAGATGGCCGACGCCATCGAGGCCAAGATCCGTGGCAACGCCGGTCTGGTCGCCGATGCGATGATGGGCACCCCGGAAGCCGACGGCGAAGCCTCCTCGCCGGAGTAAAGCATCTGATGGGTCCGGAAGCCCGCTGCCCGAGAGGGCGGCGGGCTTTTTTTTGGCTGCAGGATTCGGCCGCAGGGTTTTGTCGCAGAAATCAACGACAGATCAAAGGGTTGCGAAGGAAAGCAGATGATGAATCTGATCGCGGAAACGACGGCGCTGCCTCAGGCGTGGAGATCCCGGATCATTGGCAAGATCGCCGGTGCCAATCTGAAAATCATCCGTATGGATGAGGCGGGCATTCCATTGGAAAGCCATGCCGAATTTGACGAGGCGCTTTTCGTTCTGGAAGGCAACATGACGCTGGACGTCGAAGGCGAGTTGATCGACATGGCGGCGGGTGATTTTTTCGTCGTCCCGGCGGGCAAAAGCCATCGGGTCTTGGAAGGAAGCCGGGGCGTCCTGTTTCTGGTCGATGCGGAATAGGGCCCGATTACTGTCCGCGATAACCGGCTCTGCTACACATCCACCACCATATGCGGCCGGAACGCTCCCTCCAGCGTCAGCAGCAGATGCAGATAGACCGCCACCTTGCGGGCGCGGTCGGTGTTGCGGGAGAGGCAGTCGCGCAGCTGTTCGGCCATCCGGGCGGTTTCCGCATCCTGCTCCGGCGCCGTCGCGGCGACGGCCTGGATGATGTGTTCGGGATCGACCGGAATCGGCGCCGCCGGGTCCTTCAGCAAGGCCTCGGCCAGCGCCTCCTCGTCATGAGGAACCGACGCTGCAGCAGTCGGGGGGGCAGGGGTGCTTCGGGACAGATGGTTGCGGAGGCTGTCCTTCAGCCGGCTGCGCTGCCGGTCGTCCAGCCCGTCGAACTGGTCGACCTCATCGAACAGCAGATCGTAGAGGCGGCGGCGCTGCGGGTTGGGCGGGCTCCGGTCGCGCCGCTCCTGCTCGCGGTCCTGCTGTTCCCGCCGTGGGTTGCGGCGGTGGTTGCGGTCGGTGGCGCTGCCGGTCCGCTCGACGCCCGCGGTGGTGCGGACGCTGAACTCCGGCGGGCCGATGCCACGCCCGGAGGTGAGATTGCCGGACATGAGCCGCCTCCCGGGACTGGTTACCCCTGGCGATCCAGTCTGGCAGAGCCGGCGCTTCCTTCCAAGCCGAAGCGCCGGCCTATGACCATCAGTCGCCGGCCCCGGCGCCGACGGCCTCGTCGGTGGCTTCCGGCTTGCGCTTGCCGAAGCCGATGGTCGGGAAGACGTTGATCAGCGCGGTGATGAAGGCGGCCAGATAGGGCAGCGACTGCACCACCAGCAGGCCCGACCACATGAAGGCGTCGCGGTTCTCATGGCCGAAGACCATGACGATGGCGAGCGCGGCCCCCCACAGCGACACCAGCAGAACCAGCTCCTCCCGCGCCATCAGGAAGGCCTGCATCAGCGCCGGCTGGTTCTCGCACTTCGGCGTGCGGACGAAGGGACGGCCGGAGGTGAACATGCCGAGCCACATGGCGCGGCCGACCGTGTGGGTCAGCGCCATGCCGGCCACCGCCGCGCCGACCTTGTCCCAGAAGCCGCACTTCACCCGCGCCTCGTAGAGCCAGAGCGAGGCACCGACCTTGAAGGCGAAGACGCTGAGCGTCGGGATCATGAAGACGTTGGGCGGGAACTCGAAGTATTTCGGGAAGGCCATCAGCCCGATGGACCACAGGATGCCGGCGATGCCGAACACCATGTGGGCGGCGTCGGCGAACCAGGGCAGCCAGCCGGTGATGAAGTGGTATTTCTGGCCGGCGGTCAGCTCCTTGGCACCGGGCGACAGCTGGCGCCAGTGGTGCTTCAGTATCTGCACCGCACCATAGGCCCAGCGGAAGCGCTGCGTCTTATAGGCGGAGAAGCTGTCGGGCACGAGGCCCTTGCCATAGCTTTCCGGCATGTAGACGGCTTCATAGCCATGCTCGAACAGGCGCAGGCCGAGGTCGGCGTCCTCAGTGATGCACCATTCGCCCCAGCGGCCGACCTTTTCCAGGGCCGACTTGCGGATGATGGTCATGGTGCCGTGCTGGATGATCGCGTTGCGCTCGTTGCGCTGGATCATGCCGATGTGGAAGAAGCCGGCATATTCCCAGTTGGTCATGCGCTGGAACAGGTCGTGTTCCCACTCGCGATAGTCCTGCGGCGACTGGACGAAGCCGACCTCCGGCCGGTTGAAGTGCGGGATGGTCGCCTTCAGCCAGTCCGGGTGGACCTGATAGTCGCTGTCGATGACGGCGATGTGCTCGGCATCGGGGGCGGTCTGCGCCAGACCGAAGTTCAGCGCACCGGCCTTGAAGCCCGGCCAGTTGTCGAGGTGGAAGAAGCGGAACTTCGGCCCCAGCTTCCGGCAATACTCCTCGATCGGCCGCCAGACCGCCGGATCCTTGGTGTTGTTGTCCAGCAGCAGGACTTCGTAGTTCGGGTAATCGAGGGCGGCCAGCGCATCGAGCGTCTGCATGACCATGTGCGGCGGCTCGTTGTAGCAGGGCACATGGATCGACACCTTCGCCGCGTTGGGCAGCGGGGCGGCGGAGCAGGGGATGAACTTGCGCTTGAACTTGTGCTGCCAGACGACCTCGGTCAGCTCCATGCCGTCGATCAGCATGACCGCGAACAGCACCAGCTGGCAGAAGATCAGCAGGCCCCAGGCGATTTCGGTGGTGAGCGCCAGACCGGCGGCCGAGGCGGCGCTGACGGTGAAGACAAGCACGGAGGCGACCGCCTGGATCAGCCCGCCGTAGAAGATCTGGCCGCCGATCTTCAGGTCGCTGCGGCGCCACAGGAAGAACACCAGCGGCAGGAAGCCCAGCGCCACGGCGGTGGCGCACTTGATTTCCCAGTTGCGGACCTCGTGCACCCCGCCGATCATCGGGAATTTCGGGTTGCGCTGATAGTCCCACAGGCCCCAGCTGGTGCCCGCCGTGCCTTCGATCTCCCGCTTCCAGGGCTGGTCGAAGGCCTCCATGATGAAGTAGTCGAGCTTGTTCTGGGCGGCCACGTTCAGGAAGTTGCGGATGAACTTGGCCTGATTGACCTGGCTCGCCTCGGCGCCACGGCGCCAAGGGCCGTCGGCCGGCCAGCCGATCTCGCCGATCAGGATGTGCTTGTTCGGGAACTTCGCCTTCAGCTCGTTGTAGCGGAACATGGCGTAATCGACCGACTGGTCGACCGGCACGCCTTCCCAGTAGGGCAGCAGATGGACGGCGAGGAAGTCCACCGCGTCGGCCAGTTCGGGGTTCTTCAGCCAGACGTGCCACGGCTCGGCGATGGAGACCGGGACATTGACCTTCTTCTTCACCCGCTTGACGTACTCGATGGCCTGCGGGACCGTCAGGTCGGCGCGCAGGATCGCCTCGTTGCCGACCAGCACGCGGCGGACGTTGCTGTTGGCGCGGGCCAGCTTGATCAGGCCGGCCAGTTCGGGCTCGTCGATCTCCGGCTTGCCGGCGGTCCAGGCGCCGGCGGTCACCGGCAGGCCGTGCTTGGCGGCGATGGCCGCGACCATTTCCGAGCCGTCGGTGGTCGAATAGGTTCTGACGGCCTTCACCGCGCCTTCCAGCGCCGTCATGTCCTTTTCGATGTCGTCGGCGGACGCCTTGTCGCCCTTCGACGGGCTCTTGTCCGAATGAAAGGGGGTATAGGCGACGCCGGTGATGGCGCCGGCCCAGGACCGCTCGTCCACCGGACGGTTCCACAGCGCCCAGAAGGCGATGTTGCCGAGGATCACCAGGATCAGAACCGCAAAGGCCGATTTGCGCATGTGGGTCGTTCTCGCTCGCCGCACCAGAAAACATGGATACGGCCCGCGGAAATGGCGCAAGGGGATCGTTGCCGCCCCGACCATTGCCTCGGACCGAACTCTAAAATCGTCCAACGAAAGCCGCCCGTGCCATATGGCCGGCGCGCACGGCCTTCTATACAAGCTTCGCGGTTGGCCCGCCACTGCCGGCTACAACAGGGCAGCCTCCGGAATATTCCCGGACGATGCTTCCGGCCACTACCGGACAGCCAGTATCAGAGAGGAGTGAAGCATGTTTTCCCTTAACGAACGGCTACAGGCCGATACCTGCCCTGTGACCGATCTGGAGCTTTGCCGGGTCCTGTTGATGAACAACCGGCTGTGGCCCTGGCTGATCCTGGTGCCGATGCGCGAGGGTGCGGTGGAAATCCACCGGCTGGACGACGGGGATCAGGCGACGCTGATGCGGGAGATCGCGCTGGCCTCCCGCGTGGTGGAGCGGCTGTTCGCGCCGGACAAGATCAATGTCGGGGCGCTGGGCAACATGGTGCCGCAGCTGCACGTCCATGTGATCGGGCGGACGCGCGGCGATCCGGCATGGCCGGGACCGGTCTGGGGTTCCGGCCACGCCGAGCCGTACGAGCCGGCCGACGCGGCGGCCCTGGCGCAACGGCTGGCCGACGCGCTGCATGCGGAGGACTGACCGCCGGCCCGGTCGCGGGGCCGGGCCGGCGGGGGGCGGGCGTTACAGGGTCTTCAGATATTCCACCAGATCCCAGCGCTCCTGCTCGGACAGGCCGCGGCCGATGATGCCGCTGCCGGCGACACCGGACCCGACGAACTGGTGCCCGACATTGGTGTTGCCGGGGATCTTGGTGTCCAGCGTGAAGGTGCCGTCGGCGCAGTCGGTCCGGTAGCCGACCTTCACCGGATCGAAGCTGCGCAGGCCGAGGCAGAAGCTCTTCGGCCGCTCGGCCAGCGGCGACAGCAGGTCGTAGAGCGTCGGGACCGAGCCGTTGTGCAGGTAGGGGCCGGCGGCCCAGATGCCATCCAGCGGACGGGCCTTGTATCCGGCTTCCGCCTGCAGGCAGTTCGGACGGAAGCCGTTCATCTCCTCCCGCTTGGCGGGCGGGATCTTGTTCTCGTCATAGGCGGTCTCGGCCGTCTTCTGGACGACATAGCCCAGCGCCTCCGCGAAACTGGCCTTCGTGACCGGTTCGCCCGGCTTGCCGTTGCACAGGCTGGATGGATCGACCTTCAGGAAGGCGGGCAGTTGCACCGTCCGGGTCTGCAGGATATTGGCCTGGGCCGGGTCGGTGCCGACATTGATCGGCGTGACCTTCAGGTAGCTCTGCTTGGCGGCGTTCGGCTTGGTCCAGTATTTCGCATCCCAGAAGGCCGGGCTGTCGACCGGCGGCAGGTGGCAGCCCTGGCACAGCTCCTGGTACAGGCCCGCGCCGCGCGCCCGCTTGGCCTCATCGACGGTGCCGAGCACGGCTTGCGGCCATTTCGGCGCGGTCAGCCCCTGGAACCCGGTCACGGTGCCGTCCGGCTTGCGGGTCAGCGGGTTGGGACCGGCCAGCAACTGCTCCATCCTGTAGAGGGTGTCGACCGGAACGGAGGAGGCATAGAGCTTGCGGTCCGGGTTCGACAGGTTCACCCGCGCCGCCACGCCCATCGACTCGCCGGCGTTGCGCACCATCGGCTGCATGATCGAGGCGTCGTACTGCACCCAGTCGAACCAGGAAGCGTTCCAGATGTGCGGATACTTCACCGGCGCCGTGATTGCGGCGACGTTGGTGAAGGGGTCGAACTCCACCTTGCCGTTCAGCAGGTCGTTGGTGAAGACGGTGTTGCCGATGCGGGTCAGCGCGTCCAGACGGTTGAAGCCTTCGGTGACCGCCGGATTGCCGCTCTGCGCCGCGCCGCGCTTCGCCAGGGTTTCCAGGGTGGTCAGCGTCTGCTCGAACTGCTCGCGCAGGGCGGCCGTCTGCTCGGCGGTGCGGTTGGGGCCGAGCACGCGGTCGGCGAAGCGGTCGAACCGGCCGGGCAGGACCTTGGTGTAGGCCAGCGAATAGCCGAGCGCCGCCGTCAGCGCATCGAGGTTGATGACGGCCGGCGCGCCGTCGATGCGCAGGCTGACGCCGTTATACTCGATATGGCCGGTGTGGCAGGCGGCGCAGGTCAGGCCGATCTGGTCGGGCAGCGGCGTGCCGGTCGTCGGGTCGACATAGCCCTTGGTGCGGGCGAAGCCGACCGGCAGGCCGTCCGGGTTGACCTCGTCCTCCGACTGGTTGTAGGCGGCCAGCACCGCCTTGGCCGAACCGGGTTCCGCCCCATAGCCGTAATCCCGCGCCGTGGCGCCGCCCAGCCGCTTCGGGCTGGGGATGAAGCCGAACTGCTGTAGGTACGATTCGTCCGCCAGCATTTTGGGTTCGCCGAAGACCCGGATGTCCGGCTGCTCCAGCGCCATGAACCAGGAATAGGAGATCGGGAAGGTCGAGGTGCCCTGGCTGGCATGGTGGTACCAGTAGCGCTCGCCCGGTTTCCAGTTCTGGTCGAGCCAGACCGCTTCCTTGGTGGGGGCCGGTGTCGGCAGCGCCGGGGCGCAGGCCCCGAGCAAAGTCAGTGGCAGCAGGCCGACTGCCGCCAGTATCGACAGGCGAGACGCGTTCATGGGGGTAACCTCTGCGCGCGGGGGTTGATGGTCAATGACCCCACTGTCGCTGTGATAAATAAGCCCGGGCAACAGGAAAATTGTATTTCTTTTCTACATGCAATTTTTGAAACGGGAGCGGAACCGCCGGGCCGGGCGGGTGGTTATCAGGTCGGAACCGTTCGTGGGTTCAGCAAAAATCCGGAGATCGCCGCCATGACCGCTGAAGACCGCTCCGCCTCCCGCACCTCCGATGCCCAGTCTGACGCCCCTTCCAACGCCGCCCAGCGGATCGAGGACAAGCTGGTCGATGAGACCGGCAAGGCCTCCGGCGACCCCGACAAGCCGGTCCAGAAGAAGTGGGAGGAGATGGGCGAGCGCGAGGAGATCGCCGAGCGAAGCCAGCGGGAGGGCGGCGGCGCCTGACGGACGCCCCTACCGCTTCACCGTGCAGGTCAGCGCCAGCACGTCCGCCGCCTTGTCGAGGTCGTCGGCGCGGACCAGCACATAGTCGGTGCTGTAGGTGGAGATCGCGAAGATCGGCAGATGGGCTTGGGCCAGCGGCACGGCGATGCGGGCCAGGATGCCGAACAGGCTGAAATCGACCACGCCCTCCACCCGGAAGGCGCGCCAGCCGCGTTCGGCCTTGACACCCTCAGGCACGCGTTCCTCCCGGCAGAGGATCGACAACTCCTCCCCCGTGCGGGTGGCGCCGACCAGCGGGTCGGTCCAGTCGAGCCAGTCCGGCAGGCCGCTGCCCGGCGGCAGCTGCGCCACCGCCAGACGGTCGGGCAGGATCGACAGGGTCAGGCCGGTCTGCTCGCGCACCAGGGCCGCGGTCAGCGTCGCCTCGTCCACCTCGAAGGGCTTCAGGATGCGGCGGGCGCGGGCGGCCAGCGACGGCACGCCGGAGCGCATGGCGCGGCCCAGCATCTCCGCCGAGGTGGCGCGCAGGCCGGCATCCGATTCGGCCAGATCGACCACCGCCTGAAGCGCGCTGGTCTGGACGATGCGGCTGGGGCTGTTCTCGAACCAGTCGGCCAGCAGGACGGCGGCGCGGTGGCGCTGCTCCTCCGTCATGGTCAGGCGCGGCACGATCTGGGCGATGTGCCAGCGCACCTCCGCCTGCTCGATGGCGACGGCATCGGTCAGCAGATGCTCGACATAGGGGTCGAGCCAGCCGGCGTTGCTGCGCGACACCCGTTCCAGCGCGTCGGCGGCGCGCATGCGCACGCTGGCGTTGCGGTCGAACAGGCAGCCGACCAGCTCCGCCAGCTTGCCGCGGTCTGCCGACACCTCGTCGGCGACGGAGGGGGCGTCGCCCACCGCCCGCCGGTCGCCGATGGCCAGCCGGCGGGCCAGCGACGCGTTGCGGATCAACTCATCCATCTCAGCGCCGCCCGGTCGGACGGCCGAACCGCGACGGCGTGCCGAAGCGCGAGGCGATCTTGGCCCCGGTCGGCTTCGGCGGCGGCGGCGGAGGGGGACAAGCGCCCGGCCCGCCACCGGTCAGCGCGTCGAAGCTGACGGCGACCGCTTTGAGCTGCAAAGCGATGTAGGGGGTGACACCCAGCGTGGCGGTCAATGCCACCAGACCGCCCAGCAAGGGGCTGTGGCCGTAGC
>NZ_WHOS01000096.1 GCF_013340935.1 Azospirillum melinis | reverse complement strand
GGGGTGGGGTCTGTCGATTGGCTGCAAGCACCGGACCCTGCACAACCAAGACCACGGCGCTGCCGAATCGGCAATGCCACGATCTCTGTCATCAGGTCCAGCCGCGGTTCATCGACGGTTCTGGTTAAACGTCTCCGGGAATATCTTATTTCTCACCATTCGAAACAATTAGGAATTTTGGGAAGATCTTGGTTAACTTTTCATACGGAATGCGCAGTTTACCTGCAGGGGAAGCTGAAAATTTTACTATCACCTGAGGTGCGGCTTCATGAAGAGCACGCGATGCACGGATTGAAATATCTTTTGATAGACAACTTGATATTGTTTCAGCATTGTTCAGAAGTTGCATCGAACGACAGGCGTTCAAGCTCCGATAAGGGACGGGGCTGTTGCACACTGATTGGGGGCATTTATGAAGAATGCAGCTTTTGCAGCCATGTTGGGGGCTCTGGCTGTTACCGGCTGTGCGTCTATAACCGCGGGCACCACTCAGTCCGTGGCCGTTAACACGCCATCAAAGGATGGCGCGGAATGCAAACTGTCCAACGAGAAGGGCAGTTGGACAATCCCGAAGACGCCGGGAGCGACGACCGTTACGAAGGCTTATGGCGATTTGACCGTAGCCTGTGAGCATGGTGACGGATCGAAGGGGTCGGCGTCGGTCACGTCCAGCACTGCGGGTGCTGCGTTCGGCAACATCATTGCTGGGGGAATCATTGGCGCAGCGGTCGATATGGGATCCGGCGCCGCCTATATTTATCCATCGAGCGTGTCGGTCGTCCTGGCTCCGCCTGCCGGAAATGTCCCCACTGGTGGCGCTTCACAAGGCGCCCCGTTGGTCATGAACCCGGTCACGGCGCCTCGGCTGAGCAAGGACGACGCCGAATCCAAGTTGAAGGATCTGGCCTCGCTCAAAAAGCAGAAGCTGATTACTGAAGCGGAATATCGCGACCGGTCGCGCGAGATTTTGGGACAGATGTAAAGCGGCTGCGCACATCTCCTTTTGGGGGTGTGCGCATTCGGCTGCGGTCAAGTTGGCTGGATGTTTTGGCGGAAGAGGTGGGATTCGAACCCACGGTAGGCTCACACCTACGACGGTTTTCAAGACCGTTGCCTTAAACCACTCGGCCACTCTTCCCTCGGTCCACGGGAGTAGCGAATGCGTCGCGGTGGGTCAAGTGTCGCGCGCAAGCTGCTGCGTTTTGCCCCTCAGTTCCGTATCGGGCGGCCCAGCGTGCGCAGGCGGCGGGTCGGTTTCGGCGGGCTGGGGCTGTCGGTGAAGTCGGGCAGGGCGGGGGCGCGGGCTATCGTCTTGCGGATCAGCTCGGCCGTGGCGTCCAGATCGTCCAGAATCTCCGGCGCCACGCGGTCGGCATAGCGGGGGCTCAGCAGGCGGGTGCGGGTCTGGTCGATGCTGCGCAGTTCGGGCTCGAACAGCTCGCGGGCACCAATCGGCAGGACTTGGTCCTCGCGCATGCTGGAGAAGTAATTGCGCATCGTGCGGGCCAGCATGCGGGTCAGCAGGAGATCCATCCGCTCGAATTCGGCGCGCAGGTCGGTCAGGCGCGACTCGTCCACCCCCTGGAGATGCTCCTCGGTCAGGGTGAACAGGGCGCGGATCTCCTCCACCTTGCGGCGGAAGTCGAGGAAGGAGGCGAAACGGTCGTCGCCCATGTCGCGCTGGGCGCGGTCGGCAAGCTGGGAGGCTTCGGTCGCCTGACGCTCCAATGCCGCCAGCAGAGACTTCACCCGTTCCCGGCTTTTATCGCGCCCCCACGCCATGCCCGCTCCGCACTCCCCGATGACCGCGCCAACCCGGCTTTCGGCCGGGCAACACGGTCATCGTAGAAGCGAAACTTTTAACAAAATGCTTTTATCACGGACTTTCCACAGCCGGCGCACCTGCGCCGGTCAGGCGTCGCGCAGTTCCAGGATCACCGGGGTGTGGTCGGACGCCTTTTCCAACCCGCGCGGGCCGCGGTCGATGGTGCAGCCGGCCAGACGGTCGGCGGCCTGCGGCGACAGCAGGAAATGGTCGATGCGCAGGCCGTTGTCGCGCGGCCAGCTGCCGGCCTGATAATCCCAGAAGGTATAGGCGCGGTCGTCGTCATGCAGGGCGCGGTAGGCCTCGGTCAGGCCGAGATTCAGCAGGGCGCGGAACTTGGCCTTCGATTCCGGCCGGAACAGCGCATCGCCGGCGAAGGCCTGCGGCGAGAAGACGTCGCGCGCCTCGGGGATGATGTTGTAATCGCCGCCCAATACCACCGGGATTTCCTGCGCCAGCAGGGCCCGGGCGTGGTCATACAGCCGGTCCATCCAGCGCAGCTTGTAGGCGAACTTCTCGCCCGGCACCGGGTTGCCGTTGGGCAGGTAGAGCGAGGCGATGCGCACGCCGGACACGGTGGCCTCGACATAGCGGGCCTGCTCGTCCTCCGGCTCGCCCGGCAGGCGGGTCAGCACATCCTCCGCCGGGGCCTTCGACAGTAAGGCGACGCCGTTGTAGGCCTTCTGTCCGACGGCATTGACGTGATAGCCGAGCTCCTCGAAGGCCGCAGTCGGGAAGGCGGCGGTCTCGCATTTGATTTCCTGGAAGAGCACGACATCCGGAGACGCCGTGCGCAGCCAGTCGGTGATCAGCGGAAGGCGGGCCTTCGCCGAGTTGACGTTCCAGGTGGCGATCTTCACGAAAAAGGCCTGCCTTCTCTTCTTGTTCTTCCGGTCTCAGACCGCGGCCTTATACCGCGGCCTCAGACCGCGAAGGAGTTGCCGCAGCCGCAGGACGCGGTGGCGTTCGGGTTGTTGATCTGGAAGGCGGCGCCCATCAGATCCTCGACATAATCCAGCGTCGCGCCGGCCAGCAGGTCGAGCGAGGCGTCGTCGGTGACCACCTTCGTGCCGTCCTTCTCGAAGACATGGTCCTCGTCGGTCGCGGTCTCGTCGAAGGTGAAGCCGTACTGGAAGCCGGAGCAGCCGCCGCCGGACACGGTCAGGCGCAGCATCAGCTTGGGATTGCCCTCCTGCTCGATCAGGAAGGCGACACGCTTGGCGGCGCTTTCGCTGACGCCGAGGACGCGGGTTTCGGTGGGGAGTGCGGTGTCGGGCATGGGGTGGCCCCTCTGGTGCGGTGCGGGAGTTGCCACAAATGTAAGGGGGATCGGTGTCTTCGTCAAAGTATGGGCACCGTTGCGGGAAAGCGTTGCGCATCTGGCACGCTCTGCCGCCGGCTGGCCCAACGCCTGGGCATAGCACGCCTTCGCCGTTGCACCTGCGTTTCCCCGCCGGTAGTGTCCGCCCCATGACGGCGGACTGTTCCCACGATCGGCTGGCTCCCTATGCCTGCAACCCGGCGGACACGGGCGGGCGGCTGGTGGCGGAGCCGGAAAGCCCGACGCGCTCGTGCTTCCAGCGCGACCGCGACCGCATCGTGCATTCCGGAGCCTTCCGCCGGCTGAAGCACAAGACGCAGGTCTTCGTCTATCACGAGGGCGACTATTACCGCACCCGGCTGACCCACAGCCTGGAGGTGGCGCAGATCGCCCGCTCGATCGGCCGCACGCTGGGCCTGAACGAGGATCTGGCGGAGGCGGTGGCGCTGGCCCACGACCTCGGCCACACCCCATTCGGCCATGCCGGGGAAGAAGCGCTGAACGCCTGCATGGAGCCGTTCGGCGGCTTCGCCCACAACGACCAGACGCTGCGCATCCTGACGCGGCTGGAACGGCGCTATGCCGAGTTCGACGGGCTGAACCTGACCTGGGAAGCGCTGGAGGGCGTGGTCAAGCACAACGGCCCGCTGCTGCCGCTGCTTCCCGGCCATCGCCTGCCGACCACCATCGCCGCCTTCCAGGGCGAGTGGGATCTGGAGCTGCACACCAATCCGGGGGCCGAGGCCCAGGTGGCGGCGCTGGCCGACGACATCGCCTATAACAACCACGACATCGACGATGGCTTGCGCGCCGGCCTGTTCACGGTGGACGAGGTGGCGGAACTGCCGCTGGTCGGTCCGCTGGTCCGCGAGGTCTGCGACCGCTATCCGGGACTGGAGCGCTCGCGCCTGATCCACGAGACGATCCGGCGCATGATCAACGCCATGGTCGTCGATCTGGTGACGGAGACGCGGCGGCGGCTGGCGGAGCACAGGCCGGGAAGTGCGGCGGAACTGCGCGCTCTGCCGCTGGCGATGGTCAGCTTCTCCGACGGGATGCTGGAGGCGCAGCGGCCCTTGCGCGCCTTCCTGCGCCAGCGCATGTACCGGCACTATCGCGTCAACCGCGAGATGAGCAAGTGCAAGCGCGTGGTGCGCGCCCTGTTCCAGCTGTTCATGGACGAGCCCAATACCCTGCCGACCGAATGGCAGCGCGATATCGCCAAAAATGGGGGTGACGCCGATCTTGCGGTGCGCGCCCGTCATGTGGCCGACTATATCGCCGGCATGACCGACCGCTATGCGCTGGCCGAACATGACCGGCTGTTCGACCTGCATGTGAAAACCTGACGCCTGAAGACCTGAGCCGCAAGGCTCCTGTGACCTCCTGAAAAGACGACCTGAGACGATGAATATTTTCAAGGCCTTCGAGACCGATATTCGCAAGCTGCTGGAAGAGCTGGCCGCCGAGGGTGCCATCCCCGCCGGGCTGGACGGCAGCCGTCTGACGGTCGAGCCGCCGCGCGAGGCCTCGCATGGCGACCTGTCCACCAACGCCGCGATGATCCTGGCGAAGCCGGCGAAGATGGCGCCGCGCGCGCTGGCGGAGCTGCTGGTCGCCAAGCTGAAGGGGCGCGCCGACGTGGCGTCGGTCGAGATCGCCGGTCCGGGCTTCGTCAACCTGCGCCTGACGCCGGACGTCTGGCGCGACCGCATCCGCGACGTGCTGACCGCCGGCACCGCCTATGGCGACAGCGAGCTGGGGGCCAAGACCCCGGTCAATGTGGAGTATGTGTCGGCCAACCCGACCGGCCCGCTGCATGCCGCCCATGGCCGTGGCGCCGTGTTCGGCGATGCGCTGGCAGCGCTGCTGCAGAAGGCCGGCTATGCCGTCACCCGCGAATACTACATCAACGATGCCGGCGCGCAGGTCGACGTGCTGGGCCGCTCCACCTTCATCCGCTACCGCGAGGCGCTCGGCGAGCAGGTCGGCGAGATTCCGGCCGGCCTCTATCCCGGCGAGTATCTGAAGGAGGTCGGCCAGGCCCTGGCCGAGCGCGACGGCAACCGCTGGGTCGGCACCGACGAGTCCGAATGGCTGCCGGCCTGCCGTGACTTCGCCATCGGCATGATCATGGGCTGGATCCGTGAGGATCTGGGCGCTCTCGGCGTCACGATGGATGTCTACAGCAGCGAGCGCGCCCTGGTGACGGCGGGGGCCGTCCAGACGGCGCTGGCGGCGCTGGAGGAACGCGGCTTGATCTACACCGGCGTGCTGGAACCGCCGAAGGGCAAGAAGCCCGACGATTGGGAGCCGCGCCCGCAGACCCTGTTCAAGTCCAGCGACTTCGGCGACGACGTCGACCGGCCGCTGAAGAAGTCCGACGGCTCCTTCACCTATTTTGCCAACGACATCGCCTATCACTACGACAAGTACCGGCGCGGTGCTGCGTCGCTGATCGACGTGCTGGGCGCCGACCATGGCGGCTACGTCAAGCGCATGCAGGCGGCGACGCGGGCGATCTCCGGCGGTGCCGCCGAGCTGGACGTGAAGCTGTGCCAGCTGGTTCATCTGATGCAGGACGGCCAGCCGGTGAAGATGTCCAAGCGCGCCGGCACCTTCGTGACGCTGCGCGACGTCATCGATCAGGTCGGCAAGGATGTCGTCCGCTTCATCATGCTGACCCGCCGCAACGACCAGACGCTGGACTTCGACTTCGCCAAGGTGACGGAGCAGTCGAAGGACAATCCGGTCTTCTACGTGCAGTACGCCCACGCCCGCTGCCGCTCGGTCCTGCGCCATGCCGCGACCGCCCTGCCGCAGCTGGACCAGACGCCGGCCTCGCTCGCCGCCGCGGCGAACCTCGGCCGGCTGGACAGCGAAGAGGAGATGGCGCTCGCCAAGCGCATGGCCACCTGGCCGCGCGTGGTCGAGGCGGCGGCCGAGGCGCATGAGCCGCACCGCATCGCCTTCTTCCTCTACGACCTCGCCAGCGACTTCCACGCCCTGTGGAACCGGGGCCGCGACGATGCCTCGCTGCGCTTCCTGATCGAGGGCGATGCGGAACTGACGACGGCCCGTCTGGCGCTGATCGCCGCGGTGGCGACGGTCATTGCCTCGGGCCTGACGGTGATGGGCGTGGAACCGGTGGAGGAATTGCGTTCATGAAATACGACGGCGACGTCAACTACGCGGCCAATCCCTATGGGATGCCGCCCCGACAGTCCGCGAACAGGCGCGGGCTGCTGGCGCTCGGCTTCGCCGTGGTCGGCGTCGTGACGTTCGCCGGTGCGGCGGTGATCGGGCTGCGCGGCCCGTCCCGGCTGTCCGGCGACGGGCCGCCGCTGCTGACCGCGGAAGCCGGCCCGTCCAAGGCCCGCCCCGACCAGCCGGGCGGGATGGAGGTGCCGCACCAGGACATCCTGGCCTATGAGCGGCTGCGCGACCATGACGGCGGCCGCGGCAATCAGGTGGAACGGCTGCTGCCGCCGCCGGAGGTGCCGCTGCCGCGTCCGGTGGTGACGCCGCAGATGCCGGCCGTGGTGCCGCTGCCCTCGGTGCCGTCGGTGGCCCAGCTGCCGCCGGGCGCGACCGCCACCGTGCCGCGCGACAACGTCGCCGCGGCGGTCGCGGCGGCGGTTCCGCTGGCCGCTCCGGAACCGGCGCCCGGTCTGCCCGCCGCCACGTCGACGGCGGTCGTTCCGGCCCCGGCGGCGCAGGTTCCGGCCATCCAAACGCCCGCCATCCAAAATCCGCCCAGCATCGCCGCCAAGCCGCAGCAGCCCCCGGCCGCTCCGGCCAAGCCGGCTCTGCAGCAGCAGGTCGCTTCGGTCGCCAAGCCTCCCGCTCCGCCGGCCACGCCGCCGGCGCAGCAGAACGCCGCCCCGTCGATGGGGCAGCTGATCGCCAAGCTGGAAGCGGCGTCGATGCCGGCGGCTCCGGCCAAGGCTGCTCCCCAGCCTGCCAAGCCCGCGGCGGCGTCCGCTCCCACCTCCGCTCCGGCGGCCGGTGGCAGCGGCGGCTGGCGCGTCCAACTGGCGTCGGTGCGCAGCGAGGGCGAGGCCGCGGCCGAATGGCGCCGCCTTGCCGGCCGCCACCCCGACGCGCTCGGCGGGCTGTCGATGCAGGTCGCCAGGGTCGATCTCGGCGAGAAGGGCATCTTCTATCGGGTGCAGGGCGCCGGCGCCGACGAGACGCGGGCCAAGTCGGCCTGCGCCCAGCTGCGCGCGCAAAATGTGGGGTGTGTGGTTGTCCGTCCCTGATTCTTTTGGTCCTGGCTCTTTGGGTTCCGATTCGGTGAGTTCCACCCAGGTCACCCACCCGCGCGCGGTCGTTTTCGGCTGCGCCGGGCTGGAGGTGACGGCCGACGAGGCCGCCTTCTTCCGCGATGCCGATCCGCTCGGCTTCATCCTGTTCCGCCGCAACTGCGACAGCCGCGACCAGATGCGCCGGCTGGTCGACGATCTGCGCGCCAGCGTCGGCCGGGCCGACGCCCCGGTCCTGATCGACCAGGAGGGCGGCCGGGTCGCGCGCATGCGGCCGCCGCATTGGCCGGCCCACCCGCCGATGGGCGTCATCGGCGCGCTTGGCGAACGCGATGCCGCCGCTGGGCACGAAGCTGCCTGGATCAACGGACGGCTGCTCGCCCACATGCTGACGGAGGTCGGCATCACAGTGGATTGCGCGCCGGTCTGCGACGTTCCGGTGGAGGGCGCGCACGACATCATCGGCGACCGTGCTTTCTCGCGCGACCCAGCATTGGTGATCGACCTCGCCCGCGCCACCGCCGACGGGCTGCTGGCCGGCGGGGTGCTGCCGGTGATCAAGCACATCCCCGGCCATGGCCGCGCCTTCACCGACAGCCATGCCGAGCTGCCGGTGGTCGAGGCCGGCCGCGCGGCGCTGGAGGCCACCGACTTCGCCCCCTTCCGCGCCTTGGCAGACCTGCCGCTGGCGATGGTGGCCCATGTGGTGCTGAAAGCCATCGACCCGACCGCCCCCGCCAGCACCTCGGCGATTGTGGTGCGCGAGGTGGTGCGCGGGCCGTCCATCGGTTTCGGCGGCCTGCTGTTCAGCGACGACCTGTCGATGAACGCGCTGCGGGGCGACCCGAGGACGCGGGCCGAAGCGGTGCTGGCGGCCGGCATGGATGTCGTGCTCCACTGCAACGGCGATCTGGCCGAGATGCGGTCGATCCTCGACGCCGTTCCGCTGCTGAGCGGGGTGGCGGCGGAGCGCTGGGCGCGGGCGGAAGCGATGCGCCATGCGCCGGAGGCGGCGGACATCGCGGCATTGACGAACCGGCTGGCCGAGCTTCTCGGCACGGCGCAGACCTGACGGACGGGAGCGGACGATGGAGGAATGGATCTTCCAGGTGACGGCCGTGGCCCTGCCGGCCATCCTCGCCATCACCCTGCATGAGGCGGCGCACGGCTTCGTCGCCTGGAGACTGGGCGACGACACCGCCTATCGGCTGGGCCGTGTCACCTTCAACCCGATCCGCCACATCGACCCGTTCGGCACGGTACTGCTGCCGGCGCTGATGTATTTCACCACCGGCTTCGTCTTCGGCTGGGCCAAGCCGGTTCCGGTCAATTTCGCCCGGCTGGACCATCCGCGCCGCGACATGGTGTGGGTGGCACTGGCCGGTCCGGGGACCAACTTCCTGCTGGCGGTGGCGTCGGCGGTGATCTGGCGGCTGGTCAATCCGGAAAACAGCTATATCGAACTGTGGATCCGCTCCGCCGCCGAGGTCTCGGTGCTGGTCAACGTCATCCTGATGGTGTTCAACCTGATCCCGCTGCCGCCGCTGGACGGCGGGCGCGTCGCGGTCGGCATCCTGCCCGATGTTCTGGCGGTGCCGCTGGCGAAGCTGGAGCGCGTCGGGCTTCTGATCCTGATGGCGGCCTTCTTCCTGCTGCCGATGCTGGGGCGCCAGATCGGCATGGATCTCAGCGTCATGCATTGGGTGCTGGGTCCGCCCGTCGATGCGGTGATCGATTTCATCCGCGTCCTGACCGGCAACGACTGATAGGGTATCGAATGGCCGATCTGCTGGCCGAGCACGAGGCCGACACCGCCGCACCCGTGGCCGCAGTCGCGGAGGAGTCGGCGTCCGAACAGCTGTTGCTGGTCCTGGACGGCTTCGAAGGGCCGCTCGACATGCTGTTGGCTCTGGGGCGTGACCAGAAGGTCGACCTGACACGCATCTCCATCCTGGAACTGGCCGACCAGTATCTCACCTTCGTAGCCGAGGCGCGGAAGGTTCGGCTGGAACTCGCCGCCGACTATCTGGTGATGGCGGCATGGCTGGCCTACCTGAAGTCGCGGCTGCTGCTGCCCGAACCGGAGGGGGAGGAGCCGTCCGGCGAGGACATGGCCGCCGCACTCGCCTTCCAGCTCCAGCGGTTGGAAGCGATGAAGGGCGTTGCCGAAAAGCTGTTCGCCCGCCCGCGGCTGGGCATCGACCTCCACCCGCGCGGCGCGCCGGAGGATTTGGATCTGCGCCGCAAGTCGGTCTACGAGGTCACGCTGTTCGACCTGCTGCGCGCCTACGGCCAGCAGCGCGCCCGCAAGGAATCGGGCGTCCTGCACATCGCCCCGGTCCGGCTCTATTCGATGGAGGAGGCGGTGCAGCGGCTGTCCTCGCTGCTGGGCCGCATGCCGGACTGGGCGACGCTGGCGAGCTTCCTGCCGGGCGGGGAGGGCGGCGGTCTGCTGACCCGCTCGGCGCTCGCCGCGCATTTCGCCGCGACGCTGGAACTGGCCAAGGCCGGCCGGGTCGAACTGCGGCAGGAGGGCGCCTTCGCCCCGCTCTATGTCCGCGGGCGGGAGGCCGGTTCCCGGGACGGCGACATTTCGGAAGAAGCGCAATCGCATGATTAAGGAAGTCACCGACGCCCACGAGGTGGAGGCCCGCATCGGCAAGCTGCGCCTGCTGGAAGCCCTGCTGTTCGCCTCAACCGAGCCGCTGGACGAGGAAACGCTGGCCGGCCGCATCGGGCCGGAGGTCGGCCTGCTGCTGGAAGAGCTGCGTGCCCATTACGCCCCGCGCGGCGTCACTCTGGTTCGCACCGGCGGCGGCTGGGCCTTCCGCACCGCGGTCGATCTGGCGCCGGAGCTGCGGCGCGAGGAGGAGGTGTCGCGCAAGCTCTCCCGCGCCGCCATCGAGACGCTGGCGATCATCGCCTACCACCAGCCGGTGACCCGCGGCGAGATCGAATCCATCCGCGGTGTCGCGACCAGCAAGGGCACACTGGATTTGCTGATGGAGCATGGCTGGATCCGGCCGGGCAAGCGGCGGGAGACGCCGGGCCGGCCGCTGACCTGGATCACCACCGACCATTTCCTCGACCATTTCGGGCTGGAGACCTTGCGCGACCTGCCCAGCGTCGACGACCTGCGCGCCGCCGGCCTGCTGGACAGCCGCCCGGTGCTGCTGGGGCTGGGGGCGACGGCCGACGACAGCGCGCTCGGGACGGGCGACGAGACATAAGCCGCAGGCGGGGGCTCGGTTTTTCTCCGCCGCCCGCGCGAATTCCCGTGAAACCTCAATGACAACCGGTTAAGGATGGTGGGGGCAACGTTGCGGCACCCCGGCCTTTCTGCCATAGTGCCGGCCCGCCGCAAAGGCCGTTCAAACGTGATAGGCGCGCCATGGGTTCCTTCAGCATCTGGCACTGGATCATCGTTCTTCTGATCGTTCTTCTGCTGTTCGGCGCCGGTAAGCTGCCGAAGGTGATGGGCGATCTCGCCAAGGGCGTGAAGTCCTTCAAGGCGGGGCTGCAGGACGACAGCGACGATGCCACTCCCGGCGCGAACGCCCAGGGCGCCAACGCCAAGACCATTCCGAACCAGCCGGCCAACACGGCCGAAGCCGCGGCCAAAAAGGACGAGGCGGTCCGCTGACCGGCGGGCGCGCGGCTGCCCCTCCGGGCGCCGCACGCCACCCTGCCCACCGCATTCGTGAAGCCGGAAGAACATGTTCGACATCGCTTGGTCCGAACTGATGGTGATCGCCGTCATCGCCCTTGTGGTCATTGGCCCCAAGGATCTGCCCAAGGCGATCTTCACGCTCGGCAAATGGGTGCGTAAGGCGCGGGTCGTTGCGCGCGAATTCCAGACCCACATCGACGACATGATGCGGGAAACCGAGTTGGACGAGCTTCGCAAGGAAGCGCTGAAGACCCGCGACCTGAACATCAAGAAGATGATGGAGGACACCATCGACCCGAAGGGGGAGGTGGGCAAGGCCTTCGACGTCAAGGAATTCGACGCCAAGGGATTTGATTCGGGCTTGAACGGCCATGCCGGCAGCACGCCGGAACCCGACCTGCCCCAGGCGCCGACCCCGCAGCCGGCGGCTCCGGCTGCTCCGGCGGTGACGGACAGCGTGGGGCCGGCCGGCGCGCCGTCGCCGATCACGACGTCACCGATCACCACCGAACCCGCTCCGCCGGCTCCGGTGCCGCAGCCCGCTCCGGCCCCGCGGCCGGACGCCGTGGCCGCCCCCAGCCGACCGACAAGCAGACCTGAAGACAAAGACGGCCCATGACCGGCGATACGCAGCAGGACGAACTCGAAGACAGCAAGATGCCGCTGATCGATCATCTGATCGAGCTGCGGAACCGGCTGATGTGGGCGATCGGCGCAATCCTGATCGCCTTCCTGCTATGCTATGCGGTGTCGGACAAGATCTACAATTTCCTGGTCCAGCCGCTGGCCGACATCCTGGCGGGGCAGGGGCGCCGGATGATCTACACCGGCCTGACCGAAGCCTTCTTCACCTATGTGAAGGTGGCGTTCTGGGCCGGCTGCTTCATCTCCTTCCCGGTGATCGCCAGCCAGATCTGGATGTTCGTGGCGCCCGGCCTCTACAAGCACGAGCGCAAGGCGTTCCTGCCCTTCCTGATCGCCACCCCGGTGATGTTCCTGACCGGCGCCGGCATCGTCTATTACTTCATCTTCCCGATGGCCTGGCGCTTCTTCCTGGGCTTCGAGTTCCACCCGGACGGCAGCAACGCCCTGCCCATCGAGTTCGAGGCGCGCGTCGGCGAATACCTGCATCTGGTAATGTCGCTGATCTTCGCCTTCGGCATCGCCTTCCAGCTGCCGGTGCTGCTGACCCTGCTGGTCCGCGTCGGCATCATCAGCACCGACGCCCTGGCGTCGAAGCGGCGCTACGCCATCGTCGGCGCCTTCATCGCCGCCGCGGTGCTGACCCCGCCCGACGTGATCAGCCAGGTCAGTCTGGCGCTGCCGCTGATCGCGCTCTACGAAATCGCGATCATCATCGGACGCCGGATCGAAAAGGCACGGGCTGCAGCGGAAGCCGAGTGATCGGCGGCACCGCGCACGCAGCATTTTGCCTGCGGTGACCTAGGGTAATAATCCGTCCGTCATGGACATGCCGCCATTCTCGCGCTAAAAGCACGGTTCGGCCAACAAAAGGGCCATAGCCGCGCACCCGGAGCCTTGACCGTATGCAGACCGCCAACGACATCCGTCGCACGTTCCTGGATTTCTTCGCCAAGCAGGGCCATCAGAAGGTCGAGTCGTCGCCGCTCGTGCCGCGCAACGACCCGACGCTGATGTTCACCAACGCCGGCATGGTCCAGTTCAAGAACGTCTTCACCGGTGCCGAGACGCGGCCCTACAAGCGCGCGGCCACCTCGCAGAAATGCGTGCGCGCCGGCGGCAAGCACAACGACCTCGACAATGTCGGCTACACCGCGCGGCACCACACCTTCTTCGAGATGCTGGGGAACTTCTCCTTCGGCGATTATTTCAAGGACGACGCCATCGCGTTCGCCTGGAACCTGATCACCAAGGAATACGGTCTGCCGGCCGACAAGCTGCTGGTGACGGTCCACACTTCCGACGAGGATGCGGCGGGCATCTGGCGCAAGGTCGCCGGCCTGTCGGACGACCGCATCATCCGCATCCCGACCGACGACAATTTCTGGCGCATGGGCGACACCGGCCCCTGCGGCCCGTGCTCGGAGATCTTCTTCGACCACGGCCCGTCGATTGCCGGCGGCCCGCCGGGCAGCCCGGACCAGGATGGCGACCGCTTCATCGAGATCTGGAACCTCGTGTTCATGCAGTATGAACAGCTGGGTCCGGACAATCTGGTGGCGCTGCCCAAGCCGTCCATCGACACCGGCATGGGGCTGGAGCGTCTGGCCGCCGTCCTGCAGGGCAAGCACGACAACTACGACATCGACCTGATGCGGGCGCTGATCATGGCGTCGGCCGAGGCGACCAAGACCTCGCCCGACGGCGCCCATGCCGTGTCGCATCGCGTCATCGCCGACCATCTGCGCTCCACCTCCTTCCTGATCGCCGACGGCGTGCTGCCGTCGAACGAAGGCCGCGGCTATGTGCTGCGCCGCATCATGCGCCGCGCCATGCGCCACGCCCACATGATCGGCGCGCGCGAACCGCTGATGCACCGTCTGGTCCCGGCGCTGATCCAGCAGATGGGCGACGCCTATCCGGAGCTGAACCGCGCCCGCGCCCTGATCGTCGAGACGCTGAAGCTGGAGGAGACCCGCTTCAAGCAGACGCTGGAGCGCGGCCTGCGCCTGCTGGAGGACGAGGTCGGCCATCTGGGCGAAGGCCAGCCGCTGGCCGGCGACGTCGCCTTCAAGCTGTACGACACCTACGGCTTCCCGCTCGACCTGACGCAGGACGTGCTGCGCGGCCAGGGCCGCGGTGTCGACGAGGCCGGCTTCAAGGCAGCGATGGACGAGCAGCGCCGCAAGGCCCGCGAATCCTGGGCCGGCTCGGGCGAGGTCGGCACCGAGAAGCTGTGGTACGAGATCAAGGACGAGCTGGGCGCCACCGAGTTCTTCGGCTACGACACCGAAGTCGCCGAAGGCAAGGTGACCGCCCTTATCAAGGGCGATGCCCGTGTCGATGCTGCCAACCTTGGCGATCAGGTGCTGGTCGTCGTCAACCAGACGCCCTTCTACGGCGAATCGGGCGGTCAGGTCGGCGATGCCGGCGTGATCTTCTCCGCCGGCGGGGCCGAAGTCGCGGTGTCCGACACGCTGAAGAAGCTGGGTGCCGTGTGGGCCCATGTCGGCACGGTCACCAAGGGCACGCTCAAGGTCGGCGATGTGGTCGAACTGCGTGTGGACACCGAGCGCCGCTCCGCCATCCGCGCCAACCACTCCGCCACCCACCTGCTGCACGAGGCGCTGCGCCATCGCCTGGGCGACCATGTCACCCAGAAGGGCTCGCTGGTGGCGCCGGAGCGTCTGCGCTTCGACATCAGCCAGCCGACCGGCCTGACCGGTGCCGACATCGCCGCCATCGAGGACGAGGTGAACCGCCGCGTGCTGGCCAACAGCGAGGTCATCACCCGCCTGATGTCCCCGGACGAGGCCCGCGCCCAGGGCGCCATGGCGCTGTTCGGCGAGAAGTACGGCGATGAGGTCCGCGTCGTCTCGATGGGCGGCCCGCATGGCGAGCAGGATCGCGACTATTCCATCGAGCTGTGCGGCGGCACCCATGTCCGCCGCACCGGCGACATCGGCGTGTTCAAGATCGTCTCCGAAGGCGCTGTCGCCGCCGGCGTCCGCCGCATCGAGGCGCTGACCGGCACCGGCGCCAAGGCGTGGCTGTCCGAGCGCGACCATCTGCTGACCGAGGCGGCCAGCGTCCTGAAGGTGAAGCCCGACGAGGTCCCGACCCGCGTGGCGGCCCTGGTCGAGGAGCGCCGCAAGATGGAACGCGAGCTGGCCGAGTTGCGCCGCCAAGTGGCGATGGGAGGCGGCGCCAAGGCCGACGGCGGCAACGAGGCCAAGGATGTGGCCGGCGTCAAGGTCGCCGCCCGCGTGGTCGAAGGCCTGCCGGCCAAGGACCTGAAGCCCATGGCCGACGAACTGAAGAAGCAGGTCGGCTCCGGCGTCGTCGTGCTGATCGCGTCCAACGAGGGCAAGGCCTCCATCGTCATCGGCGTGACCGACGACCTGACCGCGACCCTCAGCGCCGTCGATCTGGTCCGTGTCGGCGCTGAGGCGCTGGGCGGCAAGGGCGGCGGCGGCCGGCCGGACATGGCGCAGGCCGGCGGCCCCGACGCCTCGCTGGCGCCGGCGGCCATCGAGGCCATCGAAAAGGCGATTGCGGCCAGGAAGGCCTCCTGATCGCGATGAACACCGGCCCCCGGATCGCTCCGGGGGCCGTTTTTCTGTTTGTGCCGTCTTGATAAGGTCCGGCGATGGAACTCCCGACTCTTCCCTTCACCGTGACCGACTGGTCCGCCGTTCCCGTCACCGAACATCCGGGCGAGACCGGGCTTGCCCGCTGGCGCAGCTTCCACGCCGGGGAACTGCGGGTGCGGTTGGTCGAATACACGCCGGGCTATCTGGCCGACCATTGGTGCGACCGCGGCCATGTGCTGTTCGTGGTCAGCGGCGAGCTGATCACCGAGCTGAAGGATGGCCGCCGCTTCGTCCTGACTGCGGGCATGAGCTATCAGGTGTCCGATTTCGGCGACCATCCGCACCGCTCCTCGACCGAAATCGGCGCCACCCTGTTCATCGTCGACTGAAGCTTTCTGCTTGAGGGAGCCTGATCCATGCGCTTCACCGGTACCGATCGCTACGTTGCCACCGACGATCTGATGGTGGCGGTCAACGCCGCCATAACGCTGGAGCGTCCGCTTCTGGTGAAGGGCGAACCGGGGACCGGCAAGACGGTGCTGGCGGTGGAGATCGCCCGGGCGCTGAACAAGCCGCTGCTGTCCTGGCACGTCAAATCGACCACCAAGGCGCAGCAGGGCCTCTACGAATACGATGCGGTCAGCCGGCTGCGCGACAGCCAGCTGGGCGAGGCGAAGGTCCATGACATCGCCAACTACATCGTCCGCGGCAAGCTGTGGGAAGCCTTCGAAGCGCCGGACTCCCCGGTCCTGCTGATCGACGAGATCGACAAGGCTGACATCGAGTTTCCCAACGACCTGCTGCTGGAGCTCGACCGCATGGAGTTCCACGTCTACGAGACCCGCCAGACGATCAAGGCGGCCAAGCGCCCCATCGTCATCGTCACCTCCAACAACGAGAAGGAACTGCCGGACGCCTTCCTGCGCCGCTGCTTCTTCCACTACATCCGCTTCCCCGAGCGTGAGACGATGGAGCGCATCGTCGAGGTTCATTATCCCGGCCTGAAGTCGGCCCTGCTGCGCGAGGCGCTGAACCTCTTTTATGACCTGCGCGAGGTTCCGGGCCTGAAGAAGAAGCCCTCCACCTCGGAACTGCTGGACTGGATCAAGCTGCTGATGGTCGAGGATGTCGATCCGGAGACCCTGCGCGCCAAGGATGCCCGCACGCTGATCCCGCCGCTGTGCGGTGCGCTGCTGAAGAACGAGCAGGACGTGCACACGCTGGAACGGCTGGCGTTCCTGGCCAAGCGGGGGCGGTGAGGGGCTGCCGCCCGCCCCTCAAAC
>NZ_WHOS01000095.1 GCF_013340935.1 Azospirillum melinis | reverse complement strand
GATTGGGGGTGTTTCGGTGCGGGGTGGGCCGTTACCGCCCCCTCGGCTTCGCCCGCGCGGTCGGTTCCGCCTCCAGCGGGTTGTCGGGCCAGTAGTGTTTCGGGTACTGGCCCTTCAAATCCGCCTTCACCGCCTTGTAGGCGTTGGCCCAGAAGCTCGCGAGGTCGCGGGTGACTTGGACCGGGCGGCGGGCGGGGGACAGCAGGTGCAGCAGCAAGGGCACCCGGCCGCCGGCGATGCGTGGGGTCTCGGCCAGACCGAACATCTCCTGCAACCGCACCGCCAGCACCGGCTCCTCGCCGTCATAGTCGATGGGGATGCGGGAGCCGCTCGGCACCTCGACATGGGTCGGGGCCTCGGCGTCCAGGCGGGTCTTCAACTCCCAGGGCAGCAGGGCGCGCAAGGCGCTCGACAGGTCGATGCGCTCCAGATGGGCGCGGCGCGACACGCCGTCGAGGAAGGGGGCCAGCCAGTCTTCCAAACCGTCCATCAGGGCGTCGTCGGACAGGTCGGGCCAGTCGTGGGCGTCGCCCTCGCGGTTGCGCAGGAACATCACGCGGGTGCGCCATTTGCGCAGCTCGTCGGTCCAGGGCAGGCAGGCGGGGCCGAGCGCGCGGATGCCCTCGATCATCGCGGCAACCATCGCGTCGGCAGGCGGCTTGGCCAGCTTCTCGTCCTTCAGGATCAGGGCGAACAGCATCCGCCGCCGCCGCGCCAGCACCGTCTGCTCGCGCGCGTCCCAAGCGACGATGGTCTCCGTGCGGATGTCGTCGGCGAAGCTCTCCTCCAGATCGGCCAGCGTCACCGGGGCGGCCAGGAAGATGCGCGATTCGCGGGCGGCGCCGTCGAGGTCGGCGATGGCAAGCCACTCCTCGGCCGACAGCGGCTCGGCCTGCTGGAAATAGGCGCCGCGCCCGCCCGACAGGCGGTACTGCGCCGCCACGCCGCCGGGCTGGCCGCCGGGGCGGCGCTGGCCGATGCGGTCGGGATAGGCCAGCGCCAGCAGGATGCCGACGGCGTTGGAATCCATCGCGTCGTCGTCGCGCACGCCGAGCTGGCGGCGCCATTGCCGGGCCTGCTTCACCGCATGCTGCGCCCCGCCGCGGTCGACGCTGAGGCCGCGCGCCGCGCCCTGGCCGCCGCGCTCCTCGCCGCGCAGCAGGTCGACGCGCAGGCGCAGGTCGGCGTCGCGGAAACCGGGCTGGCTGCGGACGATGTCGCGCTCGCCCAGAAGGGCCGCGACCAGACAGGCGAGCGCGCCCTGGCCCATCGCCTTGCCGGCCAGCATCATGTGGGCCAGACGCGGATGCACGCCGAAGCCGGCCATGCGGCGGCCATGCGGGGTGATGGCTCCCGATTTGTCGAGTGCGCCGAGGCCGGTCAGCAGCTCGCGCGCCTGGGCCATTGCCGCGGCCGGCGGCTGGTCGAGCCAGGACAGGCTGGCGGGGTCGGAAACTCCCCACACCGCAAGCTCCAGCGCCAGCGGGGCGAGGTCGGCGTCGGCGATCTCCGGCGTGGTGAAGGGGGCCAGCGCCTTGTGCGTCGCCTCCGGCCACAGGCGGTAGCAGACGCCGGGCTCCAGACGGCCGGCGCGGCCGCGGCGCTGCTCGGCCGAGGCCTGGCTGACCTTCACCGTCGCCAGACGGGTCATGCCGCCGCGCGGGTCGAAGCGCGGAACCCGCATCAGCCCGCTGTCGACCACGATGCGGATGCCCTCGATGGTCAGGCTGGTCTCGGCGATGGAGGTCGCCAGCACGATCTTGCGCTGGCCGGGCGGGGTGGGGCCGATGGCGCGGTCCTGCGCCTCGGCCGACAGGTCGCCATAGAGCGGGGCGATGACGGTGTTCGGCCCCAGGTCGGACTGGTCGAGCAGCGACTGGACGCGGCGGATCTCGCCGACGCCGGGCAGGAAGACCAGGGCGTTGCCGGGCTCCTCGCGGAGCGCGCGGCGGACGGCGGCGGCCACGGCATCCTCGATGCGGGTGCCCTGGCTTGGCGCGTCGAGGTGGCGGGTCTCGACCGGGTAGGCGCGGCCCTCGCTGGTCACCATCGGGGCCGGACCTTGCCCATCGGCCAGCAGGGTGGAGACCGGGGCGGCGTCCAGCGTCGCCGACATCACGACGAGGCGCAAATCGTCGCGCAGCGCGCCGCGCGCCTCCTGCACCAGGGCAAGGGCGAGGTCGCTGTCGATGCCGCGCTCGTGGAACTCGTCGAACAGGACGGCGCCGACGGCGGGAAGCTCCGGGTCTTCCTGAAGCTGGCGCAGGAACAGGCCGTCGGTCACCACCTCGATCCGGGTCTTCGGGCCGACCTTGGTGTCGAGGCGCACGCGGTAGCCGACGGTCTCGCCCACCGCCTCCCCCAGCATCGACGCCATCCGGCGGGCGGCGGCGCGGGCGGCGAGACGCCGCGGCTCCAGCACCAGGATCTTGCGGCCCTTTGCCCAAGCGGCCTCCAGCAGGGCCAGCGGCACGCGGGTGGTCTTGCCGGCGCCGGGCGGGGCTTGCAGCACAGCAGTGCCGCGGCTGTCCAACGCCTCCAGGAGGGCGGGCAGGACGGGATCGATGGGAAGGGCGGGGAAGGCGGGCTTGCTCATGGGGGAGTCTGCTGCCGCGAACCGGAGCGAAAGGCAATGGTTTTCGGGCTTAGGAGGGCGAGGCACGCGCCAAAAGGTCGCAGGGGCGGGAGAGCGGGAGAGCGGTCGCGACCGATGGCCGCAAAAAATGTATGGTTTTGTTGTCGTCGGGCTTTTTCGTACCTCAAAGGGACCCATGACCGATATCCACGACGCCGCCCTGTTCCTCGCCCACGCCTGTGCGCTGGAGGAGGACGCCGCCAACCGCTTCTCTGATCTGTCGGAGGCGATGAAGACCTATGGCAACCAGGAGGTCGCGGCCTTCTTCGGCCAGATGGCGAAATTCTCGCGCCTGCATCTGGCCGAGGCGCGGGGACGGTCGGGCTTCCGCAAGATCCCCGATCTGGCGCCGGAAGACTTCCAGTGGCCGGACGGCGACAGCCCGGAAGCGGCCTCGATGGAAGGCTCGCACTATCTGATGACGGTGGAATACGCGCTGGAGCTGGCGCTCGACAGCGAGCGGCGCGGGCAGGCCTTCTACGCCGAGGTGGCGAAGACCACCACCGATGCCGAGGTCCGCATGATGGCCGAGGAGTTCGCCGCCGAAGAGGCCGAGCATGTCGCCCAGCTGGAGGTGTGGGCCAAGCGCTATCCGGCCTTGCAGGGGCAAGCGCAGGGGTAAGCTTTGGGAGTGAGGAAGGGGGCGCTGGTTGCCCCCTCCCCTGGTTACTTTGACAAAGCGGACCAGTCGATCTCGTACACCTTGTCGGCCGGCTGGTAGGTCTTGAAGGCGGCGATCACGTCGTCGACGCTGACGCCGCCCGGCACGTTCTGGATTTCATAGACGACCGAGCTGCCGCTGGTCGGGCCGACGTCGGCGCTGCGGTGGGCCTGCGAGACCAGCCCTTCGCCAGCCTTCTTGATCATGATGGAAGCCATGCATCCGTCTCCTGTTGCGACTCGCCCGACGGCAAAACCATAAACAAAAAGTGGTTTAACCGGAAGGCGGAAAGAACGGCGACGTTTGCACTGCGTCATTTTGGGGGCGTCATTACGGCAGGGAGGCGGCCTCCGTCACCGGGGCGCGGCCGGGCATGCGGTCGGGCTGGGCACCGCGCAGCGCCCCGGCGATGCCGCCGGTCAGCCAGACCGAGAAGGCGTTGCGGCCGGTGGCGCTGGCCTGATCGCAGGCGGCGGTGGGGGGAGCGTCCTCGTAGTCCTCAGGCTCCACGGCGGCGGTGCCGTAGTTCCACAAGGGCAGCGAGGCGGCGGCCGGCTGGGCGGCCGGCTGGATTGACGGCTGGGCTGACGGTTCGGCGGCCGAGGCGCTGGAGATCAGGCTGGGCGCCTGCCGGGCCGGGCGGCTGTGCACCTCGATCAGGGCGACGCGGATGCCGGCGGCCCAGGCGCGGTCGATGAAGGCGCGGACCTGCCGCTCGGTGGCGGTGGAACCGGCGACGGCCCCGGGCGCCCCGCCGGTCAGCCAGGCCGACGGCGTCGGGCCGCAGCCGCGCCGGTATTGCAGGGCCACCTGATCCTGCACATAGGTCTGGCCGCGATAGAGGCGCATCAGGCCGTTGCCGTAGCGCTGCAACTCGTCCACCGGGCCGCGGCTGGCGGTCAGCAGGTTGCGGTCGATCAGGATCAGCGTCGGCTTGACGGCGATCAGCCGGTCGAGCAGCGGCTCGAAATCGGCGAACTGGGCCTGCCGGTGGACGATGCGCAGGAATTCCAGATTGGGCACGCCACGCTCGGCCGCGACCTTCGCCATGCCGCGTTCGTCCAGCGTGGCGTCGCGCAGGGCGGTGTCGCCCAGCGCCACCACCATCACCGAATTGGGGAGGCGGGCGGCCCGCTCGGCCACCGTGTTGATGCGGTTCAGATTGTACCAGGCGAAGGGCTGGTCGTAGAGCATGGACCCGGTCCACAGCACCCCCAGCGCCGCCAGCGCGGCCAGCACCAGCGGCGCAATCAGTACCGTCCCCAGCAATCCCCAGCGCCGCCTGCCGCGCCGCGGCATCTCCGTGGCGGCGGCTTCCCCGGCATGGGGGGAAACGGAGTGCTGGTCCGGTTGGGGCTCCTGCGGGTCGAGATGGGACATCGGGCGTCTCCGGGCGTGCTGCGGCTACTCCCACAACGCGCGGGGGAGGTGAATCGACACGCGGTAATTGGGGGTATCCCCAAGGTCCCGGAACACCTCCGCCGCAGGGTCCCGGTTTGCCGAACGCGCCGTTTGTGTGTAGGCTCCGACCATGGAGGACGGCCTTGCCGCAGGGTTGGCCCCTTACAACAGGATTGGGCGATGAGCACCGAGATCCGCACCTTCAGCATTCCCGACGCCGCCGCCGAAGAGGCGCAGGCGCAGCTGTCCAGCTTCCTGCGGACGGTCGAGGTCCAGCGCATCGAAACCGCCTATGCCGACGGGGCGTGGCGCGTGCTGGTGCTGTTCACCGATCTCCGCCGCAAGGAGGAATCGCAGCAGATCGAGGCCGCCATCGCCGCGGCGCTGAACGGCTGGCGCGACAAGGCCGCCGCCCAGGCCGGGGTGACGCGCGACGCCGTCCTGGCCGACGATCTGGTGCAGGAGATCGCCCGCTTCGCCCCGACGACGGAGCATGAGCTGTCGATCATCGTGAATGCCCGCGGGCAGGCCATCTCGCCCCAGGGTGGGGAGATCGTGCAGGTGGTGCGCTCGACGCTGGACCTGCTGATCGACTGACCAGCTGAGCGGTTCCGGGGGACGTCCTATCCGATTCGGGCGGGTTCGCGCACATCCAAAGGCTGTGCTGGTGCTGCCGTAAGCGTCAGTTGGTTCCGGCGCCTTGCCATGCCAGGATGGCACCCTTCACTGACACCGGTGAGTGGGGTTGGTTGTGGCTTCGAAGGATCATCCGAAACGTCGTGGCGCAATACCGCACGTGGCTACGGCGGACGCGGTGTGGACCATGGTTCCGGACTATCGGAAGATGGCGCAGGAACTGGCCCAGCTGGGGGCGGAAGCCGCCCGGCGCGCCCGCATGACCGGCAACGGGCATTACGACCGGCTCGCCCACACCCTGACCAGCCGGGCGGACGAGATCCTGGACGATCTGGAGCGCGGCCGGAAGATTTGACCGGACTGGACGGTTGGGAAAAAGGAAACGGCGCCCGGATGGGGCGCCGTTTTTGTTTTCGCAAATCTGTCACAAAAATCTGCCGCAAGGCTGCCGGGTGCCCCCTTCACCCCAGCCCTCTCCCCGGAGGGAGAGGGGAGTGCCGGGGGGCAATCGGCCTCAGACCACCTTGGCGCTGTGCATGGCGGCGATCTGGTCCTTGTTGTAGCCGAGCTGGGCCAGGACCTCGTCGGTGTGCTCGCCGAGCAGCGGCGAGCCGGTGACCTCGACCGTCATGTCCGAGAACTTGATCGGGCTGCCGACGGTCAGGTACTTGCCGCGCTGCTTGTGGTCGACCTCGACGACGGTGCCGCTGGCGCGCAGCGACGGGTCGTTGGCGATCTCCTTCATCGACAGCACCGGCGCGCACGGGATGTCGTACTTGCGCAGGATGTCGACGGCCTCGAACTTGGTCTTGTCCTTCAGCCAATCCTCGATGATCGCGAAGATGTCGAAGATCTTGTCCTGACGGGCGAGAGCCGTGTTGTAGGCCGGATCGTCGATCCACTCCTCGCGGCCCAGAGCCTTACAGATCGGCGCCCAGGCATGGCCCTGGATGGTGAAGTAGATGTAGGCGTTGGGATCGGTCTCCCAGCCCTTGCACTTCAGCACCCAGCCCGGCTGGCCGCCGCCGCCGGCATTGCCGCCGCGCGGAACCACGTCGGTGAACTTGCCGTGCGGGTACTGCGGGTATTCCTCCAGGTAGCCGACGCGGTCCAGGCGCTGCTGGTCGCGCAGCTTGACGCGGCAGAGGTTCAGCACGCTGTCCTGCATCGAGACGGCGACCTTCTGGCCCTTGCCGGTCTTGGTGCGGGCCATCAGGGCCGTCAGGATGCCGATGGCGAGGTGCATGCCGGTGTTGCTGTCGCCGAGAGCGGCGGCGGACACGGTCGGCGGGCCATCCCAGAAACCGGTGGTCGACGCGGCACCGCCGGCGCACTGGGCGACGTTCTCATAGACCTTCAGGTCCTGGTAATGGTGGCCGTCGCTGAAGCCCTTGACCGAGGCGACGATCATGCCGGGGTTCAGTTCCTTGATCTTGTCCCAGCTGAAGCCCATGCGGTCCAGCGCGCCGGGGCCGAAATTCTCGACCAGCACGTCGGATTCCTTGATCAGACGGGTCAGGACTTCCTTGCCCTCGGCCGTCTTGGTGTCCAGCGTCAGGGAGCGCTTGTTGCTGTTGAGCATGGTGAAATAGAGCGCGTCGGCATCCGGGATGTCGCGCAGCTGGCTGCGGGTGACGTCGCCGGCGCCCGGACGTTCGACCTTGATGACGTCCGCGCCGTACCAGGCCAGAAGCTGGGTGCAGGCGGGGCCGGCCTGCACGTGGGTGAAGTCGATGATCTTAATGCCTTCGAGCGGCTTGGTCATGACTGCAACACTCCCTTATTTCGCGTTGTTTCAGTTTGTCTGTTGGATTCGATCTTCGGAGATCGGCCCCGATTCGATCTTCGGAGCCTGCTCCCCGGGGTCCGCTCGCACTCAGCCGGCCGCAGCGACGCCGGCTTGGGCGGCGGCTTCGAGGTCGGTGAGGCGGCGGCGCAATTTCCGCTCTTCAGTCCAGCGGGCGGTTTCGTCCCGCACCACGGCGACGATCCCGGTCACCGCACCGTCGGTCCCGCGCAAAAGCGCGACGGTGAAGGCGATCGACAGGCTGTGCCCGTCCTTGTGGACCGCCGGAACCCGAAGCAGGTCATGGCCGTAGCGGGTCTCGCCGGTGGCCATGGTGTTTTCGTAGCCATCCCAATGACGCTGGCGCTGGCGTTCGGGAATGATGATGTCGAGCGACTTGCCCATCGCCTCGTCGGCGGTGAAGCCGAACATCCGCTCCGCCGCCGCATTCCACAGGGCGATGGCGCCGGCCGGATCGGACACGATGACGGCATCGCCGATCACCGCCACCAGCTGTTCGCAATCCACAACCGCGGGCGAACCCGCTGCTGTCCTCTCGTCCATGTCGATCTCCTTGGTGCCCGCCCCCTCTTGGATTGGGCACCGGGGGAGCCGGTGCGGCGATGGCCCGTAAACCGCCGTCGCACTGACATTATCGATACGGTATACCAGATACCATATCGCTGGCAAGAGGATTTGAGCGCTTCGCGAACTGTTGTTTGCGCGAACCTTTCGGGGGAGGCGGCAAAAAGAAAAAGGGCGCCTTGCGGCGCCCCTTCAGGGTTCCAGGGGCACTGCCCCCGGCGGGTGGGTCAAGGGAGGGGCGGAGCCCTCCCTTGCCTCGTCAAGCCCGTTATGTCGGATCAGACGTCCAGCAGCAGGCGGCGCGGATCCTCGATCAGCTCCTTGATGCGGACGAGGAAGGTGACCGCTTCCTTGCCGTCGATGATGCGGTGATCGTAGGACAGCGCCAGATACATCATCGGGCGGACCTCGATCTTGCCGCCGACGACGACCGCACGGTCCATCGTCTTGTGCATGCCGAGAATGGCCGACTGCGGCGGGTTGATGATCGGGGTCGACATCAGCGAGCCGTAGACACCACCGTTGGAGATGGTGAAGGTGCCCCCCGTGAGCTCGTCCATCGACAGCTTGCCGTCGCGGCCCTTCTTGCCGAGTGCTGCGATGGTGCCCTCGACGCCGGCGAAGTCCAGCTTGTCGGCGTCACGCACCACCGGAACCACCAGACCCTGCGGCGTGCCGACGGCGACGCCGATGTCATAGTAGTTCTTGTAGACGATGTCGGTGCCGTCGATCTCGGCGTTGACGGCCGGGATCTCCTTCAGGGCCTGGACGGCGGCCTTGACGAAGAAGGACATGAAGCCGAGCCGCACCTTGTGGCGCTTTTCGAAATAATCCTTGTACTCGGCACGCAGAGCCATCGCCGCCGACATGTCCACCTCGTTGAAGGTGGTCAGCATGGCGGCGCTGTTCTGGGCCTCCTTCAGGCGCTCGGCGATGCGCTGGCGCAGGCGGGTCATGCGGACGCGCTCTTCCTGAGCGGCCCGCGGACGGTCGCCCTGGGTGCCGGCGGCCCACTGGACCTTCGGGGCCGGCGCCGGAGCGGCCGGCTTGGCGGCGGGAGCCGGAGCCGCCGGGGCAGCCAGCACGTCGCCCTTGGTCACGCGGCCGTCCTTGCCCGAACCGGCGATGGACGAGCCGTCGATGCCCTTCTCGTCGGCCAGCTTGCGGGCGGCCGGGCCGGAGGCGGCCAGGTTGCCCGGAGCGGCGGCGGCGGCCGGGGCGGCAGCCGGGGCCGGAGCGGCGGCGGGAGCCGGGGCAGCGGCCGGAGCGGCGGCGGCCGGGGCGGCGGCAGCGCCGGCGCCCTCGGTCAGGACGCCGAGCAGGGCGCCGACCTCGACGTTCGCACCTTCCGCGGCGACGATCTCGGCCAGCACGCCGGCGGCCGGGGCGTTCACCTCGAGCGTGACCTTGTCGGTCTCCAGCTCGACCAGCGCCTCGTCCATGGCGACGGCCTCGCCGGCCTTCTTCAGCCAGCGGGCGACCGTCGCCTCGGAGACGGACTCACCCAGCGTGGGGACCTTGATTTCGGTAGCCATTTCTTATTCCTCGTTCGTCTTCTTGTTCGCTTGGGCGAGAGGGTCAGCGGACCGTCAGGGCTTCATCCAGGAGCTTGGCCTGCTCCTTGTTGTGGCGCTTCAGCAGGCCGGTCGCCGGCGAGGCGGTGGCCGGGCGACCGACGTAGGACGGGCGGCCGGCCTTGTGGCCGACGTCCTTCAGCACGGCTTCCAGGCGGCGGTCGGCGAAGAACCAGGCGCCCTGGTTCTCCGGCTCCTCCTGGCACCAGACCAGCTCGGCGTTCGGATACTTGGCGAACTCGGCCGCCAGCGCGTCCTTCGGGAACGGATAGAGCTGTTCCAGGCGCAGGATGACGACGTCCTTGATGCCGCGGCTCATGCGCTCCTGCAGCAGGTCGTAATAGACCTTGCCGGAACAGACGACGATGCGGCGGATCTTGTCGTTGGCGGCCAGATCGTTGGCGGTCTCGCCCAGCACGCGGTGGAAGCTGCTGCCCGGACCCATCTCCGACAGGTCGGAGATGCACAGCTTGTGGCGCAGCAGCGACTTCGGCGTGAACAGGACCAGCGGCTTGCGGAAGCTGCGGCGGATCTGGCGGCGGAAGACGTGGAACAGGTTGGCCGGCGTCGTCACGTTGCAGATCTGCCAGTTGTCCTCGGCGCACATCTGCAGGAAGCGTTCCGGACGGGCGGACGAGTGTTCCGGACCCTGGCCCTCGTAGCCGTGCGGCAGCAGCATCACCAGGCCGGACATGCGCAGCCACTTGGACTCGCCCGACGAGATGAACTGGTCGATGATGGTCTGCGCGGTGTTGGCGAAATCGCCGAACTGCGCTTCCCACAGCACCAGATTGTGCGGCTCGGCCAGCGAATAGCCGTACTCGTAGCCGACGACGGCGGCTTCCGACAGCGGGCTGTCATGGACCTCGAAGGTCGCCTGGTCCGGGCTGACGTGGCAGAGCGGGACGTACTTCTCTTCGGTGTTCTGGTCGTACATCACCGCATGGCGGTGCGAGAAGGTGCCGCGGCCCGAATCCTGGCCCGACAGGCGGACGCCGGTGCCCTCGGCGACCAGCGTGCCGTAGGCCAGCGCCTCGGCGGTCGCCCAGTCGATGCCTTCGCCGGTCTCCAGCGTCTTCTTCTTGGCTTCCAGCTGGCGCGCGATCTTGGAGTTGATCGCGAAGTCCTTCGGGTACTCGCAGAGCTTGAAGCCGATCTGCTTCAGCGTGTCGATGTCCACGCCGGTCTCGCCGCGGTGGGCGGTGTTGGCGCCCTGCGCCTCCAGCCCGGCCCACTTGCCTTCCAGCCAGTCGGCCTTGTTCGGCCTGTAGGTGCTGGACGCCTCGAACTCGGCCTCCAGCTTCTTCATGAAGTCCTGGGTGATCTGGTCGCCCTCGGACTGGGTGATCACGTTCTCCGCCACCAGCTGCTTGGCATACAGCTCGCGCGTGGTCGCGTGGGAGCGGATGTTCTTGTACATGATCGGCTGGGTGAAGCCCGGCTCGTCGCCCTCGTTGTGGCCGTGGCGGCGGTAGCAGACCATGTCGATCACGACGTCCCGCTTGAACTTCTGGCGGAACTCGATGGCGATGCGGCTGACATGGACGACGGCTTCGGGATCGTCGCCGTTCACGTGGAAGATCGGCGCCTGCACCATCTTGGCCATGTCGGAGCAGTACACGCCCGACCGCGAATAGGTCGGGTTGGTGGTGAAGCCGATCTGGTTGTTGATGATGAAGTGCATGGTGCCGCCGGTGCGGTAGCCGCGCAGCTCCGACAGGCCCAGCGTCTCGGCCACGATGCCCTGGCCGGCGAAGGCGGCGTCGCCATGGATCAGCACGCCCATCACCTGCTCGCGCTCAAGGTCGCGGCGCTGCTGCTGCTTGGCGCGCACCTTGCCCAGCACGACCGGGTTGACCCATTCCAGGTGGGACGGGTTGGCGGTCAGCGACAGGTGGACGATGTTGCCGTTGAAGTCGCGGTCCGACGAGGTGCCGAGATGGTACTTCACGTCGCCGGAGCCCTGGACGTCCTCGGGGCTCGACGGGTTGCCCTGGAACTCCGAGAAGACGGCGGAGAAGGGCTTGCCCATGAAGTTGGTCAGCATGTTCAGACGGCCGCGGTGGGCCATGCCGACGACGGCTTCCTTGAGGCCGAGCTGGCCGCCGCGCTTCAGGATCTGCTCCAGCGCGGGGATCATCGACTCGCCGCCCTCAAGGCCGAAGCGCTTGGTGCCGGTGTATTTCAGCTGCAGGAACTTCTCGAAGCCCTCGGCCGCGGTCAGGCGCTCCAGGATGGCGCGCTTGCCGTTCACCGTGAAGTCGGTGTGGTTGCGGCCGCCCTCGATGCGCTCCTGGATCCAGGCCTTCTCTTCCGGGTCCTGGATGTGCATGAACTCGACGCCGATCGTCCCGCAATAGGTCTTGTGCAGGATGTCGAGGATCTGGCGCAGCGTCGCCGTTTCCAGGCCGAGCGAGTAGTTCAGGAAGATCGGACGGTCGAGGTCGTCCGGGCCGAAGCCGTAGGTCGCCGGATCCAGTTCCGGGTGCGGCTCGCGCTTCTCCAGACCCAGCGGGTCGAAATGCGCGTTCATGTGGCCGCGGACGCGGAAGACGCGGATCAGCATCAGGGCGCGGATGCTGTCCAGCGTGGCGGCGCGCAGCTGCTGCGGGCTGATGCCGCCGTAGACCTGCTGGGTGTGGGACAGCATGGCGCCGTTGCCGGGGCCGTTCATCGCCGCGGCGGCGCCGTTGCCAACGCCATTGCCGGCGCCGTTGGGGACGCTGACGATGAAGCTTTCGGCGACCGGGTCGCGCTTGGCCTTGGGGTCCTCCAGATCGGACACGGTCCAGGACGCGCCGCGCAGCTCGTCCAGGACGGCGCGCGAATCCTCGTCCAGATCCTGGAAGAAGCTGTTCCAGCTGGGATCGACGGCGGCCGGGTTGGACAGGTAGCTGGCGTAGAGTTCGGCGACGTAACCGGCGTTCGAGCCGAAGAGGAACGAGGTCTGTTCCAGATTTGCCGACATGGTTTCACCTCGGGCCGTGAGCCCGATTCCCTGTGGGAGATGATCGCGAGTGATGAAGGGGGCGGGAGATCGATGGATACCCATGTGCAAGAACCGGCGAAGGGAGCCGGTGGGATGCGAGGTGGGATGCCGTACGCACCGCCGACGCTTGCATATGGGTTCCCAGGACCAACCGTCCAAGAGGATAGGCCGAAGGGGCGTCGGGCGGGGCACCGCAGCGTCCCGCCCGTCAACCTCTTCGAAAGGCGTCCTCTTTTCAAAGGCCTGAAGCCGCGGACGTCACGTCGCCGTGACGCCCGCAGGGGATCAGCCCTTGAACACCTTCAGCATGGTGGAGCCCAGGCTGGCGGGGCTGTCGGCGACGGCGATGCCGACCGACTTCATGAAGTCGATCTTGAAGTCGGCGGTGTCGTTGCCGCCGGAGATCACCGCACCGGCATGGCCCATGCGGCGGCCCGGAGGAGCCGTGCGGCCGGCGATGAAGCCGACGACCGGCTTCTTGGTGCCCGAGGCCTTGATGAACTCGGCGCCGCGGACTTCGGCGTCGCCGCCGATCTCGCCGATCATGATGATGCCCTCGGTCTCCGGGTCCTTCACGAACAGCTCCAGGCTGTCGACGAAGTTGGTGCCGTTGACCGGGTCGCCGCCGATGCCGATGCAGGTGGTCTGGCCGAGGCCGGCCGCCGTGGTCTGTGCCACCGCCTCATAGGTCAGCGTGCCGGAGCGCGACACGATGCCGATCTTGCCGCGCTTGTGGATGTGGCCCGGCATGATGCCGATCTTGCACTCGTCCGGCGTGATGATGCCGGGGCAGTTCGGGCCGATCAGGCGGGTGGCCGAGCCGTTGAGTGCGCGCTTGACGCGGACCATGTCCAGCACCGGGATGCCCTCGGTGATGCAGACCACCAGCGGGATTTCGGCGTCGATGGCTTCCAGGATCGCGTCGGCCGCAAACGGCGGCGGCACGTAGATCACGGAGGCGTTGGCGCCGGTCTTCTCGACCGCCTCGGCGACGGTGTCGAAGATCGGCAGGTCGAGGTGCTTGGCCCCGCCCTTACCGGGCGTGACGCCGCCGACCATCTTGGTGCCGTAGGCGATGGCCTGCTCGGAGTGGAAGGTGCCCTGGGCTCCGGTGAAGCCCTGGCAGATCACCTTCGTGTTCTTATCGACGAGAACAGCCATGTTACGCGGCCTCCTTCACGGCCTTGACCACCTTTTCGGCGGCATCGGCGAGGTTGTCGGCCGAGAGGATCGGCAGGCCGGATTCGGCCAGGATCTTCTTGCCCAGATCGACGTTGGTGCCTTCCAGGCGCACAACCAGCGGAACGTGCAGGTGCACTTCGCGCGCCGCGGCGACCACGCCCTCGGCGATCACGTCGCAGCGCATGATGCCGCCGAAGATGTTGACCAGGATGCCTTCGACGTTGCTGTCGGACAGGATCAGCTTGAAGGCCGCGGTGACGCGCTCCTTCGTGGCGCCGCCGCCGACGTCGAGGAAGTTGGCCGGCTCGCCGCCATAGAGCTTGATGATGTCCATGGTGGCCATCGCCAGGCCGGCGCCGTTGACCATGCAGCCGATGTTGCCGTCGAGCTTGACGTAGTTGAGGCTGTGCTTGGCCGCCTCGATCTCCGACGGATCCTCTTCGGCTTCGTCGCGCAGCTCTTCCACGTCCTTGTGGCGGAACAGCGCGTTGTCGTCGAAGTTCATCTTGGCGTCGAGCGCCAGGATGTCGCCCGAACCGGTGACGATCAGCGGGTTGATTTCGACGATGGCGCAGTCCAGATCCACGAAGGCCTTGTAGGCGGCCTGGATGAACTTGGCGGCGGCGCCGACCTGCTTGCCTTCCAGGCCCAGCGCGAAGGCGACCTTGCGGGTGTGGTAGCCCTGGATGCCGGTGGCCGGGTCGACCGCGACCTTGATGATCTTCTCGGGCGTGTTATGGGCGACCTCTTCGATCTCCATGCCGCCTTCGGTCGAGGCCATGATCGTCACGCGGCCGGTGGCGCGGTCGATCAGCATGCCGAGGTACAGCTCGCGCTTGATGTCGGCGCCTTCCTCGATGTAGAGGCGCTTCACCTCGCGGCCTTCCGCGCCGGTCTGCTTGGTCACGAGGACGCTGTTCAGCATCTCGGCGGCGTTCTTGCCGACTTCCTCGATCGACTTGACGACGCGGACGCCGCCCTTGCCCTCGGGGTTGTTCTTGAAGCGGCCGGCGCCGCGGCCACCGGCGTGGATCTGGGACTTCACGACCCAGACCGGACCGCCCAGCTCGCGGGCGACCGTCTCGGCCTCCTGCGGGGTGTAGGCAACGCCGCCGCGGGGAACCGCGACGCCGTACTTCTTCAGCAGGCTTTTCGCCTGGTACTCATGGATGTTCATCGGGCGTCCATCTGTTTTTTGTTTCGGCTGACGAGAACGGGTCGACTGAAGGACAAGACGGGCGCACCACCGGCGTCCACCCGGCCCGGATATGGGCCGGGTGGACGCCGGAGACCGCGCGATCCGTTCTTTAGGAAGCGGACTTCTCGGCGTCCAGCTTCTTGACGACGTCGACCAGCGTCTTCACCGCGTCGACGGAGTTCTGGAACATCGCCTTCTCTTCGTCGTTCAGCTCGATCTCGATGATCTTCTCGACGCCGCCGGCGCCGATGATCGTCGGGACGCCGACGTAGAGGTCGTCCTGGCCGTACTGGCCGCTCAGGTGGGCGGCGACCGGCAGGACGCGCTTCTGGTCCTTGAGGTAGGACTCGGCCATCTGGATGGCGGAGGCGGCCGGGGCGTAGAAGGCCGAGCCGGTCTTCAGCAGCTTGACGATCTCGGCACCGCCGTCACGGGTACGCTGAACGATGGCGTCCAGCTTCTCCTGCGTGGTCCAGCCCATCTTGACCAGATCGGGCAGCGGGATGCCGGCGACGGTGGAGTAGCGCACCAGCGGGACCATCGTGTCGCCGTGGCCGCCCAGCACGAAGGCGGTGACGTCCTCGACCGAGACGTTGAACTCTTCGGCCAGGAAGTAGCGGAAGCGGGCCGAGTCGAGCACGCCGGCCATGCCGACCACGCGCTCCGGCGGCAGGCCGGACGCCTGCTGCAGCACCCACACCATCACGTCGAGCGGGTTGGTGATGACGATGACGAAGGCGTTCGGGGCGTACTTGCCGATGGCCTCGCCGACGGTCTTGCAGACGCCGCTGTTGATGCCGATCAGGTCGTCGCGGCTCATGCCCGGCTTGCGCGGGATGCCGGCGGTGACGATCACGACGTCGGCACCCTCGATGACCGAGTAGTCGTTGCCGCCGGTCAGGCTGGCGTTGAAGCCCTCGACCGGGGAGGTTTCGGCGAGATCCAGCGCCTTGCCGGCCGGCATGCCTTCGGCGATGTCGAACAGGACGACGTCGCCCAGTTCCTTCTGAGCGGCGAGCAGAGCCAGCGTGCCGCCAATCTGGCCGGCACCGACGAGCGCAATCTTCTTGCGAGCCATGGAGCGTTCCCTAAAACGTTTGAGCGTCCCCCATTCAGCGGGAGACTAGAACCGTTGGTCATTCTAACGTCTTAGGGATCCAGCGCCCCGAGATTTCGGAAGCGTAGGTAGCGCGTTTTGTCGCGGAGGGCAAGCATGACCGCAAGCGGAGCATTGCAGCTTTGCGTCGCACCCCCGATGATCCTTTCCAAAGGGCGGAGCGTTCGGCTTTATACGTATGGTTCGCGTCCGGTCCTTACCTTGTTCGAAGATGGTCGAAGGAGAGCGCAGATGGCCAAGCTCGTGGCCCGTTTCATTCCCGGTCTGACCATGTCGCTGGCGCTTGCCGCCGGTGTTATGGGGGCCGGTGTCCTGGGGGGCGGTGCCGCCCAGGCCCAGACGGTCGGCGATTATACCGCCGCCATGGCCGCCGCCCCGATCACCGACGCGGTGGCGGCCCCCAGCGTCGCCTACTGCCAGACGCTGACCAACTACGTCTACACCTCGATCCCCGAAAACCAGCGCTCCAGCTGGGTGCTGCCGCTGGTGACGCTGGACGGGGCGCAGTCGGCGGAGACGTCGGCCAAGCGCGACGCCTGTCTGAAGGTGCGCCAGCAGGCGCTGATCGCCTTCGACGCCGGCACCGGCGAGCAGATCGTCACCCCGGCCGAGGCGATGGAAGGCCCGACCGACCGCGGCCCCTACTACAAGGAGCCGTCGCCCGACGCCCCGGTCCCGCACACCGGCCGCGCCACCCCGCGCCAGCCGATGCCGCGCGGCGGCGTGCAGTAAGGCTGAAAACAGTCAGGGCCCGACGCCGTAGCGTTCCAGGTGGCGGGCCATCTCGGCGGGGGACAGCGGGAAGCCGCTGCCCTGCCGGGCGTTCAGCATGGCGCGCGGGTGGATGCCGGCGGCCCGCGCCTGGATCTGCATGGCGCAGCGCATCGACAGGCCGGCGCGCCAGACCAATGCTGTGACCGCCTGCGGGTCGTGGGCGTCGAGGATCAGATCCACCACCTCCGGCGCCACGCGGGCGCGCAGCGTCAGTGCCGCCCGCACGAAGCCGGTCTCGTTCCACGACATCGCGTCGCTGAGCGCGGTTTCGTCCAGCTTCCCCTGCCGGTGCAGGCGGACGGCGCGGCGTTCCGGCGGTTCGGCCGAGTCGGGCGCCTCGGCCCAGTCGATGCGGCGGCGGGTGGTCGCGGCGATCTCCGCCACCGTGGCGTCGTCGAGGTCGCCGCGGCGGCGCAACGCCTCGACCACCGCCAGATCGACGAAATCGGCCAGCCGCAGCGCCAGCCGGCGGGGCAGGGCCGGGCGGCGGGCCAGCTTTTCCCGCCAGTCGGGATGGTGGGCCGATTGCTCCACCAGCGCTTCCAGAGTGGGTTCGGCGATCACCGCACCACTGTTGTCGAGCAGGATTCCGGTCGCCTCGGCATGGCCGCTGCCGGCGATGGCGTCGGACAGGGCGGCGCCGATGCTGTGGCGCCGGGCGATGGCCGACAGCGCCCAGCCGGCCGGCGCCGCGGCGACGATGTCCAGCAGATCCTCGTCGCCCAGCGCCGCACAGCAGCGCAGCACCGGCTCCGCCACCGTCCGTTCGACATCGCGCGCCAGCGTCGCCACGACCGAGGGCGGGGCGCAGGCGATGTCCTTGATCGCCGTCGCCAGCGCCTCGCGCACCCGGACGATGTGGTCGCGGGCCAACTGCTCCAGCGCGCGGGTCGCGACGGTGCTGACGGTGTCGGCTCCGCCCGGCGGCAGGTCCGGCAGCAACCGGCACAGCTTGCGGGCCAGGGTGGAGCGCACGTCGGCATCGCCCATGCCGGCCAGCCGCGATTCGACCAGAACGTCGCCGACCTGACGGACGACGCCGCGTCCGGGCTGGGGGGCGGCAGCGGGGGGCGGTTCCGGCACCGGGGCCGGCGTTGACGTTGGTTCCGGCGATTCGGCGAACAGATAGTCCATCAGCTCGGGCGCGACACCGCACTCCGTCTCCGGCGGAAGACGGGGGGAGGGGCGGGA
>NZ_WHOS01000094.1 GCF_013340935.1 Azospirillum melinis | reverse complement strand
ACCCCCGCCAGTGACGCCGCCGGTGACGGACCCGACGCCGACCGCACCGACGACGCCCACCACTCCCGACACCGGAAGCGGAACCGATACGCCGTCCACCGGCACGCCGACCACGACCACCCCCCCATCGACGGGGACCGGGACGGATACGTCCGGAACCGGAACCACGGGCACGGGAACGACAGGCACCGGAACGACGGACACCGCGTCCCCGGAAACCGGAACGACCACGACGAGCGGCAGCCAATCCGCCGCGTCCGCCTCCAGCTCCGTGCAGGCGGCGCTGCAAACGGTGGCGCAGATCGCCGCCAACCCGGCAACGACCACCACGACCGGCACCGGCGCGACCGCCGCCACGACCACGGGCAGCAGCGCCACGACCCGCAGCAGCACCGGCTCGGCGACCGGAACCACAGGCACCGGAACCACCGCCGGCGCGACCACGCCGCAGACCCTGCTGGCGACGCTGGAGCAGGGCGCGGCCAGCCAAGGCACGGCCACCCAGACCGCGGCCGCCCAGACCGCAGAAGGGCAGGGCGCCCAGGCGGCGGGCGGCAGTTCCGCCTCAAACAGCGCCCCGTCCAACGGCGTCCCGGCCTCGCCGCCGCCACCGCCGCCAGGTCCGGCGACGGTCGTGCTCGCCTCCGGCCGCTCGGTCTCCTTTACGGCGGACGCGGCGGCGGCCTATTCCTCCGGCGCCACCCTGTCGCAGCCGGGGCCGCAGCTTCTGGCCTCCCCGCAGGTGCAGGCGGCGGCCGGCACCCTCATCCAGGCGGCCGGCACCGGCGGCATGGTCCAGGCGGTGACGGTGCTGGCAACCGGCGGCCTGTCGCTGCCCGAACAGCGCGCGGTGCTGGCCAGCGTGCCCGTAACCACCCTGATCGGCGGGCTGACCGCCAGCAGCGACCCGGTGGCGGTTCGCGTCGGCGGCATCCTGCAGAACAGCGCGGCGGGCCAGCCCGGCGGCTACGCCCAGGTGCGCGCCGCGGCGGCGCAGGCCAACCTGCCGCCCCAGGTCGCCCGCACCTATCTCGCCATGGTGCAGAGGGTTGAGCGCGAACAGCGCACCCAGGCCTTCTCCGGCGCGCTCCGCCAGCTGGTGGCGAACCCGTCGGCGGCGGACATGTTCGGCCGGCCGGCCGCCACCTCGTCCCCGCCCAGCCTGCAACAGGCGCGCGGCGGCCGCACCCGCGGCGGCACCATGACGCTCCGCGGCATCGTCGCCGACAGCGCCAATCTGGCCGAAGCGCGGGTGAACGGCCGCTGGGTCTTCATCGACGAACAGGGCCAGTTCCGCACCAGCATCCCGGTGGAGCCGGGGGCGAAGGAAGCCACCCTGACCATGACGGACGAGGCCGGCAAGACGACGGAGCAGCGCATCGCCATCGACAGCGCCACGGCCGCTCCCGACCCGGCCGCTCCGCCGAAGCCGCGCAAGATCGCCCTGATGATCGCCGTCGACAGCTACCGCGACGGCGCCATCCCGGCGCTTGCCACGCCCGACGCCGACATCAAGGCGGTGGGCAAGGCGCTGAACGACCATCTCGGCTACGAGACGCGGGTGCTGCGCAACCCGACCAAGGCACAGATCGGCGAGGCGCTGCGCAAGCTCGGCCGCGAGGTCGGCGAGCAGGACCAGGTGATGGTCTATTACGCCGGCCACGGCTATGAGCTGGCGGAGACCGGCACCGGCTACTGGCTTCCGGCCGATGCGGAGACGACCAGCGCGCGCAACTGGGTGTCGAACAACGACATCGGCCGCTTCCTCAGCCGCATGCCGGCCAAGCATGTGATGGTGGTGTCCGACAGCTGCTATTCCGGCGCCTTCACTAAGGAACAGAAGGTCGACGCCAGCCGCCTCGCCAACGAGACGGAGATCCGGCAGCGCCGCTCGGTCATGGCCCTGTCGTCGGGCGGCGACGAGCCGGTCGCCGACGGCGAGGTGAACTCGCCCTTCGCGGTGGCGCTGAAGACGCGGGTGCTCGGCCTGCCGAAGGACAGCAGCGGCTACGCCCTGTATCAGGAGGTCCGCCAGGACGTGACCAGCGAGGCGCCGCAGACCCCGCAATATGGCGTGATCCGCACCGCCGGCTACGACGAGGGCGGCGACTTCCTCCTCGACCTGCCCGACCGCGCGATGAACTGAGGGGAGGGGACGTCCGCAGCGGCACCCCCATTTTCCCCTGGCGCATAGTTTCAAAAGAAACTATATCAGCGGCAAATGGTCGCGCCCGGCGCCTGCCGCCGGCGCTCCTCGCAAAAGGGAGCAGCCCGCATGACGTCCCCCGCATTCACCTACCGGTCCGGCTTCGGCAACGAATTCGCGACCGAGGCGTTGCCCGGCGCCTTGCCCGTCGGCCGCAACTCGCCGCAGCGCCCGCCCTATGGCCTCTATGCCGAACAGATCAGCGGCACCGCCTTTACAGCACCCCGCGCCCACAACCGGCGCTCCTGGCTCTACCGCATCCGCCCGGCGGTGGTGCACGAACCCTTCCGCCCGCTCGAGTCCGGCCGTCTGACCAGCCGCTTCGACGAGGTGCCGGCCCCGCCGACCCAGCTGCGCTGGAACCCGCCGCCGATGCCGGACGCACCCACCGACTTCATCGCCGGCCTCGTCACCATGGGCGGCAACGGCGGGCCGCAGGCGCAGACCGGCTGCGGCATCCATCTCTACACCGCCAACCGGTCGATGCAGGGCCGCTTCTTCTACGATGCCGACGGCGAGCTGCTGATCGTGCCGCAGCAGGGCCGCCTGCGCCTGTTCACCGAGCTTGGCGTGCTGGAGGTCGAGCCTCAGGAGATCGCGCTCATCCCCCGCGGCATCCGTTTCCGCGTCGAACTGCCGGACGGTGCCGCGCGCGGCTATGTCTGCGAGAATTTCGGAGCACCCTTCCGCCTGCCGGATCTCGGTCCCATCGGCTCCAACGGCCTTGCCAACCCGCGCGACTTCCTGACGCCCGACGCCTGGTACGAGGATATCGACGGCGACTTCGAACTGGTGGCGAAGTTCGACGGCGCACTGTGGACCGCCCGCATCGACCATTCGCCGCTGGACGTGGTGGCGTGGCACGGCAACCACGCGCCCTGCAAATACGACCTGCGCCGCTTCAACACCATCGGCTCGATCGGCTTCGACCATCCCGATCCGTCGATCTTCCTGGTGCTGCACTCGCCCAGCGACACCCCCGGCGTCGACAGCATCGACTTCGTCATCTTCCCGCCGCGCTGGCTGGTGCAGGAGGACACCTTCCGTCCGCCCTGGTTCCACCGCAACGTCGCCAGCGAGTTCATGGGCCTGATCCATGGCGTCTACGACGCGAAGGAGGAGGGCTTCCTGCCCGGCGGGGCCAGTTTGCACAACTGCATGAGCGGCCACGGCCCCGATGCGGAGACCTTCGCCAAGGCCACAGCCGCCGACACCAGCCGGCCGCAGCGGATCTCCGACACCATGGCCTTCATGGTCGAAACCCGCGCGGTGATCCGCCCGACGCGGCACGCCCTGGAAACCGCGGAGTTGCAGCACGATTATTACCGCTGCTGGCAGGGGCTGGCGAAGCGCTTCGACCCCAACCGTCCCTGAAAGGACCGTCCTTAAAAACAGGGCAGGCCAAAAAGGGCGACAGGACCGCCGCCGGCTCCCGGCCACGCGACAATTTGTCTCGACGGCGCGCGCGCAGACTTCCACACTGCACCCGTGCCGTTCGGGCGCTTGGCAAGGGGAGAGGGGCCAATGGCGGCCGGTGTTGGGAATGGTGATGTTGGCAATGGTGGGGAAGGCCGGTCGCTGCTCGACCGGATGATCGACCGCATGACGGTGCAGCGCAACGCGCTGGCCTGGGCGGAGCGTGCCGTCGCCGGCCGCGACGGTCTGGTGCTGGAGGTCGGTCTGGGCAAGGGCCGCACCTTCGACCATCTGCGCCACCTGTTCCCGCCGCGCGACATCCTGGTCTTCGACATGTGGGTCCGCGTGCCGCCGGAGCTGACGCCAGACGAGGACCGCCTGTTCGTCGGCGATTTCAAGGAGACCATGCCGGCGGCGGCGGAGCGGTTCGGCCGCTGCGCCCGGCTGGCCCATGCCGATTTCGGCAGCACCGACCGCAACCATGACGCCGCGCAGGCGGCGTGGCTGGCGCCCCTGATCGATGCGCTGGTGCTGCCCGGCGGCGTCGTGCTGTCCGACCGGCCGCTGGACCGGCCCAACTGGACCCGGCTCGACCTGCCGCCGGACGAGCGCTGGACCTATCATGCCTGGAGGGTGGAACGCTGAGCGGGCAAGGTGGATCGAAGCAGGGCGGATTGAAAAGGGAGGATGGCAAAAGCGCCGTTGGAAAACGGACCGGGCCACGCCAATTTATTTCCCCTCATCCTCCGCTGCATGACAGGGGCGGCCGGCGACGGCTGCGACGCTGAAGGCCGCGACGCTGAAGGCCATTGATGAACCGCAACATTTTTCAGTTCATTTGGAAGCACAGCGGGCGGCAGCAGATCCTGCTCGCCCTGTTGACGGTCGCCTCCTTTCCGGTGCTCTACGCCTCGCTGGAACTGCCGAAGATCATCATCAACCGGGCCTTGTCGGACCCCCAGCCGGAACGCGAGATCCTCGGCGTCGCCATGGGGCCGGTGACCTACCTGCTGGTGCTGTGCTTCACCTTCCTGGCGCTGGTGCTCGCCAATGGCGCCTTCAAGATGCGGATCAACACCTTCAAGGGCGTGGTCGGCGAACGGCAGGTGCGGCGCCTGCGCTTCATCCTGCTCGACCGCATGCTGCGCTTCCCGCTGCCGCATTTCTCCAAGGTCAGCCAGGGGGAGCTGATCTCCACCGTCGCGTCGGAGACCGAGCCGCTGGCCGGCTTCATCGGCGACTCCTTCGCCCAGCCGCTCTACCAGGGCGGCACGATGCTCACCATCCTGCTGTTCCTGTTCATCCAGCAGCCGACCATCGGTCTGGTGTCGGTCGCCCTCATCCCGGTGCAGGCCTACATCATCCCGAAGCTCCAGCTGAAGGTGAAGCTGCTGGGCAAGGAGCGGGTGCGCAAGGTCCGCCAGCTGTCCGAGCGCATCGGCGAAAGCGTCGAGAACATCCGCGAGGTCCGCGTCAACGGCACCGTCCGCTATGTCCTGGCCGAATTTTCCCAATATCTCGGCAGCATCTACTGGATCAGGCTGGAGATCTACAAGCGAAAGTATTTCGTCAAGTTCCTGAATAACTTCATCAACCAGATCACGCCCTTCTTCCTGTTCTCCATCGGCGGCTATCTGGTCCTGCAAGGCAACATGACCATCGGCGCCCTGGTGGCGGCACTGTCCGCCTTCAAGGACCTGACCGCCCCCTGGAAGGAGCTGCTCGACTATTACCAGAACATGATCGACGCCCAGATCAAGTACGAGCAGATCGCCGAGCAGTTCTCTCCCCCCTTCCTGTTCGACTGGGCAGAACCCTCGCCCGCCACCCCGCCGGACCTGAAGGCCCCGCTGCGGCTGGAGGCGGTGACCTGGGCCAACGAATACGGCGACCGCATGCTGCAACGCCTGTCGCTGGAGGTGCCGCCGGGCGCCCTCATCGGCATCGCCGGCACCAACGCGCTGGCGCTGCGCCGTCTGGCCGAGGTTCTGGTGCGGCTGTCGCCGCCGACCTCCGGCCGGATCACCATCGGCGACCGCACGCTCGACGAGCTGCCGCTGGATCTGCTGGGCCGCCGCATGGCCTATGCCAGCCCGGAACCGCGCATGTTCACCGGCAGCATGATGCAGAACATCACCTACGGCCTGCGCCACCGCCCGCCGGCCGACGATCCGGACACCATGTCCCCGGCCCGCCGGCGCGAGATCGTGGAGGCCGAGGCGTCGGGCAATTCCACCGACAGCATGGACGGGATCTGGACCGACTTCGGCATGATCGGCGCGACCGACTGGGCCAGCCTGCGTCCCTGGTTCATGCAGTGCCTGGCCGCCACCGGCGGCGAGGGCGCGGTCTACCAGCGCGGCCTGCGCGAGGTGTTCGACCCCGACGATTATCCCTTCGTCGCCCAGCCGCTGCTGCGCGCCCGCCACTGGCTGCGCGACGCCATCACCGAACGCGGGATGGACAAGCTGCTGGCCCGCTTCGAGCGCGACCGCTTCAACCCCTATGCCAGCCTTGCCGAGAACATGCTGTTCGGCCTGCCGGACGGCAAGCGGATGACGGTTGCCCGCATGGTCTGCAACCCCACCATCCGCGCCCTGATGGAGGCGCACGGGCTGTGGGACGCCGCGGTGCGGACCGGCCGCCGCTTCGCCATGCGGGTGGTCAGCGTCTATCGCGACAGCGACGACGGCGACGTCATGATCATGCGCTATCCGCACATCGACGACGCCCTGTTCGAAGAGCTGGTGGAGGCGGTCACCCGGCTGAAGCGCCGGTCCGAACGGCCGCAGCGCCGCCACCAGGAGGCGGACACGCTGCTGTTCGCCACCATGTTCCTGATGATCGTGCCCAAGCGCGACGGCATGGATTTCATCCCGCCGCAGGACCGCGAGGCGATCATGGCGATCCGCCGCCGCCTGCTCGACGACATGCCGCACGAGCTGCGCGACAAGGTCGCCGTCTTCGACCCCGACCTCTACCACCCGCGCCTGAACGTGATGGACAACCTCCTGTTCGGCCGCATCACCACCGAGGATCCGCGCGCCATCACCAAGCTCCGTGCCCTGGTGGACGAGGCGCTGGAGCGCACCGACGCGCGGGCCTTCGTGCTGATCCTGGTGGCGCTGGGCGAGGTCGGCATCGGCGGCTCGCTGCTGCCGATCAGCGTGCGCCAGCGGGTCCAGCTGATCCGCGGCCTGATGAAGAAGCCCGACATCTTCGTCATCTATCAGGCGCTGAACAGCTACGATCCGGAGGAACGGCTGCGCATCTTCCAGGCCATGAAGAAACTGCTGCCGACCATGACGCTGATCGTGCTGGAGGAGCGGATTTCCGACGATCCCGCCTTCGACGCGCTCTACGACCTGGAGGACGGCCGGCTGGTCCGGCGCGGCCAGCATGGCGGCGACCAGGACGAGGACACAATGCCGGGAGACGGGGAGGGCACCGACGAGCCGGCGCTGCGCCTGCTGTCGCGCTCCCCCGTCTTCTCCGACCTGCCGGAAACGGTGCTGCGCCGGCTGCTGGCGGCATCGGAATGGCGCACGGTCGCGGCCGGCGACTTCATCTACCGCAGCGGCGAGCAGTCGGAATTCGCCTTCGTCCTGGCGGAAGGGGAGGCGGAGCTGGTGCGGCTGATGCCGGACAACCAGCCGCCGCTGCACATCGCCTACATCAAGCCGCCCGAGGTGATCGGCGAGCTGGAGCTTCTGGCCGGCGTCCGCCGCTTCTCCACCATCCGCGCCCGCACCGACCTGCGGCTGCTGCGGCTGGACGGGCCGACCATGCTGCGCCTGCTGTCGTCGGTGCCGGACCTGCCGTTGCGGGTGATCCAGCAGGTCGGCAAGCGCCTGACCAGCGAAGCCCCGACCGTCCCGCCTCCGGTTCCGCCGGCGGATCAACCCCCTCTCCCGTCCCGGGAGAGGGAAGGGGCCCAGGCGGAGCCTGGGAAGGGTGAGGGGTGATCCAAGACGCCATGCGGTTCGGGATGCTTGCCTTCCCCCTCACCCTCCCCACCGCTTTGCGGCGGGTCCCCTCCCTCTCCCGGGACGGGAGAGGACATTTCGCCTGGAGACGCACCGATGCTGAAGGTTGAGGGCCTGACGATCCGCTTCCGCAACGCCCCCCACCCGGTGGTGGACGGCGTCGGCTTCTCCATCGGCGGCGGGCAGAGCGTGGCGCTGGTCGGCGAGTCCGGCTCGGGCAAGACGCTGACCTGCCGCAGCATCCTCGGCATCCTGCCACGCGGGGCGACGGTCGCCGGCGGCTCGATCCTGTTCGGCCAGGGGAACGAGGCGGTCGACCTGCTGCGCCTGTCCAAGGCCGGCCTGCGCGACATCCGCGGCAGCCGCATCTCGATGATCTTCCAGGAACCGATGAGCGCCCTGTCGCCGCTCCACACCATCGGCGACCAGACGATGGAGGTGCTGCGGCTGCACGGCAACTGCAACCGGACCGGCGCCCGCGAACGCTGCCTCGCCATGTTCGAACGGGTGGGCTTCCCCGATCCGGTCCGCGCCTTCCGCTCCTATCCGTTCCAGCTGTCGGGCGGCCTGCGCCAGCGCGCGATGATCGCCATGGCGATGGTCGCCCGCCCGCAGCTGCTGATCGCCGACGAGCCGACCACCGCGCTCGACGTCACGCTCCAGGCCCAGGTTCTGGCCCTGATCAAGGAGTTGCAGGGCGAGACCGGCATGGCGGTGCTGCTGGTCACCCACGATCTGGGCGTCGTCGCCAACATGGCGGATGCCGTGGTGGTGATGCGGGCGGGCCGGGTGATGGAATCGGGATCTTGCGCCGACGTTCTCGGCCGGCCGCTGCACGGCTACACCCGCAAGCTGATGGCCGCCGCCCCCTCCATCCCGGAAACGACCTGCGCGCAAGGCAACGGCGCCGTGCACGACCCCATCCTGGAGTTCCACGGCGTCGCCAAGACCTACGAGCGCGGCAATGTCCGCATCCGCGCGCTGGCCGGCGTCGACCTGTCGGTCGGCCGCGGCGAGACGCTGGCCATCGTCGGCGAGTCAGGATCAGGCAAGACGACGCTGGCGCGGCTGGCCATGCTGGCGGAGCGGCCGGATCCCGGTGGCCGCCTGCTGTTCCGGGCCTCCGCCGGCGAACCGCCGCTCGACCTCCTTTCCGCCGCCGGGCCGGAGCTGACCGCCTACCGCCGCCGGGCCCAGATGGTGTTCCAGGACCCCTACGCCTCGCTCAGCCCCCGGATGAGCGTCGGCGAGATCATCGCCGAGCCGCTGGCGATCCACGGCGTCTGCGGCCGCGGCGAGGGCCGCGAGCGGGTGCGGGCGCTGATGGCGCAGGTCGGGCTCGACCCCGCCTGGGCCAACCGCTATCCGCACGCCTTCTCCGGCGGCCAGCGCCAGCGCATCGGCATCGCCCGCGCGCTGGCGCTCGACCCCCAACTGCTGATCTGCGACGAGCCGACCTCGGCACTCGACGTGTCGGTCCAGGCACAGGTGCTCGACCTTCTGGAATCGATCAAGCAGCGGCTCGGCCTCAGCCTGATGTTCATCTCGCACGATCTGGCGGTGGTGGCGCGGCTGGCCGACCGCGTCGCGGTGATGCGCGCCGGCCGGGTGATGGAGGAGGCGCCGCCCGCCATCCTGTTCTCCGCCCCGCTGCACCCCTACACCCGCGCGCTGATCGCCGCCTCGCCCGAACCCGACGTGAACCGTCCCATCGACGTCGCCACCGTGGCCTTGGGCGCCGGCCGCCCCGACCTGTGGCCCGAACCCTTCCGCCCGACCGCCGACGGCGCTCCACCCCCGCTGGTGGAAGCCGCGCCCGGCCACTTCGTGAGGCAGGCGGCATGAGCAGGCACTTTTCCATGCCGCACTTGAATCGCCCTCTCCCGCCCCGGGAGAGGGGGGGGCCCCGCCGCTTCGCGGCGGGGTGGGTGAGGGGTATTCCAAGCATCCTGAACCGTAAGGCTTCGTGCCCAACCCCTCACCCTTCCCATGCTTCGCATGGGCCCCTTCCCTCTCCCGGGGCGGGAGAGGGAGTCCGAAAGGGGACGTGGACCGCGGTAGTCGCGCAAGCCCTCCTCCTCCTCACCCTCGCCACCCCCGCCGCCGCCTTCACCCCGCAGGATCCGCCGATGCTGCGCGACCAGGTGCGCTACGGCCTGATCCCGCCCGTCCGCCAGCGCATGCCGGACGAGCCGCTGATCGTCGATGTGGAGGGCAAGGGCCGCGACCTCGGCCTGTCCGGCGGCTGGATCCGCACCTTCATCACCCAGCGGCGCAACAGCCGCATCGCCGTGCTCTACGGCTATGCCCGGCTGGTCGGCTACACCGCCAAGCGGGAGATCGTGCCCGACATCCTGAAGGACGTGCAGGTCGTCGACGGCCGCGACTTCACCCTGACCCTGCGGGCCGGCCACCGCTGGTCCGACGGCGCCCCCTTCACCAGCGACGACATCCGCTACTGGTGGGAGGACATCGCCAACAACCCGATGCTGTCGCCGTCCGGCCCGCCGCGCTTCATGCTGGTGGACGGCAAGCCGCCGCAGGTCAGCTTCCCCGACGCCGTCACCGTCCGCTTCCATTGGGACGAGCCGAACCCCTATTTCCTGCCGACCCTGGCCGCCGCCCGGCCGCCCTTCATCTACCGGCCGGCCCATTACCTGAAACGCTACCACGCCCGCTACACCAGCGAGGCGGAGCTGGCGCCGCTGCTCGCCAAGTACAAGGTCCGCAACTGGGCGGCCCTGCACAACGCGCTCGACGACATGTTCCGGATGGAGAACCCGGACCAGCCGACGCTCCAGCCCTGGATGGCGGTCTCGAAGGGCACCGGCAACCACCTGCTGTTCCAGCGCAATCCCTACTACCACCGCTTCGACCGGCGCGGCGTGCAGCTTCCCTATGCCGACGGGCTGGACGTGACGGTGATGGGCGGCGGGCTGATCCCGGCCCAGGTCGCCACCGGCAAGGCCGACCTCCAGGCCGAAGGGCTGACCTTCTCGCAGGTGCCGGTGCTGGTGTCGGGGGAGAAGCAGGGCGACTACCGCACCCTGCTGTGGCCGGAGGGCAAGGCGGCGGAAATCGCCCTCTACCCCAACCTGAACTATAACGACCCGGTCTGGCGCACCCTGCTGCGCGACGTGCGTTTCCGCCGTGCCCTGTCGATGGCGATCGACCGCCGCATCGTCAACCGCTCGCTCTTCTTCGGGCTGGCCGAGGAAAGCGGCGTCGACGTGCTGCCGGGCAGCCCGCTGTTCAAGCCGGAACGCAAGGGCGTGTGGACCGGCTACGACCCCAAACAGGCCTCGGCCCTGCTGGACGAGATCGGGCTGAAGCGCAAGCGCGGCGAGCTGTACCGCGAGCTGCCGGACGGCCGCCCGCTGGAGGTGATCGTCGAGACGTCGGGCGAGAAGCCGGAAATCTCCGACGCAATGCAGATCATCGCGGAGACTTGGCGCGACATCGGCGTGCGGCTGTTGATGCGCACGGTCGACCGCGACGTGCTGCGCAACCGGGTCTATGCCGGCCAGACGATGATGGCGGTGTGGGGCGGCTGGGACAACGGCATCCCCGATCCCGACAGCAGTCCGGAGGAGCTGGCGCCGATGACCCAGGAGAATTTCAGCTGGCCGAAGTGGGGGCAGTATTACCAGACCTCCGGCAGCGCCGGCGAACCCATCGACATGCCGATCCCGCAGGAGCTGATGGACATCGCCCGGCGCTGGCGCCACACCACCGACGAGACCGAGCGCCGCGCCCTGTGGTCGGCCCTGCTCGACATCCACGCCGACCAGATCTACGCCATCGGCGTGGTGTCGAAGACGCCGCAGCCCATCGCCGTGTCCAACCGCCTGCGCAACATCCCCGACAAGGGGCTATGGCTGTGGGATCCCGGCGCCTATCTCGGCGTCTACCGCCCCGACGAGTTCTATTTCACCGACGCCCGCCCGGCCGATCCCGAACCGGTCGGCATCCACCGCGGGGAGGACTGACGGCCATGCTGCGCTTCATCCTGCACCGGCTGCTGGTGATGGTGCCGACGCTGTTCGTGGTGTCGATGCTGATCTTCATCGTCATCAACCTGCCGCCCGGCGACTATCTGTCCAACCAGATCGCCGAGTTGCGCGCCACCGGCCAGGAGGCCGGGCTGGCGAAGGCGGAGTTCCTGCGCCACGAATATGCGCTCGACCGGCCGCTGGCCGAGCAGTACCTGATCTGGATCGGCGTCTGGCCGGGGCCGAACGGCTTCCACGGCCTGCTCCAGGGCGACCTCGGCTGGTCCTTCGAGTTCAACAAGCCGGTGGCCGCGGTGGTGGGGGAGACGCTGTGGTTCACCGTCATCCTCAACCTCGCCGCCGTGCTGTTCGTCTATCTGGTGTCCTTCCCGCTGGGGGCGCTGGCGGCGATCCGCGCCAACAGCTGGGTCGATTACCTCGCCGCCGCCGTCGGCTATATCGGGCTGGCGACGCCCAACTTCCTCCTGGCGCTGATCCTGCTCTATTACGGCCAGAAATGGCTGGGCCTGCCCATCGGCGGGCTGGTCGACGCCCAATACGAGGACCAGCCCTTGAGCTGGGCCAAGGCCGGCTCGGTGCTGGAACATCTGATCATCCCGACCATCGTCATCGGCCTGTCCGGGACCGCCGCCATGGTGCGGCGCCTGCGCGCCAACCTGCTGGACGAGCTGGGCAAGCCCTATGTCGTCACCGCCAAGGCCAAGGGCGTGCCGCCGCTGCGCCGGCTGACCCGCTATCCGTTGCGCATGGCGCTGAACCCCTTCGTCTCCGACATCGGCTCGCTTCTGCCCTCTCTGGTGTCGGGATCGGTGCTGATCTCCGTCGTGCTCAGCCTGCCGACCATCGGACCGGCCCTGCTGGAGGCGCTGCGGGCGCAGGACATCTTCCTGTCCGGCTTCATCCTGATGTTCATCTCGCTGCTGGTGCTGGTCGGCATGCTGGTCTCCGACATCGCCCTCGCCCTGCTCGACCCCCGCATCCGCCTGGGCAAGGCGAGGAAGGCCCAATCATGAAAGAGGGGGGCATGAATGATGGGAGCATGAAGGCTCCGGTCACGGGCGGCGGCGCGGGCGGCAGTTGGGAGCATTACGTCGACGACCGGCCCTATCCCGATCCGGCCGCGGCGGACGCGCCGGCCACCCGCTTCGATGCGAACGCCTCGACCGGGCGGCTGATGCTGCGCCGTTTCCTGCGCCACCGGCTGGCGGTGCTGGGGGCCCTGTTCCTGGGCCTGTCCTATCTCAGCCTGCCCTTCGTCGATTTCCTGGCGCCCTACGGCGCCAACGAGCGCGACGTGGAGCATCTCTACGCCCCGCCCCAGGGCGTCCACCTGTTCCACGACGGCCAGTTCATCGGCCCCTTCGTCTATCCGACCACCGGGCGGCCCGACCTGAAGGATTATCGCTGGCGCTACGAGACCGACGACAGCCGGCCGATGCCGCTCCAGTTCCTCTGCCCCGGCGCGCCCTACCGCTTCCTCGGTCTGGTCGAATCGCGGGTCCGGCTGGTCTGCCCGCCGCCGGGGGCCTCGCTGCATCTGCTGGGCACCGACCGGCTCGGCCGCGACATGCTCTCGCGCCTCGCCATCGGGGCGCAGCTGTCGCTGACCGTCGGGCTGCTCGGCATCGCGGTGTCCTTCGCCATCGGCATCACGCTGGGCGGCATGGCCGGCTATTTCGGCGGCTGGATCGACGCCGGGGTGCAGCGCCTGTCGGAAATCCTGAAATCCCTGCCTGAGCTGCCGCTTTGGCTGGCGCTGTCCGCCGCGGTGCCGGCGCAATGGTCTCCGGTGACGGTGTTCCTCTGCATCTCCGTCATCCTCGGCCTGCTCGACTGGCCGTCGCTGGCCCGCGCCGTGCGCTCCCGCTTCCTGGCTCTGCGCGAGGAGGATTTCGTCATGGCGGCGGAGCTGATGGGCGCCAGCCCGGCGCGCATCATCCGCCGCCACCTGCTGCCCAACTTCGCCAGCCACCTGCTCGCCAGCGCCACCCTGTCGATCCCGGCGATGATCCTCGGCGAAACGGCATTGTCCTTCCTGGGGCTGGGCCTGCGCCCGCCGGCGACCAGTTGGGGGGTGATGCTGAACGACGCCCAGAACCTTATGGCCGTGGAAACCTATCCCTGGGTGTCATTGCCGATGCTGCCGGTGATTCTGGTAGTCTTGTCCTTCAACTTCTTCGGCGACGGCCTGCGCGACGCCCTGGATCCCTATCATGGCGACTGACCCGTCATCGCCGCTGGAAGCCGGCTGGCGGCCTGTCCGGCGCTCATATATATCACAGCGCATAGATGCGTTGCCCTTACCCGGTCGGAAGTCATATTGATGCGCGGCAAAATCCATGTGAGGGGTTCTCTCCAGGCTGGAGCTTTGCCGCCGGTGCCTGGACGACCCCGCAACCACCGGCGCCGAACCGGTTCCAAAGACAAGCACAGCGATCTGTTCCGCAACGGATTGTCGGTTCCGAAGCATTGCTGAAGCGGAGTGTCCGAGCATGCACCAGCCACAGCCGCCCCTTCGGTCCCTCCATCCCGACCGGACGCCGCCGCGCATCCTGCTCTACAGCCACGACACCTTCGGGCTCGGCCATCTGCGGCGGTCGCGGACGATTGCCCAGGCCCTGGTGTCGGCCTTTCCCGACGCCTCCGCGCTGATCCTCACCGGCTCGCCCGTTGCCGGCCGCTTCGACTTTCCGGAGCGGGTCGACCATGTGCGCCTGCCCGGCGTGGTGAAGCAGCCCGACGGCGGCTACACCGCCCGCAATCTCGGCCTGCCGATCGAGGAAACCACCGCGATCCGGGCGGAAATCATCCGCGCCACCGCCCGTGCCTTCCGCCCGACGCTGGCCATCGTCGACAAGGAGCCGACCGGCCTGCACGGCGAATTCCTGCCGGCGCTGGACGAGATGCGGGCCAGCGGCAACACCCGCATCGTGCTGGGCCTGCGCGACGTGCTGGACGCGCCCGAGGCTCTCCAGCCGGAGTGGGAGCGCAAGGAGGCGGTCGCCGCCATCGAACGCTATTACGACCAGCTCTGGATCTACGGCCTGCCGGAGGTCTACCGCCCGCTGGACGGTCTCGACCTGCCGGCGGAGATCGCGGCGCGGCTGCGCTACACCGGCTATCTGAAGCGCGAGCCGACCGAGGGCGGCGGCGCCGTCCAGGCCGCGGACTGCCCGATGACGGGCCCCTACGTGCTGGTGACGCCGGGCGGCGGCGGCGACGGGGCGGCCCTGGTCGACTGGACCATCGCCGCCTACGAGAGCGATCCGGACCTCGTCCCCCGCGCCCTGATCGTCTACGGCCCCTTCCTGGAGGACGCCCGCCGCCAGGAATTCGCCACCCGCATCCGCCAGCTGAAGGGCAGGGTGGAGACCATCAACTTCCATTCCCGCATGGAGGATCTCTATGCCGGCGCGGTCGGCGTGGTGGCGATGGGCGGCTACAACACCTTCTGCGAGATCCTGTCCTTCGACAAGCCGTCGGTGCTGGCCCCGCGCACCCGCCCCCGGCTGGAACAGCGCATCCGCGCCGAGGCGGCCGAAGCCCTGGGCCTGCTGCGCACGCTGGACAGCGACCGCGACGGCGCCGACCCGCGGGCGATGGCCGACGCCATCCGCGCGCTGCCCGGCCAGCCGCCGCCCTCGGCCAGCCCGCTGCCTGGCCTGCTCGGCGGGCTGGAGCGCATCGCCGACCTGACGCGCGAGGTGCTGGCGGCCGACTCGGTTCTCGCCCGCGCCACCCCCGTCACCCCGATCCGCCGGGCGGCGGAACGGCTGTCCCGCGCCATGGCAGGCAAGCGCGCATGACCGGAGAGGGAACGGACGGCGCCATGCCGTCCCCGATGGGTTCCAATGCCGTGCCGTCAAGGACCGTGCCGCTGAAAATCGCCGTGGTGGTGAAGGGCTATCCCCGCCTGTCGGAGACCTTCATCGCGCAGGAGCTTCTGGCCCTCCAGCAGCGCGGCATCGATCTGGCGATCTGGTCGCTGCGCCACCCCACCGACAGCCGCCGCCACGCCCTGCACGAGCGCATCACGGCGCCGGTCCATTACCTGCCGGAATATCTGCGCGACGAGCCGGCCCGCGTGCTGCGCGCGCTCGGCCGCCTGATCCTGCGCCACCCGGCCGGCCTGCTGCGCACGGCGGCGGGTTGGCTCCGCGACCTGAAGCGCGACCGCACCGCCAACCGCGGACGCCGCTTCGGGCAGGCGCTGGTGCTGGCGGCGGAGCTGCCGGCCGACGTGCCCTTCCTCTACACCCATTTCCTGCACACCCCGGCGTCGGTCGGGCGCTATGCCGCCGCGATCCGCGGCATCGGCTGGGGCTTTTCCGCCCATGCCAAGGACATCTGGACGACGCCCGATTGGGAGAAGCGCGAGAAGCTGGCCGACGCCCGCTTCGGCGCCACCTGCACCGCGGTCGGGGCCGCCCATCTGCGCGCGCTGGCCGCCGATCCCGGCCGCATCGACCTCGTCTATCACGGCCTCGACCTCTCGCGCTTCCCCGCCCCGCCGGACCGCGGCGACGCCCCCGCCCGCGACGGCTCCGCTCCTGAGCACACGGTGGAGATCCTGTCGGTCGGCCGGCTGGTGGAGAAGAAGGGCTACGACCGGCTGCTCGACGCGCTGGCGACGCTGCCGGACGGGCTGCACTGGCGGCTGGTCCATATCGGCTCCGGCGACCTCAAGCAGGCCCTGCGTGCCCAGGCCGAACGGCTGGGACTGTCGGACCGCATCGAGTGGCGCGGCGCCCAGGATCAGGCCACGGTGATCCAGGCGCTGCGCCATGCCGACCTGTTCGTGCTGACCAGCGTGGTGGCCGGCGACGGCGACCGCGACGGCCTGCCCAATGTGCTGATGGAGGCGGCGAGCCAGCGCCTCGCCATCCTGTCCACCGCCGTGTCGGCCATCCCGGAATTCATCGCCGACGGCACCCACGGCCTGCTGACCGACGGCACCCCGCCCGCCATCGCCGTCGCGCTGGAACGGCTCGCCACCGACCCGGCGCTGCGGCTGCGGCTGGCCGACGCCGCCTATGGCCGGCTCCGCGCCGAGTTCGGCATGACCGCCGGCATCGACCGCCTCGTCCGCCGGCTGGAGGAGGCCGCGGCGTGATCCATCCGCCCATCGCCGCCCCCCATGTTCCTCGCATCGCCTTCTACGCCCCGCTGAAGCCGGTCGACCACCCCGTCCCCTCCGGCGACCGCCAGATGGCGCGGCTGATCCTGCGGGCGCTGGAGGCAACCGGCCCGGTCGAGGTGGCGAGCGGGCTGCGCGTCTATGACGGTGCCGGCGACCCCGCCGCGCAATCCCGCCTGACCGCCGCCGCAGCAGCCGAGTGCGACCGGCTGCTGTCGCTCTACGCCGCAGAGCCGAGGCGGCGTCCGGCGCTGTGGCTCAGCTACCATGTCTATTACAAGGCCCCCGACCTGATCGGCCCGGTGATCGCCCGCCGCCTCGGCATCCCCTATGTCGTGGTGGAGGCGACCCGCGCCCGCAAGCGCCTGACCGGTCCCTGGTCCGCCTTCGCCGCCGCCGCCGAGGCCGCCATCGAGGCCGCCGCCCTCGTCCTCTGCGTCAGCGCCCGCGACCGTCAGGCGGTGGAGGCCTATGGCCCGCCCGGCCAGCAGGTGGCGATGCTGCCCCCCTTCCTCGACCTGCCGCCCGGCATCGAGCGCGGCATCGAACGCGGTGAACCGGGATCGCCGCCCCGGCTTTTGACCGTCGCCATGATGCGGCCGGGCGACAAGCTGGCCTCCTACCGCCTGCTGGCCGACTCCCTGTTCCTCCTGACCGCCCGGCCCTGGACGCTCGACATCGTCGGCGATGGCCCGGCGGCGGCGGAGGTCGCGGCGCTCTTCGCCCCCTTCGGCCCGCGGGTGACGCTGCACGGCGCCTGCGCCCCCGCCGATCTCGCCGCCCACTACCGCACCGCCGACCTGCTGGTCTGGCCCGGCCTGAACGAGGCGTTCGGCATGGTCTATCTGGAGGCGCAGGCCCATGGGCTTCCGGTGCTGGCCATCGACAATGCCGGCACCGGCACCGTCATCCGCGACGGCGTCGGCGGCCGCCTGACCGGCCCGGCTCCGGAGGATTTCGCCGCCGCCCTGTCCGCCCTGCTGGCCGATCCGCCGGCCCTGCGCGACCTCGGCCGCAGCGCCCGCGCCCATGTCGAGGCCCACCACGCCCTGACCGCAGCCGCCGAACGCCTGCGCGGCCTGCTGACCGGACTTCTGTCATGATCCGCCTCGCTTTCCTGCGCCACGGCATCACCGCCTGGAACCGCGAGGGCCGCATCCAGGGCCGCACCGACATCCCTCTCGACCCGGAAAGCCGCGAGCAGCTCGCCGCCCTGACCCTGCCGCCGGGCTGGCGCGCCGCCACCCTGCACGCCAGCCCGCTGTCGCGCGCAGTCGAGACCGCCGCCCTTCTCGGCCAGGGCCGCCTCGTCCACACCGACCCGCGCCTGATCGAGATGGACTGGGGCGCCTGGGAGGGCTTGCATGGCCGCGACCTGCGCGCCGACCCCGCCAGCGGCTACCGCGACCTGGAACAGTGGGGCTGGGACTTCCGCCCCCCCAACGGCGAAAGCCCCGCCGACGTGCGGGAGCGGTTGACGGGGTGGCTGGACTCCCTCTCCCGCCCCGGGAGAGGGAAGGGGCCCATGCAGAGCATGGGAAGGGTGAGGGGTGAGGCAAGAAGCCATGCAGTCCCTGATTCCTGCCCCACCCCTCACC
>NZ_WHOS01000093.1 GCF_013340935.1 Azospirillum melinis | reverse complement strand
GGATGATCGGGGCGATGATGCCGCCCGACGCGATCAGGCCGGCGGAGCGCGGCACCGGATAGCCATGGTCGCGCATCATCGGGATCAGCAGCGTGGCGAGTGCCGCGGTGTCGGCGATGGCCGAGCCCGACAGGCTGGCCAGCATCACCGAGGCGCCGATGGTCACGAAGCCCAGGCCGCCCTTGATGTGGCCGACCAGGCTGACCGCCAGGTTGATGATGCGCTGGGAGATGCCGCCGGCGTTCATCAGCTCGCCAGCCAGGATGAAGAAGGGCACCGCCATCAGCGGGTAGTTGTCGGCGCCGCTCAGCATGTTCTGGGCGACCAGCTGGGCGTCGAAGAAGTCGAGGTGGACCATCAGCGCGACGCCGGTCAGCATCAGCGCGAAGGCGATGGGCATGCCGAGCAGCATGAAGCCGAACAGCGAGCCCAGGAAAATGGTGAGCGTCATGGCGGCGTCTCCGTCCGCAAAAGGTCTTCTGGGCTGGGCTTCAGCGCTTGGCGACGGCGGCGCCGGGATGGCTGCCGGGTGCCGCCGGATCCACAGGGGGCGCCACGGCGGGGCCGTGCGATTCGGGATGGTCCATCATCGTGTCGGGGTCGCCGGGGATGCGGGCGCCGGGCTGGTTGGTGACGATCCGCCACAGGTTCGCCAGCACGATCAGCGCCATGGCGATGGCCGGGAAGAAGCCGGCCGCGGCGTAGATCGCCATGGGGAAGCGCAGGACGGTGGAGAAGGTCCCCATGCCGATCAGCAGCTGCATCCAGCTGCCCTGCACGAACAGGAACAGGGCGTAGAGGATCATCAGGTGCGAGACCACCGCGCAGACCCGACGGATTTTGAACGGGAGGCGGCTCTGCAGGATCTCCAGCCCGAGATGGCGCTGGTGGCGCAGCGCCACGGTGGCGCCCAGGAACACCAGCCAGACGAACATCAGCCGCGCGATCTCTTCCGCCGCCACGAGGCCGCTGCTGAAGATGTAGCGCAGGACGACATTGCTGAAGACGAGACCGACCATGACCGCCAGCATCGCCGCCATGATCGATTCCGTGATCCGCTCCAGCAGATCGGACACGCGTTTCATGTACCCTCCCCGGCGGCAGGCCGCCTGTGGTGCGTTATTTTCGTGCTTGGGGAATGCCGCGTTCGCCGGGTGGTCACGGGGGCGCATCCGCGATCCCGGGTCGCGGAACCGGACCGGTGGCGTTCGGCCCCGGCATTTCTGTTCCGGAATTACGCTACTGGCGGATCATGGCGATGGGTTCGTCACGCGCATCCAAATCCCGCGTGTCAATCCCACCCGCCAAACGCCGTCAAGGCTGTGTGTTACGGCCGATTGTCCGGCAGGATTTTTCCCGGATTCAGAATGTCTTCGGGATCAAGCGCCCGTTTGATCGCCCGCATGACGCTCACGCCGCCGCCATGCTCCAGTTCCATGAACTTCGCCTTGCCATAGCCGATGCCATGCTCGCCGGTGCAGGTTCCGTCCATGGCGATCGCGCGCCGGACGAGGCGTACGTTGAGATGTTCCGCGACTTCCAGTTCCGCCGGATCGGTCGGATCGATGGCGAGACCGAGGTGGAAATTGCCGTCGCCGACATGGCCAACGGTCGCAATGAAGAAGGGGGCGGCCTCGATATCCGGCCACGTCTCGCTCATGCAGCGCGACAGGGCGGAGATCGGCACGCACACGTCGGTGCTCCAGACGCGGGAATTGGGTCGCATGGCGGCGATGGCGTAATGGATGTTGTGCCGGGCCCGCCACAGACGGGCGCGATCGTCGGGATCGGATGCCCACTGAAACTCGGACCCGCCGAACTCCTCCACCATCTCCCTGGTGAGTTCGGCCTGTTCCGCTACCGCCGCGGCGCTGCCGTGGAATTCAAAGAACAGGGTCGGCGTTTCACGATAGCTCAGCCCGGAGTGACGATTGGTCGCCAGGATCGCCCGGGCATCCATGAATTCGATCCGCGCCAGCGGGATGCCGCACTGAATGATCGCGGTCACGGCGGCGACCGCAGAGTCCATGTCGTCGAAGGCGCACACCGCCGACGCGATCGTCTCGGGCACGCCGTAAAGTCGGATCGTCACCTCGGTGATGATGCCCAGCGTTCCTTCCGATCCGACGAACAGACGGGTCAGGTCATAGCCGGCCGCCGATTTGCGGGCGCGCCCCGAGGTTCTGACGATGCTGCCGTCGCTGAGGACGACGGTCAGGGACAGGACGTTCTCGCGCATCGTCCCGTAACGCACCGCATTGGTGCCCGATGCCCGCGTTGCCGCCATTCCGCCGATGGTGCATTCGGAGCCGGGATCGACCGGAAAGAACAGGCCGGTGTCGCGCAGATAGGCGTTGAGCTGCTGCCGGGTGACCCCGGCCTCCACCGTACAGTCGAGGTCGCCGGGACGGACCGCGACGATCCGGGTCATGCCGCCGAGGTCGAGGCACACCCCGCCCCGCCGGGCCGCCACATGCCCTTCGAGTGAGGTACCGGCACCGAAGGCGACAACCGGGGTCCGGTGCAGGGCGCAGAGCCTGACGATATCGGCCACCTCTTCGGTGGAGAGGGCCCGGCACACAGCCTCCGGCGCCTCGGTGGGGTGATAGGATTCACCACGCCCGTGATGTTCGCGGTCGGCCAGCGAGGTTGAAAAGCGATTTCCCAGGAGATCCTGCAGGGCGGCGGCCAGCGCATCGGGCAGGCCCCTCCGCTTGGCCGATAGAATCGAAGGAGAGCCGTCTTGATGCTCGGGGTCTGTCAGCGCTTCCATTTTGAAATCCCAATGTCTTCGGGGACGTGAGGTTTGTTCGGGAGCATGCCGCCCGTTCGGCGCTGCGCCGATCAGGGGGAACCCTTCCTGATTGATCGTTGAACTAGCATACATGTTCTTGCATCCAAGATGCAAGGGCCAACGCGGACTCGTGATTGTCGGATCGATGGTTGCTTGACAGACGCGGTTGCCCGCACCACGTTCGACGCTCCGTTCGGGCCGGAAGTCTTCAGTTCCAGATCGGGCGACGGTAACGACCCGCTTCTTCCGGGGACATGTAGGGCGCCGCATCATGGCCAAGGAAAGCCAAGCAAAGCAGGTTTCACTGACCCAGGAGGTGGCGGAGCGGATCAGGGACGCCATCGTTCAGGCCGAATTCGACTTGGGGGAGGCCATCCCGGAGGACAGCTTGGCCGAGGCGATGGGCATCAGCCGCACGCCGGTCCGTGAGGCGATGCGCATCCTGCAGATGGAAGGGCTGGTCGAGGTGGTGCCGAAATCCGGCACATACGTCTTCAACCCGACCGAGGAGGAGCTTCTGGAGCTTTGCGAGTTCCGCATCGCGCTCGAGCTGAAGGCCTCGATCCTTGCCATGCGGCGTGCCGCACCGGAAACCCTGGCAAGCCTGAACGAGGCGCTGGAGATGATGCGACGGGCACGGGAAGGGAACGACATGCGGATGTACAGCATGGCCGACATGGCCTTCCACAATGCCTTCTTCGAACATTGCGGGAACCGCTATCTTCGCCACGCCTATGTGACCAGCCTCGCCCGTGTTTCCGCGTTGCGCACCCATCTTGCCGTGACCGGGGAGGCGGAAACCGATCGGTCCTTTGTCGATCACGCGCGCATCGCCCAGCTGTTCGAGCGTCGGGATGAAGAGCCGCTGCCGGAGATCCTGGAGGAACATATTCTGCGCACCAAGACTCATTACCTGCGCGCCTTGGCCAACCGGGCCAGGGCTGCCAGGCAGAACGGCGGACGCGCCGGACGGATGCGGCGGAAACTCGGCATCGCCGGTTGATGCGCTGCCCTCGCTCGGGTGGATCACCCGGGTGTTGGGACGGCAAGAAGGGTCTTCACTTGCCGCTCTGTTGCAAAATTTGCCGGCAGGCGGGAGATGATGGTTACGGGCATCACCACCGATGCTATGCGTCCTGGAGTTCGAGCTGCTGGCTGATGAACTGGACGGCTTCGGCGAGCGCGCCAGGTCCGACATTGAAGGCGCGTTCGACGAGACGCGCCTCGCCCTGCATGTCGCGGGTGATGTTGAAGCTGGATGCTTGGCCTTTGCGGAGCGCCGGCATCACCTCAAAGCCATTGATCGTCGCGTAGGCTGTCTTCAGGGCCTTGAAACCTCGCACCGGGCGGATCAATTGCTTCAGCTTGCCGTGGTTGGCTTCCACCACGTTGTTCAGATATTTGACCTGCCGGTGCTCGGTCTCCTCGGGACATTTGCCCTCGACCTTCAGCTCCGCCAAGGCAGGCCCATAAATTGGCGCCTTGTCAGTGTTGATGACCGTCGGCGTCTCCCACTCTTTCAAGCCATTCAACGCCTTGGACAGGAAGCGCTTGGCGGCGGTGTTTCGCGTGGGAGAGAGATAGAAGTCGATGGTGTTGCCATGCTTGTCGACAGCTCGGTACAGGTAGGCCCACTTGCCGCCCACCTTTACGTAGGTCTCGTCCACCCGCCAGCTGGTCGACCGCGGACAGCACCACTGCCAGCGTAGCCGCTTCCCGATCTCCGGCGCGCACTTCTGTACCCAGCGGTAAACGGTCGAGTGATCGACCGAAACGCCGCGCTCAGCCATCATCTGCTCGAGATCACGGTAGCTGATGCCATATCGACAGTACCAGCGCACCGCCCAGGGCACGATCTCACCCTCGAAGTGGCGTCCCTTGAAGTCCGACACGGCTTGGCTCCATCCAACCTCCAGCCATTCCGCCGCCTGCCGGCAAACTTTACAACAGAGCCTGGTCCCCTGCGGTGGTGGTGTTGATGCGGAACTCGCCACCGACAGGATTGCCGGAGGCATCCAGCCGACGCCCGTACACGCCGGCGCCGCTGCCATCCTGACCCGTCGACATCCAGACGATCACCGAGCTGCCGTCGTGGAAGGAGGCGATGTTGGGAACGCTTTGATCATTCGCCGTCGTCGTGTTCATCCAACGCTCGGACTGGAAATTCCATGAACTCAAGATGGACGCCATCGATGACTCTCCTGAAAATCTTCTGAGTTTATTCTATGATCACGCAATCCGAATACTTGTCCGCCAGAGTACTCTTTGACCGACAACCGGCAGTGAGACAGCAACACTGACCTCAGGTCGGTGCCGCCACCCAGATATCGCTCGCCGACAGCGAGCGGACGTTCAGAAGGGCAACGGCTGTTGCCGCCATCGTCCCGGTTCCGTCGGGATCATAGGACAACACTCCCGTCGCCGTGTTGAATACGAAGCGGTCATCAGCGTCGCCCGGTGCGTTGAGCGCGAAGCGGCCCGCATCGAGCTGCCCGGTCGGCAGACTGCCAAAGGCGGAGCCGAGAACTTCGATCCGGTCGATGCCGGATTGAAAGTCGAGAATCGCGTCACCGCCGAGATCCGGTCCCAGGAAACGAAAGACATCAGCGCCTTGCCCGCCAAAAAAGGCTTCCTGCGCTGAAGTCGACACGAGAACATCATTTCCGGCCGTTCCCTGCACAGTGCCGGACGTAGAAATACTTTGGTACAGCTTCGCAACTGCCGCCGCTCCTCCCCAGGTAGCGATGAAACCACCGTCGGATGTGGGTGCGAAGGACGGCAGCGACTGATCGCCAGCCGTGACGTCGGACAGACGGAACTCGTTGCCGACCCGCCCTCCCACCGGGTCGAAGCGCTGGGCATAGATGCCCAACCCGCTGCCGTCCTGGCCGGCCGACTGCCAACCCACAACGAAGCCGCCATCGGCGGTCGCCGCCACGGTCGGGCTGCTCTGCTCGCCCAGGCGGTAGCTGTTGACACGGATCGGCGCTCCCAGCAGCGCGCCATTGTCGGCAAATCGCTGCACATAGACATCGTTGACGTTTCCCGACCCGTCGTTGGACTGCCAGACGGTCACATAGCCGCCGCCTTTCAGCGCCACGCTCTGCGAGGCCCAGGCCGGTCCCCAGCTGCCGCCCCAGGCCGTGATCCGGCTTTCGCTGCCGCCCGCTCCCGACGCATCGAACTGGCGCTGGTAGAGCTCCCAGCTGCCGGACTGGCGCGTGTACCAGGTCACCGCGAAACGGCCGCCCGGCAGGCCGACGACCCCGGCCAGAAGCTGGTCGCTCGCCGTGCTCTGATTGACGCGGAACTCACCACCCACCGTCTGGCCGGTCGCGTTGTAGCGCTGGGCATACACACCGTAGCTGGAGCCATCCTGGTTGAGCGAATGCCAGGCGATGACATAGCCGCCGTCGTCAAGGGCGGAGACGATGGACGCGCCCTGCCCGTCGGGCAGATAGCTGTTCACCCGCGTGATGCCGCCCTGGGCGATACCGTCGGCGTCGAAGCGCTGGGCGAAGGTGTCGATGGTCGCGTTGCTGGTATCGTTGGTCCAGGTGATGACGAAGCCGCCGTCGCGCAGGCCGGTGATGGTCGGAGCCCAGGGGTGTGGACCGGCGCCGGCGATGGCCAGCGGCTGTCCTTTCGGGGCACCGTTGGCATCGAGCACCTGCACCGCGATGGCGTCGGTGTTCTGATAGACGGCGGCATAGCCGCCACCCGCAAGCGCCGTGATCCGCGAGCCGCCAAGCCCACCACCAAGCGTCCGCTCGGGACCCACAACCAACGATGCATGCCCCGGCAGCGCGGGGGGGCGCAGGAGAGATCGCGACCGTTACCGTGCCTGTCGACAACGCGCCGAATTCGTCCGCCAGCGTATACTGGAATACTGCGTTCCCAACGTAACCGCTCTCTGGCGTGAACAGGATCTTGCCGGTCCCATCAAGCATTACGCTGCCATGCTGGGGATTCCTCACTCCGGTGATCTTCAAGACACTCGACTTGTCTGCGTCAGTGTCGTTCGCAAGCAAATCGTCGACCTTGATGATCAAAGGCGTTTCATACAGCCCGTTGACAAGGTCTGCCTGCGCCACCGGCACATCGTTCCTGCCTTGCACGGTGACGCTCAGCGTCTGCGCCGTGGCCGCGGTGCCATCCGTCACGCCATAGCCGAAGGTCAGCGTGGCGGTCTCTCCCGCCGCCAGATCGTTGAACTGGGCCGGATCGATGGTCAGCGTCGAGCCGTTGCGCGTCACGCTCACCGCCCGCCCGCCGGTCTGGCTGAAGCCCGTCACCGACAGAACGTCGCCCTGGTCCGGATCACTCGCCCCCTGCAGCAAATTCACCACCAGCGGAACCGCGTCCTCGTCGGTGGTCGCGCTCACCGGCCCGGCCACCACCGGCGCGTCGTTGCGGCCGGCCACCGTCACCGTCAGCGTCCGCGCCGTGGCCTCCGTCCCATCCGACACCCCGTAGGCGAAGGTCAGGTTCGCGCTCTGCCCAGCCGCCAGCCAGCCAAACTGGGCCGGGTCCAGCCCCAGCACGCCGTTGCTCACGCTCACCGCCGCCGCCGGCCCGCCGGTCTGGCTCAGCCCCGCCGCCGACAGCGGGCTGCCCTCGAAGTCGAAGGCCCCTTGCAGCAAATCCACCGACAGCGCCGCCGCGTCCTCGTCGGTCGCAGCATTCAGGTTGCCCGGCAGCAGCGGCGCGTTGTTGGCGTCCAGCCGCAGCAGCGCGTCGGCGAACTGCACCCACTCCACCCCCTGCAACGTGTCGGTGCCCTCGCCAGACGCCGTCGCCTGGATCGTCCAGTCCGCGCCGACCTTCGTCGCCACGTAATCGCGCACGCTGCCGGCATAGACCGCAGTGTCGCTGCCCGAGCCGCCGACCAGCGTGTCGTTGCCGCCCCGGCCCTCCAGCACATCGTTGCCGGCACCGCCGTCCAACCGGTTGGCGCCACCATCGCCACGCAGCGTGTCGTTGCCCGATCCGCCGGTCAGGTGCTCGATCGACAGCAGTACGTCGCCCGTGGCGTCGCCCACCGTGCCGGTGCCGCTGGCGAGGTCGACCGCCACCGCCGCGGCCGAGGAGACGTAGCTGGCGGTGTCGCTGCCCGATCCGCCATCCAGTGTGTCGGCCCCGGCCCCACCGAGCAGCGTGTCGTTGCCGGCTCCACCCGATAGGCTGTCGGCGCCAGCCCCGCCGTCGAGCAGGTTGGCCCCGGCATCGCCCGCCAGCGTGTCGGCATAGCCCGAGCCGGTCAGGTTCTCGATCGACAGCAACACATCACCGGCCGCCTCGCCCGCCGTGCCGGCACCGCCCGCCAGATCGACCACCACCCCGGCCGCGGCCGTCGCGTAGCTGGCGGTGTCGGTGCCGGTCCCGCCATCCAGCGTGTCGGCCCCGGCCCCGCCGATCAGCGTGTCGTTGCCGGCCCCGCCCGACAGGCTGTCATCGCCACCAGCCCCGGCCAGACGGTTGGCCAGATCGTTGCCGGTGCCGGTGAAGGGGCCGCTGCCGCTGTAGGTCAGCAGCTCGATGTTGGCCCCCAGCGCGTAGACCGACAGGCTGGTGCGGACTTCGTCGGTGCCCTGGCCGGCCAGCTCCGTCACCACGTCGCCGGCGTCGTCGACGAGGTAGACGTCGTTGCCAAACCCGCCGGCCATGCTGTCGGCGCCCAGCCCGCCATCCAGGACATTGGCGCCGCCATTGCCAGTCAGCACGTTGTCCAGCGCGTTGCCGGTGGCGCTGATCGCTGCCGAGCCGGTCAGCGTCAGGTTCTCGACATTGGCGCCCAGGGTCCAGCTGACCGAGGCGGTCACCGTGTCGGTGCCCTCGCCCTCCAGCTCGATCACCACGTCACCCGCATTGTCGACGACGTAGCTGTCATTACCGGTGCCGCCGACCAGCGTGTCGGCCCCGCCGCCGCCGTTCAGCGTGTCGTCGCCCTCCAACCCGGTCAGCAGGTTGGCGGCGCCATTGCCGACCAGCAGGTTACTGGCCGCGTTGCCGGTGCCGGAGGTGGCGGCCGAGCCGATCAGGGTGAGGTTCTCGAAATCAGCCAGCAGGGTGTGGCTGACCGAGCTCTGCACCGTGTCGATGCCTTCGCCCGGCAGTTCCACCAGCACGTCGCTGATGTTGTCGATGACGTAGGTGTCGTTGCCGGCGCCGCCAATCAGCGTGTCGGCTCCCGCCCCGCCGTTCAGCGTGTCGTTGCCGTCCAGACCGATCAGGACATTGTCCGCCGCCGTGCCGGTCAGGCTGTTGTCGAGATCGTTGCCGGTCCCGGTGAGGGCGCCACCGGTCAGCACCAGCGCCTCGACGTTGGCGCCCAGCGTGTAGTCGACGGCGCTGCGCACCGTGTCGCTGCCCTCACCGGCCAGTTCGACCACTTGGTCGCCCGCATCGTCGACGATGTAGGTGTCGTTGCCGCTGCCGCCGAACAGGCTGTCGGCGCCAACTCCGCCGTCGAGCCAGTCGTTGCCGGCAGCCCCCGCCAGCGTGTCGTCGCCCGCTCCGCCGCGCAGGGTGTCGTTGCCGGCACTGCCGGTACCGGAGAAGCTGCCCGAGCCGGTGTAGGTCAGCACCTCGACATTGGCCGCCAGGGTGAAGGCGGACAGCGAGGTCCGCACCTCGTCGGTGCCCCCGCCGGCGGCCTCCACCACCAGATCGGCCGCATCGTCGATGATGTAGGTGTCGTTGCCGGCACCCCCCACCAGCGTGTCGAGGCCGAGTCCGCCGGCCAGGGTGTCGTTGCCCGCCCCACCCTGGATGCGGTTGTCCAATTCGTTGCCGGTGCCGCTGAAGGCGCCGGTGCCGGTGAAGGTTAGCGACTCGATGTTGGCGCCGAGCGTATAGGCGGTGAGCGGGGTGCGGACCTCGTCGGTCCCTTCGCCGGTCAGTTCGGTGACCACGTCGCCGCTGTCGTCGACGAGATAGACATCGTCACCCAGACCACCGACCAGGGTGTCGGCCCCCAGGCCGCCGTCGAGCGTGTCGTTGCCGTCCAGTCCGACCAGGCTGTCCGCGCCCGAACTGCCGGTGAGGCGGTTATCGAGGGCGTTGCCGGTACCGGTGAAGGCGGCCGAGCCGGTGTAGGTGAGGTGTTCGACCCCATCGGCCAGAGTATAGGCCGCGAGGTCGGTGCGGACCTCGTCGGTGCCTTCGCCCGCCACCTCGACGATCTGATTGAGGGGGGTGGCGATCAGGTAGAGGTCGTCGCCGCTGCCGCCGGCCAGGGTGACGCCCACCACCGCGTCGGCCGGGCCACCGCTCAGGGTGTCGTTTCCGGCTCCGCCAAACAGACTGTCGGCGCCCCCGGCCCCATCGAGGCGGTCGTCGCCATCCAGACCGTACAGCGCGTCATCGGCCAAGCCACCGATGAGCGTATCATCTCCACTGGTACCCGTCAGGATGGACATCGAACAGCGCTCCCCCAAGCGATTGAGAGTTAGCTGTACGAATGGAGTGCACTTGAAGTCAATTCTTGCGCGAGTTGAACAAGATGATGTTGTTCGTCCACGAAGCCGCCCTTTGACGGGCAGCCATCAATAGGGCCGAAAACCGCGCTGACGACGGATCTTCGGACACATAGTTTGTCGGACGGATTTCCGGACATCGGGCACAGTGACATGCGCAAGAGCTGAGCAAGGTAGGCGTTGCTGGTACAGGAACGCTTCCCGCCCATTGAGAGCGTCGAGACTAATCGCCCCCCGCTTCTGGCTGCTCCGTGTCCTGGAAGTCATCGGGCACGACCGCTACATCACCGACTATGATGCCTTTCCGCCCTGGACATGTTGCTGGAACCGGCAACCACCTGAAGGGCGTCCTGCAACCGATCGCAACTTCACAGCGAAAGTTGCTGTGATCCGCTTGCTCTATGACCTCCCTTCAAGCCGCACCATGAAGGCATCGAGCCAAACCTTGGCCATGGCAGAGTAAGGCTGATCCGGTTCCGTCATCGCCTTCATTTCGGCAGCGGTCCGGTCCAGCAGGGTACGCAGGCGGCGGAGGATGGCGGGCGCCGTGGCCGCAGTCACCCCGTCGAGCGCCTCGGCCACCGCCGGCGTACCGAGATCGTCGATGAGCACCCCCAACTCGACGGTCAGCTCGCCCAGAAACTCCAGCCGCCGCAGCAGCCGGGTGCGGTCCTGCACCAGCCCGAGCCGGTTCAGGCCGTAGACCTGGATCGAGGTTGCCCCGCGCTCGCGCTGACCGTCGTCGCCGCGCGGAACGACGAGGCTGCAGGTCGGCGTGTCCGCGACGATGAAGTCGAGATGCGCCGCCGGATCGTCCTCGCAGGGGTTGAGAAGAAGCGCCTGCTCGCCAGTGTAGTTCACCAGCTCCGCCTGCAGCCGCGTCGCGCCCGGGCGGAGCGGGAAGCTGTCCTTCTTGCCGGATTGCACCGAGTTGACCGCCTTGGCGCCGTCCCGCAACACCGTCAGGCTGGCCGAGACCACCCTCACCTCCTGCTTGCGCTTCCGGTTGCAATCGATGCAGCTCGGCAGGAGGTTGTCCCACGCCATCGCGATCCACCAGTATCCGGAATGCTCCTTATCCTCATAGACCGCGTTCTTCGGCCGGTAATGCTCGACGTCGACCGGCGCGGAGGCCGAATAATAGGTTTCGCAATAGGCGCACTTGCCGTGGAAAAGCTCGTGGAGCCTGCGCTTCACCTCCTCGTCCTTGTAGGCCTTGAACTCGAAGCTCTTGGTCATCGTCGGGTCGCTGACGTGCGCCCGCGCGCGCTCCAGCTCGTTTTTGCCGTCTTTGTCCCTGGCCCCGAGCGCCGCCGGCGGTGGTTCCGTTCCCCTTGCCACGCGCCTCATCTCAGATCCCCCGCAGCACCTGGAGGATGCTGTCCTTGGTCGTCCGATTCAGTTCCTCCATCTTCTTCTGCGAGGCCGCACGCCGTTCCCTTAGGAAATCCGCGACCGCCTCCTGCACGAGCCGGTGCGCCTGAGACGATCCGACCGGCAGCGCCTCGGCGATGTCCCTTTGGAAACTGTCGAGAGTCGCCCGTTCGGCCTCCGACAGAGGGGCGCCGGCACGGCGCTTCGCCAGCAGCTCGCCGACTGATGCGAGCCGGTCGTCGATCTCCGCCGCGTCCGTCGAATGGAGCTGGAAGAGATCAGAGGTCAGTAGTTGATCGATCCGCAACTGGGCAAGGTTCGGCAGATCAACGAGCTGCTCCACGAAGACCGGCAGGTTGGTCTCCGCGCCGCTCCCCTCGCTGGCCACCCGCTGGAGGACCACCACCTCGCCGTCCTCCATGCCCCGCAGGCACAGCGGGTCATGGGTGGTAGCGATGATCGTCATGTTGGGCAGCGCCCGGCGAAGGCCCCGCATGATCTGCATCTTCCAGCGCGGGTGGAGATGCGCCTCCACCTCGTCGATCAGGACCACGCCGCGCGCGTTCACCAGGGTTTCGAACCTGTCAAGGACGCGACGGTCCATCAGGCCCTGCATGATCTCGCAGGCCATGGCCAGCACCGACCGGAAGCCGGAGGACACGGCGCTCAGCGGCGTGCGGCTCAAAGTGCTTTCGCCGTTGCGTCCCTGCACGGCGGTCACGATCCAGCAGCGGCGCTTTTCCGGATCCCGCTGGATCACCTCGAACTCGCCTTCGATTGACAGGATCTCGCGCAAGGCCCGGATGACCATCGCGAAGCGTGTTTCATCCAGCGTCAGCAGCCAGGGCTGCGGATTGCTCAGTGGACGGCTGTCGAACAGGTTGTGGACCGGCTGGCCGGGCGAGTACCGGCGCCCGCTATGCTGATAGTGCCGGAAGGCGCCGTAGGCGAATACCGGTGGCGCCCTGAAATCAGGATCGCTGTTCCCGCCCATGGTGTCGGACGTGATCGTCAGCCGGCTCCGGGTACCATCGTCCAGAGTCACCTCCACCTTGGCCGCGCGTGGCGTGGGCGCGTTCGATCCTCCCATCAGCGACGGATCCAGCACAAAGCTCTGGGCCGACAGCTTCAGATCTTCCCGCGCCGATTCGCTGGAAAGGGCCAGGGCGATCCCTTCCAGGATCGAGCTCTTGCCCGCCGCGTTCTCCCCCAGGATCAGCACCGACGGCACAGGCGCGTCCTCGCCGGCGCCCGGCGCGCCCGGACGAGGCTTGGGCAGACGAAGGGGAAGATCCTCGATGGCCTTGAAGTTGGTCAGCCTGACCTCCGCCAGACGCGCGTCGCCCATGGTGCGACGCCTGCTGGCAATGGACGCGGCGGCCGATGCCTGTGCGGGGCTATCCGATTCCGCGTCCTCGTCCTCCAGGCGTTTTCGGGCGTCGCACAGCCGCTGCCCAATGTCCGGCTGGCCATAGACGCTCATGTAGAACCGCAGGATGCGGGACGGCGACAGAACCGGCTTCGGCCCCAGACTACTGCCGACGACGGCGGCCAGCCGGCGCAGCAGCAGGTACCAGGTGCCTCCGAACTCAAGCTCAGCGAAACGGAACAGATCGGCGATCGTGCGTCGCACCTCCGGACTGGCACCCGCCTGCCGCGCCCCGTTTCCGGCCATTTCCGTCACCAGATTCTCGAAATAGGCGGCATGGCGCTTTTCCCGCTGCCGTACCCGGACCTCATGGTTGAGATTGAAGGTCTCGACGGTTGCTGCCCCACGATCCGAAATGCCGAAGATCCGTCCGTCCCATCGCGGCCGCAGGCTGCGGTGGAAGTCGGTGGATTGGCAAGGGTCGAGCAGCAACGAGCGTTCGGGGATCGGATAAGCGCGCCACAACCCGACCTTCTCGTCGACATAACGATTGATCGCCCGTTGGTCCGGCAGAGGAGCACGCGCGCCAACAATTGGGAAATACTCGGGTTGGCTGGGCTGGCAGCACGCGCAGATCGGATAGAGGTTCTCCCAGGCGTCGGCCAGCCAGACATAATACAGATGCCCATGGTCGGATCGTTGGAAGGGCAGCGCCTCGGCCGGGGGCCGGAAACGGTAGGGGCGCGTGTCGGCCTGCGCCTCGCAGAAGGCGCAACGCCCTCCGAACAGTGTCCGCAACGCCTCGTTGACGCTTTTGTCGTCCAACACCCCGGAGCCGACCGGCGCCCGTGTCTGGGCGCGCTTTTCAGCGTCCATCAGCATGAAATCGCGCATCGCCTCGCGTGATTTCTCGACCTCCGGCCGCAGCAATCCCTGTGGCGGCGGCTGGTTCGCCCGTTCGACCTTCTGCATAACCCCTTTCCCCTGCTTTATGAGCGGATCCATTGGCCGGCCGGCATCACGCGCCGGAGCCATCCAACTCATCGTCCCAGATCCATGGCTCTTGAAGATTGATGGGCCTGTAGTCCGGAATGCGCTTCATCCGCTCCCTCACCGAGCGGTGGACCAGGGCGCCTAGCGGTAGGAGGCGCGGCTCCGACCGGGGCAGATACCAGCCGAAACGCACCTCGCGGTCCGTCCATTCCCTCCATCTGGCCCGTTTGGGCAACCATTCGAGCAGCCGCCAGCCAGCCGTCATGGACTGGTGCATGTCGGCCGTGGCATCCGGAGCGACATAGCTGTGGCGGCTGCCCGGCCGTGGCCTGCCATGCACGAGATGATCGACCATGGCGTCGTTGACGTGAAGGCCGTGCCGGTGGGCCTCCTCGATCATCCAGGCTAAGGGGAACTTGGACAGGCCGCTCTCGGACTCCGGATAACCGCCGCCGATGTCGGCGTGCACGCCCGCGAACCAGACCTCCCGGATATCCTGCGGCACCGCAGCGTCCGGCCTGAACGGGTCGGGTCGGTGCTCCTGCCTGCCCGTCCAGCGGTTGAGCCTGAACATCCGGCGACGCTCGTCGATCGCGATGGCTTGGCGGAAACGTTTGACGCTGGGGTTGGTCCGCGTGAAGCGCAGCATCTGAAGTTCGGGAAGCAGGCGGCCACGGCGCGGCACGATGACCGAGGCGACCGTGTCCCACACACCGACGAATTCGATCTGCACCGGTTTCGCTCCGACCACCCGGCTGAAATCCCAGGCCGCGTGCAGCGCCTCGTTGCCGCCCCGCCCGGCGCTCCTGTCGACGCCCTCCCCCGGCTCGCCGTCGCCTGGCTCCAGCGGCCGGCGGTCGCGGTTCGTCTCCATGTAGGCGGTCAAGGCGTAGCCGGAGAGATTGAGCTGATCAGGCCGGAGCAGACCGATGACGTGCAGGAAGGCGGCCAGCACCCGGACGGTGTAGGCGCCGCGGCTGAACCCGAACAGCCAGATCCGGTCGCCATCCCGATAGGCTTCGCACAGGAACCGATAGGCTCCCAGGACATCGTCGTCCAGCCCGTACCCTGTCGCCAGCCCGAATACGCCGCGCACTCTCTGACGGAAGCGCTGCCAAGCGTTCTTCTGGCCGATCGTCCCCACGCCGGGATTGTAGTAAACGCGCTGCCGGTCGCTCTTCTCCAGAATGCGATACAGCTTGAGGACGTTGGAGATCGTCGTGCCGATCTCGTTGCCGGTTCCGTCGCAGCAGATGACGATATTCCTGCCCGGCTTCATTTCCTCTACATCCATTGGCATTGCCTCCGCCATTCCCGAAACGGACTCGCCTCGCACAGCCCCGGGTCACCGGACCATGAACCCGCCCTCTTCGGTTTGGAGGACGGCACCACATTCCGCTTTCCGCAAAAGGTCGACAGCGACAGCTGATCCATCCCGCCCATGACGCAGGCCGCGAGGATGGGAGTCCTCCTCCTCGTGGGGGTCTGGTCCGGAGAGTCTTGCCGCGTCCCGCGCCTGCGCGCACTCCAAAAAGCCTTCAGTGATGGCCCGGCCGCACTCGAACGTTGCCAGTACCGCGCCAATGAACCCGTCACCGCCCTGTTCGTGCAAGGCAGGCAAAGCCATTCCCAGACCTCGTACAAGGTTGCATCCAGGCTGCCCCCGTCCCCGTCGAGCGCCCGGAGGGTGGCATCAAGGGCATTACCCCAGGAGAAAGTCCGTGGGACCCAGGTGGCAGCCTCCATCGCGTCGCACAAAGAGTCCCTGAGATCCTCACTCCGCAGGCAGCGTTTCCTAAGCATCCGATCCTCGGACGATATCAACAGCGCCTCCAAGACGAGGCGTTGGAGCTGGCGGGCCTACGTGGCCAGCCAGCTCTCGTGGACGGTGCCGAGCACCACGGGGACATCGAAGGGCATCCCGCCGGACAGCGGAGTTCGCAGGCCAAAGTCAAGTCCGGCACGCTTCGGTATGAGCTGATCAGACGCCACGACGCCCCAGACGAATCCATTTATACGCCCCCGCCCCGTTCAACCGCACGCCATGCTATGGCCATCCATTACACCCTTTTCTTGCAAACAGAACGGCAGAAAATGACTTTCTATAAAGGCATGGGCAACGCAGTGCAACCTTCAGAGCATTCATCCAGATAGAGAGCCACCTCGATAGAAGCCATATTCATGGTCGCGACCGCGCAGCGGCTGTGGTGGGATGATCATCTCCACCGTCTGCCCCGTATGGCGCACGCAGCGGTGCTGGACATGATCTTCGTCTCCGGCCGATGTAGCCCAGAAACGCTGCAGATTAGGCCGACGACTGATGCGCTGCCGGCTGGTATATTGACACTATGCTCCCGCATTCCGCCGGCTTTCCACTTCCCGACGACGAGCGCGCTCCAGGTTCTGACAGGACCGCTGTCGGCGCAGCTGACTGAGCGCAAGCAGGTTGTGGCGACGCGCAACTGCATCATCGACACACTGAATAGCCAGTTGGGCACGTTTCGTGCTGATTCAGATGCTGAATGCTCTCCCACCAGCGTCCGCCCTGCCACCATAGCGCCGCCGACACCGGAGCCGCCGATCGGGTGTAGAGCCACCCAAGTCGAGATGTTGCCTGCCAATGGCCAAGTGCTGCACATCGGCGAGGACATCGCCCCGTCACAGGCGTCGGCTGGGCGGCGCCTTGGACGACCAGAAATCTCGGCTTTCCGCGATGTTGCACATGAGTTCGCTATCCCCGGCCTTCTGGAGCAGTTCGGCCAATGCGATACCATCATCGCTTGTTGGGTTCGTACTTCGTTTCGAACTAAAGCGTTGAAATCACAATCCAGCCGTCCAATCCAATTAGCCCCTTCTTCGTACCCCAGGGCGATCGGTGAATTTCCACCACGATCGCGGACGCTATCTACCCTTTTTCGGCGACATCTTTCCGGCACTCAGCATTTACAGTGATAGCCAATGTAAAGACGGTGGGGAATCGCCTGAACCGTCACTCGATGCCCAAGGGAAAGCGCTTCTTATGCTTCCCTGTCATCGCTGCCGGTTGAGGAGCGTATCGTGAGAAACGGGAATCAACATCGCGAAAACGGTCGGAACTCAATGTCTGCAAAACCGTTACGCGCTGCCGAATATGTCCGGATGTCGACTGATCATCAGCGCTATTCCACTGAGAACCAAGTTGGAGCTATACGGCACTATGCCTCCACACGAGGCATCGAGATTGTACAGACTTATGCTGATGAAGGAAAAAGGGCCTCCGGCTGGACGGACGTGATGCCCTGAAAAGGTTAATCGAGGATGTTCAGAACGGCCAAGCCAACTTTCAAATTATTTTGGTCTACGACATCAGTCGATGGGGCCGGTTCCAGGACGCTGATGAAAGTGCATACTATGAATATATCTGCAAGCGGGCTGGAATCATCGTCCAATATTGTGCCGAGCCGTTCGAAAATGACGGCAGTCCGGTTTCCACCATTGTTAAGGGTGTCAAGCGGGCCATGGCCGGAGAATATAGCCGGGAACTGTCGGTAAAGGTCTTCACAGGACAGTGTCGATTGATCGAGCTTGGCTTTCGGCAGGGAGGTGCCCCCGGTTTAGGATTGCGCCGCATGTTGGTTGACCAAGCCGGCGCACTGAAAGGCGAGCTTACCCGCGGTCAGCAAAAGAGCATCCAAACTGATCGTGTCTTACTGACGCGAGGACCAGATGGAGAGGTTGACATTGTTCGGCGAATCTATCGTGCTTTTGTCGAAAAACGGCAGTCTGAACGGCAGATTGCGGAGGAACTCAATACTGAAGGAATTCTGACCGACCTGGATAGGCTCTGGACACGCGGCACCGTTCACCAAATACTAATCAACGAGAAATATGTCGGAAACAATGTTTGGAACAGGACTTCATTTAAATTAAAGAAAAAGCGCGTTCGAAACGAAGCAGAAATGTGGATTCGTGCTGATAACGTTTTTCCTGCTATCGTAGATCGTTCGCTTTTCGACGCGGCTCAGAATATTATTCAGATGCGATCGGTGCGCCTCACGGACGCAGAGATGCTTGGTGCGCTGACGGACCTCTTTAGCCGTGAAGAGACGTTATCCGGCCTGATCATTGACGAGGCTGAAGGATTGCCATCCAGTAGCGCTTACCGGGCCCGTTTCGGTAGCCTGCTGCGAGTTTACGAAATAATCGGCTACAGGCCGCGCCGTGACTATCGCTATATCGAAATCAACCGAGCTCTTCGGCAACTTTATCCAGGTATCGTTCAGAGCATCATTGACGGACTTGAGAGCCGTGGCTGCGTGCTTCGACATGATGGTGACCTAATTATGGTCAATGGTGAATTCTCCCTGTCTGTGGTGATCTCGCGCTGTTGTCGAATACAATCCGGAAGTCTGAGATGGTGGCTACGCTTCGATACTGGCCTCCAACCGGATATCACCGTGGCAGTCCGGATGAATGCGGCCAACCAAGTTCCAATGGATTTCTATCTGCTGCCCGGTATCGATATCGCCAGGATGAAACTGAAACTGGCGGAAGACAACGGGCTCGCCCTGGACGCCTATCGGTTCGATACCCTTGAGGTGCTTTACGATCTGGCAGCTCCCGTTCACCTCATGGAGGCAGCCTAATGCCAGCGTCGCGCCGACAACGAATGGAAATGATCCCTATCGGTGATATCCACACCCTCAATCCCCGTGCCCGTAACAAACGGCAGCATCGGGAAATCGTCGATAGCATCGACAACGTGGGTCTGAAGCGGCCGATTACTGTCCGGCTCAAGCCGGGAAGCAATCCACCCCGTTACGATCTTGTCTGTGGTGAGGGGCGGCTTGAAGCCCTAGGGTACGGACCCATAAAGAGCCTTTCCGTCAGTGAGCCGTTGTGATTCAACGCCCTGGAAAGGGGCTTTGCGATGAGCGACGGTCAGTTCTGGTTGACGGTGGAGCAGTTTGGGCGGCTTGAA
>NZ_WHOS01000092.1 GCF_013340935.1 Azospirillum melinis | reverse complement strand
GGCTGGGGGCGGGGGAATTCATCGGACGGCTTCTCCCGCTGCCGGCGAGGCGGACGGAACCAGCAGGAAGACGACGCAGAAGGCCATGCCGCACAGCATGCCGAGCGCACCGAGAGCCACCAGCGCAGCCTGCATTCCGAAGCGGTCGGCAAGCGCAGCAGCCAGCAACGGACCGATCACCGAACCGCCGCGCTCCAGCAGACGATAGACTGCGAAGACGCTGGAATCGCCCATGCGGGCACAGTCCGCGCGGCAGACCTCCGGGACCAAAGCCAGTTGGGTGGCGTTGTTGAGGGCATGGGCGACGCCGAGAGCGGCGATGCCGATCAGGATTCCGGCGACGCCCGGTTCCTGCAGGATCGCGAGCGTGCCGGCCCCGCCGATCAGCCCGCCCAGCCCGGCGAACAGGGCATGACGGCCGGTACGGTCGGCCATCCTCGACACCCATGGGCCGAGCAGGACGATGATCAGCCCATAGGTCATCATCAGACGGCCGATCCCGGCCGGCGTCTCACCCGCCGCATGCAGCGACACCGGGACGAGATAGAAGAGGTATCCGGTCAGCATCAGCTTCGTCGGCACCGACGAGAACAGCAGCAACGCCAGGAACCGGGGATTGGCAAGCAGTGCGGTCGCATCGCCCATGCGGAAGGGGCGTCGTTGCACCCGCTCCGTCCGGTCGGCCGGAAGAATCGTCACCGCTGCCGCCGCGGCAAGCGCCAGCAGCGCCGAAACGGCGAAGGTGGTGCGATAGCCGAACTGGTCGGCGAGGATGCCGCCCAGCGGCGCGCCGCACAGGCCGGCAACGATCACCGCGGCGACGAATTGCGCCATGCCGCGCGCGCGCCGGTCCGCCGGGGTGTGGCGGGCGACGAAGCCCTGCGCACCGATGAACATCACCGCATAGCCGAGCGCGCAGGCCCCGCGCCACAGCAGCAGTTCCGCCATCGACCCGGCCGTCGCCGTTCCGATGAATCCCGCCACCGCCGGCAGGGTGCCGAGCAGCAGCGTGCGGCGGCTGCCGAACCGATCGGCCCAATGGCCGGCGAAGGGGGTGAAGACGGCGACCAGAGCCATGAAGAGCCCGATCGGCAGCCCCATCATCACGGTCTCGGACAGGCCGGGAACCGGGGTGTAGAGCTCGCGGGCGTAGAGCGGCAGGAAGGACCGCGACAGTTCCTCCGCCAGCATGAACAGGAACAGGGCGGCACGCATGCGGCCCACCGCCGATGCCGGCTCCGCATCTCCGCGGCCCGGGCGGGCGGCGAGCAGGAGCAGCCCTTCGAACACCAGAAGAAGGCAGACGACCAGCAGCACGGCAGCGTCATAGAAAAAGCCGCGCACCGCCTCGGCCGGCAGCAGACCCGCGAGCCCCGGCAAAGTCATGGCACAGAAGGCAAGCATGGCCCCTGCCACCACCGCCAACCCCCGCAAGGGCGTGGCGCAGGGTAAGCGTCGGATAGAAGGCAGCAGCAGGCCGGCTGACCACAGAAGCACCGGAATTGCAGCCGCCAGGATCGCCATATGGTTGCGTGCTGAATCGAGCGAAATCCGCATAGCAGAAAAGGCTGAACCCGCAGCGGCATTTCCATAAAATTTTGCATAAATCAGACAAGAAAACAGTATGATTCCAATCATCGTTAGAACAGGCAGAATCACGTGCGGACGTGTGACTGATCTCGATTGCATTGTTAGCTCCAGACACACAACCGCTGCGCAGAAGTGTTTCGGAGGCTAAATCCTAACTCCAAAGAATTGGTAAATCGAAATTGCTTCGGAAATAAAAGTTCTAGATTCCAAACGCCATACCTGGGTATGCTTTTTGTTGGCAATACGGATACTGAAAATATTCGGACAAATGCAATGTCGCGTCCCTTGATACATATTAATGATATTTTTTTATATGAATTCATGCATTTTTTTGGCAGTGTAAACGACCGATGCCGAGCGAAGCGCGACGCTCATGCATAGAATACACACGCTGGTTGCAGCGCAGCAAAGGTTGAGCTTTGCTATTTCGAATTGGAATCGGTTTCTGATTTTCACACATAATGAGAGTGAGATCGCGAAAGCGCACCTCACTCCCTCGCTTTTTTTCGGAAAATCATAAAATTTTCCGTCCATGGGAGGCGCGCCTCACCCCCTCCAATCCCATGCCGCGAGGGCGGGATCGCTCCGCGGCGCTTCGCCACATCGCAAATGCAAATGATTCGCATCATTGTCGGGTCTGCGGCCATTGCCGCCGATGCGCACGTCCTTTCCGGCGTGCCGCCCACAGGTGTCACACCATGATTCCGCCGCTACCCGGCCCCGCCCATGCCGCCACTCCGTCTCCCGCCACCCGCCGGGCTCCCGGTCCAGCGCCCGGCACCAGCTCCGATCCCCCCGTCGGCAACGATTGCTGCCGTCTCGGCGTGTTGCGCAAGGGCCAGCGCGCGGTTGTGACCGGGCTAGACGACTCCGCCGTCGCAACCCCGCTGCCGCCCGGCGAACTGGAACGCCGCATGATCGAGATGGGCCTGATCGAAGGCGCCCGCGTGGAAATCCTGCATGAGGGATTCCCCGGCGCCGATCCGCTTGCCGTGCGTATCAACGACCACACCCTGGCCCTGCGCCGGGCGGAGGCGCACGCCGTCCTGGTGACGCTCGGCTGAGCCGTCACCTCCTCTCCCTGCGGAAAGGTTTCCGCGATGTCCGATACCGTTCTATCCACCCTGGCCTTCACCGGCGTCCCGCCGCGCATCGCCCTGGTCGGCAATCCCAATTGCGGCAAGACCGCCCTGTTCAACGCGCTAACCGGCGCCCGCCAGAAGGTGGCGAACTATCCCGGCGTGACGGTCGAGCGCAAGATCGGGGAGTTCCTCAGCCCGGCCGGCACCCGCGTGCAACTCGTCGACCTGCCCGGAACCTACAGCCTGCGCGCCCGCTCTCCCGACGAGGAGGTGACGCGCGACGTCGTGCTGGGCCGCTTCCAGCATGAAGCCCCGCCGGACGTGATGGTCTGCGTCGCCGACGCCACCAACCTGCGCCTGCATCTGCGGCTGGTGCTCGAGTTGAAGAAGCTCGGCCGGCCGATCATCCTCGCGCTCAATATGATGGACGTGGCGGAGGCGCGGGGCTGCCGCGTCGATGCGGCGGCGCTGTCGGCGGCGCTGGGCGTGCCGGTGGTCCCGACGGTGGCGATCAAGCGCACCGGCGTGGTCGGGCTGCTCGACCAGATCGACCGCAGCATGATCGCGATGACCGCCACGCTGCCCCCCTCCCCCGGCACCTCCTCCTGCGGCTGGAGCGAACCCTCCGCTCTCGACCTGCGCGCCTATCATCAGGAGGTCGAAACCATCCTGGCCGCCGCATTGCGCGATGCAGGCCGGCCGTCGCTCGCGACCCGCCGCATCGACGCCGCCCTGCTGCATCCGGCAATTGGCCTGCCCTTCCTGTTCCTGGTGCTGTTCCTGATGTTCCAGGCGGTGTTCGCCTGGGCGGCCGTGCCGATGGACATGATCGACAAGGGACTGGGCTGGATTCAGGCCGTCGCCGGAGCGGTCCTGCCCGACGGCCTGCTGAAAAGCCTGCTGACCGACGGCATCATCGCCGGTGTGGGCAGCGTGGTGATCTTCCTGCCGCAGATCCTGGTGCTGTTCTTCTTCATCCTGATGCTGGAATCCACCGGCTACATGGCGCGGGCGGCCTTCCTGCTCGACCGGCTGATGGGCGGGGTCGGGCTGCATGGCCGGGCCTTCATCCCGCTGCTGTCCAGTTTCGCCTGCGCTGTCCCCGGCATCATGGCGGCCCGCACCATCGAGAACCGTGCCGACCGGCTGGCCACCATCATGATCGCCCCGCTGATGACCTGCTCGGCCCGGCTGCCGGTCTATACGCTGATCATCGCCGCCTTCGTTCCCGACCGGACCGTGGCCGGCGGCATGATCGGCTTGCAGGGGCTGGTGATGTTCACCCTCTATGCCGCCGGCATCCTGTCGGCGCTGGCGGCCGCCTTCGTGCTGAAACGCACGATCTTCAAAGGAGCCCGCGAACCGCTGCTGATGGAACTGCCGTCCTACCGGCTGCCCAGCCCGCGCGACATCCTGCTTGGGCTGCTGGAGCGGGCGCGCATCTTCCTGGCCCGCGCCGGCACGGTGATCTTCTCCATCATGATCCTGCTTTGGTTCCTCGGCAGCTTCCCGGCGGCGCCCGACGGAGCGACCGGACCGGCCATCGACTACAGCTTCGCCGGGATGCTCGGCCATGCGCTGGCCCCGCTTCTCGCCCCCATCGGCTTCACCTGGCAGATCGCCATCGCCCTGGTGCCGGGCATGGCGGCGCGCGAGGTGGCGGTGGCGGCGCTCGGCACCGTCTATGCGCTGAGCGAGACGGGCGACGCACTCTCCGGCTCGCTGGCCGGCGTGCTGGCGGCGGACTGGAGCCTGCCGACGGCGCTGTCGCTGCTGGCTTGGTTCGTGTTCGCCCCGCAATGCGTCTCCACCCTGTCGGTGGTGAAGCGGGAAACCAACAGCTGGTTCTGGATGCTGGTGATGATCGTCTACATGACGGCGCTCGCCTATGGTGCCGCCTTCGTCACCTTCCACCTGTCCAGCGCCCTGCTGGGAGGGTGAGCCATGATGGAAAGCCTTCCCGAAACCATCCTTGTCGGACTGATCGTCGCCGCCGCATTCGCCTGGGTGGCCTGGACCATCCTGTTGCCCGCCCCTTTGCGCAACCGCCTGCGCCGGCTGGCGGGGCGGCCGGCTCCCTCGCAGGCGGGCGGCTGCTCCGGCGGTTGCTGCGGCTGCGAGGCGGCGGGACCGAAACGCGGCAAGCGCTGCTGACGGTCCCGCCGCACCGTCACCAGCCGGTCGGGCAGGATCTGCAACCGGTCATCAGCGCGTCCTGGAAGATGGCGAAGCGCAGCTTGGCCCCGTCCATGTTCGCACCGGACAGGTTGGACAGGGCCATCTTCGCTTCCTGAAGGTTGGCCCCCTCCAGGCTGGCGCCGGCAAGATTGATCTTGTCGGCGCGGATCGCCTCCAGATTGGCAGCGGTCAGGTCGCTGCCGGTGAAGTCTGCACCGGTCGCACGGGCGAATTCCAGATTGGCGCCCCGCAACCGCGCACCGGACAGGCGCGCGCCCTGGAGAAAGGCGGTGCGCAGGTCGGCACCGTCCAGAATGGCGCCGGTCAGGTCGGCGCCGCGCAGGTCCGCCTTGCGCAGGTCGGCCCGCATCAGGTTGGCGCCATGCAGATCGGCCCCGGCCAGCGACAGCCCGCGCAGATTGCGATGCCGCAGATCCAGGTTGGGGCAGACGATGCGGGGACCGAGCGTGCATCCGTTGACAACGCTCGCCCGCTCCTCCTCGCCGCCACCGACCGGCTGTCCGGCCTCCTCGACAGCCACCGGAATCGCCGCCGTCTCCATCTCTGCCGCCAGGACGGCTGGGGCCGGCGCGGCAAGGCAGACGGCCAGTGCGTTCAGGGCCAGGATCCGGCAGAGTTTTCTCGGCAGCACGGCCTTGCTGTGCGACGTCATGATGATGCCTCCGATGAAAAGGACCGGGGCGGCAACCGCCCCGGCGCTCCATGCTCCGGTTTCGTGGAGCCGGTCACTTGCTGCTGGAGACCTTCACGTCGGCCAGCTTGAACACCCAAAAGGAACCGCCCTGGGTCACGCGGGTGGTCAGGTCGGCCAGATCGCCGCCCCACAGCGGCACCGCGCCGCCATAGCCGGTGGTGATGCCGACATACTGCACCCCGTCCTGCTCCCAGGTGATCGGGGAGGAGACGATCCCCGACCCGGTCTGGAAGTGCCACAGTTCCTGACCGCTCTTGGCGTCGAAAGCCTTGACGAAGCCGTCGCCGGTGCCGGTGAAGACCAGATTGCCGGCGGTCGCCAGCGTGCCGGCCCACAGCGGCAGTTCCTCCTTATGCTCCCAGACGATCTTGCCGGTCTTCGGATCCAGCGCCCGCAGGCTGCCGACATGGTCGTCGAACATCTTGTGGATGCGGAACCCCATGCCGAGATAGGCCGAGCCGGGGTTGTAGCCGACATGCTCGGTCCAGTAATCCTCCTTCCAATGGTTGGCGGCGATGTAGAACAGCTTGGTGTCCTCGCTGTAGGACATCGGGTTCCAGTTCTTGCCGCCCAGGAACGGCGGCGAGACCTCGACCGGCTTGCCGCGCTTCTCGCCTTCGGCCGGCAGCGGCGGACGCTGGCCCTCATTCTCGATCGGACGGCCGGTCTTCAGGTCGATGCCCTTGGCCCAGGTGATGCCGTCGACGAAGGGATAGGCCGCCAGCACGCTGTTGGGCTTGTTCGCCTCGCCGCCGGCCGTCGCCAGCTTGGTGCGGTCGGTGACGTAGAAGAAGCCGTTGCGGTCGGCATGGGCCGTCGCCTTCACCGTCTTGCCCGACGCGTCGGTGTAGTCGAACAGTACCAGCTCGTTGTTGCCGGAGAAGTCCCAGGTGTCGTTCGGCGTGTGCTGGTAGAAACCTTTCAGCTCGCCGGTGGTCGGGTCGACATAGGCCTGGCCGGAGGTATAGAGGCTGTCGCCCGGCCAGCGCGCCCATCCGTTCCAGGGTGCCGGGTTGCCGGTGCCGATGACGATGGTGTTGGTCTCCACGTCGAAGGTGGCGCTCTGCCAGGGCGCTCCGCCGCCGTGGTTCCACGCCTCCACCAGATTGCCGTCCTTGTCGCGCGGCCAGGAAGGAGCCTTGTCGCTGCCGGTCGGCGTGCTGTCCTTGCCGTTCAGCCGGCCCATATGGCCCTCGACCAGCGGACGCATCCAGATCTCGTCGCCGGTGTCGGGATCGCGGGCGAACAGCCGTCCGACCACGCCGAACTCGTCGCCCGAAGAGCCGTGGATCAGCAGGACCTTGCCGGTCTTCTGGTCCTTCACGATGGTCGGCGCGCCGGTCATGGTGTAGCCGACCTTGTGATCGGCGAACTTCTTCTTCCAGACGACCTTGCCGGTGTCCTTGTTCAGCGCGACGACGGAGGCGTCGAGCGTGCCGAAGAAGACCTTGTCGCCATAGATCGCGGCACCGCGGTTGACCACGTCGCAGCAGGGCCGGATGTCGTCGGGCAGCCGGTGGGAATAGCTCCACAGCCGCTTGCCGGTCTTGGCGTCCAGCGCGAACATCCGCGAGTAGGAGCCGGTGACGTAGATCACCCCGTCATGGACCAGCGCCTGGGTTTCCTGCCCGCGCTGCTTCTCGTCGCCGAAGGAGAAGGACCAGGCGGGGACCAGACGCGACACGCTTTCGGTGTTGATCTGCTTCAGAGTGCTGAAACGCTTTCCTTCCACCCCCATCCCGTACATCAGCACGTCGCCCGGATTCCTGGCATCGTTGGCGATGGCATCCCAGGTGACGTCGGAGGCCAGCGCCGGACCGGCAGGCGCCGCAGCCAGGAACAGCGTGGCGGCCACGGCCGCGATCCCGGCCAGATGGGTCCCGCGGGAGCGGTGTCGCGGCTTGCCGCCGGTGACGGCCGCAATCGTGCTGTAGGACGAAAGTGTCATGCGTTTCCCCCGATGATTGGCCGCGAAGCGGCGGTTACGGACAAGGCCTTGCGAAGCCGTGCCGGCGATGGCGTCACGCCGGCTCGATCCCGTTCCTGCGGGCGGCGGGAGGCGATGCCGCCCCCTGTACCGGGATGAGCCGAGCGTGACGATGTCGCGCCAGAAAGCCGTTGCTTTCTGAATGGCAGGACCCTTTTCAGGCTGGTCTGTGCATCCCGCCCGGCGCACAGCACCATGTCTTGCCGGCTCCAATAGTCTGCCGGGCGGCAGCCATGGTTCCATTCGACAATCCGGGGAAGAATTTCTTGACCCGATCCCATGATGACATCCCGGATCGGCCGGGATTTTTTCCCGTTCGATGCCGTACACGGCCAGGATCGGCATCCGCACTGTGGCTCGATTGTGCGAAGGGCGGATGGCACCCAAACAGATGGATGGGTTAGCATTCCGTCGATGGTCGTATTTCGGAGTGGACGCCGGTGTCGCTGAGGATGCGCATCCTGGCCTTGATCGGGCTTTTCCTTCTGCTGATGGCAACCGCCGGCGGGGCGGTGATGGTCGCCAATGCCCGCGATGCCGTCCGCGCGGAAATGGCATCCGCCCTCGAACTGGGCAGCGCGCTGAGCCTCGCGGTGGCGGAGCGCGGCGACATCCCTGGCGACATCGCCATGCTGAACGGGCTGGGGCTGCGTCATCTGCGCTTCATCGGGGCCGACGGCCTGCCACGGCCGGAACCGGCGGAACGGCGCGCACCGGACTGGTTCGCCGCGCTGATCGGCGTGGATTTGCAGGAACGGCGGTTGGCGGCAGGCAAGCTGCGCATCGTTGCCGAACCCTGGGACGAGATCGCCGAGGTCTGGGAGGACATGACCGATCTCGCCGCCGCAACGCTGGCGGTCGGTCTCCTACTGATGGGGGCCGCCTATCTGGCGGTCGGGCGTGCCCTGGTCCCGCTGGCGCGGCTGGAAGCCGGGGTGGAAAGGCTGCGCGCCGGCAATTACGCCTTTTCCTTCGATGGTCGCGGCGTCCCCGAACTCGACCGGCTGGGAACCGGAATCGCCGCGCTGGCCCATGGGCTGGCGGCGGCAGAGGCGGAGAACCGGCGGGCCGGCCAACGCATCGTCGCGGCGCAGGATGCCGAAAGGCGGGAGGTCGCCCGAGAAATCCACGACGAACTCGGCGCCGCCCTCTTCGCGATCAAGGTCGATGCCGGCCGTATCCTGCGTCTGCGGGACGTTGGAGCCGATGGGGACGCCACCAGCGAAGCGGCCGAACGCGCCGGCAAGATCCTGGACACCGCGGCGGAGGTCCACCGGCTGAGCCGCCGCCTTCTGGCCCGCCTGCGCCCCGCCCTGCTGGACCAGTTGCCGCTGAGCGAGGCGCTGGCCGAACTGGCCGGCGACTGGATGCGGCGTCAGCCCGACGTCGCCCTGACCCTTGCCGTCGAGCCGGCCGCGGCGGTGGCGGAGCTGGATGGCTGCGACGACGTGCTGCGGCTGACCGTCTACCGGCTGGTGCAGGAATCGTTGCTCAACGCCTTCCGCCATGCCAAACCGTCGGTTGTCGCCGTCAATCTGAGCATCGATCCGCAGGCGGTGGAGATCGTCGTCGCCGATGACGGACCCGGCCTGCCGGATGGCGACGAACCGGCAAGGAACGGCTTCGGGATTCCCGGCATGGCGGAACGGGTGCACACTCTGGGCGGCAGCCTGTCGATCGGAACCGCGGCCGGCGGCGGTACCCGTGTGTCGGCCCGCCTGCCCCGGCCTGCCCTGTCGTCCGCCCAGCCGCCATCCTCGCCGGCAGCATTGGAGCGCATGGCGTGACCCACACCATTCTTCTGGTCGACGACCATCCCATCGTCCGGGCCGGCTGCCAGCGCCTGCTGGCCGAAGCGGCGCTCGGCCGCGTGGTGGAGGCGGAGGATGTCGGCAGCGCGCTGGATCTGTGGCGGGCGGAGCGTCCGGACGTCGTTGTCCTCGACCTCAATATTCCGGGCGACGGCGGCGGCATGGCCGTGCTGCGCACCATCCGCGAGGAAAGCCCGGCGGTGCCCGTCCTGATTTTCAGCATGCACGAGGATCCGGCCATCGCCGCCCGCGCTCTGAAGGCCGGTGCCCGCGGCTATGTCACCAAGAACGATGCGCCAGACAGCCTGGCCTCCGCCATCGGCACGGTTCTGGCCGGGCGCATCCATCTGGACAGCGGGCTTGCCCGCGATCTGGCGCTGATGAGCCTGTCGCCGCCGTCCGATCCGCTGGCCGTCCTGACCCAGCGGGAGCTGGAGATCCTGGCCCTGGTCGGACGTGGGATGACCGCGGCGGCCATCGCGGAGCGGCTGGGGATCAGCCAGAAGACGGTCGCCAACAGCTGCACACAGATCAAGGACAAGCTGGGCGCCGACAGTGCCCGCGCCCTGATCCGCATCGCCATCGACAACCGTCTCGCCGACTGAACGGCGTCAGCCGCCCTGGGCCAGCGAGCGGCGGAAGGCGTCCAGCGTCTCGGCGCTGACATGGTGTTCGATGCCTTCGGCGTCGATGCGCGCCGTGTCGGCGCTGACGCCGAGGGAGCGGAGGAAGGCCACCACCGTCCGGTGCCGCTCCCGGCTTTCTTCGGCGATCCGCCGGCCGGCATCGGTCAGGAACACCGCCCGGTAGGGCTTGCGATAGACCAGCCCGTCGGCCGCAAGCCGGTCCAGCATGCGGGCAACAGTGGGTTGCGCCACCCCCAGCCTTGCGGCGATGTCGACCTGCCGGGCCTCCTGCCCGCTTTCGATCAGGTCGGCGATCAGCTCCACGTAATCCTCGGCCAGGGCGGTCCGCTGGGCTTCCCGCGTCTTGCGGAAACCCTCGGCATGGAGTTCGGCATCGGGAAGGTCCGCATCGCTGTCAGTCATGACCCACCCGCCCGGAAAAATGTTCGGATGCTGAAAGTATAGCACCTTGCATACTCGTTGTCCCGGTACATACTTGATTGATACCAGTTCGCATCTTGGCCGGGAGTCACGCCGATGTCGGAAGCCGAAGCCGCCGTGCCGCCCCACGGAGCCTGGAGATATGCCAGCTCGGACGGGCAAGTCCGGCCGAGCCTGCCGGAGGTCCATGCCTCCGTCGCGGTGCCGCAGGGCGGCCTGTGGCTACGCCGCCTGCTGGCCTTCGCCGGGCCGGGCTACATGGTGTCGGTCGGCTACATGGACCCCGGCAACTGGGCAACCGACCTCGCCGGCGGATCGCAGTTCGGCTATACGCTGCTGTCGGTCATCATGCTGTCGAACCTGATGGCGATCCTGCTGCAATCGCTGTCGGCCCGGCTGGGCATCGTCACCGGGCGCGATCTGGCGCAGGCCTGCCGCGACCATTACCCGCGTCCGGTCAATTTGATGCTGTGGGTGGCGTGCGAGGCGGCGATCATCGCCTGCGACCTTGCCGAGGTCATCGGCACCGCCATCGCGCTGAACCTGCTGTTCGGCATTCCGCTGATCGGCGGCGCGCTGATCACGGCGCTCGATGCCTTTCTGGTGCTTCTGCTGATGCAGCGTGGCTTCCGCTATCTGGAGGCCTTCGTGGTGGCCCTGCTGACGGTCATCGCCGGCTGCTTCCTGGTGCAGATCATCGCCGCAGCCCCGCCGGTGGCCGCCGTGCTGCATGGCTTCGTGCCGACGACGCAGGTGGTGACCAACCCCGGCATGCTCTATGTCGCCATCGGCATCCTGGGGGCGACGGTAATGCCGCACAATCTCTACCTCCACTCCTCCATCGTGCAGACGCGGGCCTATCCGCGCACGGACGAGGGGCGGCGCGACGCCATCACCTGGGCCACCATCGACAGCACCATCGCGCTGATGCTGGCCCTGTTCGTCAACGCGGCGATCCTGATCCTGGCGGCCAGCGTCTTCCATGGCAGCGGCCATACCGAGGTGGCGGAGATCGGCGAAGCGTTCGAACTGCTGTCGCCCCTGCTGGGGTTGGGCATCGCGTCGACCCTGTTCGCGGTGGCGCTGCTGGCGTCGGGCCTCAATTCCACCGTCACGGCGACGCTGGCCGGGCAGATCGTGATGGAAGGGTTCCTGCGGCTGCGGCTGCCGCACTGGATGCGCCGGCTGCTGACCCGCGGCCTCGCCATCATCCCGGTGGTGGTGGTGACGGCTCTCTACGGCGAAAGCGGCACGGCCCAGCTGCTGGTGTTCAGCCAGGTCGTGCTGTCGATGCAGCTCCCCTTCGCGGTCATCCCGCTGGTCCGCTTCGTCACCGACCGCGGCAAGATGGGCCGCTTCGTCGTGCCCGGCTGGGTCGCCGGGCTGTCCTGGGTCGTCGCCGGCCTGATCGTGGTGTTGAACCTGAAGCTGCTGTACGACACCGTTCTGGGCTGAGCGCTGTTGTGCATCGGGCGGGACGCGTTATGTGAAAGACCGTCCCAAACGGTTGCGCATCGCCGCGGAGGATCGGACATGACCATCGGCCGTCAGCGAATGATGTTGGTATGGCGCGGCGGGCTTCTTGCCGCGGCCACCCTGCTGTCCGCCTCCTGCGCCAACCCGCAGGCCGAACTGGCGTTGCGAGCGCCCGAGGCGATGGTGGGAATGAGCAAGGGCAGCCTGCTGTCCTGCGCCGGCGTGCCGGAACGCTCCGCCGTCAACGGAGATGCGGAGTATCTGGTCTACACCCGCCGGCAGACCCTGGTCGACCGCGACGTGGATTGGGAGCCCAGCCCCTGGCTCGGCCCGCGCGGACCGCTGCTGTGGCAGCCCGACGTGACGACCTGGTCAAGAACCTACAGTTGCGAAGCGACCTTCGAACTGCATGGCGGGCGGGTCACCGCGGTGCGCTACAACGACAGGCGCGATCCCACGCTGTGCTACCAGATCGTCGGAAATTGCATGCGCTAGGCGCCGGCCGGTCGGGCTATCTGGCGGCCTCTCGGTACCCCGTCAACGACCGGGGCCGCAGAGCCAAAGATAAAGGAGTCGACATGCAAGGCAAAACAACATCATGGCTACGCCGAGCCGGACTGGCCGGCGGCATTGCGCTGGCCCTCTTCGCCGCCCAGATCGCCGTCCAGGTCACCGAGGCCGCGGCCGAGACCGTGAAGCTCGGCGTCATGGGCGGTGCGGAGGAGGAAATCGCCGAGGTGGCGAAGACGGTGGCGGCCGGCAAGGGTCTGACCGTCGAACTGATCACTTTCTCCGACTACAACATCCCCAACGCGGCGCTGGACGCCGGCGACCTCGACGCCAACGCCTTCCAGCACAAGCCCTATCTGGAGGCCCAGATCGCCGCGCGAGGCTATAAGATCGTGCCCATCGGCTTCACCATCGTCGAGCCGATGGGGCTCTATTCCCGCAAGATCAAATCCGTCGGCGATCTGAAGCCCGGTTCCAGCATCGGCATTCCGAACGACCCCAGCAACGGCGGCCGTGCGCTCAACCTGCTGGCGGCCAACGGCCTGATCAAGCTGGCGCCCGGCAAGGGCCTGTCGCCGAGCATCCTCGACATCGCCGAGAATCCGAAGGCGCTCAAGCTGGTGGAGCTGGAGGCGGCGCAGTTGCCGCGCGCCTTGGAGGATTTCGATGCGGCGATCATCAACACCGACTATGCGGTGAATTCCGGCCTGACCCCGTCGAAGGACGCGCTGATCCAGGAGCCGCGCGAAGGCAACCCCTACGGCAACTTCATCGCCGCGCGGGAGAAGGACAAGGACCGTCCCGCCTTGAAGACGCTGGTCGATTCCTTCCAGTCCAAAGAGGTCCGCGACTTCCTGGAGACCCGGTTCAAGGGCGCGATCCTGCCAGCCTGGTGACCGGTGCCCTGCCGCCTCCCCCCTTGCGGGTGGGAGGCGGCAGAAGCGGCGATCAGGTGGTCGGGGCGGTCAGGCGGCCGGAAGCGGCGAGGCCTGGCGGGCGAGCAGCTTCCAGGCTCCGTCGACCTTCTTCCAGACCTGCAGCACCTTGATGTGGGCGGTGTTGGTCTTGCCGTCCGGCAGGTTGTTGACCGAATCGAAGGTATGGCGGGCGACCGCGATGTCGCCGACCACCTGGATCGCATGGTCGCTGAGGTCCAGCGCCTTGAAGGCGTTCTTGCCGTCGAGGCTGCCGACGAAGGCGGCCTTGTCCTCCAGCCGGCTGTTCGAATGGCCGTAGGTCAGTTGGTCCATCGTCATCGCCCGCAGCGTGGCACCGTCGCCCGCCAGCATGGCGTCGCGAAGCCCGTTCACCGCCTTCGCCACCGCCTGCTGGTCGTCATCGGCGGCAAACGCACCGCCCAGCGGTGCGATGGCGGCGGGCATCGCCAGTCCGGTGGCGGCGGCGGCGAGCAGAAGGCGGCGCGAGCGGATGTGGCCGGATTTGAACGCAGTCTTCTTGAGCATGGTGACCCTCCCATTCGATTGCAGTCACGCCCACCCGGAACGCCGGCGGGCCGCAATGTAATATACTAGTATCCACGTCAGCACCACAAACCGTTGGGGTGTGCGCTGGTTCGCCGCAGAGGAACGGATCGGCCCCCCGGTGGATTTCCGGCCCATGGATTTCCAGTTGGCATGCCCCCATCCGCATGGGCTATGTGACTTTCCGGAGATCATCTTGTGATTGGCTGCGCCGGACGGGGCGGGCGGCTATGCTCCCCGCCGCGGAGACGGATTTGAGAGCGGGGAGAGGGGCATGACGACCAGACGGCGAAAGCTGCCGCGCAAGCGCAAGGGCCGGCAGGCGACCGCGGTTCGCGGGTCGGCAGGGGAGCCGGTCAACACCGGACGGCCGTCCCAGGGTGGTTTGACGACGGCCATCAGGGGGACCGCGGCGACCGCAGGCATGGCGGCCAAGGGCCGCGGCCGGGTGCGCTACGTGCCAACGCCGGATGCCGCCGCCGGCCGCTTCCTCAGCCCGGAACAGCAATTTCTGCTGAAGAAGCGGCGCGAGGCCGAACAGCGCGAGGCGAAGGACCGGCGCACCGCCTTCGCCATCATCCTGGTGCTGGTGCTTCTGGCGGCGGGTGCGGTGGCCGGTCTGGTCTGGCTCTGGCGGTCGTCAGCCCTCTGACCGCGACGCCGTCAATGCGTCGCCCCGGCCAGTGCTGCGGCGTAGCGTTCGGCCAGCAGCGGGCTGGCGGCGGCACAGGCCTCCGCCACGAGGCGGGAGCCCTGGACATAGGCATCGGCCCGCTCGACGCTCCAGGACAGCGGGCGTTCGACCGCCAGCGCCTGCAGGATTGAAATCTGCTCGGCAAGCTTGATGCGCTTGGCCCCTTCGGGTGCGGCGGCGAGGCGGGCGGCCTGGATCGCCTTGCGCTCGGCAATCGCCTTGCCGACATCTTCCGGCGCGTCGCTGACCGCGGCGACGAGGTCGGCGACCTCCTGCCCGAATCGTTGGGCCAGATCGGCGACGTTGGTCAGCCCATCCTCGACCGCGTCGTGCAGCCAGGCCGCGGCGATCTCGGCGGGCGTGCCACCGGCCTGCGCCACAAGCTCCGCCGTTTCCGACAGATGCGAGACGAAGGGCGTGCGCGCCCGGTCGGGCCGATAGGTGCCGTCATGCAGTTCCGCCGCGTAACGCAGCGCCGCGATGACCACTTCCTTGTCCATAGACATGTGCTCTCCTCCGCGCCGCGGGCGGGCGGCGGAGGCCATGGCCCGTCCCGGCGGCGACAGTCCGCAAGGATGCCCGGCCGGGCGGCGCCCGCGGTGAAGGCGCGGCGGCGACCGATCCCGAATGTTCGCAACCGGGTAGGGAGATGGTCCGTCCTCGTACGGCCGAAGTCCAGGCCCTCGGCCGGCGGCACATCGCCGCGGTCTGACCTCCGGGGTTGGCGGAGCAAGGCGGAAACCGCCTTCGTCCGCCACACGCGCACCTTCGGCTGCCGGCCTCAGCCCCGCCGCTGCTCCAACGCCTTGACGGCAAGACACAGGATCTCGAACAGCATCTGCGCGCCGGCCTGGGCAGTGGTGGTGTTGGCGTCATACTGCGGTGCCACCTCCACCACGTCGCCGCCGATGACGTCGAGCCCGGCCAGACCGCGCAGAAGCTCGATGGCCTCCCGCGTGCTCAGTCCGCCGACCTCCGGCGTGCCGGTGCCCGGCGCGAACACCGGATCGAGGCAGTCCACATCGAAGGAGACATAGACCGGCCCGTCGCCGACCACCCGGCGGGCCTGCTCGATCACGGCGGGAATGCCGCGCTGCGCCACCTCCTCGGCATGGATCACCGTCATCCCGGATTCGTAGGAGAACTCCCAGAGGAACTCGGTGCTGCCGCGGATGCCGATCTGCACCGTGCGCTCCGGATCGAGCACGCCGTCCAGCACCGCCTGGCGGAAGGGGCCGCCATGGTGGAACTTCGACCCTTCGTAGGGGCCGCCGGTGTCGCAATGGGCATCGAAATGGATCATGCCGACCGGCCGGTCCCGTCCCACCGCCTTCAGGATCGATTGGCTGATCGAATGGTCACCGCCGACGGACAGCGGGATCACCCCGGCATCCATCACTTTGTTGTAAAAGCTCTCGATGTCGTGATGGCAGGCCTCCAGGCTGAAGCGGCTGGACAGCGGCACATCGCCGACATCGGCCATCCGGCAGGACGCCGACGGCACCATTTTCAGCACATATTCGTAAGGACCGATCCGCTCGATGGTCCGCACCGCCCGCGGACCGAAGCGGGCCCCGGCGCGGTTGGTCACCCCCAGATCCATCGGCACGCCGATCAGCGCAACCTCCAGCCCGCCGAAATCGGGCAGTTCGGGCGCATCGGGACGGTATGGCGCGTCGAGCAGGGTGGAGATCCCGGCAAAGGGCTGGGTCCGCCGCCCCCCGGCCGAGAATTGCAGGGCGGCGACACGCTGGAACTCGGGAGAGTGGATGTCGGCACCGCCGCTGCCGCTGTATTTCTCACGCAGACGGTTGAGCTTGTCCGGATCGATCATTTTGGAAAGTCTCCTGTCGGAAGGTCAGTCGGCCCAGTCAGTCGGCTTTGATCCAGGCGCCCAGCAGGCGCGGAAGGTCGCCGAAGCGGGCGATCAGCCCGAAGACGGCCGCGGTCAGCAGCACGAACAGCACGGTCACGGCGGCCATGGTCGGCGTGTAGCCGTAGCGCAGGGCGTTGAAGATTTTGATCGGCAGCGTTTCCAGCGTGAAGCCGGCGACCATGTAGGCGACGATGTATTCGTTGAGCGACAGCACAAAGGCGAAGGCGAAGCCGGAAATCATGTATGGCCGTACCAGCGGCATCACCACCGTCCGCAGCACGGTGCGGTCGTCGGCCCCCATGGTCGAGGCGGCCTCGACAAAGCTGCGGTCCACCGCGCCGAAGCCCAGCGACAGCGTGACCAGCGGCAGGGTGACGAAGAAGACGGCGTGGCTGACCACCACCGTCCATGGCTCGCCATACTGTCCGAAGGTGGACCAGAAGCTGAGGAACCCCAGCGCGGTGATGACCGGCGGCAGGATGAAGGGGGCCATGCCCAGCACCTCGAACGCCCGCGCCCAGGGCGCCCGCCAGCGCCAGATGAACCACGCCAGCGGAAAGGCGATGGCGACCGCCAGCGCCGCCGAGGACGCCGCCACCACGAGGCTGGCGACCAGTGCCCCGCGCCAGCCGGGATCGGTGAAGATCTCGGCATACCATGCCGGCGACAGACCCTTGGGCGGGAAGTCGAGCGAGCGTTTGGCGTTCAGCGACACCCCCGCCACCACCAGGATAGGTGCTGCCAGGATGAGGCCGATCAGGCCGGCCATCAGGCTGTTGAGCCAGCGCAGCATCACGCCTCCTCCTTGCGTCCGAACAGCAGGGACAGCCCGACCAGCGCCAGACTGACCAGCACCAGAAAGACCGCCATCGCCGCCGCGAACGGCATGTTGGACTGGTAGATCGCCTGATCGGTGATCAGCACCGACAGGGTCCAGTGCTGCGGCCGTCCCAGAAGCTGCGGCAGCAGGTAGCTGCCAAGCGCGAAGACGAAGGCCATGATCAGGGTTGCCACGATGGTGTTGCGCTGGGCCGGCACCACCACGGTGAAGAAGGCCTTGAGCGGCGAGGCTCCCAGCGTCCGCGACGCCTCCACCAGCGCCGGGTCGAGCCGGGCCAGCGCCGGATAGAGCACCAGCACGGTGTAGGGGAAGGCCTGATAGACCATGCCGGCCAGCAGCGCGCCGAAGCTGGGCGACAGCGATTGCGGCTCCGCCATCAGCCCGACCGCCACCAGCAGGTTGGTGATGCCGGCGGTGCGCGACAGCAAGGTCGACCAGGCGAAGCCGATGATCACCTCCGACAGCGACAGGATCGACAGCAGGAAGACCAGCCAGCGCACCTGGGCCGCCCGCGGCAGCCGCGCCAGCCGGTAGGTGAAGGGGAAACCGATGCCGACAGCCACCACCGCCACCAGTGCTGCCAGCTCCAGCGAGAAGGACAGAACGCCGCCGAAGAAGGCGCTGAGAAAGCGTTCGTAATTGGCGAGCACCAGATCGGGCTCGTAGAAGCCGCCGGGAATCCGGCGGGCGACGCTGACCGCGATCATCAGGCCGAAGGGAATGACGAAGAAGACGACCAGCATCAGCGCCGGAAACAGGATCGGCGCGTGCTCGCCCAGGCTGCGGGGCGCGCGGCGGATCATGACACCCTCCCCTCCGGCGGCAGCACGACGCAGGCCTCGGCCGGAATCTCGACGATGACGGCGGCACCCGGTTCGACGCCCGGGCGGTCCTGCGGCCGGGTCAGAGCCACAATCTCCCGTCCGGCGACGTCGATGCGGAACTCGACGCTTGCGCCGAGATCGCGGACGAAGGACAGGGTCCCGGCCAGCCGGTTTGCTCCATTGGGCGCGGTCGCCGGATGCAGCAGCACCTCCTCCGGCCTGACCGACAGCAGGGCGCGGCCATGCGGCGGCAGTCCGGCCAGGGCCAGTTCGCCTCCCGGCACGCTGGCGCGGCCAGGGGCAGTCACCTCGCCTTCCAGCAGGTTGGTCATGCCGATGAAGTCGGCGACGAAGGCGTCGGCAGGCTGGCGGTAGACATCCATCGGCGGGGCGGCCTGACGGATCCGCCCCTCCGACATCACCACCACCAGATCGGCCATGGTCATCGCCTCCCGCTGGTCATGGGTGACGACGATGGTGGTGATGCCCAGCCGCCGCTGAAGCTGCTTCAGTTCGATCTGCATCGCTTCGCGCAGCTTGGCGTCGAGCGCCGACAGCGGCTCGTCGAGCAGGAACAGCTTCGGCTCAAGCGCCAGGGCGCGGGCGATGGCGACGCGCTGGCGCTGACCGCCCGACAGCCGCGACACCGGCCGGTCGGCCATTCCGGGCAGGCGCACCAACTCCAGCAGGCTGTCGGCCCGGCGGCGGCGCTCGTCGGCGGGAACGCCGCGGATGCGCAGGGGATAGGCGATGTTCTCCCCGGCGCTGAGATGGGGGAACAGGGCCAGCGACTGGAACACCATGCCGAAATCCCGCTTGTGGGCGGGGGTTGCGGTGATGTCGCGGTCGTCGATCAGCAGCTGGCCGCCGGAGGGTTCCTCCAGCCCGGCGATCATCCGCAACAGCGTGGTCTTGCCGCAGCCGGAGGGCCCCAGCAGACAGACGAACTGCCCATGCGGGATGCGCAGGCTCGCCCCATGCACCGCGGTGAAGCTGCCGTAACGCTTGGTGAGACCATCGAGAACGAGGGCGGACATGGGCGGGCCTCCGGATCGTTCGGAAAAGACGGAGCCCTTCCCCCCGGTCTTTTGGATTTCCGTGCGATTCACGCTTCAGACGAGTCCGTCTGAAGCGACCGCACTCGGGGGGAGGAAGGGCGTTCGCGGGTCAGCCCACGATCATTTCCGTCCATTTCTGGTTCAGCCAGTCGGCCTTCGATACATAGAGGTCATAGCGCGGAACGATGGGCGCCAGATCGGAGGAGACCGCGGCGAACTCCTTGTCGGTCAGGTCGGTTGCCGACCGGTCGATGGTCGGCGAGGTGCCGACCTTGCGCGACAGCAGCGCCTGGATTTGCGGCTGGCACATGTAATCGATGAAAACGTGGGCCAGATCGCCGGCCTTGGATGCTTTGGACACCGCCCAGCTGCCGGAATCGAGGATGCCGCCCTCCTTGGGGAAGGTGGAGCGCACCGGATGGCCGTCGGCGGCGGCAAGGCCGGTGACGTCATGGTAATACTGCCCCATCGGGACCTCGCCCGATTTCAGCGCCGCCTCGAACTGCGCCTCGTCGCGATACCAAAGCTTCACATTGTTCTTCAGCTCGGCCAGCTTCTTGAAGCACTCCAGCTGGCCCTGTTCGCTGTCGAGATGCTTGGAGCCGCCGAAGAAGGTGGCAGCGGTCACGTCCAGCAGGAAGGAGTTGGAGACCAGCGCCAGCAGGCCGAGCTTGTCCTTGTTGGCCGGATCCCACAGCGCCGCCCAGCTTTCCGGAGGCTGGGGGTAGCTCTTGGTGTTGGTCACCAGGGTGATGTACCAGGACACCGCGCCGATGCCGGACAGCCTGCCGTCGGGATACTTGTTCATCAGCGCCGGCTTGACCTTGGCGGCATTCGGCAGCCTGGCGGGATCGAGCGGCGCCCACAGCTCGGCAGCCATGCCCTTCAGCATCGCCACCTGGGACATCATCGACACGTCGGCCGGAGCCTGTTTCGCACGTGCGGCCTGCTCAAGCTGGATCAGCCACGCCTCGCCCGTCGGTTCGGCCACCGCCTCCACCACGATGCCGGTCGCCTTGGTGAAGTCCGGGAAGATGTGCTTGTCGAAGCTGTCCTTGAAATAGCCGCCATATACCCCGACCTTCAGCGACTTCGATTGGGCCCGGACGATGGAGGGAAACCCCACCGCCCCCACCGCCGCAGCTGCGGC
>NZ_WHOS01000091.1 GCF_013340935.1 Azospirillum melinis | reverse complement strand
AACCTGCCCCCAACCTGCCCCAAGTCTGCCCCGGACGCGACGCCGTTCCCGTTTCCTTGTGTGTTCAATGGGCTTTCATATTCGGTGAGAATACAGCGCGAGCCCGCGCCAATGCATCGCCTTCATTCATTACCTGCTGACGACCATAGTCCGGCTTCAATAATGAAGAGGCGCCTCCGGTGTCGAACAGCTACTTTGAAAGTCCTGTCGCTGGCAAATGAAGTTTATACAGCGCCATGATGAACGGCGTTCAGTGTGTCCGGGTCGGCCATCGCGGCGGCAATCTGCCGGATCAGCCAGCAGGCGCCGGGGTCACGCTCGGCACGCTGGTGCCGGATCATGTCCAGGTTCACCCGCTGCGGTTCAAAGGGAAGGTCGAGAATCGCCAGGCCGGACTGTTCCACGGCCCGGATGGCCAGGAGCCTGGGCAGGGTCGCCACCATGTCGCTGACCTGCAGCAACGGAGGGACGGCGGCATAGTGCGGGACCGAGACGGCCACCCGCCCGGTCAGACCCTTGTCGCTGTCGGCCGCTTCGAGGATCAGCCGTTCGACCCAGACCCGCCGGGATACGCCGCGGTCGTCGATGAACCCGTCGGTCGCCCCCTCTTCGCTGCCGGTCAACTCCACGACGACGTGGGGAAACTCGAACAGGCGTTCCCGCGTCACCGGCCCGGCGGCCAGCGGATGTCCGCGGCGGACCACCACGGCTTCCGATTCCTGGAGAAGCGTGGTGCGGCGCATGCGGTCCGGCAGGTCGGCAAACCAGCCGATCACGAAATCGACCCGGCCGTCGTCGAGGTGTCGGACGACGTCCATGCGGTTGAGAGGGAAGACCCGCAGATCGATCTGCGGCGCCAGCGGGGCGATCCGTGCGACGACGCGCGGCAGGACGATCACCGCCGCATAGTCGGTTGCGGCGATGCGGAAGGTCCGCACCGCCTCCGACGGGATGAAGGCCTTCGTGCTCATCGCGTCGGCGATCCGTCCCAGCCCGTCGGCGATGCCGGACGACAGTTGGAGGGCGCGGGCGGTCGGTTCCATCCCGGAGGCGCCGGGCACGAACAGGTCATCGTCCAGAGACTGACGCAGCCGGGCGAGCGCGTGGCTGACCGCCGAGGGCGTGATCCGCAATTCCCTGCTGGCGCCGATCACGCTGCGATGCTGCATGACGGCTTCGAACACCCGAAGGAGATTCAGGTCCAGTCTGCGGATCGGCACGACGTCGGTCCCATCGATGCAGGTTGACGGGGCGGTTGAGAGGGGACGTCGAGCCTGGTCGCTTCACACCGCCTCGCACCGCGCCCGTCCACATGCTGACGCGAAGATGGCCGTTCGTCAAAGGGTGGCGCGGCGCTACAGAATTTCCGCGCATCGCGGCGATGGGGAGCGTAGACTCTGGCGGATCGGAGGATGCCCCTCCCGTCTCCTCGAAGGAAGTCCGTAAGACCCATGCCACCCTCCAGGCCCCGCGTACCCGTGCCGCGACCGAACTTCAGCAAGCCCCGCTCCAACACCGGCGCATCGACCGGGGTCCGGCCGGCGCCCGCCCGTGTGAACGGATCGGCGCTGCAAAAGCAGACCCAGTGGCTCGCCCGCGCCACCGATGCCGAACGTGCGGGCGACAGTGTGGAAGCGGAGCTTTGCCGGCAGTATGCCGAGCATTGGTTTCGCGTCTCGCGCGGCCAGGATTGAAGACGGGCTGTCGCGAAGGCGAGCAAATGGACGCCTCCACCCGGTAAAGACGGCCGTCGGCGTCTTCCCCGGGACGTGAGCCGACCTTGTCCGGGACAGTCCCACCGTCTATAAACAGGCATGCTTCAACGGAAGACTTTTTCAGTCCCGCCCGGTCCCGAACTTCACGCCATAGCCGGACGTTTGCCGGCTGAGAGCCAATCGCACAGGCAGGGCGGGGGGCTGTGACCGCATGAGCGCCAATCTGCTGGACCCCGAAGCATGCGATTGGAGCGCAACCCCGCTCGGACCGCGTGAGGGCTGGAGTCCCGCCCTCGAGGCCATCTTCACGATGATGCTCGGATCCCCCTTCGCCATGTGCGCGACCTGGGGACCGGAACAGACGCTGCTCTACAACGCCGCCTATGTTCCTTTCCTGGGCAAGCGCCACCCGGCGGCGCTGGGGCAGCCGATTGCCGTCGTCTGGTCCGAGGTGTGGGACACGATCGGCCCGCTCATCGCGCGCGTGCTGGAGGGTGAGTCGGTCAGCTTCACCGACATGCACCTCGTGATGACCCGCAACGGCTGCGAGGAGGACACGTGGTGGACCTTCGCCTACAGCCCGCTGCGCGACGACGGACGGGTCGTCGGCATGCTCGACATCGCGATGGAGACGACCGCGGGGGTCCTCGCGGCCCGGCAGCGCGACGCCGTCGAGGCCGAACTGCGGGCGCGCAACGTGGCGCTGGAGCAGGAGGTGGCCGCCCGCACCGAAGCCGGCAACCGGTTCTCCACGCTCATCCAGCACCTGCCGGTCGGGGCGTGCCTGCTCGACGCCGATGGGCGGGTGTTGCTGTCCAGCCCGCTGTTTCGCGAACTCCTGCCCGATCAACCCATGCCCTCCAGAATGACGAGGGCGGAGGACGGCGACCGGTGGCGCGCCTTCGATGCGAATGGGGAGCGGCTTCCGCCCAGCCATTATCCCGGTGCGCGCGCCTTGCGTGGCGAGGTGGTCTCGCCGGGCATCGAGTTCCTCCACAGAGAGGCCGACGGGTCCGAGCGCTGGTTCGCCGTCAGCAGCGTGCCGCTGACGGACGGTGCCGGAAAGGTTACCGGCGCCATCGCGATGCTGGAGGACATCGACCATCGCAAGCGCGCGCTGGAGACCGCCCGCACCGATGCGGAACGGGTCCAACTGGCCCTGTCCGCCGGCGCGATCATCGGCACATGGTTCTGGGACATCGCGACCGACCGAATCACCATCGACGAGGCGTTCGCCAAGGCCTTTGGGGTCGATCCGGCGCTCGGGCGCGACGGAATCAGCCTGGCACAGATGGTCGAGACCGTGCATCCGGACGACCGGGCCAATCTGGCCCAGGCGGTCGGCGAGGCGATGGCGCGGGGCGGCCGCTATGTCCACCAGTATCGCGTCCGCCGGCATGACGGGCGCTATTACTGGATCGAGGCCAACGGGCGGGTCGATCTTGCCGCCGACGGGACGCCGCGGGGTTTTCCCGGCGTGGTCATCGACGTGGAGGAGCGGCGCACCATCGAGGCGGAGCGCGACCGGGCGATTGCGAAGCTGCGCGCCCTCAACGACACCCTGGAGCAGCGCGTCGCCGAACGCACGGCCGAGCTGATGCAGGCCGAGGAGAAGCTGAGGCAATCGCAGAAGATGGAGGCGGTTGGCCAGCTGACCGGCGGCATGGCGCACGATTTCAACAATCTGCTCCAGGCGATGTCGGGCTGCCTGCAACTGATCGGGCGGCGTGCCGGCCATGTCGCCGGGGTGCAGAAGGTGCTCGATTCCGGCCATCAGGCGGTGGATCGCGGCGCCAGCATGATCCGGCAGCTGATGGCCTTCTCGCGGCGCCAGAACCTCCAACCCGAAGCCTTTGACGTCCGCGACCGGCTGCTGGGCATGCGCAGTTTCCTTGACCGGGCGCTGCGCGCCGACATCCGGCTGGAGTTCGATCTGGAGGGTGGGTTGTGGCCGGCGATGGCCGATCCGGTGCAGTTCGAACTGGCGATTCTGAACCTCGCCACCAACGCCCGCGACGCCATTGCCGGAGGCGGCCATCTGCTGATCGGTGCCGGCAATGTCGAGCAGTGCGGCGAGCATGGCCTGCACGGCTCCTTTGTGCGGATCTGGGTGCGGGACAGCGGCCATGGCATGGCGCCGGCAACTTTGGAGCGGATCTTCGAGCCCTTCTTCACCACCAAGCCGGTGGGCCAGGGCACTGGGCTGGGGCTGGCGCAGGTCTACGGTTTCTGCCGGCAATCCGGCGGGATCGCGACCGTCGACAGCGTGGAGGGCCAGGGCACTACGGTGACGCTGCTGCTGCCGCGCGCCGAGACGATGCCCGTGGCGGTGGCCGATGCCCAGCGGGCGATGGTCGATGGCGGCGGCGCCAGCGTGCTGCTGGTCGAGGACGACCCGGTTGTGGCGCTGGTGATCGTTGCGGCGCTGGAGGAGATGGGCTACCGGGTCAGCCGCGCCACGACCGGGGAGGAGGCCTTGCGCCTGCTGCGGGACGGGGAAAGGCCGGACCTGCTGTTCAGCGACGTGGTGATGCCGGGCGAGATCGATGGCGCGGCCCTGGCGGCGGCGGCGCGGGCCCTGCTGCCCCGGCTGGCGGTGGTTCTGACCACAGGCTACAGCGAGGACCGAGCCGGGCTGAAAGGCTTTCCGGTGCTGTCGAAGCCCTACCGGATCGAGGATCTGGCGCTGATCCTGCGCCAGGAGATCGACCGGAACGCGAGGCTTTAGAGCAAGCTGCCAATTTTCAAAAGAACGGCAGGGGGCCGGGAAAGTTGCCGACGGGCACGAGGTGGGTGACCAGCCCCGCGCCCTCCTGCCAGCGGTGGAGCAGGAAGGCCGGCGGTTCGACGTAGGAGGCCGGTGCGGCGTCCGGTGCGAGCCGCAGCGCGATGGCCGTCGTCGTGCTGGGGGCCGTGACCAGCACCGTCCCGGCGAAGCGGGCCAGCATGAAGCGGTGGACATGCCCGCACAGAAGCCGCTCGACCTGGGGATGGGCGGCCAGCACCGCCGCCAGACCCTTGCCGTTCCGGCAGTTGTACGCGTCGATGCAGGCAATGCCGCTTTCAAGGGGCGGCTGATGCAGCATGACCAGCGTCGGCCGCTCCGGCTCCTCCGACAGGCGCGCCGCGAGCCAGGCGCAGGCCTCCTTCGTGGCGTCCCCGTGATGCTCGCCGGGAATGGTCACGTCGAGGCCGAGGATGCGCAGCGGCCCCTTGTCGCCCACGGCGAAGTGAAGAGGCCCCGTTGACGGCAGGTATGAGTGATCCGCGAAGGCGGTCCGGAAGGCGTCCCGGTCATCGTGATTGCCCGGCAGCAGCAGGACGGGCTGGCGGATGGACCGCAGAGCGGTGCGCGCCTGCTCATACTCGGCCGCTGTGCCGCGGTCGACGATATCGCCGGTGACGATCACGAGGTCGGGTGCCGGATCGAGCGCGTTAAGGTGATGAACGGCGGCGTCGAACATCGCGTTCGAATCAACCAATCCCTGGTACAGCTCGCCCCGCGGGCGGATGTGGGGATCGGACAGATGGGCGATCAGCAAGGCGGCGGCCCCCGGTCGTGGTTTCGCTCAGCCTAGAGGGTCGCGGCCGTTTTTCAAAAGCCGATGAGCCGATTCTTTCCGAAGGCCTGATGACAACGTTGTCATTGCAACGGGACTGCAATATGATAACGTTGTCATCGGACGTTCGACGCTTCGTCCCCAACAGGCTGATCAGGATTGCCGCCCATGAGCATGTTTCTCGACGCCCTGCTCGACAGCAGTTTGGACGACAGCATCCGTGGGGTGCCGCCGGGGACGGCGCCGTTGCGGCTGCGCGATGTTGGCGCCCAGGGCTGGCGGCCGGCCGCCGGCGACATGGCGCTGCCGGTTCTGACGCTCGACGAGGACGCCTTCGCCGCCAACCGCGACCTGATCCTTGCCTATGCGCGCCACCACGGCGTGGCGCTCGCCCCGCACGCCAAGACGCCGATGGCGCCGCAGATCGCCTCCGGACTGGTTGAGGCCGGGGCCTGGGGCGCCACCGTCGCCAATCTGCAGCAGGCCGCCGTTCTGCTGCGGGCGGGCGTGACCCGGCTGATCCTCGGCAACGAGATCGGCGGCATCGCCAGCGGCAGGCGGCTGGGCGCGCTGCTCGCCGCCCACCCCGACGCCGACCTGCGTGCCTTCGCCGACTCCCCGGCCGCGGTCGAGACGCTGGCCGCCGCCGCCGAGACGGCTGGCCGTCCGCTGGCGGTTCTGGTGGAGGTCGGCGCCGGCCGCGGCGGCGCCCGAGACCGCGCGGCGGTGGACGCGATCCTCGCCGCGGTCCGTGAGCATCCCGGCCTGCTGGTGCTCGACGGCGTCGCCACCTATGAAGGGGCGGTCGCGACCTCCGACCCGGCCAAGACCGCCGCCAACATCGCCGCCCTGATGGAGCGGACGGCGGAGGCCTTCGCCCTGGTGCGCGCGCTGGAGCCGGGCCGGCCGCTGCTGCTCACCGCCGGCGGATCGGCCTTCTTCGACATGGTGGTCGCCGCTCTGGCGCCGGTCGCGAAAGCTGACGGCAATGCCACGCTGGTGCTGCGCAGCGGCGCCATCTTCTTCCACGACCACGGCACCTACGAGCGCGCGCTCGGCGCGCTCGACGCCCGGCAGGGCTTCGCCTGCGGCGGCGCCACGGCCGCCGATTTCCGCCCGGCCCTGCGCCTGTGGGCGGAGGTGCTGACCCGGCCCGAGCCGGAGCTGGCGATCTGCGGCTTCGGCATGCGCGATTCCTCCTTCGACCAGGATCTGCCCCGCCCGCTGCGCATCCACCGCGACGGCGTGGCGCTGCCCGCGGACGGGCTGCGGGTGACCCGGCTGAACGACCAGCACGCCTTCGTCGCCGTGCCGGCCGGCCAGGATTTGGAGGTCGGCGACATCGTCGAGTTCGGCATCTCGCACCCCTGCACCTGCATCGACCGCTGGCGGGTGCTGTTCGGCCTTGGTGCCGACGGGCGGGTTTGCCGCGCCTACCGCACCTTCTTCGGCTGACCCGAGGCGGCCAGATTCCCCATGCAGACATTGAACTTCCAGCAGCTCTGGCGCTATCAGGACCAGCTGATCGACGGCACGCTGCACACGCTGCTGCTGACCCTGGTCGCCGCGGCCATCGGCACCGCCATCGGCGTCGCCGCGGCGGCGGCGGTGCGCAGCGGGCCGCGCCCGGTGCGCTGGGCGATCCGCGGCTATGTCGAGCTGATCCGCAACACGCCGTCGCTGATCCAGCTCTTCGTCGTCTTCTTCGTGCTGCCGGGCTTTGGCCTGCGGATGGGGGCCTTCGAGGCAGCGTCCATCGCGCTCGGCCTCTATTTCGGCGCCTACTGCACCGAGATCGTCCGCGCCGGGCTCGATGCCATCCCGGGCAGCCAGGTCGAGGCCGGCCAGTGCCTGGGGCTGACCCGCTGGCAGGTGTTCCGCCACATCGTGCTGCCGCCCGCCCTGCGCAGCGTCTATCCCGCCTTCACCAGCCAGTTCGTCCTGCTGCTGCTCGGCACCTCGCTGGCCTCGCAGATCTCGGCGGAGGAGTTGTTCCACACCGGCGGCTTCATCGAGACGCGCACCTACCGCAGCTTCGAGGTCTATGCCGTGATCTGCGGCATCTACTTCGCCCTGGTGATGACCTTCAAACTGCTGTTCGCCGCGGTGGGGCACCTCGCCTTCCGCTGGCCGGTTCGGCGCTGACGGAGACACCGGCCATGCGTTCCTTCTCCCTCGCCGATTTCCTGTCGCTGCTGAGCGCCCTGCAATGGACGGCCGTCCTCGTCCTCATCGCGCTCGGCCTCGGCGCGCCGCTGGCCCTGCTGCTCGCCCTGATGCGGACCAGCGCCAGCCGCGCGCTGCGCTGGACCGCCACCGCCTTCCTCCAGCTGGTGCAGGGCGTGCCGCTGCTCGGCCTGCTGATGTTCTTCTATTTCGGCATGCCGGTCTTCCTCGGCATCGAGATGCCGCCGCTGGTCGCCGTCGGCATCGCCATGACCGTCTACACCGCCTCCTTCCTCGGCGAGATCTGGCGCGGCGGCATCGAGGCGGTGAAGCACGAGCAGTGGGAGGCCGCCGCCTGCCTCGGCCTGTCGACCTGGCACCAGTTCCGCTACGTCATCGCGCCGCAGGCCTTCCGCATGGCGCTGCCGCCGACCGTCGGCTTCCTCGTCCAGCTGATCAAGGGCACGTCGCTGGCCTCCATCGTCGGCTTCGTCGAACTCGCCCGCGCCGGCCAGCTGGTCAGCGCCGCCACCTTCCAGCCCCTGCTGGTCTACTCGATCGTCGCGGCGATCTATTTCGCCGCCTGCCTGCCGCTCACCCTGTGGGCCCGTTCCCTGGAGGTCCGTCTCAATGGCGCTCGTTGACATCCGAAACGTTACCAAGAGCTATGGGTCGACCCAGGTGCTCAAGGGGGTGTCGCTCGACATCAAGGAAGGCGAGATCGTCACCATCATCGGCAAGTCGGGGTCCGGCAAATCGACCCTGCTCCGCTGCATCAACGCGCTGGAGCGTATCGACGGCGGCGAGATCACGGTGGAAGGCCAGCCGGTGCGCACCGACATGCCGAACCTGCGCGACTTCCGCCAGCGCGTCGGCATCGTCTTCCAGGCCTTCAACCTGTTCCCGCACATGACGGTGGAGCGCAACATCACGCTGGCCCCGGTCCTCAACAAGCGGATCGCCAAGGCGGAAGGCCGGGCGCTGGCTCTGGACGTGCTGGAGCGCGTCGGGCTGGCCGACAAGATCGACGCCTATCCGGCCCAGCTTTCCGGCGGGCAGCAGCAGCGCGTCGCCATCGCCCGCTGCCTCGCCATGCGCCCGCACCTGATGCTGTTCGACGAGGTGACCTCGGCGCTCGACCCCGAACTGGTCGGCGAGGTTCTGAAGGTGATGGAGGACATGGCGCGCCAGGGCATGACCATGGTGCTGGTTACCCACGAGATGGGCTTCGCCCGCAACGTCGCCTCCAAGATCGTCTTCATGCACCAGGGCCGCGTCTGGGAAGAGGGGCCGCCGGCCGAGCTCTTCGCCAATCCCCGCACCCCCGAATTGCAGAGCTTCATCGCCTCCGTGCGCTGAGGCGTGGCCGAGCCATTTGCCGGTTCCTCGCGAGGACCGGACAACGACCAGAACAGAAAAGACCAGAACAGAGGAGCAATGTCGTGAGACTCTTCCGGACCCTCGCCGCCGCCGTGGCGGTCTGCGCCACCGTCGCGCTCTCCGCCGCCGCCCTGCCGTCCGCCGCGAAGGCGGATGCCCTGCAGAACGTGCTGTCGGCCGGCAAGCTGCGCGTCGGCGTTCTGATGGACGCGGCCCCCTGGGGCTTCAAGGACGCCAAGGGCGAGGCCGCCGGCCTCGACATCGATCTGGCGAAGCTGATGGCCGCCGACATGGGCGTGAAGCTGGATCTGGTCCAGGTGACCGGCGCCAACCGCATTCCCAGCCTGCTCGCCAACAAGGTCGACGTGCTGATCGCCGCCGCCGGCGCCACGCCGGAACGCGCCCAGCAGGTGACCTTCACCCAGCCCTATGCCGCGGTGAATCTCGGCGTCTACGGGCCGAAGTCGATGGCGAACGCCAGCGATCCCGATGGGCTGAAGGGCCACAGCATCGGCGTCGCCAAGGGCTCGACGCTCGACATCTGGCTGACCGACAACGCCCCGGGTGCCAAGCTGGTGCGCTTCGAGGACACCCCCGGCGCCATCGCCGCCTATCTGGCCGGGCAGGTCGAGACCTTCGCCGAGAACAGCGCCATCGCGCTGAAGGTCGCGCAGGACAATCCCGGCAAGGAGGTCGAGCTGAAGTTCCTGATCCGCCAGTCGCCGGCCCATGTCGCCGTCCGCCATGGCGAGCAGGACTTGGTCAACTGGATCAACACCTTCCTGTTCTACAACCGCCTGAACGGCAAGCTGGGCGCCCTGCAGATGACGTGGTTCAAGGAAAAGCAGACGCTTCCGCAGATGTGACCCGCCGTTCGGCATCCAAGAGAGGTTCTTTCCGATGATCACCAGGTTCCAGGTCGGTTCGCGCATGAGCCAGGCCGTCGTCTGCCAGGGCATGGTCCACATCGCGGGCCAGGTCGCCAACACCCGCACCGGCTCCATCCAGGAGCAGACCCGCGACGTGCTGGCAAAGATCGACGCCCTGCTGGCGGAGGCCGGCAGCGACAAGTCCAGGCTGGTCGCCGTCAACGTCTTCCTGCCGCACATCACCGACTTCGACGCCATGAACGAGGTCTATGACGCCTGGATCGACCCGGCCAACCCGCCGGCCCGCGCCTGCACCGAGGCGCGGCTGGCCGATCCCGACCTGCGCGTCGAGATGACGGCGCTCGCCGCCCTGTAAGCGCGCTTTTCCGGCGAACCGGAGGACGGCGCCGGGCAGCCGTTTGCCCCTGCGAAAGCAGAGCTGGCAAACGCTGCCGGGCGCCCCTCCGCCAGAAGGTTTTTGGAATGCACACTGGCCTCTACCACGCGCTCGATTTCGCCGCCGACGGCAAGTCGCTGGATTTTCTCAGCATCCCGTTCTCGGTGGACCGCTCCCCCTATTATCAGGTGAAGGTCCCGGTCTGCCGCGTGCGCAACGGAATGGGCCCGCGCGTGCTGCTGATGGCGGGCAACCACGGCGACGAATATGAAGGCGAACTGCTGCTGGGCCGGCTGTTCCGCCGCCTCGATCCCGCGCGCATCCGCGGCGAGGTGACGATCCTGCCGGCCGCCAACGCGCCGGCGGTGATGGCGGCGCGACGCCGCTCGCCTTTGGACGAGGGCAACCTCAACCGCGCCTTCCCCGGCGACCCCGCCGGCATGCCCACCTTCCGGCTGGCGCATTTCCTAGAGCATGAGCTGTTCCCGCGCCATGACGTGGTGTTCGACATCCATTCCGGCGGCACCTCGATGGCCCATCTGCCCTGCGCCCTGATCGAGCGGCAGGGCACGCCCGACCGGCTCGGCCGCGCGTTGGAGCTGATGCGGGCGCTCGGCATGCCCTACGGTTTCGTGGCGGAGAACGGGGCGACGGCGCCGACCTCGATGGCCGCCGCCGCACGGGCCGGCGTCATCGGCATCAGCGGCGAGTTCGGCGGCGGCGGCACGGTGACGCCGGAGACCATGGCCTACACCGCCCGCGCCATCGACAATCTGCTGATCGCCGTCGGGTTGATCGATGCGCCGGTTCTCTCCGTTCCGGCGCCGGTTCCGGCGCCGATGCAACTGCTTCAGCTTGACAGCCACCGGCAGGCGATCTACGCGCTGCGGCGCGGGTGGTTCGAACCGGCGGTCGATGTCGGGGCGCGGGTCGCCGCCGGCGATCTCGCCGGCTGGTTCCACGACCTGACGCGGCTCGACCAGCCGGAGGAGGAACTGCGCTTCCAGGAGGCGGGCATCGTCATCTCGCGGCGCCTGCACAGCGACAGCGAGGCCGGCGACTGCCTGATCCAGGTGGCCCGTCCGGTGGAGGAGGCGGGCATTCTGGGGCGCGCGGCCTGACCGGGGCATCGCATGGAAGGCGGCCAAGGAGACGGACGACATGAGTGAGAGCAGCGCGGCGAAGCGTCCGCCGACCATCGACGACGTCCTCCGACTCCGGGCGGCGGAGCCGGTGGCGTCCGCGGACGGGGAGGCGGCCGGGGACGCAGACGGTGGGGCGGCTCCGACGCGCATCGTCGAGATCGCCCGGCTGGCCGGGGTGTCGCCGATCACCGTCTCGCGCGCCCTGCGCCAGCCCGAAAAGGTGGCCGAGGCCAAGCGCCGGAAGATCCTGGAGATCGTCGAGCGCACCGGCTACGCCACCAATCCGCATGCCCGCGCGTTGCGGTCGGGCCAGTCGAACATCGTCGCCGCCTTCGTCTCCAACCTGCAAAGCCAGCAGTTCTGCCTTGCCGTGCAGGGCTGTGGCGAGGTGCTGGAGCCGCAGGGCTACCAGCTGATGATCGGGCAGACCTCCTACTCCTACGCCAAGGAGACGACGATGATCCAGTCGCTGCGCGAGATGCGGCCGGCGGCGGTCATGTTCACCGGCGTCATCGAGATCGAGGAGAACCGGCGGGCGTTGCGGTCGCTCGGCATTCCGATCATGGAGACCTGGGCCTATCCCCGCGACCCCATCGACATGCTGGTCGGCTTCTCCAACATCGACGGCGGCCGTCTGGCGGCGGAGCATTTTGCCGGACGGGGCTATCGCCGCATCGCCTATATCGGCCGGCGCAGCGGCCGCGGCGCCCTGCGCCTCACCGGCTTCCGCGAGGGCGCCCGCGCCGCCGGGCTCGACATCGTCGCCGAGCTGTCGGTCGACAGGGTCGGCAGCATGGTCGACGGCCGCCGCGCGCTGGCCGAGCTGCTGTCCCGCAACGCGGCGGTCGAGGCGGTGTTCTGCGCCAACGACCTGCTGGCGACCGGCGCGCTGCTGGAGGCGCGCCGGCTGGGCATGCGGCTGCCCGACGACATCGCCATCCTCGGCTTCGGCCACAACGACGTGGCCGAGGAGTTGCCGCCCGGCCTGACCACCATCGGCATCGACAGCCGCGACCTCGGCCGGCAGGCCGGATCGATGATCCTGCAGCGGATGCGCGGAGACATGCCGCCGGAGCCGATCCGTGCCGTCGAACTGACGCTGACCCATCGCGGAAGCAGCTGAGACGGGTCCGCCGGCCTGCGTGCCCGAGGCTTTGTCCGACACTGATTCCGTGAGATGCTCTTGAGCCCGTCCTGCCGATTGGCTGCATCGCCGCTCGCCGGCGGCCAGCGCGGCAGGCTGCCAGGCCGATGATCGAGCGGGGAAGCATGGCGAACCGATACCGGCATGGTCTCAGAAGAATTGCCTGCCCGCCGCCGCCATGACGCATTTGTCCTCGAACGGTCCGGTTGAGTCGGCCAGTCCGGCCGACCCTGCGCTCGAAGACCGTATCCAACGGATCGTAGCGGGCCTTCCACCGCCGGTGATCGTCGCCGGTGAGCCGGCCGACCGGCTGGGTCTGGCTGCGCGCATGGCGGCGCTGCATGTCCCTGGCGTCAGCGTTGCCGTCATCCATGAGGGCCGGCTGGCCTGGACGCGCGGTTTTGGAGACGCCACGGTCGGCGGCTCTCCGGTGACTGCCGGCACGCTGTTCCAGGCTGCTTCGATCAGCAAGCCGATCACTGCGCTGGCGGTGCTGAAGCTTGTTCAGGACGGTCGGCTTCGCCTTGACACCGACGTCGACAGCAGGCTCGTTTCCTGGCACCTCCCGCCCGCCGCCGGGTCAACCGCCGTCGATGTCCGCGGATTGCTGAACCATAGCGCGGGGCTGACCGTGCACGGGTTCGCCGGCTATCCGGCCGGTCAGCCAGTCCCGACGCTGGCTCAGGTGCTCGATGGCATCGACCCGGCGAATTCGCCGCCGATCCGCGTCGGCCAGCCGCCCGGCACCGCATGGCGGTATTCAGGCGGCGGGTATACGGTGCTTCAGCAGCTGTTGATCGACGTCACGGGCGAGGCGTTTCCCGTTCACATGGAACGGGCGGTCCTGGGTCCATTGGCGATGGCCGGCAGCACGTTCGCACAGCCTCTGCCCGTCGAGCGGATCGCCGAGGCGGCGACCCCCTATGATTTCGATGGCAAGCCGGTCGAGGGTGGTCCCCACATCTATCCGGAGATGGCAGCCGCCGGGCTGTGGTCGACGCCGTCCGACCTGGCGCGGGTTATCATGGCGCTCCAGCGCGCCTGGTCCGGCTGGTGCGATGAGGTGCTGTCGCCTGACATGGTCAAAACCATGCTGACGCCCGGTCTCGGCGGCTTCGGCCTGGGGTTTGGACTCGCTGGCGGCGGAAAGGGCGGTGGACCCCAACCCTGCTTCTTCCACAGCGGGCTCAATGCCGGCTTTTCGTGCGTGATGGCGGGTTGCATGGGCGGCAGCCAGGACGGGGCCGTGATCATGACCAACGGCTCCGCCGGAGCCGTCGCTCATGGCCTGCTGCGCGCGATTGCCGAGGAATATGATTGGCCGGAGTTCCGGCCGGTTGAGCGCCGGCTCGGTCTCGCCGACCCGGCACGCTACGCCCGTTTGGCTGGCCGCTACCGCATGCCCGATTTCGAGATCGCGGTCATTGCCGATAGCAATCGCCTGTACGGCCGGGTCGGCAGCGATCAGGTCGAGCTGTTTCCTCTTGCAGGCACCGACGAATTCTTCCTGAAAGTCGATGTCTCGACGGTCGCTTTTCATATGCCCGACGCCGGCCCCGCAACCGCGCTGGTGGTTCGGAGCGCGAACACTGACCAAACGGGGCTGCGCGCCGACGTGCCCTCCGCGGCATGAAGACCGTCTTCATCGGGGGGCGATTGGAGCGTTCGCTATCCTCCTCGCTCTCCCGAACTCAGCCGAACGCCCCGGTTCTGGCCATTCGCGCCCAGGCATGCGCAAGCGCCACGGCCTATCTGTCTGCCCTGCCTGTCATCGAATCGAAACGATCGGACCCCGCTTATGGAAGCTCTGAACCAACATCTGTTCCTTCTGCTGAACGCTCCGCCCGATCCGCCGGCCGGGCTTCTCATGCTGGCGCGTTTTCTGGCGGACGACGTGGTGGTGCTGGTCGCGGCCCTGGTCGCGGCGCTGTGGGTGTGGGGACGGCAAGACGGACGCGCCGTCCTGGTCGGTGCCGGCTGCGCACTGCTGACGGCGGCGCTGGTCAACTCGGCGATTGGCGCGCTCTGGCATCATCCGCGCCCCTTCGTGATCGGATTGGGGCATCAGCTGATCCCGCATGCCGCAGATTCATCCTTCCCCAGCGACCATGCGACCTTCATGTGGACGATCGGGATCAGCCTGCTGCTGCGAGGGTCCTGGCAGCGGCTGGGCTGGGGGATGATGGCCTTCGGGATGGGCGTCGCATGGTCGCGCATCTATCTTGGCGTTTACTTCCCCCTGGACATGGCGGGTGCGCTTCTGGTCTCCGCCACCGCGTCCCTGCTGGTCATTCCGGCACGCCCCATTGTCGATGGCGTGCTGACGCCGGCCATCGTCCGGCTTTACGAGGGAGCCGTGCGGCTGCTGCATCTGCCCGCCGCCCTGTTCCCGCTGGACCGCAAGTGAGGGCATGACGGAATCGTGCTCCCGAACCGCCTGGATCGGGAGCCGGACCCTTGCCGACCGGCCGCGCTCCGCGGCGAAGCCCCGGACATCGGCGGCATGGCTCGAACCCGAGCCGAGCCTGGCGATGTCGCCAAGCTGTGCGCGAAACGGGGTTCATCCCAACCAGCAGAGCGCGCTCTCGGGAAAGCGTTTCCGTAGTTGAGGAAATGCTTTCCCGGGAGCGCTGAAGCTCACGCATACCCGGACAGTTTGTCCGCAGACAGTTTGTTCGCGGAGAATACCCCGCTTACTCCACCGTCACGCTCTTTGCCAGATTGCGCGGCTGGTCCACGTCGGTGCCCTTCAGCACGGCCGTGTGATAGGCCAGCAGCTGCACCGGGATGGCATAGAGCAGCGGGGCGACCAGCGGGTCGCAGGCAGGCAGCTCGACCGACCAGCGGACCTTGTCCTTCAGCTTGTCGATGCCCTTCCGGTCGGCCAGCAACAGCACCTTGCCCGACCGCGCGCAGACCTCCTGCACGTTCGACACCACCTTTTCGAACAGCGCGTCGGACGGCACCAGCACGATCACCGGGACATTGTCGTCGATCAGCGCGATGGGGCCGTGCTTCAGCTCGCCGGCGGCGTAACCTTCCGCGTGGATGTAGCTGATCTCCTTCAGCTTCAACGCCCCTTCCAGGGCCAGCGGATACATGGCGCCGCGGCCGAGATAGAGGACGTCGCGGGCCTCGGACACCTCCTGCGCCAGCTCCTTCAACCGCTCGTCATGGGCCAGCACGTCGGCGGCGCGGGCCGGCACTTCGCGGAGCGCGTGGGCGATCTGCTGCATCCGCTCCTGGTCGATGGCGCCGCGGGCGCGGCCGACGGTGACGGCAAGGCAGGCCAGCGTGGTCAGCTGGGTGGTGAAGGCCTTGGTCGAGGCGACGCCGATCTCCGGCCCCGCCATGGTGTAGAGCACTGCGTCGGATTCGCGGGCGATGGTGCTTTCCGGGGCGTTGACGATCGACAGGATCTTCTGGCCCTGGCGCTTGCAGTAACGCAGGGCCTCCAGCGTATCCAGCGTCTCGCCCGATTGCGAGATGAACAGGGCGATGCCGCCCGGCGGCAGCGGCGCCTCGCGATAGCGGAACTCCGACGCGATGTCGACCTCGACCGGGATGCGCGCCAGCGTCTCGAACCAGTATTTGGCGACGAAGCCGGCATAATAGGCGGTGCCGCAGGCGACGATGGTCAGCTTCGACGCGCCGGCCAGGTCGAAGGGGAAGTCCGGCAGGGTGAAGGTGCCGGTCTCCGGGTTGATGTAGGCGTTCAGCGTGTCGCCGATGACCTGCGGCTGCTCGTAGATCTCCTTGAGCATGTAGTGGCGGTAGCCGTCCTTGCCGATCAGGGCGCCGGACACCGCGGTGGTCTTCACCGGACGCTCCACCACCGCGTCGGCGGCATCGTGGACGATGGCGGCGGTGCGGCTGACCTCGACCCAGTCGCCGTCCTCCAGATAGCAGATGCGGTTGGTCAACGGCGCCAGCGCGAAGGCGTCCGACGCCAGATACATCTCGCCGTCGCCATAGCCGACGGCCAGCGGCGTGCCGTGGCGGGCGCCGATCATCAGCTCATGCTCGCCGGCGAAGATCAGCACCAGGGCGAAGGCCCCGGTGAAGCGCTTGAAGGCGGCGGCCGACGCCTGGACCGGGGTCATGCCCTGCTGGTCCAGGTAATAGGTGACGAGGTGGACGATCACCTCGGTGTCGGTGGCGCTTTCGAAGACGTAGCCGTGGCCGGTCAGCTCGTCCTTCAGCTCCTGGTAATTCTCGATGATGCCGTTGTGGACGACGGCGACACGCTTGGTGGCGTGCGGGTGGGCGTTGTTCTCCGTCGGGCCGCCATGGGTTGCCCAGCGGGTGTGGCCGATGCCGACGGTTCCGGACAGCGGCTGGTCGCGCAGCTTCATGTCCAGGTTGACCAGCTTGCCCTCGGCGCGGCGGCGATCGATATGGCCGTTCACCAGGGTGGCGACGCCCGCGCTGTCATAGCCGCGGTATTCGAGCCGGCGCAGGCCCTCCACCAACCGGGGAGACGCGTCGTGGATGCCGTTGATGCCGATGATGCCGCACATGGACCTGATGCTCCTGAAAAAGGTGCCGGCTGACGAGCCGGAGAGAAACGGATCCCGGACCGATCCTACGCCTTTTTTGCTTTCTCGTTTTGCTTCCGTTCGCGGAAACGCTTCGCCCAGCCGGTGTACGCCTTCTGGTTGCCGCGGGCGACCACAAGCGCGTCCGCCTCCACCGCCATCGTCACCACGCTGCCGGCGCCGACGATGGCGCCGTCGCCGATGACGACCGGTGCGACCAGCGCGCTGTTCGAGCCGATGAAGGCGCCGGCGCCGATCTCCGTCCGGCTCTTGGAGAAGCCGTCGTAATTGCAGGTGATGGTGCCGGCGCCGATGTTGGCCTTGGCCCCGACCCGCGCGTCGCCGATGTAGGTCAGGTGGTTGGCCTTGGCCCCGGCCTCGATCACCGCGTTCTTCACCTCGACGAAATTGCCGATGTGGGCGTCCGGGCCGATCTCCGCCCCCGGGCGCAGCCGGGCATAGGGGCCGATGACGGCGCCGCTGTCGATGCGCACGCCTTCTAGATGGCAGTAGGGCTTGATCTCCACCCGGTCGCCGACCGTCACCCCGGCGCCGAAGAAGCAGCCGGGGCCGACCACCACGTCGCGGCCGAGCCGAGTGTCGACGCTGAGGAAGGTGCTGTCGGGGTCGATCAGCGTGGCGCCGTTGTCCATCACGGCCTTGCGCAGGCGGCGTTGCAGCAGCTTCTCCACCTCCGCCAGCTCGGCGCGGGAATTGACGCCGACCACCTCGGCCGGGGCGGCCTCCACCACGGCGCAGGCCATGCCGGCGCGGCGCGCGATCTGGACCACGTCGGTCAGGTAATATTCGGACTTGGCGTTGTCGTTGCCGACGCTGCCGATCAGGTCGAACATACGCGCGCCGTCGAACGCCATCAGGCCGGCGTTGCACAGGGTGACCGCGCGCTCCTCCTCGCTGGCGTCGAGATACTCGACGATCTTCTCCAGCCCGCCGCGGGCGTTCAGGATCAGGCGGCCATAGGCGCCGGGATCGTCGGGGCGCATGCCCAGCACCACCACGGCCGGGTCGGCCGCCTGCCGGCGCGCCTGCACCAGCGCGCGCAGCGTGTCCGGCGTCACCAGCGGCGTGTCGCCGTACAGCACGATGACGTCTCCGGTGAAGCCCTCCAGCAGGCCGAAGGCGGCGCGCACGGCGTCGGCGGTTCCGCGCTGCTCGTGCTGGACCGCGGTGGGGTAGGGGGCGACGGCGGCGGCCACGCTGTCCATGCCGGGGCCGACCACGACCACGACATGGTCGGGGTCGAGCGTCTTCACCGCGGCCAGCACATGCCCGACCATCGGCCGGCCGGCAACCCGGTGCAGCACCTTGGGCAGATCGGATTTCATGCGCGTGCCCTTGCCGGCGGCGAGGATCACGCAGGCGAGCGGACGATGGGCCATGGTGATGTTCCTGGTCGAGCCTTGAAGTGGAAGGGAAAGCCGGTCGATGAAGGCGCCGTACTTGAGCCGGTAAACGTTAAGACATCACTGCTGGAAAGGACGGCGCTTCTACGGGAGCGGGCGCCGCACCATCCGCATTTCCGAGAGTGGTGTGCCACAGCACAGCATGGAAGCCCAAGTCAACTTTTGTTTCAATCTGCAATAAACGAATGTTTCCAACGGGTTAACTGCCAGATTTCCTGTGGGCTCCGTCGGTCTCCTTGCCGCTTCGCGATGGCTGCGGTCAGCCGTTCCCGCCGGTCTGCCCGGCCTGATGGTGCTCGGGATCTTTCAGTGACATGTATTCGATGACGGCCGCGATCTCCAGGGCAGGATGGCCGAATTCTGCCGGCAGAGAGACGTGGGTCTTTCACAGATCATGGAAATGTTTTCCTTCGGTTCCGGATGATCTTCTCTTGCCAAGGCCAGGGCGTTGCCAAATGCTATTCTGTCCCGGAGTCGTCCGGAAGCGGAGGTGAACAGTATTGTCACCGAAGTAGCGTTTCGCTTCCCCTGCGTCAACTCGGCCTTTAGGTCCGCGCGGCACGGTACCCACAGCCGGCTACCGGTCTTTTTCTGAGTAGCCTGGATCGCAGAGCCGTCATAGTCATCCCGCCCTCCAACTGGTGAGGTCCGATGACGTCCGGCCGACGCACGGGTGCCGGCACCACGGTGCGGCGCAGAGAGCTTTCAGGCTGTGGGGTCGCCGGAAGATCCGTGCTTCTGCCGCAGTGCCTTGAGCAGGGCAGCCCGGAGCGTCTCGGGCGAGCAGGGCATTTCCAGCAGGATTCCGCTGAACGCGCCGGCTTTCCAGCGCTGGAGAAGGCTGGAGTCTCCCGTGATGCCAATCCATGGCAGGGGATAGCTGATTTCGGCTTCGAAGCGGCTGGCCAGCTGGTCGCCGGTCTCCTGGCCGTTCGTCGGGGGAAGAAGCAACACCGTCGGACGGAGATTGTCTGCCCTGGTGTCTGCAATGATGTCATCCAGGTTATCGCCGGAAATGACTTGGCATCCCCAGGACTCCAGCAATGCTTCGATGCCAAGACGCAGAACCGCGTTCTGCTCCAACACAACGACAGTGTTCCCTTTGATCGCCGGCACTGTGCGATGCCCTCCAGCCGTGAGTGGTCCGGAACATTTCCAGAGACGGTAACTCGTGGGCTGGCGTGACATTGCACGCGGTCTCAATTTTGTCATTAACCTGTGATGGGTTCAACCGTCAGTAGGTTTGGGGTGCGATGTCCGCCGACAGAGGGGCGATCCGCGTCCCGATACCGACGTATACATACAGCGATACTATCCCTTTGAACGGAAGGGGTATCCCTCAGGACCCGCGTGCCGGAGCCGCAAAGCCCCTAGACTTGCAAGGGTCGATCCGGCGCTGCCGGGTGACGCGACGCCGATCCGGGGGAGGACGCGCCATGATGCAGGACGATGCCCTGACGGCCGGCTCGCTGGCTTTCACCGTCCTGCTGCTGACGTTGGCCGCAGCCGGCAGGCACGACAATCAATCAAAAACCTGCCGGGTGCGGGTCGGGCGGCGTGCTTCGCGGCCGTCCGGCCAGCGTCACGGCGGCAGCCGATGGGAAGGAACTCCACCATGGCTTCTCGCATGGCTAGGATCGTTCATATGGGCAAACTGGGCGGCTTTGCGGCGCTGCTGGACGGCAGGATGCTCGAGCTGGAAGGCTATTTCCTCTGGCCGTCGGCCACGGCGCTGAGCGGCGCGGCGCGGCGGGCCGGCATCGCGCTGTCCGACATGATCCTGGACACCCGCTCCACAACGGGACTGGCCGGGCCGGCGGCCGTGGTCAGCGCACAGTCTGCGGCGAGGCTCCGGCCCGGCGGTCGGCCGCTGGCGGCGTAACGCCGGTCAGATGGACCACAACGCTGCCGAAATCGCTGTCCGTCTCCAGCCGGACCGGCAGCGGCGGAGAGCCGGCGGCGACCGGAGCGAGCCACAGATTGACCGGCGGCCGGTCGGCAGGATTGTTCCGCTGCCAGAAGCGGCCGCCCGACGATGACCGGGCATAGCCGGCCACCGGCTTGTAGCTCACCCGGCATTGCTGGGCGACGCCGGAGAAGATCGAGTAGCGCGACGGGTCGACGATCCGCCGCCCCACCTCGCTGAACACCATGTCGTAGCGGCGGCGGCCGTCGAACACCGGCAGCGACCGGTCGCAGCCCTCGCTCGCTCCCACCGCGAACAGCAGGTCGAGCACGGCGGTCAGCGGATCCAGCGTGCCGCGCTGCAGGTCCGGCGGCACCGGCTCCCGGTCGTCCTTGTCCGCCGGCGGCGTGACGCTGGTGGAGACGTCGCCCTGCGGTCCGTAGGTCAGCGTGACGTTGCGCGGCTCGCCGCGCAGCAGGCTGGTCTGGCGGTGGCTGTCCGGCCGAAAGTCGGAGCCGCGGACATGGCCGTCGCTCTCGGAGTCCGTGCGCCAGCTGAACAGCCGGCCGATGGTGCCGCCGGTTACCGCCGACACGGCGATGCGGTAGCGGTCGCCGGCCACGTCCAGCGTCGCATTCACATCCAGCGCGGTCACCCCGCCGACGAAGACCCGATAGGTCGCCTTCACCGGCTCCGCCGACGCCATGGCCGTTGCCAGGGGAAGCAGGGGCAGGGAAAGGCCGGCTGCAATCAGGGCTGTCCGGGCAGGGCGGAGGAGATGGCGGGGGAGAT
>NZ_WHOS01000090.1 GCF_013340935.1 Azospirillum melinis | reverse complement strand
GTCGTGGTCGGCGATGACGAGAATGTTGGCCATGGTCAGTTCATTCCCCTCAGATCACGCGGGCTTCGGTCTTGAGCTTGTCCACCAGGGTGGCGACGTCCGGCACCTTGATGCCGGCCTGGCGCTTGGCCGGCTCGGCGACTTTCACCGTCTTCAGGCGCGGGGTGACGTCGACGCCGAGGCTGTCCGGCGTGACGGTCTCCAGCGGCTTCTTCTTCGCCTTCATGATGTTGGGCAGCGAAGCATAGCGCGGCTCGTTCAGCCGCAGGTCGGCGGTGACCACCGCCGGCAGCTTGAGGTTCACCGTCTCCAGCCCGCCGTCGATCTCGCGGGTCACGGCGACCGTGCCGTCGCCGGCGGCGATCTTCGAGGCGAAGGTGCCCTGGCCCCAGCCCAGCAGCGCCGCCAGCATCTGGCCGGTCTGGTTGCAATCGTCGTCGATGGCCTGCTTGCCGAGGATGACGAGGCCGGGGGCCTCCTTCCCGACCAGCGCCTTCAGGACCTTGGCGACGGCCAGCGGCTCGGTCGTCACGTCGGTCTGCACCAGGATGGCGCGGTCGGCACCCATGGCGAGAGCGGTGCGCAGCGTCTCCTGGGCCTGGGCCGGGCCGACGGACACCACCACGATCTCGGTCGCCTTGCCGGCTTCCTTGCACCGCGCGGCTTCTTCGACGGCGATCTCGTCGAAGGGGTTCATGCTCATCTTCACGTTGGCGGTCTCGACGCCGCTGCCATCCGCCTTGACGCGGATCTTCACGTTGTAGTCGACCACTCGCTTAACGGGGACGAGGACTTTCATGGATCGTATCCTTATACGGCTCTGATGTCGGCGAGGAAGCGGCCGATCTCCCGATGGAGGGACATCAGCGATTCCCCTTTCCCGGCAGACGGTGCAGCAACTCGCCGACGATGCCGCGGCGGAAGAGCAGGACGCAGACGACGAAGATGCAGCCGATCACCACCGGCACCGGCAGGCTGGTGGAGGCGAGATAGCTTTCCAGCGTCACCACCAGCCCCGCACCCACCACCGGCCCGAACAGCGTGCCCATGCCGCCCAGGAGCGTCATCAGCACCACCTCGCCCGACATCTGCCACGTCACGTCGGTCAGCGAGGCAAGCTGGAACACCAAAGCCTTGGTGCCGCCGGCAAGCCCTGCCAGCGAGGCCGACAGCACGAAGGCGACCAGCTTGTAGCGGTCGGTGCGGTAGCCGAGCGACACCGCGCGCGGCTCGTTCTCGCGGATCGCCTTCAGCACCTGGCCGAAGGGCGAATGCACCGTGCGCCAGATCAGGGCGAAGCCGGCGACGAAGATCGCCAGCACCGTGTAGTACATGGTCAGCGGCTGGCCGAGGTCGAACAGCCCGAACAGGGTGCCGCGCGGCACGCCCTGGATGCCGTCCTCGCCATGGGTGAAGGGCAGTTGCAAGGCCAGGAAGAACACCATCTGGCTCAGCGCCAGCGTGATCATGGCGAAATAGATGCCCTGGCGGCGGATGGCGATCAGGCCGAAGACCAGTCCCATCAGGCCTGCCACCGCGGTGGCGGCGATCAGCCCGAACTCCGGAGCCCAGCCCCAGACCTTCACCACATGCGCGGCGATGTAGGCGGCCCCGCCGAAGAAGGCGGCATGGCCGAAGCTCAAGAGGCCGGCGAAGCCGATCAGCAGGTTGAAGGCGCAGGCGAACAGCGCAAAGCACAGCACCTTCATCAGGAAGACGGGATAGAGCGCATAGGGCGCCAGGACTGCCAGCAGCAGCCCGGCTCCGGCCAGCAGGATCTTCGGCGAGCCGCCATACATGACGATACCTTCGTGCAGTGTGTCCCTGGTTTGCATGGTCATGGCTTATCTCTCCCGGCCGAACAGTCCGGCCGGCTTCACCATCAGCACCACGGCCATGATCACGAACACGACGATGTTGGAGGCTTCCGGGTAGAAGACCTTGGCCAGCCCCTCCAGCAGCCCCAGCCCGAGCCCGGTGACGATGGCGCCCAGGATCGAGCCCATGCCGCCGATCACCACCACGGCGAACACCACGATGATCAGGTTCGACCCCATCAGCGGCGACACCTGATAGATCGGTGCCGCCAGCACGCCGGCCAGCCCGGCCAGCGCCACGCCGAAGCCGTAGGTCAACGACACCATCACCGGCACATTGATGCCGAAGGCCTGCACCAGCGTCGGGTTCTCCGTCGCCGCCCGCAGATAGGCGCCCAGCTTGGTCCGCTCGATGGCGAACCAGGTGCCCAGGCACACCAGCAGCGACGCCGCCACCACCCAGCCGCGGTAGGTCGGCAGATACATGAAGCCCAGGTTGATGCCGCCCTTCAGCAGCTCGGGGATCGGGTAGGGCTGGCCCGACACGCCATACTGGTGGCGGAAGGCGCCCTCGAAGATCAGCGCCAGCCCGAAAGTCAGCAGCAGCCCATAGAGATGGTCGACCTTGTAGAGCCGGCGCAGCATGGTGCGCTCCAGCACCAGCCCGACCGCCCCGACCGCCAGCGGCGCCAGCACCAGCGCCCCCCAATAGCCGACGCCCAGATAGGTCAGCAGCAGCCACGCCACGAAGGCGCCGACCATGTACAAGGCGCCGTGCGCCATGTTGACGACGTTGAGCATCCCGAAGATCACCGCCAGCCCAAGGCTGAGCAGCGCATAGAAGGAGCCGTTGATCAGGCCGAGCAGAAGCTGGCCGAACAGGGCCTGCGGCGGAATGCCGAAAAGGTGCGACATCGGACGGTCCTCTCCCGCTCACACGCCGAGATAGGTGTGCAGCTTGTCCATGTTGGCGTGGAGCTGGTCGTTGGGGATCATGTCGACCACATGGCCTTCCTCCATCACGTAATGGCGGTCGGCGATGGTGGCGGCGAAGCGGAAGTTCTGCTCGACCAGCACGATGGTGAAGCCGCGCTGCTTCAAGGCCCGCACCGCCACGCCGATCTGCTCGATGATGACGGGAGCCAGTCCCTCGGTCGGCTCGTCCAGCAGGATCAGGGTGGCGCCGGTGCGCAGGATGCGGGCGATGGCCAGCATCTGCTGCTCGCCGCCCGACAGCCGCGTGCCCTGCGTCGAGCCGCGGCCCCTCAGGTTGGGGAACAGCTCGTGGATCTGCGGGACGGTCATCCCGCCCTCCTTCACCACCGGCGGCAGCGTCAGGTTCTCGTCCACGCTGAGCGAGGAGAAGATGCCGCGTTCCTCCGGCACATAGCCGATGCCGAGCCGCGGGATCCTGTGCTGGGCCATGCCGATCAGCTCGGTGCCCTGGAAGCGGATGGAGCCGGTGCGCTTGCCCATGATCCCCATGATGGCGCGCATGGTCGAGGTCTTGCCGGCGCCGTTGCGGCCCAGCAGCGTCACCACCTCGCCCTGGCGCACCTCCAGGCTGACGCCGTGCAGCACATGGCTCTCGCCGTAGAAGCCGTACAGGTCGGCGATCTCCAGCATCGCCGTTTTGGTGTTCATCCCGTCAGGCATGTCCGGCCCCCCCCGTGCCCATATAAGCTTCCATCACCTGCGGGTTCCTGGAGACGACCTCGTAGGGCCCCTCCGCCAGGATCTCGCCGCGGCGAAGCACGGTAATGGTGTCCGACAGGTGGGCGACGACCGACAGATTGTGTTCCACCATCAGCACGGTGCGGTCGGCGGCGACGCGCTTGATCAGCGCGGCGGTGCCCTCGATGTCCTCATGGCCCATGCCGGCCAGCGGCTCGTCGAGCAGCATCACCTCCGGGTCGAGCGCGAGCGTGGTGGCGATCTCCAGCGCGCGCTTGCGGCCGTAAGGCAGCTCGGCGGCGGTGTGGCCGGCCCAGGGGGTGAGGTTGACCGCCTCGATCAGCTCCAGCGCCCGGCCGTGCAGGTCGTGGAGCGACGCTTCGGATTTCCAGAAATGGAAGCTGGTGCCGAGCGGCCGTTGCAGGGCGACGCGGACATTCTCCAGCACGCTGAGATGCGGAAAGAAGGCCGAGATCTGGAAGGAGCGGACCAGACCCATCAGCGCGATGTCGGCCGGCTTGGTGCGGGTGATGTCGCGGCCCTTGTAGAGGATCTGGCCGCGCGTCGGCGTCAGGAACTTGGTCAGCAGGTTGAACACCGTGCTCTTGCCGGCGCCGTTCGGGCCGATCAGCGCGTGGATGGTGCCGCGGCGAACCTGAAGGTTCACGTCGCGAACCGCGACGAACCCCTTGAACTCCTTCGTCAGACCACGCGCTTCCAGAATGATGTCGTCGGTGGGTCCGGTGGTCATTCCTGTCCTCTTCCGGTCTTGGGTCGGCCGTCCGGCAGCGGACCGACATAGCGTGACGCCGGTCGCAGCATGCGTCCGGTCCGTTCCTGTTCACGCACATGCGCCGCCCATCCGGCCGCGCGGCTGGCGGCAAAGAGGGGTGTGAAGCCGGCGCGCGGCACACCGAGCGCTTCCAGCAGCAGGGCGGCGTAAAATTCCACATTGGTGTGCAGGGTCCGCTCGGGACGGCGCGCCGCCATCACCGAAAGAACCGTCCGCTCGACGGCTTCGGCAAAGGCAAGCCGCCCCTCCGGTGCCCGGCCCGCGCCGGACTTTTGCAGCGCCAGGAGGCTGTCCTTCATGATGTCGGCGCGAGGATCGCGGATGTGGTAGGCCCGCGACCCGAAGCCCATCAGCCGCTCCCCCCGGTCGAGCGCCGCCGCCGCCCAGTCTTCCGCACGGTCCGCCTCGCCGATGGCGTCCAGCATGTCGAGGACCAACCCCGGCGCACCGCCATGCAGCGGGCCTTCCAGAGCGCCCAGCGCCGCCACTGCGGCAGCCGACAGGCCGCCCCCGGTCGAGGCGACCACGCGGGCGGTGAAGGTCGAGGCGTTCACGCCATGATCGACCATCGCGACCAGATAACGGTCCAGCGCCCGCGTCTCCGCCTCGCCGGCGGCGGCATCATGGATCATGCGCAGCAGATCGGCGGCATGCGGCAGGGAGCGGTCCGGCGCCACCGGGGCCTGTCCACGAACCAGCCGGATGGCGGAAGCGGCGGCAACGGCGGCGCCCGCCACCAGCAGCAGCGGCGTCATCGCGGCCCCCGGCAGCGAGGCCAGCAGGACGCGCTGACACTCGATCACGGTGAGATCGGACGGCATCGCCGCGAAGCGGGGAGAGAGCCGCGCAAAAGCGTCGCATCTCGCCGCAGCCAGAGCATCCAGGCTCATCTGTGCCGGGAGCTCCGCATCCCACAGGATCGCCACGACCTCTTCATAGGAACGGGCGATCAGATCGGGCAGTCGATGCCCACGCATCACCATCTCACCCGTCGCCGGGTCGCCCCCGCTCAGGCTGGTTTCGGCGGCCGATATCCGCTCCATCGTCATGCTGTCCGGTAAGGGGTGGGAGGCGCCGCCGCCGGGAGTGATGCGGCGAATTCGGTGCGAATCCTAAGCAATCAGCCCTCCGGCTCAACTTCATATATGTAAGCGGGGCATTACCAACGGTTATGCATCGTCCGGTGCGAAGCCCTGTGGGCGGCGCCTACATCTTCTTGACCAGAGGGCAGTCGCTTTCCGACAGCGGCCGGAAGGCACGGTCGGCGGGAACGCTGCGGACCAGCTTGTAATAGTCCCAGGGCGACTTGGACTCGGCCGGGGTCTTGACCTGGAAGAGATACATGTCGCGCAGCACCCGGCCATCCTCGCGCACCGTGCCGTTCTTGGTCATGAAGTCGTTCACCGGCGTTTCCTTCATCGTCTTCATGACGGTGGGAGCGGCGTCGGTTCCGGTGGCCTTGATCGCCTTCAGGTAATGGCTGACCGCGCCGTAGACGCCGGCCTGGTAGAAGGTCGGCATCGCCTTGCGCTTCTCGAAGAAGCGCTTGGAGAAGGCGCGCGTCTGGTCGTCCATGTCCCAGTAGAAGGGCGTCGTCAGCATGATGCCCTGGGTCGCCGGCAGGCCCAGCGCGTGGACCTCGCTGATGGCGAGCAGCAGCGCCACGATGTTCTTGCCCGACTGGCCGAGCCCGAATTCCGCCGCCTGCTTGATGGCGTTCTGGGTGTCGGCCCCGGCGGTGGCGAGCGCCACGACTTTGGCCGGCGACGCCTGGGCCTGGAGCAGGAAGGAGGAGAAGTCGGCATTGTTCGCCGGCATCCGGACGCTTCCCACCACCTTGCCCTTCTGGCTCTCGACGACGGCGCCGGTGTCACGCTCCAGCGCGTGGCCGAAGGCATAGTCGGAGGTCAGGAAGTACCAGCTGTCGAAGCCCGAGGCCACCACCGCCTCGCCGGTCACATGGGCCAGCGCATAGGTGTCGTAGGTCCAGTGGATGCCGTTCGGCGTGCAGGCCTTGCCGGTCAGGTCGGAGCTGGCAGGCGAGGAGAAGATGGCGACGCGGTCCTTCTCCTTGGTGATCTGCTGCACCGCCAGCGCCACGGCGGAGTTCGGCACGTCCATGATGGCGTCGACCTGATCGACGTCGTACCAGCGCCTTGCCGTCGAGGCGCCGACATCGGCTTTGTTCTGGTGGTCGGCGAAGATCAGTTCGACGGGCGTGCCGTTGACGGCGCCACCGAAATCCTCCACCGCCATCTGGGCCGCGGTGATCGACCCCTGCCCGGTGCTGTCGGACAGCTGGCCCGACAGGTCGGTCAGGATGCCGATCTTGATCTTGCCGTCGCTGTAGGCGGCACTTTGCGCGAGCGCCGGCTGGGACAGGCTGTGGGCGAACAGGCAGGCGGCGACAGCCGCCGTTACGGCGTAACGGTTCATCAGTTCCTCCCTAGGGCTTTTTATCGATGGTCGGCTTTGTGGACGGTCAGCCGGCGTTCCTGGATGCCGCCGCATGCTGGGCGGCCAGTCGGCCGAACACCGCGCCGCGCAGGACCGAGGTCGAGCCGGTATAGACTTGGTGATAGAGGCCGACCGTCTCGCCCGCCGCATAGAGTCCCGGCATCGGCCGGCCGTTGCCGTCCAGCACGCGGGCATCGGCATCCACCTTCAATCCGCCGAAGGTGAAGCAATTGGCCGAGACGATGGGGAAGGCGCGGAATGGACCCTTGGTCAGCGGGCGCGCCCAGTTGGTCTTGGCCGGGGTCAGCCCGGTGGTCGCCAGACCGTCCACCCGCGTCGGATCGAAGCGGGAGGCATCGGACGGACAGGCGGCGTTGTAGGCGGCGACCGTCGCCAGCGTGGCGTCCGGCGGCAGGCCCAGCTTTTCGACCAGCGCGTCGAGCGTCGGCGCCTCGATGGCCGGCACGTCGCTGCGGATGCTGGTGCGCCAGCGTGGAATGTCCTCCACCTGATCGTCGAACAGCACATAGGCGATCCCGTCGGGTTGGTCGGCGACGATGCGGGTGATGTGGTCGTAGGTGGCGTCGGCGGTGCCCGGAGCCTCATCGAGGAAGCGCTCTCCGCGCTTGTTGACCAGCACGCCATAGGGCCAGATGAAGATCACCGCTTCCGGCTGGCGGGAGCGCGGGTCGACCGGTTCGGCATGGTAGGATCCGAAATCGCCGGCCGCCGCCGCCCCGGCGTCGAGCGCCATGCGGATGCCCTCGCCACGGTTGTAGTAGCCGCCGCGCGCCACCGGCCGCACATGTTTGGCGCGCTGGCCCATGTAGCGGGTCATCATCTCCGGGTTGCCCTGATAGCCGCCCGACGCCAGGATCGTCGACCGGCCGCGGATGGCGACGCGCAGCCCGTCCGTCCCGGTGGCATGAACACCGCCGATGCGGCCCCGGTCGTCGCGCAGCAGGTCGAGCGCCGTGGTGCGGTAGAGCACGCGGGCGCCCAGCGCCTTCGCCTCCGCCATCAGGCGTTCGATCAGGGCGAGACCGCCGCCCTGCGCCGCGATGCGCTGGGTGTTCTGGGTCAGCAGATAGATCGGCTGCGGCTCGAACCGCAGGCCGAAGCCCTTCAGCCAGGCGATGGTCGGCGGCACCCGCTCGGCGAAGCGGGAGATCACTTCCGGATCGGGGAAGGGGTGGGCCTTCACATAGTCCGGCCAATGCTCGTACGGTTCGGTGGCGGCGGCCAGCACGTTGGGGTCGATGTTCAGCCCGGCGTTGGCGGCGAAATGCTCCTCGAAATCGTCGGAGATCTCCGAATCGTTCTTCATCCGCATATAGGCTTCGGTCCAGCGCGAATTGCCGCCGAAATCCTCCTCGGGCGCCCGCTCCAGCAGGGTGACCGACAGGCCGGCCTGCAGCGCCGTCACCGCCGCCGAAAGCCCGGCGATGCCGCAGCCGACGATGACCAGATCGCTGTTGGGGTGCTCAGACATCCGTGTTTCCTCCGTCATTTCTTTCATCTCCCGCGGCATTCCGCATCATCCCGCAAGGCGACGTTGATCGCCGCCGGCTTCGCTGTCGGCCACGACGATTCCAGCCCCCGTCAGGTGCTGGATCGCCGCCGGACCGTAGCCGAGTTCGGACAGCACCGCGTGCGTGTCCTGTCCGACGCGCGGCGGGTCGCGGCGGATCGTGAGATCGGTGTCCGCCACATGGATCGGCAGCCGCGGCAGGGCGGTCCGCACCCCGTTCGGCAGGGTGGTCGGCATCAGCCCGCCGGTGGCGCGCAGGTGCGGATCCTCGAACAGGTCCTCCGGCCGGGCGATGGGTGCGAAGGGAATGCGGGCGCGCTCGCACACCGACACCGCCTCCTCCATCGACAGGCTGCCGAACAGCGCCGTCAACAGCGGCAGCAGACGCGGCCGGGCGGCGATGCGGTCGTTGTTGGTGCGGAACATGGGATCGTCGCGCAGGTCCGGCCGGTCGATGATGGCGCAGAACCGCTCCCAATGGCTGTCGGTGGTGATGCCGACGAAGATCGGCCGCCCGTCGGCGGTGCGGAAGGTCTCGTAGACCGCCCAGGCCGACACGCGCTCCGGCATCGGCGGGATCGGCCCGTCCGCCTGGGCGGCGTAGCAGAGATGCTGCCCCATCAGGAACACCGTGGTTTCGAACAGGGCGGTCTCGATGGTCTGGCCCTTGCCGATCCGCTCCCGCTCGCGCAGCGCCACCAGGATGGCGATGACGGCGAACATGCCGCCGGTGATGTCCACGACCGACGTGCCGGCGCGCAGCGGCCGGCCGCTCGGCCCGGTCATGTAGGCGAGCCCGGTCATCATCTGCACCACCTCGTCGAGCGCGAGGCGGCCGGCATAGGGGCCGTCGAGGAATCCCTTCAGGCTGGCATAGATCAGGCGCGGGTTGATGCGGGCCAGCGCGTCGGCGCCCAGCCCCAGCCGCTCCATCGTGCCGGGGGCGAAATTCTCCACCAGCACGTCGGCCTCGGCGACGAGGCGATGCGCGATGTCCCGGCCCTCCGGCGTCTTCAGGTCGATGGCGATGGAGCGCTTGTTGCGGTTGAAATAGCCGAAATAGCCGGTGCCGAAGCCCTTCAGATGGCGGGTCGGCTCGCCGTTGGGCACCGGTTCGACCTTCACCACGTCGGCACCGAGGTCGGCGAGGATCATGGCGCAGGATGGCCCCATCACCGTATGGCCGAAATCGACGACCTTGACGCCGGCCAGAGGGAGCGGCTTGCCAACAGATTCGGCGGGGGAGTCGGCGGGGGAATGGTCGGTCATGCTCCGTCTCCCGGAAACTCTGCTGGAACCGGACGCGGCGACGCCCCGTCATAGCGGTAGGGGATGGACGGCGGCATCGGCCCCTTGATGCGGCCGCCCTGCTGCGACTGCTCCCAGGCGTGCGCCATGATGCCGACCGAGCGCGACAGCACGAACAGCCCGCGCCCGAGCCCGGACGGGAAACCGAGTTCGGCGAACACCACGGCGGTGGCGCCGTCAATGTTCATCGGAAGCCGCCTGCCCTTGCGCGCGGCCAGCGCATCCTCCACCGCGCGGCCGATGGCGGCAGCTTCTCCCGTCACGGCGCCCTCCCCCGCCGCCGCCTCCACCAGGGCCAGCAGCCGGCCGGCGCGCGGATCGACGGGATGGAAGCGGTGGCCGAAGCCGGGGATATGCTCGCGCCGCTCCAGCCGGGCGGCGATTTCACTCTCCGCCGCCCCGGCCACGGACATGCCGTCCGCTCCGTGATTGGCCATGCGGGCGGCGACGGCGGCGTAGAGGTCCATGCATTGCTGGCCGGCACCGCCATGGACGTCGCCCAGCGCGTTGATGCCGGACGCCATGGCGTTGTTCAGCCCGACGCCGCAGGTGGCGGCCATGCGGGCGGTGGCGATGGACGGCGCCTGCGGCCCGTGATCCACCGCCGCCACCAGCGCGGCCCCCAGCAACCGGCCCTGTGCCGGTGTCGGCAGCTCGCCGCGCAGCATCAGCCAGACCATGTCGGGGAAGCCGATCGTGCCGATCAGCTCCTCTATGGCATAGCCGCGCACCCGGATCGAACCCGGATGGATGTCGATGATCGACGTCCGCCACCAGCCGGCGGCGCTGTCGATAGTCGCTTCGGAGATGGGAATTTCGGACATGGGAATGCTCCCGGAGGACAAGCCGCGCCGGCCCGGCCTCAGCCGAGCACGAAGGGGTTGGCGCGGTTGGGTTTCGTGGTGATCCAGACGGACTTGGTCTGGAGATATTCCTTGATCGCCTCCACGCCCCCTTCGCGGCCGAGGCCGGAGCGCTTGTAGCCGCCGAAGGGCGTGGTGAAGCTGGTCGAGCGGTAATTGTTCACCCACACCGTCCCGGCGCGCAGCCGGTCGACGCAGTACATCGCCCTGTGCAGGTCGCGGGTCCACACGCCGGCCGCCAAGCCGAACTCGACGTCGTTGGCGATGCGCAGCGCATCGTCCTCGTCCTCGAAGGGGATGACGCAGAGGACCGGGCCGAACACCTCCTCCTGGGCGATGCGCATGTCGTTGCGCACCTGGGTGAAGATGGTCGGCGCCACGAACTGCCCCTGGCCGTAGTCCGGCCCCGACAGGGCATGGCCGCCGAGCGCGCAGACCGCGCCCTCGTCCTTCGCCATGTCGATCATCCGCAGGATCTTCTCCCACTGCGGACGGGTGGCGATGGGGCCGATCTGCGTGTCCATCCTGGACGGGTCGCCGATGCGCGCCTCGCCCGCCGCCGCGACCAGCTTGCCCACGAAGGCATCGTGCATGGTCTTCTGGACCAGCAGGCGCGAACCGGCCATGCAGGTCTGTCCCGAGGCGCCGAACACACCGGAGATGGCGCCCTTCACCGCCTGGTCGAGGTCGGCGTCGTCGAAGACGATGTTCGGCGACTTGCCGCCCAGCTCCAGCGTCACCTTCTTCAGGCCCGGCGCCGCGGCCTCGTTGACGCGCTGGCCGCCGATGTCGCCGCCGGTGAAGGCGATCTTGGCGGTCAGGGGATGGCGCACCAGCGGCTCGCCCACTTCCCCGCCGAAGCCGGTGACGACGTTGACGACGCCGCGCGGGAAACCCGCCTCATGCGCCAGCTTCGCCAGCTCCAGGATGGAGGCGGAGGTGTATTCCGACGGCTTGATGACGATGGTGTTCCCGGCCGCCAGAGCCGGAGCCATCTTCCAGGTGGTCAGCGCCAGCGGCGAATTCCACGGGGTGATGGCGACGACGACGCCGAGCGGCTCGTACTTCACATAGTTGAAGACGTCGGCCTTGTTGATCGGCACGACGGCGCCCTGAACCTTGTCGGCCAGCCCGGCATAGTAATGGAACCATTGGGCGACGTTCCGCACCTGCCCGCTGACCTCGGCCATCAGCTTGCCGTTGTCGCGCTGCTCGATGGCGCCCAGCCGGTCGACATTGTCCTCGATCAGCCCGGCCAGCCGGCGCAGCAGCGCGCCGCGCTGGGTCGCCGTCAGCCCGGCCCAGTCCGGCGACAGGAAGGCGCGGTGCGCCGCCTCCACCGCGCGGTCCGCATCTGCCTGCGTGCCGCGCGGGATCTCCGCCCAGGCCCGCCCCGAAAAGGGCTCCGTCGTCTCGAACCACGCGTTGGAAACCGGATCGCACCAGTCCCCATCGATGAACAGCTTGTAGCGTTCCACCCTTCGCCTCGCAAAAGTTCTGTTAGATAGAACTGTGTTTCATCTAAGAGAACATACGAAGGCAAATTGCGTCAAGCCTGAACCATTTGCCCCCGCACTTTTCTCACGCCTGGGACTTGTTCGGGCCGTCCTTGACGGCCGATGGCGGTGTCGAGGAAGAATGCACGCCGAAGCTGCCAATGAAGGGTGCGACATGACCGATGCGAAGCCGACCACGACCGCCGCATCCGCCGGGGGAGTGGAGTCCGTCGATCGGGCATTGAGCATCGTCGGCTGCTTCCAGGCGGGCGATCATGCATTGAGCCTGACCGAGATCGCGGCGCGGACCGGGCTCTACAAGAGCACCATCCTGCGGCTGACCGTGTCGCTGGAAAGGGCCGGCTATCTCGTCCGCCACCAGGACAAGTCCTACCGGCTCGGCCCGGAGCTGATGCGGCTGGGGGGGCTCTACCAGCGCTCCCTGCGGCTGGAGGACCATGTCCGGCCGGTGCTGCGCCAGCTGATGCGGGAGAGCGGGGAAAGCGCCTCCTTCTTCCGGCGCGAAGGGGCGTGGCGCATCTGCGCCTTCCGCGAGGATTCGACGCAGGCGATCCGCGATCACGTCCATGAAGGCGACCGCCTGCCTCTGGACCGGGGTGCCGCCGGCCATGTGCTCACCCGCTTCGCCGGGCAGGGATCGGCGGCTGACTTCGCCGCCTTGCCTCTGCTCTCCTTCGGCGAGCGCGAGTCCGAGACCGGGGCCGCCGCCGTGCCGGTCTTTTCACAACGGGACGGGCTGGTCGGCGCGTTGACCCTGTCGGGACCGCTGACCCGCTTCACCGGGGAGCGGGTGGCGGTGATGGCGCCCCTGCTGCTGGCCGCCGGCAGCCGCCTGTCGGAGACGCTGGGCGGACATTACCCGGATCAGGCGTCGCAGTCTGCATAGGCAACGGCGGCCCAAAGCGACATGGCGACGAAACGGTCAGACCATGGTCATGCCGGAGGCGTCCGGGCCCGTGCCGGGAGGGCAGCGTCCTTCGTCCCGCAAGCACCGCATCGACGTCCGGGGACGCGTTCGGGCCCTGTTGCAAGGTCTGCCGGCAGGCGGCGGAATGGCTGGACGCTGGAGGAGGCCAATCGGTGGCGGACCTCACGGGATGCCCGTAACCATCATCCCGTGCCTGTCGGCAAACCTTGCAACAGAGCCTGTGAAAGACAGGAGCAGAAATACTAAATTTGCTATCTAAGGATTTATTGGATTCTATTTTTCCACCTTCATGCATTGTCTTGCGAGATAGAATTGCGCTATAAAGGTGTTGTCATCCGCCAGTGAGACTACCATGCCGGGAGGTCTCGGGCGTTGAGACCAAAAACTGGAGGACTTTTAATGTCGGTCAAATTTGCCGGAGCGATGGGCTTTGCGGCCTCCCTGCTGTTCGCCATGCCGGCTCTGGCGGGAACCACCGGTGTCGTCGTGCAGAACCTGTCCGGCCAAACCGTCACGGTGTCGGGGACCAGCATCGGCCTGCCGAGCTCGATCAACAACGGTGCCTCGGGAACGGGCACATCCAGCTTTTCCTCCGGCCAGCCGGACAGCGGCGTCTTGACCGTGTCGGGGGGCGGCAAGACTTGCAGCTTTTCGTGGTCGCGACCGGGACAGCAGGTTAAGAACGGCCCGCTCTGCGGGACACTGACGGCTTTCGCCACACCGCTTGGCGTGACCGCTCAATGTCCGACCCCGAGTGTCAGCCAGCAACCTTCTCCGACCTGCACGGGTGCGATTGTGTTCAGCATCCGCTAAAACACCCGGCGCTAATAAATCTCGCTCATTGTGTATACTCGAAGTTCAAGATCATAAATTACTATGATCTGTTGAGACAAGTTGCACTGATGAGCATTTATTAGCGCCCTCAACCGCCTGACATAAGGGAGTGCTGAAAATGGTTGGAATAGGAAACTTCAATGCTCCCAATTTTACTATGATTGGCGGAAAAGATCTTAAGAGCTTTATGGAGAAGTCAGTTTCTGAGGCAAAGAAAAAAATAGCTGTCGATGGAAATCTTGAGGGATTCAAGGCAGGCTTTACATCGGCAACTGGGGATATATCAGTCAAGATCACGTCGAAGTTGATGGTGGGGTCTGATGGGCAATCAGGGTATGGCCTATCTTACGAAATGGATACAAGTGAAAATGGCACTCGGATTGCTCACGGAGAAGGAGTAACCGGAGTTACAGCCAGTAACGAAGATATAGAGCGATTCCATTCGATGATGGCTGATATGAATGACGCATCGGCCGCACAATCGGTTAAAATGACAGAAGAAGAACATTTGAATTTTGTGAAAGAGAATTTTACACCGGATCAGTACGAAAAGGTAGTTCAGGGCATAAAGGAATCCAAAGCGGCCTACGAAGCTCAGCAAAGGGAGCTTCGGGGGGAGAAAGGCGATGCGTCCTCTCCGGCGTCTGGCGGCGGCACGCGGCTTGACCGGATGAAGGCGCGGAGCGAGGACGCGGCGCAGCTTGCCGAGCGGTTGCTGAAGGGCGTGACCGGACGCGACCAGTCAGGGTCGAACGGAACCGCACACTGGCTGGCTTCCTCCCTCACCGATCCCGCCACCGACAAATCCTCCGCCCAGACCGCGGACGACGCGTCGCCTCCGCCTTCCTACAAGCCCGTCGATCTGAAGACCTGATTGTGGGACGGCCTGATGCGTTCGACATCTGGATCCTGAACGCATCCACGCTCTTCCCCTACCCCTCGACACAACAGGCATCGGTCGCACCTCACATGGTGATGTACGTCGATCATCCCGATGACGGATCGTGAAAAATGGCTGGAGCGATCACGGATTACAACGGCCCCAACGTCACGCTTGCGGGCGGTTCCGCTTTGAAGAAATTCATGCAAGACACCGCCGCTGCCGCCAAGAAAAAAATCGAGGAGACCGGAAGCGTCGCGGGATTCAAGGCAGATTTCAGATCTGCTGATGGCGAGATTTCTGTAAATATTACGTCAGACTTCGGAACTGACTTGAATGGAAAATCTGGCTATGCCTTATCCTATCGCCTGGAGACAACAGATAAAGGCGTTCAAGTTGGTGGCGGCGAAGGTGGCAGTAACGTCGCCGACAGTGGAGATGATATCGATGATTTCGTATCGACCGTAGGCAAGATGAATGACTCAGTTGGCACAAAATCTGGGAAAATGACAGAAGAAGAAGAGCTTAAATATGTAAAAGAAAATTTTCTGCCAGAACAATACGAAAGATTCGCTCAGGGCATAAAGGAATCCAAAGCGACCTACGAAGCTCAGCAGAGGGAGTTGCGAGGGGAGAAAAGTGATGCGTCCTCTCCGGCGTCCGGCGGCGGCACGCGGCTTGACCGGATGAAGGCGCGGAGCGAGGACGCGGCGCAGCTTGCCGAGCGGCTGCTGAAGGGCGTGACCGGACGCGACCAGTCAGGGTCAAACGGAACCGCACACTGGCTGGCTTCCTCCCTCACCGATCCCGCCACCGACAAATCCTCCGCCCAGACCACGGACGAGGCATCACCTCCGCCTTCGTACAAGCCCGTCGATCTGAAGACCTGAACGCTGCCCCCGGAGGGAAGAAGCCGGCCGGCCGGACGACTGTCCGCATCCAAGGCCCGACACAGGGGGCGAGGACCGGCAACATCGTCCGTGCCGTCCGGTCTTTTCCTGTCCATGGCGCATTGCGTATGGTATTGACAGTTATGGTTGTGTCAAAGGTGTCTCCGTGGCGGTTCCGAGCGCTCTGAACGCATGTCCTGCGATCATACGCTGCATGGCGGTTGCCCTGGCTCTGGGAACCGCCGTTGGCGGTGCGGAGATCTCGCACGCACAGATGGCTCCGCACCCCCGCTATGCCCATGACGGATCCGGGCCGACGCCGCCGGCAACCGGTCCCGAACTGCGTCTGACCCTGCCTGAGGCGGTCTATCTCGGGCTGCGGCGGAACAGCGGAGTCCGCGGAGCTTATCTGCAGCGGGTTCTCGACGCCTACAACCTGCATGTCGCGGAGTCCGCCTTCACCCCCCGCGGAAATCTGCTGTCCACCGTCGATGCCGACCGCACCGGCGGCAGCCGCGGGGTCGCCATCGACCTGTCGCCGACGGTGCAAACGCTGACGCCGCTGGGCACCATCATCGCGTTCGGCTGGGATCTGCGGCAGAGCAGCCGGCGGCAGCCGGACGGCGGACTGTCGCGGGGGGAGTCGGCACTCACCCTGTCGGTCATCCAACCACTGCTGAAGGGGGCCGGCTACGACACCACGATGGCTCCGGTGCGCATCGCGCGGTTGCAGGAGCGCTACAACCAGCTTCGCCTGAAGACCGCGGTCGCCAACACCGTGACCGACATCGCCCGCGCCTATCACCAGTTCGTTCAAACCCGCCAGCAGATCGCCCTCGCCGACGGCGCCCTGCAACGCGCCCGCGATCTGGAAGCGACCAACCGGGCGCTGATCGCCGCAGGACGAATGGCCGCGGTCGAGCTGTTCCAGGCCCAGGCGACGACGGCGGCCCAGGAACTGGCGCTGTTGCAGGCGCAAAGCGCGTTCGATGCCGCGCGGCTCGCACTGCTGACGCTGCTGGCGCTCGATCTCGACACGCGGGTCGTTCCCGCCGACCGGCTGACGGCGAAACCGGTGCGGATCGACGTGAACGAGGTGAGGGCGCTGGCCTTCGACAACCGGCCGGACTACCTGTCGCAGTTGGTCGCCATCGAAAGCGCGCGCATCGGACTGGATGTCGCCCGCAATCAACGGCTGTGGGATGTTTCGGTGGTCGCCGGGGTGAGCGTGCCGGGAGCCGGGCGCAGCGGCTGGCGGGCGTCGGAAAAGCTGCCCGCCACCAAGACCGACCTGCGGGCCGGGCTTCAGCTCAACATCCCCATCAACGACCTGTCCCTGAAACAGCAGGAGGTCCAGGCAAGCGTCGGCCTGCGGCAGAACGAGGTTGCGCTGGAACAGCTGCGCGCCCAGGTCGATCAGCAGGTGCGCGACGGGGTGCGGACGGTCGACGCCATGTGGCGTCAATACACGCTCAGCCGGCAGGTGCGGGAACTGGGCGAACGGACGCTGGCCGGCGAGATGGCCAAGCTGCGCGCCGGACGGTCGAGCAATTTCCAGGTCGTGTCGTTCCAGGACCAGCTGCGCTCAGCCGAAAGCGGCGAGCTGGCGGCGCTGGTGGCCTATCTCGATGCGCTCGTCCTGCTGGACCTCCAGGTCGGCACCACCATCGACACCTGGGGCATCCAGTTGAACGACCCACCGCCATGATGCGCGCCCCCATCCCCACCCTCCGGCCCAGGCCGGCGTTGCTCCCGGCGCTGCTGTGCACGCTGGCGGCCGGTTGCTGCGCGCCGCCCGAGATAGCGCTTCCCCCCGTCGCGGCGCCGGACATCGCGGCGCCGGCACTGGCGGCTTCCGCCGACAGCCTGCCGCTGGCGGCCTACGCCCGTCCCACCGGCGAGGAGGGAGTCTCCCTCCGGCTGGTGTCGCCCGCCAACACGCCTGCCGCCGGTCCGTGAGGCGCCGCATGACCATCCTCGCTCTCGACGGCGTGCATAAGAGCCATGGCCGTGCGGCAGGCGCGGTGCAGGTGCTGCGCGACGTGTCGCTGGACATCCGGAAGGGCGAGGTCTGCGCCATCGTCGGGTCTTCGGGGTCGGGAAAATCGACGCTTCTCTCGCTGATGGGGCTGCTGGACCGTCCGGATTCCGGGCGGCTCCGCTTCGAGGGGGAGGAGGTCGGTGCGGCCTCGGCGGACCGGCTGGCGGCACTGCGCAACCGCCGCATCGGCTTCGTCTTCCAGTCCTTCCATCTGCTGCCCCGGCTGACGGCGCTGGAGAATGTCGCCCTGCCGTTCCTGTACCGCGGCGTGCCGCCGCGCCTGGGCCGCGACCGTGCGGCGGCGATGCTGGAGCGGGTCGGGCTGGCTGACCGGCTGCATCACCGGCCTGAGGAGATGTCGGGGGGCCAGCGCCAGCGCGTCGCGGTTGCCCGCGCGGTGGTCGGCGATCCCGCCCTGCTGCTGGCCGACGAGCCGACGGGAAATCTGGACAGCGCCACCGCGCGCCAGATCATCGACCTGTTCTTCGCCCTGAACGCCGATCTGGGGGTGACCGTGGCGCTCGTCACCCATGATCCCGCCATCGCGGCGCGTTGCGGGCGGCAATTGGTGATGCGGGACGGACGGCTGGACAGCGCGGCGTCCGGGGCCGTCCCGTGATGCCCGGGAGGCCGATGGCTGACGGGGAAAGCGGCGGGCGCCGGTGGCGGGCGCTGGCGGCGGACGCGTTGCGCAACCTTGGAGCGATGCGACAGCGCTCGCTCCTGGCCCTGCTCGGCATCGCCATCGGAACGGCGGCGGTGGTCGCCCTGATCTCCATCGGCGAGAATGCCAGGGAACACTCCATGCGCCAGTTCCTCGCCATGGGGGCGGACATCCTGACGGTCCAGAAGGATTTCAGCCTGTCCGGCCGGCCGGCGGTCCTGACCCGTGCCGATGTCGACCGGCTGCGGGCGCTTCCCGGCGTCGATGAGGTCGCGCCGCTGACGATGCTGGGGGTGGAGATCCGCCAGGGGCGCACCCGCCTGCCCAGCGCCGTCGCCGGCGTCACCCCGGAGTTCTTTGCGCTGGTCCAGGCCAAAGCCGCGCAGGGCCGGACGCTGACGGAGGGGGACCGCGCCGCGACCGTCGTCGTCCTCGGGGCCGGGCTGGCCCGCCGACTGGCGGAAGACGGCCACCCCCCGGTGCCGGGCGGCCTGCTGCGGATGGGTGGATACAATCATACGGTGGTCGGCGTTCTCGCCGGCAGCACGCCGAACCCGGTGTTGCCGCTGGATGTCGACAGCACGGCCTTCGTGCCCCTGTCCGGCGTGCGGCGGGTGTCGGCCAACAGCGACATCACCAACCTCGTTGTCCGCAAGATGCCGGGTGCCGACGATCGGGACGTGCGGCAGTCGATGACCAATCATTTCTCCGGCGGCGCCCATCCCCGCCCGGTCATGGTGCAGAGCGCCCGCCAGCTGATCGTCGCCATGAGCGATCAGGCGCGGGTCCACACCCTGCTGCTGGCCGCCATCGGCGGCGTATCGCTGATTGTCGGCGGGGTCGGCGTGATGAATGTGATGCTGATGGGCGTGGTCGAGCGGCGGCGCGAAATCGGCTTGCGCATGGCCCTGGGCGCCCGGCCCATCGATGTCTGCGCGATGTTCCTGGCCGAAGCGCTGGCCCTCTCGCTCAGCGGTGGGATGGCGGGCGCCCTCCTGGGCCTCGCGGCGGCGGCGGTCTATGCCTGGAATGCGGGGTGGGCGTTCGCGCCGTCCGTCCCGTCGCTGCCGCTGGGGCTCGGCATGTCCAGCGGGGTGGGGCTGTTCTTCGGGCTTTACCCGGCGATGCAGGCGTCCCGCCTGGAACCGGTCGCGGCGTTGCGCGGGGAGTGAACGCCGATGCGGTCGACAGGAATGCAAGGAGCGGGTCGATGAGCGTGCAGGCACCGCGACCGGCGGCCGGCGGAACGCGGCGGCGGACCCTGGACAGGCTGGCGTGGTTCTGCGGCGGCGCCCTGTGCGCCGGCCTGGTCCTGAGCGGCCCGTCCTGGTTCGAGGATGCGCAGGCAATGCTGTCGGCAAGCCGCGTCCCGGCCGACAGGGCCGCGCCGACGCCTCGGGAGGGTGAACCGGAGAAGGCCGTGCCACTTCCCGTCCTGTCCCTTCCCGTCCTGTCGGTGGCTGGAACGGTCGAACCGGGCCGCACGGTGACGGTGGTGGCCCCCTTCGCCGGATCGGTGAAGGAAAAGCGGTTCGAGTATGGCCAGCGGGTCGAAGCCGGTCAGGTCCTGCTGATCATCGACGGCTTCGATATGGATATGCGCGCGCGCGACGCGGAGGCTGCCCGTCTCAAGACCGCGCAGCATCTGGACGAGATCAGGAACTGGGCGACCGGCGCGGAGATGGCGCGTGCGCAGCGTCAGCTGGCCGCCGCGCGGCGGGAGGCCGAGCAGGCGCAACGCCGTGTGCAGGATGCCAAGCCCCTGATTGCCCAGGGCATCATTCCGCGGCAGGAGTATGAGGATCTGCTGAAACAGGCCGAAACGCAGGCGCTCAACCGTCAGGCGGCGGAAGAGGAGCTGGCCACCACCGCGAAAAGGGGCGGGCGCGACGCCGTCCGCATGGCCGAACTGGAGCATACGGGCGCCCTGGCGAAGGTCGAGGATCTGCGTCGGCAAGTGGAGCGTGCGGTGGTGAGGGCTCCGGCCTCCGGCATGGTCATGAAGGCGTCAGCCGCCTCTTCGGCTAATACGCCCGGTGTCGCAGCGGTCGAGGTCGGGGCCGGGCTGTCCCAGAACCAAAACCTGTTCCTGATTGCCGAGATGGATAGCCTGGCGGTCACGGCGCAGGTCGACGAGATGGATATCAACAGCCTGCGCGTCGGTCAGCCGGTCGACGTGACCGGCGAAGCCTTTCCGGACAGTCGGTTGTCCGGGCGGGTCGCCTGGGTCGCGCAGCAGGCGACGGCCGGTGACGGGGGGGCGTCGACCGGCGCATCCTTCGCCGTTCGCGTGGCGCTGCCGCCCCTGTCCGACGCGCAGAAACAACGCATCCGTGTCGGCATGTCCGCGACCCTGACGATCGGACCGACTGCGGGGCCGCACCTTGCCGAGTGAACCGTTCCGGCCTCGCCGGACGGGATCCGCCGGATCGCCCTATCCTCCCTATCCCCCCTATCCAACGATGCCGGCATCGTGAAGGCGGCCGATCTCCGCGGACGGCAGCCCCAGCAGATCGGCCAGCACCGCGTCGGTGTCCTGCCCCAGACCGGGGGCCGGGCGATGGTCGGTGCGTTCCCCCATGCCGGGAAAGCCGAGCGGCGATCCGGGAACCAGCAGCGACCCGACGCCGGGCTGGTCGATCTCGCGGAAAAGCGGGTTGGCGGTGGAGCAGCGGGCATCCTCGGCGACGAGCTGGCCGAAATCGCGGTAGGGCCCCCACAGCACGCCCGAGCCGGCGAACGCACTTTCCACCTGCGACAGCGTGCGCGCGGCGAACCAGGGGGCGAGCAGGGCGGAGATCGCATCGCGGGCCTGGAAGCGTCCGCCTTCGTCGTCCATGTCCACGCCCATCAGCGGGCCGATCATCGCCAGCCTGTCGGCCAGCCCGGTCGCTTTGCCGAGCGCCTTCCACTGGCGGTTGGAAATGGCGACGACCATCGCGCGCCGCCCATCGGCGGTGGGAAAGTCGCGGCCATAGGCGCCGTACAGGTCGTTGCCCATCGGCGGACGCACGGCGCCGTTCACCCGCACGTCGGCGAGGTAGCCGAGATTGCCGACGGTGGCCAGCATCACGTCGGCCAGCGCCACCGTCACCTCCTGCCCCCGGCCGGTGCGGCGCCGCTGCCGTTCCGCCGCCAGCAGCCCGGTGGCGAGGTAGAGGCCGGCCGCCACATCCCAGGCCGGCAGGACATGGTTCACCGGCTCCCCTCCCCTGCCCGTCGCCATCGGGAATCCGCCGGCGCAATTGACGGTGTAATCCACCGCGGCCGATCCGTCCGGATTGCCGGTCAGCCGCAGCATGATCAGGTCGTCGCGCCTGGCGGACAGCGCCTCATAGCCCATCCAGCCGCTGGCCGGCAGGTTGGTCAGCAGAAAGCCGGCATCCTCGCCCGACGCGGTGATGATGGCCTGGGCGATGTCCCGCCCCTCCGGCCTGTCGAGCGCCAGGGTGACCGACCGCTTCGCCTTGTTCAGCGCCGTCCAATAGAGGCTGGTGCCGTTGGGTGCCAGCGGCCAGCGGCGGTAGTCGATGTTGCCGCCGATGGGGTCGATGCGGATCACCTCCGCACCCAGCTGGGCCAGGGTCATGCCGCCCAGCGGAGCCGCGACGAAGGCCGAGACTTCGACGATGCGAAGATCGGAAAGGAGCGAGGACATGGGGGACGGGCTGGCTCTTATACACAACTCCGAGCCCACGAGACCGTACTACAACTCGGATGCCGGCTTCTGCTACAACGAATAAA
>NZ_WHOS01000008.1 GCF_013340935.1 Azospirillum melinis | reverse complement strand
ATCACGATGACGGGAACCGGGGCGCAGCTGCTGGCCGACCCGGAGGTTCGCGCGGCCTATCTGGAAGGGGGACACTGAGATGGAAACGATCCTCGGCTCATCGCTTCCGGTGTTCGTGTTCCTGACGGTGCTGGTGTTCGGCGGCTGCGGGGTTCTGACCGGGCAGACGCTGGCGGAGGGGTGGAAGCCGGTCTCCAGCGTGCTGGCCTACTCGCTGCTGCTGGGGGTGGGCGACCGCTTCCTTGCCTGGGGCCTGTTCGGCGAGCAGCTGCTGTCCTTGTGGGGCTTCATCGTCCACACCGTCGTGATCGGCCTGATCACGCTCACCGCACACCGCATCGCCATCGCGCGACGCATGGTCAACCAGTATCCGTGGCTCTATGAGCGCGCGGGACCGTTCGCCTGGCGCGACCGCACCGGCATCACCGGTTGAGCAGGGCCGGTTAAGCAGGTGCGACTAGACATAAGGAATTAGACCGTACGGCTGATTGGTGCCCGCGAAACTGTCGCACTGTGCGCCACTCGAGGTATGGTATTCTGGAACCCGCCGGAGGGGACCCGGCGGCAAGGCCCGAAAGGGCCGGGGGTATGTTGCAACAGGGACCACTTCATAGAACAGGGAGCAAGCACACCCATGAAATTCAAGCTGTCCCTTCTCGCCGCGATCGCGGCGACCGCGCTCTCCGCCACGGCCGCCAAGGCCGACATCGCGGTGGCCACCGCCGGCCCGATCACCGGCCAGTACGCCACCTTCGGCGAGCAGATGAAGAAGGGCATGGAGCAGGCCGTCGCGGACATCAATGCCGCCGGCGGTGTTCTGGGCCAGAAGCTGAAGCTGGAAGTCGGCGACGACGCCTGCGATCCCAAGCAGGCCGTGGCCGTCGCCAACCAGCTGGCCAAGGCCGGTGTGAAGTTCGTGGCCGGTCACTTCTGCTCGGGCTCGTCGATCCCGGCCAGCCAGGTCTATGCCGAGGAAGGCATGCTGCAGATCTCCCCGGCTTCGACCAACCCGAAGCTGACCGAGCAGGGCCTGAAGAACGTCTTCCGCGTCTGCGGCCGTGACGACCAGCAGGGCCTGATCGCCGGCAAGTATCTGCTGGACAAGTACAAGGGCAAGAACATCGCCATCCTGCACGACAAGTCGGCCTATGGTAAGGGTCTGGCCGACGAGACGCAGAAGGCGCTGAACGCCGGCGGCCAGAAGGAAGCCATCTACGAAGCCTACACGGCCGGTGAGAAGGACTATTCCGCTCTGGTGTCGAAGCTGAAGCAGGCGAACATCGACGCCGTCTATGTCGGTGGCTACCACACCGAGGCCGGCCTGATCGCCCGCCAGATGAAGGACCAGGGCCTGAAGGCCATCATCGTGTCGGGTGACGCGCTGGTGACCAACGAGTACTGGGCCATCACCGGCGACGCCGGCGAGGACACCATGATGACCTTCGGTCCGGATCCGCGCGAGAAGCCGGACGCCAAGGCCGTCGTGGAGAAGTTCCGCAAGGCGGGCTACGAGCCGGAAGGCTACACCCTGTACACCTACGCCGCTCTCCAGATCTGGGCGAACGCGGTGAAGCAGGCGAACTCGACCGACGCTGCCAAGGTTGCCGACGTCATGCGCAAGGGCAGCTACGACACCGTCATCGGCAAGATCGGGTTCGACGCCAAGGGCGACGTCACCAGCCCGGCCTATGTCTGGTACAAGTGGCACAACGGCCAGTACGCCGAAGTGAAGTAAGCGAAACGCTTCTGCGTTCCGCGCGAAAGGGCCGGCACTCTGTGCCGGCCCTTTTTCTTTGAGGATTTAAAGAAATGCCCGGGCTTGATGAATGAGCCGGTCAGGGAATAGGTCGGGGAACATAGGCGACACGGTGCTGGGCCATGGCTGGCTGCGCCGCGGCAATTGCCTGGGAAGAGAGCCCGGTCGCCACGCGCCGGCCCGACCTCTCGGTCAGCAGCCGTTCGCATGTGCCCATCACCTCCCGCCAGAAGGCGGCGGCACGGGTGTGGTTGGCGGCCGTGAGTTCGACAAGACGAACGCGGCTCATTCGAATCGCGGTTTCACCCAGTTCATCAACCAGGCGGGTCGCGAAGACAAGCACGTCGAGATCGGTGTTCATGACCGCTATGAACCCACAGCCGCGCCTTTAGTTCCACTCTGAAAGAGCCCTGCGGCAAAGGGTCATCGGGGGTGCCCCGGACGTGCTGCGTCGCAACAACGCAAATGCGGCATCGGCAAAGGGTCACCGAACGGACACTCGCCACGGCAGGGGGTTTTTGTGCTTCAATGGCGCCCTTCGCGGCGACTGTGACGGTCGCCGGCATGGGACGGGTTTTGGAGAACGAAAATGCGCAGGAAGCGCGAGGTGGTCGAGGGACAGATTTATCGCAAGCTGTCCCCCAGCGGCGGCTATTGGGAAGTGATCGCCATCCGTAAGGACGGCATGGGCACCCAGCATGCCCAGATGAAGCGCACCGACGACCCGAAGACGCTGAAAACCCTGTCTGTGGCGACGCTGCTCGATCCGCACGAGTTCGAGATCGTCACCGAGTGACCGCCGTCAGGCCGCTGCGATGGCGGCCGGCCGGCGGTAGAGGTCGGCCGACGAAAGCGACGCCGGCTTGCCAGCCGGTCCGGTGACCCGCTCCAGCCGCCCCTGCCGGATCAGGTGGTTGAGGTGGGCCACCGCCTCGCCCACGGCGAAAAGCATCTGCTGCGGGTCGAGCGGGCGCGGAAACAGCGCCCGTGTGACCGCTGCGGCGGTCCGGGGTTCCGTGCACAGCGTCTCGATCTCGGCCAGCCGCTCCCCATGATGGAGAGCCAATTCCTCCGCACGCCGGTGCAGGCCGCGGAAGGGGCGGCCGTGGGAGGGCAGGACCAGCGTGTCCGCCGGTAGGACGCTCCATCCCCCAAGGCTGGCGAGATAGTCGGCGAGCGGATCGGCGTCCGGCTCGGACGGCCAGACGCTGATGTTCGGGCTGATGCGGGGTAGAATCTGGTCGCCCGAAATCAGCAGGTCCGGGCTGCCGCCGCCGGCCGGCCGGTAGAGGCTGACCGGTTCCGCCGTATGGCCGCTGCCGCCGATCACCGTCCAGTGGCGGTCGCCCACCGGCAGCCGGTCGCCGGCCCGCAGGCGCGTCAGCGTCGCCGGCACGGCGGGCACGCCGCGGCTGTAGGCCCCCTTGCGGGCGAGCAGCGATTGCAGCGTATCCTCCTCCAGGCCGCAGCGGCGATAGAACTGCTCGACCACCGCGTCGGTGGCGGCATCGTTGCCGGCCGACAGGGTGCGGGCGAACAGCCATTCGGTCAGCGAGGTGGCGAAGCCGGCGCCGGTCCGCTCCACCAGCCAGGCGGCGGCGCCGATATGGTCGGGATGGAAATGGGTGACGACCACCCGCTCCACCGGACGCCCACCCAGCGCATCGCGCAGCAGCACCTCCCACACCGCGCGGCTGCGCGGATCGCCGAGCCCGCAATCGACCAGCGTCCAGCCGAGGGCGCCGCCGTCCAGTGCCCAGACATTGATGTGGTCGAGTTGGAAGGGGAGGGACAGGCGGATCCACAACACACCGGGCGCAACCTCCTGCCAGCCGCCGGGATCGGGAGTGGTGCAGAGGGGGTATTCGACCGAACCGTCCGGGGTAGAAAGCATCGCGGTGTCTGTCCAAGCTATTGTTATCGCGTGAGGAAATGCCTCTGAGCCGGCTGAGGCAAATCTGCAACAGGGAAAATGGGCGTGCGGCAGCAGGATTGGAAGCTGCCGATCCGTATCCATTGTCGGGGCCGGAGCCCGTTCTGTCACGCATTTCGCCGCAGGCCGGGATGTCCCGATCGACCAACGCCGTCAACGATGGGAACAAGAACATGACGATGCGTGGGATTTTGCTGGGCACGGCACTGACCGTCGCCCTTCCTTCGCTGGCCATCCCGACCGCCGCTTTCGCCGGTACGGAAGGCTTCTATGTCGGTGCGGGGGCCGGCGTGAACTGGACCGAGGATGCCGACCTCAGCAGCTATCCGGCTCCCGGCCTGGGCCTGAAGGAGGAATTCAAGATCGGCGGCATCGGCGACCTGTCGGTCGGCTACGCCACCGCGATGGGCCTGCGTGCCGAGCTGGAGGCCGCCTGGCGGTGGCGCAACAGCGTCGACAGCACCAGCAGCGCCACCCCCGCCCTGAACGGACTGGGCGGCAGGATGAGCTCGGTCGCCTTCATGGGCAACCTGCTGTACGACATCAACATCGGCCTGCCGATCACCCCCTATATCGGTGCCGGTGCCGGTATCGCCGGGGTCAAGCAGTCGCTGAACGGCGCCAGCGACCGCGACTGGGTCTTCGCCTATCAGGGCATCATCGGCGCATCCTATGCGATCAACGACAATGTCGCGCTGACGCTGGATTACCGGTATTTCGCCACCGTCGATCCGGAGTTCGAACTGGGCCCGGTGACCTCCAAGGGCGAGTACCGCAACCACACCATCCTGGCCGGCCTGCGCTACACCTTCGGCGGTCCCGAGCGTGCGACGCCGATCGCCGCCCCGGCCCCGGCTGCCCCGCCGATGGCCGCCCAGCCGCAGAGCGAGTATCAGGTATTCTTCGACTGGGACAAGGCGGTCATCACGCCGAATTCCGACAAGATCATCGCCGATGCCGCCGACGGAGCCAGCCGGGCACGCGCCGTCCGCATCCAGGTGATCGGCCACACCGACACCTCGGGCGCGCCGTCCTACAACCAGAAGCTCTCGCTCCGCCGCGCCGAGGCGGTGCGGCAGGCCATGATCAAGCATGGCACGCCGGCCAACATCATCACCATCGAAGGTGTCGGCGAGAACCAGCTGATGGTCCCGACCGGTCCGAACGTGCGCGAGCCGTCGAACCGCCGTGCCCAGATCATGATCAAGATCTCCTGAACGGCAGAAGGGGGGAGGGGCGACCGCCTCTCCCCCGCGGGCGCCTGCAATCCTTCCAGGCATCGCGGCAATGGAACAAAGGTGCCGGATGTGCGAAGGAGGTAGCGCGGACCGTTGCGTCAGCGTATGACGATACGGTACCCAAGGCATCTTCGGTCCGAGACGTTACATGCAGGTTCTGATCGCCGACGATCATTCCATCGTCCGCAGCGGCTTGACCCATCTGGTGGGTGAACTGGACGAGCAGGCCACTGTGGTGGCCGCCACCAGCTTCAGCCAATTGAACGCCATCCTCGATGGCGCGATGCAGGACGGCGGGACCGCGTTCGACCTCATCGTGATGGATCTGCGCATGCCGGGTCTCGGCGGGCTGGAGGATGTCGAGGCGCTGGTCAAGCGCGTGGCGCCTGTTCCGGTCGCCATCTTCTCGATGATCGAGTCGCCCGATGAAATGCGCGCGGTGCTGTCGCGCGGCGTCCGTGCCTTCATTCCGAAATCGACCGACGATGTCCTGGTGGTGAACATCCTGCGGCTGGTGATGGCAGGCGGATCCTATGTGCCGCCGGTCTTGGGCATGCCGGGCGCACCGTCCCACGCGGCTGCCGGGACCCCGCGCGCCGTGGCTCCCAGCATCTTCGACGGGCTGACCCGCCGCCAGCTGGAGGTTCTGGACCTGCTGGCCCAGGGCCTGTCCAACCAGGAGATCGGCGGGCGGCTTGGCCTGAACCTGTCCACCGTGAAGACCCACGTGACCGGCGTGCTCAAGGCGCTGGGCGTCGGCAGCCGCACCCAGGCGGTTCTGCTGGTCAAGGAATCGGGGCGCGACCGTCTGGTCTGAGGCGCGCGGCGATCACAGGAGCGCGTTCAGCAGCGACCCGCGCCCGCCATAGCTGCCGCCGGACCCGCCCAGCAGCATCGCCGACGGGTTGAGCGAGGCGCTGCCCGCTCCCAGGATCGAGGCCAGACTTTGAAGTTTGGTGTTGCCGCCGAAGGGGTTGTCGCCCTTGGCCGGCTGCTTGGCGATGGTGTCGTAGTCCTTGCTGTAGTTGCCCATGCGCAGCTGGACGCCGTAGCTCTTGGCATCCTTGACCGGGACATCCTTGTCGCGGGCGACACGCAGGGTGTAGTCGCCCTTGTCCAGCGTCATCTGGCCGGATTTCAGCTTCTGGAAGGCGTCATAGCTAGCGCCGGCATCCTTGTTGCTGTCGGCGACGACCTTGCCGCTACGGTCCATCAGCTGAAGCCGGACGCCGGCATCGCCCACCGTCCCCAACGTCACGGCGCCGGAGGTGGGCACGTTGAACTTGTAGAAATCGGCCGGATCGTTGGAGGCCAGCGAACTGAAGACGTTCAGCCGGCTGGTGTCCTTAATCAGAGTGCCGATGCTTGTCGCGAAGGGTGCGGCATTCATCGCCGACTTGTTGACGGTCTGCTCGTACTCCTGGACCTTGCCGGTCGCGCCACCATTGCCCGTTGCCTGCTGCTGCACGCGCTTGACCGCGGCGTCGATCGACTGCTGCAGGCTCTGGGCCATGCTGCCGACATCGGCGTAACTGGACAGGCTGACCATGGTGCGCTCCCCTCGTTCCACATTCCCGTCAGGAAATGACAATCAAGGGGTGTGCAGGATGCGGGCCAGAGCTAAGTCATTGACTTGAAAGGGTCTATGACAGGCTCATCGGTGCCGGGCGGCAGGTTTGGACCGGCGGGGCGGCAGGATTTACCCAGCGGCGCTCACATATCGCCGCCGTGCCCGCGCCCCCGTCAGACGATGGACAGCATCGCAGCTGCAGGCGCGTCGATCGCATCGGCGAGGGCGCGCAGGCCGCGGGCGGCCTCGTCGCGGCTGCGCGGCATGCACAGGCCGATACGCACCGCATGGGGGGCACTGGCGCGGCCGACGGCGAAGGCGTCGGCACCGGTGACGATCACCCCGCGGCGGCGTGCTTCTCCGATGAAGTCCTCGCGCCGCCAGGGTTCGGGCAGGACCAGCCACAGATGCTGAGCCGCCGGGTGGCCATAGACGGTCTCGGCCGGCAGGATGGAGCGGGCGAGCCGCTGGCGCGCCAGATCCTCTTCCCGCTGGGTGGCGACGATGCGGTCGGCGGTGCCGTCCTGGATCCAGCGCGTGGCCACCTCCGCCGGCAGGGCGGGAGCGGAATATTGCAGGGCCCGGATGGCGGTCTCGACACGGGTGCGCAGTTCCGCCGGAGCCACGACGAAGCCCAGCCGCAGGCCGGCGGCGAGGCTCTTCGACACGCTGGACACATAGAGCGTGATGTCGGGGGCCATGGTCTGGATCGGCACGGCATCCGGCACCATGAAACCGAACACGTCGTCCTCGATCAGGATCACGCCATAGCGGCGAGCGATCTCGACGATCTCGCGCCGGCGGGCGGCGGGCATGACGACCGCCGTCGGATTCTGCAGGGTCGGCACCAGATAGGCCGCCTTCGGCCCCAGCCGGCGGCAGGCGCTGTCGAAGGCGTCCGGCACCAGACCATGCTCGTCGATGGCGACGCCTTCCAGATGATAGCCCTGGGTGGCGGCCAGCGCCTTGGTGCCGATGTTGGTCAGCCGCTCTGCCAGGATGACGTCGCCGGGACGGGCAACGGCGGCCAGTGCCACCGCCAGCGCGTTCTGCGCCCCGGTGGTCAGCAGCACCGACTCAGGCGTCGCCTTTACCCGGTGCTGGCGCTCCAGCCAGGACGCCGCGGCGGCACGGTGGTCGGGCAGGCCGGCATGAGGGCCATAGCCGATCAGTTTCGCCGCATGTCCCGATGCCGCGATGGCGGACAGCGTCTGGCCGAAGGTCTGCACCGCCACGGCATGTTCGGGATGGACCGTGGTCATGTTGACGATGGCGGGACCCGCCGAGATCTCTCCGGCAGGGGGCCAGCCGAGCGGCAGGGGGGTGGTTGGCGGACGTTGTCCCTGGACGAAGGTCCCGCGGCCGACCTCGCCGCCGATCAGCCCACGCTTCTCGGCCTCCGTATAGGCGCGCGTCACCGTTCCCACCGTCACGCCGAGGCGGAAGGCGAGGTCACGGTGCGTCGGCAGCCGCGTGCCGGTGGGCAGCACGCCCTCCGCGATGTCGTCGGCCAGCGCGTCGGCGATGACGCGATAAAGCGGGCCGGGACGGCCCTCCAGGTTCGGAGTCCAGTTTGTCATGGGGACAAATGTGGCATTGTCCCGACCTGCTGGCAAGATCGTCTGCGATTGTCCCTATCGGCCACTGTGGCGGGGTGGAACAATCCGCCAATGTCTGTCGCAGTTCCGTTACACTCCAGCTTGTGTCAAATTGCCGGAACCGATAGCTTCGGTGCTGGGTGTGGCAGACAATCCGCCACCCGTCTCAATCCGGTACGGGGGACAATGCACACCATCGCGGTGGTCGACGACGATCCCATCACCCGCGAGACCCTGAAGGCCTACCTGGAAGGGGAGGGCTATCGGGTGATGCTGGCGCGGGACGGCGACCAGCTGTCGGCGCTGCTGGCGCGTGGGCGGGTCGATCTGCTGCTGCTGGACATCCGGCTGCCCGGCAAGGACGGTCTGGCGGTGACGCGGGAACTGCGGGCGACCTCCAACATCGGCATCATCCTGATCACCGGACGGTCCGACCGCATGGACCGGCTGATTGGGCTGGAACTGGGCGCCGACGACTACATCACCAAGCCGTTCGAACCCCGCGAGATCCTGGCGCGCACCCGCAGCCTGCTGCGCCGCATTGTCAAGCCGACCAGGCCGGCCGGCGGGCGGGTGAAGCGGTTCGACGGGTGGGAGCTTCATCTGGACAAGCGCCGGCTGCGCGGTCCCGATGGGGAGGACGCGCGTCTCACCTCCGCCGAATTCGAGCTGCTCGCCGCCTTCGTCGAGAATCCGGGTCGGGTGCTGAGCCGCGACGACCTTCTCGACCTGACCTTGCGCGGCGATTCGGTGCCGTACGACCGCTCCATCGACCGGCTGGTCCGCCGCCTGCGCCGGGTGGTGGAGCACGACCCTGCCGACCCCACCCGCATCGTCACCGTCCATGGCATGGGATACATGTTCCAGGCTGTCGTGGATTGATCAGCTTCCGATTTGCGGCAGCGATTTCAGGAAACCATCGACATCGTCCAGCACCGGATTCAGCCAGCGCAAGGGCGCGGCCAGGGCGGCGACGATGCGGATGTGGCCGATATCGTCATACTCCACCGTGCGCACGCTTCCGCCGACCTCGCGGGCCTTGGCCGCCAGATTGCGGCTGTTGCGGGGCAGGACCGTCTCGTCGGCGGTGCCGGTGGCGAGGAGCAGGGGCGGCAGCGGGGCGGCGACATGGGTGATCGGCTGGGTGTCCGGCCGCGTCTTCTCCGGGCCGAACAGGTCCTTCAGCATGCCGCTCTGCAGGGGCAGGAAGTCGTAGGGCCCCGCCAGCCCCACCGCGGCGCGCAGGTCGCGGGCGGGGTCGAGCCCCTGTTCGGCAAGCCAGCGCCGGTCCACCGCCAACATCAGGGCGTTGTAGGCGCCTGCCGAATGGCCCATCACCGCAACCGGTCCGGGCTGGGCGCCGTGTTCCGCGCCGTGGCGCCGGACCCAGGCCACCGCTGCGGCGGAATCGCGCAGGAACTCCGGGTAGCGCACCTGCGGATAGAGCCGGTAGTCGGGGATGGCGACGCTGTAGCCGCGGCTGGTCAGCGCCTGGGCGACGAAGCGGTACATGCCCTTGTCGCCGGTCTCCCAATTGCCGCCATAGAAGAACACCACCGTCGGCGCCCCCGGCGCCGGCCGGTCGGGCCGGTAGAGATCCAGCCGCAGGCGCGGATCGTCGGCGAAAGGCAGGTCGGTAGTGACGGTGTAGCCTGACCGAGGGGTGAGCGCATCGACGATCTGCGGGCCGGAGCAGGCGCCCAGAAGCGGCATGAACAGGAGAGGGGCGAAAACCCAAGGGTTCGGTCTTGGTCGTTTCAGGGCACGTCTTGGCATGGCCCGACAGCAGATAGGGCGCAGCCGGCGACGGGAAAGGGCAACGAAAAAGGGAACGTTGGAAAGGGGAGACGGATTCAGGACTGGGCGGGCGAGGTCCGGCGTTGCGGGCGGGCGGCTGCTGCGCCGTCCTCCTCCGGCTTGGTCGGTTTGCGGAAGGTGCTGAGTTCGGAAATGCGGTTGACGGTCAGGCCGTTCAGGCGGCAGCCGGCGACCTCGACGATTTCGAAACCGGCCTTGCGGGGATAGCGGGCGGCGACCCGTTCGCGGGCCTCGCGCTCGCCGTCGGCGATCAGCAGGAAGCGGCGCACCCCGGTCCAGCCGCGATATCCGCGCTGGTCGGACAGGCTGACGCCGATAGGGTGGCAGCGCACCGCGACCTCCCAGAAACGGCCGGGGCGCGGCTCGTTCCGGTCGAAGACGACATAGCGCTGCATCGGGGCCGACTTCTTCTGGTCCAGTTCCAGAATGGCGGCCTGCATGTCGATCTCCGCCTTCTGGACGCGCTTTTCCATGTCCGCATAGTGGTGCGCCAGCTGGGCATAGTCGGAGGCGACGTCGGCGACCTCCTTGGTCACGTCCTCCACCTTCTCCTTCAGCTTGGACATGGCGATCCGCGTCACGACCAGCTGGCGGCGCCAGTAGCGGTTGGACAGGACGGTCAGCACCATCAGGCCCAGCGCGAAATACAACATCATGCCGGTCATGGCGCCGTCCCCCTCCTGCATCCCTCGATCATGCCGCGTCAGCCTCGACCTCGGGGTCGGGAGCGAGTGCCAGGGGGACCACGGGAGAGCAGATCACGCCGTTGCGCTGGGAAAAGCTGGTCCGCACCGTGCCATGGGCCAGTTCGGCGGACGGAGCGGTGATGTGGGCGACGTTGCGGTATTCCCAGATCTGGCGCGAGAAGACGATGTCCTTGCGATCCAACTCGTTGAAATTGGGACCGACCGCCAGCTGCGCCCAATAGATGTCGCCGTCGCTGTCCTGGTCGCCCAGTTCGTGGACCAGTTCGATCTTGGAGAATTCCAGGGCGCGCAGCTCGGTCAACGCCTTCTGGCGCCGGCCGTTGAATTCGGTCAGGCGGGCTTGCAGGGTCGTCAGATCGACGCGCTTGCGCTCCGTCTTCTGGCGCCATTCGGCGAGTGCGGCGCGTTTCTTGTCGTACTGGCGCTGGTTCATCGCCTCGCGGGTCTTTTCCGCGCTGACGCGGCCGACATCGACGACGATGGAAAGTCCGAGCGCGGCGGCGCTGGCGATCAGAAGCAGCATCCCCAGGAATTCGGCCGAAATGACCATTCGCCCTCCGCCAGCCGCACCGAATGCCTGCGCCGGTCCGTCGACGCATGGTGCCACGACCGGCGAAGGGCGGCGACGCCCTCGCGACAACCCGTCGCACGGAGCGGATCATACCATCGCGCTCCGTGCCGGGGTTGTCATTTTTAGCCGAAATAGGGGCAAACCCGCCTTTTTTATTAGGGTTTATGACCGGACGCCGAACAGGCGAAGGAAAGCCGGCGGCCGGTCATAGTTCTGCCGGTCAGCCGGACTTTTCTTCGGGCTCGAAGCTCATGGCGACGCCATTCATGCAATAGCGCTTGCCTGTCGGCCGCGGCCCGTCGTCGAAGACATGGCCGAGATGGCCTTTGCAGGATGCGCAATGAACTTCGGTGCGCGGATAGGCCAGCTTGTAGTCGGTGGAGGTTTCGACCGCTCCCGGCAGCGGCTCCCAGAAGCTGGGCCAGCCCGACCCGCTTTCGTATTTGGTGTCGCTGGCGTACAGCGGCTGGCCGCAGCCGGCACAGCGGTAAACGCCCTGGCGCTTCTCGTCATTCAGCGGGCTGGTGCCCGGATATTCGGTGGCGTGCTCGCGCAGAACCTTGAACTGGTTGGGCGACAGGTCCTGCTTCCACTCCTGTTCGCTTTTGGTCGATGCTGTCTTGTCCGATTCGGGCATGCCGCCGGTCTCCCATGCAGATGGTCGGTGTTCTGAGCCCACTATATTGGGTCGCCATTTCTCCTACCCAAGCCGTAGGGTGATCCGATCACGCGGTCGTGACCGGCGGGCCGGCCTATGTCGGACCGGAAATATCCCTGCAACCAAAGATTCTTGCCGATCCAGCGAAGGTGCGACGGCTGGCACCTTCCGGAATTCAACCGATTTCGGTAACATCCAGCACGCCAACAGTCCGGGACAGCGTGTCCGGGACGGGAATGCCGGGGCAACGACGCGCCGCATGATGGATGAACGCTACCTCCGGGCGGTTCGCGATGCGCTGGTGCGCCACCAGCAGTGGCTTCTGCGCGACCCGGCCGGGAAGGGGCGGCGCGCCAACCTCAGCTTCTACGATCTGGCCGGACTCGGCCTCAACCGCGTCAACCTGTCGGGCGCCAAACTGACCGGCGCCAGCCTCACACGGGCGCGGTTGGTCGGTACCCTGCTGTCCAAGGCGGATCTGTATGGCGCCGACCTGTCGAAGGCCGACCTGACCGGGGCGCAGTTGCAGGGGGCGGATTTGCGCGGCGCCAGGGTGGATGGCGCCAGGCTGCAGAACGCCAACCTCCAGGGCGCCGACCTCCGTCGCGGCATGGTTCTGGACAGCGGCGAGTTCCGGGCCGCCGGCAACACCGACGGCACCACCACCTTCGTCGGCTGCACCCTGTCCGAGGCGGTGCTGACCGATTGCCGGATGGCGCAGTGCGATTTCAGCGGCAGCGACCTGTCCGGCGCCGACCTCACCGGCAGCGACCTCAGCGGCGCCATCCTGATCGGGGCCGACCTGACCGGGGCGACCATGCGCAAGACGACGCTGGACGGCGTGCTGATGTGCGGCGCCCGGCTGAACGATGAACTGCGTACGGCGCTGGAGCGGCACGGCATCGATGTTGACGGCACCGGCCTGACCACCACCGCGGCGCGGATGAGCGAGCTGATCGCCGAGCATCAGATCTGGGTCGACAAACTCGGCAAGGGCGGCGACCGCATCCAGCTCCAGCGGGTCGATCTGCGCGGCTACAACTTTGCCAACCAGCTGCTGTGCGGGGCGGTGATGCGGTTCTGCGGGTTGCGCGGGGCCGATTTCTCAGGCGCCAAGCTGATGATGGCCGATCTGTCCTATAGCGACCTGCGCGACGCCGACTTCACCAGTGCCGACCTGTCTGGCTGCAATCTGGAAGGTGCCAATCTGGCCGGAGCGAAGCTGTGGCGCGCCAAATTCCGCAAGGTGGACCTCAGTGGCGACGGCAGCCGGCTGTGGCCGACCAGCTTCGCCAAGGCACGGCTGAACGGCGCCGACCTGCGCGACGCCAGCCTAGCCGGCGTGGTGCTGCGCGGCACCGACCTGACCGCGATCAAGACCAGCTTCGCCACGCTGAAGGGCGCCGACCTGACCGGCGCCCGCGGCTGGCAGCCGTTCGAGGCGCCGGCATAATCGTGGTTCAGCTTCCGTCGGCCACCGGGATGCGGCCGGAGACGATGCCGCGGCGGGCGGCCTCCACCGCCTCCACCATCGCGGTCGTCACCAGATCGCGGTTGTTTTCGTCGAGCGCGTAATCGACCGCGGACTCGGCAAGGCCGAGCGCAACCGTGCCGGCGGTCCATCGGCCCTGGCGGGCGGCCTCGAAGCTCGATTCCACGGCCAGATCGACCCGCTTCAGCATCGAGGTCAGGATCGAGCCGGGATAGAGGTAGTTCTGGTTGCTGTCGACGCCGATGGCCAGCCGCCTTGCCTCGTTCGCCGCGGCGAAGATACCGAAGTTGGAGACGCCGGCCCCGGCGAACACCACGTCGGCGCCGCGCTGGAACTGGCTGCGCGCCACCTCGGCCCCGCTGGCCGGATCGTTGAAGGCGGCCGGCGTGGTGCCGACGAAATTCACCAGCACCTTGATGTCGCCGCGGGCATGGCGGGCGCCCTGCTCGTAACCGGCGATGAATTTGCGGATCAGGGGGATGTCGAGTGCGCCGATGAACCCGACGGTCCCGCTTTTCGACGCCAGCGCCGCCAGCACGCCGACCAGGAACGATCCCTCCTGCTCCTTGAAGGTGACGCAGCGGATGTTCGGCCCCTCCGCCACCGCATCGATCAGCGTAAAGCGGACCGCCGGGTGCGCCGGGGCCAACCGCGCCAGCGGTGTCGCGTAATAGAAGCCGATGGCGACCAAGTCGGTCACCCCGCGCCGCAGCAGCGAGGCCGCCGCCTGATCGAACTGTACGGGCGTGGCGGGCAGATATTCGCTGACGGCGATGCCGGTGGCGTTCCTGAACCGCTCCGCCCCGGTGAAGGCGCCCTCGTTGAAGCTCTTGTCGAATTTCTGCCCGGCGGCATAGACGAGTCCGGGCTGGATGGCCGCGGCATGCGCGTGGTGCGGAAACAGCGCCAGGGCGGTGCCGGCGGCACCGAGGGACAGGACCGACCGGCGGGTGGGGTGCGGCATGGCGCGGCCTCTGGCTGAGTGGAAGCCTGTGATCCGGTTTCAATGTTAGGCATGGATCACAGGGGCGAACCAGAATTTTATTGCGCTGTGACTTCGGTGATTCGACCAGAACCCAGATTGTCGCGGCGTCGTTACGTCGCGGCTTACTCAAGGCTGCCATGCCGAGACAGAACTTTGCGTCGAGCAATGAAGGGATCAGCTTAAAAGCTGCGGATTCCGTCCGGCCGACTCCCCCATTCATTCATATCCGGATTTCCCGATGCTCGCGCGCCTTGCCGCCGTCCGTTCCCGTTCGCCTGCCGAAAGCCCGTTCTTCATCGCCGCGCTGGGCGTGCTGATGTCCTTCGGGCCGATGGGCACCGACATGTATCTGCCCGGCATGCCGGCGATCGGCCGGGACCTGCATGCGGCGCAGGATCAGGTGCAGTGGACCCTGTCGGCCTTTTTCCTGGGGTTCGGCGTCGGGCAGTTGCTGTGGGGGGCCTTGAGCGACCGGTTCGGACGGCGGATTCCGGTGGCGACCGGCATCCTGCTTTACGCCATCGGCTGCGTCGGCTGTTCGCTGACCGTCGATGTCGGCCATCTGGCGGCATGGCGCTTCGTGCAGGCGGTGGGGGCCTGTGCCGGGCCAGTGCTGGTCCGCGCCATGATCCGCGACGTCTTCGAGCGCGACCGGGCGGCCAGCGTGCTGTCGATGATGATGCTGGTGATGGGTGCCGCCCCGATCATCGCGCCGCTGATCGGCGGCCAGATCCTGGTGTGGGCGAACTGGCGCTGGATCTTCTGGGCCCAGGCCGCCTTCGGCATCGTCGCTTTGCTGGCGCTTGCCAGCCTGCCGGAAACCCATCCCGACTCGCGGCGCACCAGCCTGCGCCCGATGGTGCTGGGAGAAGCCTACCGCAAGCTGCTGACCGACCGCCGTTACCTGGGCTATGCGGTGGGATCGTCCTTCATCTATGCGGGGATGTTCGCCTTCATCTCCGGCTCGCCCTTCGTTTACATCGAGCTGTTCGGCGTGCGGCCGGAGAATTACGGCTTCCTGTTCGGGCTGAACATCGTCGGCATGATTATCGTCAACACGCTGAACAGCCGCGCCGTGATGCGCTTCGGCTCGGACGTGATGCTGCGGATCGGCGTCTGGCTGGCCGCCGCCACCGGCATCCTGCTCGTCGCCTGCGTGCTGGGCGGCTGGGGCGGGCTGTGGGGGCTGGTCGGTTGCCTGTTCCTGTTCATGTCGGTGACCGGGTTCTGCTTCGCCAACTCCATGGCCGGAGCGCTGCAGTCCTTCCCGCAGATGGCCGGCACCGCGTCGGCGCTTGCCGGCATGCTGCAATTCAGCACCGGTGCGCTGTCGGGCTGGGCGGTCGGGTTGATGGCCGATGGCACCGCCATGCCGATGGCTGGGGTGATCGGTGGTGCTGCGCTGGTCAGTCTGGCGCTGAACCTGTGGCTGATCCGCCCGGTCCGTCGCCGGTTGCCCGCCTGACGGTAAAACAAATGTGCAGTGTTGAATCGGGGTTCTTCCTGTCGGGACTGGCCGTGAATTGAAATTTGCGGCCGGTCCCACTAGGCTGGCGCGGCAAAAGGAGACCGTGATGCCGCAGATCCCGCCGAGCCAGTTTATCGATTCCGACCGTCCGACCGCCCCCGACGTCAGCCGGCGCGAGCTTCTGCTGGGTGCGGCGGCCTTGGGCATCGCCACCGTTGCAGCGTCGCTGCCGCTACCGGCCTTCGCGGCCACGGGGCTGCGGGTCGGCTACATCCCGATCATCCCGATGACGCAGCTTTATGTGCTGACGGGCGAGGGCTGGGCCGCGGATGCCGGGCTTGCTCTGCAAACCACCAGCTTCCAGTCGGGGCCGGCGATGATCCAGGCGCTCGCGTCCGGGACGCTGGACGTCGCCTATGTCGGCATCGGCCCGGCGATGATCGCCCGCTCGAAGGGGGTGAAGCTGAAGGTCGTCGCCGCCAACGTCATCGATCAGGTGGCGCTGATCGGCCGTGGCCCGCTGGTGAAGGCGATGGCCGGCGTCGCCAGCCCGGCCGAGGGGGTCAAAGCCTTCCGCGCCGCCAACGGCCGGCGGCCGAAGATCGGCTCGCTGCCCGCCGGATCGGTGCCGGACACGGTGCTGCGCTATTGGATGGCGGAAATCGCCCGCATCCCCGCGGAAGACATCGAGATCGTCGGCATGGGCGAACAGCCCTTGCAGCAGGCGCTGCTGACCGGTGCCATCGACGGCGCTTCGATCCTGGAGCCGATCCTGACGCTGGTGCAGTCGCGTCTTCAGGATGCCGCCATCATCGCCAAGGCCGGCAGCATGTTTCCCAAGCAGCCGGGTGCGGTGCTGGTGGTGACGGAGGACGCCATCGCCAAAAACCGCGACGCGGTGGCCGAGCTGGTCAAGCTGCACATCCGCGCCACTGCCTTCGCCAAATCCAACCCGGACCGCACGGCGGAACTGGTGACCGACATCATCGGCAAGGGGCTGGTCGAACGCGACGTGATGCGGGCGGCGCTGACCTCGGACGCGACGACCTTCGTCGACGACCCGCGGGTGATCCTGGACTCCACCAAGCAGATGCAGGCCTTCCAGCAGACGCTGGCCCAGATCACCGAACCGGTGGATGTCGATGCGCTGTTCGACTTCACCTTCCATGATGCGGCGAAGAGGAAGTGACGGACATGACGTCTCCCCTGCGGCTGGTCATCCATGCTCCCACCCCGGCCGCGCTGGAGCGGGCGCGGAACAATGCCCGCAACCTGCTGAAGGCGCGGCCCGATGCGGAGGTGCGCATCGTCGTCAATGCCGGTGCGGTCGCCGCGGCCCTCGACAGCCCGGATGATGAGACCGACCGGCTCCTGCGGGTCTGCGGCAACACGCTGGCGAAGACCGGCCGGAGCGCGGAGGGGCTGACGGTGGTCGCCGCCGGCGTCCTCGACGTCGCCGAGGCGCAGGCGGACGGCTGGGGCTACATGCGGGCGTAAGCCCTCGGGAGCCCTGGGGGGAGCCCTGGGGGGAGCCCTGGGGGAGCCCTCCTCAGCCCACGCCCCAGCCGCCGGTGTCCGGAAAGGGGACTGGGGGCGGCGGGACGGCTGCCGCCGGATCGGCGACGATGCCGCTCGGCAAGGCGGGGGCGCCGGCCGGGGTCGGGAGCAGGCGGGTCGGCTTGACCCACCAGCCGGGCGATGCCACGGCGATGGACTTGGCCGCGGAGTTGGCGGCTTCCGCCGTAGCGTAGAGGCCGAAGCAGGTCGCGCCGCTGCCGGACAGGCGGGACAGCAGGCAGCCGGCGCTGTGCTCCAGCGCCACCAGAACGTCGGCAATCACCGGCGCCACCGTCAGGGCCGGGGCGGTCAGGTCGTTGTTCCGCTCCAGCAGCAAGGCCGCGAGGTCGGCCGCGTCGGCCGGTTTGCGGGTGAAGCGGGCAGGGGCGGAGAAGGCGCCGCCGCTTTCGGCGCGGGCGGCGGCCATCGCCTTGAACACCGCCGGGGTCGGCACCGGGACATTCGGATTGACCAGGACCACATGGGTTTCCGGCAGGTCCGGCGCCTCGTCCAGCTCATCGCCGATGCCGCCGAAATAGCAGCTTCGCCCGGCGACGCAGACCGGCACGTCGGCGCCCAGCCCGGCGGCCACCGCGAACAGCGCCGCGTCGTCCGGCGGTACTCCCCACAGCCGGGCGAGCGCCCGCAGGCAGGCGGCGGCGTCCGCCGATCCGCCGCCGATTCCCGATGCGACCGGCAGCGCCTTGGTCAGGGCGATCATCACGTCGGCCTCGCGCCCCAGCCGGACGGCCAGGGCATGGGCGGCGCGCATCACCAGATTGGTGGCGGGGTTCTCGCCCATCAGGGCCGGGCCGAAAGGACCGGCGATGGCCAGACGCGGGCCGGCCGGCGGCAGGTCGGCACCGCGCAGGGCGACCCGGGCCGCAGCCGGCGTCAGGGCGATGCTGTCGCCGAACTCGGCGAAGGCGACGAGACTGTCCAACTCGTGATAGCCATCGGCGCGCCGGCCGGTGACATGCAGGTAGAGGTTCAGCTTGGCCGGGGCGGCCTCGACGATGGGAAGACCGGTCATAAGCTCCAATCCGCTGGCGGGCGCGCGACGACGCCCCTGTGTCGCACCCTTTCGCCCGCAGCGGCAAGGGGAGGTTAGATCTGGGCCAGCATGTCCTTCAGCAGCGTTTCTCCCATCGGCCACGGACCATGGCCGCTGGCACCGTTGATGTGGCCGACCTCGCCCGCGTCGATGAAGTCGGCCCCCCACAGCGCGGCGAAGCCGCAGGCGCGGGCGGCGGTGCAGTAGGGATCGCTGCGGCTGCCGACCACCACCGCCGGGAAGGGCAGGGGATCGGTCGGCACGGTCCGGGGCGATTCGACGTCGGGCGGGGCGACCAGCAGGGCGGCGGCGACCGTCTCCGTCCTGCCTTCGGTGGCGGCCCAGCGGACGACGAGGATGCAGGCAAGGCTGTGTGCGACCAGCACCACCGGACCGGGGGCGGCACGGACCGCGGCGTCGAGCCGCTCCACCCAGCGGTCCGGCTCCGGCGCGTCCCAGTCGCCCAGATCGACGCGGGTCAGGGCCGGCAGACGGCCTTCCAGCCAGCTTTGCCAGTGATCGGGGCCGGAGTTGCCCAGACCGGGAAGCACCAGAACGGTCGGCTGCGTCATTCTTTCAACTCTTCGTTCGTAAGTGTTGTGTGTACTGTCTGGAGATTGCGTGTGGGCGGAGCGGTGCTCTCCACGCGGTAGTCGGACGGCCGGCATATCCCGTCATGGCGGGGCGTGCCGTAAGAATCCAATTGAAAACCATAATCGGGAAGAAGGGGAGAAGCGTCTTGGACATCAGCGCCACCATCGCACAGGATCTCTGCGACTCCATCGGCCGGGAACTGGACTCCGTCGTCTCCATCGCCGGCAGGAGCGGTGCCGTCATCGCCTCAACCGCGCGGGAGCGGATCGGCACCAGCCATCCGGTCGCCGGCGACATCGTGGCCCGCCGGCTGGACGAGCGCGCCGTCACCCGCGATGAGGCCGCCAAGTCGGGCGGCACGATGCGCGAAGGCTATGCCATTGCCATCGACCTGGACGGAGAGCGGGTCGGGGCGCTCGCCATCGCGGCGCCGGCCGATCAGGCCCGCCGGTTCGCCCGCCTCGCCCGCCATTGGGTGCTGGCGACCCTGCGGGCCGAAACGGCGGAAACGCGCCGGGTCGCCCTGATGCGTGAGTTGACGGAGCGGGTCGAGCGCGAAGTCGGCGGGTTCGCCACCGAGCTGGCCGATGCCGGCCGCAAGCTGGAATCGGCGGTCGCGGCCGTCCGCTCCGCCGGGACGGATGGGTTGCGGCAGGCCGCCGACGCCGCAGGGGCGGCACGTGCCGTGGATGGCTCGGTCAGCGCCATCGCCGGCATGCTCGACAGGTTGGCCTCCACCTCCGATCAGATTTCGGGGGACACCAGCAAGGCGCGGGAGATCAGCCTTGCCGCGGCGTCGGACAGCGACCGCGCCACCACGGTGATGAACTCGCTGCGCTCCGCCGCGGAACAGATCGCCAGTGTGGTCAAGCTGATCAACGCCATCGCCAGCCAGACCAACCTGCTGGCGCTGAACGCCACCATCGAGGCGGCGCGGGCGGGGGAGGCAGGGCGGGGCTTCGCCGTCGTCGCCAACGAGGTGAAAGCGCTGTCGCGCCAGACCGCCGACGCGACCAAGCAGATCGCCGATCAGGTCGCCAATCTGCAAAAGGAAACCGCTGCGGTGGACGAGGCGCTGGGCCGCATCCATTCCACCATTGGCTCGATCCAGGCGATCAACGGTACCGTCGCCGCCGCCATCGACGAGCAGGCAACCCTGACCTCGGACGTTGCGCGGTCGCTGGACCGCTCGCGTCAGGACGCCATGGCGGCGGAACAGCGGATCGGCGACGCCGAACAGACGCTGGGGGGCGTGACCCGCAATCTGGAGGAACTGACGGCGCTGAGCCGCAGCATCGCGGAGCGGGCCGGCAGCTTGGGCAGCGGTCTTGCCGGCCGCGTCACCGACGTGCTGCGTCAGGTTCGTAATTAATCAGGTCCGGGGATAAGGCTGCTGGCAATCGACGGAGTCGCCGCCGACAATGGTGGTGCGGGGACTGCCGCTTCGGGCGGCGGGGGCCGCACCACCCGGCAGCGGCACGATCAGCCGGCGCTTCACCGGCTGTTGCGCCGCCCGGCGCGACACGCCGGCGAAGATCTGTTTCGATGCCTCGATCATCGTCACCCCGGCAAAGGCCTTGAACCAGCGCCCGCCGACCTCTTCCCAGGCGGGTGCCGTCTTTTGCAGGAAGTGCGAGCGCAGGGGCGGCATGAACAGGGCGTGGCGGGTGCGTTCCGGCACGAACATGGTGTCGCGCAGCACCTGCTTCAGCTGCGAGGCGGAATAGGGGAAACCGTGGCCGAAGGGCGTCCAGTCGGCGCGCGCCCACAGGCCGCGGCGGTTCGGCACCACCGCCAGCACCCGTCCGCCGCCGGCCAGCACCCGCCAGATCTCTCGCATCATCGGGCGCAGCTGCTCGGTGCCCTCGAGCCCATGGACCAGAAGCACGCGGTCGATGGTGTTGTCGCCGAAAGGCAGGTCGGCCTCGTCGCCCAGCGCGACCATGCCCGGTCCTTCCGCCGGCCAGAAGCTGACGCCCTGGCTGGCCGGCATCACCGCCACAACCCGGTCGGCCTCGCCCATGAAGGGGCGCAGATAGGGTGTGGTGTAGCCGACGCCCAGCACGATCTGGTCGCGCACGTCCGGCCAGATCGTGCGGATGCGGCGGCGGATCATCCGCTGGGCGGTGCGCCCCAATCCGGACTCGTAGAACTCCCTCAAATCGACGATATCTGTGTACATGGTATCCCAAGCGTAACACGGGTTTCGTATCGCAACAGCAGGGAGTCCGCTGCCGTGGAGGTCATTCTCGTTCCGGCTTTCGCCGACAACTATATCTATGTGCTGCGCGACGCGGCATCCGGCAAGGTCGGTGTGGTCGATCCCGGCGACGCAGCCCCGGTGCAGGCCGAACTGGACCGGCGCGGCTGGTCCCTGACCCACATTTTCCTGACCCACCATCACGACGACCATATCGGCGGAGCGGCGGCGCTGAAGGAGCGCTATCGCGCCAGCGTGGTCGGTGCCCGCGCCGACGCCCACCGCATTCCCGGCATGGACGTGGCGCTCAGCGACGGCGACCGGACGGTGTTCGGCGAGCAGACGGCCCGCGTCTTCGCCGTGCCCGGCCACACCAGCGGCCACATCGCCTTCTGGTTCGAGGCGGCGGAAACCCTGTTCAGCGGCGATACGCTGTTCTCGCTGGGCTGCGGCCGGCTGTTCGAAGGCACGGCGGCACAGATGTGGGACTCGCTGCAAAGCCTGCGGGCGCTGACCGACCAGACCCGCGTCTATTGCGGCCACGAATACACCCAGTCGAATGGCCGCTTCGCCCTGACCGTCGATCCCGCCAATGCCGCCCTGCACCAGCGGATGGAGGAGGTTGCGGAGCTGCGCGAGCGGAACCGGCCGACGCTTCCCACCACCATCGGCATGGAGCGGCGCACCAACCCCTTCCTGCGCGCCGACGATCCCGGAGTCCAGGCCGCCATCGGCATGGACGGCGCTCCGCCGGTGGAGGTGTTCGCCGAACTGCGCCGGCGCAAGGACCATTTCCGCGGGTGAGCGGTGCAGGCCGGCCGGCGACCTGGACCGACGCTGGCCTGTCCTGGACTGTTCGGAAGCGGCCAATCAGACGTAAAAAGGAAAGCCCATGTTGAAGCTGCGCTGGAGCCCCACCTCGCCCTACGTGCGCAAGGTGATGATGGTCCTGATCGAACGCGGGCTGGAGGATCGGGTGGAGCGGGTGACGACCGATCCCTGGTCGGCCGACACCGACCTGCCGACGGACAATCCGCTGGGCAAGGTGCCAGCATTGACGCTGGAGGACGGCACCACGCTGTTCGACAGCCCGGTGATCGTCGAGTATCTCGATTCGCTGGACGGCCGGGCGCCGCTGTTCCCGCCGGCCGGCCCGGCGCGCTGGACGGCGCTGCGCCAGCAGGCGATTGCCGACGGCATCTGCGACGCCGCCATCCTGCGCCGGCTGGAATCCATGCGTCCGGATGGCGAGAAGTCGGCCAACTGGATGGAGCGCCAGCGCAAGGCGGTTGCCCGCTCGCTCGACCTGCTGGAGGCGGAGGCCGCGTCGCTGGAGGGGGAGATCACCATTGGCAGCCTGTCGGTGCTGGTGGCACTCGGCTACCTCGATTTCCGGTTCGGGCACGAGGATTGGCGCGAGGGGCGTCCGGCGCTGACCGGCTGGTTCACCAAGGCCTCTGACCGTGACAGCCTGCGGCGGACGGCGCCGCCGGTGTAACATCGGCGCTCCTTCCAGATTTTACGCGGTATGCGTGCAGTAACGCGGCGCCCGACCCAGTCGGGCGCCGCTATTCGTTTCACGCGCTGTTTACGTTCGATTCACCATGACTGCCCGCGCGACCGATGATTTCCGGCGCGCAGCAATCTTTCGATTGTGCGTAGCGAAAACTTCATCCAACCGTCACCGATTCATCCAACCAGAAGGGCTACCCATGGCACCGGCCGGCTTGCGGAAAACCGCGGGCGCGGTACGGACAACCTCCAAGCCACGGGTGGCCCATATGGCAAAGCCTATCGACCAGCGCCGGCGGTCCGGCATCAAGTCGAAGATGCTGATCGCCTTCGGAACCGTGGCGGCGCTGCCCTGCATCGCGGCGGTGGTCGGCTGGATGTCCTACGGCGCCGTCCGCGGCCATGTCGCCGACATCACCGGCACCCAGGTGCCGGTGCTCAGCGCCGCCCACGGCCTCGCCACCACCACCGCACGGGTGCTGGCGCTGGGGCCGCTGATCGACGCCGCATCCTCCGAGGAGGATCTGCTCCGGCTGCGCAACGCGGCGGGCGAGCAGCGCCGGGCGCTGGACGGTCAGCTCGCCCAGCTGGCCGTTGGACATGGTGATGCGGCCCGCGTCTCCGAACTGACCGGCACCGCTCGCTCGCTGCTCGGCACCATCGATGCGCTGGGAACGGCGACCGGACGGCGGCTGAGCCTGCAAGAGCAGCGCAGCGGCCGGCTGGCGGAGTTGAGCGATGCCCACGCCCGGCTGCTCGCCGCGCTGAAGCCGGACATGCAGGCCTCGCGCGAGCAGCTGGCCCAGGCGATTTCCGCGATGGTGCAGGCGACCTCCGAGTCCTCCGCGGTGATCGGCGCCGAGCTGGGGCAGACGGTGATCCCGCTGTTCCAGCTGCGCGGTGCCGAGGCGGCCCTGGCAAAATCGCTGCTGATCGGTGCCTTCGAGACCAACCGGTCGAAGGTGATGTCGCTGTCCACCGACTTCGACTCCGCCCTGTCCGACCTTCAGGGTGCGCTGCGTCCCCTGGCCAAGAGCGAGGCGGCGGCCCCGGTGGTGGCGACGATCAACGAGCTTGCCGCCTTCGGCGACGGCGATGCCAGCGTCTACACCCGCCGCGTCCGCCAGCTCACCCCCGGCATTCCGGAGGCGGAGGCGCAGAAGCTGGCCGAATCGCTGGCCGCCGGAGTCGACGACATCGTCCGGCTGGACCGCGACGCCAACGCCCGCATGCTGCCGCTGATGCTGAACTCGCGCGGCCGCATCGCCGAGGCAGGCAACGCGATCGCCGAGCGGATGCAGGATCTGTCCACCAACACGGTCCCGGCGGCCCAGCAGCGCTACACCGTGCTGAGCGGCCTGATGGCCGACGCCAATTTGCTGGCCGGCAAGCTGGCGGAAGCCGGCAATGCCGAGACGCCGGCCCGTCTGGCCGCCGCACGCCGCACGCTGGAGCCGCTGGCGGCAACGATCCGCGGCACCCTGACCGCTTCCGGGGACGATCTGGGCGCCGAGGTCCGCCGGCTGGCGGATCGGCTGCTGGCTCTCGGCTTCGCCGACGATGGCATCCTGGCGCTGCGGGCCGGCGAGCTGGCGGCCTATGCCGAGAATGCCGCGCTGATCGACAGCAACCGCAGCACCGGCGCCGCCCTGACCGCCATGGTCGATGGGCTGGTCCAGGCGGCTGAGAAGGCGACCGCCGACGGGGCCGCCGCCGCCCACGAGGCGCTGGAGCGCACCAATCAGGTCCAGATCCTGCTGGCGACCGCCGGCGTGCTGCTGGCCGGGCTGATCGTCTCGCTCTATGTCGGGCGCCGCGTCGTCGGCCGGATGGAGGCGCTCGCCGATGCCATGCGCCGGGTTGCCGACGGCGACCTGACGGTGGAGCAGAAGGCCGACGGCAATGACGAGATCACCGACATGGCCCGCGCGCTGTTCGTCTTCATCGCCAACGCCCGCGCCATGGAAGAGGCGCACGAGAAGGTGGAGATCGAGCGCCGCAACGCCGCGTCGGCCCGCCGCACCAGCATGCTTGAGATCGCCGACCAGTTCGAACGCAACGTGCTGAGCAGCGTCGAAACGCTGGCCGAGGCCGCGCGCCAGATGGCTGCCCGCGCCCGCTCGCTGACCGACATCGCCGCCAACGCCAACGACCGTGCCGAGGCCGCGATGCAGCTGTCCGGCGAGATGGCGGCCGGGATCCAGCAGGTGGCGACCGCCGCCTCGGAAATCTCCCAGTCCATCGCCGAGATCAGCAAGCGCACCGGCGAATCGGCCCGCATCATCGGCGACACCGCCGCAGGCGCGGAGCAGGTGAAGGCCACCGTCGCTGACCTGTCGAGCACGGCGGGAGAGATCGGCACCGTCGTTGGGCTGATCGACGAGATCGCCGGCCAGACCAACCTGCTGGCGCTGAACGCCACCATCGAGGCGGCAAGGGCAGGGGAGATGGGCCGCGGCTTCGCCGTGGTCGCCGGAGAGGTGAAGGCCCTTGCCGGCCAGACCGCCCAGGCCACCGCCGAGATCGCCCGCCAGATCGCTGCGACCCAGGCGGCCAGCCGCGAGACGGCGGAGGTGGTGGCGGCCATGGCCGGCAGCGTCCAACGCATCGAATCCAACGCTTCGGCCATCGCCGCGGCGGTGGAGGAGCAGGCGACCATCACGTCGAGCATCGTCGACAGCTCCCACCGCGTGGCGGTCGGCACCCAGGCGGCGTCGGACCATGTCGCCGGCCTGTCGGAGGCCGCGGCCAAGGTGCGCGCCCAGGCCGGCGACGTGCTGCTGGTGGCGGAAGGCCTGTCGCACGAGGCGACCAGCCTCGGCTCCGCCGTGCATCTGTTCCTCCAGGAAATCCGGGCCGCGCGATGAGCCTTCCCAGGACTCCGCGGTCCCGGTCACGAACGGGTCGGTTTCATAAAACTGACACGTAAACAAAACAAACCCGTCACCGGCGGCGGCTATGGTCACCGCGACGAAGAAGGCGGGTTCCGACATCCGGCCAAGGCCGGGCTTTTCCGAAAAACCCAACCAAACCGTCCAAACCTATCGGGAGTTTAGCCGTGAAAACCATGACCTCGGCGTTCGTTCGCTGCGCCGCCTTCGGTGCCCTGGCCGCTCTGTCCGTGTCGGTCGCCCCGCTGTCGGTCGCCTCGGCCGCCGACATCTCCGGCGCCGGCGCCACCTTCCCGTACCCGATCTATGCCAAGTGGGCCGACGCCTACAAGAAGGAGACGGGCACGGGCCTGAACTACCAGTCGATCGGTTCGGGCGGCGGCATCAAGCAGATCAAGGCCAAGACGGTCACCTTCGGCGCGTCGGACATGCCGCTGAAGCCGGAGGAGCTGGAACAGGCCGGTCTGATCCAGTTCCCGATGATCATGGGCGGCGTGGTTCCGGTCGTGAACCTGAAGGGCATCAAGGCCGGCGAGGTCAAGCTGTCGGGCACCGTTCTCGCCAACATCTACATGGGCGAGATCACCAAGTGGAACGACGCGCAGATCAAGGCGCTGAACCCCAACGTCAACCTGCCGAACACCGCTATCGCCCCGGTCTACCGCTCTGACGGGTCGGGCACCAACTTCCTGTTCACCGACTACCTGTCGAAGACCAGCCCGAAGTTCAAGACCCAGATCGGCGCCAACACCTCCGTCCAGTGGCCGGCCGGCATCGGCGCCAAGGGCAACGAAGGCGTGGCCAACATGGTCAAGCAGACGGACGGCTCGATCGGCTACGTCGAATACGCCTACGCCAAGCAGAACAACATCACCCACCTCGACCTGCAGAACAAGGACGGCAAGACCGTCTCTCCGAAGATCGAGGCCTTCCAGGCTGCCGCCGCAAACGCCGACTGGGCCAACAGCAAGGGTTACTACGTCCTGCTGACCGACGAGCCGGGTGCGGAGAGCTGGCCGATCACCGGCGCCAGCTTCATCCTGATGTACAAAGCCCCGCAGGACGTGGCGTCTTCGGCCGAAGCGCTGAAGTTCTTCGACTGGGCCTACAAGAACGGCTCCAAGATGGCGACCGAGCTGGACTATGTCCCGATGCCGGACGCCGTGGTGTCGCTGGTCCAGAAGACCTGGTCGCAGACCATCCAGGCCGACGGCAAGCCAGTCTGGACCGCGTCGGCCAAGTAACGACGGCCAACCGACCCCGGGCGGGCCGCTGGTTGGCGCGCCCGGGGGCATGATCGCCGGAGGGGATGGAAATTGCGCCGTCCCTTCCGCACGCCTCACGGAGCGGCCATGACCGAGATCGCGCTGACCTTGACCGACGCACACGCCTCCACCGCCCGACGGGCCCGCCGCCAGCGCCTGCAGGATGCGGCTTTCCGCAACGCCACCCTCGCATTCGCGCTGCTCGTCCTGCTGATTCTGGGCGGCGTCACGGTTTCCCTGATCGACGGCGCGCTGCCGGCACTCCGCGCGTTCGGCTTCGGATTCGTTGCAACCGAAGTCTGGAACCCGGTGTCGGAGGAATTCGGCGCGCTCGCCCCCATTTACGGCACGCTGATAACGTCGGTCATCGCCATGGCTGTCGGCATTCCCGTCAGCTTCGGCATCGCCCTGTTCATCACCGAGATGTGCCCGGCCTGGCTGAAGCGCCCGCTCGGCGTCGCCATCGAGCTGCTCGCCGGCATCCCCAGCATCATCTACGGCATCTGGGGCCTGTTCGTCTTCGCCCCCTTCATGCAATCGACCATCCAGCCTTTCCTCATCAACACGCTGGGCCAGATCCCCGGCATCGGTAACCTGTTCATGGGCCCGCCCTACGGCATCGGCATCCTGACCGCCGGCCTGATCCTGGGCATCATGGTGCTGCCCTTCATCACCTCCATCACCCGCGACGTCTTCGAGACGGTGCCGCCGATGGTGCGTGAATCCGCCTATGGGCTGGGGGCTACCACCTGGGAGGTGGTGTGGAACGTGGTGCTGCCCTACACCCGCACTGGCGTCGTCGGCGGCGTGATGCTGGGCCTGGGCCGTGCGCTCGGCGAGACGATGGCGGTGACCTTCGTCATCGGCAACGCGCACCGCATCAGCTCTTCGATCATGGCCCCGGGCACGACGATCTCGGCCTCCATCGCCAACGAGTTCACCGAGGCGGTAGGCGACGTCTACACCTCCTCGCTGGTGGCGCTCGGCCTGATCCTGTTTCTGATCACCTTCACCGTGCTGTCGATCGCGAAGCTGATGCTGCTCCGCCTCCAGCGCAAGGCCGGAGTCTGAGGCCCATGACGATGTCCAATTCCGCGACGCTGGCGACCCCCATCGGCGGGCTCTATCACCGCCGGCGCATCGCCAACAAGCTGGCGCTGTCCCTGGCGCTGGGAGCCGCCGGCTTCGGCCTGTTCTGGCTGGTCGCCATCCTGTGGACGCTGCTCTACAACGGGCTGTCGGCCATCAACCTCAGCCTGTTCACCGAGAACACCCCGCCGCCGGGCGGCGAGGGCGGCCTGCTGAACGCCATCTTCGGCAGCGTCGTCATGACCGCGGTCGCCACCGCGGTCGGCACTCCGGTCGGCGTCATGGCCGGAACCTACCTGGCTGAGTTCGGCCGCAACACCAAGCTGGCCGAGGTTGTGCGCTTCATCAACGACGTGCTGCTGAGCGCGCCGTCGATCATGGTCGGCCTGTTCGTCTACGAGGTGCTGGTCGTCCGAATGGGCCATTTCTCGGCCTGGGCGGGTGCCATGGCGCTCGCGGTGCTGGTGATCCCGGTCGTCGTCCGCACGACCGAGGACATGCTGAAGCTGGTGCCCAACAGCCTGCGCGAGGCCGCCGCCGCCCTGGGTGCTCCGCAATGGAAGGTGATCACGATGGTCGCCTACCGCGCCGCCCGCAACGGCATGATCACCGGCATGCTGCTGGCCGTCGCCCGCATCAGCGGCGAAACCGCACCGCTGCTGTTCACCGCCCTGAACAACCAGTTCTGGAGCGCGGACATGAACGCGCCGATGGCCAACCTGCCGGTGGTCATCTTCCAGTACGCGATGTCGCCCTATGAGGATTGGCGCCAGCTGGCCTGGGGCGGCGCGCTGCTGATCACGGTCGCCATCCTGCTCCTCAACATCGGCGCCCGGCTGCTGGCCGGTCTCGGCACGACGAGAAAGTAACCATGACGATGACCCACATGGACGCCAACAGCCCCACCCACGGCAGCCACCAGATGCCCCCTGGCATGCTTGCCGGGACCGCCACCGGGACCGCCGCAGAGCGCGCCATCGCCGGTGCCGGTCTGCCCGAGAAGATCAGCGTCCGCAACCTGGACTTCTTCTATGACGGCTATCGCGCCCTGAAGAGCATCTCGCTGCCGCTTTACGACCGTCAGGTCACCGCCTTCATCGGCCCGTCGGGCTGCGGCAAGTCGACCCTGCTGCGCATCCTGAACCGGATGTACGACCTCTACCCCAAGCAGGTCGCCACCGGCGAGGTCATGCTGGACGGCGTCAACATCCTGTCGCCCAAGCAGGACCTGAACCTGCTGCGCGCCCGCGTCGGCATGGTGTTCCAGAAGCCGACGCCGTTCCCGATGTCGATCTACGACAACATCGCCTTCGGCGTGAAGCTGTACGAGAAGCTGTCCCGCGCCGACATGGACGAGCGGGTGGAGTTCTCGCTGCGCCGCGCCGCCTTGTGGGACGAGGTGAAGGACAAGCTTCGCCAGAACGGCATGAGCCTGTCCGGCGGTCAGCAGCAGCGCCTGTGCATCGCCCGCGCCATCGCGGTGAAGCCGTCGGTCCTGCTGCTCGACGAGCCGACCTCGGCGCTCGACCCGATCTCCACCGCCAAGTGCGAGGAGCTGATCGACGAGCTGCGCTCCGACTACTGCATCGCCATCGTCACCCACAACATGCAGCAGGCGGCCCGCATCTCCAACTTCACAGCCTTCATGTATCTGGGCGAACTGATCGAGTTCGGGAACACGGAAGAGATCTTCACCAACCCGACCAAGGAAAAGACATCCGAATACATCACCGGCCGTTTTGGCTGACATAATCGGCGCCGTGTTCGGCGAACGCGAAAAGCTCCTGTCACCAGCCGGTGACGGGAGCTTTTTGTTTTTCCCTCAACCAGGATTCGACAGGCTATGAAGCAGTGGAAGCTTATCCGGTCTTTCAGAAAATTTCCATAATCGAACTTATGTGTTTTCTATCTGTAGGCGCATGTAGGCGCAAAGCTAAATTGTCAGCGCTCTGATAGAACGTCGCAACAAAGCATCCGATGGCGGAAATATTCCGCTTCCAAATCGCCTTCGCTTCCTCTATGATCCGCCCCAACTTCGCGATGCCGTCCGGCCCGCCGATTCCGGCCGGGGCACGCCCGCGCCCCTTTTGGGCGCTTACATCTTTCGATTCCAAAGGTCTTCCATGTCGTCCGTTCGTCCGCGCAAGGCCGCGATAGCCTTCATTCTTGTCACCGCCGCACTCGACATCGTGGCAATGGGCATCGTCATTCCGGTGCTGCCGGCGCTGATCGAGGAATTCGCCGGGGCCGATGCGCAGGCCGGCACCATCAACGGTGCGCTGGTGGCGCTGTGGGCGCTGATGCAGTTCTTCTCCTCGCCGGTGATCGGGTCGCTGTCCGACCGCTTCGGCCGGCGGCCGGTGATCCTGTTGTCGGCGCTGGGTCTGGCGGCGGACTATGTGCTGATGGCGGTGGCGCCGAATTTGTGGTGGCTGGTGGTCGGCCGTGCCGTTGCCGGCATCACCTCCTCCAGCTTCACCACGGTCTTCGCCTATATGGCCGACGTGACGCCGCCGGAGCAGCGGGCGCGCGCCTATGGCCTGATCGGCGCCGCCTTCAGCGCCGGCTTCATCGCCGGACCGCTGCTGGGCGGAGTGCTGGGCGAGATCTCGCCGCGGGCACCCTTCTGGGGTGCCGGCCTGCTCAGCGGGCTGGCCTTCCTCTATGGTCTGGTGGTGCTGCCGGAATCGCTTCCGCAGGAAAGCCGCATGGCCTTTTCCTGGCGCCGGGCCAACCCGTTCGGAGCGTTCCAACTGCTGCGCTCGCACCCGGAACTGTCGGGTCTGGCCATGGTCAATTTCATGCTGCACGTCTCCCACCAGGTCTTCCCCGCCGTCTTCGTGCTTTATGCCGCGCACCGCTATGGCTGGAGTGCGTGGGACGTCGGGCTACTGCTGTCGATGGTCGGTGCGCTCGACATGGTCATGCAGGGGCTGGTGGTGTCGCGCGTGGTGAAATGGCTGGGCGACCGCGGCACGATGATCGTCGGCCTGTTCGGCGGGGCCGTCGGTCTGGCCTGCATGGGGCTGGCGCCGGATGGCGGCTGGTTCGCCTTCGCCATCGTGCCGAACGCGCTGTGGGGATTGGCGATGCCGACCATCCAGTCGCTGATGACGCAGCGGGTCAGCCCGTCCGAACAGGGCCAGTTGCAGGGCGCCAACATGAGCGTGGCGAGCGTCGCCGGCATCCTGTCGCCGGTCTTCTTCGGCACGGTCTATTCCGCCTCGGTGGGCAGCGATCCGCTGTTCCCGCATCCGGGGGCTGCCTTCCTGATCGCGGCCCTGGTAATGCTGGTGGGGGCGCTGATCGGCTGGGTGGTGGCGCGGCGCAACGGCCGGGCGGGAGAAGCGGGCGGCGTTGCGGCCTGACGCCACCGCCGGCGCCACCATCCTGCCCTGCCCTCTCCCGTGGCCTGCTCCCTGGCCGACCCTTGCACCGGCTGTGGGGCGTCCCACATAGCTGTCGCGCCACGCCGCACAATGTCCCATTGCTCCGCTGCGTTATCAGCGGTGGGAATTTGCCGGCCGACAAGGTAAGACTGTCGGCTTATCCATCCGCATTGTTGATTGAGATCCGGAGAACGCGATGCTCGCGGCCCCCAACCTGTTCGCCCACCGCCCGGACCGGAGCGTGCGCCCCAAGGCCGCACCCTTCCTGCCGATGTCGCGCGCGGAAATGGACCGGCTGGGCTGGGACCAGTGCGACGTGATCGTCGTCACCGGCGACGCCTATATCGACCATCCCAGCTTTGGCATGGCGATTATCGGCCGGCTGCTGGAATCGCAAGGCCTGCGCGTCGGCATCATCGCCCAGCCGGACTGGAGCAGTGCGGAACCGTTCAAGATCCTGGGCAAGCCGCGGCTGTTCTGGGGGGTGACCGGCGGCAACATGGATTCGATGGTCAACCACTACACGGCTGACCGCCGCCTGCGCCACAACGACAGCTACACGCCGAACGACGAGGGCGGCAAGCGGCCGGACCGCGCCGTCATCGTCTATTCCCAGCGTTGCCGCGAAGCCTTCAAGGACGTGCCCATCGTCCTTGGCGGCATCGAGGCCAGCTTGCGCCGCATCGCCCAGTACGATCATTGGAGCGAGAAGATCCGCCGCTCCGTCCTGGTCGATTCCAAGGCGGACATGCTGGTCTACGGCAATGCCGAACGCGCCATCATCGAGATCGCCCAGCGTGCGCTGAAGGGCGAATCGCCCAAGGCGATGACCGACATCCGCGGCACCGCCATCATGCGCTCGTCCCTGCCGGACGGCTGGACGGTGGTGGACAGCAGCTCCATCGACGATCCGTCCGCCCCGGTCTCGCCGCGCGCTGCCGGCGCCGACCGCATGGCGGTGCGGCTGCCCAGCTTCGAGCAGGTGACGGCCGACAAGGTGCTCTACGCCCATGCCAGCCGCGTGCTGCACCAGGAGAGCAATCCCGGCAACGCTCGCGCGCTGGTCCAGCGCCACGGCGACCGCGACGTCTGGCTCAATCCGCCGCCGATCCCGCTCGAAACCAACGAGATGGACGGCGTCTACGACCTGCCCTATGCCCGCGCGCCGCATCCGTCCTACGGCGATGCGCGCATCCCGGCGTGGGAGATGATCCGCTTCTCGGTCAACATCATGCGCGGCTGCTTCGGCGGCTGTTCCTTCTGCTCGATCACCGAGCATGAGGGGCGCATCATACAGAGCCGGTCGGAAGGGTCGATCCTGCGCGAGATCGAGCATATCCGCGACAAGACCAAGGGCTTCACCGGCGTCATCTCCGACATGGGCGGGCCGACCGCCAACATGTATCGACTCGCCTGCAAGGACAAGGAGACGGAGTCGGTCTGCCGGCGCCCGTCCTGCGTCTTCCCCGACATCTGCAAGAACCTGAACACCGACCATTCCTCGCTGGTCCAGCTCTACCGCAAGGCCCGCGCGGTACCGGGGGTGAAGAAGATCCACATCGCGTCGGGCCTGCGCTACGACCTCGCCGTCCGCAATCCGGAATATGTGAAGGAACTGGTGACCCACCATGTCGGCGGTTACCTGAAGATCGCGCCGGAACACACCGAGCCGGGGCCGCTGGGCAAGATGATGAAGCCCGGCATGGGAGCCTACGACGAGTTCAAGCGGATGTTCGACAAGGCCGCGAAGGAGGCCGGGAAGAAGCTTTACCTGATCCCCTACTTCATCGCCGCCCACCCCGGCACCACGGACGAGGACATGATGAACCTCGCCTTGTGGCTGAAGCGGAACGGCTTCAAGGCGGATCAGGTGCAGACCTTCCTGCCCTCGCCGATGTCGCTGGCGACCGCGATGTACCACAGCGAGCGCAACCCGCTGCGGCCGGTGCGCCGCGTCGGATCGGAAATCGTTTCGTCGGCGAAGGGGTTGAAGCAGCGCCGCCTGCACAAGGCCTTCCTGCGCTACCACGATCCGGAGAACTGGCCGATCCTGCGCGAGGCGCTGAAGCGCATGGGCCGCGAGGATCTGATCGGTCCGGGCGAAGAACATCTGATCCCGGGCTGGCAGCCGGTCGGCGCCACCGCCAAGCCGCGGGAGAAGGGGGGCAAGACCTTCTTCACCCAGCAGGCCGGCCAGGGCCGCCGTGTGGTGCCGCCGGTGGGCAAGGCGCCGGGGGCGAAGCCGGCCGCCGGGGCTGGCGGCAAGCCGTCCGGCATGAAGCCTCGCCAGACCAATTTGAAGGGTCGTTAAGAGTTGGCGTAGCCCTCTGAACTGCCCTCTCCCGAGGCTCTCAGCGGATCTTCGATCCGCCTGACGCCGTCAGCACAAACGAAGCTTGTGCGAGAGGCGGGAGAGGGACTTCAACACCGCATTTCCCAATGGCTCCTTTGGCGGGGCCGCCGCCCGTATGGCCGGCCCCTGCCCCGGTGGGATTCCCATGGCACAGTCGAAACGCGCCCCACGGCCGAACGCCATCCGCAGCGTTCTGGCCTTCACCTTCCGTCACTGGCGCCGCCAGACCCCGCTGGCCGTCGGCATCGCCGGCGCCATCGCCCTGTCGACGCTGGCCGACGTCTTCATGCCGCTGTTCGCCGGCCGGCTGGTCGATGCCCTCACCATGCTGCCGGGCGACCGCGACGCGGCGCTGCATGCGGCTCTGACCGCCTTTGGTGCCATGGTGGCACTCGGCGTCGGCATGGTGGTGATGCGCCACATCGCCTGGAGCGGCGTCATCCCCTTCACCCTGCGCATCATGGCGGATGTCGGTCAGGACAGCTTCCACCGCATCCAGCGCTTCTCCACCGACTGGCACGCCAACAGCTTCGCCGGGTCGGTGGTGCGCAAGATCACCCGCGGCATGTGGGCGCTCGACACGCTGGATGACACGCTGCTGCTGGCGCTGTGGCCGTCGCTGGTCGTGCTGATCGGCACGATGGTGACATTGGGGCTGCATTGGCCGGCGATGGGGCTGGTCATCGCGCTCGGCACCGCGGTCTACATCGCGATGACGGTGCTGTTCTCCACCCTCTACATCGCGCCGGCTGCCCGGCTGTCGAATGCCTGGGACACCAAGCTGGGCGGGACGCTGGCCGACGCCATCGGCTGCAACGCCGTGGTCAAGGCCTTCGGCGCCGAACCGCGCGAGGACGACCGCCTGTCCACCGTCGTCGGCAAATGGAGCCGCCGCACCCACCGCACCTGGACCCGCCACACCCGCCACAGCACCGTGCAGCTGGTGGTGCTGCTGCTGATCCGCAGTGCCGTGGTCGCCACCGCGCTCTGGCTGTGGTGGCGCGGGCAGGCGACGCCGGGCGACGTCGCCTATGTGCTGACGACCTATTTCGTCGTGCATGGCTATCTGCGCGACATCGGCATGCACATCAATCACCTCCAGCGCTCCGTCAACGAGATGGAGGAGCTGGTGGCGATCCATGCCGAGCCGCTGGGGGTGGAGGACCGGCCGGACGCCATTCCGATCCGCATCCGGGCGGGTGAGGTGCGCTTCGATCACGTCACCTTCCAGTATGGCGGCCACACCACGCCGCTCTACCGCGACCTGTCGCTGACCATCAGGGCGGGCGAGCGGGTCGGGCTGGTCGGGCCGTCGGGGTCGGGCAAGACCACCTTCGTCAAGCTGATCCAGCGTCTCTATGACGTGACCGACGGCCGGGTGCTGATCGACGGGCAGGAGGTGGCGGGGGCGACGCAGCACTCCCTGCGCTCCCAGATCGCCATCGTCCCGCAGGAGCCGATCCTGTTCCACCGCACGCTCGCGGAGAACATCGCCTATGGCCGCCCCGGCGCGTCGATGGCGGAGATCGAGCGGGCAGCCAGGCTCGCCAACGCCCATGATTTCATCGTCCGCCTGCCGAAGGGCTATGCGACGCTGGTCGGCGAGCGCGGCGTCAAGCTGTCGGGCGGCGAGCGGCAGCGGGTGGCGCTGGCCCGCGCCTTCCTGGCCGACGCGCCGATCCTGATCCTGGACGAGGCGACATCCAGCCTGGATTCGGAATCGGAGGCGCTGATCCAGGAGGCCATCGAACGGCTGATGCAGGGTCGCACCGCCATCATCATCGCCCATCGCCTGTCCACCGTGCGCACGCTGGACCGCATCCTGGTCTTCAACCAGGGCCGGGTGGTGGAGGAAGGCAGCCACGCCGTCCTGCTCCACCGGCCGGGCGGGCTCTATCGCCGCCTGTTCGAACAGCAATCTGCGCCGGAGCCGGTCCGGCGGATCGGGGGCTAAAGTCTGCCCCTCACACGAACAGTTCCATCGTCTGCGGCACGTTGCGCGGCGTCTCCCCCGCCAGGATGGCGCGGGCGACGTCAACGGCGGCGAGCAGGCCGCTTTCGGTGAAGGGCTTGGGCAGGCAGCCGATGCCGGTCAGCGGGCCGTCCTTCTTCAGCTCGTCGCGGAAAGAGGTGATGAACAGGCAGGGCACGCCCAGCTTGGTCAGTCCCCGCGCGGCGTCGATGCCGTTGGTGCCCATGCCCAGATGCACGTCGACCAGGGCGAGATCCGGCTTGTCGTCCGCGGCGATTTCCACCGCTTCCAAGGCTGTGACTGCCGGGCCGATGACGCTGTGGCCGACATTTTCCAGATAGAGCTGCTGTTCGAGCGCGATCAGCACCTCGTCTTCAACCAGCAGGATCTTCATCCCGAGATCTCCTCTGGCGAAGAAGTCTCCAGCAGCGGCACCTCGTCCGGCACCGGCAGCTCGATGCGGAAGGTGGTCCCCTGCGTGGCGGTGTCGATGTCGACGCTGGCCCGGATCTGGCCGGCGAGGCTGGAGATCAGGCGCATGCCCAGGCTGCGGCTCTTGCGGATGTCGAAGTTGGACGGCAGGCCGGGACCGCGGTCCGAAACGGTCAGGGCGAGCTTCTCGCCTTCGCGCCGGAAGGTGACCGTCACCCGCGCCGCGCTGTTGCCGCGATGCTTGACCGCGTTGGTGATCAGTTCGTTGGCGATCAGGCCGAGCGGGGCGGCATGGTCGATGGGCAGGTCGACCACGTCCGACCGCACGGCGATGTCGCACATGCTGTCGCCACCGGATGCCCGCGCCAGATCCTCGCACAGCTCGTTCAGGTAGGTGCCGAACTCGATGGTCTGGAACTGGTCGGCCTGATAGAGCCGGTTGTGGACGCGGGCAATCGCCTCGATGCGGCTGCGGGCATCCTGGAAATGCACCCGCACCCCCTCGTCGGGCAGGCTCAGCGTCTGCAGGGTCAGCAGGCTGGATACCAGCTGCAGACTGTTCTTGACGCGGTGGTTGACCTCGCGCAGCAGGGTCGATTTCTGGCCGACCAGCTTCCGCAGCGCCGCCTCCATCGACTTGATCTCCGTCACGTCGATGTGCATCAGCACGGTGCCGCCGAAGGGGCCCGCCGGCATCGGGGCGGCGAGGCAGCGGAACCAGTGCTGGTTGTTGGTGATATATTCCGCCGACACCGGCGGCCCGCCTTCGCTCAGCAGCCTGCGCAGGCTGTCCATCACGGTGTCGGCGCGCGGGTCGGCGGTCTCGCCCCGGCCGCAATGGTCGAGATAATCGTCGCCGACGATGCAGCCCTGGCCGAGGAAGGTCGTTTCCGGCCCGGCTTCGGCCCAGGCGCGGTTGACCGAGACGATGTGGCCGGAGCGGTCGAGCACCGCGATGAAGGCCGGCAGCGCGTCCAGCGTCGCCTTGGTCTGCTCGGCAAGCTGGCGCATGGCAAGCGCGCTGGTCCGCAGCTCCTCCCGGGTGCGGCGGCGTTCGGTGATGTCCCGCAGGATGCCGGTGATGAAGCTGCGCCCTTCCGATTCCCAGCGCGCCATCGACAGTTCCAGGTCGATGTGGCTGCCGTCGCGGCGCCGGCCGGACAGTTCCACCGGCTGGGCTGCGGTATCGATGCCGGCAGCCCCCGGCCCACTGCCCTCCGCCATGGCGATCCAGTCGGGAGCATCCTCGCCCAGCAGCACGGCGACGCTCTGTCCGATCAGCTCGTCCGGGCGATAGTCGAACTGACGCGTGGCGGTGCCGTTCATCCACTGCACCATGCCGCGGGTGTCGGTGGTGATGATGGCGTCGGGCGCCGTGTCGACGATAGCGCGATAGCGTGCGTCGCGCTGTTCGCGCAGCACCCGTTCGCGGTTCACCGACGCGGTGACATCGGTCACCTGGATCAGGCAGCGCGCCTCGTTGCCCGCGGATTGCGAATGGGGCGAGGATGCATGCGTCGGCAGCGGGCGGATCACCACATTGTGGACCATCCGTCGCCCGTCCGGCAGGCGCAGCGGGAACAGCATCGGGTTCAGCGTGTGCGACAGCACACCGGGCGCGCCAGTGGCCAGCGTGTCGCGCACGGCGATGTGCAGGCGCGATTCCCGCAGGTTGGGCAGGGCATCGAACAGGTCGTGCCCGAGGATCTCCCTGGCCGTCAGGGTGGAGGCCTGCTCCATCCAGCCGTTCCAGTAGAGAACGCGGCAATGGCGGTCCAGAAGCAGGATGCCGGCATCCAGCGCGCCGAGGACATCCAGTGCCCAGGTGGGTTGTTCAGGCAATCTGGGAGCCATGAGACGACGTTCCAGCGGATGTGGGTTCTTCGGCGGCGATGCCTTCGATGAAGGCGTGGATCAGTTGCTTCAGGGACTGCAGGGACGAAACCCCCATCAGCAGGGCAATGTAGCCGCGGATGCTGCGGCTGCGGATGGTGAAATCGATGTAGAGGAACAGCACCAGCTCATCGCCGCCGCCGACCTTGTCCTTGAGGATGTTGGCGCCGTCGCCGCGCAGCACCGCCGGCAGCGAGATGGTCAGCCGGTCCTTCAGCGCGTTGGCGACCACCACCAGGCAACCGTTCAGGATGATGTTGCCGATCTCCGCCAGGGCGTCCTGCTCCAGATCGACGATTTCCGCCAGGGTCAGGTCGCCGCCCAGGACCGCGCGGGCCAGTTCCAGGCTGTTGGCCTCCGGAAAGATCAGCATGGCGCGCCCGTCGAAGGAGCCCTGGAACTGCTGCTCCACCGCCACCAGCCCGCTGCGCTCGCGCGCAGACAGGAAATCGGACGCCTCCTGCCGGCTGACGATGTCCACGGTCGGCACGGACAGCAGGACCTGGTCGTTGACCATGCGGCTGAGATGGGTGGCGGCTCGGCCGACCCCCATATTCACCAACTCGGTCAGCGCATCGCGCTCCAGGTCGGTCAGTTCCACCATCTCTCGGCGCCTGTTCATCTTGGTCTCGGCTTCTCAACCGGCGCCGCCGGGCGGTCGCGTCACAAATGTGGCCTATCGATGGGAAAAAAGGCACCCCCGTCAATGTCATATGTTAATCCCGCGACGCCATAGCCGATATAGCCGCCCACTTCCCACAATGGTCAGCCCGACAATCCACCATCCAAAGACCCAAGTTCGGAACCTTTGGCAAGTCGCTGGAATTTTTGCGCAATATTGCTTAAGACGCGAAACTAAATGACCGGCGCGGTGTTGTGGAGCGGGACAGTCTTTCAAGGCGGGAACACCTCACAAGGGACTTGTCCTGCGGGGGATGGCGACTCCACATGTAGAGGAGGCGTCCCCTTGCGATGGGCGCCATGTCTTAGGAGACGTCGATGACCCCCGAGGAACGCACGCTTCTGTTCGACCTGTTCCGCCGCCTGCGCGATGTGGAGTCCCAGCAGACCTCCCAGCCGCGCGACGCCGAAGCGGAGGACTTCATCCGCCGGTCGGTGCAGGACCAGCCGCTGTCGTCCTACTACATGGCGCAGACCGTCTTGGTGCAGCAGCAGGCGCTGGCCGCGGCACAGACCCGGATCGAGGAGCTGGAGCGTCAGCTGCGCGAACGTCCGGCCCAGCCGGCCCAGTCCGGCGGCAGTTTCCTGTCCAACGCGCTCGGCATCGGACGCAGCCCGTGGGGCCGTGGGGCCGAACCTCGCCCTGCCCCCTCCTATCCGCAGGCGCCCCAGGGGCAGCCACAGGGCCAGCCGCAGCAACAGCCTGCTGCCGGCCGCAGCCCGTGGGGGGCGGCGCCGGGTGCCGCCTATCCGCAGCAGCAATACAGCCCCTCCCCTTTCCCGCAGCCGGGCATGGCCCCGCGCGGCGGCGGATTCTTCGCCGGTGCGGCGCAGACCGCGGCGGGCGTGGCCGGCGGCATGCTGGCGGCGAGCGCCATCTCGTCCCTGCTGCACCATTCGCCCGGCCCCTTCGGCACGGCGATGGCCCAGCCCATGGCCGGCGAAACGATCAACGAGACGGTGATCACCAACAACTATTACGGTGACGACCAGGGCCCGCAAAGCGATGCGGGCGGCGACACGGCGCAGGATGCCGCCTATGCGCCCGATCCGCCGCCGGCCGACGATGCATCGTACGACGATCCGTCCTTCGACGATGGCGGCAGCGGCGGGGACGATTCCTGGGTCTGAGCCTACGGTTACGGACAGGTTCGGACCGGCTCGCGATTCTGCAGTCTGCGATTGCCTGTTGCGTCGCAGAATGCAGAGTCGAGGGATGGCATCCTCCTGACGATCCGAGCCATGGTTAACAGGCACGCGGCCGTGACGGGTGGAGGGGGCCGATCACGGCCGCGTGCCGCTACAATCTTCCGCACACATAAGGTCTTTCCCTGATCGAGAGCTTTACCGTCCTGCTTTGGTATGAGCCTTGCTCCCTTGGTCGCGGTTCAGTTCAAACGGAAACACCCTCCATGGCCATAACCGTCACCATCGCCCCCTGCCGCGCCGACCGGTCGCCGAATGGCCGGATGCGGTTGCCGCTTCAACTGCTTGAGATCGCCCAGGCGATGTCGGACGATTGCGACGGGGATCCAATCCACATTCTGGACTCGGACGGTCAGGAGGCTGCGGTGATCGGCCGGCGCGAGGTCGAGATCGAGCTGTTCTGAGAATGGGCGCGACATGGCGCCCGATCCTCACTCCTCGTCTTTATAGCGGCTGGCAATGTCCCTGAACTCGTCCTCCAGTACGCTGAAGGCGGCGACCACGGCGGGATCGAAATGGCTGCCGCTGCCTTCGCGGATGATGGAGGCTGCCTTTTCGTGCGGGAAGGGCGGCTTGTAGCAGCGGCGGCTGATCAGCGCATCATACACGTCGGCAACCGCCATCAGGCGGGCCGACAGCGGGATCGCCTCCCCTGCCAAGCCCTGGGGATAGCCGGTGCCGTCCCAGCGCTCGTGATGGCCATGGGCGATCTCGCGGGCGATGCGCAGGAACGAGTTTCCGCCGGCAATGGCGGGTTCAGCCTGCCCTTCGGCGGCGAAAATGGCATCATGCCCCAGGGTCGCGTGGGTCTTCATCACCTCGAACTCCTCGTCGCTGAGCTTGCCCGGCTTCAGCAGGATCGAGTCCGGAATGCCGACCTTGCCGACATCGTGCAGCGGCGCCGATTTGTAGAGCAGCTCGATGGTTTCCTCGTCCAGCTGGCCGGCATAGCGCGGGTCGCGGCTGAGATGGAGGGCGAGCGCCAGCACATAATTCTGGGTCCGCCGGATGTGGTTGCCGGTTTCGTTGTCGCGGGTTTCCGCCAGCGAGGCCATGGCGCGGATGGTGGCGTCCTGGGCGCGCAGCAGGTCGCGGGTGCGCTCCGCCACACGATCCTCCAGCTGCCGGTTCTGGTCGGCGAGCGCGCGCTGCGCCTCGCGCAGGGCGATGTGGGTGCGGACGCGCGCCAGCATCACCGGCGGTGAGATCGGCTTGGTGATATAATCGACCGCACCCACCTCGAACCCGCGGGTCTCGTCATGGACCTGTCCCATGGCAGTGATGAAGATCACCGGCACGCCGCGGGTTCGAACATCGCCCTTCAGCCTCCGGCAAACCTCGACCCCGTCCATGCCCGGCATCATCACGTCCAGCAGGATCAGGTCGGGCAGCGGATCGCCGGCCAGACGGGCAAGCGCCTGCGGGCCGTCCTTCGCCACGATCAGGCCGTAGCTGTCGCGCAACAGATCGGCCATGACCTTCAGGTTGATCGGCTCATCGTCGACGATGAGGATGCGCGGCTTGTCGCCGTTCGGCTGTCTAACCGGGTGCGGCAAACTCATGTCGCGGTCTCTCTCAAATCGCGCAGGCGGTCGCGCAGGTCGGTCAGGGCAGTGGAGGCGTCGTCGAAATCGAAGGCGCCGGCATGGCGGTTCACCCGCTCGGCCAGGGACGTCACCGGGCTGCCGGCCAGCAAGCGGGCAAGCGCGTCGGCCAGATCGCCCGCTTCCGGATCTCCGGCGATCAGTAGACCGCCCAGCCGGTCGGACAGCGATTGCGCCGCGTGCAGCATGTCGCGTGGAAGGCTGGTCGGTATCCGCGGTTCGGGCTGCGGGGTGACGTCCGCAACCGGCCGGCCGAGCGTGCCGATTCCCTCGACCACCCGCGCAAGGGCATCGGCAAGCCGGTCGAGCAAGCCGTCCTCGACGGCCGGCGGGACCGTCATCGCGCCGGCTTCCACCCGGCCCGCCAGACCGGACAACTCCATGGCGCCGATGGTGGCCGCGGTGCCCTTCAAGGTGTGGGACAGCCGCAGCACGTCCTTCCAACGCTCCTCACGAATGGCGGTGGACAGACGCACCGCCTCTGCCTCATGGGTGGCGGCGAAATCGATCAGGATTCGGCGCAGCAGGGCGAGGTTGCCGTTCACATTGCGCCGGGCGACCGCGAGGTCGAGCGCCGGCAGGCTGTCGGGCAGCACCTGGGCGGCCGTTACCGCGGAGACCGTCGGCATCGCGGCATTTCCGGTGGCCGCCGCCGCGCCGCCGCCGAGTCCGCGCACCGGCTTCAGCCAGCGGGCGAGTGCGGCATAGAGCGCCTCCGGATCGATCGGCTTGGAGACATGGTCGTTCATGCCGGAATCGAGGCAGCGCTCGCGGTCGCCAGCCATGGCGTGGGCGGTCATGGCGACGATCGGCAGGCTCGACAGCTCCAGCTTTCGCCGGATCAGCCGCGTCGTCTCGTAGCCGTCGAGGCCCGGCATCTGCACATCCATCAGCACGAGATCGAACTTCACCTCGCGCAGGCATTGCAGGGCCTCCTCGCCGCTGCCGACGACGGTGGCCTCGATGCCGACCAGCTCCAGCAGGCCGCAGGCGACCTGCTGGTTGACCAGATTGTCCTCCACCAGCAGCACGCTGCGGCCGACCAGCGCCGAAAGCTCTGTCGACTGGGCCGGATCATGCACGCGGCGCGCGGACTCGGCAGGCCGGGCCGCAGCCCTGCCCAAGGCCATCATCACCGAATCGAACAGGGCGGACGGCGTCACCGGCTTTTCCAGCACGGCGGTGACCGGCCGGTCGGGACCGGCCTCGCTCGTGTTCTTCAGCGCGCCGTCCAGCGCCCCCTGCACCCCGTCGGCGCCATAGGCGGTGGTCATCACCACAGGCGGCTGGGCGCCCGGCAATGCGCGCAGGCGGCGCAGCGTCTCCACCCCGTCCAGTTCCGGCATGCGCCAGTCCAGCACCACCAGTTCCACCGGCGGCTCGATGCCGGCCTGCCCCTCCTCCAGCCGGCGCAGCGCCGACAGGCCGTCGCCGACCGATTCGACGGTCAGGCCGAAGCGTTCCAGCATGTCGGTCAGAATCGAGCGCACGGCGTCGCTGTCGTCCACCACCAGCACGCGGCGATCCATCAGGTCGCGCGGCAGCCGGTTGTCGGTGGTGTCGCCGGCGGCCACGCGGCAGCGGATGGAAAAGCGGAAGATGCTGCCTTCGCCCGGCCGGCTTTCCACCGACACGGTGCCGTCCATCAGCTCCACCAGCTGCCGGCAGATCGCCAGTCCCAGCCCGGTGCCGCCGAAACGCCGCGTGGTGGAGCTGTCGGCCTGGGTGAAGGGGCGGAACAGGGCGGCGGCCTGTTCCGGCGACATGCCGATGCCGGTGTCGCAGACCTCCACCTCCAGCCGGTAATCGTCGGCGGTGCCGATGCGCCCGCCGACCGTCACCACCACCTCGCCCCGTTCGGTGAACTTCACGGCGTTGGAGACGAGGTTCAGGATGACCTGACCCAGCCGCAGCGGGTCGCCGACCAGCGTGCCCGGCACCCCGCCATGCAGGTCGACGATCAGTTCCAGCCCCTTTTCCCGCACCTTGGGCAGGACGACGGTCGCCACCTCCTGCAACACATCGCCGATGTGGAAGGGGATCGTCTCGATCGTCAGCTTTCCGGCCTCGACCTTCGAGAAGTCGAGGATGTCGTTGATGATGCCGAGCAGACTGCGCGAGGAGGCGTGGATCTTGTCGAGGTAATCGCGCTGGCGTGGCGTCAGCTCCGTCTTTATCATCAGGTGGCTGAGACCGATCACCGCGTTCATCGGCGTGCGGATCTCGTGGCTCATGTTGGCCAGGAAATCGCTCTTCTGCCGGTTGGCGCGGTCGGCCTCCTCCTTGGCGCGGGCAAGCTCGTCCTCGGTCCGCTTGCGGTCTGTCACATCCTTGTGGATGCCGGTGATGCGGGTCGGCAGCCCGTCGGCGTCGCGGTCCGTCACCTTGCCGGCCGACAGGATCCAGACCCAGGCGCCCGATTTGTGGCGCATGCGGAACTCGACCTCATAGACCGGGGCGCGGCCGGACACATGATCCTCCAGCGTCGCCAGCACGCGATCGCGGTCGCCCTCGTGCAACAGCGCCAGCCAGGTGGCGCCCCTGCCCGGCAGTTCGCCGGGCGCATAGCCGAGCATGCCGAGCCAGAGATCGGAGAAATAGGCATGGTCCGTCACCGGGTTCCAGTCCCACAGCCCGGTGATGGAGGCGTCCAGCGCCACCGTCAGCCGCTCCTCGCTTTCCTGCAAGGCGGTCAGCATGCGCTGGCGCTCGGTGATGTCCTGGAAGACGGTGACGGAGCCGACGATGCGGCCATCCTCGCGCAGCGGCACCGCGGTGATGGCGATGGGGAAGATCGTGCCGTCGCGCCGGACGAAATGATCGGTTTCCGAGCGATGGATCTCGCCGCGCCGGACGCTGTTGAGGACGGTGCAGTCCTTGCCGGCGACCGGCCGTCCCTGCCCGTCCTTGTAATGCACGGCGTCATGGAGGGTGATGCCACGAAGATCCTCCAGCGACCAGCCGAGCAGCCGTTCGGCCTCAGGATTCAGGAAGGTGCAGAAGCCGTTGCGGTCCAGCGAGTAGACGCCCTCGCCCATGCTGTCGGTGATGCTCTGCAGGAAGCGGCGGCTGTCCTCAAGCTCCGCCTCCATCCGCTTGCGCTCGGTGATGTCGGTGCGGATGGCGACGTACTGGTGCGGTTGGCCGTCGGCGGTCAGCTGCGGGACGATGGTCGCCGCCACCCAATATTCCTCGCCCGCCTTGGTGCGGTTGCAGATCTCGCCGTGCCAGACCTGCCCGTCCATGACGGTGTGCCACATCTCCGCGAAGAAGCCGGAGGGGTGGTGGCCGGAATTGACGATGCGATGCGACCGGCCGAGCAGCTCTTCGCGGGGGAAGCCGCTGATCTGGCAGAATTTGTCGTTGGCGTAGGTGATGATGCCGCGGTGGTCGGTGATGCTGACGATGGCATGCTGGTCGAGCGCGAATTTCTGCTGTTCCAGTGCCCGTTGCGCAGCGGAGCGCTCCTCCACCAGCCCTGCCATCAGTTGGCTCAGCCGTTCCAGGCTGTCGGTCGGGCTGCTGTCTGCCGCATCCGGCAGTTCGGGACGGTCGTCCGCCCGCAGCAGGCTGTTGGCGATGCCGCGCAACCGGCGGATGGCATGGGCCTGCGCCCCCGCCTCGCGCCGCAGGCGCTCGTTGGTGTCGACCAGTTCCTCGGAACTCAACTGCAGGCTGCTTGCGCGGAGCGTCAGGTCGCGGTCGGCCTGCTCATAGCTCTGGCCGATGCGGGTGAACAGCGCCGGCAGCGTCTCCAGCATCCGCGCCGCCTCCGCCGACAGGCCGGCGGTGCCGGCAAGCGCCTTCAACTCCGCCAGGACGGAGTCCGCCGCTTCGGCGGTCGGCAGGCCCAGCACCCGTTTGAACTGGCTTTGCAGCGGGCTGTGCATGCGGTCAGCATTCCGTCAGGAGGGCGACCGTCATAGCGCCGTGACTGGCGGCGGCGGTGGCGATGCAGGAACCGTCGAGGACGCTGTCCTCCGCGATCTCACCCGCCGTGCTGCATCCCACCGTTTTCGCGTCGGGGCAGGCGGCCGTCAGCCGGGTGGCGAAGCCTGGACTGTCGAAGATGTCAACGGAGCCGAAGACCAGGACGAGATCGGCGGACTGCGGAGACAGCTCCGCCCCGGGAGGTGCAAACGCCGATTGCCAGACCCGCATGCCTCTCCCCAAAGTCGATGACTTCCAGTCCGAGACTATCATGCGGCTGGGAACGGGAAGAGACACTATAACGTTCGTAAGCTGCGGATGGTCATAATGACGCATGCCGAAATCACCATCCGAACAGGCTGTGACGATTCGGTTATGACCGGTGAAGGCAGAAAATGAGAGTTCCCCCGTAAGGATCTGTCAACCACACTGCGGTATGGTTGGCCTGCCAAGCAGTGTGGATCGGAACAGTCCCTGGGAGCGGGGGAGCGGTTTGCAGCCGGCAGCAACGAACAAAACGGGCAAAAAGCCCAGAGCGGATGCACTTTCCGGGGAGCAGGACGCATATGACGATGAACGCGCGTGACGAGACCTCGATGCCCCACCACCCAACCGGTGCCGCAGGCGGCCGCAGGCTGGGCGTGCGCGGCAAGCTTCTGCTCGCCTTCGCCGGCATGGCCGGCATGACGGTCGCCGCCAGCATGGTCGGGCTGACCTCCTTCTCGGCGGTGGAACGGCCGCTGACGCAGATCGTCGGTACCGGCCTGCCGGAGATGGAACTGGCGAAGCGCCTGTCCGGTGAGAGCAGCGGCATCGCCGCGGCCGCTCCGGTGCTTGCCGCCGCCGAAAGCCAGAACGAGCGCGAGCGCGTCTATGGCGAGATCATGGGCAACGGCAAGGCGCTGGGTGTCCTGGTGGAGGAACTGGCAAGCCACCGCTCCGGCGACCCGCGGATCGGCGAATTGCGCGCCAAGACCCAGGGGCTGATCGCAACGCTGGAACGCGGCAACGCCGCCGCCAACCTGCGCCTGTCCGTCCGCGGCACGCGCGAGACGATGGCGGTCGATCTGGCCAAGTCCTACGACGCCTTCCTCGCCAACCTCGCTCCGCTGACCGAGTGGGCCGGCGCCACACTGCGCGGCAAGGGCGAGACGCTGGACAGCAGCACCGAGCGCGATATGAATTTGCTGGGCGACGCCATCCGCTCGCTGATCACCATGTACGAGGTGCGCGGCGACCTGGGGCTCGCATCGGAAGCGCTGACGCGCGCCGGCGGCGCCGAAACCGCCTTCGCCGTCACCCAGTTCCAGCAGAATTATCTGGAAGCGGCCGCCCGCATGGTCAGCGCCACCGCCCAGGTCGGCAGCCGGCTGAGCAAGGAGACCTCGGACGGGCTGGATGCCTTCTTCCTGCTGGGCGACGGCGCCGACGGCGTCTTCGACATGCGCCGCAAGGCGCTGGAATCGCCGGCCGGCAGCGCCGAGCGCGACGCCATCCGCCAGAAGACGACCGAGGTCCTGGCCGATGCCGCCCGCCGGCAGGCCACTCTGCTGGACCAGATGGAATCGCCGCTGATGCGGCTGAAGGCCGAGATCAAGCTGTCGAGCGTCAACATCCGTTCGCAGACCCGTGACTCGATGCAGGATCTGCTGGGCGACGGTCTGGCCCGCTTCCGCACATATCTGGAACTGTCGACCTACGCCGCCGCCACCGTCGGCGCGCTGAACGAGGCGACGCAGGCGCCCAGCGCCGACCGGCTGGCTATGCTGGAAACCCGCTTCACCACCGCCGCCAAGGCGATGGAGGAGCGGCTGAAGGCGCTCCAGGCAGCCGGCGACGACGGGCTGCCGAAGCTGGTGAAGAGTGCCGAACTGCTGGCCGGCTTCGGCAAGGGCGACAACAGCCTGTTCAAGCTGCGCCGCTCCGAACTCGGCGCCGCCGCCGAGAACGAGAAGGTGCTGGCGGAGAACCGCCAGATCGCCCAGCAGTTCGCCGGCATGGTCGACGGCCAGATCGCCGCGATGAAGCAGGAGGCGGACACCGCCGCCGCCGGGGCCACCGACGCGCTGTCGGCCGGGCGCAAGATGCTGATCCTGTTCGCGGTCGGCAGCCTGATCGGCGCCGCGGCGCTGGCCTGGTTCGTGGTCGGCCGCAACATCGTCGCGCGCCTCAGCCAGCTGTCCGACGCCATGCGGGCGATTGCCGCCGGCAACCTGAACGCGCCGATCCCCGCCGCCGGTTCCGACGAGATCGGCGACATGACCCGTGCCCTGATGGTCTTCCGCGACACCGCCAACGAGGCCAGTGCCGCCAATGCGCGGGCCGAGACCGAACGCAGCCGTGCCGCCGGCGAACGCCGCCGCGCCATGGTCGAGATGGCCGAGAATTTCGAAAGCAGCGTGCGCGGCGTGCTGGACCGCGTTGCCCGCGCCGCCGGCGAAATGCAGGACATGGCCCAGCGGATGAGCCGCAACGCCGAGGCCACCACCGGCGAGGCGGCGACCGCCGCCAGCACGTCCCAGCAGGCCGAAGGCAGCGTCAAGGCGGTCGCCGCCGCAACCGAGGAGTTGTCGGCCTCCATCCAGGAGATCGGCAGCCAGGTCCACGCCTCCAGCCAGATTGCCCGCAAGGCGGCGACCGAGGCGGAGCGCACCGATCGCACGGTGGAGGGCCTGTCGCAGTCGGCCAACAAGATCGGCGAGGTGGTACAACTGATCAACGACATCGCCACCCAGACCAATCTGCTGGCGCTGAACGCCACCATCGAGGCGGCCCGCGCCGGTGAAGCCGGCAAGGGCTTCGCCGTGGTGGCGAGCGAGGTGAAGAGCCTCGCCAACCAGACCGGCAAGGCGACGGAGGAGATCTCCAGCCAGATCCAGGCGATGCAGGCGGTGACCCAGGATGCGGTGGACGCCATCCGCTCCATCGCCGGCACCATCCGCGAAATCAACGAGATCGCCGCCACCGTCGCCGCCGCGGTCGAAGAGCAGAGTGCGGCCACCCGCGAGATCGCCCGCAATGTCGGCGAGGCGGCGGACGGCACACAGCATGTCCGGCGCAACATCGATTCCGTCGCCCGTGCCGCCGCGGAATCCGGCGAGTCCGCCACCCGCGTGCTGACCGCCTCCTCCACCGTCGCGGACGAGGTGCGCTCGCTGGGCTCGCAGGTCGACAGTCTGGTCAACCGCATGCGGGCGGGTTGACCGGGCCACTTAAAACCAAAAACAGAACCGAAAGAAAAAAGCCCCTCTCCCGTCAGCGGAGAGGGGCTTTTTTCATGCGAAGACCGTCGCTGGTCAGCGCCGGGTCCCGACCGTGATCGGGCGCCAGATCACCGCGGCACCGGCACCGGCACCGCAGGCGCCGCCGCAGAATTCCTCATGGGTGTCGGTGGCGCCGCCCTGGGTGCCGCGGTTGCCCTGGGTACCGGTGGCCGTCCGCTCTTGATGCGGTTGGGCCATTTGCTGTTGCTGTGACTGAGTGGTCATACCATTTCTCCTCTCGGGGAGGCATGAGGTATCAAAATACTCATCGACGATCAACTGTGATTTTAGGCAGATCTGTCGTGACTTATTTTGGCCTCAACACCAACGGCCGAGCTTTGTTTTGCGATGCCGAAGAGTTGAGCGTGCATCGCACAAGAAAAGGACAAGACGGACCAAGCCGTTCGTCCGCAAACATAAAACGCCCTTCCTCGCGGCGGAGGAAGGGCGTTTTTGTCGGCAACCATGCGGCGGAACGTCGCCTGCCGCTGCGCTGCGGCAAGAAAAACGGCGGGGAGATCAGCCGCTGTTGCGCAGGCCAGCGGCGATGCCGTTGATGGTCAGATGGATGCCGCGGGCGATCTGCTCGCCGCTGTCACTGGTGCGGTGACGCTTCAGCAGCTCGACCTGGACGTGGTTCAGCGGGTCCAGATAGGGGAAGCGGTTGCGGATCGACCGTGCCAGCAGCGGGTTCTTCTCCAGCAGGGCCGATTGCTCGGTGATTGCCAGCAGGGCGTCGATGCTGTCCTGCCATTCCGCCCGGATGCGGGTGAAGATCGCGTCGCGCAGTGCCGGGTCCGACACCAGCCCGGCATAGCGCGATGCGATGGCGATGTTCGACTTGGACAGCACCATGTCCATGTTGGACAGCAGCGTGCTGAAGAAGCCCCAGTCGCGGTGCATGGCGCGCAGCCGTTCCATCCCGTCGGGATGCTGGGCCAGATAGGCCTTCACCGCCGACCCGAAGCCGTACCAGCCCGGCAGCATCAGGCGGCACTGCGCCCAGCTGAACACCCAGGGAATGGCGCGCAGATCCTCGATGCTGGTCGATTTCTTGCGCGAGGCCGGGCGGCTGCCGATGTTGAGGTTGGCGATTTCGCCGATCACCGTCGATTCCCAGAAATACTTCTCGAAGCCCTCGGTCTCGTAGACCAGCCCGCGATAGGCCCTGAAGGCGTGCTCCGACAGCTCTTCCATGGTCTGGAGGAACTGGTCGGTGCAGGGGGCGGCCGATTCCGGATGCAGCAGCGTGGCTTCCAGCGTCGCCGCGGCCAGCGTTTCCAGGTTGCGGCGGCCGACCTCCGGGTTCGAATACTTGCCGGCGATGACCTCGCCCTGCTCGGTGATGCGGATGGCGCCCTGCACGGCGCCGGCCGGCTGGGCCAGGATCGCCTGATAGCTGGGGCCGCCGCCGCGGCCGACCGAGCCGCCGCGGCCGTGGAACAGCCGCAGACGCACGCCATGCTTGGCGAACACCTCGACCAGCGCGATCTCGGCCTTGTACAGTTCCCAGCCGGAGGTGAGGAACCCACCGTCCTTGTTGCTGTCCGAATAGCCGAGCATCACCTCCTGCAGATTGCCGCGGCTCTCCAAGAAGCGCCGGTAGGCCGGGATCGACAGCAGCCGGTCCATGGTCGCGGCGCAGTTGCGCAGGTCGCCGATGGTCTCGAACAGCGGGGCGATGTTCAGGTCCAGCGCCTTGTCCTTCGGCCTCAGCAGCCCGGCTTCCTTCAGCAGGACGGCGACCTCCAGGATGTCCGACACGCCGTCGGTCTTGGAGATGACGCAGTTCACCACCGCATCGGTGCCGAAGCGGACGCGGGCTTCGGCGGCGGTGCGCAGGATGTCCAGCTCGGAACTGGTCTCTTCGGAATATTCGGCGTAGCTGGAGGCCAGCGGGCGGTTGGTGTCCAGCTCGCGCACCAGGATCTCGATCCGCTCGTCTTCCGACAGCGCCGTGTAATCGACGCCGGCGTCGGCGAAGGACAGCAGCTCCGCCACGGAACGCTCATGCACGTCGGAGTTCTGGCGCAGGTCGATGCTGGCGAGATGGAAGCCGAACAGATCGACCGCGCGGCGCAGGTGACGCAGCCGGCCCTTCGCCAGTGCCGCCGAGCCGTTGACGGTCAGAGAGCGGTCGATGATGTCGAGGTCCGCACGGAATTCCGCCGGGGTCTGGTAGGGCGGTGCGTCGCCCACGGCGTGGCGCGGCGCCTCCAGCCCATCCAGCGTCCGCAGCGTCGCGGCGACCCGCGCATAGATGCCGGAAATCGCGCGGCGGTAGGGCTCCATCTTGCGGTGCGGCGACGGGTCGGGCGAGCGTTCGGCCAGCTGGCGCAGCGGTTCCGACACGTCGATGACGCGGGTGCTGAGCGACAGCTCCGCTCCGAGCGCGTGCAGCTCATCCAGATAGAATTGCAGGGCGCGGGTGCTCTGCATCCGCATCGCCTGGCGCAGCACGGGGGCGGTGACGAAGGGGTTGCCGTCGCGGTCGCCACCGATCCAGCTGCCCATCCGCAGGAAGGACGGAAGCTCCGTCGTCGTCCAGGACGGGTCGGTCTTGCGCAGATGGTCTTCCAGCTGGGCGTAGAAGCGCGGCATCTCGCGCAGGAAGGTGTAGTCGTAGAAGGTCAGTCCGTTGGCCACCTCGTCCGTCACCGCCAGCTTGGTGGCGCGCAGGATCGCGGTCTGCCACAGGGTCAGCACGGCGCGCTGGAGCGATTCGAGGTTGGTGTCCTCCTCCTCCGGCGTCATCGGCCCATGGTCGCGCTCGGCCAGCAGCTTGGCGACCTGCATCTGCACGGTCAGGATGCTCTTGCGCTGTACCTCGGTCGGGTGGGCGGTCAGCACCGGGCTGACCAGCGCGCCGTCGAAGAACTCCTTCAGCTGCTGGGTGGTGACGCCGGCCTTCGTCGCCTCGTCCAGCGCATGGGCCATGGTGCCGTCGCGCGCGGCCGACCCGGCGAGCGCATGGGCGCGGGTGCGGCGGATGTGGTGCTGGTCCTCCGCGATGTTGGCGAGGTGCGAGAAGAAGCTGTAGGCCCGCACCACCCGCGCCGTCTGCGGCGGCGACAGGCTGTTCAGGATCGCCTCCAGTTCCTTGCGGGCGCCCTGGTCCTCTTCGCGGTGAAAGCGGATCGAGGTCTGGCGGATGCGCTCGACGATGTCGAACACCGCCTCCCCTTCCTGGCTGCGGACGGTGTCGCCCAGGATGCGCCCCAGCAGGCGGATGTCTTCGCGGAGCGGCTGGTCCTTCGTCTCGGAACTTTCCTGCAGCAGGATGGCGGACATGGGCGACGGTTTCCTGGTCGAGGATGGACGGGTACGGGTCGATGCGCGAACGAGGATGATCATTTTTCGGGCAGGAGGCACCCCCTGCACGCGAAGTGGTCAGACCATCGGCGACAGCATGCCGATTCTGTCGGAAGTTTCAACCGTCCGTGTGCTGGTGCGAGATAATTTCCATAAGTCGCAGCGCTGAGAAATGCGACGTCGCATATCCCATGTCCGCCTCATCTCTCTCCCCTGCCGGAGGACACGGCTCGATTGGGCGGTGTGCCGTCGCCAAGCCAATGAATTCCCTATCAATGGCCGGCGTCCGAACAATACTATGAGGCCGACGGGAGTCCGCTGTTCCCGTGCCGCCGACCTACAGACCGCAGAGCCAAGGCAAGCGATGAAACCCGTTCCTCCCTTCAAGGTCGCCGGGTTGTTCGTCTGTCATGTCCGTTCCGAACGGATCGAGCGGCATTTCCGGCGTCTCGTCGATCAGACCGGGCACATGATCGACTGGCATTTCATGTTCAATCCGGACAACCGGGCGGAACCGCAAGTCGATTTCGCCTATCGGCCGCCGGACTCCTGCATGCCGGCACGGTATCGGGAGATGGCTGCGCATGGCGGCGTGCAGCGGGGCTACCTGGACGTGGCGATCATTCCCTGCGTCCTGTCCCTCGACGCCGATTTCGTCTGGATCGTCGAATACGACGTCGATTATTCCGGCGACTGGGCGCAGCTTTTCGACCAGTTCAGCCGGAACGCGTCCGATCTCCTGACGACGACCGTCCAGCCGCTCGCCGCAAGTCGCGATTGGTATTATTGGCAGTCGGCAGCGATGCCGGCGTCGGTCAGCCCCGACCTCGCCCACCGGGCGTTTCACCCGATCATGCGCCTGTCCCGCCATTTCGCGCGCACCTATGGGCTGATCATGTCCATCGCCGGCTGGCGCGGCCATTACGAGTTCACCCTGCCGACCGTCGCGCTCGCCGGTGGTTTCACCGTCGAAGACATCGGCGGGCAGGGTCCCCTCTGTCCACCCTCCCGGTGCGGAACCAATTACGAGAACACGCCGCAGGACGAATGCCTGCAACCGGGCACCCTGATATGGCGCCCCTCCCGCCCGCGTTATTTTGCCGAGGATCCAAGCGGCTTCGGCCGGAGCAACATGATCCATCATCCGGTAAAGCCGGACGTTGCGGATTGGGACATGCCTGCGTGACGGGAATGCCGTCACAAATTTCCGCCCAATCCACAGGACACAATCTTGACGGGAAGGTCTGGAGCAATGATTATCATTGCCTCGAAGGATGTTCCCGCTCAGCCTTCGTTTGAAATGACCCTATAACTTAGGAATGGAAAGCATGCCTTTCTCCATCGAAACCGATCTGCCTCTTGGTCCGCCCCCGCCGCCGCCGCCCCCTTCGCCGCTTTATTCTTGATAATACCGCCTTCTGACCTGTCACGCCTTGCCGTTGCAGGTTGAGGTTGCGGGCCATGGCTTGCCATGGCCCCGCCATCTGAATGCAAAGCCAATTTTTTCAACCTTTGTTCAGCACGGCGTGTCGATCGATTGCATCGCCTCGCTCCAGCGCTGTCTCGCCAGCATCTGAGTGTCACGACGTTTCAGCCAGGGGTCCGGCACATAGTTGCCGAGAAACGGGTTGGTGTTGATCTCGAACACCACCGCTCCATCCGGTGTGGCGGCATGGTCCGCGCGACCATACTCGATCCCGGCGGTCTCGAACGCCGGCTTGAGCAGGGGTTCGAACCGATTGGTCGATACGGCGTCGAATTCGTCGGAGACGATGTCTTCCGTAAGACAGTCGTGCCGGCCATACTTGACCATCCACCGGTCTTCGACGGCAATATGCTCCACGACGATCCGGTCCCCGATCCGCCAACTGCCCCATTTGGCCCACAGGGTGCCATTGTACTTCGCATCGACCTTTTCCAGGACGAGAAGGCCACGCAAAGGCACTCCATCCCGGCGTTGGGCGGCAAGAGCCTCGTCGAGTTCGCTTTGGTTGTGATAGAGGGCGTCCGACGGCATCTCATGCTCGTCTTCAAGGCGCAGGAAGACGGGAAAACGCGATGGCCTGGGACGCATGTCCGCCCGATGGACCTCGATGGGATTGCCGGTTTTCTCGCTGAGATTGGTCAGGAGTTCCACGCGGCTCATCGCGCAGGCCGGATCGTTCAGGCAGCGCACGCCAAGATCGCGCAATTTCCGGTACAGGTCGGCGGCTCGTCTCAAGCGGGATGCAGAAAGCCGCTCGAGATCCGCGAAAACATAGGTGGCTCTCGGCACCGTGGATGCCGCAAGAACCTGATCGTAAGTCAGGCTCCTGATGTCCGGAACCGGCACGCCGAACTGGCCTTCGGCAATGCTGCGAAGTGTGTATTGGTGTTCCGGGGTCGTCAGGAGAATGATCATGGAAAGGCCATCGCTGCGTGCGGAAGGTCATCTGGAATCATGACGCCGTGGCAATTACGTACCCTTCGAGTCGAAGGCTGTATATTGATGCCACGGCTCCAATCATCTTGCCAAAAAGCAAGTCGATATTCGTAGGAATTTACCAAATTCATGTCAAGTATATGTGAATACCGTTTTCGAAGTCGATTCGAACTTTTGAGAACGCTGTGCCCGGGCGGAACAGGCTGACCAGTCGATCTATTCTGTTGCGCAATCCGTGATTGTCGCGAGCGAACCGATGCCTGCGCACCACACCTTGTTTGCCGTCCCGATCGAACAGCTTCAATGCGCGGGTGTGGGCATCCGCAATGCCTTCGACGGAATAGCTTTCCATCCGGACGATCGGCAAAAAGTGTTGATCGTGTCGTGAAAACACCAGATCAAGATCAGGAAACTCAGGCGGAACGATGGGTATCAGGCCACATGCCAGAGCATCGAACAACCGTTGCGAAATGTCATTTCTTAAGGGAAGAATTACACTGACCTTGTAGGAAGCCCAATCGAGCAATCTTTGCTCCTGGCTGAATGAAAAATATGCTGGTCTTTTATCGAGTGGGAGAGTGAATACATGCTCATTGGGATATCGTTCCCGATACGAGGCGATCAGTCCATTCCTTTCTCTTGCATCCGCATGGTTGAAGAAGCCGCCATATAATTTGTCGCATCGCCCGGCAGCAACGATTCTCTCCTCCATCGATGCCAGGAAGACGCTGCTCCATTGCGTTATGCAAAGCGGAAGGTGCGGCGCTATGAGGGTGGCCGCATTTGCCATGTCTTCATGTGCGAACCAATGAGCAGGAAACACTGCATCGGCGATCATAGCCGCCCGGCTGTTGAGGATGGGCTCATGATGATTGTCCCATGCCCACAGGGCAACAAAAGGCCGCCTCGGCATATTTTGCAGCTTCCAGGCGAGTATCTCTTCGCTCTTTAGGTGACCGCACAGAATTACGATGTCAAAATCAAAATTTTGATTATCAAAAATTGACTGACTGTACGAAATTACAAATTCATAAGAAGATCTCCCAAAATCTTTATCAAAATCTTCAGGGAAAAGAAAATCATTCTCCGTAAAGAAAAGAACCTTTGGTTCTTTTCTTTCAAGAATGGCGTTCAGTTTTTCAAGTGATCCATCTATTTTTTCTTTGAATATTTTCGGTATCATTGCCATTCATACCATCCAAACCATCAAGATCCGATCTGCGCTACCAATGGAATGGGGAGCGCACGGAAAGATACGAGCCCTATCGCAGCATGGATAATCGTCTAGATTTTGGAAAATCGGAAATCTATATCTCAATTTTTCTTTCATTTTATTCGTATTTCGACAGGTTTATCAAAGAGAAGACTCTGTATTTGCTATAAAGCTCCATCGGTAAACATTTTGGGATTTATACATTGCCATTGAAGCGATACAGAGACTCGGCCGATATCAAGCCATAGCACACCGGCAGATGAATTTGGAGCGCTCATACGCCGATGCGCAATCGCTTCCACAGCTTGACATTGTGACGACGGGCCGTTGCAGCAGACAGCGACACTCAACGGCCATCGGACAGGACTTGCGCTCTCCCCCGCCATAACCCGACACGACGAGCTACTACCATACGAGTTTCCGCTTGCGGAGCCGGGACTACCATACTAGCATTCGGCCTAGGAACAAATTATCCGTATCTTCCGCGACCCTGCTCTCCGACCGGTCCTGTCAGGCAAACCGCCATGGCTTCCCGGCCGCTTCAGTATGTCCGCCGCAGCTCGAACCACCGCAATTTGAAAAATGCGTAGAAACGGGAGGAAACCTATGATTGACCACGGGATTTCACGACGCGGCTTCCTCGCGGCGTCCGCCGGGACCGCCGGGCTTCTGGCGACCGGCCGGCCGGTGTTCGCGGCCCTGCCGAAGCCGGCGAGCCCGGTCACGCTGAATGTGGTGGACGTCGCCGGCAATCTGGCGCTGACCCAGAAGGCCATCGAGAATTACCGCAAGGCCAAGCCCGACTGGGCTTCGCGCATCGTCTTCTCCAAGGCGCCGGCGCCGGAACTCCCCGGCAAGCTGAAGGCGCAACAGGACGCCAACCGGGTCGACATCGATCTGGTGCTGACCGGCACCGACGTGCTGTCCGCCGGCATCGACCAGAAACTGTGGGTCAATCTGCTGCCGGACCGCGCCGGCGACCTGCCGAAACTGTCCGACATCTATCTGGAGCCGGCCGCCCGCATGCAGGGTCTCGCCGAAGGCCAGGGCGTGGTCGTCACCTACTACCCTTCCGGACCGCTGTTCGAATATGCGCCGGAACGGGTGAAGCAGGTGCCGAAGACGGCGGCGGAGCTGCTGGCCTGGGCGAAGGCCAATCCGAAGCGCTTCGCCTATGCCCGCCCGGCCAACTCCGGTCCCGGCCGCACCTTCCTGATGGGGCTGCCCTACATCCTGGGCGACAAGGATCCCAAGGACCCGGTCAATGGCTGGGAAAAGACCTGGGCTTACCTGCGCGAACTGGGCGAAACCATCGAGGCCTATCCGGGCGGCACCACGCCGACCATGAAGGCGCTGGGCGAAGGGTCGCTCGACATCATCGTGTCGACCACCGGCTGGGACATCAATCCGCGTGTGCTCGGCGTTGTGCCGAAGTCGGCCGAGGTCTTCGCGGTGGAGAATTTCCGCTGGGTCGCCGACGCCCATTACATGTGCATCCCCAAGGGCGTGTCGGCGGAAAAGCTCGCCGTCCTCCTGGACCTGATGAACCATCTGCTGACCCCGGCGCAGCAGGCCTACACCTATGACGAGGGCTATTTCTATCCGGGCCCGGCGGTGAAGGGCGTGACGCTCGCCATGGCGCCGAAGGAGAGCCAGGACGCCATCGCCGAGTTCGGCCGCCCGACTTACGACAAGCTGATCGCCGACCACCCCATCGAACTGCCGCTCGCCGCCGACAAGCTGGTACAGGCCTTCCGCCGCTGGGACGAGGAGATCGGCGCGCGCAAGGGCAAGTGACGGGCAAGTGACCGCGCACCCGCCGACGACGTGAAACGGAGGGTCCCTCCGCCCGGCACCGGGCGACGGGGCCCTCCGAAGACAGCGCCCCATCCAGCCACAGGACCCCGGAATGACCGTCGGAGCCACCACCTTCAAGCAACTGCACCTTCAGGGAGTGAGGCGGGAGTTCGACGCCTTCACGGCGCTGAAAGGGCTGGACCTCACCATCGAGCGGGGCGAGTTCATCGCCCTGCTCGGCCCGTCGGGATGCGGCAAGACAACAGCGCTGAACTGCATCGCCGGCCTGCTGCCGGTCAGCGGCGGTCGCATCATGCTGGACGACCGGCGGGTCGACGTGCTGCGGCCGGAAGAACGCGGCTTCGGCATGGTCTTCCAGAATTACGCCCTGTTCCCGCACATGACCGTGCGCAAGAACATCGGTTTCGGCCTGCGCATGCGCGGCGTGCCGAAGCCGGAACTGGAGAAGCGGGTCGACGCCGCCCTGGCGGCGGTGCGGCTGGAATCGCAGGCGGAGAAGCTGCCGGGCCAGTTGTCGGGCGGCCAGCAGCAGCGCGTCGCCATCGCCCGCGCCATCGTGGTCGAGCCGCCGCTGGTGCTGATGGACGAACCGCTGTCCAACCTGGACGCCAAGCTGCGGCTGGAGATGCGCCAGGAAATCCGCCGCATCCACCAGTCTCTCGGCTCCACCACCATCTACGTCACCCACGACCAGGAAGAGGCTCTGTCGCTGGCCGACCGCATCGTCGTCCTGCGCGACGGCGCCATCCGGCAGGTCGGCACCCCGGCGGAGCTTTACGCCCTGCCCGCCCATCTCGACGTCGCCGACTTCATGGGCTTCCGCAACCGCGTCAACGGCGAACTGGTCGGGATGGAGGGCGAGGACGCCCTGCTGAACATCGAAGGCACAGTGATCCGCGGCCGGATGCGTGCCGCTTCCGCGGGCAAGGCGGCCGTCGCCGCGATCCGCCCCGACGATCTGGAGCCGACCGGCACCGACAGCGGCATCCCGGTGCGGGTGGAGGCGGTTGAGTATCGCGGACGCGGCTTCCACGGCGTCGGTGTCACCGCGTCGGGCACCGAGCTGCATTTCGCCTCCCCCTATCCGTTACAGCGGGGCGCCGCCGTCCGGCTCGGCGCCGATGCCGGCCGCGTGCTGGTGTTCGGAGACGCGCGATGAGCGCCGTCCTGGAAGGCCGCGCCGAGGGGCCGACCCTGCGCCAGCGGCTGGCCGCCCGCGGCATCGACGGGGCGACCCTGCTGGTGCTGCCCTGCGTGGCGCTGATCCTGGGGCTGTTCATCTACCCGTTCCTCTACGGGCTGATGCTGTCCTTCGAGCCGAAGGACGGATCGCTGTTCGGCAATTACGCCCGGTTCTTCAGCGATCCCTTCCTTTACGGCACCATCTTCAAGACGCTGCGTCTGGCTTTCCCGGTCACGCTGCTGAATTTGCTGATCGCCATCCCCATCGCCTTCCGCGTGCGGCTGATGCGGCGACAGCGTCTGCTGACCACCCTGCTGGTGCTGCCGATCACGCTCGGCACCGTTCTGGTGGCCGAAGGCATGCTGTTCTATTTCGGGCCGCAGGGCTGGTTCAACCGCGCCCTGATGGCGGTTGGGCTGCTGTCCACCCCGATCTCCGTGCTGAACGGCTATTGGGGCGTCTTCATCTCGCTGGTGCTGACCGGCTTCCCCTTCACCTTCCTGCTGACGCTGTCCTACGTCACCGGCATTGACCCGTCGCTGGAGAATGCGGCGGCGACGCTGGGCGCCGGCCCGGCCGCCCGCTTCCGCGAGGTCTTCCTGCCGCTGCTGATCCCCGGCCTCGCCATCACCTTCTGCCTGTCCTTCGTCCAGGCCTATTCGGTGCTGCCGTCGGCGGTGCTAGTCGGCGATCCGGCCGGCGCCACGCGCGTCATCTCCATCGCCGCCTATCAGGCCGCGTTCGAGGAGTACGACTACTCCATGGCCTCGGCCATCGCGATGATCATGGGGGCGGTCCAATTGCTGGTGGTCGTTGCGGTTCTCGGCTGCCGCTCGCTGTTCTACCGCGGCCCCGCCGCGGGCGCCAAAGGCTGAGGAGAGGCGGCAATGCAGAAATCCATCATGTCCCGCCTGTGGGTCTTCGCCGTCTGGGCGGTGATCGGGCTGTTTCTGATCAATCTGTTGGGGCTGATCGCCTCGGTGGTGACCTCGTCGGTGGCGACGCGGTGGCTCGGCACCTGGCTGCCGGCGGGCTTCACCACCCGCTGGTACTTCGCCGCCTGGGACGAGTTCCAGTTGGGCGACGTGTTGTGGGTCACCTTCCAGGCGGTCGGGGCGGTGGTCCTGCTGTCCGGCCTGCTCGGCGTCCCGGCCGCCTATGCGCTGGCGCGGCGCGAGTTTCCGGCCAAGCGGGCGGTTATGCTGTTGCTGCTGCTGCCCCTGCTGGTTCCGCCGATCACCTACGGCATCCCGCTGGCAACGGTGCTCTACAAGGCGGGGCTGGGCGGTACGTTGACCGGCGTCATCCTGGCCAATCTGGTGCCCACCGTGCCCTTCGTGGTGCTGGTGATGATCCCCTTCATCGAGCAGATCGATCCTCGGACCGAGGCGGCGGCACGCGTCTTCGGCGCCAACATCTTCCAGATGTTCGTCCATGTGCTGGTGCCGATGCTGATGCCGGGTGTGCTGGCGGCGCTGCTGCTGGTGCTGGTCCGCACCATCGGCATGTTCGAGCTGACCTTCCTGGTCTCCGGACCCGGCAGCCAGACCCTGGTGGTGGCGCTCTACTACGCTGTGTTCGCCTCCGGCGTCCGGGCGGTGCAGTCGATCGACGCCATGGCGGTCATCTATATGGTGACCACGCTGGTCTGGCTGATCGTCGCCCTGCGCTTCGTCAATCCGACCCAGATCGTCGGCCGCGGCAAGCGTCCGGCGGCATAATTCCGCTGTCCATGCCTGCCCCGTTCAAGGCTGCGATGCCAACATCGTGATCCTGAACGGGGTTCCCGTAATTTCCGCCTAAACAGCCCGGCAGTTTGTTTTTGGAACTCTGAGGAGGTCTTTTTGATCCGAACGAGCTTTCGTTGAGAAATCCGCACCGCACCAAGCAGTGTCGGCGGGAAATACTCTTGTCGACCGCTTGGTATGGTAGTATCCTGATAGACCAGTTTTCGCTCCGGCCCTTTGGGCAGGTTTCGAGGCGCCATAAACCATGACGTGCCGATGCTGAACAAGATCGACGTGGAATCCGGCGAGCCGATCGCGCGGCGCGTGTACCGGGTGCTGCGCCAAGCCATCGTGACGATGCAGTTCCGCCCCGGCCAGGCCCTGTCGGAGCAGGAGATCGCCGACCAGCTCGGCGTCAGCCGCCAGCCGGTGCGCGAGGCCTTCATCAAGCTGAGCGAAGCCGGCCTGCTGACCATCCGGCCGCAGCGCGGCAGCTTCGTCGTCAAGATCTCGGTCAAGCAGGTGCTCGACGCCCGCTTCGTGCGCGAGGCGGTGGAAACCGCCGTGGTGCGCAAGGCCTGTGAGACCATCACGGCGGCCGGCATCGCCGAACTGCGCGACCTTTTGAAGGCCCAGTGGGACATCGCCGACGAACCGGTGCCGGTGCGCTTCCTGGAACTGGATGAAGCCTTCCACCGCGCCATCGCCATCGGGGCGGAGTGCGACTATGCCTGGCGCATCGTCGAGGAGACGAAGGCGCAGATGGACCGCGTCCGCTATCTCAGCGTTCCCTACGCCACGCCGATCCGCCGGCTGATCTCTCAGCATCAGGCGGTGCTGGAGGCGATTGTCGACCGCGACCCGGTCAAGGCGGAGGCGGCTATGGGGCTGCATCTGCGCGAGATCCTGACCTCGCTGCCCGAACTGGAAGGCAAGTTCCCCGACCTGTTCACCCTTGATGAGGCCGGAACTCAGCCGGCGCCCAGGACGACCTCCAGAAGCAGCGGCCGGTCGCGGGTTGCCGCCCTGCGCTGATTGGCACGGCATTTCCGAAGCCGGCCGCATGCACGGACGGCAGTAGCAGGACTATATGGTTCGCCAGGGTGACAATCCGGGTTGCCCTTCTCCGCACTTCTTGACATACTACCATACAAGAATGTGAGCCAACCGCTCGCCTGGAAGGAAATGCTCTCCATGCAATCGTCCGCGTCCACCGTCCCTCCTTCCGGCGCCCCGTCGCGGCGCCTCGGCGCCTCCGGCCTGTCCACCCTGCCGGCGACGGTGGCCCGGCCCGGCTATGACCGCAAGAACCTCAACATCGGGATCGTCCATCTCGGCGTCGGTGCCTTCCAGCGCGCCCATCAGGCGGCATACACCGATGCCCTGCTGGAACAGCAGTTCGGGCCATGGGGCATCGCCGGTGTGAGCCTGCGCAGCCCCGACACCCGCGACGCGCTGGAACCGCAGGACGGGCTCTACACCGTGGCGGTGCGCGATGCGGAGGGGGAGCGGCTGCGGGTCATCGGCTGCCTGCTGGACCTGCTGGTCGCGCATGAGGACCCGGAAGCGGTGCTGGAGCGGATGTGCCGCCCGTCGGTGCGCATCGTCACCCTGACGGTGACCGAGAAGGGCTATTGCCACGATCCGGCGACCGGTGCGTTGAACGAGAGCCATCCCGACATCAGCCACGACCTGGACGAACCGGGCAAGCCGCGCACCGCCATCGGCTTCCTGGCCGAGGCGCTGGCCCGCCGCCGCGCTGCCGGGCTGGCGCCCTTCACCGTGCTGAGCTGCGACAACCTGCCGGGCAACGGCGACACCGTCGCCCGCATCCTGCGCCGCTTCGCCGAACTGCGTGACCCGGCCTTCGGCGCCTGGGTGGCCGAGACGGTCGCCTGCCCCAACAGCATGGTCGACCGCATCGTCCCCGCCACCACCGAGGCCGACCGCGCGCGGGTGTCGCAGGCGCTCGGCGTGCAGGATGCTTGGCCGGTGGTGACCGAGCCCTTCACCCAGTGGGTGGTCGAGGACCGCTTCCCCGCCGGCCGCCCGGCCTGGGAGACGGTCGGGGTGGAACTGGTCGCCGACGTCCATCCCTATGAGACGATGAAGCTGCGGCTGCTGAACGGCAGCCACTCCACCATCGCCTATCTCGGCTATCTGGCGGGCTACGAGACGGTGTCGGACACCATGGCCGACCCCACCTTCGCCACGCTGGTCCGCAACCTGATGGACCGGGAGACGGGGCCGACGCTGCACATGCCGCCCGGTGCGGATATGGAGCAGTACAAGGACGCGCTGATCACCCGCTTCCGCAATCCGGCACTGCGCCACCGCACCTGGCAGATCGCCATGGACGGCACGCAGAAGCTGCCGCAGCGCCTGCTGAACCCGATCCGCGACCGGCTGGCTGCCGGCTTGCCCATCGACCGGCTGGCCCTGGCCGTGGCCGCTTGGATGCGCTACGTCGCCGGCACCGACGAGAAGGGCCAACCCATCGACGTGCGCGATCCGCTGGCCGCCAAGCTGGCGGAGATCGCAACCGCCACCGCCGGCAATCCCGACCGGCTGGCCGAGGCGCTGTTCGGCCTGACCGCCGTATTCGGCGAGGATCTGCCGCGCGACCCGCGCTTCACCGCTCCGGTGACCGCCGCACTCAAGCGCCTGTTCGCCGAAGGCGCCCGCGCCGTAGTCGCGGCGTCTGCCTGAGCCCGTTTCACCGCATCCCATTCAATAGGGAGTAGTCCCGTGGTTGCCCTGACCGTTGAAAAGCCGCATGTGCTGGCGCTCCGTCCCGAGAACACCCCGTCTGCCGGGCCGGTCAAGGCCGACGAGGTGCTGGTGCGCGTCCAGCGTGCCGGCATCTGCGGGTCGGACCTGCACATCTACCACGGTTCCAACCCCTTCGCGGTCTACCCCCGCGTGATCGGCCACGAGTTCGCCGGCACGGTGGAGGCGGTCGGCGACGGCGTGACCAGCGTCTCGGTCGGCGACCATGTGGTGGTGGATCCGGTTGTGTCCTGTGGCCGCTGCTATGCCTGCCGGGCCGGGCGCACCAATGTCTGCGCCAATCTGGAGGTGTTCGGCGTCCACCGCGACGGCGGTTTCCGCAATCATGTCGTCGTGCCGGCCGGCAATGCGGTGAAGGTGCGCTCCGACCTGCCGATCTCGATTGCAGCATTGGCGGAACCGCTGTCCATCGCCGCCAACGTGCTGTCGCGCACCGGCATCGGCGCCGACGACACGCTGCTGGTCTATGGCGCCGGCACGGTCGGGCTGACGGTGGTGCAGGTCGCCAAGCTGCACGGCGCCCGCTGCATCGTCGCCGACCTCGACGACAAGCGGCTGGAGCGGGCGAAGGAATTCGGTGCCGATGTCGTCCTCAACTCCTCGCGGGTGTCGGTGCCCGATGCGGTGCGCGACGAGAATGACGGGCTCGGCCCCACGGTAGTGATCGACGGCGCCGGCGTGCCGGCCCTGCTGGAGGAGGCCTGCCGCCTCGCCAGCCCGGCGGCACGCATCGGCCTGCTCGGCTTCTCTCCCGCCCCCTGCAACATCAGCCAGCAGGAGATCGTGAAGAAGGAACTGACGCTGGTCGGCTCGCGCCTGAACCGCCGCCTGCTGCCGCAGGTCATCGAGTGGCTGGAGAGCGGCAAGCTGAAGCCGGCGGCGATGATCACCCAGGTCTTCCCCATCGCCGACGCAGCGAGCGCCTTCTCGCTGATCGAGACCGACCCGTCCAGCACCATCAAGGTCCAGCTCGACTTCGAAAGCTGATCGCCTGCCGAAGGGCAGCCAGCAGTCAAAGCAATGGCGGGCATGATCCGCCCAAACCGGAGGGACACCAGGATGAACAGCAAGACCCCGATCTCGCGCCGCACGCTGGCCAAGAGCATCGGCCTCGGCGCCGGCATTGCCGCCGGTGCGACGCTGCTGGGCGGCATCGCCGCACCGGCCATCGTCCGCGCCCAGGCCAAGACGACGCTGAAGCTCGGCCACCTCGCCAACGAAGAGAATGTCTGGCACAAGGCCTCGCTGGTCTTCGCCGAGGAAGTGGCCAAGCTCACCAATGGCGCGGTCGAGGTCAAGGTGTTCCCCAACGAGCAGCTCGGCAAGGAAACCGACCTGATCAAGGGCATCCAGCTCGGCACCATCGACTTCACCATCACGGGTGAGTCCCTGCAGAACTGGGCGCCGGCGGCGGCACTGCTGGCGGTCCCCTACGCCATCCGCGACCTCGATCACCTCGACAAGGTCGTCAGCGGCGAGCCGGGCAGGAAAATCGCCGAGTCCATCGAGCAGAAGACCCAGCTGGTCCCGCTGACCTACTTCGCCCGCGGCCCGCGCAACCTGACCAGCAAGCGCCCGATCAAGTCGCCGGACGAGCTGAACGGCCTGAAGATGCGCGTTCCCAACGTGCCGCTGTTCGTGTCCTTCTGGCAGGGGCTGGGCGCCAAGCCGACGCCGATGGCCTTCTCGGAGGTGTTCACCGGCCTGCAGAACGACACCATCGAGGCGCAGGAAAACCCGCTGGCGCTGATCAAGTCGGCGAGCTTCTACGAGGTCCAGAAATACGTGAACCAGACGGAGCACGTGATCAGCTGGATCTATCTGGTCGGCGGCTCGAAGAAGATGAACAAGCTGCCGGCCGAACAGCGCGCCGCCATCATGGAGGCCGCCAAGGCCGCCCAGGCTGCCGAGCGCAAGCTGTTCATCGAGGACGAGGCCAAGCTGGCCGCCGACCTGAAGGCCAAGGGCATGGAGTTCATCGCCGTCGACAAGGCCGCCTTCGCCGAGAAGGGCCGTCCGGCCGTCGTCGCGGCGCTGTCGCCGGAGATCAAGCCGATCTACGACGAAATCCTCGCGGTGAAGTGAGCGGAGATTAAGGCCCTCTCCCGGAACGGGAGAGGGCGCCCGTCTCCCCCCAAACCGCAAGAGTCCTTCCATGCGCAACGCCTTTGCCGCCCTGGTGTCGGCCGTCTCCGCCCTTTGCCGTTGGGGAACCCTGGCGGCCATCGGCGTCCTCATCGTCGTCGTGACCATTCAGGTGCTGGGCCGGATACCGGGCTTTCCGTCGCCGCCCTGGACGGAGGAGGTGGCCCGCTTCGCGCTGGTCCATCTCGTCGCCTTCTCCTGCGGGCTGGCGCTGCTGCGCGGCGAGCTGGTGAACGTCGACATGTTCATCCTGCTGCTGCCCAAGCCGCTGCAATGGGCGGTCGCCCGGCTGGTCGACGTGGCCATCCTGGTCTTCGCCATCGCGATCATTCCCGGCGCCTGGGACTATGTCGTCGGCAGCCTGGGTGAGCGGGCACGGTCCATCAACGTCCCGATGATCTGGGTCTATGTCGTGACGCTGATCATCCCGGTCTCGCTCGCCTTCTTCTCGATTGCCCGGCTGGCCGGGCTCGGGCGCGACTCCGCGCCGCCCAGCCATGGGGAAACCGTCTGATGGTCACCGCACTGTTCGTCACCTTCGCTGTCCTGCTGATCCTGGGCGCGCCGGTGGGCATCGCCTTGGGCGGTGCGTCGGCGGTCTATCTGGTCGGCAGCGACATCGACCTCGCGGTGGTCCCGCAGTTCATGTATGCGGGCATGGACAGCTTCGTCCTGCTCTGCATCCCCGGCTTCGTGCTGGCCGGCAACCTGATGAACGGCGGCGGCATCACCGACCAGATCGTGCTGTTCAGCAACCGGCTGGTCGGCCATATCCGCGGCGGCCTCGGCCTCGCCAACGTCACCGGGTCGATGGTGTTCGCCGGCATCTCCGGCACCGCGGTGGCGGAGACCGCCTCCATCGGAGCGGTGATGATCCCGGCGATGCGCAAGTCCGGATACGACGCGCCCTTCGCCGCCGCCGTGACCGCCGCCGCCTCCACCGTCGGACCGATCATCCCGCCCAGCGTGCCGATGATCATCGTCGGCACCCTGACCGGCCTGTCGGTCGGCAAGATGTTCATGGCCGGCGCCATTCCAGGCGTGCTGCTCGGCCTCGGCATGATGCTGACGGTGTGGATCCTGGCGCGGGTGCGCAACTATCCGCGGGAGCCGTGGCAGGGTTTCGGCGCGCTGGTCCGCGCCAGCCGCGGCGCCTTCTGGGCGCTGCTGATGACGGCGATCATCCTGTTCGGCATCGTCGGCGGCTATTTCACCCCGACCGAGGCCTCCATCGTCGCAGCTCTCTACGCCTTCGTCATCGGTCTGTTCGTCTATAAGGGCTTCAAGCTGCGCCAGCTGCCCGGCATCCTGCTGGAAAGCGCCATCGGGGCGGGCGGGCTGATCCTGCTGGTCGGCCTCGCCAACGTCTTCGGCTGGATCCTGACCAGCGAGCAGATTCCGCAGGCCATCGCCGCCTCGATGCTGGCGCTGACCACCAACAAATATCTGATCATCCTGCTGATCAACATCCTGCTGCTGATCGTCGGCACCTTCATGGAGACGATCGCGGCGCTGATCATCCTGTTCCCGCCGCTGCTGGCGGTGGCGACCCAGGTCGGCATCGACCCGATCCATTTCGCCACCTTCGCCGTGCTGAACCTGATGATCGGCCTGACCACCCCGCCGGTCGGCGTCTGCCTGTTCGTCGCGGCCAACATCGCGAAGATCTCGCTGGGCGCCATCACCAAGGCGATCTGGCCCTTCCTGCTCTGCAACATCCTGATCCTGTTCCTGGTCTCCTACATCCCGGCCCTGTCGCTGTGGCTGCCGAGCCTGCTTTTCCGCTGATTTTTCCAGACTTCCAAAGCCCCCTCTCTACTCCAAGGAGTTCGCAGCCATGGAACAATCCTGGCGCTGGTTCGGTCCCGAAGACGCGATCAAGCTGAACCACATCCGCCAAGCCGGCGCCACCGGCGTGGTCACCGCCCTGCACCACATCCCCTACGGCGTCGTCTGGTCGGTCGAGGAAATCCAGAAGCGCAAGGCGATGATCGAGTCCGACAAGGAACTCGGCCTCAGCTGGACGGTCACCGAAAGCCTGCCGGTGCATGAGGCGATCAAGATCGGCGAGGGCGACCTGACCGAGCTGTTCGACAACTACCGCCAGTCGATGCGCAACCTCGCCGCCTGCGGCGTGACGACCATCTGCTACAACTTCATGCCGGTGCTGGACTGGACGCGCACGGAACTGGCGGCGGCGCTGCCGGGCGGCGGCACCTCGCTGCGCTTCAACGCCCATGAGCATGCCGCCTTCGACGTCTATATGCTGGAGCGTCCGGGTGCGGAGGAGGACCATTCGCCGGAGGTTCTCGCCAAGGCCAAGGAATGGTTCGACCGCTCGTCGGAAAGCGACCGCGCCAAGCTGCTGACCAACATCATGGCCGGCCTGCCGGGCGCCTATGACCGCTACGACATCCCCGGCCTGCGCAAGATGATCGCGCGCTTCAACGGCATGTCGGCCGACGGCCTGCGCGAGACGCTGGCCCGCTTCCTGCGCGAGGTCATCCCGACCGCGGAAGAGGTCGGCATCCGCATGGCGATCCATCCCGACGACCCGCCCCGTCCGCTGTTCGGCCTGCCCCGCATCGTCAGCACCGAGGACGACCTCGCCCACCTGATCAACGCGGTGAAGTCGCCCAACAACGGCCTGACCTTCTGCACCGGCTCGCTGGGGGCGGGACAGACGAACAATGTGCCGGCGATGGCGAAGCGCTTCGTGGAGGACATCCACTTCGTCCATCTGCGCAATGTCGCCAAGGATCCGGACGGGTCCTTCGAGGAAGCCGACCATCTGGGCGGCGACGTCGACATGGTGTCGGTCGTCACCACCCTGCTGGAGGAGCAGAAGCGCCGCCAGGACGCCGGCAACGACAACTGGCGCCTGCCCTTCCGCCCCGACCACGGCCATGAGCTGCTGGACGACGTCGGCAAGCCGACCCACCCCGGCTATCCGATGATCGGCCGCCTGCGCGGTCTGGCCGAGATCCGCGGCGTGATGACCGCCGTCGCGGCGATGAAGCAGCTGCCGGTGTAAGCTGGCCGATGTGAACCGAATGCGCGCCGGCCTCACCCGCCGGCGCGCATCCCCAACCGAGCGAGCTTCTTGTAGAAGGCGGCCCGGGAGATGCCGAGCGCCCGTGCCGCCTCCGTCGCCCGGCCGCCGCTGGCCGCGAGCGCCCGGCCGAGCAGCCCGCGCTCGAACTCGTCGTAGGCTTGGTCGTAGCCCGGCAGAGGCAGCGATTGCGGCCGCTGGTCCGTTCGGACAGCCGCCGGAACCGCAACGGCAGTCGCGCCCGCGTATTCGACCTCACCCAGATCCGGCAAGGCCTCCGCAAGGTCGGCGGCGGTCAGGCGGCGGTTGTCGGTCAGCAGGCAGGCGCGCTCCAGCACGTTGCGCAGTTCGCGCACATTGCCCGGCCAACGGTGGCGGCCCAGAGCCTCCACCGCCTCCGGGGTCAGGCCGCGCAGGGGAAGTCCGGTGCGGGCGGCGATCTCCTGCAGGATGGATTCGGCGATGGCCTCCAGCCCGCCGCCCATCTCCGCCAGGGCCGGCAGGTGGATCGGCAACACGTTCAGGCGGTAATAGAGGTCGGAGCGGAAGCGGCCGTCGCGGATCCGCCGTTCCAGATCGACGTTGGTCGCCGCGATCACCCGCACATCCACCTTCACCGGCCGGTCGGACCCCAGCGGCTCGATTTCCTGCTCCTGCAAGGCCCGCAGCAGCTTGGCCTGGAGCCCAAGCGGCATGTCGCCGATCTCGTCCAGGAACAGGGTGCCGCCGTCGGCGGTCTTGAAGCGCCCCTCCCGCCCGCGGCGGTCCAGCCCGGTATAGGCGCCGGGCACCGCACCGAAGAACTCCGCCTCCAGCAGCGTTTCCGGGATCGCCGCAACATTGACGCCGACGAAGGACCGGGCGCTGCGCGCCGACAGGCCGTGGATGGCCTGGGCAATCAGTTCCTTCCCTGTGCCGGTCTCCCCCAGCAGCAGGATCGGCGCGTCGGTGCGGGCGGCGAGACGGGCCTTGCGCTTGACCTCCAGGCAGACCGGGCTTTCGCCGACATAGCTTTGCAGCGTGTAGCGCGGCTGCCGCCCCTCGTCGAGCCGGCGCTTGGTCGCCGCCAGTTCCGCCTCCAGCCGCGACAGTTCGGCCAGCAGCGGTTTCAGCCGATGCAGGCTGTCGTAGAGAACGAAGCCGACGGCGCCGATCACCGTACCGGCATCGTCGGTCAGCGGAAACCGCGAGACCACCAGCCGCTGGGTTCCGAACAGCATCAGATCGAGAAGGATCGGCTGGCCGGTCGCCAGGATCTGGCGCATCTGCGAATGGGGAATGATCTCCTCCACCTCGCGGCCGATGGCCTCGGCGGGGTCGGAGATTCCGAGCATCCGGGCGTATTTCTCGTTGATCCACACGACCCGGGCATGGCGGTCGACCGCGACCGTTCCTTCGGACTGGGTTTCCAGCGCCTCGAACAGCGAGGGAATCGCCCGGCTGCGCAGAAGCGCCGCGTCGCCCTGCCGCACCTCGGAGAACCGTTCCCGCTCACTCACTCCCGCCGTCCCCGTTCCGTGTCAGCGCAGACTTACCTTATCGGCCCGTACGTCCGAATCCGCAACCGGCTGGGGCTTGCCACTTCCGGCAAGGCCGCACTGAACCGATGGCGGGGGCGGCGCGACCATCCCACCGACGCCCTGTTCTGACCTGCACCGTTGCGTTTCCGCACGGTAACGACCTTTCGATCATCACACAGGATGGAGAACACATCATGGCGAACCAGAACGAAGGGCGCAGCGCAGGCGGCCAGCACTCCGGCGGCAACTTCAAGAACGATCCGGCGCGCGCGGCCGAAGCCGGCCACAAGGGCGGCCAGGTGTCGGGCGGCAACTTCAAGAACGATCCCGAACGTGCGTCCGAGGCTGGCAAGAAGGGTGGCGAGCACAGCCACGGCGGCGGCGGCGGCGGCAACAAGGAATAAGGAGTGACCGGCTCCACGATCCGGTGAGGTTCGGGCGAATCGCCCGGCTGGGAAAGCGCGCCGCCTTCGGCGCGCTTTTCCTTTTCCGCGGAGAGGCTTGCGCAGCTTCGACGGAAAGGTTCATTCTCTGCACTTCCCGTCCGCCGCAACCGACCACCGCCGAAGCCCCGACCATGCACGCTCCGCGATGACCCTTCCGTCAGCCCTGCTTCTGGCCGCGGTCGTCGCCACCTTATGGATCGCAGCGCGCAGTTGGACCCTCCCCGCCTTCCCCGGTCGCACCGATTTCGTCCTGATGCAGTTGTCGGCCGCCTGGTGGTCGACGGCCGTCGCCGTCGAGAGCATGGTGCCGGCTCCCGCCGACAAGCTGTTGTGGGCGGAAATGGCCTGGTTGGGCATTGTCTGCACACCGAGCCTGTGGGCGTTCTTCCTGTGGTCCTACACCAGGGGCGAGTTGCCGGCACGCTGGCGGCTGGTGCTGGTGACGATCGGATTGGCGACCTGGGCGGTGGCCCTGAGCAACGACACCCACCACCTGTTCTACACCGCTGTCAAGCCGGTCAACGCGGAGCCGGGCGCTGCCCTGGTCTACAGCCACGGGCTGCTTTTCTACGCCGTCACCATCTACATCTATGCGTTCATGGTGATGAGCATCGTCGTCACCGCCAGCGGCATCCATCGGGCGACGCCGGCCTACCGCACCCATTACCTGGGCTTCCTGGTGGTGATGGCCGTCCCGTGGGCCGCCAATGCCGGCTATGTCTTCGGCAACCTGACCCTGTTCGACCTGGATCCCACCGCCTTCAGCTTCCTGATGATGGACGGGATCTTCTATTGGCTGATCACCCGGCGACGCCTTTTCGAACTGTTGCCGGTGGCCCGTGATGCGCTGCTCGACGCAGTGCCGGATCCGGTGCTGGTGCTGGACGGCGACGGCACCGTGGTGGAGGCCAATCCGGCGGCACAGGCGCTTGCCGGCGATCATGCCGCCATCGGGCGACGGCTTGCCGACCTGCCGGGGCTGTCGGCCCTGTCCACCATGGTCGCCGCCATGCCGGCGACTGCACCAGGGCCGCTGACGCTGGACTGCGGCGGCTCTCCGCACAGCTTCGAGGTGACCTGGGTCCCGCTGACGGCGGGCGGCGGCGGGCGCGAAGTCGGCTGCCTGCTGATGCTGCGCGACGTCACCCACCGCCACCGGGCCGAGATGCGGCTGGAGGACACCGTGCGCCGCCTCGACCTCGCCCGGCTGGAGGCGGAAGAGCGGCTGGTGGCGGAGCAGGAGGCTAAGCGGGCGCTGAACGGCTTCCTGTCGATGGCGGCGCACGAGTTCAAGACGCCGCTCGCCATCATCGACGGGGCGGCCCAGCTTCTGCTGATGGATGCGGAGGTGAAGGCGCCCGGCATGCTGCCGCGGCTGGAGAAGATCCGCCGCGCCGTGCGTCGGCAGATCAACATCCTGGAAACCTGCCTTGCCGACGACCGGCTGAACGATCCCGCCTTTGCACTGCGCCGCGACCGGCTGGCGTTGCCGGCCCTGCTGCGCGCCGCCGCCTCGGCCCAGGGCGACGCAGCACCCGGCCGACGCATCGAGCTTGATCTGGACGGCTGCCCGCACTGGGTGGTGGGCGACGCTCCGATGTTGGAGTTGTGCGTCCACAACCTGCTGAACAACGCGCTGAAATACTCCCCCTCCGGCACTCCGGTCGGGCTGCGGGCCCGGGAAGAGGCGGCGGCGGATGGACCGTGGCTGGCGCTGTCCGTCGCCGACCACGGCATCGGCATTCCGGACAGCGAGCGGAACCGGGTGTTCGACCGCTTCTTCCGCGCGTCCAACACCGGGACGGCGGCGGGGAGCGGCGTCGGGCTGAACATGGTCCGCCGCATCGCCGCGCTGCATGGCGGAACCGTGACGGTGGACAGCCAGCTGGGCGAGGGCAGCGTCTTCACCCTGCGGATTCCGCTGTCCAAGGAGGCGCTCTGCGAAGACGGGATGGCCGGCATGCCGGCGGAGTAATCCGGCTGGGAGATCGTTTCTTGCATTGATTGCCCGGTGAAGGGAATAATCCCGCTCCCTCCATCTGGACCCTGGCAATATGAGCGATCACGACCCCACCGTCGTCCGGCCGGTGCCGAAACCCCGCGTACCCCTGGGCATCGAAGAAGTGCTGGTCGCCATCACCATGGCGGCGGTGGCCCTGATCACCTTCGCCAACGTCGTGGTGCGCTACCTGACCGACGTTTCCTTCGCCTTCACCGAGGAGTATTCGATTGCGCTGATGGTCATCCTGACCTTCCTCGGCGCGTCGGCCGCGGTGGTGAAGGACCGGCACATCCGCATCACCTTCGTCACCGACAAGATGTCGCCCGTCAACCGCCGCCGGGCCGAGCAGTTCGCCATGGCCTGCGTCGCGCTGATGTACGGGCTGCTGACGGTTTACGGCGCCTGGGCCACTTGGGACGATTACCGGTTCGAGGTGACATCGCCGGCGCTGGGTCTGCCGCAGTGGATCTACACGATCTGCCTGCCGGTCCTGTCGTTCGTGGTGCTGGCCCGCACCGTCGGCCGCATGGTGCGCATCCACAAGGGCACGGAGCCGCTTGAGACCGGACACATTCCGGAGGGCGAGCCGTGATCACCACCCTGCTCTTCGGCTCGTTCCTGGTGATGATGGTGCTGGGCGTGCCGATCGCCGCCGCCCTCGGGCTAGCCGGCACCGCCGCCATCGCCTTCGCCCATCTCGGCGTCATCTCGGTACCGACCAGCGTCTATACCGGCATCGCCAAGTATCCGCTGCTGACCATCCCGATGTTCGTGCTGGCCGGCACCATCTTCGACCGGTCGGGCGTGGCGCAGAAGCTCGTGCGCTTCGCCACCGCCATCGTCGGCCAGGGCAAGGGCGCCCTGGCGGTCATCGCCGTCGTGGTGGCGATGATGATGGGCGGCATTTCAGGATCCGGCCCGGCCATCGCCGCGGCGGTCTGCGGCGTCATGGCGCCCAGCATGATCCGCGCCGGCTATCCCCGCCCCTACATCGCCAGCGTCATCGCCGCCGCGGCGGCCACCGACATCCTGATCCCGCCGTCGGTCGCACTGATCATCTACAGCGTGCTGGTGCCGGCCGCCCCGACCACCTCGATGTTCGCCGCCGGCATCATCCCCGGTACCCTGGCCGGTCTGGCCCTGATCATCCCGGTCTTCTGGCTGGCACGGAAACACAATCTCGGTTCCAAGCTGTCGCACGAGCCGCGCCCGCCCTTCTGGCGCAGCCTGTGGGATGCGTCGCTGGGCCTGTTCGCCAAGGTCATCATCCTTGGCGGCCTGCGGCTCGGCATCTTCACGCCGACGGAAGCGGCGGTGATCGCCGTGGCCTATGGCCTGCTGCTCGGCATGGTGGTCTACCGCACCATCCGTTTCCGAGACCTCTATTCCATGCTGGTCGAGGCGGCGGAGATCTCCGCCATCATCCTCACGGTGATCGCTCTTGCCAGCGTGTTCGGCTGGGCATTGAGCACCCTGTCGGTGATCGACCCCATCGCCGACGCCATCATCCATTCGGGTCTGGGCGAATACGGTGTGATGGCCTTGCTGGTGGTGCTGCTGACCATCGTCGGCACCTTCCTGGACGGCATCTCGATCTTCATCATCCTGTTGCCGCTGCTGATCCCCATCGCCACCGCCTACAAGTGGGACCTGACCTGGTTCGGCGTCATCCTGACCCTGATGATCGCGGTCGGCCAGTTCACCCCACCGATGGCCGTCAACCTGATGGTGGCTTGCCGGATGACAGGCTGCACGATGGAAAGCACCCTGCGCTGGGTGATGTGGCCGCTGGTCACCATGCTGCTGGTGGTGGTCGCGGTGATCGTCTGGCCGGATCTGGCGCTGTGGATGCCGCGGCAGATGGGGTTCTAGAGGAGGCAGGCGACGTCGCGGCTGGTCAGATGCAGGCTGGCCGCAGCGCCGTAGCCGCGCTGCGCGATCTTGCCGGCCGCCGCGGCCTCGAACGAGGCACGCTGGGCGGCGGCGAAGGCGAGACAGTCTTCCGGCGTCGGCTCCCGCTTGCCGAGCAGGGCGCGGAAGGCCAGCCGGTGGACAGCGCACCAGCCGCCATGCCCGGCTGGCCGGAAGACCAGCGCATCGATGTCCGCGCGCCAGGACAACCCCTCGCCGCTCATTCCCGCAACCCCAGCCGCCGGGCAAGGCGGAACAGGTTGCTGCGGTCCAGCCCGAGCGACCGCGCCGCCTGCGCCCAATTGCCGTCATGGCGCTCCAGATGCTCGCGGATCATCCGGCGTTCCAGATCCTCCACCGCGTCGCGCAGCGGCAACTCGGATAGGTCCGGCACCTCCGGTAGGCGGAGTTGCCGCACCGGGACAGTCGCGGCCACAGTGCTCCCCTCTCCCTCTTCCAGCCCAAGATCGGCGGGCGTCAGGGTCAGCACGCCGCCGTCCGGCGGGCGGGCGACGCGGGCGCGGATGGCGCCACGGCCGATGGCGTGTTCCAACTCCCGCACGTTGCCGGGCCAGGGATAGGCCAGCATGCGCCGCTCCGCCGCCACCGATAGTCTTAGGTTGCGCAAGCCCAGCCGCGCCCGGTTGCGCTCCAGAAACAGGCCGGCCAGCCGCAGAACGTCTGTGCCGCGGTCGCGCAGCGGCGGCACCCGAAGCGGATAGACGCTGAGCCGGTGATAGACGTCGGCGCGGAAGCGGCCCTCCCGCACCTCCGCGGCCAGATCGCGGTTGGTGGCGGCGATTACCCGCACATCGACGGTGATGTGGCGGTCGGAGCCGATACGCTGGATCTCGCCGTTCTGCAGGGCCCGCAGCATCTTGGCCTGCGCCGCCAGCGGCAACTCGCCGACCTCGTCCAGGAAGAGGGTGCCGCCGTCGGCCAGTTCGAACTTGCCCCGCCGGTCGGCCACCGCACCGGAAAAGGCACCGCGCACATGGCCGAACAGTTCGCTTTCCACCAGCGCGTCCGGCAGGGCGGCACAGTTGACGTGGACCAGCGGTCCGGCGGCGCGAGGGGAATGGGCGTGCAGCCGTCGCGCCACCAGTTCCTTGCCAACCCCGGTTTCACCCAGCACCAGCACGACGAGGTCGCTGACCGCCACGGTGTCGATCTCCGTCAGCAGGCTCGCCATCGCCGGGCTGGCGCCGATGGGGTCGAAGTCGGGGCCCTGCGGCGGATCGTCGATGATCCGCAGGGCGGTGCCGCCATCGCCGGCCAGGGCGGCACGCCGCTCCATCGCCGCCGCAAGGTCGGCGGCGAGCCGGGCCCAGGCGGCAATCGCCCCCTCCCACCCTTCGAAACGCCCCTCGTTCAGCGCATCCAGGGTCAGCATGCCCCACGGCCGCCCATCGACGCTGAGTGGCACGCCGACGCAGTCATGGACATGCAGCCGCTGGCGCAGATCGGGAATCAGCCCGTCATAGGGGTCGGGAAGCTCGCAGCCGGCGGGAAAGCGCAACAGTCCGTCCCCGGCCTCGGCAATCGCCTTCAAACGGGGATGCTCGTCCAGCTCGAAGCGCCGCCCCAGCGTGTCGGGGCTGAGGCCGCGGGTGGCGAGCGGCACCAGCAACCCCGCCCCCGCCTGCCCGGTTCCGGCGCGGTCGTCCCGCCGCAGCAGCGCGCAGGCATCGCAAGGCAGATGGCGCGCCGTCAGATCGAGCAGCAGCGGCCACAGCCGTGCCGGATCGTCCAGCGCCTGCACCAGCGCTCCTGCCTCTTCCAGCGGGAGCGATGGTGTCGAAATGACCGCATCGTTGTCCATTCGACATCATACCCCGTGCGGTCACTTTGACAACGCGGCTTCTGTACAGCGCGGATTCCCGCGCTGCGTCGCTTTGGCACAGGGCTTGCCATCTGGTTGCGACATCGTGACGCGCAAAAGGATTGCTCCCTCCCATGCTGACGCCTGCCCAGATCGCCGTCATCAAGGCCACCGCTCCCGTCGTCGCCGCCAACGCCAACAAGATCACCGGCACCTTCTATCCGCTGATGTTCGAGCGCTTCCCCGAGGTGCGCGCCGTCTTCAACCAGAGCCACCAGCGCAGCAGCGCCCAGCCGGAAGCGCTGGCCAATGCCATCATCGCCTACGCCTCCAACATCGACCGGCTCGAGGTGCTGGGTCCGGCGGTGGATGGGATCGTGCAGAAGCACGTCTCGCTGAACATCACGCCGGATCAGTACAAGATCGTCGGCACCTGCCTGATGGAAGCCATCGGCAAGGTTCTGGGCGACGCGGTGACCGCCGAGGTCGCCGACGCCTGGGGTGCCGCCTATTGGCAGCTGGCGGACCTGCTGATCGCCGCGGAAGAAAGGGAATATGCCCGCAAGGCGGCTTTGACCGGCGGCTGGCGCGGCGCCCGCCGCTTCCGCATCGCGGAGAAGACGCCGGAGAGTGCCGTCATCACCTCCTTCCGGCTGGCGCCGGTCGATGGCAGGAAAGTGATGGACTTCCATCCCGGCCAGTATCTCGGCCTGCGGCTGACCATCGACGGCGAGACGGTCCATCGCAACTACAGCCTGTCGGCTTCGCCGAACGGCAAGGACTACCGCATCTCGGTGAAGCGGGAACAGCAGGGGCTGGTTTCCGGCTTCCTTCATGACCGCGTGCAGGTCGGCGACGAGATCGACGTCTATCCGCCCGCCGGCGAGTTCGTGCTGCGCGAGGGCGCCGGTCCGCTGCTGCTGATCACCGGCGGTGTCGGCCAGACCCCCGCACTGCCGCTGGCCGAACAGGCGCTGGCCGCCGGCCGCAAGGTCATCTACGTCCATGCGGCGCTCAACGGCTCTGTCCATGCCTTCCGCCGACAGGTCGACGAACTGGCCGCTCTGCATGACGCGCTGAAGCCGGTCTACTGCTATGCCGACCCGCAGCCGGGCGACAAGCCGCACATGGTCGGCCTGCTGGGCGAGGAGCAACTGGGCAAGCTGCTGCCGCAGGAGCCGGGGGTCGCCGCCTATGTCGTCGGTCCGAAGCCGTTCATGGCTGCGGTGGTCAAGGCGCTGACCGCGCTCGGCCTGCCGGAGTCGGCCATCGTGCATGAGTTTTTCGGCCCGCGCGAAGCGCTCGCCTGACGCGACGCCGACACCGCTTTGCCTCCGACTGGATGGGCCGGCCTTTTCGAAGGCCGGCCTTCTTTCTGCTGCTTCAGCGGAGCGCGAGGCCGTTGCGCCCGCCGGTTGTGAGTAAATCTGTTATATCACCAGTTTTATATATGCCGACGGCCGGCCTGGATCATCATTCCGGCTTGCGGCGGCCAAGCCATGCGCGCTTTCAGTGAAATCGAAACCGGGGCCGACTGGCCGATCATTGCATTGCGGCACGATTAGCAGGCCGTCACGGAAGAATCGTGGATTCTCCTTATTTCTTTCTTAAGCGATTTGGCGCTTTCCTAGTCACGGAACGGCCAAATTATTTGCAATTGTTCCTTTTCTGCGACATCGCCTGCGAACCGCCCGCGACCGTCGCAGGCAGGTTCGGTGGAATGAAGGTGCGGCGAGAGCCGGAACGGCCAGCCGCAATGACTTATGGAGCGTCGGTGTCCGAGCACCGAAGGGGGAGGATGGGATGTCGAAGGATAGCCAGAGCATGACGCGCCATGGCGCACCCGCCAAGGGCGGTGCATGGTATTCCGGGCTGCGCGCCAAGCTGATGATCGCCATCGGCGTGGTGCTGTCCGGCACGCTGGTCGCTGCCGCGGTGGCGCTGATCGGCTATGCGAACGTGCGCACCACCATCGACGCCATCGTCGGCCAGGCGGTGCCGGCGATGACCGAGGGCATGGCGGTGGCGCAGCAGGCCGAACGGCTGGTGGCGCTGGCCCCGGCCCTGACCTCCGCCGACACCGCCGCCGCGCGCGAGGCGGTCTCCGCCCGCATCGCCGCCGCGAAGGAAGAGTTCAACGCGCGCCTGTCCCGGCTGCGGGCCACCGGTTCCGCCGGGTCTCAGCTCGCCGCAATCGAGGAGGCATCGCAAGGGCTGCTCGGCAATCTGGCGCAGCTCGACCAGGCTGCGGCCGAACGGGTGGCGCTCGGCGCCGAACGCATGGCGATGATGCCGAAGGTGATGGCGGCCGAAGCGGAAATCCAGAAATTCACCGCCCCTTGGACCTCCGTCCTCAACAATGAGGAAGAGCAGGCCCGCTCCACCCTGGCGGAGCCGGACGCCGCCCCCGAGGCGATGCGCGAGGCGGCGGCAACCCTGAACAAGGTGATGGCGCAGAAGAAGCCGTTGGCCATCGTCACGGCGGAAGCCGCCAACATCCGCAACATGCTGATGGAAGCGTCGACCACCCGGGACGACCAGCGGCTGGCGATCATCGAGACGCGGGTGGGCGTGTCGCTCGCCGGGCTTTCCAACAACGCGGAGGCACTGCCGGAGCGGCTGGCCGCCGTGGCCACCAAGCAGGCGGAACTGCTGAACGGCTTTTCCATCGGCGAAAACTCCATGGTCACCCTGCGCCAGAAGGAACTGACCATCGAGGGCTATTTCACCCAGCTGCTGGAGAGCAACCACGCCCTGACCACCACCCTCGCCAAGGGCATTTCCACCCTGGTGGATGGGCAGAAGAGCAGCATCGCGGAGGCCAGCGCCGCCACCACCCATATGCTGGACAACAGCCGCCTGACCCAGCTCGCCGTCGCGGTGGCGAGCATCCTGGTGTCGATCCTGGTGGTCTGGCTCTACATCGGCCGCATCGTCATCCGCCGCATGATGGATCTGAAGACCGGCATGGGCCGTATCGCTGCCGGCGACCTCGATGCAGAGATCGCGCTGACCGGCAAGGACGAGATCGCGGAGATGGGTGCCGCACTGCTGGTCTTCCGCGACACCGCGCGCGAGGTGGAGACCGCCCGCACCGCCGCCGAGGCCGAACGCCAGCGGGCCGCCGGCGAACGCCGCCAGACCATGCTGTCGCTGGCCGACCAGTTCGAGAACGGCGTCAAGACGGTGGTGGAGACGGTGTCGGCCGCCGCCACCCAGATGCACCAGACCGCCGCCGGCATGGTGGCGACCGCCGACGACACCTCGCGCCAGGCGGGCAACGCCGCCGAAGCGGCGGAGACCGCATCGGTCAACGTGGACGGCGCCGCTTCGGCCGCGCACGAGCTGTCGCAATCGATCAGCGAGATCGCCCGGCAGGTGACCGAATCGGCGACCATCGCCGCCAAGGCCGCCAATGAGGCCGAGCGCACCGACAGCACCATGCGCGACCTGAACGAGGCGGCCAGCCGCATTGGCGCCGTGCTGGATCTGATCTCCGACATCGCCGGACAGACCAACCTGCTGGCGCTCAACGCCACCATCGAAGCGGCGCGCGCCGGGGAAGCCGGCAAGGGCTTTGCCGTGGTGGCGAGCGAGGTGAAGCAGCTGGCCAGCCAGACGGCGAAGGCCACCGAGCAGATTGCCGGCCAGATCGGCGCCATGCAGCAGGCGACCGGCGAGGCGGTCGGCGCCATCCGCAGCATCGGCCTGACCATCGGCCGCCTGAACGACATCGCCGCCAGCATCGCCGCGGCGGTGGAGGAGCAGGGTGCCGCCACTTCGGAGATCGCCCGCAACGTCCAGCAGGCGGCGGGCGGCACCGCCCAGGCTTCCCAGAACATCGGTCAGGTGCGGACCGCCGCCGGCCAGACCGGCCAGTCGGCCCAGGAAGTCCTGTCGGTCGCCCAGGAGGTCTCCAACCAGACCGGTCGCCTCCAGCAGCAGATCGACCGCTTCCTCAGTCAGGTGCGGTCGGCGTGATGCCAACGATAAGGCCCTTCTTCCCCGCGGGAAGAGGGGCCTTTCGTTTTTCAACCCCGAAGCGGTTTCAGCCCTGAACGACCGTCTGGCGCTGGGTGCCCAGCCCTTCGACGCCCAGTTCCACCACGTCGCCGGCCTTCAGGAAGACCTGCGGCTTCTGGCCCATGCCGACGCCGGGCGGAGTCCCGGTGGAGACGATGTCGCCCGGCTGTAGGCTCATGAAGCGCGACAGGTAGGACACCAGATAGCGCACGCCGTAGACCATGGTGGCGCTGCTGCCGTCCTGATAGCGGTGGCCGTTGACCTCCAGCCACATCTTCAGCGCCTGCGGATCCTCGATCTCGTCGCGGGTCACCAGCCACGGACCGGTCGGGCCGAAGCTGTCGCAGCTCTTGCCCTTGGTCCACTGGCCCTGCCGTTCGATCTGGAAGGCCCGTTCCGACACGTCGTTGACGATGCAATAGCCGGCGACATGGTCCATCGCCTCGTCTTCCGAGACGTATTTGGCGGTCTTGCCGATGACGAAGGCCAGTTCGACCTCCCAGTCGGTCTTTTCCGAGCCGCGCGGCAGTTCGATGGAATCGTTCGGGCCGACGATGGCGCTGGTCGCCTTCATGAAGATGATCGGCTCCGGGGGCACCGCCATGCCGGTCTCCGCCGCATGGTCGGAGAAGTTCAGGCCGATGCAGACCATCTTGCCCACCTGCCCGACGCAGGGGCCGAGGCGCGGGTTCCCCTCCACCAGCGGCAGCGAGGCCGGGTCGATGGCCCGCAGCCGGTCCAGCCCATCCGGCAGCAGAGTGGCGCCGGCGATATCGTCGACATAGGCGGACAGATCGCGGATGCGGCCGTCGGCATCCAGCAGGCCCGGCTTTTCCTGGCCCGGCGGGCCGTAGCGCAACAGTTTCATGAAAAACCCTTCCAGATAAGGAGGTTGCCTCCGACAGGACGACGGTGCCGGCCGATCCTGCCCGGACGGCGCGGAAAGTAAAGGGGGGAGCGGACGAATTGTAGCGTTGCTTCACAGACGGGTCGACAAAGCGGCCAGTCTGTAGTAAAACTACATTCGGTTCCGATACGCCTCCATCCGCTGCCGCTTCGGCAGCCACTCCGGTCCTCCCATGCTGGACAGCATCGCCTCCTCCCTCGACAGCCTGCGCCGCGCGGAAGCCGCGGTGGCACGCAGCGTTCTGGCCGATCCCGGGGCGGCGGTGCGCGACAGCCTGGCCCAGCTTGCCGGCAAGGCGGGGGTCAGCGAACCGTCGGTCCTGCGCTTCTGCCGCTCCGCCGGCTTCGGCGGGTTCCAGGAATTCAAGATCGCGCTGGCCCAGCATCTGGCGGCCTCGGCCGCGCGGGAGGAGGCCGGCGACCGCCCGACCCCGCTGGTGCGCGACCTCTCTCCCGGCGACAGCGTCGCCAGTGCGGCGGAAAAGGTGCTGAACCGCTCCATCGACGCGCTGGTCCGCCTGCGCGGCCGGCTCGACGCCCTGGCGTTGGAAAAGGCGGCCGGGGTGCTGGCACGGGCGCGCCGGGTGCAGATCGTCGGCGTTGGCGCCTCGGGCGCGGTGGCGCTGGACGCCCATCACAAGCTGTTCCGCCTGCTGCCACAGGTCACCGCCAGCACCGACGCTCATCTCCAGGCGATGGCCGCCGCGACGCTCGGCCCCGGCGACGCGCTGCTGGCGATCTCCAAGACCGGCACCAGCGACGAAATCTTCGACGTCGCCGCCATCGCCCGCGACGGCGGGGCGACGGTGATCGCCATCACCGCATCGGCAACCCCGCTGGCCGAACGGGCCGACATCCGCCTGACCGTCGATGTGGACGAGGACACCGCGGTCCACACCCCAATGGCCTCCCGTCTGGCGCAGCTGGCACTGATCGATGTGCTGACCGTCGCCGTCGGCTTGCAGGCCCCGCCCGGCCTCGACCGCCGTCTGGCCCGCATCAAGGCCGTCCTTGCCGGGCATCACCGCGCGCCGGAGCGGCCGGCTTCCGTTTCAAACCCCGCGTCTTCCGCCACCCGAAGAAAAACCGAGGAATCCTGATGTCCACCACGCAAACCCCGAACGAAATCCTGGACCAGCTCGTCGCGTACGGCGTCGTTCCGGTCATCCGCAACAGCTCCGCCGATCTGGCGCGCACCGCCGTGACCTGGCTGCGTGAGGCCGGCTACGGCACGTTCGAGATCACCATGACGACCCCTGGCGCCGTCGGCCTGATCGAGGAACTGTCGGCGGAGGGCGGCGCCCTGATCGGTGCCGGCACCGTCCTGACCCCCGCCGCCGTTGCCGACGTGGTGAAGGCCGGCGCCAAGTATGTGGTGTCGCCCTGCGTCGTCCCGAAGGTGGCCGCCGCCTGCCGCGACCATGGCGTGGCCTGCCTGATGGGCGCCCTGACCCCGACCGAGGTGCATGCCGCCATCTCCGCCGGTGCCGACGCCATCAAGATCTTCCCGGCCTCCACCGTCGGCCCGGCGCACATCAAGGCGTTGAAGTCGGTCTTCCCCGGCGTCCGCTTCGTTCCCACCGGCGGCATCGACGCCACCACCGTGGCCTCCTATGTCGCGGCCGGCGTTGCCTGCGTCGGCGCCGGCGGCAAGCTGGTCGATGAAACCCTGGTCAAGAAGGGCGACCGCGAGGGCATCCTCGCCGCCGGCCGCCAGCTGATGGAAGCCTATCGCGCCGCCAAGGGCGCGTGAGCGAACCGGCATGAGGCGGGGGCCGAACCTCCGCCTCAAACCCCTTCCAGCACCCCGCGCACCGCGTCCATCGCCGCGAGGCCGCGACTGAAGGCCGATTCCGCGGTGACGGCCAGTTCCTGCGCCTCCACCCGGCGGCCTTCGCGCATGCCGTCCTCCACCGCCCGCATCAGCCCGACGAAGGCGGTCAGGCCGAAATGGCTGGCAGCCCCGGCAAGCCGGTGGGCAATGTCCTCGATCTCATCATCGGGGGTGTCGGCGGCAGTCAGGCGGGGCAGCCCTTCCTGGGCCGATTCCAGCAACAGGCCGCGGATGGTGGCGAAGCGGGCGGGACCGAGGGAGCGGATGTAGCGCTCCAGAATCTCCTCGTTCACATCGTCCTCGACCACCCGCGGGCGGGGCGACGGTTCCACCGGAACCATCCCTGCACCCGGTTTCTCATCGTCGTCGTCACGTGGGGCGACGGCGTTCGACAGCAGGTGCATCAGCCGCTCCGGGAAAATCGGCTTCTCGATCACCGCATCGATGCCGGCGGCGATGTAGCGGGCGCGGTCGGCGGCGAAGACGTTGGCGGTCACCGCGACGATGGGCACCGCCGCACGGTCGGCATCCTCCAGGGCACGGATGCGGCGCGCCACCTCCGGCCCGTCGATGTCGGGCAGGCGGATGTCCAGCAGGATGGCGTCGAAACGCCGCCGGGTCGCCAGTTCCAGCGCGCTTTCGCCGGTTTCCGCGACGGTGATGCGGTGGCCGGCGTCGGACAGCAGCCCCAGCGCCACCTCCCGGTTGATCGCATCGTCCTCCACCAGCAGCAGGGCCAGCGAGCGCACCCGGCTGATCGGCAGCAGCCGTCCGGGCCGCGCCGGAAGCGCCGGCTCCTCCACCCGCAGCAAGGGGATGGTGACGGTGAAGACGCTGCCCAGCCCCTCCACACTGTCGACACGGATGCTGCCCTGCATGGCGTCCAGCAGATGTCGGACGATGGCGAGCCCCAGCCCGCTGCCGCCGAACCGCCGGGCGATGGTCGGATCGGCCTGCTCCAGCTTTTCGAAGATGGCGGCGCGGCGGTCGGCCGGCACGCCGATCCCGGTGTCGCGCACAGCCAGACGCAGCATCTCTCCGGCACCGGAACGTTCCGGACCCGGTTCGATGTCGACACGCAAGTCCACCCCGCCGCGCTCGGTGAATTTCACCGCATTGCCGACGAGGTTCACCAGGATCTGCCGCAACCGCTGACGGTCGATGACCACCTGTTCCGGAACTTCCGGCGCGATGTCGAGGTCGAGGTAGATCCCCTTCTCGTTCGCCAGTCCTTCCACGGTCGCAACGACCTCCTCCAGCACCGGCAGCAGGGCACAGGGGGCCGGATCGAGGTCGAGCTTGCCATCCTCGATCTTGCGCAGGTCGAGGATGTCGTTGACCTGATCGAGCAGCCCGTGGCCGCAGCGCATGATCGACATGGCATAGCGGCGCTCCCCGGCATGCAGTTGCCCGGTCAGCAGCAGCCGGCACAGGCCGAGGATGCCGTTCAGCGGCGTGCGCATCTCGTGGCTGACGGTGGCGAGGAACTCCGTCTTGGCGGCGTCGGCGCGCTCCGCCCGCTCCTTGGCCTGCCGCAGTTCCTCGCGCGCCCGGCGCGACGCGGTGATGTCGTTGGCGACGCAGATGATGCGGCAACGCCCGTCGCCCGACCATTCGAAGGGATGGCGTTGCAACGCGAAGACGGTGTTCTCGCCGTTGCGGGGAAGAACCAGCTCCTCCACCCCCAGCGAGCGCATGGATCCCGGATTGCCGCCAGCGAGCGCCCGGCCGGTCTCCGGACCCAGCACATCGGCGAGCGTGCGATCCTCGATGTCGGCGCGGCGGGTGCCGAAGCAATCCTCCGCCGCCCGGTTCCACAGCACGACACGGCCGCTGTCACCGTCCAGCACGTAGAGGACGCTCGGCACATTGTCGATGACCGCGTCCAGGAAGGCCTGGGTCCGGCGCAGCAGCTCCTCCGCCTCGCGGCGGCGGGTGATGTCGACGACCGAACTCAGCAGCACCTCCTCCCCCTGAAATTCGAAGGCGATGCCGGATAGCAGGCCCCAAAGCCGGCGGCCGGAGCGGGTCACCAGCTCTGTTTCGACGTCGAGCGCCAGTCCGCTGGTGAAGACGTCGCGGACGAACTCGTCGCGCACCTGCGGGACGTACCAGACGCTGGCGGCGGGGCGGCCCAGCAGTTCGCCGGCTTCGTCCACCTCGAACAGGTCAGCGGCACGGCGGTTGACGAAGCGGATCTGGCCGTCGGCACGGCCGGAGATCACCAGCGGGACCGGTGCGGCCTCCAGCACCGTGCGCAGCCACTGCTCGTTGCGGCGCAGCGCCTCGCTCTTGTCCTCCGTCTCCTGGATGTAGAAGCGCAGGGCACGGGCTAGCTCGCCGATCTCGTCGGCACCGGTCACCGGCACCTCCGCCCGGCCACCGCCGGTGCGGTCGCGGATCGCCTCGCTGACCGCCCACAGCCGGGCCAGCACCTTGCGCCGCACATACAGCACCGACAGCACCATTCCCAGCACCACCACCCCGACCGAGGCGAAGAACAGGCGGGTGTAGGTGGTCGAAACCTCGATCACCTGCTGGCGGCTCTCCTCCGCCGCCTTGGTCTGCTCGACGAAGATGCCGGTGTTGAGGCCGGTGTTGACCAGCGACACCTGATTGGCGCGGTCGACCAGCCCGTTCAGCATCTCAGACGCCTGCAACTCCGCCTGCCGCTGGCGGAAGACGGAACGGTCGCCCTCCACCACCGAGCGCATGCCCTCCGCCAGCCGGGCGAGCCGGTCCGCCACATCGTTGGCCGGGCCATCCGCCGGACCGGCCGGAGCGGACCCATCCAACGCCGACAGTTGCGCCACCGCGCTGTCGGCCAGCCGGGTGAGCGCGAAGCTGTTCTCCGCCTGATGGACCGAGGCGATCAGGTACAGCAGCCGCTCCGCCATCGCCAGCCAGCGCTGCACACTTGCATCCTCCACCCCGCGCAGCGCCGGTTCGGCAAGGGCATCGGCCATCCGCCGCACGTCGCGGTTGCGTTCGGCGAGAGCGCGGCGGGCGGTGATGCGGGCGGTCACGCCGCGGTCGATGGAGTCGCGCAGCCGCAGGATCTCGTCGCGCTGACTCTTCAGCCCGGTGATCCGCTGGGTCTGACGGCCGTCGGAGGAGTCCATCTCCGCCAGCAGCCGGTCATAGCCATCCAACTGGTCGGCCAACCCCTGTTTGATCGTTTCGCGTCCGAAATTCTCTTGCGACAGGGCCAATTGTTCCAGGGTCCGCATGATCCGCTGGTGCTGGCGCTCCAGCTTGGCGGAGGCGACGACCGCCGGGAACTGCTCCGACGTGACCTTGGTGATGCCGGCATGCAGCCCGTCGAAGGCGATATAGGCGCCAAGTCCGATCAGGAAGGCGACCAGACCGTTGAAGGCGAGCGCACCGAACAACCGGGCGCCGACACCGATCCTGACCACTCCGGCCTTCCCCGATCTGGAACCGCTCGATTCGGAACCGCTTGGCCCCGCATTGCTGTCGCCCGCCATTCCCGTTCCCGCTTCTCCCGGCTGCGCATCGTTTGCGTGGCCGCGCCGGCAGCGTATCATAGCGCGGCCGTCGGATAAGGGGAGAAGGATGGGGTCGAAGCCTGTTGCCGCCACAGTCGGCCTGCTGCTGGCGCTGCAACCGTTGCTGTCCGCCGGAACCGTCGCGGCACAGCCGGACGCCGCCGCACGCAACGGCGACCGCCCGGTCCTTGCCGAGATCGAACGGCGCGGGGTGGTGCGCTGCGGGGTGTCCTTCAATCCCGGCTTCGCCGCCAACGACGACGGCGGACGGCCGGTCGGCTTCATGGTCGACCTGTGCCGGGCGCTGGCCGCAACGGTTTTGGGCAAGGCCGACGCCATCGAAATCCGCCGTCTGTCCAAGCCGCAGGAGTTCGCCGCCGTCGCCACCGGCGAGGTCGACGTCTCCTTTGCCCAGACATCCTGGACACTGACCCGCGACGCCACCTATGCCGTCGATTTCGGACCGCCGATCTTCTACGACGTGCAGGGGATCGCCGCATGGCGGCTGCCCGACGGCCATTCGGCGCTGGATGGCGATCTCACGGTCTGCGTCCCGGCCGGCACCACCACCCAGGCCGAGCTGGAAACCCTGATCGGCGGCGGCAAGCGGCCCTGGAAGCTGCGCAGCTTCCCCGGTTGGCCCGACACGCTGGAAGCCTTTCTCAGCCGCGACTGCGCGGCGATCAGCGCTGACCGCGCGCTGCTGACCACGGCGCTGCACATGCTGGAGACACCGCAGGACGCGGTGGAGATCGCCGACATTCCATCGTCCCTGGCCTCGCGCGAGCCGCTGGCCCCGCTGACGCCGAACAGCGACCGCAACTGGATGGCGGCGGTGCGCTGGACCATGTACGCCCTGTTCCTGACCGACGATGCCGGGGTGTCCGGCGCCAACGCCAATTTCCAGCGCATCACCGGCACCAGCGAGATGCGCCGCCTGCTGTCCGGCATGCCGGAGGTGGCGGCGAAAGCGGGACTGCGGCCGGACTGGGCCTATCAGGCGGTGGTGCAGGTCGGCAATTACGGCGAGATCTTCGAACGCAATCTCGGGAACCGGTCGCCCTTCAAGCTCGACCGCGGCCTGAACCGGCCCTGGACGCAAGGGGGCCTGCTCTATGCCCCTGTGTTCCAGTAGTCCCGGTATCCGCTCAAAAGACTAGCGTAACCCATTACCGTGCCCCCGATACCCCCGACCATGGTCGGGGGTGACGCGCACTGTTCGTTTACACAACTATCAGTGACATAACAAAGGCGTGGGCTCGGTCATCAAATCGCGTGACCGACAGGCACCGCACGCGAAAAACCAACCAAAGTTGTGGACTATTCACTTGGGAGGGTGAAGACCATGGCCTATGCGGCTTCGACATCGGACGCCGTCCGACCGATGACGGGCGAGGAGAAGAAAGTCATCTTCGCATCCTCGCTCGGGACCGTCTTCGAATGGTATGACTTCTATCTTTACGGATCGCTCAGCGCGGTCATCGCCGCGCAGTTCTTCTCCGGCGTCAACCCGACCGCGGGCTTCATCTTCGCGCTGATGGCGTTCGCCGCCGGCTTCGCGGTCCGTCCCTTCGGCGCCCTGGTCTTCGGCCGTCTCGGCGACATGATCGGCCGCAAATACACCTTCCTGGTCACCATCCTGATCATGGGCCTGTCGACCTTCATCGTCGGCATCCTGCCCAACTACGCCTCCATCGGCATCGCCGCCCCGATCATCCTGATCGGCCTGCGCCTGCTGCAGGGGCTGGCGCTGGGCGGCGAGTATGGCGGTGCCGCGACCTATGTCGCCGAACATGCGCCGCACGGCCGCCGCGGCAACTACACCTCCTGGATCCAGACCACCGCGACGCTCGGCCTGTTCCTGTCGCTTCTGGTCATCCTGGGCTGCCGCGTCGCCATGTCGCCGGAGGATTTCAACGCCTGGGGCTGGCGCATCCCGTTCCTGATCTCCATCGTTCTGCTCGGCATCTCGGTGTGGATCCGGCTGATGCTGAACGAGTCGCCCGCCTTCAAGAAGATGAAGGAAGAGGGCAAGCATTCGAAGGCGCCGCTGACCGAATCCTTCGGCGAATGGAAGAACCTGAAGATCGTCCTGCTCGCCTTGTTCGGCCTCGTCGCCGGTCAGGCGGTGGTCTGGTACACCGGCCAGTTCTATGCCCTGTTCTTCCTGACCCAGACGCTGAAGGTCGATGCACAGGCGGCCAACCTGATGATCGCGGCGGCCCTGCTGATCGGCACTCCCTTCTTCGTGATCTTCGGCACGCTGGCCGACCGGATCGGCCGCAAGCCGATCATCATGGCCGGGCTGCTGCTGGCCTGCCTGACCTACTTCCCGCTGTTCAAGGGCATCACCCACTACGCCAACCCGGCGCTCGAGGAGGCCATCGCCACCGCGCCGGTCGTCGTCGTCGCCGATCCCAACGAGTGCTCGTTCCAGTTCAACCCGGTCGGCACCAGCCAGTTCACCAGCTCCTGCGACATCGCCAAGAGCGCCCTGGTGAAGCGCGGCATCCCCTACACCAACGAAGTGGCGCCTGCCGGCACCGTGGCGTCGATCAAGGTCGGCAGCACGGTCATCCCGAGCTACACGGCTGTGCCGCAGGCCAACACCACCGTGTCGCTGAGCCACGGCCCGGCCACCGCCGCCACCCCGACCGACGCGAAGGCCGCCGGCGCCGCCTTCGACAAGGGGCTGGGCGATGCGCTGAAGACCGCCAACTACCCGGCCAAGGCCGATCCGGCCCGCATCGACACGGTGATGGTCATCGCCCTGCTGACGGTTCTGGTCATCTACGTGACGATGGTCTACGGGCCGATCGCCGCGATGCTGGTGGAGATGTTCCCGACCCGCATCCGCTACACCTCGATGTCGCTGCCCTACCACATCGGCAACGGCTGGTTCGGCGGCTTCCTGCCGACCACCTCCTTCGCCATCGTGGCGGCCACCGGCGACATCTACTCCGGCCTCTGGTACCCGATCATCATCGCCGCGGCGACCCTGGTGATCGGCCTGCTGTTCGTCCGCGAAACCAAGGACGTGGACATCTACCAGCACGACTGACCGCTGCCGCATGAACCCTGACAAGGCAAACGGGCGGAGGGTCATCCCCTCCGCCCGTTTGCCGTTCAGCGTCTGCGGGTTCGCCGTCAGGCGATGGTCAGCGTCGCGTTGCGCTGGGCCGCATCATCTACGGCGAAGGCGGCGCCGGTGGCGGGGGCGAGCGGTGCGGCGACGCGGCCCTCCTCATAGCCCTCGGCGACATAGTGGGCAGTGGCCGCTTGCAGGTCACTGCCGAAGGCCGCCTGCAGATCCGGATAGCGCGCCAGATAGGACTGCGCATCGAAGCCCAGGCTCCGCCCCTCGGTCCGGCCGATGGTGGCGTAATGCAGCGCCGCCGCCGTCGGATCGTTGCCGAAGGCCTGGATCAGGTCGGGGTTGGCGGCCAGATAGGACTCCGCATCGAAATCGAACCGGCGATTCTCGTTGCGGCCGGTCTCGATGTAATGGCGGGTGGCGTCGGCCGTGTTTGTGCCGAAGGCCGCGGCCAGATCGGGGTTGTCGGCCAGATAGCCGGCGGCATTGAAGGTCAGCGACCTCCCTTCGCTCCAGCCGAAGGAGCGGTAATGGTCGAAGGCGGCCTCGCTGTCCATCCCATAGGCGGCGGCAAGGTCCGGATTGGCCGCGAGATAGGACAGACCGTCGAACACCGGTGCCGAGGCGCCGGCCACCGTCTGGTCGGTGTACTGGATGAACTCCACATTGGTCAGCCGGTCATAGCCGTTGGCGTCGATCACATAGATCTCACCATTGTATTTGACGGCACCGCTGTCGGCCAGCGAGGCGTGGCGGACGACCGTGTCGTTGCTGCCGTCGCCGCCGTCGATGACATTGACGCCGCCGCCGCCATCCAGCAGGTCGTCGCCCATGCCGCCCTTGATGGTGTCGTCGCCGGCATAGCCGCGCAGCGTGTCATTGAGCTCCGACCCGGACAGGCTGTCATTGCCTCCCAGCAGGGCGGCACGGATCGCCTCCGGGCTGGTGCCGGTGCTCGCCCAGTTCAGAGCCGTCGCCACCGGCAGGTTCAGATCCGATACCGCCACGTCGAGAACGCCGTTGCTCGCGTTGGTGACGCTGGTGATGGTGCCCCCGGTCAGGGCTTTGGTCAGGGGATCGTAGGTGAAATTGCCGCGCAAATCGGTGAACCGGTTGCCGGGATAGGTGATGACGAGCTGGTCGGGCGTGGCACCGGTGATCGTGCCGCCCTGGACGTTCGTCACATCAAGCGCATCGGTGTTGAGGCTGGACTGGGAACCGGCGCTGACCGAAACCATTCGGACTCTCCTTCACCTTTACGTGTTCGACCAAAGGCTTTGTAGCCTTGCAGGAAGAACAACGAAGGATGGGAAGTGTCCCAGCGGGACCGGGCGGGCGGTCGGGCGGCTCCCTTTGCTCCCCGCGCCACCGGCTGCATCCCTTTTCGTCCCACCAAAAGTGGAAAGCGGTTGCGAATTGCGGGCGCGGCGACAATGACGGGTTTGTGATAGGCTGCTGCCCGCGGGGAGTGAAAATCAAGAACCGGAGGCGCAAAGCCCCATGGAAAGCTGGTTCATCCTGGCCGCGTCGCTGGCCTATCTGCTGTCGCTGTTCGCCATCGCGTGGTACGGCGACCGGACCGGCACCCATGGCAGCGAGCGGCGCACGCCCTGGCTCTACGCGCTGAGTTTCGGCGTCTATTGCACCTCCTGGACCTTCTACGGTGCGGTCGGCCGGGCGGCGACCGGCGGGTTCTACTTCCTGCCCATCTATATCGGACCGATCCTGATGATCGGGCTGGGCTGGCCGGTGCTGGCCCGCATCGTCCGGGTGGCGAAGTCGGAGAATGTCGTCTCGATCTCCGACTTCCTGTCGGCGCGCTACGGCAAGAGCCGCAGCCTGGCCGCACTCGTCACCGTCGCCGCGGTAATCGGGCTGCTGCCCTACATCGCCCTGCAATTGAAGGCGATCAGCGTCAGCTTCGAAATCCTGGCCGGGGCATCGCTGGGCACCGATCTCAGCCAGATGCCGGGCGGGACGGCGCTGATGGCGGCGCTGCTGATGGCGGCCTTCGCCATCCTGTTCGGCGTGCGCAGCGTGTCGGCCAACGAACATCACCGCGGCCTGATGATGGCCATCGCCGCGGAGTCGGTGGTGAAGCTGGCCGCGGCGCTGGGCGTGGGCGGGGCCATCGCCTTTTCCGTCTTCGGCGACCCGGCGACCTTCTTCGATGCCGCCGTCCGCCATCCGGGCTTTCTGGAGCTGATCCGGATGGACAGCATCGGCACCGACTGGTGGGTGGCCTGCCTGCTGTCGGGGCTGGCGATCCTGTGCCTGCCGCGCCAGTTCCACGTCGCCGTGGTGGAGAACACCCATAGCGGCGACGTGCGGTCGTCGGCGAAGCTGTTCCCGGCCTATCTGGTCGCCATCAACATCTTCGTCCTGCCGGTGGCGCTGGCCGGGCTGATGCTGTTTCCGGACGGCACAACGAATGCCGACACCTTCATGGTGTCGATCCCCTTGAGCCAGGGCTGGCCCTGGCTGGCGCTGGCCGCCTTCATCGGCGGTCTGTCGGCCGCCACCAGCATGATCCTGGTGGAGATGGTGGCGCTCAGCACCATGATCTGCAACGACGTCGCCGTCCCGCTGCTGATGGCGCTGCGCCCGGACGACCGGCGGCTGCGCGACGATCCCGCGGGGATCCTGCTGCTGGTGCGGCGGTCGGCGGTGATCGTGCTGGTTCTGCTGTCCTACGGCTGCTACCGGCTGATCGGCCCGGCCTTTCCACTGGCGACCATCGGCATGATGAGCTTCACCGCGGTGGCGCAGTTCGCCCCGGCCCTGCTGGGCGGGCTGATCTGGAGCCGCGCCAGCCGCAGCGGCGCCTTCGCCGGCATCTGCGCCGGATTCGTCGGCTGGGCCTACACCATGCTGCTGCCGTCCTTCGCCGATGCCGGATGGCTGGCCTCTAGCGCCTTGCGCGAAGGACCGTTCGGGCTGACCGGCCTCAGCCCGGTGGCGCTCGCCGGCATCGCCGGCATCGACCCGCTGACCAACGCCGCCCTGTGGAGCCTGGGACCGAACATCCTGCTGTTCGTTGTCGTCTCGCTGCTGACCCGCCCGTCGACTCTGGAGCGCCAGCAGGCTGCCCGCTTCATGAGCCTGCGCCGCGCCTCCGATGGCGAGCCGCATGGGCCGCGCGGCGCCACGCTGGCCGACCTGCACGATCTGGCCCTGCGCTATGTCGGACAGTCACGCGCCGATGCCGCCTTCCGCCGCTTCACCGGCGTGGCCGACGGCGACCTGCGCACCGCGCTGCTGATGCGCACCGACGGTGAGGCGATCCAGCTGACCGAGCGTCTGCTCGCCGGCGCCGTCGGGTCGGCGTCTGCCCGCGTCGTGGTGGCCGGATTGCTGTCCGACCGCCGGCTGTCGCGCACCGATGCGCGGTCGATCATCGACGAAGCCTCGCGCGCCATCCTGAAGCAGCACGAACTGCTGCGCGCCACCGTGGAGAATGTGCCCCAGGGCATCGCCGTGTTCGACGAGGACTGGCGCGTCGCCACCTGGAACAACCAGTTCGTCGTCCTGCTGGAACTGCCGGACGGTTTCGTCCAGGTCGGCACCTCGTTGCAGGACATCGTCGGACTGATCGCCCGGCGCGGCGAATATGGCCGCAACGGCGAGATCGAGACCCTGCTGGAGCGCCGGTCCGATCCGCGCCGCCGCAACAAGCCCGACGTCTATGAGCGGGTGCGGCCCGATGGCACGGTTCTGGAGATCGCCACCAACCCGATGCCGGGTCAAAGGCCCGGTGGACGGCCCGGCGGCGGCGGCTTCGTCGCCGTCTACACCGACGTCACCGAACGCCACCGCGCCGCCGCCGCCCTGCGCGAGGCCAACGAAACGCTGGAACGCCGCATCGAGGAACGCACCCACGCCCTGTCGGAAGCGAAGGCGGAGGCCGAGCGCGCCAACCGCGGCAAGACCCGCTTCCTGGCCGCCGCCAGCCATGACCTGCTGCAACCGCTGCACGCCGCCCGGCTGTTCCTGTCAGCCCTGTCCGAACGCAACGGCGACAGCGCCATCCGCCAGATCGACGCCTCGCTGCGGTCGGTGGAAACGATCCTGGGCGATCTGCTGGACGTGTCAAAGATCGACAGCGGCGTTGTGAAGCCGAACCCGGTGCCAATGCGGATCGAGGAACTGCTGAAGCCGCTGGGCGAGGAATTCACCGTGCTGGCCAGCCGCCACGGGCTGGGACTGCGGGTGGTCGACTGCTCCGCCACCGTCCGCAGCGACCCGACGCTGCTGCGGCGCATCCTCCAGAACTATCTCGCCAACGCGGTGCGCTACACCCGCACCGGCCGCATCCTGCTGGGCTGTCGGCGGCGGGGAAGCTTCCTGTCCATCGAGGTATGGGACACCGGCCCCGGCATCCCCGAGCACAAGGTGCCGGAAATCTTCATGGAGTTCCGCCAGCTCGACAATGACAGCGATGATCGTGGCAAGGGGCTGGGACTGGGCCTCGCCATCGTCGAGCGTCTGGCCGGCATCCTCGGCCACACGGTGCAGGTGCGCTCCAAGGTCGGGCGGGGCAGCGCCTTCTCCGTGCTGGTGCCGCTCACCGACGAGCCGGTGGCCGCCCGTGCCGTCGTGGTCCGCCCGCGTGGCCGCGACCTGCGCGGCGTGCTGGTCCTTTGCCTGGAGAACGAGCCGGCCATCGCCCGCGCCACCGAGGATCTGCTGTCCAGCTGGTCCTGCCGCGTCGTCACCGCCGTCGCTCCCGATCTGGCCCTGGCGAAGCTGGAGGGGCGGACGCCGGACGTGATCCTGACCGACTACCACCTCGACCGCAGCCTGACCGGCGTGGAAGCTTTGCGGACCCTCCGCGCATCGCTGGGCAGCGACATTCCCGCCGCCGTCGTCACCGCTGACCGCGACGCCGCCGTGCGCGAGGACATCGAGGCGGCCGGCTGCCGGTTGCTGTACAAGCCGGTTCGTCCGGGCGCTCTGCGGGCATTGCTGGGACAGCTGCTCGCGGAAGGGCAGCGGATGGCGGGCTAGCCACACCAAAATTCAACCATACGGAAATTGAGATTATTGACGGTTGAGGCACGGAGCCATACGGTTCCGGGGCATCGACCGTCACGGCCAGCCTTGGAGCTTCCGGTCAACGGACTCCACGATCCGAACAGGCCCCGTCAGGCAGGATGCGAATACTGGGGAGGCGCTTTGCGGCTTCGTCCGGAACCATCGGGAGGACTCGGTTCCGCAAGGACGCAGCGGCGGTGCCGGCGACATGTATTGACGTGCAATGACGGAACGAAAGGATTGCCCTTCCATGGTAAATCCCACGGCGGCAAATTCCACGGCGGACTCCACAGCGGAACTTGAGGCGCTGCTGATGCAGCGTCCGCTGACCGATGCCGAGCTTCAGGCTATGGCGGAAGCGTCGGCGGACTTCCGCATCCTCCCCGATGCCACAGTGATCAAGATCGGTGGACAGAGCGTCATCGACCGCGGCCGGTCGGCGGTCTACCCGCTGGTGGACGAGATCGCGGCGGCGCGCAAGGCCCACAAGCTGCTGATCGGCACCGGCGCCGGCACCCGCGCCCGGCACCTCTACTCCATCGCCGCCGGCCTCGGCCTGCCGGCGGGCGTGCTGTCGCAGCTCGGCGCCTCGGTCGCCGATCAGAATGCCGCCATGCTGGGCCAGCTCCTTGCCAAGCATGGCATCTCCGCGGTGGACGGCGCCGGCCTGTCGGCGGTCCCGCTCTATCTGGCGGAGGTGCATGCCGTTGTCTTCAGCGGCATGCCGCCCTATACGCTGTGGATGCGTCCACCGGCCAGCGGCGTCATCCCGCCCTACCGCACCGACGCCGGCTGCTTCCTGGTCGCCGAACAGTTCGGCTGCAAGCGGATGATCTATGTGAAGGACGAGAACGGGCTCTACACCGCCAACCCGAAGACGTCCAAGGATGCGACCTTCATTCCGAAGATTTCGGTCGACGAGATGAAGGCGAAGGGGCTTCAGGACTCGATCCTGGAATTCCCGGTGCTCGACCTGCTGAAGGCCGCGCGCCATGTCCGCGAGGTGCAGATCGTCAATGGTCTGGTCCCCGGCAACCTGACCCGCGCACTCGCCGGCGAGCATGTCGGCACCATCATCACCGCGAGCTGAGGAGTCGGGACATGTCCGAGACCATCAACACCATCAAGCATGTGGCCTCGCCGCTCGCACGGCAGACCCTGCTCAACGACGATCTGACCCGTCCGGTCGCCGGCGGCCGGCCGATCGCGCTGCTGCCCTGGCTGCACGTGGTGAAGATCGGCGGCCGGTCGATCATGGACCGCGGCCGCGACGCGATCCTGCCGGTCGTCGAGGAAATCCGCCGCATCCTGCCGGAGCACCGCCTGCTGATCCTGACCGGGGCCGGCATCCGCGCCCGCCATCTCTACAGCGTTGGGCTCGATCTCGGCCTGCCGGTCGGCTCGCTGGCGCCGCTGGCGGCGAGCGAGGCCGGACAGAACGGCCATATCCTGGCCTCGCTGCTGGCACCGGACGGCGTCTCCTATGTGGAGCATCCGACCATCGCCAGCCAGTTGGCCGTCCATCTGTCGGCCGCCCGCGCGGTGGTGGGCAGCGCCTTCCCGCCCTACCATCACCATGAGTTCCCGACCTCGCGCATTCCATCCCACCGGGCCGACACCGGGGCCTTCCTGCTGGCCGACGCGCTGGGGGCAGCCAGCCTGACCATCGTCGAGGATGTGGACGGTATCCACAGCACCGATCCCAACGGCGCGGAGGGTGCCGCGGCCCGTCTACTGCCGGAGATCACGGCTGCCGATCTGGCTGCCCACGACGGTCCCCTGCCTGTGGACCGGGCATTCGTCGAGGTGCTGGCGAACGCCCGCCACATCACCCGCGTCCAGCTGGTGAACGGCTTGGTTCCGGGACGGCTGACCGCCGCACTGCGCGGCGAGCATGTCGGCACCATGATCCATACCGGCGCCCGCCGGAATTGAACCCAGGATAACGGGCGTGCCGTCAGAGATCCGGTGCGCCTGTTGTCACTCCATCGGCGGCACGACGGACAGGACAGGTTAGGACGTTGCCGTACTGTCAACAGAACCCAACGGAATGTCATCAAGACTGCGGTAGACCGGAAGCCCCCGCCCCTGAAAACGTTCAACCTCCGCATCGGCCCCGGCGGATGGACCTCCGATCCGCAAGCATGCATCGCAACGCTCAGCCAAGGCCAATGAGACTGGCATCATGATTTCGTCGTAAGATGTGTCTCCGGCAACGGCGATAATCGGCAAGGCGGCATTCACACCAATTACAGGAATATGTCCCCGGCGAAAGACCCGGAGGGCCGCTTCATTCAAAACAGTGAGATTTGCGGCGCGCTGCACGGAATCGGCACCACCAGTGCTGTATGGACCGGCAACCATGATAAGCATACCTCCGTCACTCCACTGGCGGCGGCGGCGCGGCGGACAGCGCCAGCTGGCTCGCCAGCACTGCGGCCTGGGTGCGGGTCAGCACGCCCAGCTTACGCAGGATCGTGGTGACGTGCGCTTTCACCGTCGTTTCGGCGACGTTCATCTCATAGGCGATCTGTTTGTTCAGCTTGCCTTCGGCGATGCCGGCCAGGACGCGGAGCTGCTGGGGCGTCAGGGTGGCGGCGCGCTGCGCCGGGTCGGGGGCTTCGGTTTCGGGGCCGCCGTTGATCTCCGGCAACCACAGCTCGCCGTCCAGCACGGCGTGGATCGCCTCGACGATCTGGGTGTTCGGTGCCGATTTGGGCACGAAGCCGGAAGCGCCATAGTCGATGGAGCGTTGGATAGTCACCGGATCCTCCGATGCCGACACCACGATCACCGGGATCGCCGGATGTTCGGACCGCAGCATCATCAGGCCGATCAGGCCACTCATGCCGGGCATGTGCAGGTCCAGCAGGATGATGTCCGGCGGCTCCCCGGTGTCCAGCAGCGGCTTGATCTGTTCGAACCGCGACGCTTCCAGAATCACGGCGCCGGCAATCGCCTGACCGATGGTCTGGGTCAGGGCGGTACGCATCAGCGGGTGGTCGTCGGCAATCAGGATGCGGTGCGACATTGATTTTCCGAAAATGGAATTTCCGGACAAGGATAGTCCGGGTTTAAAACCGTTCCTTCAGTATCCCCTTGCAGCCGCCCGTTGACAACTGCGCCCAATGCCGCGCGTCGACGTTTCCGGCGGATTTCCCTTCATCCATCCGCGGACGGAATGGCACCGGCACTGGTGCGTTCGTGGATGGCCTGACGTCGGAAGCGGTACAGTTCGGCCGGCCGGCCACCGGTCTGGCTTTCATACTGGCCGGTGGGTTCGACGAAGCCGCCGGTGATCATCAGGCGGCGGAAATTCTGCTTGTGGACCCGTTCGCCCGACAGCGCCTCCACCACCAGCTGGAGTTGGTGCAGGGTGAAGGTCGGCGGCAGCAGTTCGAACACGATGGGGCGGTAGCGCAGCTTGCCGCGCAGCCGCTCCAGCGCGGTTGCCAGGATGCGCCGGCCGTCGCGCGCCATCGGCCGGCCGAGCGCGCGCGGCATCGGCCCGCTGGCCGATACTGACGGATCGACCCGGGCGGCGAGGTCGCGGTCGCGGAAGGACTCCACCACCAGCCCCGCTTCGTAGAGCAGTTCGAACCGCTCCAGCACGCGTTCCATGTCCCAGTCGGCACCGTCCAGGCCGAAGGCCATCTGGGCGCGTTCGGCCCGGCGCGAACGGGTTTCGTCATCGGGGGCCGAGGCGATCCAGCCGCCGAGCGCCGGGGCGATCACGCCATCCAGCAGCGGCGGGCGCTGGTCGCGCCAGTCCTCCCACGGGAAATGGTCGTAGAGATCACGCCATTCGGCCGAGCCGCCGCCGCCCAGGGGGCCGTCCCGGACCAGCGCCAGATAACCGACCACGACCGAGCGCGGACCGCCGAACAGCTCGTGCGGGTCGCGGTAACGGTCGCCGAAGGTGTAAAGCTGCTCGACATAACGGAGCGCCAGACCCGACAACCCCTCCGCCACCGCGCGGACGCCGTCCTGCAGGGTGCGGAAACGGTCGGGTTCGAAGGGCGCGCCGGGCAGCGCGTCGCGATGCGGCAACGGCTCGTCGCCGCGCCGGTGGTTGTCCGGCACGGCAAAGCCGCTGCGCACCGTCACGACGCGCGGAGTCCCGCCGGTCACCGCCACAATGGCGACCGACAGGCCCAGTTGAAGCGATTGAGTCACGGTGCGCCCCTCTCCTTTCGAAGAGGGGGCTGCCGATGGTGTGGGATCAACGCTTGTCCAACGGGACGAAGGGACGGGCGGCGTGGCCGGTGAAGAGCTGGCGGGGGCGGCCGATCTTCTGGGCCGGATCCTCGATCATCTCCTTCCACTGGCTGATCCAGCCGACGGTGCGGGCCAGCGCGAACAGCACGGTGAACATGCTGGTCGGGAAGCCCATCGCCTTCAAAATGATGCCCGAATAGAAATCGACGTTCGGATAGAGTTTCTTCTCGATGAAGTATTCGTCCGACAGGGCGATCCTCTCCAGCTCCATCGCGATGGCCAGATGCGGCTCGTCCTTGATGCCCAGCCGGTCGAGAACCTGATAGCAGGTCTCGCGCATGATCTTGGCGCGCGGATCGTAGTTCTTGTAGACGCGGTGGCCGAAGCCCATCAGGCGGAAGCTGTCGTTCTTGTCCTTGGCGCGGCGGACGAACTCAGGGATGTTCTCCACCGAGCCGATCTGATCCAGCATCTTCAGCACGGCCTCGTTGGCACCGCCATGGGCCGGACCCCACAGGGCCGCGATGCCCGATGCGATGCAGGCGAACGGGTTGGCGTGCGACGAGCCGGCCAGACGGACGGTGGAGGTCGAGGCGTTCTGCTCGTGGTCGGCATGCAGGATGAAGATCTTGTCCATCGCTTCCGACAGGACCGGATCGACCTTCCATTCCTCGCACGGCGTGCCGAACGTCATGTAGAGGAAGTTCTCCGCGTAGGACAGGTCGTTGCGCGGATACATGAAGGGCTCGCCGACCGTGTATTTGTAGGCCATGGCGGCCATGGTCGGCATCTTGGCGATCAGGCGGTGCGCGGCGATCTTGCGCTGCACCGGATCGAAGATGTCGGTGGAGTCGTGATAGAAGGCCGACAGGGCACCGACGACGCCGCACATGATCGCCATCGGGTGCGCGTCGCGGCGGAAGCCGCTGTAGAACTTGGCCAGTTGCTCGTGCACCATCGTGTGATAGGTGATGGTGCGCTCGAAATCGGCCTTCTGCTGCGGATCGGGCAGTTCGCCGTTCAGCAGCAGATGGCAGACCTCCAGGAAATCGCAATTCTCGGCAAGGTCGGCGATGGCATAGCCGCGGTGCAGCAGGATGCCCTCGTCGCCATCGATGTAGGTGATGGCCGAATCGCAGGCGGCGGTGGAGGTGAAGCCGGGGTCGTAGGTGAAATAGCCGGTTTCGGCGTAGAGCTTGCGAATGTCGATCACGTTGGGACCGGTGGACCCGCCGAGCAGCGGCAGCTTCAGAGTCTTGCCGGTGGCGTCGTCGGTCAGCGTGACGGTGCCGACCTGGGTCACATCGCCATGCGGCGTGTGCTTGCTCGATTCCATGACCTTTTCACACTCCTTGCTGGCCGGCTGGGCGGCGGCTCGCGGCCTCCGCTGCCGGACCTTGGTGGTTGGCCCGACTTTGGCACGCACTGGGACTGCGCGCTCCGGCACCCCGGGGGCGCCGCGCCGTCTTCTCCCGGTCTCCTTGGACGGAGACGTCTTCTTCAACCCTCCGAAGGATAGGCCGGACGCGGAACACGCACCCGTCCTGGTCGTTGACTCCTCCAGAAGATTGTAGAGGCAGAAGATAGCAGAGGACATCATGACCGACACGCCTCAAACGCGCACCCCCTCCGAAGGAATGCCCCAGCCGAAGAGATCCGGTGCGAAATCCGGGGCGGACACCCATGACCAGACCCCTGCCGGCGAGCGCTCCCCGCGCGAGGACATGACGAAGACCCCGGGCGACGGCACGTTGCAGGACGCCACCCCGGCCGGATTGTCGTCGAAGGAACTGCGGGAGCGGGCGGAGGACACCGACGGCTCGACCCAGCCCGGCACCGGCTGACGCCGGCTCCGGACAGCCGCGGCGCACCGGCTTCAGCCCGCCGGCCTCACACCACTGGCCGCGGCACGCCGGTGCGCTCGCGCAAGCTCCGCTCCAGCCGCGCGGCCTCGCGCAACAGGACCGGCAGAAGCCGGGCCGCCTGATCCCGGTCGCCGTTGCGGCAGAGAACCTCCATGCGCCAGGCGATGTGCATGACCGCCATGCCGCCGAAGCTGCCGGCAAGACTGGACAGGTCGTGCGCCTCCTGGGCCAGCGCGCGCAGATCGACGGTGCCGGCCGGCATGGCATCATCCATCGCCGACAGCCGTTCTAGCCGGTGCGAGACATCTTCAAGGAAGCTGTCGACGATCAGCGCCAGACTGTCGGCGCCCACCGTTTCCACCAGATCGTCCAGCACCGCCTCGTCCAGCGCCTCGCCGTCCTCGCCGCTGCCGTCATCATTCCCGGCGGTGCTGCCCTTACCGCTTCCACCACCCGCCTCCGCCGCAGCGGCCGGCGGTTCCGCCGTGACGAACCAGCGATCCAGCGCTGACAGCAGGCCGGCGCGGCTGATCGGCTTGGTCAGATAATCGCTCATCCCCGCACGCAGACACAGCTCGCGCGTTCCGGGCATGGCATCGGCGGTCAGGGCGATGATGGGCAGGCCGGCCAGCGCGCCGCCGCGCGCGCGGATCGCCTGGGCAGCCTCCAGCCCGTCCATTCCCGGCATCTGGACATCCATCAGCACCAGATCGATGCCGCCGCGGCAGGCCGCCGCCACCGCCTGCTCGCCATCCTCCGCCACCTCCACCGTGTAGCCCAGCCGGCGCAGCAGGGTGGTGGCGAACAGCTGGTTGGTGCGGTTGTCCTCCGCCAGCAGGATGCGGCCACGGCGGGGCACGTCCTCCACCTTCGCTTCGGCCGGCGGAGCGGCAGACGCGGCGGGAGCCGCAGCGGCGAACAGCCCGGCCAGGCAGGCGGCCAGCGAACTCTGGCGCAGCGGACGGTTCAGGGTCGCATGGGCCAAACCGGGCGCCGGTCCGCTTTCGCTGCGCACCGCCGGCCCCAGCGTGACGATCAGCACGCGCCGCGTCCCGATCAGCGCCGGGTCGCCGGCGACCGTCGCCAGCAGCGTGTCGCCGCCCATGCCGGGCATGGTCTGGTCGGCCAGCACCACGTCGAAGGGACGGCCGCCGGCCGCCCCACGCCGCAACGCCTCCAGCGCGTCGGACCCGTTCTCCACACAGGTCGGCCGGGCACCCAGGCTGTCGAGCATCGAGGCCAGCACCCGGCGGTTCACCGCCAGATCGTCCACCACCAGCACGCTGCGCCCGGCCAGCGGCTGTTCGGCCGGCGGCAATGTCTCTTCCGACAGGGCCAGCGGCAGGTCGACCACGAAACGGCTGCCGATGCCCAGGCTGCTTTCCACCGCGATGCTGCCGCCCATCAGTTCCGACAGTTGGCGGCAGATCGCCAGCCCAAGGCCGGTTCCGCCGAACTTGCGGGTGATCGAGCCGTCCACCTGCTGGAACTTGTTGAACAGGGTCGGTATCGCCTCGGCAGGAATGCCGATGCCGGTATCGGTGACAGTGATGCGCAGCACCAGATGGGCGTCGGTGGCGTCCAGCACTTCCAATTCCACCGCGACGGAGCCCTGATCGGTGAACTTCACCGCATTGCCGACCAGATTGACCAGGATCTGCCGGATGCGCGTCGGATCGCCCAGCAGGGTGCGGCGCAGCAGCGGATCGATGTAGAAGCCGATCTCGATCCCCTTCTCGTGGGCGCGCGGCGTCAGCAGCTCCACCACCCCTTCCACCAGATCGGCGGCGTCGAAGGGCAGCGTTTCGATGGTGACCCGGCCGGCCTCCAGCTTGGAGATGTCGAGGATGTCGTTGATGATGGTCAGCAGCGCATTGGACGAGCTGCGGATGGCCTGGGCGAACTGGCGCTGCTCGTCGGTCAGCGGGGTGTCGAACAGCAGCTCCGTCATGCCCTGGATGCCGTTCATCGGCGTGCGGATCTCGTGGCTCATCGCCGCCAGGAATTCCGACTTCGCCTGGGTCGCCGCCTCGGCACGGGCGCGCAGGGTGTCGGCCTCCTCGCGGGCGGCGTCGAGCCCTTCGGCCAGCGCGCACATGTCGGCGGCCTGGCGCTGCAACTCCGCCTCGAAGCGCTTGCGCTCGGTGATGTCGGTGCGGGTGCAGACCAGCGAGCCACTGCTGGTCCGGTTCTCCGCCACCACGATCCAGCGGCCGTCGGGCAGCTCCCGCTCGAACGGCGCGCCGGGGTTGCGGTGCTGGGCCAGTTCGGCCTGGATCCAGGTTTCGTCGTTCGGCCCGTCCGGATTGCCGGCGAACTCGCCGTTCGCCACGGCGGCGCGCAGGATTTCCTCGAACGGGCGGCCGGGGACCATCAGCGGCGCCGTCAGCGGATGGGCTTCGCGATATCGCTCGTTGCACAGGATCAGCCGGTCGTTGGCATCGAAATAGGCCAGTCCCTCCGGCACCGCTTCGATCGCATCGTCCAGCGTCTGCTTGGCGAGCCTCAGTTCCTCTTCCGTCAACTTGTCGCACGTGATGTCGGTATGAGCACCGACCATGCGCACGACGCGGCCTTCGGCGTCGCGGATGTGGATGGCGCGGCTGAGGATGTAGACGGTGTGGCCCTGTTTGTGGCGGAAGCGCTGCACCGCCTCGAATTTCGGGATCAGCCCGGCATTATAGGCGCGGACCATCTCCAGCGCGGCGATCCGGTCCTCTTCGAAGATCAGGCCGGCCCACATGTCCAGGCTGTTTTCCAACTCGCCGTCGCGGTAGCCGAGCTGCTCCTTCCAGGTGGGAGAGAACCAGATCCCGCCGTCCTCCAGATTCCAGTCCCAGATGCCGTCACGCGTCGCCTGGACAGTAAGGTCGAGAAGCTCGCGGTTCGACCGCAGCTCCGCTTCCTCCCGCTTGGCCTCGGTGATGTCCTGGACGACGCCGAGCAGGCCGACCGGCCTGCCGTCGCCGTCGCATTCGGCCATGCCGCGGATGAAGACATGGCGCAGCGCCCCGTCGGGCCGGATGATGCGTGCCTCGATTGAAAACCCCTCGCCGGTCTTCCTTGCCCGCTCGACCAGATCGGCAAGAGGCTCGCGGTCGTCGGGGTGGTAGCAGGCGCGGGACAGCTCGGCAGTCGGCTTTTCCTGCTGCGGCGGCAGGCCCAGGATCCGGTAGACCTCGTCGGACCAGCGGCGGGCATTGGTGACGAAATCGACGTACCAATGGCCGAATTGGCCGATCTCTTCGGCGAGGTTCAGCAGACGCGACCGGTCGCGCAGCTCCGCTTCCGCCCGCTCGCGCCGGGCAACCTCGCGGCGCAGCGTCATCTCGTCCACCACCAGCCGGGCAAGCTGGGCCAGCGTCTCCGCCTCGCGGGCATCGAAGCCGTCACGGGGCCTGTCGTCGATGACGCACAGCGTCCCCAGTTTACGCCCGTCCGCCACCAGGGGCGCACCGGCATAGAAGCGGATGTTCGGCGCGCCGGTGACCAGCGGATTTCCGGCAAACCGCCGGTCCTTGGTCGCGTCGGGCACCACCAGCACGCCGTCGTCCAGAATGGCATGGGCGCAGAAGGCAAAGTCGCGGTGGGTTTCCGTCGCCTCCAACCCGGAACGGCTCTTGAACCATTGGCGGTCGCGGTCGATCAACGACACCAGCGCGATGCGGGTCCGGAAGAAATGCTGGGCCAGCCGCGTGATGTTGTCGAAACCCGGCTCGGACGGGGTGTCGAGGATGCAGAAGGACTCCAGAACCGCCAGCCGGCCGCTCTCGTCCGGCGGCACGGCGGCCGGCACCGGCCCCTCTACCAGGTCCGCGCTCACGCGGCCGTCTCCCCGGTGCTGCGGCCGTCGGCGATACGCCACTGCTGGAGCTTGCGGTAGATGGTGGAGGGGCTGATCTCCAGCATCAGGGCGGCACGCGGTACATCGTCGCCGGCCAGCCGCAGCGCCTTCCGGATCATCTCCTTCTCGACCTGCCACAACGGTTGCACGGCGTCGCCCCCCTCCGTCAGGTCGGCGGACGGCGAACCGCAGGCGGCGCAGGAGGCCGCGGAGGCATCGGGGCCGCCCATCGGCGGCAGCATGTCCAGGGTGACCTGCGGCCCGTCGTTCAGAACCACGACATTGCGGATGACGTTCTGCAATTGCCGCACATTGCCCGGCCAGTCATGGGCGCGCAGCCTCGCCTCCACCTCCGGCGCGAAGGCCGCCAGCGCCTTCCCCTCCTCCCGCGCATAGTCGGACAGGAAAGAGCGGGCGATCTCGATCACGTCGTCGCCGCGGTCGCGCAACGGCGGCAGGACCAGCGGGATGACATGCAGGCGGTAGTAGAGATCCTCCCGGAAACGGGCGGCCTGCACCTCCGCCAGCGGATCGCGGTTGGTGGCGGCGACGAAGCGCACGTCCACCCGCTCCTCCCGGCCGCTGCCAACGGGGTTGACCGTGCCGGTCTGGACGAAGCGGAGAAGCTTGCTCTGCAAGTCGAACGGCATCTCGCAGATCTCGTCCAGGAACAGCGTGCCGCCGTCGGCCAGCAGCGCCGCACCCGGCCGGTCGCCGGACGCACCGGTGAAGGCGCCCTTCACATGGCCGAAGATCTCCGATTCCAGCAGATCCTTGGGGATCGCGGCACAGTTCAGCGCGACGAAGGCGCCGTCGCGCCTGGGGCTGGCGCGGTGGATGGTCTGGGCCGCCACCTCCTTGCCGGTCCCGCTTTCGCCGGTGATGAAGACGTTGGCCCGGCTGGCGGCCACGCTCTCGATCATGCGGTAGACCGCCTGCATCTCGGGCGAGCTGCCGATGAAGCCATGGAAGCGCCCGCGGTCCAGATCCTTGCGGTATCCCTCCACCATGCGGGCCAGGGTCCGCCGTTCCAGCGCGTTGCGCAGGGTAAGGTTCAGACGGTCCGCGTTGAAGGGTTTCACGATGAAATCGAAGGCGCCGAGCTTCATCGCCTCCACCGCCAGATCGATGGAGCCATGGGCGGTGATGATGACCACCGACACGCTTGCGTCGCGGGCATGCAGCGCCTGCAACACCTCCAGCCCGTCCATATCCGGCAGTTTCAGGTCCAGGATCACCGCGTCGGGCGGGAAGGCAGCCGCCGCGTCCAGCGCTTCGCCCCCGCGGATGCAATGAACGACCTCGTGCGCGTCGGCGCGCAGGAACTCGATGTAGAGCTTGGCGAGTGGGACCGTATCCTCGATCAGCAGGATCCGGCGCTTCTTGGAAGAGGACGAGGAAGTGGACAAGGAAGACAAGGGCGGCACTCGGGCAGAGTGGATAAGGCAAGTCCAGTCAGGCAGGCGGCGACACTGAGCAATGCCGCAGTGTAACCCGGCCAAGAGCTTGCCGCCAGTCAGGGCAAGCCCACAGACATAGTACCTTCGCCATAACGCTCCACCGGGCAGAAATCCGGACCGGTCCGGGTCCTCTTACACCCCGCTGTCGATCAGGTCGGTTCGGCCGATCCGCCGCAGCGAGACCTGGACGCGGGCGTTGTGCTCGCGGATCTCGCGCAGGGTCTGCAGGGTGAACTCCACATGGCCCTCGGCCGCTGCACTCGCAGCATCCGCGTCGCCGTCCAGCACCGCATTGGCGATGGCCAGATGCTGTTGCAGCAGCAGCTCGCGCACACCCGGCCGGGAATAGAGGTCGGTCCGGTTGTAGAACACGTCGTTGCGCAGCAGGTCGGACAGCGTCCGCATGATGTGCAGCATGACGACGTTGTGCGCCGCCTCGTAGATCGCCAGATGCAGGTCGGCGTCAGAATCCGCCTCTTCCGAGCTGTCATCCTTGCCGTGGGCGGCCTGCATCCGGGCGACGATGGTGCGGATGCCGTCGCGGTCGAGGTCGGTCGCCCGCTGGGCCGCGAGCCCGGCCGCCGCCGCTTCGATGGAACGGCGGAACTCCAGATAGTCGAAGGACGCGTCCGGCTTGTTGCGCATCAGCGTCATCAGCGGATCGGCGATCTGCGACAGGAAACTGGCAACATGGGTGCCGCCGCGCCCGGTGACCAGCAGGCCGCGCTCCTCCAGCTTGGCGATGGCGTCGCGCAGCGACGGGCGCGACACGTCCAGCTTCACCGCCAGCTCGCGTTCGGCCAGCAGCTTCTCCCCCGGACGCAGCGCGCCTTCCAGAATCAGCCGTTCCAGATGCTCGGCAATGGCGTCGGCCAGCTTGGCCGGTTTGATCGTCCCCTGCATTGGGTGGGCGGCCTCTCCCTGTGCGTCCCGATCCTCTTCAATAGCGATGGACGGAACAGGCGTCCAGAGCGGCAGCGACCGGCGAGGTCGCACCCCCCTACCAAAGTTGGTCGGCTGACAAACGATTCAGCCATTGCACAGTCTGGTAAAATATTTTATCCAGCACACACCGTATGGATAAGAGATGTCCATCGCTGCCGGACTGGCAAGGGGTCTTCCCCAAACTGGCCGGGGCGGAAAGTGCATCCACAAGGTACCGGGACAGGACGGACCAGCACCCGCAAGGGCGCATCCGCACCGCGCGCATCGGGGCCGCAAGACCCCGGCGGCGGTGAACGCTTCCGCTTTGCCGAACATCCGGCCTTCCTCCCGCGCCGTCCTCCAGGCGCGGGTAGGCCGGATGCGTGCAAAATCGGCCCTCCTTCTCCCGGGACACCGTTCGGACCGACATCACTCCCCGAGAAGGAGACCCCTGACGATGAGCTGGTCGCAAGTCTACGACCCGATGAACAACATCTGGCTGTCGACGCTGTTCGCGTCGCTGCCGGTCCTGGTGATGCTGGGCGGTCTCGGCATCTTCCACATGAAGGCGCACCGCGCCGCGCTGCTGGGTCTGGCGACGGCACTGGCGGTGGCCGTCGCCGTGTTCGGCATGCCGGTGGCGATGGCGGGAAAGACCGCGCTGCTGGGTGCGGCTTACGGTCTGCTGCCGATCGGCTGGATCGTCATCAACATCATCTTCCTCTATCACCTGACCGAACAGCGCGGGCAGTTCAAGATCCTGCAGGAAAGCATCACCGGCATCACCAACGACCGAAGGCTCCAGCTCCTGCTGATCGCCTTCTGCTTCGGCGCCTTCTTCGAGGGTGCCGCCGGCTTCGGCACGCCGGTCGCCGTCACCGGCGCCATGCTGATCGGGCTGGGCTTCACCCCGCTGGCCGCCTCGGGTCTGTCGCTGATCGCCAACACCGCCCCGGTCGCCTATGGCGCGCTCGGCACGCCGGTGCTGGCGCTGGCGGCGGTCACTGGCCTGCCTCTGCTGGACCTGTCGGCGATGATCGGCCGTCAGCTTCCGTTCTTCTCGGTGCTGGTGCCGTTCTGGCTGATCGTCGCCTTCGCCGGCTGGCGCGGCATGATCCAGATCTGGCCGGCCATCCTGGTCGCCGGCGTCTCCTTCGCCGTCCCGCAGTATCTGGTGTCGAACTATCACGGCCCCTGGCTGGTGGACGTCGCCGCCGCCATCGTCTCGCTGGTCTGCGTCACCCTGTTCCTGAAGGTCTGGCACCCGAAGGCGATCTGGCACACCGCCGGCGGGGCCTCCGCCATGACGCAGTCCGCCGGCGCCGCCGTGGTCGAAGGCGAGGCGCGCCGCAGCCACGGCTACAGCGCCGCCGAGGTCCGCCGCGCCTGGATGCCCTGGGCGATCCTCAGTGTCCTCGTCTTCCTGTGGGGCATCCCGGAGGTCAAGGCCTTCCTCGACGGCGTGTCGATCTTCAAGTTCCCGATCGACGGCCTGCACAACATGGTGATGCGCGTTCCCCCGGTGGTTGCCAAGGCCCATCCGGAGGCGGCCGTCTACACCCTGAACTGGCTGTCGGCCACCGGCACCGGCATCTTCATCGCCGCCGTCATCTCCGGCTTCCTGATGGGCTATTCGCCGGTAGAAATGGTGAAGACCTACGGCCGCACCCTCTACGCCATCCGCAACTCGCTGCTGACCATCTCGGCGATGCTGGCGCTCGGTTACACCACCCGTTACTCGGGCCTCGACACCACGCTGGGCCTCGCCTTCGCCAACTCCGGCTTCCTCTACCCGTTCTTCGGCACCTTCCTGGGCTGGCTCGGCGTGGCGCTGACCGGGTCGGACACGGCGTCCAACGTGCTGTTCGGCAGCCTGCAGAAGGTATCGTCGGAACAGCTCGGCCTGCCGCCGACGCTGATGGCCGCCGCCAACAGCTCGGGCGGCGTGATGGGCAAGATGATCGACGCCCAGAGCATCGTCGTCGCCGCCGTCGCCACCAAGTGGCATGGGCATGAGGGCAAGATCCTGCGCTTCGTCATCTGGCACTCGCTGGCACTGACCGCGCTGGTCGGCCTGCTGGTGATGGCGCAGGCTTACCTCTGGCCCTTCACCGCCATGGTCATCGGCCGCTAAGCGGCCTGTGGTGATCGGCCGCCAAAGCCGATCCCTCCAACTCCACGTCCTCCTCCCCCAAGCAGGAGCCGCCGCCAATGCTGCCCGCCCCTTACGACCGTGTGCTGGCCGAGCTTCAGTCCGTCATCCCGCAGGCAAGGCTGGTCACCGACCCGTTGCGCACGCTGGCCTACGGCACCGACGCCAGCTTCTACCGGCTGATCCCGAAGATCGTGGCGCTGGTGGAAACGGAGGAGGAGGTGGTGCGGCTGCTGCGCATCACCCGCGGGCACGGCGTGCCGGTGACCTTCCGCGCCGCCGGCACCAGCCTGTCAGGCCAGGCGGTCAGCGACAGCGTGCTGGTGGTGCTGGGGGACGGCTGGCGGGGCTGCACCATCGGTCCGGCCGCGGCCACCGTCACCCTGCAACCCGGCGTGATCGGGGCGGAGGCGAACCGCCGCCTTGCCCCGCTGGGCCGCAAGATCGGCCCCGATCCGGCCTCCATCGCCACGGCGAAGATCGGCGGCATCGCCGCCAACAACGCCAGCGGCATGTGCTGCGGCACCGCGCAGAACAGCTACCGCACGCTGGAGTCGATGCGGCTGGTGCTGGCCGACGGCACGGTGCTGGACACCGCGGATGCGGCCAGTTGCCGTGCCTTCCAGCAAAGCAATGGTGCGTTGCTCGACCGGCTGGCGGCGCTAGGATCCCGCACCCGCGCCGACGAGACGCTGGCGACCCGCATCCGCGACAAGTTCCGCATCAAGAACACCACCGGCTACAGCCTGAACGCCCTGGTGGATTACGAGGACCCGGTCGACATCCTCCAGCACCTGATGATCGGGTCGGAAGGCACGCTGGGCTTCATTTCCACCATCACGCTGCGCACCGTGCCGGAGCATCCGCACAAGGCCAGCGCGCTGCTGTTCTTCCCTGACATCGCCGAGGCCTGCCGCGCGGTCGCCCTGCTGAAGGCCGCCCCGGTCGACGCCGCCGAACTGATGGACCGCGCCTCGCTCCGCTCCATCCAGGACAAGCCGGGCATGCCGCCACAGATCCGCGGCTTCGGCCCCGAGGTGGCCGCCGTGCTGGTGGAGACCCGCGCCGAAAGCGCTGCGGCGCTGGACTCCAACGTGGCGGAGATCGCCGCGGTGCTGGCCGGCTGCGTCACCATCGGCGATACGAGCTTCACCACCGACGCCAAGGCCTGCGAGGGCTTCTGGAAGATCCGCAAAGGCCTGTTCCCGGCGGTCGGCGCCATCCGCCAGACCGGCACCACCGTCATCATCGAGGACGTCGCCTTCCCCCTGCCCCGGCTGGCCGAGGCGACGCGCGAGCTGCAGGCGCTGTTCGAGCGCCACGGCTACCGCGAGGCGATCATCTTCGGCCACGCGCTGGAAGGGAACCTGCACTTCGTCTTCACCCAGGCCTTCGACACCCAGGCGGAAATCGACCGCTACCGCCGCTTCATGGACGATGTCGCCGAGCTGGTGGTCACCCGTTACGACGGCTCGCTGAAGGCGGAGCACGGCACCGGCCGCAACATGGCCCCCTTCGTCGAGATGGAGTGGGGTCCGCAGGCCTATGGGCTGATGAAGGAGATCAAGGATCTCTTCGACCCCGACGGGCTGCTGAATCCGGGCGTCATCCTGAACGGCGACCCGCAGGCCCACCTGAAGAACCTGAAGCCGCTGCCGCCGGCCGACCCGCTGGTCGACACCTGCATCGAGTGCGGATTCTGCGAACCGACCTGCCCGTCCCACCGCTTCACCCTGTCGCCGCGCCAGCGCATCGTCGGCCGGCGCGAGATGGCGCGGCTGGAAGCCGCCGGTGACGACGCCGGGCGTCTGGCCGAGATCGGTGCCGCCTACGATTACCAGGGCATCGACACCTGCGCCGCCTGCGGCCTGTGCGCCACCGCCTGCCCGGTGGGGATCGAGACCGGGCTGCTGATGAAATCCATGCGCAGCGAGCGCCGCGGCGCCGTGGCCCGCAAGGCGGGGGCGCTGGTCGCCGACCATATGGAGGGCACGCTGGGCATCGCCCGCACCGGTCTGCGTCTGGCCGATTTTGCCCGCCGCACGGTCGGACATGGGGTCGCCGAAGTAGCGGCGCGCGTGCTGAGCGGCGGCGGACTGCCCTCGCTGCCGCGCAACCTGCCGACCGCCGCGACCTTCTCGCCGAAGGCGGAGACCGTCGTCACCGACGACGACGTGCCGACGGTGGTTTACGCCCCCAGTTGCGTCAGCCGCACCATGGGTCCGGCCGCCGGCGATCCGCAGCAGCGCCCGCTGCCCGAGGTGGTCGAATCGGTGATGCGCAAGGCCGGCTTCCGCATCCTCTATCCGGAAGCCGCGGACGGCCAATGCTGCGGCATGCCGCTGGAAAGCAAGGGGCTGATCGAGGCCGCCGACGCCAAGGCCGACGCCATGCTGGCGGCCCTGTCGAAGGCGAGCCGGGGCGGCCGGTATCCCGTGGTAATGGATACCAGCCCCTGCGCCCTGCGGCTGAAGAAGCGGTTGACCGACGCGGGGCTGCGCATCCTCGACGTGGCGGAGTTCCTCGGCGAGTTCGCCCTGCCCCGTCTGGACATCGCGAAGTCGGCGGAACCGGTGATGCTGCACCTGACCTGCTCCACCCGCCGGATGGGCCTGGACGGCGCGCTGACCGCGGTGGCGAAGGCCTGCGCCGAGACGGTGGTGGTGCCGCCCGACGTCGGCTGCTGCGGCTTCGCCGGCGACAAGGGCTTCACCACGCCGGAACTGAATGCGCACGCCCTGCGCCACCTGCCGGCCACGGTGCCGGACGGCTGCGCGTCGGGCTACTCCACCAGCCGCACCTGCGAGATCGGCCTGTCCGACAAGGCGGGCGTTCCCTACCGGTCCATCGTCTATCTGGTCGACGCCTGCGCGACGGCGAAGGTGGAGGAGAGGGCACGGGTGGCCGAACCGGCCTTCTGAGCGACGCCCGTCGATAAAAATATTTCTGAGGAAGCGCCCGATGTCCGCGATCCCCAAACCCACCCGAGTCTATTACTTCGGCACCTGCCTCGTCGACCTGTTCTTTCCCGATGCCGGGATGGCGGGGATCGAGCTGTTGCAATCGCAGGGCCTGACCGTCGTCTTCCCGCAGGGGCAAAGCTGCTGCGGCCAGCCCGCCTACAATTCTGGCTACCGCGCCGACGCGCTGAAGGTCGCCCGCGCCCAGTTGGACCTGTTTCCCGGCGACGATCCCATCGTCGTGCCGTCGGGTTCCTGCGCCGGCATGATGAAGAAGCATTGGCCCGACCTGTTCCATGGTGAGCCGGACGAGGCCAAGGCGGTGCAGGTTGCGGCCCGCGTCTGGGAGCTGACGCAGTTCCTGGTCCATGTCCTCGACGTCCAGCTCACCGACAAAGGGGAGCCAGTGCGCGTCACCTGGCACGCCTCCTGCCATGCCCAGCGCGAAATGGGCGTGGTCGAGGAGCCGAAAGCGCTGCTGCGCCAGCTTGCGAATGTCGAGCTGGTGGAGCTGAAGCGGGAGAAGGAATGCTGCGGCTTCGGCGGCACCTTCGCCGTGCGCCATCCGGAGATCTCCGCCGCGATGGTAGGCGACAAGGTGGCGGACATCGAGGACACCGGCGCCGCCCGCGTGGTGTCGGGCGACTGCGGCTGCCTGCTGAACATCGGCGGCTCGCTGGAGGCCGGTGCCAAGGCCGCGCGCGGCCAGCACATCGCCCAGTTCCTGAAGGAGCGCATTCATGGACGGTAACGCACCGGATTTCGCCGCCGCCTCGCGCGCGGCGCTGGCCGACCCGCAGCTGCGCGGCAATTTCCGCCGCGCGATGGACGGTCTGATGAGCAAGCGCGCTGCCCAGTTCTCCGATGCCGGCGAATGGCATGGAGTGCGGGCGCTGGCCGCCTCGGTCCGGCTGCGCGCCCTGTCGAAACTGCCGGAACTGCTGGAGACGCTGGAGGAGACCTGCACCCGCAACGGCATCACCGTCCATTGGGCCGCCACGACGGATGAGGCCAACGCCATCGCGCTCGACATCCTGCACAAGACCAACGCCAAGCTGGTGGTCAAGGGCAAGTCGATGGTGACGGAGGAGATGCATTTGAACGCCGTTCTGGAAAAGAACGGCATCGAGGTTCTGGAAAGCGACCTCGGCGAATACATCGTGCAGCTGGACGGCACCATGCCGTCGCACATCATCATGCCGGCGATCCACCTGAACACCAAACAGATCGCCCATCTGTTCAAGCGCAAGATCAAGGACGCCGAGAGCCGCGAGGATGCCGCCTATCTGACCGACCTCGCCCGCCGGGTGCTGCGCGCCAAGTTCCAGGCCGCTGATGTCGGCATGTCCGGCGTCAACGCCGCGGTGGCGGAAACCGGCACCCTCTGCCTGATCGAGAATGAGGGCAACGGCCGCATGTGCACCACGGTGCCGCCGGTCCACATCGCCTTCATGGGTCTGGAAAAGGTGGTGGAAAAGCTGGAGGACGTGCCGCCGGTCATCAGCCTGCTGCCGCGCTCAGCCACCGGCCAGCCGATCACCACCTACGTCAACATGATCTCCGGCCCCCGCAAGCCGGGTGAGAAGGACGGCCCACGCGAGGTGCATCTGATCATCCTCGACAATGGGCGGTCCAGCATCTACGCCGACCCGGAACTGCGCGACACCTTGCGCTGCATCCGCTGCGGCGCCTGCATGAACCATTGCCCGGTCTACACCAAGGTCGGCGGCCATGCCTATGAGGCGCCCTATCCCGGCCCCATCGGCAAGATCCTGGTGCCGCAGATCGAGGGGTTGGAGAAGCGCGGCGCCATGCCCCACGCCTGCACCATGTGCAACGCCTGCGTCGAGATCTGCCCGGTGAAGATCCCCATCGTCGAGATCATGGGGCGCCTGCGGGTCGAGGCGGTGAAGCCCAGCGGTGCGGTGAAGGACGGCGGCGCCAAGGCCAGCCGGACGGAAGCGATGGTATGGAGCGGCTGGGCGGCGATGAACGCCTCGCCAACCGCTTACCGTGTCGCCACGCTGGCGATGAGCAAGCTCGGCAATGCGGCGCCGTCGTCGCTGCCCATGCTGAAGGAGTGGACGAATGTCCGCACCAAGCCGCGCTTCGCCAGCCGCACCCTGCACGACCTCGCCCGCGCCAAGGGGGTTCCCGATGTCTGAAACCCGCAACTCGATCCTGACGAAGCTGCGCAAAACGCGCGACGCTCACCCGCTGACGCCGCCGGCCTCGGATTTTGCGCCGATCGAGGCGAAGCAGTGGGCGGAGGAAGAGCGGCTGCCCCGCATCCGTCGGCTGATGGAAGCGGTTCATACCGAATTTCTCGACGCGACCGAGGCCGATTGGCCGGCGGTGCTCCGGGAGTTCCTGGCACACGAAGGGGTGGGGTCGCTGATCTATGCGCCGGCAACGGATACGGGGAAACGGCTGGTCGAGGGGTGGGATGCCTCCTCCACCGCCCTGATCCCCTATGACCGGCCGCTCGAAGACCTCAAGCCCCGCCTGTTCGACACCATCGAAGCCGGCCTGACCACCACCCGCGGTGCCATCGCCGAGACGGGCAGCCTGATCCTGTGGCCGACGGCCGAGGAACCGCGCACCCTCTCGCTGGTCCCGCACATCCACATCGCCCTTCTGCGTGCGGACGCCCTCTACGACACTTTCCTTCAAGCGATGCGCGACCAGGGATGGGCGCAGGCGATGCCGACCAACGTGCTGCTGGTGTCCGGCCCCAGCAAGACCGCCGACATCGAGCAGACTCTGGCCTATGGCGTCCACGGTCCGAAGCGGCTGGTCGTCCTCGTGGTCCATCCGTGACGGCCCGTCCGAGCGCGGAGCCGGCGGCCCGGCTCTACGAGGCGATCCTGCATCTCAGGCGCCTCGGCCACCGGGTGGAGAAATGCGAAGGGCGGCGCGGGCGACAGCGGCTGGATGGAGCCGAGATCACCGACGCCGCCCTTCTTGAGCTGGCGATGACCCGCGTCCGCCGTACGGCGCGGGTCACATATTCAGGTCAGGCCGGTTCAAATCAGGCGGGACGCACTGCCGCCGGGCGCGACACCGCCACCGACGGCTTGCGGCCGTAGCGGTCGACGCTGAGGCCTTCCATGTCGATCTCGGTCTGACGGCCGCTGACCAGGTCGGCCAGCACGCGGGCGGAGCCGGCGGACATCGTCCAGCCCAGCGTGCCGTGGCCGGTGTTGAGGTAGAGGTTGCGGACATCGGTCGCGCCCAGGATCGGCGTGCCGTCCGGGGTGTTCGGGCGCAGCCCGGTCCAGAACTCCGCCTTCGACAGGTCGCCGCCCTTGGGGAACAGGTCGCTGACCACATGGTCCAGTGGGCCGCGGCGGCTCTCGCGCAGGCTGAGGTCGAAGCCGGACAGTTCCGCCGTGCCGCCGACGCGGATGCGGTCGCCCAGCCGGGTGACGGCGATCTTGTGCGTCTCGTCCATCACCGTCGATTCCGGAGCGTGGGCGGCGTCGGTGATCGGCAGGGTCAGCGAATAGCCCTTCACCGGATAGACCGGCAGGTCGATGCCCAGCGGCTTCACCAGCTTGGGCGAATAGCTGCCCATGGCGACGATGTAGCTGTCGGCGGTCAGCGTGCCCTGGTCGGTCAGCACGCCGGTGATCTTGCGACCGTCGCTCTCCAGCCCGCGGATGGAGACGCCGTAGCGGAACTCCACCCCGCGCTTGGCGGCATAGGCGGCCAGCTTGTTGGTGAACTGGAAGCAGTCGCCGGTCTCGTCGCCCGGCAGGTGCAGCGCGCCGACCAGCTTGTCCTTCACATGGGCCAAAGCCGGCTCGACCGAGGTCAGGCCGTCGCGGTCGAACAGGCTGTAGGGAACGCCGTAGCGTTCCAGCACCGCCATGTCGTAGCCGGCGGCGTCCATCTGCTTCTGGGTCCGGAAGACCTGGAGCGTGCCCTGGGTGCGCTCGTCATAGGTGATGCCGGTCTCGGCGCGCAGGGCCTTCAGGCAGTCGCGGCTGTATTCGGCGACGCGGACCATGCGGCTCTTGTTCAGCTGGTAGCTCGCCTCGTTGGCGTTGGCCAGCAGCTTCAGGCACCAGGACCACATCGCCGGATCCAGCTTCGGCCGGATCACCAGCGGCGAATGCTTCATCATCATCCACTTGGCGGCCTTCAGCATCAGCCCCGGCGCCGCCCAGGGAGCGGAATAGCCCGGCGACACCTCGCCCGCGTTGGCATAGCTGGTCTCCAGCGCCGGGCCGGCCTGACGGTCGATCACGGTCACCTCATGCCCGGCGCGCGCCAGATAATAGGCGGTGGTGACACCGATGACGCCGCTGCCCAGAACGATCACGCGCATGAGACTGGCTCCCCGAGGGATGGATGACTTCGCTTGGGGGAGTGTTTCGCAAACACCGTGCCAGTCCGGAAATCGGCGGATTCGCTGCAATGCGGGTGGAGCGGCGGGTGGTCTGGTGTATGCGTATGTTTACAGGGAGGAGGCCTTTCCGGACTAGGGTGTTGAAGATCAACGGTTTGAAGCGGTGTAAAGATTTTGATACAGCGTAACGATATATGTACAGTGATTGCCGTTCGTCCCCACTGCCAACGCCACGCCCATGCGCATCGAAGTCACCTTCACCGACCGCGTCGGCATCGCCCATGAGATCCTCGCCGTGCTGGCGTTGCGCCGGCTCAATGTGGTCGGTGTCGAGGTCGACCCGCCGCTGATCCACATCGACGCCCCCGGCCTCGATCCGGCGGCCCTGCCTGCTCTTTCCGACGCGCTGCGGGGCATTGCCGGGGTGCGGTCGGTGGCGGCCATCGACATGCTGCCGGGTACGCGGCGGCGGCTGCATCTGGATGCGCTGCTCGCCGCCCTGCCCGACCCGGTGCTGGCCGTCGACCGTGCGGCCCGGGTCGTGGTGGCGAGCGCCGCCGCCGCCCAGGTCGCCGGACTGCCGGAGGCGCGCCTCGCCGGCCTCGATCTCGGCGAGCTGTTCGGCGAACCGGGCCTGACGGATGAACTGACCGCGGGCGGTTTCCGCATGTCGGGGCGCGAGGTGACGCTGAACGGCCAACCCTTCCTGCTGGAGGTGACGCCCATCGTCGATGTCGAGGCGGCCGGCGCCGTCATCACCCTGTTCACCCCGTCGCGCCTTGGCGAGCGGCTCGACGCCATCCAGAATTTCGATGAGGGCGGCTTCGACCGCATCCTCGGTGAATCCCCGCCGGTCAGGGCGCTGAAGGCACGCGCCGCGCGCGTCGCCGCGATGGAGGCGCCGCTGCTCATCCTGGGCGAGACCGGCACTGGCAAGGAGCTGATCGCCCACGCCTGCCACCGCGCCAGCCCGCGCCGGGACAAGCCCTTCCTGGCGCTGAACTGCGCCGCCGTCCCGGAGAATCTGGCGGAGAGCGAACTGTTCGGCTACGCCCCTGGGTCCTTCACCGGGGCGCAGCGCGGCGGCAAGCCCGGCCTGCTGGAACTGGCCCATGGAGGCACCGTCTTCCTCGACGAGATCGGCGAAATGTCGGCCTATCTCCAGGCCAAACTGCTACGCTTCCTCAATGACGGCAGCTTCCGCCGGGTGGGCGGCGAGCGCGAGCAGAAGGTGGATGTCCGCGTCATCAGCGCCACCCACCGCTCGCTGGAGGCGATGGTCGCCGACCACAGTTTCCGCGAGGATCTGTTCTATCGCCTCAACGTGCTGACTCTGGATGTCCCGCCGCTGCGCGAACGCGGGCAGGACATCCTGCTGCTCGCCCGCCATTTTATTGCGCGCGCCGCTGCGCAGGCCCGGCGCCCGCCCGGCCGGCTGACCCCGGCGGCGGCGGCGGCGCTGCTCGCCAACCGCTGGCCTGGCAACGTGCGGCAGTTGGAGAATGTCATCTTCCGTGCCGTGACGATGAGCGACGGCGGCACGCTGGACGCCGCCGATCTGGAACTGGCCGGCGCCGGCATGCAGGCGGCCGAAGTGCCGACGGAGGATGCCGGCAGCTGGGAGGATGCGGTGGACGGGTTCGAGCGGACGCTGCTGCGCCGGCTCTACCCGCGCTTTCCGTCCAGCCGCAAGCTGGCGGCGCGGCTGAACACCTCGCACACAATGATTGCCAACAAACTGCGGAAATACGGCATCCCGGAGCGGTAAAGAGCGCCGCCCCGATTTGGATCAGTGGCCCTTGGCCGGGGCCGCGTGTTTTTCAGGAGCCGCCTTCGCAGCAGCCGGCTTTTCCGCGGCCTTCTCGGCAGGCTTCTCGGCAGCGGGCGGCTCCAGACCGGGAGGCGGACCGCCGAAGGTGATCGTCACTTCGGTCACCGGGCCGGGATCGGGCTGGCTGTGGTGGAATCCCGCCGCGGCACCGGGGCCGAGCGTCTCGGCCGACTGCTCGATGGCCCAGCTTTGCAACAGCTTGTGCTCTGGACCGAAGGTGTTGACTCGCAGCGGCGGCAGCGTGCGCTCGATGTCGGTCGTGTTGGCGACCTCCCCCTCCAGCAGCAGGACGGTCTTCCCGCCTTCGAGCTTCTGTTCCGAGCGGATGTTGCGCAGTTCCAGCCCGAAGCCCGGCGGTTCGGCCGGCATGCTGATGGCGTCATAGAGCAATGCCGCGGGCGGCCAGCTGCGGACGATGGCGTCGCGGGCGAAATAGGCGCCGGCGGCGGACCCGACGACCAGCAGCCCCAACACTGCAAAGCCGATCACCGTACTGCGGGCCGGCTTGGCACGCGGGGCCTTCGGTGATTTGCCTTTGGATTTTTCTGCGGACTTCCCGGCGGCCTTCGCTGCGGGCTTTGCGGGCCGTAGTTCGGTCAGGGCATCGGGGACGACCGGCTCAAGCTCTGCCCGGTCGGGCATCTGCCACCAGGTGTGACCGCAGCGGGCGCAGCGAACCTTCCGGCCATCCTGCCCGAGCGATTCGTCGGACAGGGTATAGCGCGTCGAACAGGTCGGACAGGAAACGATCATCGCGCCGTCGCAGAGAGGTTACCGCTTGCCTTATAGATAGGAGTGGCGCGCGGCGCAACCGGCACCCGCGGGGTGGTGCCGGTCATCCATCTGCATGTGGCTTCGGCGCATGCGCCTCTCCCCCTCCGACCAGCGGCGAAGCCATGGGAGGGAGGCAAAGGCTTCTTACATGCCGCCCGGATAGTTCGGCCCCCCGCCGCCTTCCGGCACGACCCAGTTGATGTTCTGGGTGGGGTCCTTGATGTCGCAGGTCTTGCAGTGCACGCAATTCTGCGCGTTGATCTGCAACCGCGGATCGCTGCCGTCGTCGTTGCGGACGATCTCGTACACACCGGCCGGGCAGTAACGCTGCTCCGGCGCGTCGTAGAGCGCCAGATTGACGCTGATCGGGACCGACTTGTCCTTCAGCGTCAGGTGCGGCGGCTGGTCTTCCTCATGGTTGGTGTTGGAGAGGTAGACCGAGGACAGGCGGTCGAAGCTGACCTTGCCGTCCGGCTTGGGATAGGCGATCTTCGGCGCCTCGCTGGCCTTCACCAGCGTGGTGTGGTCGGCATGGTGCTTCAGCGTCCAGGGCGACTTGCCCTTCAGCCCCGTCTCGTAGGCGGCGTTCGCCAGACCGGCCCACAGGCCCTTCTGGAAGCCCGGGCGGATGTTGCGGACGGCGTACAGCTCCGGCCAGACCCAGGACTGCTTCAGACGCTCCGGATAGGCGATGACCTCCGGACCGTTGTTGTCGCCGCCGGTCAAATGGTCGAACACCGCCTCGGCCGCGACCATGCCCGACTTCATGGCGGTGTGGTTGCCCTTGATCTTCGGCACGTTCAGGAAACCGGCACCGTCGCCGATGAGGAGGCCGCCGGGGAAGGTCAGCTTCGGGATCGACTGGAAACCGCCTTCCGACAGCGCGCGGGCGCCATAGGACAGACGCCGGCCGCCTTCGAAGGTCGGGCGGATCGCCGGGTGGGTCTTGTAGCGCTGGAACTCCTCGAACGGGCTCATGTGGGGGTTCCAGTAGTCGAGGCCGACGACGAAGCCGACCGACACCAGATTCCCTTCCATGTGATACAGCCACGACCCGCCATAGGTCTTGGGGTCCATCGGCCAGCCGATGGTGTGGACGATCAGGCCCGGCTTCGACTGCGACGGGTCGACCTCCCACAACTCCTTGATGCCGATGCCGTAGGTCTGCGGCTGGCAGTCGCGGCGCAGGTCGAACTTCTCGAACAGGGTCTTGGTCAGCGACCCGCGGCAGCCCTCGGCGAAGATGGTCTGCTTGGCGTGCAGTTCCATGCCGGGCGTGTAGTTGCCGGTCTTCTCGCCGTCCTTGCCGATGCCCATGTCGCCGGTGGCGACACCCTTCACCGCACCCTTGTCGTCATACAGCACTTCCGCCGCTGCGAAGCCGGGATAGATCTCGACCCCAAGCTCTTCCGCCTGCGTCGCCATCCAGCGGGCGAGATTGCCCAGGCTGATGATGTAGTTGCCGTGGTTGTTCATCTGCGGCGGGGCGAAGGGCGACTTGTAGGCCTTCGTTTCCGTCAGGAACAGGAAATGGTCTTCGCGCGCCTTGGTGGTGAGGGGGGCGCCCTTTTCCTTCCAGTCCGGGATCAGCTCGTCCAGCGCATGCGGCTCGAAGACGGCGCCGGACAGCAGGTGGGCACCCACCTCCGACCCCTTCTCGATCACGCAGACGCTGAGTTCCTGCCCGGTCTCGACCGCGCGCTGCCGCAGACGGATCGCGGCGCTCAGGCCCGACGGGCCGGCGCCGACGATCAGAACATCGTATTCCATGACCTCGCGCGGTTCGCGTTCCATCACCACACTCCCCCACCGTCTTGTTTTGGTACTGTTTCCCTCGGGACGCCCTATGGTCTTTTTGCGGGCGCGTGCTTGTAGCACGGTTTGCGCCGCACCCAAATTGGGTATCTGGACATGTAAGACCACACGATCTGTGGTAAGGTCAAACGATGATTGACGTATGCGACATCCTCGACGCGCTGCGCTGGCATGCCGATATCGGCTGCGACGAGGCCATCGGCGACGAGCCGACCGACTGGGCCGCCCTCACCACCCGGCCGGTGGCACGCGCACCGTCCGCCGGCGCAGCCGCGGCCGGTGGCGCCGCTTCCGGCCCTGCTGCGGGGGCCAACACGGCGAGCGGTCCCACCCCGACTCGGGCGCCGGCCCCGGCGGCAGCACGTCCGGCAACGGCTCTCTTCGCCTCGCCCGACCAGCCGCTGGGCGCCAGCGAGGCCGGCATCCAGGCCCGCGCCCGCGCCGGCGAGGCGCAGACGCTGGAGGCGCTGGAGACGGCCCTGCGCAGCTTCGACGGCTGCCCGCTGAAGGCAACGGCGATGAACACCGTCTTCGCCGACGGCAACCCGCAGGCGCGGGTGATGCTGATCGGCGAGGCGCCGGGCGAGGACGAGGACCGGCAGGGCAAGCCTTTCGTCGGGGTCAGCGGCAAGCTGCTGGACCGCATGCTGGCCCAGATCGGCCTGGACCGCAGCGCCGTCTACATCTCCAACATCCTGCCCTGGCGCCCGCCCGGCAACCGCAGCCCGACCCAGGCGGAAATCGCTGCCTGCCTGCCCTTCCTGGAGCGGCATGTGGAGCTGGTGCGGCCGAAGCTGCTGGTGGCACTCGGCGGGGTTTCGACCAAGACCCTGCTGAACCGGGCGGAGGGAATCACCCGCCTGCGCGGGCAGTGGCGAACCTACGAGGTCGTGGGAACTCCCGTTCCGCTGATGCCCATGCTCCATCCGGCGTACCTCCTGCGCAACCCTATCGCAAAACGGGAAGCGTGGCGGGACATGCTTGCGTTGCAGCAAAAGATCGCCGAAGAAGGGATCAAGTAATCGAAAGAGAAAATGGGATGTCACAGGGCTGCCGAAATCGTTCGTATGATTGCGATCACCGCGCAGCACAAATGTGGTCAGACCATGCCGAAAGGCATTTTCCCAACGGGCTAGAGCCTTTTTCCCAGCTCTGTTAAAGCGTTGTAACATCTGGCGAATACCGGGGCCGACACATTCCGAGCGAATCCGTTGCTTGCGGTTCGCGCCGATGTGATGTATCCCGAAACCATGCTCCGGATATTTTGCAGTGCAGCATACCGGGTCGCGAGCGCGGCCCCGCTGCGGCGGAACCTTCTGGGGGTGCTGGGTCTCACGGTGGCTTACACCCTGGGACCCGACGGTGCGGTCGGGTTCCGGCCCGCTTGCGCCGCCCTCATCATCCACGCGCCGGACGGTCACGCCGTCGTCCCGCCCGGCGGGGATTCCGTGCCTGACCCCGCCAGCCCCGTTTTCGCCGACGCGCCGGTCGATCCAGCGATGGGGCTTCCCGAAACCGCCACCCCCGATTTCTCCGCCCCTGATTTCTCCGCTGCCGATTCCGCGGCATCCGGCAACCCGACCGCCGGAACGGCGCCGTCCGCCGTCGTAGACGACTCCATCGCCTCCGCCGGCGCGCTGCTGCTGGCTGCCGACGAGACGGCCCGCGCCGTCCAGCTGGACGAGGAGGATGCCGCCCGCTACCGCCGCATCTTCGCAGCCCAGGAACGGGCGGAGTGGGACGCCGCAGATGCCGAGATGGCGAAGCTGAAGGACCGCCGGCTGATCGGCTATGTCCTGCGCCAGCGCTATCTCCACCCCGACCGCCGCGCCGGTTACGAGGAACTCGCCCGCTGGATGCAGGATTACGGCGACCTCGCCGGGGCGGAGCGGGTCTACGCTCTGGCCCAGAAACGCCAGCCCGCCGGCCAGCGGGCGCCGAAGCCGCCGCGGGGCGAGGAGCGTGTCCGCCTCGTCGGGTCGCTGGAACGGCTGGGCGGCCTGCGCACCGTCGCCAGCAACGAGGAGGACGATGACGACAGCGTCACTGTCGCCCCGCGCAGCCGCACCGTGTCCCGTGCCCGCAGCGACCGTGCGGCGGTGGCGCGGGTGGAAGAGCTGCTGCGCTCCGGCCGCACCAACAGCGCACTGAGCCTGCTGAGCCAGGACGAGTTTGGCGGCAAGCTCGACACAGTGCAGTATGACGCCGCCCGCGCCCGCATCGCGACATCCCTCTATTATGCCGGCGAGACGGCCCAGGCACTGACGCTCGCCTCGGCCAGCGCCGCGCGGTCGGGCGACATGCTGCCGGAAGCGCATTGGATCGCCGGTCTGGCCGCCTGGCGGCTGAAGCAGACCGACCGTGCCGCCCGCCATTTCACCGGCATGGCCGCCGCCGGCCCGCGTAATCCCTGGAAGGCCGCCGCAGCCGATTACTGGGCAGCCCGCGCGCTGGCCCGCAAGCCCGGCAAGGAGAAGGAGGCGGCGGAGCATCTGGCCGCTGCCGCCCGCTACCCCCACACCTTCTATGGCCTGATCGCCCTGCAGACGCTGGGCAGCCTGGGCGACGTGCGCTGGCAGGCACCGGACCTGACCGGGCGGCAGCTGGCGGCGGTGGCGGCCAAACCGGCAGGATCCCGTGCCATCGCCCTGCTCCAGGCCGGTCAGCGCGAACTGGCGGGGCTGGAACTGCAACGCATCGACCCGCAAGGCGAGCCGCTGATCGAACAGGCGATGGTCGCACTGACCGACCGCGCCGGGGTGGCCTCGCTGGCGCTGCGGCTCGGCAATGCGGTGGCCGGTCCGGACGGCGCCCCCTATGCCGCCGCGCTCTACCCGCTGCCCCATTGGACGCCGCGCGACGGCTTCGCGGTCGACCGCGCGCTGGTCTTCGCGGTGATGCGGCAGGAATCGCGCTTCGACCCGCGGCTGGTCAGCTCCGCCGGAGCGACCGGACTGATGCAGATCCTGCCCAGCACCGCCCAGCATGTGCGGGAGCGCAATGCCGACATCGGCAGCGACGACGCCAACCGCGACGCCCTGTTCGACCCGTCCCGCAACATGGAGCTTGGCCAGCGCTATCTGTCGGAACTGCTGGGCATGCCGGAGATCGACGGCAACCTGTTCCTGGCGACGGCCGCCTACAATGCCGGGCCGGGCACGCTGGCGCGCTGGCGGCGGGATCTGAGCGACATCACCGATCCGCTGCTGTTCATCGAAAGCCTTTCCTTCGGCGAGACGCGCGACTATGTGGAGAAGGTGATGGCGAACTTCTGGATCTACCAGCTTCGGCTGGGCCAGGAGACCGCCTCGCTCACCGCCGTCGCCGACGGGAAATGGCCGGCCTATGTTCCCATGGACGGCCGTCCACCCCAGGTCGCGGCCCGTCCCGACCCGCAGCCTGCGGCGAAGGTGGCCCCCCCGGCTCCCGACCTGCCTGTCGCAACGGCGTCGGATCCAGTGGAAGCGGCGCCAGCGGGACCGGTGCCGGTGGAAACGGTTGCTGAGCGGGGAGAGGCCAGCCCGATACCCTGACCGCCGGCGCCCATGTCGGGCTCCGGCCCGACTTGAGGACACGCCTGCCGCCATGCCGAAGATCGACGAGAGCCGCCCCTTCCTTCCCGTGAACATCGCCGTGGTGACGGTGTCCGACACCCGCAGCGCCGACGACGACCGGTCCGGCGATGCGCTGGCGGAGCGGATCGCCGGGGCCGGCCACCGGGTCGCCGCCCGCACCATCGTCCGGGACGACATCGCCGCGATCCGCGCCCAGGTGCAGGCCTTCATCGCCGATCCGCAGATCGACGTGGTCCTGACCACCGGCGGCACCGGCGTCACCGGCCGTGACGTGACGCCCGAGGCGGTCGAGGCGCTCTATGAGAAGGCGATTCCCGGCTTCGGCGAGCTGTTCCGCTATCTCAGCTATGCCAAGGTCGGCACCTCCACCATCCAGAGCCGGGCGACCGGCGGCGTCGCCAACGGCACCTACATCTTCGCCCTGCCCGGCTCGCCCAGCGCCTGCCGCGACGCCTGGGACGACATCCTGGTCTGGCAGCTCGACAACCGCCATCGCCCCTGCAATCTGGTCGAGTTGATGCCCCGCCTGCGCGAGCATATGGCGTGAGCGAACCGCAGGGCTTCTCGATGGAGGCGCTGCACGCCGCCCTGATCCGGCTGCCGCGCCTTGCCGATCTCTCCCCCGACGCGCTGGAGCCGATGCCGCTGAAGGGCGTCGCCCACGACCATGTGCGGCTGCGCGGCCGGCGGCTGGTCGCCCGCATCCCGCGCTGGAGCCAGCTCGGACTCGATGCCTGGACGGCGCTGGACCGGCAGGCCACCGCCTTCCGGCGGGCGGAGATGTCAGGCCATACCCCGCGCTTTGCCGGCCTGCTTCCGCCCGGCGAGGGTCTGCCGCTGGGCGCCCTGGTGGTGGGCGAGGTCGAGGGGCGCACGCCTGTCCTGCCCGGCGACATGCCGGCCATCGCCCGCGCGCTCGCAGCATTGCACCGCATGGCGCCGCCGGACTTCTACGAGCCGCTGCCCGCTCCGCCCGATCCTGTCGCCGCATTGCTGGCCCAGGTCGAATGGCAGGCAGCATGGTTCGACAATGCCCCCCTGTCGACCGAGACCCGTGTCCTGATCGCGGAGGAACTTGCCGCCGCCCGTGTCGGCGACCTCTTACCGCCGCCCGAAACGCCGATGCCGCTGACCGCGGTCGGGGTGGATGTGCATCCCGGCAACTTCCTGATCGACGGCCACGGCAAGGCGTGGTTCACCGACCTGGAGAAGCTGCAATACGGCCACCCGGCCAGCGACCTTGCCCATGCCAGCCTTTACACCTCGACCAGATGGGACCCGGCGGTGAATGCGGAACTGGCCCCGGAGGACATCGACGCCTTCGTCGCGGCCTGGGCGATGGCGGTGCCGGGCGACCTCGCCGACGAGGTTCTGCCCTGGCTGAAGGCACTGCGCCGGCTGACCTGGCTGCGCACCCTGTCCTGGATGGCCCGCTGGTCGGTGGAGGGCGCCAGCCTGTCGCCGGGCATGCCGGAAGACTTGCGAGCCCATATGGACGCCCACGCCACCGACATTCTGCGGCCGGAACGGATCGAGCAGGTGCGGGGGGAGTGGCGTTAGCAGATGCGAAAAGGGGACACGTACGAAAGTCTCTTGCCCGCGCCCTGTCGAAGATGATGGGATACCGACTCGGAAAACGAGGTGACGAGAGCATGACGAGGTTCCGACGCCGGTTGCTGCCGGTCTCCCTGGCCATCCTGATGTCCGGGACCACCCTGACGCCCGCCCTTGCCGCCGGTCCCGGTGTAGACCGGGGCGCGGATGGCGGTGGAACGGCCACCGGCAGCTATCTGGCCGGCCGCTATGCCCAGCACCAGGACGACTGGACCGCGGCGGCGCGCTTTACCGCGCAGGCGCTGGCCGCCGACCCGGACGACCCCGCCCTGCTGGGCCGCACCTTCCTGCTGCGGCTGGGCGAGGGCCGGATCGAAGCGGCGATCGACCATGCCAACCGGCTGCTCAGCGGCCAGGGCGAGCCGCAGATGGCGCTGACCCTGCTGGCCGCCGATGCGCTGGCCAAGGGCAAGCTGGACGAGGCCGACGGCTATGCCGCCCGGCTGCCGTCCGACGGACTCGGCCGCTTCCTGACGCCGCTGACCCGCGCGTGGCTGGTGACTGCCCGCGGCAAGACGGACGAGGCGCTGGCGGCTCTGCAGCCGCTGTCCGACGTCAAGGGCTTCGAAGCGCTTTACAATCTGCATGCCGCGCTGATCCTCGATCTTGCCGGCCGCAACGATGAGGCGGCGGCCCGCTATGCCAAGGTGACGGATACCGACGCGCCGCTGCGGGTGGTGCAGATCGTCGGCAACTTCATGACGCGCACTGGCCGTAAGGACGAGGCGCACAAGCTCTATCAGACCTTCCAGGGCAACAACCCCGACGGACTGCTGGTGGAACCGGCACTGGCCGCCATGGCGAACGCGCCGTCGGAAGCCCGCCCGGTCCCCGATGCCCGGTCCGGTCTGGCGGAGGCGCTGTTCGACCTGGGCAGCGCGTTGCACCACGAGAATGCCGACGAGCCGGCCCTGCTGTTCGGCCGCATCGCCCTGCATCTGCGTGACGATCTGGCCCTGGCCCATCTGCTGATCGGCGACATCACCGCCTCGCGCGACCATCACGAGGAGGCGCTGGCCGCCTACAAGCGGCTGGAGACGGATCCGCTGCTGGGTTGGACCGCCCGCATGCGCGAGGCCGACAGCCTCGCCCGCATGGACCGCAACGACGAGGCCATCGCGATCCTCAAGGATCTCTCCGCCGAACGGCCGGAGCGCACCGACGCGATCACCCGGCTCGGCGACATCTACCGCTACTCCAAGCGCTACGCCGAGGCGATCCCCGCCTACACCACGGCGCTGGAGCGGATCGGCACGCCGCAGGAACGGCATTGGCCGCTGCTCTACGCCCGCGCAATGTGCTTCGAGAAGACCAAGCAGTGGCAACAGGCCGAAACCGACCTGCAAACCGCGCTGAAGCTGCGCCCGGACGAGCCGTCTCTGCTCAATTTCCTCGGCTACAGCTGGATCGACCGCGGTGAGAATCTGCCCAAGGCCAGGGCGATGGTGGAGCGAGCGGTGGAACTGCGCCCGCGCGACGGCTACATCGTCGACAGCCTGGGCTGGGCGCTCTACACGCTGGGCGATTACGAGGCGGCGGTCGCCAAGCTGGAGCGCGCGGTCGAGTTGAAGCCGGGCGATCCGACCATCAACGACCATCTCGGCGACGCCTATTGGCGGGCCGGCCGCCGGAACGAGGCCCGCTTCCAGTGGATGCGCGCGCTGCGCAGCGCCGACGAGGAGACTGACAAGGGAGCCATCCAGGCCAAGCTCGACAAGGGCCTGCCCGACCAGAAAGCCGCCGCGAAGCAGTGAAAGAAGGCCCTCCCTCTCTCCGGCGGGGAGAGGGGATTGTCCCGCCTATGCCTGCGTCCCCACATAGGGCTTGTACAGGCTGTCGGTCTGCTGGATGTGCTCCACGAACCAGTCCTTGAGCAGCAGGATCAGGTCCACGCGCAGCATGGTGGGGTTGTCGCCCTCGAAGTCGCGGGCCAGCTTCTCCACCTCGTCGGCGAAATAGCGGTGGGCGGCGAGGTGGCCGTCCAGTTCGGGATAGCCGCAGCGCACCATCATCGCCTCCTCCCGCGCGAAATGGACGGCGACATAGTCGCGGAGGCTGGCGAGCAGGCTGGACAGTTCCTCGCGGTTGGCGGGCGTGATCCCGCTTTCCAGCAGGCCGTTGAACAGGTCGAGGAGCCGCCGATGCTCGTCGTCGAGCACGGGCACGCCGACGCTCATGGATTCGTCCCAGACGACATAGCTCATCGCAGCCATCTCCCCCCTCGCATCCCGCAATTGCAGGTGCATCCCGCCAAATCAAGCGGTTGCGGCCGGCCATGGCAGGGTTGTGGACATCTTGACAGGGATCCTAAAACCGGCAACCGTGCCAGTCCAAGCGGCAAATCCCCGCAGGGGGGCGGCAGGATGCGCGGTACGCCACCCCCTCCCCTGCCAAAGCGACAGAGTGACCGATGGCCCTGCTCGACGAGATCGCGGAGAAGAAACGGGCGCTGGACGCCGCACGCCCCCTGCCGCAGGAGGTCGTCCACGGCATCGCCGACCGGTTCGAGCTGGATTTGACCGCCGCCGCCGCGGCGCTGGAGGATTATCCGCTCAAGCGCGCCGACGTTAAGGCCATATTGGAGCGCGGCAGCGTCCTGCGCCACCGTGCGGTCGAGGAGCAGCGATTCGTCCTGAACCACCGCGCCGCCCTGGAGCTGATGGCGCGGCTGTCCTTCGACCCGTCGGGAGCGGTCACCGAGCGCACCGTCACCGCCTTCCACAATGTGCTCTATCGCGGGATCGACGACGACGCCGGCAAATACCGCAATGCTGCGCCGAAGGACGATCCGGCGGAAACCGCGCCGGATCCGGCCAAGCTGCGCGTGTCGATGTCGGCACTGTCGACCTGGATGCGCAAGTCCGACGCCGGCCCCGATACCGCCTTCGAAGCGCATCACCGGTTGAGCGCCATCCGTCCCTTCGATGCCGGCAACCGGGCAACCGCACTGCTCTTGTGCAACCTGATCCTGAACCGTGCCGGCTATCCGCCGGTGGTGATCGGCGCCGATGACCGCAGCCTCTATCTCGACCTTGTCGAGCGGGCCTGGTCGGTCGGCGACAAGACGCCCTTCCGCGACCTGATGCTGCGCTTCCTGTCGCAGAGCCTCGAATTCTGCCTGGAGGCCGCCGGCCAGGGCACAGACGGGGACGAGACGCCTTAAACGGACAGCCCGGCCGGCAGGCGCAGGCGCGACGGCCGGTCGGGACCGCTGTGGATCAGCAACGTGATCGGCAACGCATCGACCCGGCGGGTCTCGCCCGGTTCCGCCCCAGTGCCGGGATTGACCGGATAGGCCGGGAAGCAGGATCCGGCAAGGCTGAGTCGCAAGGCCGATCCCGCCACCAGGGTTGCGCAGGTCGCCCGCATGGCGACGGTCAGCGGCCGGGTCGGGTCACCCGGTTCGACCCGCGCATGCCCCTGGGTCAGCGGCAGAACCTGCCCGTCGGGCCGCACCACCGACAGCACGGCGCTGACGTCGAAGGACGGAGCGTCGGCTTCCACCCACACCTCCAGCGCCACCCGCCCGGCCAGCGTCAACGGTTCGTCCAGCGGCAGGCTGGTGTAGGTGGCGACATCCGGGCGGCGGTCCACGGCGGCGCGGTCGGGGCGGCCGCAAGCGTCCGGCACCGCATGGCCGCCCACCGTCGGCACCGGCGTACGCGGATCGTGGACCACCACGTCGAGTGCCTCCATTTCGGGCATCTCCAACTCCAGCCGACCGCCCTGCCAGTTGGCGAGGCCGTCGCTGGACAGATGCAGGACAGCCTCGGCCGCCGGAAGGTCGGGCAGGTCGTGCCAGCGTCCCGCTTCCACGTCATGCAGGCGGACCGGACCGCCGCGGTCGGCCACCTCTCCCTTGAGCACCCGTTCGAACCAGGCAAGCTGCAGCGTGTCGAGAGTCGGCGCCTGTCCCGGAGCCGCGGCCGGTCCATCAGCGCCCCAGGGGCCGACCACCAGCCGCACCGGCGCCCGCCCGCGTGCCTTGAGGCGGTCATGGGCATCCAGCATGCCGGCCAGCCGCGGATCGTACCAGCCGCCGATCTGCAGGACCGCCACATCGGCCGGCATGCTGTCCTGCATGGCCTTGGGCGACAGCGCGGCCCAGGCCGGGCCGGGCACCGGGTTGGTCAGCCAGTCGTCGTAATGGGTGTAGCGGGCGTAGTCGCGCAGGGCCTGCGGCCGTGACGGGATCTCGTCATCGATAGGCAGACTGCGCGCCGCATCCGACAGTACGCGGTGGCCGGTGCCATCCTCGACCCGCTTTGCCGCGTCGGCGGCGGTGCGCAGGGCCCAGTTCATGGCGTCGGCCAGCCGGAAGGCCCCACCCTCGTAAGCCCAGTCGGAGAACACGTCCCAGCCGGCGAAGGCCGGCGCCACCGCCCGCAGGGCCGGCGGCGCCTCGGCCAGTGCCAGCCACTGCGCCATGCCGGCATAGCCGCAGCCATACATCGCCACCACCCCCGACGATCCCGGCAGGGATGCCGCCCAGGCAATGGCATCGGACCCATCCTCCCGTTCCGCCTCGAAGGGTCGGAACCGGCCGTCGGAGGTGCCGCAGCCGCGCATATCCTGCACCACCACGACATAGCCGCGCGCCGCATACCAGCGCGGGTGGGCGTAATGGCTGGTCTGGGCAACGCGACGGCCGCAGGGAGCCCGCAGCAGCAGGACCGGCCAGGTCCCCGCGGCATCGGGCCGGTAAAGGTCGGCATCCAGCCGAATGCCGTCCCGCGTCCGCATCGACACGGTTTCTGGCGGTCGGACCGGCAGCAGGCTGTGCAACGGGTGGATCATCGGGGCCAGATGGGTCATGGCGGGTCGGGCTCGCTCGATGACTGACAACGAAGTACGTGTTGTCGTGGCAAAGCTCGTGCCAGAGAGCCTGCACCAAATTGTATAAATCTTTCGGCCGTTTCCCCCCTCACTGAAAGCTCCTCTTCCCTTTCGGGAAAGAGGTTCGAGTGAGGGGGGTGGCGACAGGTAGGCCGATGGAAACCCTGTGTTTACGCCCCCTTACCCCGCCCCTCGCCCGCAAGCGGAGAGGGGATCCGTCAGGTGGGCAGGCTCCCGGCTGCCCAACCGGCCACCTCCGCCCAATCCCCGGGCTTCTGCCGTTTTCTTGGGCAGCTCGCCCGCTCAGGCGGCAATCAGTTCGAACCGGTCGACATCGACCATGCCGCGGTCGGTGATCTTCAGGTGCGGGATGACCGGCAGCGGCAGGAAGGCCAGTTGCAGGAAGGGCTCGGCCAGCGGGCAACCCATAGTGCGGACGGCAGCGCGCAGGGACCGCAGCCTCACCTCCACCGTCTCGAACGGTTCCAGGCTCATCAGCCCGGCCAGCGGCAGGGCCAGTTCGCCGACCACCTGCCCGTTGCGCACGGCGACGAAGCCGCCCTGAAGCTCGATCAGCCGGTTGACCGCGACGCGCATGTCGGCGTCGCTGGCACCGACCACACAGATGTTGTGGCTGTCGTGGCCGACCGACGACGCCAGTGCCCCCTCCGCAATGCCGAAGCCCTGGACAAAACCGCGGCCGATGTTGCGGTTGCTGCCATGGCGGGCGAAAACGCAGATCTTCAGCAGGTCGCGCGACGGGTCGGCCACCATCCGGCCGCCCACCACCGGCACTTCGATCCGGCGGTGTTCGGTCAGGATCTTGCCCGGCTCCAGCCCGATCACCGATTGGACCGACCCGCCGGCCGGCACGACGAAATCCTCGTCCGCCACCGGCTCCAGCTTCACCGAAGCGAGCCCCACCGGCGTTACCGCCGGCCGGCCGTCGAAACTGTGCGGCCCGACGATTTTGCCGTTGCGGATAACCCGGTTGACCGCGCAGTCCTCCAGATCATCGAGCAGGACGAGGTCGGCGCGATGCCCCGGTGCCACCAGCCCGCGGTCGTACAGGCGGAAGCCGCGTGCTGCCGACCAGGTGGCGGCGCGATAGACATGGGCGACCGGCGCCCCGAGGCGGATGGCGCTGCGGATCAGGTGATCCATGTGCCCCTCCTCCGCAATGTCCAGCGGGTTGCGGTCATCGGTGCAGAAGCCGAGGAAAGGGGAGGTCTCCGGCGTGATCACTTCGGCCAGGGCATGGACATCCTTCGACACCGACCCGTCGCGGATCAGCACCTGCATGCCCTTGCGCAGCTTCTCCATCGCCTCATCCGCACTGGTCGTCTCGTGGCAGTTGCGGATGCCGCAGGAGAGATAGGCGTTCAACTCCTTCCCCGACATCAGGGGAGCGTGGCCGTCGATGTGGCGCCCGTCGAAGGCGGCCAGCTTGTCGAGCACCCCGTCCACCTTGTGGAAGACGCCGGGGAAGTTCATGAACTCCGCCAGCCCCAGCACGCGGGGATGGTCCATGTGGCGGATCAGGTCCGGCGCCTCCAGCCGGGCGCCCGACGTTTCCAGCTCCGTCGCCGGCACGCAGGAGGACAACTGCACGAACAGGTCGAGCGCCGTCCCGCCGGCACTGTCGAGGAAATAGCGCAGCCCCTGCTCGCCCAGCACATTGCAGATCTCGTGCGGGTCGCAGATGGCGGTGGTGGTGCCGCGCGGCAGGACGCAACGGTCGAACTCCTGCGGGGTGACGCAGGTGGACTCGCAATGGACATGGGTGTCGATGAAGCCGGGAACCACGGTCAGCCCACGCCCGTCGATCTCCTCCACCCCATCATAGGACTCGTAGGTGCCGACGATGACCTCGCCGCAGACAGCAATGTCGCCTTCCGCGATCTCGCCGGTCACGACATTGAGAAAGCGCGTGTTCTTGATGACCAGATCGGCCTTCGCCTCGCCCAGCGCCTGCCCAATGCGCGTCTTCAGATCGTCGCGGCTTACAGTCATGTCCTACTCCGCCCCTCGTCCATTCAAAGAGGCAAGGTGGCCCGCCTCACCATGCCGTGCAAGCACCTATCGGCCATCCCGTTGCCGGTAAGGGGAGCGGGCCTGCTCCTGCACGAATTTGGCGAGAGCCTTTGCGTTGTACAGCTCCAACCCTTCCGCGACCGCGCCGCGCATGTTGGTGTGAAGGAACCAGTGGCAGGCATGGGCCAGCACCGGCAGGAAACCGCGCTCAAGCTTATGCGGTCCGCCGCGCCCACCATTCACCCGGCTCAGGCCATGGGCGATCGCCCGTTCGATGCTGCGGTAATAGCAGGTTTCGAAATGAACGAAGCGCGCCTCCTCTCTTGCCCCCCAGGTCCGGACATAGAGGCAATCGTCATCTTCCACCGTCATAAGGGCGCCGATCGCAACGCCGCCGGATTCGGCAAAGGTCAGCGTCACAGCATCGCCCAGAACGGCACAGAGCCGCAGAACGAAATCCATGGTCAGTGCCTGACGCCTTCCCCGGCGGAGATGAAGGTCGCTCAGCAAGTCCAGGAAAATTGCGACATCGGCCTCTGCGACCCGACTGCCCGGCACCTCGCGGAACCGCACCCCGCTCGCCACGATTTTGCGGCGCTCCCACAGCATCACTCTGCGCCGGCGGCTCGACAGGGCGGCGGTGAAATCGGCGAAGTCGCGATATCCCTCGTTCCGCCACTCGTAATCGACGGCATGGCGGGTTAGCCATCCCGCCGCCTCGAAACGGGCACGGTCCTCTTCATCGGGAAAGCCGACATGGATGGACGACAGACCGTGCTTGTGGGCCAGCGACCGCAGGGCGGCGATCAGCGCATCGGCCGTGCCGGACAGCGCCCCATTCCGCAGCAGGATGCGCGGCCCGGTCACCGGCGTGTAGGGAATCTCCATGACCAGCTTCGGGAAATAGCGTCCGCCCGACGCCTGATAGCCATCGACCCAGGCCTGATCCGACCAGAATTCGTCCGTCGAGCGGTCGCGCAGATAGAGGGGAGCCGCACCGACCAACCGGCCAGACGCCTCCCGTACGATCATATGGGCGGGACGCCAGCCGATGTCCGGGCCAGCCAGGCCGCTTTCTTCCAGCGCCCTCAGATAGGCATGGCTCACGAACGGCCCCTTGCCGGCGGCGCAGGCGTCCCACTCCAGCGGATCGACCCCGGAAATCCCGAACACCATCGCAACCGACAACGGCCCATCGTTCCGGTCGCCGTCGTGCGTCGCCGGTCCCTGTATCACAGACATGTCATTCCCTGATTGCTTCGGGCCCTGGCTATTCCCCGTCATACGGCAACGCCACCGGCAGACGCACGCTGACCGTGGTGCCTTCCCCTTCGCGGCTGAGGATGTCCAGCGTGCCGTTCAGCAGATCGACGAAGGACCGCACGAGCGGCAGGCCCAGTCCGGTGCCGCCGGACCGCCGGGACAGTTGGCTGTCGACCTGACCGAAGGGTTGCAGGGCGATGGCGATGCCCTCCGCGCTCATGCCGATCCCGCTGTCCGCGACCTCGATCAGGATGCGGTCGCCCTCCGGACGGACACGCAGGGCGACGCTGCCGCCGACGGGGGTAAACTTCACCGCATTGCTCAGCAGGTTCAGCAGGATCTGCTTCACCCGTACCGGGTCGCCCAGCAGGTGGGGGGTGTCGGAAGCGATGTCCTGGGACAGGGTCAGTCCGCCCTCCTCCGCCCGCTCGGCGATCAGCAGGAGCGAGCTTTCCACCGCGTCGCGGACATCCATCGGCTGGGGGTGCATTTCCAGCTTGCCGGCTTCGATCTTGGCGACGTCCAGGATGTCGCTGATGACCGCCAGCAGATGCTGGCTCGACTTGCCGATCACCTTGGCATAGTCGAGATATTTGGGATGGCCGAGCGGCCCGACGATCTCGCTCTCCATCATCGAGGAAAAGCCGATGATGGCGTTCAACGGCGTGCGCAGCTCATGGCTCATGTTGGCCAGGAACTCGCTCTTGGCGCGGTTGGCCAGTTCGGCCTGCTCCTTGGCCTGGATCAGTGCCTGCTCGGCGCGGCGGCGTTCCTGAACCTCCTGCATCAGCGCGCGGGTGCGCTCGGCCACCCGCATCTCCAACTCGTCACGGGCCTGCCGCAGGGCCAGTTCGGCCCGCTTGCGCCGGGTGATGTCCTGGCCGACGCACAGGATGCCGGCGGAAGCGCCGTCGGCCTTTGGCAGGCGGTTCAGGTTCCACAGCAGCACCCGCTCGCTCATGCAGTCCTGCTCGCGCAGCACCTGCTCGAAGTTGCGGACCTCCGTGCCCATCGCGGCAACGGCAAGTTGGGCCGCGAAGGGGCCGGTCGGCTGCTCCCTCATCGCCTCGGCCCACAGACGGCCGATGGCGCTGCCGGCTTCCAACCCGAAGGCACGCTCGGCATCGCGGTTGGCCTCCACGATGCGGCCGTCGTCGCCCAGAACCAGGATGATGCTGGCCGCCGTCCGCAACAACGATCGGAATCGTGCTTCACCGGCCCGGGCCTCGCTCTGGCGCAGGGCGGATTCCAATTCGGCAATGCGGCGTTCCAGCCGGCGGACGGTGTCGGCCGGACCGCCGCCTGCCGGCTGGCCCGGACCGGAGAAAAAGGTCGGGTCGGTCACGCCGCCGCGTTTTCCGGCTGCATCATGTCGCCCAGCTTCGCCAGCAGGAAGTCCAGATCCTCCGGCGCCAGATCCTCATACTGGGTCAGGATGCGCTCGATGACCCGGCGGCGGTGGCGTTCGCGGTCGCCCGGCTCGCCGTCATAGGGGGTCTCCTTCAGCACGTCGATGGCGATGCGGCAGGCCGGCAGCAGAGCCGGCGGCAGCTTGGCCTTGTCGTACAGCGACTTCAGCCCAAGCCGGCCGGCATCGTGGATCAGCAGCCGGGCATTGGTCATCGGCACATTCGCCATGCGCGACATCGCCGTCTCGAAGAAGGCGATGTCGCCGGTGCACAGCGAACGGACCAGCAGCGACGGCGTCAGGCGGCCGGTGCGGGCAAGCTGCATCACCAGACGGTCCAGCGCCCCTTCGTCGCTTTCACCGGTGAACAGGGCGACGGTCGCCCGCTCGCGGCTCTGCAGGATCAGCTCCGACGCGACCTTCGACGGCAGTTCGTGATGCGAGACCAGATGCTGGCGCAGCCGTTCCGACACCACGGCAACCAGCCGTTCGGCGATGGTGATCGGCAGTCTGGAGCGGTGGACCAGCGGGTCCTGCACCGCCTCGCTGGCGCCGAAACGGTCGATGACGCGGCCCAGGCTCTGCTCGCCCAGTTCCGCCCCCTCGTTGGCGACCAATGCTGCGACCGCGCGTTCGGACCCGCTTTCGATCAGCGCGTCGGCGACGGCGGCCGGCACGGTCGGGCGCTGGGCGATGGCGGTGCTCTTGGCGTCGGCACCGGAGCGCACGATCTCGACCAGATCGGCCGGTGTCAGCACGGTGGAGACGCTCAGCACCGGAATCGCCACCGCCTCCACGTCGCGGGCCAGGGTCAGGGCGACGTCCCGCGGCAGAGAAGGGCTGGATTTCAGGTTCTCCGCCAGGGTCTGGCGGACGCGCAGGACCGTGTCCTTGACCATGACGCGGATGATGTCTTCCGCCAGCTTGCGCTCCGCCTGCGACAGCTCGGGACTGTCGAACTGCTGGGACAGCTTGGCGGCCAGATCGGTCCGGCTGTTCGGCGACGGGTCGGCCAGAAGCCGCGCCACGTCCTGCTGGGTCAGATGACCCGACTTGAAATCGTCACTCATGGGTCCCGGACCCTTCCTGCCCTGGTCCGTCTCCATATTGGACGCGGAACGCAAAACCCGCGCGGGTGTGGGCGGAGACTTGTCCACACGTTCAGGATCTTCCGAAACGGTTGAACCTTCCTTAACGCTCTGCGGTCATAAGTCCATCCGCCGGGTCGCCGATCACGGGATTTCGACGAAGCTGGGCGGTTCCGGCAGGATGGAGCCGCGGCGGCGCGTCCCGCGCAGCTGCAGGGCCACCTCGGCGATCTGCTGCTCCACCGAGATGTGGCGCTGCGAGGCGACCTCCAGCCCGCGGTCCTCATAGACATAGGCATCGGGATGGCTGTCGACCCAATGCCGGATGGCGGTGTCGCGTTCGCGCAGCAGGGCGACGACGGTCGGGCGGAACAGCCGCATCATCGCCGTGATCCAGCGGTTGGCCGGCCAGGACGGCCTGGCGTGATCGATCTCGAAGGCGTCGAGCATGGCGATCACGTCGTCCGCCTTGTACCAGGTCTCGCCCGTCACCCAGCGGTTGGTGGTGAACAGCCGAACCGGCTGGCCGGCGACGTCCATGGCGATGCCGATCAGGTGGGACAGCGCGTCGTTGTCGTTGTCAGGCGCCACGAAATCGGCCAACGGCGCCGGCCGCAGGCCCGGCGGCATGCCGTGCGGGCGCAGGAAGGTGTGGAAATGGCCATGCTCGCCATGCGGCCGCTCGCCTTCGGGATGGCAGTGGTAATAATACTGGGCATGGAACTCGGCGTCGTAGACGTCGCCCGGCGGATAATGCTTCCACTCGTACAGCGTGCCGTGACCGCGTAGAAGCTCGCCCACCACCGTGTCGCCGGTCTTGGCGAGAACACGCTGGCACAGGCGCACTTCGCGTCCCGCCTCGGCCATCGCCTCCAACTCTTCCCGGGACACGTCCGACAAATCCGTCATCGCCCGATCCTGCGCTGCGCGAACATCCCTATTACGTACGCGGCTATGCGGGCGTGGCAAGGTCTTTTCGGACATCGCACCTGTGGTTGCAGCCCCGCCTGCGCTTCCCGGCCATCAGCTGCCGGAAGGGCGGAAGCGCTGCGACAGCGACCAGCCGACCAGTTCGCCGGTGACCTGCCCCAGCGCCTGGTCGAAGGCGGCGATCACATCGGTGAAGGAGCGGCCGCGCACCGGGGCCGACGCCTCGAAAGTCTCGCCGGCCTCGATGGTCCGGCGCGGCATAGCGACCAGCTTGGCCGACAGCCGCACATGCACCCGATCCGGCATGGCCGCCCCCGGTGTGGCGTATTCCGCCTGGAAATCGCGCAGTTCCGACTTCAGCACATAGTCGGAGCGCAACCCCACCGTGTCGCGCCCGACCGAGACGATGCGGCCGCTGTCCTCGAAGGTCTGGACGATCAGCCCCTGCACCATGTTCGGCGCCCGGTCGGCCCAGGAGACGTCGGCGAAATAGTCGAGCGAGGTCGGCGTGCGGGCCAGCGCGATGCGCGGCGTGTCGATCCCCGCCGCCGCCGCCGGCGTCTCCACCAGCAACTGCCAGTCGGCCTTCGGGCCGGCGGCGACGCTGGCCCGCGGGGTCAGGGTGTAGAGATGCGGCGCCGTCGGATTCAGCGTCGAACAGGCGGCCAGCCCCAGCAGCAGGGCCGCCCCGCACATCCCGCGCAGGACAGCCCCTGCAAACCCGCTCCGCACCATCGTCACCCGCCTCATTTCCCACGCACCTCCACGCCCTGCCGCGTCCCGCCGAAGAGGAAGTTCGACGGGTCGTTCTCGATCCGGGTGACCACCCGCGACAGCTGTCCGGACAGATCGCGCAACTGGGTGATCAGCAGCGTCAACTCATACAGCCCCGTGGCGGTAAAGTCGCGCACCGGCTCGCGGTTTTCGGCGACCAGCGAATTCAGCGTGTCCGACGTGCGCTTCAGCGAGCGCAGCAGCTCGCGCGTCTCGCCGCCCAGCTGCTTGGCGGTGCCGTCGACCGTCGCCAGCGTGTCATGCGCCTGGGCCAGCGTGCGGTCCAGCTGCGGCCCGACCGTCTCGAAGCCGTGCAGGGTCTGGCGCGCCTGGGTCATGGTTTCCTCCAGGCCGGCGCTGGCGCGGGCAAGCTCGGCGCTGATGGTGCGGGCGTTGGCCAGGATGTCGCCGATGGCCTTCTGGTTCTCGCCGTTCAGCATCTCGCCCAGCTTGGTGATGACCTCCAGCGAGCGGTTGACCAGCTGCGGCGCGCTGTCGACCACCGCGGTCAGCGAGCTGGGCCGCGACGGGATGGTCAGCACGCCGTCGGCATCGGTGGCGGTCAGGCGCTTGCCCCCAGCATTCCCGCCGGAGATCTGGACATAGGCGCCGCCGGTGATGCCCTGCACCTCCAGCGAGGCGATGGAATCGGACATGATCGGCGTGCCGTTCTGCACCATGATCGTCACCCGGACCCGCGTCACGTTGTCGGGGTCGAGCCGGATGTCCGACACGGTTCCCACCGGCACGCCGCGGTAGCGCACCGGGCTGCCCTGCTGCAACCCGGTGACGGATCCGGTGAAATAGATGCGGTAGGTCTCGCGCGTCTCGTCGAGCTGGACCTTGGCGATCCAGGCGGTGAAGACCAGCAGGCCGGCGACCAGAGCCAGCACGAAGCTGCCGACCAGAATGTAGCTGGCGCGGGTTTCCATGACGTGCCCCTACCCTTTCGCAAGACGCCTGGCGTCTTCTTCTTCGTGGCGTCGAGCCTGGTTGCGCTCTTTAGCGTCGAGCGCCGCGCGGCCGCGCGGTCCGTGGAAATAGTCGTGGATCCACGGGTGGGGATCGGCCAGATGCTGGGCCAGGGTGCCCACCCGGATCTTCTTGTCGACCAGCACGGCAATGCGGTCGCAGATGGAGGTCAGGCTGTCCAGATCGTGGGTGACCATGAAGACGGTCAGCCCCAGGCTGCGCTGCAAACCCTGGATCAGCGTGTCGAAGGCGGCGGCACCGATGGGGTCGAGGCCGGCGGTCGGCTCGTCCAGGAACAGGATGTCGGGGTCGAGCGCCAGAGCGCGGGCGAGGCCGGCGCGCTTGATCATGCCGCCCGACAGCTGAGCCGGATGCTTGGTGCCGGCGTCGGGCGGCAGCCCGGCCATGGCGATCTTCACCCGCGCCACCTCGGCGACCAGCGCGGGGGCCAAGTCGGTGTGTTCCTTCAGCGGCAGCATCACATTCTCCGCCACCGTCATCGAACTGAACAGGGCGCCATTCTGGAACAGCACGCCGGTGCGGGCCTGCAACGCCGTGCGCTCCGCCCGGTCCAGTTCGGCGGTGTCGTGGCCCAGCAGCTCGATCCGGCCGGCGGCTGGGTCGATCAGGCCGAGGATTTCCTTCAGCAGCACCGACTTGCCGGTGCCGGAACCGCCGACGACGCCCAGCACCTCCCCCCGCTCGACATCGAGGTCGAGGCCGTCATGGACGGTCTGCGGGCCGAAGCGGGTGACCAGTCCGCGCACGCGGATGACGGGGGATCCTGCCATCACACCCCCAGCATGGAGAAGAGGACGGAGAACACCGCATCGATGACGATAACCAGGAAGATGCCCTCCACCACCGCCTTGGTGGTCATGATGCCGACGCTCTCCGCACTGCCGGAGACCTTCAGCCCCTCGTAGCAGCCGACCATGGCGATCACCAGGGCGAAGACCGGCGCCTTGATCAGGCCGGCGATCACCGTGTTGATGCCGACGGCGCTGTGAAGCTGGCGGATGAACTGCCCGAAGGTGATGTCCAGCGTGGCGTAGGCCATCACGGCGCCGCCGAACAGCCCCATCACGTCGGCGTAGAAGGCCAGCAGCGGCAGGGTGATCATCAGCGCCAGAGCCCGCGGCACCACCAGCAGCTCCACCGGGTCGAGGCCCATGGTGCCGATGGCGTCGACCTCCTGGTTCACCTTCATGGTGCCGATCTGCGCGGTGAAGGCCGAGCCGGAGCGGCCGGCGACGATGATCGCCGTCATCAGGATGCCGATCTCGCGCAGGACGGAGATGCCCAGCAGATTCACCACATACAGCTCCGCCCCGAAGCGCTTCAGTTGGTCCGCCCCTTGGAAGGCCAGCACCACGCCGATCAGGAAGGACAGCAGCCCCAGGATCGGCAGGGCATTCAGCCCGGTCTGCTCGATGTGGAACAGGACGGAGGTCAGCCGCAGGCGCGACGGGCGCAGGATCAGCCGGGCGAAGGTGACGGTGACGAGGCCGAGGAAGCCGACGAGGTCGAGGATTTCCTTGGCGGCGTTCACCGTCGTCTGGCCGGTGCGCACCACCATGTCGAGGATCGGATGGTGTTCGCGTTCGATCGGGTGCGGCGGCGCCTTGCCGGCATCGCGCACGGCATCGAACAGGGCGGAATGTTCCGGCCGCAGACCGGCAACCGACACGGCATGCCCGTCGGCCCCGAGCCGTTCGGCCAGGCGGTTCAGCAGATAGGCGCCGACGGTGTCGAGCGCCTCCACCTGCGCCAGATCGAGCCGCACCGCGGCAGCGCCCGGCGGCTTGGGTGCACGGTCCAGCGCATCCGACGCCGCCGTCGCCCATTCCAGGGTCCAGCGCCCGGCAGCGGCGATCCGCCACCCGCCGTCGGCCAAGCCCGGATCGTTCCCGGCTTCGATCCGGGCCCCATCCTTCGCCGCTCCGTCCTTCGCTAAAGTCGCTGCCACAGGCTCCGCCGCACGCATCCGCACATCGACCGGTACGTTTGGCCGGCACGCCTGGAACGTGGCGGAGCATCGCCGGATGGTCAACCCCATCCGGCAAATCCGGCTCATCCGGGGCATGGCCGGGGCATGGCGACACCGTGTCTGCGTCCAATCGCGGCTTTGCGCCGGGGTGGCCAGCCGCTAGAGTGCCGGAAGGCGGACCGGGCCATGCATGCCGGCTTACGATTCTTTACGGACAAGACCTCCGATGAACTTCAAAGACCATATCCGCGACATCCCGGATTTCCCGAAGCCCGGCATCCTGTTCTACGACGTCTCGCCGCTGCTGGCGAACGGAGCCGCCTGGAAGGCCGCCATCGACGCGCTGGCCGAGGCGGTGCGCCCGCACAAGCCGGACCTGCTGGTCGGGATCGAGTCGCGCGGCTTCCTGGTCGCCGCCCCGCTGGCGCTGACGCTGGGCATCGGGTTCATCATGGTGCGCAAGCACGGCAAGCTGCCGGGCGACAAGATCGCCCATTCCTATGACCTCGAATACGGCACCGACACCATCGAGGTGCAGGCCGACGCGGTGAAGCCCGGCCAGCGCGTGGTGGTGCTGGACGATTTGCTGGCGACCGGCGGCACCATGGCCGCCGCCATCAGCCTGCTGCGCCAGGTCGGCGCCGACGTCCGCGCCGCCGCCTTCCTGGTGGAGCTGACCTTCCTGAACGGCCGCGACCGGATCGACGTGCCCAGCGTCTCGCTGATGGCGTACGATTCCTGAGGTCAGCGGCGGCTGAGCCAGCCGTCGACGCTGAAGCGCCCGCCGCCGGAGGCAACCAGCGAGAGGAAGCCGCCGATGATGGCGAGGTTCTTCATGAACTGGATCTGCTGCATCTTCGCGGCGTCGGGCGCCGCTTCCCAATAGCGGTGGGCGATCAGCGTCGCGGCGACGGTGAAGACCGCGACCAGCAGAGCCGCCAGCCGGGTCCAGGCCCCCAGCACGATGGCCAGCCCGCCGAACGCCTCCACCAGCGCGCCGATGGGGGCGACGATGGCGGCCATCGGCACGCCCTGGCTCTCCATTCCGGCAATGAAGCCGCCGAGCGCCATCAGCTTGCCGAAACCGCTCTGCACGAAGATGGCGCCCAGCAGCACGCGGGCCGCCAGCAGCAGCGCGTCCTGCCCGGTGGTGGCGGCGCCGTATCCCGCCGATGTGGTCGCATAGTTCGTCATCTCGGATATCCTTTTCATTCTGTTGGAAGAAGAGACGACGGACGGCGTAGGATTATTCCCCGCAAAAAACTCAGGCCGTCTTCCACAGGCTGATGATCATGACGCCGGCGACGGTCAGAGCGGCGCCGGCCAGCTGAAGCCAGCCCATCGGTTCCGCCAGCACCAGATAGCCGAAGACCGCGGCGGAGACCGGGCCGATGGCGCCGCTCAAGGCCACCAGATTGGGGCCGACCCGCCGCAGCGCCTCCGCCGTCATCAGCACCGGCAGCACGGTGCAGACCACCGCCATCACCGCCGACAGCCCATAGACCGGCAGCGGCAGGTCCAGCGCCGACAGGGGCCGCAGCACCAGGAATTGCAGGATGCAGCACAGGCAGGCCGCCGTCATCGCATAGGCGGTGAAGCGCATGGAGCCGATCCGCTGGACCACGCGGCTGCTGCCGACCAGATAGATCGAATAGAGGAAGGCACCCATGAAGACCAGCGCCGCCCCGGTCGCGAAGTCGGGATGGCCGGTCCCGATCTCCGACCAGACCACCAGGGCGACGCCGGCATAGGAGACGACCAGAGCCACCACCTCGCGCAGGCCGATCCGCTTGCCGAGGAACAGGGCCGACAGCAGCACGACGATGGTCGGGTAGAGGAACAGCAGCAGCCGCCCCATCCCGGCCGTGACATAGCGCAAGCCCAGGAAATCGCAGAAGCTGGCGGCGTAATAGCCGGTGACGCCCAGCGCCACCGTCAGGGCGAGGTCGCGTCCGGCAATCGGGGCGCGCTCTCCCTTGCTGGCTCCTGCCCAAAGCGCCATGCCCAGGAAGAAGGGCAGCGCGAAGACCATGCGCAGCATGATCAGGGTGACCGGATCGACATTGTAGCGGTAGGCCAGCTTGATGATGACCGGCCGCAGCGAGAAGGCGACCACCCCGGCCACGGCAAGCCCCAGCCCGGCCAGCATCTGGACGGGCGGCAGCAGGCGCGTCCCGGAAATGTCGGGCGCGGTCGCTTCGGAGGACAGGCTGGGCTGGGACAAGGGGAAAAATCCGGGGACTGGAGGGGGGAGGCCATTCAAGCATCCCCGCCGCCATTTGGCTTCCGTCAAGGCCGTGTCGGGCCATGACCGGCGCCATACCCTGGATTGCACCAGCCGCGGTGCTGATGGTGAAGGGAATGAACCGTCAGGCGCCCACTGCCCCGGCGGCGACGGCGGTGCCGGACATCGGCTCCAGACCGGTGAAGGCAATGCGCGCCTGCTGGCCGATGGCGATGGCATGCACGCCGGTCAGGGCACCGGTGGAGATCCACTGCCCGGCCTTCAGAGGACGGCCCAGCCGGACCGCGACGCTCAGCGCAACCGCGACCGCGGCGGCGATCCCGCCCGGCAGCTTGGCGCTGCTGCCGACGCCGACGCTCTGCCCGTCGATCAGCACCTCGGCGCGCAGGGCGTCGCTGCCCTCGACGCCGCCGACGATCTCCTCGCCGACGATCAGGCCGTTGTTGTTGCCGAAGACGGCGGTGGAGGCGGTGGGCCCCAGCGTGTTGACCGGAGCCAGCGGACCGCCCGCCACCTCGATGGCGGCATGGACGGCGGCGATGAAGGCCGCGGCCTCCGCCGGGCTGTAATCCAGCTTGTCGGCGGGGGCATCGGCGGCGATGCGCACCGCGAATTCCGCCTCGACCGCGCCGAAGCCGCCGGGGATGACCGGGAAAGTCAGGGGGCCGCCAGCACCCGTCACCACGGTCCCGGCGAAGATCGGGCCGATGTAGCGCATGGCGCCCAGCGTCTCCTCCAGGGCCGGCGGCACCCGCGCCACCTTCCAGCCGGCGACCTCGTCGGGCCAGGCGGCGGTCGCCGTCGCCTGGATGGCGTAGGCGGTGGCGAGGTCGGCCGGCAGCGGGCCGGGGAAATCGGCAAGGCCGGTCGCGCTGCGGCGGGCGTCGACAAAGCGGGCCGCGGCCTCGGCGATCACCGGGTCGGCCAGGGTCGGGGCGCTCAGCCCGATGGGATGCGTGACGGTCATGGGAAACTTCTCCGCTGAAGGGCGCCGCGACTGTAGCGGCCCCGGACGATCCGGGAAAGTGCGCTGCACCAGACCATCAACAGGGCCGCTTCCCGAAAGGCGGGGTGGACGGACCATCGGGATGCGGCGACACTGACGGCGTCCTTGCCGCGGGAGAGGCCATGCGTTCCGACACCGACGCCGCAACCAAGCTGCTGTTCCGCCGGATCGAATCGCGGCGCGACGATCTGGTCGCGCTGACCCAGGATCTGATCCGCATCCCCACCGTCAACCCGCCGGGCGACGTCTACACCGACTGCGCCGAACTGATCGGCCGGCGGCTGGCGGCGCGCGGGTTCGCGGTGGAGTATGTGCGGGCGGAGGGGGCGGCGGGAGACAGCGACCGCTATCCGCGCACCAACATCGTCGCCCGCATCGAGGCGCCGCGTCCGGGAGCTTGCGTCCATTTCAACGGCCACATCGACGTGGTGCCGGCCGGCCAGGGCTGGACCGTCGATCCCTTCGGCGGGGTGGTGAAGGACGGCCGGGTCTATGGCCGCGGCGCCTGCGACATGAAGGGCGGCATCGCCGCCTCGATCATCGCGGTGGAGTCGCTGCTGGAGGAAGGGCTGCTGACGGCGGGCGCCCTGGAGATCTCCGGCACGGTGGACGAGGAGTCCGGCGGCTATGGCGGGGTCGGACATCTGGCGAAACTCGGCTATTTCTCCCGGCCCAGGGTCGACCACGTCATCATTCCGGAGCCGTTGAACGTCGACCGCGTCTGCATCGGCCACCGCGGCGTCTGGTGGGCGGAGATCGAGACCAAGGGCCGCGTCGCCCACGGCTCGATGCCCTTCCTCGGCAACTGCGCGGTGCGCCACATGGGGGCCGTGCTGCACCGGATCGAGACGGAACTGATCCCGCGCCTCGCCGCCAAGCGCACCGACATGCCGGTGGTGCCGGAGGGGGCGCGCCAATCGACCATCAACATCAACGCCCTCCATGGCGGCCAGCGCGAGGACCATGACGGGCTGCCCAGCCCGATGGTGCCCGACCGCTGCCGCATGGTGATCGACCGCCGCTACCTGATCGAGGAGGACCCCGAGGCGGTGCGCGGCGAGATCGTCGCCATCCTGGAGGATCTGCGCCGCAGCCGCCCCGGCTTCGACTATGAGCTGCGCGAGGTGCTGGCCTTCCTGCCGACGATGACCGACGCCGACGCCCCCGTGGTGCGGGCGGTGGCCGCCGCCATCGAGACGGTGCTGGGCCGCCCGGCGCAGCATGTGGTGTCCCCCGGCACCTACGACCAGAAGCATGTGGTCCGCGTCGGCCAGTTGAAGGACTGCATCGCCTACGGCCCCGGCATCCTCGACCTCGCCCACCAGCCCGACGAATGGGTCGGCATCGACGACATGGTGCAGTCGGCGCAGGTGATGGCGCTGGCGACGATGGGTCTTCTGGGGAGTGCGGCGGAGGTCGGCGGCGGGCTGCGCTTCTGACGGCTCCGGCTCTGCGCCCGGAGGGACGGATGGAACGGCGTGGAACAGTTTCCGCCGGACGTTCCATCTACCGCCGGCCATCTACCGCCGGCCGGCGAAGGCACCGGCGGCACGGCGGCTGACCGGGCCCGGGTTGAGGTTGGGGTACTCCTCATACTGGTTGAGCGTGTAGGGGAAGACGCCTTTCGGCCCCGTCGCCTCCGGCTGGGCCAGCACGGCGGCGACCAGCTCCGGGCTGGGCGGGCAGCGCTCGCGCAGGGCGCCGGGGATGGCGTCGTCATCCAGTTCGGGGACGATGACGGCGGGCGGGTCTTCAGGCTTCGGGGCCGGTCTCGGGGCGGGCGGCTGATCGGGCTTGGAGTCTTGCCGCTTGGCCGCGGGCAGGTCGAGGCCGGCGAACAGGCCGAGCCGCTCGGCCAGCCAGCGCACGGTGGCGGGATCGCCCGACGTGACCAGCCGCTCGATCTGCTCGGCCACGAGGATGCGCAGGGAGGACAGGCGCAGCTCGGCCTCGCGGTTCAGCGCCTGCCGCTCCCACCACACCCTGTGACGAAAATCCTTGGAGCCGTAATAGGCCCGCCGCAGCGTGGTCCGGCTGCACCCCATGGCGCGCGAGACCTGGAGGAAGCTGTTGCCGCGCGCCAGCATGCCGGCGGCCATGATCCATTGTTCCTCGTGGAACTGCGATCCGGGAACCAGCGCACCTTCGGACGGGGTCGGCGGCTCTTCGGCCCAGCGGGGGAAATTGTCGGTGGTGAAGCTGCGGGGATCGAGGGGCATGGTGGGACTCCACAAGCGAAGGGGCTCGCGGGAGAGGTTACAGGAAAATTTTCCTTTACGGTGGCGTTCTTTGAAAATGGAGATGGGGGTTGCTTCATCGGCACAGCGGAAGTCCTGCCCTCTCGCTCTTGCGATCCGAGTGCTCCGCTGTAAATATCCTCGCCATGAAGGCCGCACCAAGTACCACCTGCATCGCGCTCTCGCGCACCTGACGCGAAGAGCGTTAGCGTGAGCCCCCTGAATGGCGGCTCGCATCGGTTGTCTGCGCGCCCACGCAGGCAGGAAACCGCCTATCTGGCGGCTCGGATGCAGAGAGTGATCCGATGAAGAATTTTTTCGAGAACCCCTTCAAGGGCATCCTTCTGGAAAAGCAGGTCACCAACCCAAACATCGTTTATGGCCGATACAGCTATTATTCAGGCCATTATCATGGCCACAGCTTCGATGACTGCGCCCGGTTTCTTCTCCCGGACGAAGGGGCCGACAAGCTGGTGATCGGCAGCTTCTGCTCTATCGGGTCTGGTGCAGCATTCATCATGGCGGGCAACCAAGGCCACCGGAGCGACTGGATCAGCACCTTTCCCTTCTTCTGGATGCCCGACGTGCCGGCCTTCGCCGGCGCGCAAAACGGCTACCAGCCCGCAGGCGACACGGTGATCGGCAATGACGTCTGGATAGGGTCGGAAGCCATCGTCATGCCCGGCATCACGATTGGCGACGGCGCTGTGATCGGCACAAGGTCGCTGGTGACGCGAGATGTCGAGCCCTATGCGATTGTGGGCGGTTCCCCCGCCAGAACGATCCGGAAACGGTTCGATGACCATCTTGTTGCGTTGCTGCTTGAGATGGCGTGGTGGGAGTGGTCCGACGACCAGTTGCGGAGCGCCATGCCGATCCTGACCAGCGGCGACGTCGCAGCGCTTCATCGTCACTGGGAAAGCGTGGTCAAACGCAGCTGAACACCTCGGGCGCTAAGCGGGCGCAGTTCGCCACCCGAGCCAGATCAGGCGTCGGAAATTGTAGGCGAGGTTGGCGATACCGATCTTCACCGTGGCGCGCCCAAGGCCAATGGTGCGGATGAACAGCGCCATGCGCTCCTTTCCGGTCGGCGAACACATGCTCGACGGCGGACCATACCGCCGAGTGGGCGCGGTTGGCGCGCTGGTGCGCGCCCCGGCATCGGCCGTCCCTTGGGCTTCTCGGAAATGAACCATGCTGCGGCGGCCCGCCGCCGCGATAGCTTTTCATTGGCCTTCGAACGGTAGGCGCTGTCCGCCCACCCCCGGCTGTCGAAGGATCGCCGCTCCTGCTCAACTCTGCATAGCCATCCCGAAGACAGAACAGCCCTTCTTGACCGGCCATGCTCCCCCCCAAGCGACCTTTCGGGGCAAGCGAATCACGACAGCGCCAGCAGCGCTAAGGTTTTTCGAGGCATTCAATTCTCCGCACATACTCAGTAATCCCGTACTCGAATCGCTACACAGTCCCACCAGCTTAGCTGATTTTTAACGAAGACCCATTTTTATCGGTGTATTGCGTTTATCCGTTGGAGAGCAATTCATGCTGCGGAAAGAAGTACTCGCAAAACTCCGGTCAAGCAAACAAGAACCAATGATTGATGAGGATACGAAGGAGGAATACAAGAAAAAAATATTGGATATATACAAAGATATGAAGTCTATGGCGTATCATACCAAAGGCGTTCCCTTAGGAAAACTTTCAGATTCTCCAAAATTATCTTTGAGGCCAGTTACCGCAACGTCTCTTGTAGGCAAAAAGCTACAGTCGGCAGGCCAAAAACATGGTTGCTGGACTTGTGGAAAGAAGATGGGCGCAGATGGAGCCGCGGGCTGGGTGGCGGACCATATTCCACCCTATAGCCTTAATATGAAAAGAAAGGTGTTTAAGGAATTTGAGAGCAAACATAATGTCTTCAGCAGCCTCCCAAAATGGAAGTTGCTGCCTTCCTGCGTTGATTGCTGCAGAAAGCAATCTTCTGTTGTAGCAAAATTAAATAAAACAAAATCATTAGAGGATTTTGAAAAAGAATACAATAAAAATGGCGATTATTTGACCGGAGGCCCACATTATAATCCGAATCACGCTGTCCCCACTTCATCGAAACGAACAGATCATGCCAGAGCAAAATGGATTGGAGAGACTCTCCATTGTCATATCTGTGGATCAAAATCAACGACATCAGCAAACACTCGATATACAGCGGACCATTTACCACCTCGCGAATTTAACACGCCATATGTAATACGGTTACTTCTTTTTGCAGGAATTGCAGATCGAGAATTTAAGATCATGCCACAATGTGTCAAATGTTCAGGGAAGCAAGCTAATTTCAAGAGCTTGGCGAAGAAACTCCGAGCTATCGGTGCGGAGCTTGGCTTCAAAACAGCCAAAGGAATGTAGTTTTATTGTTTCCATGGCTTTCCTGGAAACAAACTTGATAGTATTTCCGATATATTTCAGAATCCACAGGCGCCATGGATGAAACAAACCGGTACACCCGGAAGCCACCACAAAACGCCGGCACGTGTCATCGCTCTGATGCTCGGATCATCAGACCGCATCGCGTATGATCGGCATCTGTGTGAGACTTGACTTTTATAACCGAACGAAAGGTTGCAGCGTCGCGCATTCCGCATTGGGCGCACGACGCTGCAACCACCGCAGTCCCAATCACTCCGCCGACACCGTCTGCACGGGGGGCTGCACGGGCGGCTGCACCGCCGTCAGCGTCTCCAGCAGCCGCTCCACCTCCTCGACCGGGATGGGGCGGCTGAACAGGAAGCCCTGGTAGCTTTCGCAGGCCAGATCGCGCAGAAGCTGCAACTGCTCCTGCGTCTCCACCCCCTCGGCGATCACCGACAGGCCCAGGCTGCGGCCGAGACCGACGATGGCGCGCGGGACCGACGCGTCGCTGGCGCCGGTCGACAGATCGTGGATGAAGGAACGGTCGATCTTCAGCTTGTCGATGGGCAGACGGTGCAGGTAGCTGAGGCTGGAATAGCCGGTGCCGAAATCGTCCAGCGCGATCAGCACGCCACGCTGTTTCAGCGCCGCCAGGGTGGCCGCCGCCGATTCGACGTCGTCGATCAGCGTGCTCTCCGTCACCTCGATCTCCAGCTCGCAGCCGCGGAGGCCGTTGGCGTCGAGCGCGCGGGCGACCTTGGCCGGCAGCTGCCCGTCGCGGAACTGGACGCCGGAGACGTTGACCGCCACCGGAATCGACAGGTCGAAGCGCGTGCGCCAGCGCCGGATCTGGGCGCAGGCCTCGAACAGCACCCAGTCGCCCATCGCCAGCACCAGCCCGGTCTCCTCCGCCACCGGCAGGAAACGGCCGGGCAGGATCAGACCCTCCTCGGGATGGCGCCAGCGGACCAGCGCCTCCAGACCGACCATGCGGCCGGTCAGGGTGTCGACCTGGGGCTGGTAGACCAGGAAAAGCTCGCCCTCGCGGATCGCCTGACGCAGCGCGCCCTCCAGATCCATGCGCTCGCGCGACTTGGCGCCCATCTCCTTGGTGACGAAGCGGAAGCCGTTCCGCCCCTGCTCCTTGGCATGGTACATGGCGATGTCGGCGCAGCGGATCAGCCCTTCGGGATCGTCGGCATCGTCCGGGTACAGGCTGATGCCGATGCTGGGTGTCACCACGAAATTCTGGCCGCCGACGGCAAACGGGCTGGCCAGATGCGCCACCACCTTCTCCGCCACGCGGGCGGCGTCGCCCGGCTCCGCCACCCGGCGGACGACGATCAGGAACTCGTCGCCGCCCAGCCGGCCGACCGTGTCGGATTCGCGCAGGCCCGCCTGGAGCCGGCGCGCGACCGAGCGCAGAACCTCGTCGCCGAAGCTGTGGCCAAGGCTGTCGTTGATCACCTTGAAGCGGTCGAGGTCGATGAACAGAACCGCCACCCTGGTGCCGTCGCGCCGCCCCTCGCGCAGGGCCTGGGCGATGCGGTCGTACAGCAGGACGCGGTTGGGCAGGCCGGTCAGCGCATCGAAATGGGCGAGATACTGGATGTGCTGCTCGGCCCGGCGCTTCTCGCCGATGTCCTCGGCGAAGGCGAGCACGAATTTCAGCGCGCCCCCGGCGGTGACCGGCTGGAAATGCAGGCTGAAATGGCTGCGCCGGCCGCCCATCAGCAGGGGCTGGTCGGATTCGAGCTTGCCGCTCTCGCCATGCAGCGCCGCCTCCAGCGCGAAAACCGAGGCCTGGTCGCCGAAGCGCAGCCGGGCGTCGGTGCCGAGCAGCCCCTGGCGCGGCAGGCCGGCGGCACTGGCGAAGGCCGGGTTGCAGTCCATCACCAGCCCGTCGGTGCCGACCAGCGCGATGCCCAGCGGCGCCTGGGTGAACAGCTGCTGCCGCTCCGCCTCCTGCAGGCGCAGCGAGGCGGTCATCTCGCCGGCCAGCTCGACCGCGCGGGAATGGGTCACCAGCGCCATGCGCAGGACCAGCGACAGCGCGATGCTGAGCGCCATGCCGACCGCCAGCAGGGCGCCGGGCACCCAGTCATGGGCGGTGATCACGCCGTCGGGAAGGCTGTCGTAGCGGACGGTCCAGACGCGCCCGCCGACCGGCAGCTCGCGGTCCAGGCTGAGGGTGGGCTTGCTCTCCAGCGGGCGGTGGCTGCGGTAGAGCGGAAACTCGGCCTCCGCCGGCGCCACGTCGTAGATTTCGAGACCGGTGTCGGCCCGCCGGCCGTCGATCAGCCCGTCCACCAGCGGGCCGATCCGGACCGGGGTCAGCACCACGCCGGTGAAGGAGGCGCGGCGCGCCTCCAGCGACGGCGGCAGGGGGTCGCCGCGGTAGGTCGCCTGAAACAGGATGAAGGCGGGCCTGGCCCCCGCCGCCTCGTCGATCTTCAGCGTGATCGCGCGGGTGGCGGCCGGCTCGCCGCTGTCGCGCGCCCGTTCGACGGCCGAGCGACGGACCGCCTCCGACATCAGGTCGAAGCCGATGGCCCGCACATTGCCCTCGTTGACCGGGGCGGTGAAGATGTTGACCACCCGGTCCGCCCCGGCATGCTCCGGCCAGATGCGGAACCCCGTCAGGCCGGAGGCCCGCATCGACGCCACCAGATCACCCGACCGCTCGGCCGCGACGGCGCGGGCATAGGCGATTGAGATGATGCCGGGATAGCGCTGCGGCATGTCGAGCGCCTCGACGAAGCGGCTCCACTGCGTCCAGTGCAGGTCGGGGAAGGTCATCGCCAGCGAGGCGGCGCTGCGCGCCACCTGCTCGTACACCTTGATGCGGTCGGCAAGCTGGCCGTGGATTTCCTCGACCCGCGCGGAGAAGCGGTGCGCCTCCTCGCTGGCCAGCAGGCGTTCGGACTGGAACATCGCCAGCAGGGACAGGCCGGTGCCGACAATCAGGGCCAGCAGGGGGACGGCCACCGGCACGTGGAGATTGCACAGGAAACGATGGGTTTTCGGGTTCGGACCGGAGGCCGACGGGCTGTCCGCAATGGGATCCGCTTTGGGATCTGCCTTGGGATCGGCTGCCGGTTCCGGCATCAGAACTCCTCTAGGATCTTCGGGCTGGTCAGCAGAAGCTTTTCGATCATGCCGAGGATCTGTTCGATCTTGCTGCGGGTGGCGTCCAGCTCGTCGGCCATCCTGTCGTCGATGCCGGCTTCCATCAGCATGGTGTCGAAGGTGTGCAGGGTCTCGTTGAAGGCCTTCTGCTCCGCGACCAGCACGTCGAAGGCGCCCAGCGAGGCGGTCAGCGCCAGCGGCGGGTCGCTGACGAAGGAATGGCTGATGTCGGTGAAGATGGCGATGGCGCTCAGCTTCTGCCGCAGCACCCATTGCGGGAAATTCGACGGCAGCTCCCTGCCGGCGGCCTCCAGCCTTTCCTGGATCGAGAAGATCAGGCCCTGGATGTCGAGATAGGCCGCCCGGATTTCGCGGAAGCGCGGAAAGGTCTTCGGCTTGCCGGCGGCACGCAGGCGGGCCAGCGCCGCGATATCCTCGGTCAATTTGCGGGCCATCCGAAGAACGACGTCCGTCACCTTAGACATCACACGCCTCCGCTCAACGGACCGCCCCCGCGCATCGCCAGATCCGGACCGCCGCTCTCGACGGTCCGGAGCCCAGATTACACCAGTTTCTACCACGAACGTTAGTATTACTGATGGGAAACAGGATGCCCACGGCCCAGTCGCGCGCCTCGGCCTCGGCAGACTGGACAGGCAGCCTGGCATTTCTTCCACGCTTCGCCCGCCGCCGCCGGACCGGGACGGCCTATTTGCGTCCGAACGACGCGATTGCGTCGGCGAGAAGGCCGCTGAGGGACAGGGCGTTGGAGGGGTGTGGCACGCCGTCGCAGGACAGCGGGCTGCCCAACCCCTCCGCCGCGAAACGTTCGGCAACGATGTCGCTGAACAGGGCATGGACGCCATAGACCTGCACCCGGCTCGCCCCCAGAACCCGTGCCGCGCGGGCGCAGGAGAAGATCGTCTCGCCGGAGCTGATGACGTCGTCGACGATCACCACCGGCCGGCCATGGATCGGCGCGTCCGGGGGCAGCGCCACCGTCACGTCGCGGTCGCCGCGCCGCTCCTTGCGGCCGACGATGCCGGTCAGGCCGAGCGGGCCGGCCACCGCCCCCACCAGCGGGGCGGATTCCTCGTCCGGGCCGACGATGACGGTGCCCGGCGCCACGCCGTTCGCCCGCAGATGGTCGGCAATGGGGCCGGCCCCGCTGAGCGCGGCGGACGGGCGGCCGACGAAGACCTCGTCCAGCGTGTGGGTGCGGTGCAGGTGTGGCTCGACGCAGACGAAGCGGTCGAAACAGCGGCCGAGCCAGTCGCCGACCACCGTCTGGCTGACCGGCTCGCCCGGCCTGAAGATGGCGTCCTGGCGCATGTAGGCCATGTAGGGCGCCACCAGGCAGAGGTCGGTCGCCCCCTGGCGCCGCAGCACCGATGCGGCGAGCGTCAGCTCGACAAGCTTGTCGTTCGGGCGGTCGAGCGAGCGGTAGACGATGGCGCGCTCCACCGGCTCCGGCAGCCGGACCAGGCTTTCGCCGTCGGGGAAGCGGTGCAGCTCGGCGATGTGGCAGGGGATCTCCAGTGCCTGGGCCAGACGGCGCGCGGCGTCCGCCGATTCCGGAAAGCCATAGACGGCCGTGTAGTTGCCCGTATTGCGGGCCATGCCCCTTCTCCCTCTACCACCTTGGACGGCAGCAAGCTTGGCGCAGGCAGTACGGGCGGGTCAATCACGGCAAAAGGCAAGCTTTGCCGAGCCGCCGTCCCGGAAGGTCGGCCTATGCGGTGTCGGTCAAAGAGCCGGTTTCCAAAACGCTCCTTCGCTGACGGCCCTGTCGGAAACCCGCCGGCATCCGAGAGGTCGGCGAACCCCATGGCTCGGGTCTCGCAAAGGACGCCCCCCGGCAGCGGCTGGGCCGGGAAGCCGTAGTTTGGCCGGATCGACCTATCGATTGGCGAGACCGCGAGAGCGTGTTCCGCCGATTCCAGATTATTCTAACGCTAATGCGGATCATTTGCATCAAGCCGCCGCAGCCTATCGCATTGGAACGACAAATGAACCGCTCGAACATCTACAAGTTGCCGGCGAGTCCGATCTATCTGCTCGCGACGTTTCTTGCTTCGGGATGGGCCTGTGTCGCAGAAGCGCAAACGGCACCAGCACAGACAAAGCCCGCGCAAACGAATTCACGGTCGGACACTCTGGTCCTCGACCCTATCGACGTGACGGCCAGAAAGACCAGGGAGGACCTGAAAAATGTCCCTGAAAGCATCACCGTCGTTCCCCAGGACAGCTTGAAGGCGGCACCGTTCGATCCCGGCGCGGCGATTGCCCGCAACTCGCCGAACGTGCAGTGGGTCAGCAGAGCCACGGGGTCGCAGTTCTTCTCGATTCGCGGCGTCAGCTCCCTCGGATCGCCCGTCAATTATTCCGACGGCACGGTTGCCTTCAGCACCGACGGCGTGCCGAACAGCATGATGGGCGCGTCCAGCATCCTCCTCGACGTCGATCGGGTCGAGGTGATGCGCGGCCCGCAGGGCACGCTCTGGGGCAGCAATGCCCTGGGCGGCGCCATCAACGTCGTCACCAATCAGCCGGACGGGACGCGGGATATCCATGCGACCGGCGAGATCGGCTCGAACGGCTACCGCATGGGTGAGATGGTCCTGGGCGGCACTATCGCCGATGCGCTCGATGGACGCATGGCTCTCCGTCTCGGGCACCAGAGCGGCGACGTCCGTAGCCTCTACACCGACGACCTAGGCAAACGCAACATCGGGGCCTTCCGTGGCGGGCTGCGCTTCACCGGCAGCGACGATACGACCGTCACCCTCACGGGCAGCTACCTGCGGGATGAAGGCAACGCACCCTTCTATCTCCTGCGCGATGCGTCGCACTTTCCGACCAGCGGAAGCTTGACCGAGCCGAAGTCGATGACGACCCAGGGCGGCGCCACGCTGACCGTGGAACACCAATTCGGCGCCTTCAGGGTCACCTCCATCAGCGCCTATCAGCACAATGAGCTGAACAGCAAGAGCGACAACGCCGACAGGCTGCTCTACGACCGGGTCGGATTTCCAGCCTTCAGTTCCCGCGGCCACCTCGACGATAAGGAGAACGTCTTCAGCCAGGAGCTTCGGCTGAGTTCGCGGGAAGGCGATCCGATCCGGTGGGTCATGGGCGCCAGCGTCGCCCGCAGCGAGGGGAGACGTACGTGCGTCAGCGCGCAATGTGCGCCCGCGCCGTACTTCGACGCCATCACGATGAACTCCGATTTCAACAGCACCAATCTTGGCCTGTTCGGCGACATGTCGATCCCGGTCGCGGAGCGGTGGGAGTTTTCGGTCGGCGGCCGGTTGAGCCATGACGACATCGAAATCAAGCGCCGGAACTCGCAGGGTATCGGCGATCTGACAGGCTCGAATTCCGCCTCGCAAACCTATCCGACGGGCCGGATGGCGCTGGCCTACAAATGGTCGGATGAGGTCCGGACCTACGTCTCGGTGGCGCGCGGACACGCCGCGCGGGTCTATCCGCTGTTCGGCTATCCGGTGAAGGGCGTGGTGGACGATCCATATCCGGCGGCGACCGGCTGGACCTATGAGGCCGGCATAAAGACAAGCCTGTTCGACGACCGCCTCGAACTCGATGCCAGCGCCTTTCGCAACACCATCAAGAACGGCGTCATGACCTACCTGGATCCGGCGCGCGGAACGTTCGGCACGACTTACCAGGATTACGAGACCACCGGCTTCGAATTTCAGGGCCGCGCGCTCATCACCGATGGGCTGACCCTGACGGGCGGCCTCGGCTACACCCACAGCAAGCTGGGAGCCAATGGCGCCAGCATAAACACCGTCACGGGGAACGGGGTGCCCAACGCGCCGAAATGGACCACCACCACGGGACTGCAATACGACATCCCGGCCGGCGTCGTGAGCCTCCCCGGTTCGTTGTCCTTCGGGGTGCAGTATCAGTTCACCGGGAGCCGTCCCGCCGATGTCGACAACTCGTTCGATCTGAAGCCCTACCACATTGTCGATGCGCGGGTCGCGTGGAGCAACGATGCGAGCGATCTGGCAATCTATGCCTTCGGGCGCAATCTCCTCGACCAGCGTGCCGAAACCTTCGGTTCGCTCTATTTGGGCGTCGAAACCGTCGCGGCCGGACCGGGCCGCATCGTCGGGCTCGGGATGACCAAGAGCTTCTGATCGTGAGCACGTCGCGTATCGGTACGGCCAGCCTTGCCGGAAACCCGCCTCATCCGCCGTCATGATCGCGAGACGCAGGCCCAGACCCAGGCCGCTCCAGAAGATACCGGGCCGGTGGTTTTCCGACCATCTTCCGGAACATGGTCACGAAACCGCTGGCGCTTTCATAGCCGAGATCCATCGCGACGGCTTGCACGGTCTGGCCGGTGCTCAGATGCCGCAAGGCAAGGACGACATGCAACTGCCGGCGCCAGCGGCCGAAACTCATGCCGACCTCCTCCGCCAGCATGCGGCTCAGGCTGCGCTCGCTGAGCGCGACCCGGGACGCCCATTCCGCGACGGAGGCACGATCCGCCGGCGCCGCGATCAACAGGGCGGTGAGCTTCTTCAGACGCGGATCGCTGGGGATCGGGAGGCGGAGGTCTTCGATCGGAGCCGCAGCCAGCTCGTCGAAGATAACGGACACGAGTCTGCCGTCCGGACCGTCGACGTCATAGTGCTCCGGAATCCCGTTCGCCCGCATCAGCAGATGATGGAGCAGGCCCGATACCGTGATCGTGCAGCACTTGTCCGGCAGCCTCGGCGCCTCGGGAGGCTCGATGAAGAGGGAAATGCACTCCACCACGCCTGAGCCGAAGACCGTATGGGGCAGTCCCCCGGGAATCCACACGGCGCATTGCGGGGGCACGATCCAGACAGCGTCATCGACCTCGCAGTTGATGATCCCACGGACAGTGAAAAGCAGTTGCGCTTTCTGATGCGAGTGCCGCGGCGACCGCTCCAGGGTCTGGAGACTGGCAACGGCATTCGCCGCGACGAGGGCGCGGGGAATTTCATCGACATAAGAGAGCCAGTCGCCACGGACATCCAAATACATCGGGGCCTCACCCGGCGGCGTTCCAACTTGGCCGAATTAAAACATACATTGGTCAGATTGCGCAATGACGCCAAAAGTCGAGTGAGCTATTGCTTCCAGGGTGCGGGGACATGCGGCGCGCTCTTTCTTAATGGCGGCGGCGCACAACTCCCCCATCGAGAAAATCCAAACAGGAGTGAGCCCATGATCGAAACGAAATCAATCAGACTTGCGCTCGCATGGCTGGTCCCTGCAGTGGGGTCTACGATTTTCATCACGTTCCAATGCTTCTCCTATATGAACGAATACATCAGAAGCGGCGGAAAGATGCCGGCCATAACGTTCGATTCCACAATGCTGTGGGGCGCGGTGATCTTTTATGGCGCCTGGGTCATCCCGGCGTTGCTGGCTCTTGCCGGACGGCGCGCCACCGATTGGGCCATGCTCGCTTTCGGCGGACTCCTTTTCACACTGTGCACGCTCGGCGGCGTCTTCGATGGCTTGCGCGACGGCGGCCATCTCGTCGCCTTGGAACTGCTGGCCGTCACCCTTCCGAGCGCGGTCGCGACGATCATGTCTTGGCGGCACATCCGCTCCACGTGACAGCATCAATCCCGCTCAGGAGACAAGACATGTCGTTTGACAGCACGAACTTTCCATTGGTCTGGGTGACTTTCGAAAAAGGCCCGGATCATGACCACGACAAGGATTTCCAAGCATTCGAGGCGAGCCTGAGTCGCGGTGAGCCGTTCGTTCTGCTGACCGATTCCACGCCGGACGAGGAGCATGAGCACAGCCAGGAGGAAAACAAACGCAATGCGCTGTGGATGAAGAAACACAAGGCCGAACTGCGCAGCCTCGTGCTGGCGATGATCGTGATCGAGCCGAGCGCCGCCAAGCGCTTGGCCTTCAAGGCTTTCGGTGTTGCCTTCGCCAAATTCTGGGGCTATCCGTTGCGGATCGCCTCGTCCCGCGAGGAGGCCCTGGAGATCGCCGGGACCCTGCTGTCGGAACGCACCGGGTCCGCGGTCGCCTGACGAACGACGCTCCCCGATGCGGTTGTTGGCGCTGTCGTGGCCTTGCGTCGGCGTTGAGCCTGCCGATGGCGGATCGGCGGGGCTTCCGACCGCGCCGTCAGCGACGGAGAGTTCTGGAAACCGCCGCTAGACCTCCGGCCGCTTGTCCTCATCGGCCTCGTCCGCTTCCGACGCGGCGGGATCGACATGGATGCTCTCCGCCTTGCGCGCCAGCAGCTGGAAGGCGCCCAGCCCGACGACCAGCAGCGTGACCACGCCCAGCAGCATCACCGGATAGATGATGGCGGAAATCTCGCTGGTGCGCGCCTCGAACACCAGGACCAGCCCCTCCAGGCTGGCGGCGATGATGATCGTGGTCAGGAACTTGGTCAGGGTGCGGCGGGCCTCGTCGGCGCGGCGCAGCTCGCGTTCGCGGACGATCTCCTCCTCGTAGAGGTATTTGGCGATCTCGAACACCGCGATGGCCAGCACGATCATCCCGACACCGTCCAGCATGGCCGAGGTCAGGACGCCGCTGTCCAATGCGACCACCCCCTCCACCACCGTCAGGGCCGACACGCCGATGAACATCAGGGCGAACAGGCCGAGCGTCACCGCCGCCAGAAAATACATCATACGCGCCGCCGATTCGAACATCGCCCCCGCCTTCCTGCAAGCTGGTCCTTGGCAATGAGAACGCGCGAGGCGGCCGGTCCGCCCGGATGAGGGCTGCGGATCCGTCGACGCTGCCGGGGAACCTCTTTAGAGTGGCGGCGACCTGCCGCCTCTCTTCCGGTTTTCCACTCCATGACGCAGCTGCCCTCCCCTTCCCCTGCCCCATCTCCTTCCGCTGTCCCGCCCCGCGACGGCGTGGTCGCGAGCGCCGCCTATTGCGACGGCCGGCGTATCGCCGAGGTGCCCATCGACGAGGCTGGCGCCTGGGCGGCCAAGGAGAACCACTTCGTCTGGATCGGCCTGTGGGAGCCGGACGAGGCCCTGCTGATGGAGGTGAAGCGGCAGTTCGGCCTGCATGAGCTGGCGGTGGAGGATGCCCTGCACGCCCACCAGCGGCCGAAGCTGGACGTCTATGGCGAGAGCCTGTTCATGGTCCTGCGCACCGCCCGGCTGGAAAAGGGCGAGCTGGTGCTGGGCGAAACCCATGTCTTCGCCGGCCGCGGCTATGTCGTCACCGTGCGGCATGGCGCCTCGACCAGCTATTCGCCGGTGCGGGCACGGGCGGAAAGCGCGCCGCAGCTTCTGAAGCATGGCGAGGACTTCATCGTCTACACCATCATGGACTATGTGGTGGACTGCTACTTTCCCGTGCTCGACCAGATGGGAACCACGGTGGACGAGCTGGACGCCATGCTGATCGCCCGCCCGCCCAGCACGGGGGAGATTGAGCGCATCCACCAGCTGCGCCGCGACCTGGAACGGCTGCGCCGCAACGCCTCGCCCCTGCTGGAGGTCTGCTCGCGGCTGGAGCGCTTCGATTTGCCGATGATCGACCCGGCGATCCGGCCCTATTACCGCGACGTGCAGGACCATGTGATCCGCGTCAACGAACAGATCGGCTCACTGCGCGAGGTGCTGTCCTTCGCCTTCGAAACCAGTATGATCCTGGCATCGGCGCGGCAGAACGACGTGACGCGCAAGCTGGCCGCCTGGGCCGCCATCCTCGCCGTGCCGACGGCCGTCGCCGGCCTGTACGGCATGAACTTCGAGCATATGCCGGAGCTTCACTGGCGGTACGGCTACCCGGCGGTGCTGGCGGTGATCGCCGTCGCCTGCACCGCGCTGTATGTCCGCTTCCGGCGGACGGGATGGCTGTGACGGCGGTCCGGCCGGGCGGTTCCGGTGCGAAATGGCCCGATGACAGGGTTGCGATCTGACTGGGTTGGTTTTGGAGTTTGGTGACGGACATGACCGACGCGACGAACACGCTGCGCGCCCTGCTGGACGCCTACCTGCGCTGCCCGGTGGAGGCCGCGCGCACGGAACTGGAACAGGCGCTGCGCGGCTACCAGACCGACTGGATCCGCGCCCGCGCCGGGGCCGACGCCCCGCCGGTGCCCGCCCCCGCACCGGCGCCGGCCGCCAAGCCGGCGGTGGCGAAGCCGCGCTTCCCCATCGCGGCGGCCGACCTCGACGTCCTGAAGCGTCTGGCCGAGGGCTGGACCGGCACCACCGCTGAGGTGGCGCGCTGGGCCTGGTTCGAGAACCGCGAACTGGTGGCGCTCGACCCGAATCCGGCCGGCGAAGGGCCGGAGGTGCTGCGGCTCACCCCGCTCGGCTGGGCCGCCATCGGGCGGATGCCGCCGGGCTGAGAGTTTGTAAGTTTTTATGGGGTTTGCCGGGGGAAGCCTTGGATTTGAACCGCTTGACTGCTGGCTTCAATCACGAGCTTCTTTCGGCCGTCATTCCCGCGAAGGCGGGAATCCAGTGTTTCCCAAGCGTGGCCAATCGGTAAGCCTGGATCCCCGCCTTCGCGGGGATGAAGGCCGATGAAAATTCCGGAAACCCACAACGTCCGAAGGGGCAGCGCGCCTCAATTCACCTGCGGCAGCGCGAAGATCTGACCGGGATAGATCATGTCCGGGTCGCGGATCTGCTCGCGGTTGGCGGTGTAGATGGTGGTGTAGAGCATGCCGTCGCCATAGGTGCGGCGTGCCAGCCGCCACAGGCTGTTGCCGGGCTGGACGACGACGTTGCGCCCGTCCGTGGCGGATGCCGGCATGGCGGAGACCTGGACCGGCAGTTCGGCCCGCGACACCACCTTGCCGGACAGGGTGACCTGATCGGCGCGCAGGGTGTAGAGGCCGGGGTCGATCAGCTTTTCCGGGGTCAGGCGCCAGTTGCCCTTGGGATCGCTGTGGGCACTGCCGACGAGGATGTTGTCGAGATAGAGCTGCACCGCGCTGTTGGGAGCCGCCCGCCCGCCCAGCGCCACCCGGCCGGCGGGATCGTAGTCCATCGTCTCCACCGACACGCCGCCCGGTGGCGGCGGGGCGCCGTTGTCGGGAAGCGGCGGGGCCTGCAAAAGTGAACTGCCGCCCATGGCCGGCGCCGCGCCGGCCAGCCCGTCGCGCGGCACCGCCACCGCGACCGGCGCGGCAGGCGACTCAGGACCGGGCTTCGCCGCGGGCTCCGGCACCATCACCACAACCACCTTGTCGGCGGGAAGCGGGGCGTCGGCGCCGGGGCGGGTTTCGGTCAGGTTCAATTCGCGGGTGCCGGGCGACAGCGGCTTGTCGGGTAGCATCACCCATTCGCCGCGCTGGTCGGCCTTGGCCGACGCGACGCGGGTGCCGGCATCGGTGACCGTCACCTCCGAACCGGGGGCGGCACGGCCGGCCATCACCGTCGCCCCGTCCGGCGCCACCCGCACCACGTCGAAGCTCGGTGCGGCGGGTTTCGCCTGTTCCGGAACTGCCGCCGGCGTCGCCGGTGCAGGCTTCTGCGTCTCGGTCCGCGTCGCCGTCTGTGCCGGCGCAGCCGTGGGGACGGGGGCCGGAGCGGAGGCCAGAGTCGCCTGCCCGGTCGCTGGCACGGTCGCCGGTTTCCCGGCGGGCCAAAGGGCGACCGCCGCCGCCCCACCCATCAGAGCCACGCCCAAAGCTGCGAACAACGCGTTTCGTTTCACCTGAGCACCCATCCGGCGGCCCGCCACACTGGCAGGATGCCTGACTATAGCAGAAGGACAGGTCGCAAAAGAATGGCGCCGTTGGAGCGGACCCATCCGCCAAACGGGCTCGATTGCCCGAATGGATCAGGATTCCGCACCAAATCGGCGCCTGTTGCCGCCAAGCCTCACTCCTTCGCCGGCACCGTCCGCAGATAGGCGACGATGGCGGCGCGGTCGTCTGCCGTCAGCTTGGAGGTGGTGTTGCGCACGACCTCGCCCATCGCGCCGCCGGCGACATCGCCGTCCGGGGTCAGGCCGGCTTCCAGAAACAGCGACAGGTCGCCGTCCGACCAGTCGCCGATCCCCTTGCCCTTGGCCTTGGAGCCGGTGATGCCCGGCACCTTGTCGTTGTCGGGCCCCTGCGGATTGCCGGCGAGATAGCGGTCGGACTCGAGTCCGCCGAGCTGGGTGCGCGGGCTGTGGCATTCGGCGCAATGGCCGAGCGCATCGACCAGATAGCGCCCGCGGTTCCAGGCCGGCGGCTTGGCCGGGTCGTCGGCGACCGGGCCGGGGGTCAGGTACATCCACTGCCAGACCGGCACCAGGAAGCGCCAGGAGAAGGGCGGCGACAGGTCGTGCGGCTTGTTGGGGGTGGATGCCGCCGGCAGGCTGAGCAGATAGGCCTTCAGGTCCAGCAGGTCGCGGTCGGTCATCCGCGTGTAGCTGGCATAGGGAAAGGCCGGGAACAGGGCGGCGCCGTCCGGCCGCACGCCCTCGCGGACGGCGCGGATGAAGTCGGCGTCGCTCCAGCGGCCGATGCCGTTCACCGGGTCCGCCGTGATGTTCGGGGTGTAGAAGGTGCCGAAGGGGGTCGCCAGCGCCCGGCCGCCGGCCAGCGGCTGGCCGCCGCCCTTCTCATCCGTGTGGCAGCCGAGGCAGCCGGCGGCGTTGAAGATGTAGGCGCCCCGGCTGACGGCGTCCTTTGCAGCGTCACTTGTGGGAGCCTCGCCAGCCGCCTGCGCACTGCCGCCCGCGAAGGCGAGCGGCAGCAGCAGGGCAGCGGCGGTCAGGACGCGCCGCACCGGTCAGTTCTTCTTGACGCGGAAGTCCTCGTGGCAGCTCCCGCAGGTCTTGGAGGTGGTGCCGAGCGCCTGGGCGATCTGCGTGCGGTCACCGCCCTTGATGGCGGCGTCGAGCTTCTCGGCCGCGGGCTGGACGGCGCTCCAGTATTTCTGGGTCTCGGCCCAGCTTTTCCACAGCTCCGGCTTGGCGGCACTGTCGGCCACGCCGACGGCGGTGCCTTCGGGGAAGATCTTCTTAGGGTCCATCTTGGACACCGCCAGCACGGCTTCCGCCCCCTTGGCCGCATCCTCGGCGGTGGCGCCCTCGTTCTTCACGAACTTGGCGACGGCGCCCATGCCGCCGCCCAACTTCTTCATGGTCTGCTGCCGGTCCTTGACCTGCTCGGCCGGATCGGCGGCGCCGGCGGCGCCGGCCGACATGCCGAACAGCGTGAACATCAGACCGGCGACGGATGCCGCCGCAAGAACATTGACGACCCGGTTGCTCATGTGGTCCCTCCCGATGATGCCGTGGCTTAAACGGTGCCTGTGCCGCTGTTGACGCGCCGCCCCCACCCGATATTCCATGGCATTCGCCAGATTTTTTTGCGGCCCCGCCTCCTTTGGAGGACGGCGGCGAGAAAGGTTGACCCGCGATGAAGAGCCTGTCGTCCGTCTGCGTCTATTGCGGTGCGTCGTCCCGTGTCGCCGATGTCCACAAGGAGGCCGCCCACGCGCTGGGCGACGGGCTGGCACGGCGCGGCATCCGCATGGTCTATGGCGGCGGCCGGGTCGGGCTGATGGGCATCGCCGCCGACGCCGCGATTGCCGCCGGCGGCGAGGTGGTCGGCATCATCCCGGAACACATCCAGTCGGCCGAGGTGGAGCACACCGGCCTGACCGAGCTGCATGTCGTCGACAGCATGCACACCCGCAAGCGCATGATGGTGGAGCGGTCGGACGCCTTCGTCATCCTGCCGGGCGGCCTGGGCACGCTGGACGAGGCCTTCGAGATCCTGACCTGGAAGCAGCTTCAGCTGCACGACAAGCCCATCGTCATCGCCGACGTCGACGGCTACTGGCGCCCGCTTTTGGGGCTGATCGACCATATGGTCGCCCAGGGCTTCGCCCGCATCGACCGCTCCACCCTCTACCGCGTCGCCGACCATGTCGACGGCGTGTTCGAGGCGCTGGGGACGATGCCCGACCCGGCCCAGCCGGCCCAGCCCAAGAAGATGTGAGGCCCCGGAAGCTCTGAGGCCACGCCTCCAGGCGTCACATTCAGGCGTCACCGGCCCTTCCCGCCGTTATCCCCAGACTTCCCAGCCTGTGGATAACTTCTGTGCACAGCTTTTGTGGATGGCTCCCCGCCCTTCACCGAGCGTTCGCGTTCTGTTTCTGATACTGTGTCCTCCATGAGCAACCAGACCTCATCGCTGTTCGATCCCCGCCCGTCATCCGCGGTCAAGCCGACGGCGGAATACCGAACGCCTCCCAACAACGAGGAGGCGGAGCAGGCGCTGCTGGGCGCGATCCTGGTCAACAACAAGGCCTATGAGAAGGTCGGCGAGTTCCTGCGGCCGGAGCATTTCTACGATCCGGCCCACCAGCGCATCTTCGCCGCCATCACCAAGATGGTCGACCGCGGCCAGATCGCGAACCCGGTCACGCTGAAGGCCCTGTTCGACAACGATCCCGAACTGGCGGTCGAAGGCGGCAGCGCCTATCTGGCGGAACTGGCCGCCAACGTGGTGACGGTGGTCAATGCCGGCGATTACGGCAAGACCATCCACGACCTGTTCATCCGCCGGCAGCTGATCGAGGTCGGCACCGACATGGTGAACGAGGCGTACCGCCACGACCTCGACATCACGGCACTCGACCAGATCGGCGAGGCGGAAAAGCAGCTGTTCGACCTCGCCTCCACCGGCGACGTGCAGGGCGGCTTCGTCGCCTTCGGCGAGTCGGTCAAGCACGCCATCACGACGGCGGAGGCGGCCTTCCGCCGCTCCAGCCACGTCACCGGCGTGACAACCGGCTTGATCGACATCGACCGCAAGCTGGGCGGCCTGCACCCGTCGGACCTGATCATCCTCGCCGGCCGCCCCTCGATGGGCAAGACGGCGCTCGCCACCAACATCGCCTTCAACGCCGCCAAGGCGCACATGCGCTCCTCCGGCCAGGAAGGCGGCGTCGTCGGCTTCTTCTCGCTGGAAATGTCGGCGGAACAGCTCGCCACCCGTATCCTCGCCGACGAGGTGCAGGTGCCCGGCGACAAGATCCGCCGCGGCGAGATCCGCGACACCGACTTCCCGAAATTCGTCCAGGCCAGCCAGGATCTGGCGCGCTGCCCCTTCTATGTCGACGACACGCCGGCCCTGTCGGTCGCCGCGGTGCGCACGCGCTGCCGCCGGCTGAAGCGGACCTCGGGCCTCAGCATGGTGGTGGTCGACTATCTCCAGCTGCTGCGCGGCTCGTCCTCGCGCGGATCGGAGAACCGGGTGCAGGAAATCTCGGAGATCACCCGCGGCCTGAAGGCCATCGCCAAGGAGCTGGACGTGCCGGTGGTGGCGCTGTCGCAGCTGAGCCGCGCGGTGGAGCTTCGCGAGGACAAGCGCCCGCAGCTGGCCGACCTTCGCGAATCGGGCTCCATCGAGCAGGACGCCGACGTCGTGATGTTCGTTTTCCGCGAACAGTATTATCTTGAGCGCGCCGAGCCTTCGCGCCGGCCCGACGAGAGCGACGACAAGTTCAACGACCGCTATCAGCGCTGGCAGCAGCGCCTGGGCGAGGTGCACAACACCGCCGAGGTGATCATCGCCAAGCAGCGTCACGGTCCGATCGGCACCGTCCGTCTCTACTTCGACGGCCAGTTCACCAAGTTCGGCGATCTCGACCAGCACCACCAGACCGACGAGTGACCAGAGTGACGAGCGACCAGACCCCGCGCGCCGGCGCAATCCTCACCGTGGATCTCGGCGCCGTCGTCGCCAACTGGCGCCAACTGCGCGACCGGGTGGCACCGGCGGAATGCTCCGCCGTGGTCAAGGCCGACGCCTATGGGCTGGGGGTGGCGCAGGTTGTGCCGGCCCTGGCCGCGGCCGGCTGCCGGACCTTCGTCGTCGCCCAGCTGGAGGAGGCGCTCGCCGTCCGCCGGGCGCTGGAGCCGGTCGCCCCGGAGGCGCAGGTGTTCTCGCTGGGCGGGCTGCCGCCGGGCTGTGAGGGGGATTTCCTCGCCGGCCGCATCCTGCCGGTGCTGAACCACCTGGGCGACATCGCGGCGTGGCGGGCCTTCGCCGTGTCGCGCGGCGAGGTCCTGCCGGCGGTGATCCACATCGACACCGGCATGAACCGGCTGGGCCTCGGCCCCGACGAGCTGGACGAACTGGCCGGCCATCCTGAGTGGCTGGAGGGCATCGACGTCCGCTATTGGATGACCCACCTCGCCTGCGCCGACGAATTCGACAACCCGATGACCGGGGAGCAGCTCGACCGCTTCCGCGGCGCGCTGGCCCGGCTGCCCAAGGCGAAGGCCAGCTTCGCCAACTCGTCCGGCATCTTCCATGGCAAGGACCATCACTTCGACCTCGCCCGGCCGGGCTGCGCGCTCTATGGCGTGAACCCGACGCCGCATCTGCCCAACCCGATGCGCGGCAGCGTGCGGCTGGACGCGCGGCTTTTGCAGGTGCGCAATTGCACGGCACCGATGACGGTCGGCTATGGCGCCGCCCACAGGGTGACCGGCCCGGCGCTGATCGCCACCATCGGCGTCGGCTATGCCGACGGCTATCTGCGCTCGCTGAGCGGCAGGGGCCATGTCTTCGTCGACGGCGTCGCCGCCCCCATCGTCGGCCGCATCTCGATGGACCTGATCACCATCGACGTCACCGGCCTGCCGGAGAGCGTGGCCCAGGCCGGCCGCATGGTCGAGCTGATCGGCCCGAGCCGCCCGGTCGACACGGTGGCGGATGAGGGCGGCACCATCGGCTACGAAATCCTGACCTCGCTCGGCCGGCGCTATCACCGGGTTTATGTGGGTGGGGAGTAGACGAGGCATGTGATCCAGCCGGCGCGCAGCTTCGTCTGGCAAGATTTACACGGATGTCACGGATTTTGACACGGATTACACGGATTTTTATTTCACTTGGGCAAGTGGCTGCTTTGCCTGGAAGGGCATGACTGGCCGAAGCGATATCCGTGAAATCCGTGCCTTAATCCGTGACATCCGTGTCATCGTTGTCCGACACAGCCGCACGCTCCCTCGACCGCGACGACCAACTCGCCCCACCATTGCAAAGTCCAAGGATGACCTAGCCGTTCATCGGTGCTATGACCGCATCGCCCAAATGAGTCTCAAACCAAGGATGCGGTCCGACTGATGGGTTTCCTTGCCGCCACCGGCCGGGCCTTCCTGATTTTCCTGGAAGCGACCGGACGCCTTGCCCTGTTCACCGGGTCCGCCCTGTCGCACTGCGTGCGGCCGCCGCTCTATCCGCGCCAGATCCTGCGGCAGATGATCGACATCGGCTATTACTCGCTGCCGGTGGTCGGGCTGACCGCGCTGTTCACCGGCATGGTGCTGGCGTTGCAGAGCTACAGCGGCTTCTCCCGCTTCCAGGCGGAGGGCGCCATCGCCACCGTCGTCGTGCTGTCGATCACGCGCGAGCTGGGGCCGGTGCTGGCCGGCCTGATGGTGGCGGGCCGCATCGGCGCCGCCATGGCGGCCGAGATCGGCACCATGCGGGTGACCGAGCAGATCGACGCGCTGTCCACCCTGTCGACCAACCCGCACAAGTATCTGGTGGCGCCGCGGCTGATCGCCGGGCTGACCATGGTGCCGCTGCTGGTCATCGTCGCCGACATCATCGGCGTCTTCGGCGGCTTCCTGGTCGGCGTCTACCGGCTGGATTTCAACGCCGCCAGCTACATCAACCGCACCTGGGAATTCCTCCAGCCGGTCGACGTCATCTCCGGTCTGGTCAAGGCCGCGATCTTCGGCTTCCTGATCGCGCTGATGGGCTGCTACCACGGCTACCACTCCAAGGGCGGCGCCCAGGGCGTCGGGGCTGCGACCACCAACGCGGTGGTGTCGGCGTCGATCATGATCCTGGTGTGGAACTACCTGATCACCGGCCTCTTCTTCTCGACCAAGTGAGCGCCATCGAAATGACCGTTCCCAAGATCGCGCTCAAGAACGTCACCAAGCATTTCGGCCCGAAGAAGGTGCTGAACGGCATCGATCTGGAGGTGGCGAAGGGCGAGTCGCTGGTCGTCATCGGCGGGTCGGGCACCGGCAAGTCGGTGATGCTGAAGAGCATCCTCGGCCTGCTGACTCCCGATTCCGGCTCGATCCAGGTCGACGGCGTCGAGACGACCCGGCTGCGCTCGCGCGAGCGCGAGAAGCTGCTGCACAAGTTCGGCATGCTGTTCCAGGGTGCCGCCCTGTTCGACAGCCTGAAGGTCTGGGAAAACGTCGCCTTCGGCCTGATCCAGGGCTCCCACATGCCCCGATCCCAGGCCAAGGAGATCGCCGTCGCCAAGCTGGGCGCCGTCGGCCTCGGCCCCGACGTGGCGGAGCTGTCGCCGGCGGAGCTGTCGGGCGGCATGCAGAAGCGTGTCGGCCTTGCCCGCGCCATCGCCGACGAGCCGGAGATCATCTTCTTCGACGAGCCGACGACCGGCCTCGACCCGATCATGGCCGACGTCATCAACGAGCTGATCGTGCAGTGCGTGAAGGATCTCGGCGCCACCGCGGTCACCATCACCCACGACATGGCGTCCGCCCGCAAGATCGCCGACCGGATCGCCATGATCTACCAGGGCCGGATCATCTGGACCGGCCACGCCCGCGACATCGACAATTCGGGCAACGCCTATGTCGACCAGTTCGTCCATGGCCGGGCGGACGGGCCGATCAAGATGCAGATCAAGGCGCTGTAAACGGGACAGGACGGGCGGAACAATCGGGAAATTTGCCGGTTACCGGACAGGGCTCTTCGGCAGCCCGTTCCCCGGAGGTGGCCTCCCGTGAGTGTGCAGCCCGCGACGTCCCAGGACTTCGACATCGACGAGGTCTTCCGCCGACTGCGGGTCGCGGTCGCCCCCTATCCCAAGGCGGCGATGTTCGAGCTGCGCGACCGCGGCTATGCCACCCCGTTCCAGCAGCTGGTCGCCAGCCTGATTTCCGCCCGCACGCGGGACGAGACGAGCCTGGAGGTGGCAGAGCGGCTGTTCGCCGTCGCCGACACGCCGGCCGCCATGGCCGCCCTGCCGGAGGAGCGGCTGGTCCAGCTGCTGCACGGCGCCACCTTCCCCGAACCGAAGGCGCGCGACATCCGCGCGCTGTCCCGCCGCATCGTCGAGGAACAGGACGGCGAAGTGCCCGACACGCCGGACGGGCTGATGCGCTTCCATGGGGTGGGGCCGAAGATCGCGGCGCTGACGCTGGCGGTCGGCTTCGGCATCCCGGCGCTGGCGGTCGACATCCATGTCCACCGCATCGTCAACCGCTGGGGCTATGTGCAGGCGCGTAACCCCGAGAAGACGATGGCGGCGCTGCTGGCGGTGCTGCCCAAACGCTACTGGGTGGAGATCAACGAGCGGCTGGTGCCCTTCGGCAAATGGGTGTGCACCGGCGAACGGCCGCGCTGCTCCACCTGCCCGCTGCTGCCGATGTGCGCGCGGGTGGGGGTCACCGAGTCACGCTGACGCTTCCGATTGATGCAGATCCTGGCGGGACATCGGAGGGCTGGCTAGAAGAGCGCCCGGACTTCCGCTTTTCGAGGCTCCCGCGATGATCGTCTACGCCCTGCACTGCGCCTGCGGCCATGATTTCGACCAGTGGTTCGACAACATGGCCGATTACGATGCCAAGAAGGACTCTGGCATCCCCTGCCCGTCCTGCGGCGGCACCGAGGTCGCCAAGGCCATCATGGCGCCGCGCGTCGGAAAGTCCCAACCGGCGCCCGCCCCTGCCCCCGCCTGCGGCCCCGGTGGCTGCGGCGGAGGCGGCTACCCGATGATGATGTAAAGGGGATGATGTGATCGGGGCGGTGCTCAGCGCCGCCGGGCCTCCGCCGTCAGCCGCGGTTCGGTGGTCAGCTCCTCGCGGCGGCGGGGGGTGCCGAAGCTCGGCTCGACACGGTTTTCACGTGGCCTGTCGTCGCCGGCCGGCGCCCGGCTGAGCGGATCGACACCGCGGCCGCTGCGCCACCAGGCGAAGCCGATGCCGCCCAGCGTCGCGGCGATCAGCCCGGCGACACCGGCCCGCGCGGCATTGGACTGCCAGATCGAGGGCGCAGCGCCGACCGCCGCCGGTTCCTCGACCGGGGCCGGCTTGCCGTCGGGCGTGGTCGCCGCCACCGCTCCGCGCGGCGCGGCCTGCGGAGTCGGTCCTTCGGACGCGCTGGACGATGGGGCGGCCGATGGGGAGACCGATGGGCGCGGCGCGCTCTGGGGCGTGGCGCTGGATGTTGCGGCGGCAGCCGGCGCCGACGGGCGGGCCGCCGGAGCCGCGGCGGGCGCGCTGTGGCTGGCCGAGGACGAGGAAGAAGAGGACGAGGAAGACGACGACACCGGGGCGCCGCCGAACTGGGCCATGCCGCCGACGCTCTCATTGCCGGATTCGACACGGCCGGTCGGGGCGGCGCGGGGCGCCACCTCCTTGTCGTGGCGGGTCTGGCCGACCTGGCTCTTGGACAGGCTGCCCATGGTCGGCGCGGCCTTGCTCTCGCGCTCGCCCATCATCTTGGCGATGGTGGCCTGGTCGAGGTTGCCGGTAGCGGGAAGGCCCGCCGACTTCTGATAGGCGCTGAGCGCGGACCGGGTTTCCGGCGTCATCTGGCCCTTGGCCCGGCCGCCGATGTTGTAGCCCTTGTCCTTCAGGATGGTCTGCGCCCACTGGATGTCGGCGACCGACGCCTCGGCCCATGCCGGGCCCGGCGCTCCCACCGTCAGGGCCGAAACCACCAGTGCTACAGCCGCCACCGCGGCGCCACCATGCACCCGCCGCGAAATCCCAGACATTGCCTCTCCCTTTCGTCCGTGACGCCAGACCGACTTCAGAGCCACGACACTCCCCCCGAATCGGGGACCAGGATCGTGTTACCAGATTGCGCCCTATTTCCGGCGGCGATTTTTGGGCGTCTGCTTTGTCAGCCGCGCAGCGTTGCCGAAAAGGCGCGTTCCCGGAAATGGTGCGCGAAAATGGATCGGAAAGGGCCGGACGTGGTAGCGTCAAATCGTGGGCGAAAAAGGAACAGGACGCACGCCATGACCGGGACCATGACCGGCGCCAAGGCCGGAACCGACGCCGCACGCCCGCGACTCCTGGCGGCCTTGCCGGGGCTGGCCTGCCTGTCCGCGGCCCTGTCCGCGCTGGTCCTGCTGTCCGGATGCAGCAGCCCGCCCGCCTACCGCGAATGGACCGCCAGCCCGGACGTGCCGACCGTCGCCTATGACGAATGCACCGAGCAGGTGGACACCACCATGCGCCTGCGCGGCTATCCGCTGCGCCCGCTGCCGGAAACGCCGCAGTTCGGCTATCGCAAGGAAATCTTCGCCCAGTGCATGCGCCGCAAGGGCTACACGGCGGAGTGAGGCTCTACCGTCCACCGACGAAGTGCAGATAGGCGAGGCCGCCAGCCAGCGTGCCGATCAGGATCACCGCCAGATAGATGCGCAGCGGCAGGGCGACGGGCTCCGCGGCCGTGCGCCCGCCCTTCGGCTTGCGAGTGGCGGTCGGGACGGGCTTGGGCGGAGCCGGCTTCGCCGCCGGCCTCACCCGGCCGCCTTGGGTGGGATCGTACAGCTCGATCAGCGTCCAGTTGAACTCCATGCCCTCATAGCCGGAGTCGGCGTTGTAATCGAGCTGGATCAGCCGGAAATAGGCCCGCGGGTTGACGCCGACCATCCGGTCGAACCGCGCCTTGGCATGGGCCAGTTCCTCCCCAACCTCCAGCGTCCTCCAGCCCTTGCCACGCGCCTTCTGGATGGCGAACCGGGTGGGCTGGGGCGGGCGGGGGGTCGGCATGGCCACAGTCTAGCGCGGTTGCTCAGACCAGCGGAACGGCGTTGTTGCGGATGACCGAGGCGTACCAGTCGTAGCTGGCCTTGGGCGTGCGGGCCATCGTCTTGCGGTCGACCTGGACGAGGCCGAAATGGCGGCGGTAGCCCTCCGACCATTCGAAATTGTCCAGCAGGGTCCAGGCCATGTAGCCCTTGAGGTTGCAGCCCTCGTCGATCGACTTGGCGGCGGCCAGCAGATGGTCGCGCAGGTAGGCGATGCGGTCGCGGTCCTCGACCCGGCCGCTGGGGCCGACGCTGTCGGGGTAATCGGCGCCGTTCTCCGTCACATAGACCGGCGGGTTGCCGTATTTCTCCTGCAACTCGGCCAGGATCTCGCTCAGCCCGTCCGGCTCGACCGGCCATTCCATGCCGGTCTTGCGCGTGCCCTCGGGGGCGGAGCCATAGCCGGTGCCGAACAGCCCCTGCCCGTCCGGCTGCTGGTGCATGCGGCTGTAGTAATTGACGCCGAGGAAATCGACCGGCTGCTTGATGCGGGCCAGATCGTCGGGCTTGGCGATGCGGGTGAACTCGGCCTCCAGCTGCTCCGGGAAGCGGCCCTTGAACAGCGGGTCCAGGCAAGAGCGGTTCCACAGGGCGTCCCACATCAGCGACGCGGGATAGTTCGAGTCGAGCCCGCCGACCGGCCAGGACGGCTGGAGCGACAGCACGGTGCCGAGCCGCCAGTTCCTGCCGCCGGTCTGGCGCAGCGCCGCGATCGCCGTGCCCTGGGCGAGGTTCTGGTGGTGGATCGCCTTCAGGCAGTTCTGGCGGCCGGTCAGGCCCGGCGCATGCCCGCCGGTACCGTGGCCGAAGATGGCGACCACCGACGGCTCGTTCAGCATCGCCCAGTTGCGGGCGCGGTCGCCCAGCCGGGCGGTCACCGCCAGGGCGTAGTCGGTGAACCAGCCGGCGATGTCGCGGTTGGTCCAGCCGCCCCTGTCCTGCAACGCCTGCGGCAGGTCCCAATGGAACAGGCAGGGCCAGGGCTGGATGCCCTTCGCCAGCAGCGTGTCGGTCAGCCGGTCGTAGAAGTCCAGACCCTTGACGTTCACCGCACCGGTGCCCTGCGGCATCACCCGCGGCCAGGCGATGGAGAAGCGGTAGGCCTTCATCCCGGCCTTCGCCATCAGATCCACATCCTCGGCATAACGGTGGTAATGGTCGCAGGCGACGTCGCCGGTGTCGCCGTTGGCGATCCGCCCGAAGGAATGGCTGTAGGTGTCCCAGACGCTCGGCCCCCGCCCATCCTCGGCGACGGCGCCCTCGATCTGGTAGCTGGAGGTCGAGACGCCCCAGAGGAAGTCCATCGGGAAGGACACCGACGGGACAGCGGCGGGAGCGGCCCCGGGGGCAGCCTGGACGGCCTCGCGGCCCAGCACCGCCAGGGCGCCGGTGCCGGCCGCGGTGATCGCGGTCGCCTTCAGGGCCGTCTTCAGGAAAGTCCGCCGCTGCATCGCCTGCTTCTCCAAAGTCATGTCAGTTCCGCCAGCCCATTCCGCCGGCTTCCCCGGTCCCGACGCCGCGCACTGTATGCAGTCCAACGGCTTTGGCAACCGGGTGATTACCCCAAGTCCCGATTCCGTCGCCGTAGGCGCGGGCCGGATGCTGGGATATAGTGAGCCCCATGCAGACTCTCTTCCCCATCCTGATGGTCATGGCGATGCTGGCGGTGGTCGGCTCGCTGTTCGTCGGCCTCTTCTTCATGGCCCGCGGCGGAAGGGGAGACCCGCGCCGCTCCAACAAGGCGATGCGGCTGCGCGTGATGCTCCAGGGTGCCGCCCTGCTGCTGTTCGTCCTCGCCATCCTGACCCAAGGCTGACGCTTTCCCATGGTAAAGCTGACCAAGATCTACACGCGCGGCGGCGACGCCGGCGAAACCTCGCTCGGCGACGGCAGCCGGGTGCCGAAGGGCGACCGCCGCGTCGCCGCCTACGGCACGGTGGACGAGGCGAACGCCGTCATCGGCATGGCGCGGCTGCATACCCGTGATTGGCCGGACGCCGACGCCATGCTGGGCCGCATCCAGAACGATCTGTTCGATCTGGGCGCCGACCTCTGCACGCCGGAGGAGGAGGAGCCGAAATACCCGCCGCTGCGCATCGTGCAGGCCCAGGTCGACCGGCTGGAAACGGAGATCGACGCGATGAACGCCGGTCTGGCGCCGCTGACCTCCTTCATCCTGCCCGGCGGCTCGCCGGCCGCGGCGCATCTGCATCTGGCCCGCACCGTGGTGCGCCGGGCGGAGCGGCTGATGACCGATCTGGCGCGGCACGAGCCGGTGACCGCGGCGGCGTTGAAATACGTCAACCGGCTGTCGGACCACCTGTTCGTGCTGAGCCGGGTGGTGAACCGCAATGGGGCGGACGATGTGCTGTGGGTGCCGGGCGCGAACCGCTGAGTATGCGCATTCCGATTGGCGCCGCGCCCTCTCCCTTGCCGCCGCCCTGGCCGCGACAAACAGGGCGGCAAACAACGCCACCCGCGCGTCCGGCGCGTCATTGACAGTGGTATTGCCAGATCCTATGGTCCGTTCGCAACCACAGCAATTTTCGCGGTGTTCGCCGTAACAGGCGCGCGCTCAGCAGCCAGGGTGAGTTATGAAAGTCCTCGTCCCCGTTAAGCGAGTGGTCGACTACAACGTGAAGATCCGCGTCAAGGCGGATGGCAGCGGCGTCGAGACCGCCAACGTGAAGATGAGCATGAACCCCTTCGACGAGATCGCCGTCGAAGAAGCCGTGCGCCTCAAGGAAGCCGGCAAGGCGACCGAGATCGTGGTGGTCTCCGTCGGCCCGACCCAGGCCCAGGAGACGCTGCGCACGGCACTCGCCATGGGCGCCGACCGCGCCATCCTGGTGCAGACCGACGTGACGACCGAACCGCTGGCCGTCGCCAAGGTCCTGAAGGCGCTGGTCGGGAAGGAGGCCCCCGGCCTCGTCATCCTCGGCAAGCAGGCCATCGACGACGACTGCAACCAGACCGGCCAGATGCTGGCGGCCCTGCTCGGCTGGGGCCAGGGTACCTTCGCCTCCAAGATCGCCGCCGGTGACGGCACGGTTGCCGTGACCCGCGAGATCGACGGCGGGCTGGAGACGGTGGAGCTCAAGCTGCCGGTGGTGGTGACCGCCGACCTGCGCCTGAACGAGCCGCGCTATGCCTCGCTGCCCAACATCATGAAGGCGAAGAAGAAGCCGCTGGAGACCGTCACGCCGGACAGCCTGGGCGTCGACGTCACGCCGCG
>NZ_WHOS01000089.1 GCF_013340935.1 Azospirillum melinis | reverse complement strand
GGGCGGCGGGACCGGCGACTGAACAGGCAGAGAAGCTTGATCGGCCGGCGCCGTGGGCGGGGCAAGCGGTTTCGCGGGTTTTTCCACCGCATGGATCCATTCCAGCCCGGTCAGCGCCTGGAGCCGGTCGAGCAGCGCGTGGATTTCGATGGGCTTGGCGACGAAGGCGTCGTGCGGTGCCCGGCCATCGCCCGGCCCCTGCGCCTCGTAGGCGTTGGCCGAGACCATGACGATGCGGATGCGGTCGGCGAACTGCCGGCGCAGCCCCTCCGCCACGTCCCAGCCGCTCTCGCCCGGCATGGAGATGTCGAGCATGGCGACGTCGGGCTTGCACTGCGCCGCCAGCTCCAGGCAGGTGGCGGCGTCGGACGCGGTGAACAGCACGAAGCCCAGCGGGCGCAGGATGTCGGTCATCAGCGCCAGATGGTCGCGGTCGTCGTCGGCCAGCAGGATGGTGATCTGCGGCCCGGCATAGCCGGTAATGGCGCGGCGCTCCACCTGCTCGCCCGGCCGGTGCATCGCCTCCGACAGAAGCAGGCGGACGGTGAAGACGCTGCCTTCCCCCGCCTTGCTGCGCAGCGCGATGTCGCCGCCCATGATCCGGGTCAGCACCCGCGTGATGGTCAGGCCGAGCCCGGTGCCGGCCACCGCCCGCACCGCCGCCCCGCGCCCGCGCTCGAACGGTTCGAAGACGCGGTCGAGATCCTCATCGCGGATGCCGATGCCGCTGTCGGCGATCTCGAACTCGGCGATCTGGCTGCGGTAGCGGACGGTCAGCGCGACATGGCCGCTCTCGGTGTATTTCACCGCGTTCGACAGCAGGTTGATCAGGATCTGGCGCAGGATCTTGCTGTCGGTGTGGACCCAGGCCGGCAGGTGCGGCACGCGGGCATAGCGGAAGTCCAGACCCTTGGCGGCGGCCTGGATGCGGAACATGTCGGCCAGCTGGTCGAGGAAGTCGATCAGCTGCACCTTGTCGCGGCTGAGCCGGCGCAGGCCCGATTCGATCTTGGAGATGTCGAGCAGCCCGTCGATCAGGTTCGACAGATGCTCGGCACTGCGGCGGATGACGCGGACGGCGTCCTGCGGGCGCTGGGTGCTGTTGCTCTCCAGAAGCTGGGCATAGCCGGAGATGGCGTTCAGCGGCGCCCGGATCTCGTGGCTGACGCCGATGATGTAGCGGCTCTTGGCGGCGTTGGCGGCCTCCGCCACCTCCTTGGCCTTCTGCAGGGCGGCGTCGGTGCGCTCGTGGGCGGCGATCTCGTCCATCAGCATGGCGGTCTGGCGGCCGGTCTCCTCCTCCGCCTTGCGGCGGCTCTCCTGGGCCAGCACCAAGAGCCAGGCGGCGACGCCGGACAGGATGAACAGGCAGACGAAGACGGAGACCAGCGCCGTGTGGATCGCCGCCCGCTCCGCCGCCTCGGCATTGGCGTACTGGAAGTCGATGACCACCAGCACCCCGCCCAGCACCAGCGAGAACAGCGTCATCACCCCGATGAAATGGCCGGTGCGGGTGTGGACGCCGGCCGCCATCCGCTTCGGCAGCACCCGTTGCAGGCTGCGGGCGATCTGGTCGGCGAAGCGGCTGTCGGTCTTGCACAGATCGTGGCAGCGCGCCTCCAGCGTGCAGCAGAGCGAGCAGATCGGCGCGTCGTAGGCCGGGCAGAAGGCCATGTCCTGCCGTTCGAACGGATTCTCGCAGATCGAGCAGCGGATGGTCGCGGCGTCGCCGGGCAACCTGTCGGACTTGCGGGCGATGTAATAGCGGCCCTCGGTCCTCCAGGCGATCAGCGGGGCCGCGGCGAAGGCGACCACCAGTCCGATGAAGGGGGCCAGCGCCTGCGCCACCGGGCCGAGAAGGCCGAAAAAGGCGGTGGTGGAGCACAGCACCGACAGGCCCATGGCGCCGGTGCCGACGGGATTGATGTCGTACAGGTGGGCGCGCTTGAACTCGATCCCCGGCGGACTGAATCCCAAGGGTTTGTTGACGGCCAGGTCGGCGGCGACCGCCCCCAGCCAGCCCACCGCGACGTTGGCGTAGAGGCCGAGGATGCTCTCGATCACGCCGAGGATGCCGATCTCCATCAGCAGCAAGGCGAGCAGCACGTTGAACACCAGCCAGACGACGCGGCCGGGGTGGCTGCGGGTCAGGCGGGAGAAGAAGTTCGACCAGGCGATGGAGCCGGCATAGGCGTTGGTGACGTTGATCTTCATCTGGCAGACGACGACGAAGATGCCGGTCAGCGCCAGCGCCGCGGCGGGGGAGCCGAACACGTCGAGGAAGGCCATGTGGTACATGCTGTTGGGCTGGACCGCGTCCTCCAACGCCAGCCCGTGCTTGATGGCGAGGAAGGCCAGCAGCGATCCCGCCGCCAGCTTCAGGCTGCCGATCAGCACCCAGCCCGGCCCGCCGGCCAGCATCGCCGCCCACCAGCGCAGGCGCCCGATGCGGGCCTGGGAGGGCAGGAAGCGCAGATAGTCGACCTGCTCGCCGATCTGAGGCAGCAGCGAGAGCAGGACGGAGGCCGCCATGCCGAAGGGCAGCAGCGACAGCCCGCCATCCGGCGCGTAGACGCCCGGAAGCGAGGTCCATTGCGCCAGCGTCTCGCGGTCGAGCAGGAAGAAATAGGCCAGCGGCACGCATTGCAGCAGGATCCACACCGGCTGCGTCGCCCACTGCATGCGGCTGATGAAGCGGATGCCGTAGACGGCGATGGGGATCACCGCCAGCGAGCTGATGACATGGGCGACCGAGGCCGGGATGCCCAGCACCATCGTCAGCCCCGCCGACATGATGCTGGCCTCGATGGAGAAGAGGATGAAGGTGAAGGAGGCGTAGACCAGCGAGGTGATGGTCGAGCCGAGATAGCCGAAGCCGGCGCCGCGGGCCAGCAGGTCGATGTCCACCCCGGCCTTGGCCGCATGGTAGGTGATCGGCAGCCCGATCAGGATGCTGAGCAGCGCCACCGCCAGGATGGCGGCCATGGCGTTCTCGAAGCCGTAGGTCAGGGTGACGGCGGCGCCGAGCGCCTCGCAGGCCAGGAAGGAGATGGCGCCCAGCGCGGTGTTGGCGACGCGCCAGGCGCTCCAGCGCCGCGCCCGTTCCGCGGTGTAGCGGAGCGCGTAGTCCTCCAGCGTCTGGTCGGCGGCGAGCTGGTTGTATTGCCGGCGTTCACGGACGATCCTTTGCCTCGCGCTCATGCCCGTCCGCCGTTCCCGCCCATCGTCCCCGATGGCCCGCATCGTCGGGAGTTTCGGGGGTGTTGGCAAGGCGGAAGCGCGTTGACAGGCACCGAACCGGGCTCTAGCTGTCAGACCTAACGGCTCCCCCGAACAGTTTTGAAAGCCAGAGCATGACCGTCGAGCTTGTCGTCTGTGAGACCTGCCGCCGTCCGGAAGACCCGCTTGACGCCGTCCGGCCGGGGGCGGAGCTGGTGGCGCTGATGGAGCGGGCGCTGGCCGACAACCCCGATCTGGCCGCCTCGGTGCGGCTGCGCCCCATACGCTGCCTGATGAGCTGCCGCCGCCCCTGCGCGGTCGCTGTGCGCTCGGCCGCGCGGATGAGCTATGTGCTGGGTGACTTCGCCCCGGACGAGATGACGGTCGAGACGCTGACCGCCTATCTGCGCGCCTATGCCGCCACCGAGGACGGCATCGTTCCGTTCAAGCAATGGCCCCAGGGCGTCAAGGGTCGTTTCGTTTCCCGCCTGCCGCCGCTGGAGGGCTGAACCGCCGCACCCTCCGGGGACGGGACGGTCTATTGCCCGCGCCGCGCCAGATGGACGATCTGGGCGGTCAGGCCGACGACGAGGATGACCGCCAGCGCGCCCTGGGCGCCCAGCAGCAGCGGCGACTTCAGGTCGGTCACCAGAGGATGGCCATCGGGAACCCGGCGCAGGATTTCGCTGACCGTCGGCACCATCAGCAGGAAGGCGCTGACGCTGAGGCAAACGGTCTCGACGTAACGGGCCGTGCGCCCCGCCGCCGATGCCCACCCGATTCCATAACCCGTAAGCAGCAGCAGGATGGTCACGGCGCCGATGCCGACGCTGACCGGCTGATGGGCGACGAGGAAGACCGTCGAGGCACCGATCAGCATGGACGCGAAATAGACGGCACCCGGCATGGAACGCGGCACGATCCGGCCATAACGGGCGAACATGTAGGCGGCCACCGGGATGGCCGGCAGGCTGCCGAGCGTGTGGACCCAGCCGATCGGAGAAATTCCGAACATCAGCGATTTCCTTTCGGGTTCAGAGGAGCGGGAGGATGAGGTCCCGCCTTAAGGGAAAAACTACCTACTGGTTGGTAGGCTCAGTGGCCAAGCGTTTACCCAGCGGGCAAGGACCTGCTTTTCAGGCGGCGATCCGCTCCAGCAGAGGACGGGTTATGGCGCCGAAGGCGGTGGCGTCGCCATAGGCACGGGCCGACAGCATCGCGCCATGCGTGGTCGCCAGGAGCATCTCGGCGTCAGCCCTAGCGGTTCCGGACAGACGGAGACGGCCTTGAGCGGCGCCGCGTTCAAGAACTCCCGTCAACCAGTCGGCGAGTTGGCGGAAATGTGCCCGCACTTCCGCGGCGACCTCCTCGGGCAGAACCGGGATTTCGCCCGCGAGCAGCGCGCAGACGCAGAAAGGGGCGGCCATATCGGCGAAACACCGCTCCCAATAGCCGAGATAGGCGCGGAGTTGGTCGAGCGGATCGGGGATGGCCTGTTCCAACTGGGACAGTCCCGCCGCAGCCTCCTCCCGGTACTGCGCGACGAGCACGCGGACCAGATCGGATTTGCTGGGGAAATGATGATGGATGCTCGCCGTACGGATGCCGACGACCTTGGAAATGTCGGCATAGCTGAAACTGTTGTAGCCGCCCCTGACGATGAGGGAGCGCGCACAGCGGAGAATGTTGTCGGCCCTGGTCGATTGCGTGTTCATGCCCAAACCTACCAACTAGTAGGGAGCCTGTCAACAGCGGCAACGGGATTGGCGACCCGCATCCGGATCGAACGGATGCACGGCACCTAAGCCCTTCCCCCTGCCGCTGAAGGATGGGTTTGACAGACCAAGGTGGCGTTCCAATAATTGTTTGTCAGACCAACAGATTTCGCCCTTTGCGGGCGGGGAGGAGCGCCCGATGAAGGTCGACCCCGAGGTCCTGACTTTTGCCACCGGCCTGCTGCACATGGCGCGCGAGGCTGAACGGTCCAACGGCTGGGAGGCCGGCGACCTTCTGCGCACCACGCTGCGCCTGCTGGTGGTGGCCGGGGCCGACGGCCATGGCTGGAAAGCGAACGATCTGTCGGAGGAGGTCCGCGATCTGGTCGAGGCGGTGCGGATGACCAAGGGCGACGAGGGGGTGCGCTTCCGCGGCGGGGAGACGGCGCTGCATTGAAGGGCGGCTTGTCTTCCCGGCTCCGCCCCTCCTCCGCCCTCAGCCCTCGGAAACCTCCGGGTTCAGCTGGATCAGCACCTTGTCGATGCGGCGGCCGTCCATGTCGACGACCTCGAAGCGGATGCCGTTCCAGTGGAAATGCTCGGCCGCGGTCGGAACATGGCCGAAATGGTCGAGCAGGAAGCCGGCGATGGTGTGGAAATCGCCCTCCCCCTTCATGTTCTTGACGCCGACCAGCGCCTCGACCTCCTCGACCGGGGTCATGCCGTCGACCAGCCAGCTGCCGTCCTCGCGCTGGACGGCACCGGACTCGCCTTCCTGGGTGCTGTCCGGCAGTTCGCCGGCGATGGCTTCCAGGATGTCGGTCATGGTGACCAGACCCTCGACGCTGCCATACTCGTCGACCACCACCGCCATGTGGACGCTGGCCTGCTTGAACAGGTCGAGCAGGCGGAAGACCGGCGTGCCGTCATGGACGACCAGCGGCTGGACCATCGCCGTCCGCAGGTCGAAGGTAATTCCCTTCAAGGACTGGTCGAGCAGCGCCTTGGTGGCGACGATGCCCTGCACCTCGTCGACGTCGCCGCGGCAGACCGGGAAGCGGGAATAGCCGCTCTCGCAGATCTCGCGGGCCAGGGTTTCGGGGCTGTCGTCGATGTCGAGCCACATCAGGTCGGGGCGCGGGGTCATGATCGACCGCACCGTGCGGTCGGACAGGTGCATCACCCCCTCGATCATCTGGCGTTCGGCCGGCTCGAAGACGCCGCTCTGGGTGCCTTCGGCGATCAGGGTCTTGACCTCCTCCTCCGTCACCGTCTGCTCGCGCGAGGTCGGCAGGCGCAGAAGCTTCAGCACCGCGTCGCTCGACACGCCGAGCAGCCAGACCACCGGGGCCGACAGGCGCGACACCGTGCGCATCGGGGTGGCGACCAGCGAGGCGATCCGCTCCGACGAGATCAGCGCGACGCGCTTGGGCACCAGTTCGCCGATGATCAGCGAGAAATAGGTGATGGCGGCGACCACCAGGGCGAAGGCGACGGTGTGGCCGTAGGGGGCGATCCAGGCGACCTGTTCGTCCAGCACGCCGCCAAGCCGTTCGGCCAGGGTGGAGCCGCCATAGGCGCCGGCGATGATGCCGGTCAGGCTGATGCCGACCTGCACGGTGGACAGGAAGCGGCTCGGGTCTTCCGACAGCTCCAGGGCCGCGCGGGCACCGGCGCCGCCCTTCTCCTCGGCCATCTGCTGAAGCCGGGCGCGGCGCGCCGACACCAGCGCCATCTCCGACATCGCGAAGAAGGCGTTGAGCAGGATCAGCAGGACGATGACCAACAGTTCCCAAATCATGGCTTTGTGCCCTTGGGGGGCGCTCCCTCAACCGATCAATTGTTGCGCCACGGCGACCGCCGCCTGCCCGAGACCGAGCAGGACGGCGGCGACGATGGCGATGGCAAGAAGGCCGGCGACAAGGCCGGCCGACACGAAGACTCCGTCGGATTCCATCAGCCCCAGCGCGATCAGCGCGATGGCGAGGGCGGGAGGCTGGTTTCCGAAGACGATGGGAAGGGACAGGATGACGGCCAGGACCACCACCGCCAGCCCAAGCAGCCGTTCGGCGGTCGGGCCGGCCATCGCCGGCAAGCGCGGGCGCAGATGGCGCTCCACCCGCTCCGCCCACGGCCTGGCCCGGCGGATGACGCCCAGGAAGGCCTTGCGGTCGAAGCTGGCCGCCAACATGCGGCGGGGCAGCCAGGGGCTGTGCCGGCCCGCCGCCATCTGGGCGCCGAGCAGGATCATCGGCACGCCGGTGGCGGTCGACAGGCCGGGGACCGGCAGCACGTTGGGAATCGACAGGATCAGCAGCAGTGCGCCGAAGGCGCGGTCGCCCAGCGTGTCCATGATCTCGCCGAGCGAGATCTTAGAGCGATCCTCGCCGAGTGGGATCCTGGAGCGATCCCCGCCGGGCGGGATTCTTGCTGGGGACGGATCGTCCGGATCGGAACCGCCGGACTCGGCGGCGTCGCCGCGCGTCAGGAAGTCGTCCAACAGATCGGAAACGCGCGCGCAGGACCGGTCCGCACCGGAGGGGCGTGCGTCATGCGACCTGGGGGACGACCCGGGAGGTCGATCTTTGCTCACGGCTCTCCCCGAGGCCGGAAACGGGATCGGAGCGGGCCGGGCGAAGGATGGAAGGAACCCATGGACCTTTCGCGTCACGGCGGCAGCAGCCTTACTTACTACAGCAAGGAAGGCGAAAGCGCCAGAGCGGGTTGCGGTGCGCAACGGAGCCGCGGGCGGAGCCGCGCGCCGCCGTTCCCGACCGTCAGCGCTTCTGCATGACGAAGGTCAGGCGCTTCATCAGGTCGGCCTTCGACACCGGCTTCACCAGATAGCCGGAGATGCCGTAGGCGATGGCGCGCTTCACCACGTCGGCCTCGCGGTGGCCGGTCAGCACCAGCACCGGCAGGTCGGCCAGCGGATTGCCGGTGGCGGTGCGCAGGGCATGCAGCAGGTCCAGCCCGCCCATGCGCGGCATTTCCAGGTCGCAGATCACCACGTCGACGTCTTCGCCGCTCTTGCGCAGGATATCGAGCGCCTGGATGCCGTCCGCCGCCTCGAACACCGTGCGGAGCCCGATGTCGTGCAGCAGCCGGTAGATCAGCTTGCGGGTGAAGTCGTCATCCTCGACCAGAAGCACACCGAGATCGTGTATCGTCCGGACCTGGCGGGTCCGGTTGCCTGCCTCCACCACCATGACGCTCTCCGCTCCGCCAAAGTTCTCCGGCTGCTATCGGCATGGCCGGCCAGCACAGTTTTCTGACTACACCATTGCACAGTCGTTAACGGAATCGCTATGACGCAACGATGATGATCGTTCGCATGCAGTGTCCGGCAAATCGGCCCGGCCAACCAGCCTGCATGACCGGGCCTTCCGGCCGGCCCCTCCAGCCGGGCAATGGCAATCGGCCCCGCGACCGCTTATCCTGACTCCCCGCGCGCTCTTTCCGAACCGATCAGGACCTGCCCGTGACCGCGCCGCTCCCCTCCCCCACACCGCCCTTCGCCGCTTCGCCCGAGGCCGCGATGCCCAGTGCAGCGATGCCCAGTGCAGCGATGCCCGATGCAGCGATGCTGGCCGCCGTGGTCGAGACCAGCGGCGCCGGGATCATCGTGGCCGACGCGACCCGGCCCGACCATCCGATCGTCTATTGCAACCGCGCCTTCCTGGACATGATCGGCTATGAGGCCGGCGATGTGATCGGGCGGAACGGCGATTTCCTGCAAGGGCCGGACACCGATCCGGACACCGCCGCGGCGATCGGCGCCGCCTTGGCGGAGGCGCGGCCGCTGTCGGTGGAGGTGCTGAACTACCGCAAGGACGGCAGCGTTTTCTGGAATGCGCTGACCCTGCGGCCGGTGCCGGAAACGGGGGGAGCGTCCGATGGCCGGGCGCGCTGGATCGCCGGCTCCTGCGCCGACGTGACCCAGAGCCGCCGGTCGCAGGAGGAGCTGCGCGCCGCCGAGGACCAGCTGACCCGGCTGGCGGCCGAGACCTTCGCCCTGGCGGAGAAGCTGGACGGCGCGCGCGAGGATGCGGAGGCCGCCCGCATCGCGGCGGAGAATGCCAGCAGCGCCAAGTCGCGCTTCCTGGCGATGATGAGCCACGAGCTGCGCACGCCGATGACCGCGGTGATCGGCATGGGCGACCTGCTGATGGGCACCGGCCTGAACGAGCAGCAGAAGGCTTTCGTCAAGACGCTGCGGTCATCGGCCGACACGCTGATGACCATCCTGAACGACGTGCTGGATTTCTCGAAGATCGAGGCCGGGCAGCTGACGCTGGAGGAGATCGACTTCTCCCTGCCCCGGCTGGTGGACGACGTGGTCCAGCTGTTCCTGGTGCGGGCGGCGGCCAAGGGCCTGAGCCTGTCGGCCTCCATCGCCGACGACACGCCGCGCCACATCCGCGGCGACCCGACCCGGCTGCGGCAGGTGCTGTTCAACCTGGTGTCCAACGCCATCAAGTTCACCGACCGCGGCACCATCGAGATCGCCATCTGGTCGCCGGATCCGCCCGCAGAGGCGGCACCGGCCGATGCGCCCGTCACCCTGCGGTTCGAGGTGGAGGACAACGGCATCGGCATGACGGAAGAGCAGCGCGCCCGCCTGTTCGACGCCTTCGTCCAGGCCGATGTGTCGACCAGCCGCAAATATGGCGGCACCGGCCTGGGGCTGGCGATCTGCAAGCGGCTGGTCGAGGCGATGGGTGGCGAGATCACCGTCGCCAGCACGCCCGGCCGCGGCTCCACCTTCCGCTTCTCGATCCGCAGCCGGCTGGCGGAGGCGCCGCCGGTCGGCGAGCTGGGGGCCCGCCCGGCGCTCCCCGGGGCGGCCGAGACGCCGGAGCCGACGCAGGTGCCGCTGCGGCTGCTGCTGGCCGAGGACAACGACATCAACCGCATGCTGGTCGTCGCCATGATGTCCCGCATCGGCCACCGGATCGACGCGGTGACCGACGGGCGGGCGGCGCTGGATGCCATCGTGGCAACCGATTACGACGCGCTGATCCTCGACATGGAGATGCCGGTGCTCGACGGGCGGTCGACCGCACGGGCGATCCGGCGGCTGGACGGGCCGGTCGCGCGCATCCCCATCGTCGGGCTGTCGGCCGACGCCCTGCCGGAGCATCGCGACGGCCATCTGGCCGCCGGGCTCGACGCCTATCTGACCAAGCCGATCGACTGGGACCAGCTGAACGCCGTGCTGGTTGATCTGGCGACCCGGCCGCAGGAGGGGCGCGTGGTGCCGGTGCCCAGCCGCCCGGCGGCCGAGGGCGGCCATTTCTCGGCCCTGCCGCTGGTCGACCGGGTGAAGCTGGCCGAACTGCGGCTGGCGCTGGGCGGCGAGGCGCTGGACGGCATGCTGCAGCTGCTGCCGGAGACGGCGCTCCGCGAGCTGACGGCAATCCGCTCCGCCCTCCAGGCCGGCAGACCGAAGGAGCTGAAGCAGGCGGCCCACACGCTGGCCGGGCTGGCCGCCAATTTCGGCGTGCCGCGCATGGCCGCCATCGCCCGCGCCATCAACGACAGCCCGGCCGACACCGACAAGGTCGCGGCCTTGCTGCCCCTGCTGGAAACCACCGTCGCCGCCACCAGCAGTCTGGTGCGCGATCCGGCGGGAAGCGGCGATTGAGGAAAGCGGTGCCTCAAGGGCCCGGCCGGACGCGCAGTTGGCCGGACGCGCGGTTGAGCGCCCTTCAGCCGATCTGCTAGAGTCTCAAGGACCATGAAGAAAGCAGCGCCGAAGCGGCGTGGCAGGTCGCCGCGCATCACCCATCCCGACCAGTTCGATCTGCTCGACGTGCCCGAGCCGACGGCGGTCATGATCACCTATTCGGGGCGCACCGTCGATCTGGAGACCCCGGATTTCGGCCCCTTCGACATCGAGGACATCGCCCGCCCGCTGGCCTACCAGTGCCGGTTCGTCGGCAACACCCAGCGCTTCTTCAGCGTGGCCCAGCATTGCGTGCTGGCCAGCCGGCTGGCGCCGGAGGGCTATGCCTACGACGCGCTGATGCATGACTGCGAGGAGGCCTTCACCGGCGACTGGCCGACGCCGTGGAAGGTGCGGATCGGCCGCGACGCCATCCGGCAGGCGGTGGAGCCGATCAAGAGCGCACTCGCCCTGCGCTTCGGCTTCCGCCATCCGGAGCCGAAAGCGGTCAAGCTGGCCGACCAGCGGGCGCTGGCGACCGAGCTGCGCGACCTCTGCGCGCCGCACCGCGTCAACTGGCGCGACCTGCCGGACCCCGACGAGGCCGCCATCGTGCCGCTCGGACCGGAAGAGGCGCTGGCCGACTTCCTGGACCATTACCGGCGGCTGAAACCGGCCTGAAAACGTCCGGACGGTTTCCGGCAAAAGGCCTCAGGCGTGGCCGCCCTGCTCTGCCCGGCGGCCACGGCCGCGCCTGGATGCCGATGCCCCGCTGGACGCCGTGCCGCCGGCAGACGCACCGCCGTCGGCCTGCTGCTCGGCGCAGCGCTCGGCCAGTTCGCGGATGGCGGCCCGGATCTGCGGATCGCGGATGCTCTGGAAATAGCGCGCCAGCATCAGCGCCTCGCGCGATTGCAGGGTGTTCTCCTGCTCCTCGCCACCGCCGGCCGCCGGCATCTCGCTGCCCTCGGCCGCCGGCTGGCGGTTCTCCAGCCCTTCGAAGAAGACGGAGACGGGGACACGGAAGAACTGGCCCAGCTTGAACAGGCGGCTGGAGGACACGCGGTTGAAGCCGCGCTCATACTTCTGCAATTGCTGGAAGGTCAGCCCCAGCGCCGAGGCGACGTCGCTCTGGCTGAGCCCTGCGAGCATGCGCAGTTCCCGCAGGCGCTGGCCGACGAACACATCGACCTCGTTCAGGCCTTCCTTCTTTTCGCGGCCACGCCGTTTCATAGCTCTTCCCCTTCGATCCTGTACTGGTCCCGGCGCCGATTCTTCCCGCCGCCGGCCGTGAGGCCGGTCGGCACCTGCCGTACAGCAACGCCTCCGGGGCGGAGCCTGGAAACACCGAGCCGGAAGGACGAATCGGCCGATTTCGGGCATGGAATGCAACTCAGCTATGATCGGCCTCCGCCGATGTCAACCTTGGCTGGACCAGATACCTCTTTTGGGCAGGCGCCTGTTCGCGGGAATCGGACTGTTGGTCATAGGACCGCACTCTTCTCGCGCATTGCGCGGTATGATTTTACCGAAAGTCGCGCAATCGCTGTCGTGCCGCCCATGCCGCGGCTCGGCTGCGGCATTGTGACCCAAAGTTGCAGAAGCCGCTGTGGCGGCGCGGTCGCAGGGCTGCAACATTTGCGGGGCACTAGGCATATTTTGCCGGGCGCCCGGCAAAAACTGCCGCTGATTAACCCTCTCTTCATCAAGACGCCGCAGCATGCCCCAACGTAGGCAAGCCCGGCGCGGAACTTGCACAAACCGTCTCGCAATCGCGAACGGAGACTGTGTGGAGACCATGCCGGAAAGACTTCCGATCGGGGACCGCGCGTGAACAACCTGCTGCAGACCTTGCGCAATCTCGGGCCCGCCCGCCTCGCGGCGATCGGCGGCGTCGGGCTCTTGCTGATCGGATTCTTCGTCTATCTGACCACCCGGCTGTCCACGCCGGAGATGGAACTCCTCTATTCCGAACTCCAGCAGACGGAAGCGGCGGCCATCGCCAAGAAGCTGGACGAGGCGAAGGTCCCCTACAGCGTCGACAAGTCCGGCACCAAGATCATGGTCCCGGCCGATCAGGTCGGGCCGATGCGCATGCGCATGGCGGCCCAGGGCCTGCCGTCCGGCGGTTCGGTCGGCTACGAGCTGTTCGACAAGGGCGAAGGCTTCGGCGCCACCAGCTTCATGCAGAACATCAACCACCTGCGCGCGCTGGAAGGCGAGATGGCGCGCACGGTGCAGACGCTGAACGGCGTGCAGCAGGCCCGCGTCCATCTGGTGCTGCCCAAGCGCGAGCTGTTCGCCCGCCAGCAGAACCCGGCGACCGCCAGCGTCTTCCTGAAGCTGCGCCCCGGCACCCAGCTGAGCCGCGAGAACATCCAGGCGATCCAGCAGCTGATCGCCGCCTCGGTGCCGAACCTCGACCCCGGCCGCATCTCGATCGTCGACGACAAGGGCAAGCTGCTGGCCCGCGGCACCGGCAACGACAGCGCCGAGGCGATGGCGGCCAACGCGGAAGAGAAGAAGCAGGCCTATGAGGGCCGGCTGGCCCGCACCGTCGAGGATCTGCTGGGCCGCACGCTGGGCTATGGCAAGGTCCGGGCGGAGGTGTCCGCCGACCTCGACTTCGACCGCATCACCACCCAGTCGGAAATCTTCGATCCGGAAAGCCAGGTCGTCCGCTCCACCCAGACGGTGACCGAGTCGAGCGAAAGCAGCGACCGCGACCCGCTGGCCCCGGTGACGGTGGACCAGAACCTGCCGACGGCACAGTCGAGCAGCAGCGCCAGCCCGCTGTCCTCGAACAAGTCGAACCGCAACGAAGAGACGATCAACTACGAGATCACCAAGACCACCAAGTCGCATGTCCGCGAGGCCGGCCAGGTCCGCCGCCTCTCGGTCGCCGTGCTGGTGGACGGCACCTACCAGCTCTCCAAGGACGCACCGCCGGCCTACCAGCCGCGCAGCGAGCAGGAGATCGAGAGCATCAAGGCGCTGGTGCGGTCCGCCGTCGGGCTGGACGCCGTGCGCGGCGACTCGCTGGAGGTGATCAACATGCGGTTCTGGTCGCCCGAGGACGACATCCAGAAGCCGGAAGAGCTGTTCATGGGCATGACCAAGGACGACCTGTTCCGCATCGCGGAGATGGTGGTCCTGGGCATCGTCGCCGTCCTCATCATCCTGCTGGTCATCCGCCCGCTGATCTCCCGCGCCTTCGAGAAGGCGGAGATGCAGGAGGAGGACGAGATGGACCGCCTGCTGACCGATCAGGCCGGCATGCCGGCCGCACTCGCCGCCCCCACCGGCGCGCTGGCCCAGGATCTGGCGCTGGAAGCGGCGCAGGCCGACGAGGAGCTGGAGCAGATGATCGACATCAACCGGGTGGAAGGCCGCGTCCGCGCGTCCTCCCTGCGCAAGGTCGGCGAGATCGTCGACAAGCATCCGGAAGAGGCGGTCTCCATCCTGCGCAACTGGCTGTATCAGGAGAGCTGAGCGATGCCGGCCTCCAAACCCACATTGCCTGAGGAAGGATCGCGGCGATGAGCGTGCGCAAATTCCTCTTCGACGAGTCCTTCGACGTGGACGCCGTCCCCCGCATGACCCATGTGGAGGATGACGACCTGCTGCCCGAGGACGAACTGTCGGCCATGCCGGAGCCCGAGCCGGAGCCGGAACCGCCGGCCCCGACCTTCGGCGAGGCGGAGCTGGCCGCCGCCCGTGCCCAGGGCTACGAGGAGGGCATGGCCGCCGGCAAGTCCGAAGGGACCGCGGCGGGCTACGGCAAGGGGTTCACCGACGGCATGGCCGCCGGCCAGAACACCGGATACGAGCGCGGCAAGACGGAGATCGAGGCGACGGTCAACGCCCGCATCGCCAACGCGCTCTCCCAGATCGCCGACGGGGTGGCCCATCTGCTGGCGGCGCACGAGGCGGGCAGCGCCGCGCGCAGCGAACAGCCGGTCCATCTGGCGCTCGCCATCGTCCGCAAGCTGCTGCCCGAATGGGCGCGGCGCGGCGGCATGGTCGAGGTGGAGGGAATGGTCCGCGCCTGCCTGACCGACCTGATCGACGAGCCGCGGCTGGTCGTCCGGGTGGCGGAGGACACGATGGGGCTGGTGCGCGACCATCTCGACGAGACGGTCGGATCGCGCGGCTTCGGGGCAAAGCTGATGGTGATCGGCGATCCGTCGATCGCTCCCGGCAGCTGCCGCATCGAATGGGCCGAAGGCGGCGTGGAGCGGGACACCGCCCAGCTGCTGGACGAAATCGAACGCCGCGCGGCGCACATGCTGGAGGCTCCGGCCCCCGTCTAAGGGGTGACCGGAATGAAGGAGGTCCGAGACCGACATGCCGAGCGACAATTTCTCGCTGAACGATCTGCACGGCGGCGATGGCGACGACTACGCCAGCCCCGGAATCACCAAGGATCTGGAGGCGGTGTACGACATCCCCGTCCAGATCTCCGCGGTGCTGGGCAAATCGACCATGCAGGTGGCGCAACTGCTGAAGCTGGGCCGCGGCGCCGTGGTGGAGCTGGACCGCAAGGTCGGCGAGGCCATCGACATCTACGTCAACAACCGCCTGGTCGCCCGCGGCGAGGTGGTGGTGGTGGAAGACCGGCTGGGCGTGACCATGACGGAAATCATCAAGTCGGACCGCGGCTGATGGCGGTTTCGTCCGACACCGGCGGCGCCCGCGCCAAGGCCAACCCAGGCACCGGCACCCGTGCCGCGGTCCAGGGCGAGCCTGCGGCGGCAGGCGCTCCCACCGGCGCGACGGCGCCGGGGCGGAGCGTGCGGCTGCGCGGCGGGCTGGACGTGGCGACGCTGGTCGGGCTGGCGGCGGCGGCCGGGGTGATCCTGATCGCCATCACCACCGGCGGGTCGGCGCGCGCCTTCCTCGATCCGCCGTCGCTGCTGATCGTGCTGGGCGGGACGCTGGCGGTCACCACCGCCTCCTTCTCGCTGGGCGACGTCGCGGTGGCCTGGAAGAACGCCGCGGCGGTGCTGGTCCACCAGACTCTCGACCCCAAGGGCGTGGCGCGGCAGGTCCTGCTGCTGGCCGAGGCCGCCCGCCGGGCCGGGCCGGAGACCCTGCGCAACGTCCTGCCGGAACTGCGTGCCGAGCCCTTCCTGCACCGCAGCGTCACGCTGATCACCGAGGGGCTGCCGCCCGACGCCATCGAGCGGATGCTGACCGGCGAGGTCGAGGCGACCGCCGGCGGTCACGGCAAGAGCGCCGGCGTGCTGCGCCGCGCCTCGGAAGTGGCACCGGCCATGGGGCTGATCGGCACGCTGGTCGGGCTGGTGCAGATGCTGGGCAGTCTGAGCGACCCGTCGGCCATCGGCCCGGCGATGGCTCTGGCTCTGCTGACGACCTTCTACGGGGCCGTGCTCGGCAACGTCGTCCTGTCCCCGCTCGCCGCCAAGGTGGAACGGGCGGCGGAGGAGGACGCGCTGGTCAAGACCCTCTATACCATCGGCGCCGTGTCCATCGCGCGCCAGGAGAATCCGCGGCGTCTGGAGATGCTCCTGAACGCCGTCCTGCCGCCTGGAAAGCGGATCCAGTATTTCGACCGGGAAGCCCCGAGAGTGGGAGCGTAAGGCTATGCGTCTGCTGATCGTTGGAACGTTGGAAGGCTACATCACCGCCGCCGGCAAGATCGCCATGAAGCGGGGGGCCAAGGTGTCGCACACCGACAGCATCGAAGGGGCGCTGACCGCCTTGCGTGCCGCCGCCGGTGCCGATCTGGTGATGATCGACGTCAAGCTGGACATCGCGACCTTCATCGACAGCCTGAAGTCGGAGCGGATCACCATCCCGGTGGTCGCCTGCGGCATCGGCACCGATGCGGCCGCCGCCGTGCGCGCCATCCGCGCCGGCGCCAAGGAGTATCTGCCGCTGCCGCCCAACGCCGAGCTGATCGCCGCGGTGCTGGAGGCGGTGGCCGAGGAAAGCCACTCCATCGTCTGCAGCGACCCGGCGATGCTGGCGACGCTGCGGCTGGCCGAGCAGGTGGCGCCCAGCGACGCCTCGGTGATGATCACCGGCGAGAGCGGCACCGGCAAGGAGCTGATGGCCCGCTTCATCCACCGCAAGAGCCGGCGCTCGGGCGAGCCGTTCGTCGCGGTGAACTGCGCCGCCATCCCGGAAAACCTGCTGGAATCGGAGCTGTTCGGCCACGAGAAGGGCGCCTTCACCGGCGCCGTCGCCCGGCGGCTCGGCAAGTTCGAGGAAGCGAACAACGGCACGCTGCTGCTGGACGAGCTGTCGGAGATGCACCCCAGGCTCCAGGCCAAGCTGCTGCGCGCCATCCAGGAAAAGGAGATCGACCGCATCGGCTCCAGCCAGCCGGTGAAGGTCAATGTCCGCCTGATCGCCACCTCCAACCGCAATCTGGAGGCGGAGGTCCGCTCCGGCAACTTCCGCGAGGATCTGTATTTCCGCCTGAACGTGTTCAGCGTGGCGATCCCCAGCTTGCGCGAGCGCCCGGCCGACATCCCGATGATCGCCGAGCATTTCCTGAAGAAATATGCCGAGGCCAACGGTCTGGGCGACAAGCGCCTGACCGAGGACGCGCTTCTGATGCTGAAGACGCATCACTGGCGCGGCAACGTGCGCGAGCTGGAAAACACCATGCACCGCGCCGTCCTGCTGTCGCGGGGCGAGGAGGTCGGGCCGGAAGCGATCATGCTGACCAGCAAGATGCTGGCCCCGGAAGGCAGCGCCCAGGCCTCCATCCCCTCCGACTCGCCGGTCGCCAACCCGTTCGCCGGTCCCGGCGGCACGGTTCCGGCCGCCAGCCAGCCGGCCCAGCCGGCCGTCCCGCTGGTGGTTCCGCCGCAGGGTGCCCTGCCGACCAGCTACGGCCCGCCCAAGGGCGGCAAGCCCGGCCCCTACGGCATGGCCGCCAACAGCAGCGCCGCGGCGGCTGCCAGCGCGGGCAGCAGCGGCGCCGGCCTGGCGGCGCTGATCGGCCGCACGGTGGCCGACGTCGAGCGCGACCTGATCCTGGAGACGCTGACCCACTGCCTGGGCAACCGCACCCACGCCGCCAACATCCTGGGCATCTCGATCCGCACGCTGCGCAACAAGCTGAAGCAGTATGGCGACGAAGGCCGCAGCGTGCCCACCCCGGGCAACGACGAACGGGCGACGGCCTGAACCCCCGTCCGGGACCGGGATCTTGAGCGGCGGGAGCATCCATGGCGCTGACGGAGCATAATGGTGGCGGCGGGGGCGGCGGTCCCGGCAACATGGCCGCCTTCGGCGAGATGTGGGCGGTCACCAAGGCGTCGCTGAAGCGCGGCGACGTGGCGATGGCCATCGGCATCCTGATCGTCGTGGTCGGCCTGATCATGCCGCTGCCCGCCGTCATGCTCGACATGATGCTGGGTCTGAACGTCACCATCTCCATCCTGATCCTGATGGTGGTGCTGTTCATCGAGAAGCCGCTCCAGCTGTCCTCGTACCCGACGATCCTGCTGATCACCACGCTGCTGCGCCTGTCGCTGAACATGGCCTCGACGCGCCTGATCCTGACGCAGGGGCATGAGGGGACGTCGGCCGCCGGCCATGTGATCGAGGCCTTCGCCAGCCTCGTCATGGGCGGCGATTTCGTTATCGGCGTGATCATCTACGCCATCCTGACCATCGTGAACTTCAAGGTCATCACCGCCGGTTCGGGCCGCATCGCCGAAGTGGCGGCGCGCTTCACCCTCGACGCCATGCCCGGCAAGCAGATGGCCATCGACGCCGACCTGTCGGCCGGCATGATCGAGGAGAGCACGGCGCGCGCCCGCCGTAAGGAGCTGGAGGACGAGAGCGCCTTCTTCGGCTCGATGGACGGTGCGTCGAAGTTCGTGAAGGGCGACGCGGTCGCCGGCCTGATGATCATGTTCATCAACATCATCGGCGGCGTGACCATCGCGGTCCTGCGCCACGACATGCCGGTGATGACGGCGCTGGACACCTTCACCAAGCTGACCATCGGCGACGGTCTCGTGTCGCAGATCCCGGCGCTGGTGATCTCGATCTCCGCCGGCTTCCTGGTGTCGAAGGCCGGCATGGGCGGCTCCACCGACAAGGCGGTGGTGGGGCAGCTGACCGGCCACAGTCAGGCGCTGGCCCTGTCGGCCGGCGCCGTCGGCGTGCTGGCCCTGCTGCCGGGCATGCCGATCCTGACGCTGGCCCCGGTCATCGGCGCCGTGGGCTTCGCCGCCTGGTACATGCCGCGCCTGCGCGCGAAGAAGGAGGCGGAAGAGGCCGCGGCGGCGGAGGAAGCGGCGGCGGCCGGAGCCGGGCCGGGCGGCATGCCTGGTGCCGGGCCGGCGCCGGACGAACCGATCGCCACCGCGCTCGCCATCGACCTGATCCGGCTGGAGCTGGGCTACGGCCTGTTGTCGCTGATCAACCAGCCCCAGGCGGGCAGCCACCGGCTGACCGACCAGATCAAGGGGCTGCGCCGGCAGATCGCCGGCGAGGTCGGCTTCGTCATGCCGGCGGTGCGCATCCAGGACAATCTCCAGCTTCCGCCCAACACCTACATCATCCGCGTCAAGGAGATCGAGGCCGGGCGCGGCGACATCCGGCCCAACATGCTGCTGGTGATGGACCCGCGCGGCGACGCCATGAGCCTGCCCGGCGAGCAGACGGTGGAGCCGACCTTCGGCCTGCCCGCCATCTGGATCGAGCCGGGATACCGCGAGGAGGCTCTGTTCAAGGGCTACACCGTGGTCGATCCGTCGACCGTGGTGACCACCCACCTGACCGAGCTGATCAAGGACAACATGCCGGAGCTGCTGTCCTTCACCGAGACGCAGAAGCTGCTGGACGAGACCGACAAGGAACACCAGAAGCTGATCGCCGACGTGGTGCCCGGACAGATCACTGTGGGCGGCCTGCAACGGGTGTTGCAGAATCTCCTTGCCGAACGGGTTTCGATCCGGGATCTTCCCACGATATTGGAAGGGGTATCCGAAGCGACCAGCCAGACCCGCAGCATCACCCAGATCACCGAGCATGTGCGCTCCCGCCTTGCCCGGCAGATCTGCGACGCGAACACGAACGAGATGGGCTTCATCCCGCTCGTCACCCTGTCGCCCGAATGGGAGCAGGGCTTCGCGGAATCGCTGGTGGGCGACGGCGACGACCGGCAGCTGACGATGGCCCCGTCCCGCCTGCAACAGTTCATCACCTCCGTCCGCCAAACCTTCGAGCGACATGCCATGATGGGCGAGAGTCCCGTACTGTTGACCAGCCCGCTGATCCGTCCGTTCGTCCGCTCGATCGTCGAGCGGTTCCGGCCGGCGACCGTGGTCATGTCGCAGAACGAGATCCACCCGAAGGCCCGCATCAAGACGCTGGGGCAGATCTGATGGCGCGCGGCGTTCCCATCCCCTTAGCTGACGGAAGGCGCTGCCGATGCGGCTGAAGTCCTTCCACGCCAAGACCATGTCCGACGCCATGCGGATGGTGCGCCAGTCGCTGGGCGACGACGCCATCATCGTCGCCACGCGCGAGGAGGAAGGCGGCGGCGTGCGCGTGACGGCGGCGGTGGAAGAGGATGACCTGCCGCCGGCCCCGGCATCCGGCTCCGCGCGCGGCGGCCGGGCCAAGGCACCGGCCAAGCCGGTCGAACCCGAGATCGACGTGGGCGAGGTGGTGGCCGACGCCCTGCAGCGCCACGGCGTGCCGGCGTCGCTGGCCGAACAGCTGATCGACGCCGCATCGGGGCTGGACACCGAGGATCCGCGGCTGGCCCTGGGCTCGGCGCTCGATTCCTATTTCACCTTCAACCCGCTGCCCGACGGCCGCGCGCCGGTGAAGCCGCTGGCGCTGGTCGGCCCGCCGGGGTCCGGCAAGACGCTGGTCGCGGCCAAGCTGGCGGCGCGGGCGGTGTTCAAAAAATGCTCGGTCGGCGTCATCACCACCGACACGGTGCGGGCCGGCGGCGTCGACCAGCTGGCCGCCTTCACCCGGCTGATGAAGCTGAAGCTGGCGACGGTGGAGGATCCCGACGCGCTGGCCGGCGCCTTCGAGGTGCATCGCCGCACCGATCTGGTCCTGGTCGACACCGCCGGGCGCAACCCGTTCGACGCCGACGACATGCAGGATCTGCGCGCCATGCTGTCCGCCGGCGAGGTGGAGCCGATCCTGGTCCTGCCCGCCGGGCTCGACGCGCTGGAGGCCGCCGACATGGCGATGGCCTTCAAGGCGGTCGGCGTGCGGCGCATGCTGGTCACCCGGCTGGACATGGCGCGCCGGCTGGGCAGCGTGCTGGCCATCGCCGCGCGGGCCCGGCTGTCCTTCTGCGACGCCAGCATCTCGTCCAAGGTGGCGGAGGGGCTGACCGCGCTGAACCCGCTAGCGCTCGCCCGCATGATGATCCCGGCCGAGGAGAAGGCGCCCGCCGTCAAGGACCAGGCGCCGCGCCGCTCCGCCCGCAAGGCGGGCTGGGACGAGGACGGCCACGGCGGCGACCAGGACCACGAGCCGGACCGCACCCCCGAGCGCAAGCCGAGCTTCGGACGGGGGTATGAGGCAGAGGATCTGGAGGACGGGGAACCGGAAATCGAGCCGGCGCCGCCGCCACCACCACCGCGCAGGGCCGCCGCGGCGGCCAAGCCGACGAAACCCGCAACCGCAAAACCCGCAACCAAGGCTAAAGCCGCCAGTTCCCCCTCGTCGAGGACCCTGCCATGACCGATCCGGTGTTCCCGGCCGCCCTCAAGAACGTTCGCCCGCTGCGCGGCGCCAACGTCATCGCCGTGGCCAGTGGAAAGGGCGGCGTCGGCAAGACGTGGTTCTCGATCACGCTCAGCCACGCCCTGACCAAGGCGGGCATGAACACCCTGCTGTTCGACGGCGATCTCGGGCTCGCCAACGTCGACATCCAGCTTGGATTCTCGCCCAAGAACGACCTGGGCGCCGTCATCAACGGCGAGGTGACGCTGGCCAAGGCGGCGCAGCGCTTCACCGACACCGGCTTCGACATCATCGCCGGCCGGTCGGGGTCGGGCACGCTGGCGCAGCTGCCGAGCCAGCGCCTGTCGTCCTTGCGCAACGACCTGCTGGAACTGGCGAAGAGCTATGACCGGGTGGTGATGGACATGGGCGCCGGCGTCGACCGCACGGTGCGCACGCTGTCGGGTCCTGCCGGCATCACGCTGGTGGTGACGACGGACGAGCCGACCTCGCTGACCGACGCCTATGCCTTCATCAAGCTGACCCATGCCACCAACCCGTCGGCAGACCTGCGGATCGTGGTGAACATGGCGCAGAGCGTGAAGGACGGCGAGCGGACCTACGGCACCATCCTGAAGGCCTGCCAGAACTTCCTGAAATACAAGCCGGCGCTGGCGGGCATCATCCGCCGCGACCTGAAGGTGCGCGACGCCATCCGCAACCAGACCCCGCTGCTGACCCGCTCGCCCGCCAGCGACGCGGCCCGCGACGTCGAGGCCATCGTGCAGCGGCTGCTCGCCAGCGCCCGGTAACCGGCCGGGACGGGCGGGCATGGGCGGGGCGATTCCACCGCCGGCCACGCCGGCCGCCGCAACCGCCGCGCAAGCCCCCGCCACGCCCGCTCCCGTCCCCGCCGAGGCCACGGCCGCCAAGCTTCCCGAACGGCTGCCGGGGGGGCCCCCCCCCGCGGGGAGGACCGGCA
>NZ_WHOS01000088.1 GCF_013340935.1 Azospirillum melinis | reverse complement strand
GATTCGAAGGCGCGCAGCAGATCTTCGCGGAACTCCGGAAAGCCCTCATAGCCGAGGAAGCGGGCGTAACGGTTGACCGACGCCACCGACACTTCGGCCGCCGCCGCCAGTTCGCCGATCTTCAGGGTCGCGGTGCGGAAGGGATAGGCCAGCGCCCACTCCCCCACCTTGGCGAGGGCGGCCGGAAGCTGCTGCTGGCAGTTCTGCATGCGGATCAGCAGTGATCCCGTCTGAATGGGCGGCTCCATCCCCTGATACCCCTCGACAGCGTCAGCACGGCCCTTGTGAGTACAGAGTTACAGGAATGGCATATTTCTGTAAATCCATTTTCACATATGGCCGTATGCCGTCTGTGTGGGGGCCAAGCCGTCAACGGGAACGGTCGCGAAGGAGTTGGTCGGACTGGTTCAGCCAGTCTTCCAGCTTTTGCGGCCGGCCAGCGCGGGCCGGCGGCGTTGGCGGACTGGGGTCGGCATCCGCGGCGGCCGGGATGGAAGCCGATTGGGGCGGGCGGTCCAGCGGGGCACCGGCGCCGACAGTGCCGCGGGCGTCGACCCGAGCGCGATAGCGGCGGCCGTCGGCGGTGACGAACTCACCCTCTCCGGTCGGGCGGTTGCGCTGGAACCGGCCGACATATTTGTTGCCGCTGGGGAAGGTGAGCGTGCCGAAGCCGGTCCGGCGGTCGTCCTGCCACTCCCCCTCATAGACGCGGCCATCGGCCCAGACATGGGTCGCCTGCCCCGACACCAGCCCGTCGCGGAAATTCCCGTCGAGGCGGCGGCCGTCGCGCCAGGTGACGCGCCCCTGCCCTTCCATCCGCCCGTCGACCAGCGTGCCTTCCACCTGCCCGTCATAGCGGCCGTCATGGAACCAGCTGAGCACGCCGGGTCCACTGGCCCAGCCGCCCGGGCAGGCGCCGGACCAGCGGACGGTCTTGCGCCGGTCGGGATACTGGTCCCACACCCGGCAGTCGGAGCCCTCGACGGTCACCGCGCGTTCCGCCAGGGCGGACGCCGGCAGGAGGGTGAGCAGACAGGGCAGCAGAAGGGCGGCACGGGCGGACATGAAGGCCACCTTTCGCGGGGGACGGGGATGCAACCTCCAACCGTCCCTGTCCGGATTCGGTTCCGAAATGCCTGTTTTCGTATGTCCCCAGCGTCTTCCTTATCGTTTGTTAACGATGTTTGCCGCAATGATCGCGCATCAATGGATCAGCGCATCGTGAAGGGTAGCAATGGCTCAGAAGGTTCGTGAGGACTACCGGACCCTCACCGGCCCGGAAAAGGCCGCCATCATGATGCTGGCGCTGGGCGAGGAGCATTCGTCCAAGCTGTTCTCCCTGATGGACGACGAGGAGATCAAGGAGCTGTCCCAGGTGATGGCCAACCTGGGCACCGTGTCGGCCAACCTGATCGAGCGCCTGTTCGTCGAGTTCGCCGAGCAGATGTCGTCGAGCGGCACCGTCGTCGGCTCCTTCGATTCGACCGAGCGGCTGCTGCTGAAGACCCTGCCGAAGGACAAGGTCGACCAGATCATGGAGGACATCCGTGGTCCGGCCGGCCGCACCATGTGGGACAAGCTGACCAATGTGAACGAGTCGGTGCTGTCCAACTACCTGAAGAACGAATATCCGCAGACCGTCGCCGTCGTCCTCTCGAAGATCCGCTCCGACCATGCCGGCCGCGTCCTGGCGCAGCTGCCGGAAAGCTTCGCCATGGAAGTCATCATGCGCATGCTGCGCATGGAGGCGGTGCAGAAGGAGGTTCTGGACGACGTCGAGCGCACGCTGCGCACCGAGTTCATGACCAACCTCGCCCGCACCAGCCGGCGCGACAGCCACGAGATGCTGGCGGAAATCTTCAACGGGCTGGACCGCACCACCGAGCACCGATTCATGGCGGCGCTGGAGGAACGCAACCGCGACAGCGCCGAGCGCATCAAGTCGCTGATGTTCACCTTCGAGGATCTGTCGAAGCTCGACCCCTCGGGCGTCCAGACGATGCTGCGCACGGTCGACAAGCAGAAGCTGGGCACCGCGCTGAAGGGCGCGTCGGAGTCGCTGAAGGACCTGTTCTTCTCCAACATGTCCGAGCGCGCCGCGAAGATCCTGCGCGAGGACATGGCGGCGATGGGCCCGGTCCGCGTCCGCGACGTGGACGAGGCGCAGATGTACATGGTGCAGCTGGCGAAGGATCTGGCGGCACGCGGCGAGCTGGTCCTGGCCGAGGGCAGCGGCGAGAACGAGCTGATCTACTGACCCGCGGATGCGCTCCCGCTGATAAGCATGTGGCGATAAGCGGCGGGCAGCGCTGACTTTTTTCCCGGCAGTCCTCACACGGGGTTTGACGGACGGTTCGGAACGGTGAACCTTTGGAGTCCGATCAAGGGCGGGATCAGGGGAGCGGCTGCCGCTCTCCTCCGACCGGCCAGAAGGCCGGCGGATGCCGCATCGGGCAACAACAGGGGGCTTTTCGAACATCATGACCGCTCACATGCTGCATTCCCGTTTCATTGGCCGCATGACCGCCACGGTCACTGGTCGGATGGCCGGTCCGGTCGTCGCCGGCCTGCTGGGGCTGGGCGTCGCCGCCGGGCCGCTGACCGCCTCGGCCGAGACCTGGGACATGCCGACCCCGTATCCGGACACGAACCTGCACACCATCGTGGTGAAGCAGTTCGCCGACGACGTGAAGGCGGCCACCGCCGGCAAGATCCAGATCACCGTCCATTCCAACGGCTCGCTGATCCGCCATCCGGAGATCAAGCGCGCGGTCCAGTCCGGTCAGGCCCAGCTGGGCGAGGTGCTGATCAGCTCCTGGGCGAACGAGGATCCGCTCTACGGCCTCGATTCGGTGCCCTTCCTCGCCACCGACTTCAAGTCCGCCCACAAGCTGTACGAGGTCTCCAAGCCCTATCTGGAGAAGAAGCTGGAGCGCCAGCGCCTGAAGCTGCTCTACTCGATTCCGTGGCCGCCGCAGGGCCTGTATGTGAAGGACGAGATCCAGTCGGTCGAAGGGCTGAAGAGCCAGAAGTTCCGCGCCTACAACCCGGCCACCACCCGCATCGCCGAACTGAGCGGCGCCATCCCGGTAAAGATCGAGGCGGCCGAAGTGGCGCAGGCCTTCGGCACCGGCATCGTCACCGCGATGATCACGTCGGCCGCCACCGGCGTCGACACCAAGGCCTGGGATTTCGTGAAGGTTTATTACGACGTCCAGGCCTGGCTGCCGCGCAACATGGTGTTCGTCAATTCGGAAGTCTGGAAAGGGCTGGACGCCGGCACCCAGAAGGCGATCCAGGACGCCGCGGCGAAGGCTGAGGCCACCGGCTGGGCCGAGTGGGAGAAGAAGACGGCCGATCTGAACAAGACCATGTCCGACAACGGCATGAAGGTCCTGCCGCCGTCCGACAAGCTGAAGGAAGGCCTGTCCGCCATCGGCAAGACCATGACCGCCGAATGGACCAAGGCGGCTGGCGCCGACGGCGAGGCGATCATTTCCGCCTTCAACAAGTAACCGGTCCGGATGCGTCCGGCCGGCACCGCCCCAGAACAGGCGGCCGGCCGGGCCCCCTCCACGCCCCTTCGCTCCGTTCCGACCGCAGGAGGTGGTTGCGCCATGCGCACCGCACTGTCCATTCTTTACCGCGCCGCCGAAATCCTGGGCGCGGTCCTTCTTGCCGCCATCGCCGTCCTGATCGTGACGCAGGTGGCATCGCGGCTGCTCAACGTCATGGTGCCGGGGGCTGACGAGCTTGCCGGCTACTGCATGGCGGCGTCCTTCTTCCTGATGCTGGGGCCGGCGCTGCGCCGCGGCGCGCACATCCGCGTCGGCGTGCTGGTGGAGCGGCTGAACGGCGCCGCCCGCCGCGTCATGGAACTGCTCTGCCTGGGCTTCGCCACCGCTCTCAGCGGCTATTTCGCCTGGTATTGGGTGCGCATGACCTATGAGTCCTACGATTTCGGCGATCTCAGCCAGGGCGTGCTGCCGGTCCCGCTGTGGATGCCGCAGGCGCTGATGGGGCTGGGTCTGGTGGTGCTGGTCATAGCATTGATCGACGATCTGCTGGCCGTGCTGCAGGGGCGTGACGCCTCCTACCAGCATGCCGGCATGCAGAGCGAGGGCTGAGCGATGGATCAGACGACCGCATCCATCGTCGTCGTGGTGACGATGTTCCTGATGCTGGGGGCCGGCGTCTGGGTGGCGCTGGCGCTGGCCGGCGTCGGCTTCGTCGCCATGGCGCTGTTCACCGCGCGGCCGGTGGGCATGGTTATGGCGACCAACATCTGGGGGGCCAGCACCTCCTGGACGCTGACGGCCTTGCCGCTGTTCATCTGGATGGGCGAGATCCTGTTCCGCACCCGCATCTCGTCCGACATGTTCAAGGGGCTGGCGCCCTGGACCGGCTGGCTGCCCGGCCGGCTGATGCATGTGAACATCATCGGCTGCTCGATCTTCGCCGCGGTGTCCGGTTCCTCCGCCGCCACCGCCGCCACCATCGGCCGCATGACCATTCCGGAACTGAACCGGCGCGGCTACGACCCGATGATGACGCTGGGCTCGCTGGCCGGGGCCGGCACGCTGGGGTTGCTGATCCCGCCGTCGATCATCATGATCGTCTATGGCGTCGCCGCCGACGTGTCGATCGCCCGGCTGTTCATCGCCGGCGTCATTCCCGGCATCGTGCTGACCGGCCTGTTCATGCTGTATGTCGGCGGCTGGTCGCTGCTGAACCCCGGCCGGGTGCCGCCGCCCGAACCGTCGCAGAGCTTCGGGGAGAAGATCCGCGACACCGGCGCGCTGATCCCGGTGATGCTGCTGATCGCCGCGGTGCTGGGCTCGATCTATGTCGGCATCGCCACCCCGACGGAGGCCGCCGGCATCGGCGTGCTTGGCTCGCTGGTGCTGGCGCTGGTGACCGGCACGCTGAACTGGACGACCTTCCGCGACAGCCTGTTCGGCGCCGCCCATACCAGCTGCATGATCGGCTTCATCCTGGCGGGTGCCGCCTTCCTGACGGTGGCGATGGGCTATACCGGCATCCCGCGCCTGCTGGCGGAATGGATCACCACCATGCAGCTGTCGCCGGCGGCCCTGCTGGTGGCGCTGACCGCCTTCTTCGTGGTGATGGGCTGCTTCCTCGACGGCATCTCGATGGTCGTGCTGACCACCTCGGTCATCCTGCCGATGGTGCAGCGGGCGGGCATCGACCTGCTGTGGTTCGGCATCTACATCATCATCGTGGTGGAGATGGCGCAGATCACCCCGCCGGTCGGCTTCAACCTGTTCGTGCTGCAATCGATGACCGGCAAGGACATCTTCACCATCGGCAAGGCCAGCCTGCCCTTCTTCCTGCTGATGGTGGTGATGGTGGCGCTGCTGTGGGTGTTCCCCGGCATGGTGTCGTGGCTGCCGTCGATGATGATCGGGTGAGGAAGAGGACGTGAGCATCCGTTTCACCAGTGCCGGCGACACCGCCTTCAATGTCGAGTTCGGCGAGACCATCGACCGGGCGACCAACGCCCTCGTCATGGATTTGCACGCCCGGCTGAAGGCGGCCCCGCCGCCGGGGCTGGTGGAAACGGTGCCAACCTTCCGCTCGCTGCTGGTGGTCTACGACCCGGTATCCACCGGGCGGCGGGAGATACAGGCGGCGGTCGAGGCGGCGCTGGCCGGCGGCGGCACGACACCCGCCGAGGGCCGGCTGTGGCGGCTGCCGGTCTGCTACGACCCCGACCTCGGCCCCGATCTGACCGAACTGGCGGACCAGCTCGGCCTGACCGCGGAGCAGGTGGCGGCGCTGCATGGGTCGGTGGAGTATTTCGTCTACATGCTCGGCTTCATGCCGGGCTTCGGTTACATGGGCGACCTGCCGGCCGAACTGGACCGGCCGCGCCGGACCGAGCCGCGGGTGCGGGTTCCGGCCGGCTCGGTCGCCGTCGCCGGACGGCTGACCACCGTCTATCCGTGGGAGAGCCCCGGCGGCTGGCACCTGATCGGCCGCTGCCCGGTGCCGCTCTATGACGGTGGCCGGCCCGATCCGGTGCTGCTGGCTGCCGGCGACCGGGTGCGCTTCGAGGCGGTGGACCGCGCGGCGTTCGACGGAATCGCCGAGGCGGCATCCGCCGGGCGCTTCGACCCCGCCAGCCTGAGGGCGGCGTGATGACCGCCTTCCTGACGGTGGTCCGGCCGGGCCTGTTCGCGACGGTCCAGGATTTGGGACGCTTCGGCTTCCAGGAACTCGGCATGCCGGTGGCCGGCGCGCTCGATCCAATAGCGCTGCGGCTGGCCAATGCGCTGGTCGGCAATCCGCAGGGGACGGCCGGGCTGGAGATCGCCCTGCTCGGCCCTGCCCTGCGGGTGGATGCGCCATCGATCCGCATCGCCGCGGTCGGCCCGATGGCCCTGACGCTGGAGCGCGACGGCGCCGCTCCGCAACCGCTGGAGCCCCACCGCAGCCACACCCTGCTTGCGGGCGACGTGCTGCGGCTGGGGGCGGTGGACGGGGCGTCGGTCGCCTGTCTGGCGGTGGCCGGCGGCTTCGCGCTGGCGCCGGTGATGGGCAGCCTGTCCACCTATGTGCGCGCCGGCATCGGCCCGCTGGGCGGACGGCCGCTGGCCGAAGGGGACCGGCTACCGTTGGCCCTGGATGCCGCCCCGGATGGGCCGGACGTCGAGCTGCCGCAGCCGCCCGATTACGGCGCCGGGCCGCTGCGCGTCGTTCTGGGACCGCAGGAGGACCGCTTCACCGAAGCGGCGCTGGAGACCTTCCTGTCCGCCACTTACCGCGTCGGCAAGCAGGCCGACCGCATGGGGCTGCGGCTGGAGGGACCGGCGCTGGAGCACCGCGGCTCTGCCGACATTCCGTCGGACGGGCTGGTCACCGGCTCCATCCAGGTGCCGGGCAACGGGCAGCCGATCCTGCTGCTGAACGACCACCAGACGGCCGGCGGCTATGCCAAGATCGCCACGGTGATCTCCGCCGACTTGGCCCGCGCCGGCCGCCTGCGTCCCGGTGACAGCCTGTCCTTCCAGGCCGTGGCGGTCGAGGACGCCGAGGCGATCCGCCGCCGTCAGGAGCAGGCCATCGCCGGCTGGATCCGCGCCATCCGCCCGGTGCGCCCGGCCGGCGGCGTCGATCTGGAGGCGCTTTACGGGGAGAATCTGATCTCCGGCACCGTCGACATCGTCAATGGCGGCAGCGACCTGCCCCTGCTGTGAGGCGTCGGCGCCGGCACCCTCCCGTCAGGAAACCGGCACCGGTTCCTTGACGATGGCTTCGTGCTGGCGGCAGACCCGGTCCCGGCCGCCCTGCTTGGCCCGGTAGAGCGCCATGTCGGCAGCCTTGATCATGGCATCGGCACGATCGGTGCCGGCGGAGAGGGTCGATACGCCGATGCTCGCCGTCACATGCAGGACTGCGCCGTCCTGCGCAATGGCGAGGTCACGGACGGCGCAGAGCAGGCGTTCGGCAAGCAGGGACGCCCCGTCGATGGGCGCGTTGGGAAGCAGGATGGCGAATTCCTCGCCACCGAAGCGCGCGACGAGATCGCTCTGCCGCACGCTGCGCTGGAGCAGGCGGCTGAGCGCCACCAGCACCGCATCGCCGGCATCGTGCCCGCGGCTGTCGTTCACCGCCTTGAAATGGTCGATGTCGAGCATCAGCAGCGACACCGGCGTGTCGTGGCGCAGCGCGCCGGCCACGGTGCGGTCGATGGCGGCGAAAAAGGCCCGGCGGTTCGCCAGACCGGTCAGCGGATCGCTCAGAGCCGCGTCCCGCAGCATCTTTTCCGTATCGACGCGGCGGCGTTCGCGCCCCAGCATCGTGCCCAGCATCACGATGCCGCCCATCGTGAACAGCGCAATGGGAAGCCCGCCATTGACGAAGGCCGGCAGCGCCACCTCCCAGGGCAGCACGAAGATGCTGAGCGGATGGAATGCGGCGACCGGAGCCAGGACGAACAGCGGCCTTGCGGTCCGCCAGCCCGGCACAGGGACCAGCCAGCGCACCAGAAGTCCCGCGGCGCCGGCCACGAGAATCCCGACCACACCCGACAGCATGCCGGCGCCGCCCACCGCCACGCGGCCGGCCGACACCAGCCCGGCGGCCAGCACGGCGGCCAAGGGGCCACCGAAGGGGGCGGCCAGCGCCACCGGCACCGTCTTTACGTCCAGATAGATGCCTGGAAGGATCGGGACGGATTGCAACATCGCCGCCACACCGCCGGCACCGAACATCAAGCCAAGGCAAAGCTGGCGCAGCCGGGGGCGGTCTCCCAGGCGGTACAAGACTGTCCCGTAGATCAGGGTCATCAGCGCCAGCAGCCCGATGCCACCGGCAAGTGCGGTCACAATCGTTCCCGTGGCGCTGGATTCCTCCACCTGCGGCCCTTCCTGTAGTCATTAGTTGTGGTCTATGCGGCCATTGAAATTCCGCCGACCATCCTCTTACCAAGCTCCTGAGACAGTAGATTGGGGTTTGTCCCAAATGCCGTCCAGCCCAATCGAACATACCAAGGTAGGATCGGAGCGGCCGTCCCTTGCCTGACGATATGCCGCAGATGGCGAGGTTGACCAACGAGGGTCGGCGTAACTACCATACCAGCAACTGGAATGGTAGTATGCGACGCCATGAACGGTTCCCAAGCGGCACCGCTCCCGACGATGGCCTGACTGATCCAGGAAACAGTTCTGAAACGTGCGACCGTCGCCGGACGACGCTGTGGGACTGCCGAATGACGGCTCCCGCGCGAAGCCATCGGTGCGCCCAAAATGACGAAGGCTCGATGCCTTCCTGGGGCCGGTGTGCGAACACCGGGCGGCGGCGTGCGTCCTGGCTGGAGACGCCTATCATGAGCGAACAGATCATTGCCGACGCCGGACCCGGCCAGTCGGCGGAACCGGCCCACCGGGCCGGCGGCATCGGCCAAGCGGCAGGCAAAGCGGCGGTTACGGTGAGCAAGGCCATCGGCCGCTACCGCTGGACCATCTGCGGCCTGCTCTTCTTCTCGACCACCATCAACTACATGGACCGTCAGGTCCTGGGCCTGCTGAAGTCCACGCTGATGGGCGACATGGGCTGGACCGAGTCCGACTTCGGCGACATCGTTGCCGCCTTCTCGCTGGCCTACGCCTTCGGCTACATCGGCTGCGGCCGGCTGATGGACAAGATCGGCATCCGCATCGGCCTGCCGGCGGCGGTCGCCGGCTGGAGCTTCTTCGCCTGCGTCCACGCCTTCATGGGCAGCGTCTTCGGCTTCAAGATGGCCCGCGCCGGCCTGGGCCTGACCGAAGGCGGCAACTTCCCGGCCTCGATTAAGGCGGTGTCGGAGTGGTTCCCGGCCAAGGAACGGGCGCTCGCCACCGGCATCTTCAACGCCGGATCCAACGTCGGCGCCGTCGTCGCCCCGATCCTGGTGCCGATCCTGCTGGTCGCCTATGGCTGGCAGGCCGCCTTCCTGGTCACCGGCGGCATCGGCTTCTTCTGGGTCATCGCCTGGCTGCTGATCTACCGCAAGCCGGAAGACCATCCGAAGCTGACGGCCGAGGAGTTGGCCTATATACGCAGCGACCCGGTACTGCCGCAGGAGAACATTCCCTGGATCAAGCTGCTGAGCTACCGCGGCACCTGGGCGAACATCGTCGGCACCTGCTTCTCGGCTCCGGTGTGGTGGTTCTACCTGAACTGGGTTCCGGGCTTCCTGAACAAGCAGTATGGCGTGAACCTGTTCGGGGCGATGCTGCCGCTGATCATCATCTACACCATGGCCGATTTCGGCAGCGTCGGCGGCGGCTGGTTCTCCTCGCACCTGATCAAGCGCGGCGTGAAGCCCCTGCGCGCCCGCAAGCTGACCTTCCTGGTCTGTGGCCTGTGCGTCCTGCCGGTGTTCTTCGCCTCCACCGTGTCCAGCATGTGGGTCGCCGTCCTGCTGATCGGCATCGCCGCCTCCGCCCACCAGGGCTATTCGGCCAACGTCTACACCATCGTCTCCGACACCATGCCGCGCAACGCGGTGGGTTCTGTGGTCGGCATCGGCGGCTTCTGCGCCTACTTCGTCGGCATGTTCGTCTCGATGGGCGTCGGCCGCCTGCTGGATGCGACCAACGGCAACTATCAGGTGCTGTTCGGCATCGCGTCGGTCCTCTACCTCGTCGGTCTGGCGATCATGCACGTCATCCTGCCGAAGACCGGGTCGGGCATGACCCCGGCCGGGATCGAGGTCTGATCTCCACGCCCACCCCGTCCCGACACTCCGGGGCGCCCCGCCCCGGAGTCCACAATCGACCACCACCACTTCACCAGAATGACGGTGCACCGGCCCACCCGCACTGCCGCACACACCCCTCCGGGGCGGCAGCGGACAGGGAGACCGCAGCGACCGCCGCGACCCGGAGCCCATCATGCCCGACGCGAACACCGCCCTGCTGGCGGCCCGTCCTTCACAAACCCGCCTTTCCACCGTCACCCTCGACCGCCTGGCCCCGGACGTCGAGCGTCCCGCCTACGACCGCGCCGCGGTGACGCCGGGCATCGTCCATATCGGCCTCGGCGCCTTCTGCCGCGCCCATCTCGCCACCTACACCGACGATGTCCTGGCGACCGGTGACAAGAGCTGGGGCATCGTCGGCGTCGATCCGCTGTCGCCGGCGATCCGCGACGCGCTGAAGCCGCAGGACTGCCTCTACACCCTGCTGGTGCGTGAGGAGAACCGTGACCGGCTGCGCGTCATGGGATCCTTCCTCGACGCCATGGCCACCGCCGACCAGCTGGACGAGGTGCTGGCGCTGATGGCGAAGCCGGAGATCCGCATCGTCACCCTGACGGTGACCGAGAAGGGCTATTGCCAGGACGCCGCCACCGGCGCGCTGGACGAGGCGCATCCGCTGATCCGTGCTGATCTTGCCGACCCAGCCAAGCCGCGCAGCGTGCCGGGCCTGCTGGCGGAGGCGATCCGCCGCCGCCGCGCCGCCGGGGTGGCGCCCTTCACCGTTCTGGTCTGCGACAACCTCGCCCAGAACGGCATCAAGGTGCGCGGCATCGTCGTCCGCTACGCCGAACTGTGCGATCCGGACCTCGCCGCCTACATAGCCGGGCAGGTCGGTTTCCCCTGCACCATGGTCGACCGCATCACCCCCGCCACCCAGGATTCCGACCGCGCCACGGTGGAGGAGGCGACCGGCTGCGTCGATGCCTGGCCGGTGGTGAGCGAGCCCTTCAAGCAATGGGTGATCGAGGATCGCTTCCCGCTCGGCCGCCCGGCCTGGGAAATGGCCGGCGCCATCATGGTCGACGACGTCCACCCGTTCGAACTGATGAAGCTGCGCTGCCTGAACGGCGCCCATTCGCTGCTGGCCTATCTGTCGGTGATCGCCGGCATCGAGACCATCGCCGGGGCCATGGCCGACCCGCAGCTGCCGGCCGTCGTGCAGCGCCTGTGGGTGGAGGATCTGATCCCCACCCTGCCCCCGGTACCGGGCACCGACATCCCCGCCTACACCGCGGCGCTGGAGGCACGCTTCCGCAACCCCGGCATCCGCCATCGCACCATCCAGATCTCCTCCGACGGTTCGCAGAAGCTGCCGCCGCGCCTGCTGGAACCGGCGCGCGAGCTGTTCGCCGCCGGCAAGGCGCCGAGGGTGATCCCGCTGGCCGTCGCCGCCTGGATGCGCTTCCTGCTGCAAAAGGACGAGGCCGGCACCGCCTATGCGGTGGCCGATCCTATGGCCGGACAGCTGACCGGCATCGCCGGCGCCCATGGCACCGATGCCGGCGCCCTGGCGGCGGCTCTGTTCGCCGTGGAGGACATCTTCGACCCCGAACTGGTCGCGGAGGACGCCTTCCGCAGCGCGGTCGTCCGCCATCTCGACAGCCTGATGCGCGTCGGCGTCGCCAGGACGCTGACCGCCTTCCTCGCGACCCCCTGACCAAAGGGCGGCTTCCGCCCACCGTACCCCTCTTCGAAAGGACATCATCATGCAGGAAACCTGGCGCTGGTTCGGCCCGGACGATCCCGTCACCCTGGAGAAGGCCCGTCAGGCCGGTGCCACCGGCATCGTCACCGCGCTGCATCACATGAACCAGGGCAGCGTCTGGACGCCCGAGGAAATCCAGAAGCGCCGCGCCATGATCGAGGCCGCCGGCCTGACCTGGGACGTGGTGGAAAGCATCGGCGTCGGCGAGGAGATCAAGACCCGCACCGGCGACTTCCAGACCAAGATCGACAATTACAAGCAGTCGATCCGCAATGTGGCGCGGGCCGGCATCCCGGTGATCTGCTACAATTTCATGGTCATCACCGACTGGAGCCGGACCAACCTGATGCACCGGCTGCCGAACGGCGGCTATGCCCTGCGCTACGACAGCGTCGACTTCGCCGCCTACGACCTGTTCGTGCTGAAGCGCCGCAATGCGGAGGCCAGCTACGACCCCGCCCATGTCGCCGCCGCCAAGGCGCGGTTCGAGGCGATGACGGTGGAACAGGTGGCGGAGCTGGAGCGCAACCTGATCGACTGGCTGCCGGCCCGCGACTTCGCCTATGACCGCGACAGCTTCCGCGGCATGCTGGAGCTGTACCAGGAGATCGGCGTCGAGGATCTGCGCGCCAACCTGATCGAGTTCCTGCGCGAGATCACGCCGGTCGCCGAGGAAGAGGGGGTGCGGCTGTGCATCCACCCCGACGACCCGTCCTTCCCCATCTTCGGCCTGCCGCGGGTGATGTCCACCGCAGAGGATGTGCGGGCGCTGTTCGCCGCCGTGCCGCAGGAGGCCTGCGGGCTGACCTTGTGCACAGGATCCTTCGGCTCCAACCCGAAGAACGATCTGGTGGCGATGGCGAAGGAGTTCGCCCCGCGCATCCACTTCGTCCATCTGCGCAACACCACGCACGAGCCGGACGGTTCCTTCTATGAGGCCGACCATCTCGGCGGCGACACCGACCTGATCGGCGTCGCCGCGGCGATCATCGACGAGGAGGCCCGCCGCCGGCAGGCCGGCCGCGCCGACGCCCAAATCCCGATGCGCCCCGACCACGGCCATCTGCTGGGCGACGACATCGGCCAGACGATGAACCCCGGCTATTCCTTCGTCGGGCGCCTGAAAGGGCTGGCCGAACTGCGCGGCGTGATGCGCACCATCGAAGCCTTCCGCGACAAGCGGATCGCCTGACCTGCTGTTGGACCGGAGGCGGGACCTCTCTCCAGTGCGGGGAGAGGGGCCCCACCTCCGTCCAGCCTTATCCCTCCGCGGCCGGGCGGAGCGGCCTGCGCGCAGGGCACGGTAGACATCGGCGAAGCCGATGCAATTCGGTATTAAGGGCTTGACCGAGCTAGCCATCCGGCCGCCATCCATTGTCCGGATGCACCCGTTGGCCCCCTGATTCCACTCGTGCGATCCTCCACCTGTCGCGACATGCCTCGTGCGAGGCGGCGTGCCCGGGAGGATCTGAAGATGCTGAGGTACGTGATTGCAGCTGCTGCCATGGCTGTGACGCTGGCGGCCAGTTCCGGTGCGTCGACTGCGGCCACGCCGCAGCAGGAGAAGCAGCAGGAAAAAATGAAGGCCTGCAATGCCGATGCGACTGCCAAAAGCCTGAAAGGCGACGAGCGCAAGACGTTTATGAGCAGCTGCCTCTCGAACAAGCCGGCCGCAGCCGCCGAACCTGCCAAGCCGCTGACGGCTCAGCAGGACAAGATGAAGAAGTGCAACGCTGACGCGGCCGGGAAAAGTGGGGAAGACCGGAAAGCCTTCATGGCAAGCTGCCTGAAGGGTTGACCGCGGGACGAAGCTGGCCACCTGGGGATGTGGGCGGGAAGGTACCGGCGACCGACTGTCCATTGACCTTCAGAACCGGACGGCCGGCGCGGTCGCTCCCGGTCTCTCTAAGCCATGTCCAAGGGACCGAGATGACCTGCGACATGATATGCGGCATGCCTGGAGCCAATGGAAGCCGGCCCTATCGGCGGGCATAATTGCTCTGCAGTCAATAGGGGCATCCATGAACAGAAACTGGCACGAAGCGCATCCCATGCCAGCGAAGGCGACACGACAGCAGCGTGTCGAATGGCATCTGGAACACGCCCAGGCATGTGGATGTCGTCCGCCTCCGGCCTCGCTCCTCGATGACATCCACGCCCTTGAGGAAAAGCGCCATCTACCGGCCGAAGAGGGTGCCATCTGATCGCAGCAGTGGGATCACCGCGCCGCGCCCTTGATCGTCTCAAACGTCCGGTATCCGGCCGTCATGATGGAAAGACGGTGTTCCTTCCGGCGTGACGTGAAATTGCTACCCCCTCCGGGCGGCTGGCCCTGTTGCGCGCATTACGCGATCCTCCCACGCGATACATCGATGAATGGGAGATCGGTCGTGGCCGATGCAGTTGCTTCCAGCGGTATGGCTGGCACCGTCCGGCGTGCCATTCGCTTCCCTCTGTGGCTCGTTCGCGTCATCTGGCTGCTGATCCTTCCCCTGTCGTTCGTGGCGCTCGGGATCTGGCAGGAACAGCGGGCCGCCGCGACGCTCGACGAGTACCGCCAGGCCGGACAGGAATTGCCGCAGGTTCTGGCACAGCTTCAGCAAATCGAAGCGAAGACTCCATCGGCTTTCGTCTCCATGGGCGGCCCGGACGGCCGCCGCATGCCGGTCTCGATGGCCGTCGCCGGAGTCCGCAGAGCCATCGAAACGATGGAAGAGGGCGCCGAAGTATCGCAGATCCGCTACCCGTTGAGCTGGGGCACGATGGCCGGCGGCCTGCTGGCTTTCCTTGCCGGGCTGTCCGGCTTGCTGGCCGCACGCGTCTCGGCCCTGCGGGCGCGGCGCTCGCGCGAGGCCCTGATCCGCAGTTTCGACCGTTTGAGGCGGGGCCTGCCCTTCGCGCTCGCTGCCGTGCTCGTCGGCCTCAGCATCGCCAGCGTCTCGGCCTCGCTGTTTGAAGCGGCGAGCCTGTGGTTCTGGGACCATCTGTCGACCGGCAGCGTCAAACTCTTCGCTGCCGCCGTGATGCTCGCGGGGCTGGCCGCCTACAGTGCCGTGATGGCGGTGATCGCGATGCGCCGCGTCTTCGATCTCTACACCGTGGAGCCGCTCGACATCCGCGGATTGGTGGTGAGTCGGGACGAGGCGCCCGGCCTCTGGCGTTTCGTCGAGGATCTGGCGACCCGGCACAAGGCGCTGATGCCGGAGAGCATCCTGATCGGCCTGACCGAGGGCTTCTTCGTCACCGAGGCACCGGTCCGGCCGCTCGGCGGGGAGCGGGTGCTGTCGGGCCGCACCCTCCATTTGCCGGCCCCCTGCCTGCCGCTGATCGGCGAGACCGAACTCGCGGCGGTCATCGGCCATGAGCTTGCCCATTTCTCGGGCGGGGATACCACCTACAGCCGCCGCTTCGCTCCGATCCATGCCGGATTGTGGCGGACCCTGACCGCGCTTGGCGAGCGCACCGGGACGGGCGGCTTCATGCTCGCTCCGGCCCTGCATCTCGGCTTCCATACGCTGGAGAGCTTCGATCTCTCGGTCGCCCAGCACAGGCGGCAGCGCGAGCTGGAGGCCGACCGCCGGGCCAGCCTGGTCAGCGGTCCGGAGAGCGTTCCCCTTGCGCTGCTTCGCAACGCGGCGCTGGCGCCGGCCATCGTCGAGACGCTCAATGACGCCTTTTCCGCCCCCGACACGGCCGGGCCGGACATGATGGCCGAGATCCTGCGGCGTGTCGAAGATGGCCTCCCAAATCCCGCCACGCATCTGGACGAGTGCCAACCCCATCCGACCGACAGCCATCCGCCGACCGCCCTGCGGATCAGCACCCTTGGCGTCCAGCTCGACGAACGCCTGCTGGCCCATGCCGCCCGCGCGCCGACGGCGGAGGACACCAACCTGCCACACCGGCTGTTCGCCGACTGGAGCGGGCTTTGCCATACGCTGACCGCAGCCTTCCTCGACGAGGCCCGGCAGGCGCACCGCCTGAACCGCGAGGAACTGGAGGCCGCTGTCGCCGCCGTTCCTGCGGAGCACACGGTGCTCTATGAGAACGGCAGGCCGATGATCTGGGCCATGGCCTTCATCGCGGCGATGTTCGCCGCCTTCACCATCGGCACCACCGTCTTTGGGCGGGAACTCGGCCTCGGCACCGATCCGGGGACAAAGGCATTCATCGGGGCGGTGGCGGGTGTGGGAATCTGCATGGCCTTGGGCTATGCGGCCTGGGTCCGACACAAGACGAAAGCGCCGTTGATGACCTTGACGCCAGACGCCCTGATATCGGCACGGCTGCGGGAGCCCATCGCCTGGACCGATGTGGGTGGGATGCAGGTGTCGGCAGCGCGACGGCTGGCGCTGGTGCTGGCGCTGCATGAGAAGGCGCCCCTGCCCAACCGCATCGGCTTTTCCATCTACAACAAGGTGAACCGTCGAGAGCGGACCGTGGTGCTGGAGGCGATGGGTATCCGCGGCATGAAAGCGGCCGAATTCGAGGCGCTGGTCAGCCGTTACCTGACCGCTGCCTATGCCCGCCGCCGCCTCGCCGGGGATTGATGCGGTAAGCGATGGGCCTCAGGCCGCCTCGCCCGCCGCTCTTTTCTCCGGAAGCCGACGGCAATCCGTTCGCCGTCGGCTTCCGGAGAATCTCGAACCAGCGGCTCCAGCCGACATGGAGGCGTTGCCGGCGGGCCGTGCTGATGAAGGAATGCGAGCCTCCGCGGTAGAGGACCAGTCGACACCCCATCTTGGGATAGTCGATCAGCCAAGGATTGCCGTAGTCCAGGCTCTTCACTATCCTCTGTCGAACCAAGCCCCATGCGGGCGTCCAACCCTCCTGGCGCCCCCCTGATGCCGACCATGCCCATCGACCGTCCGAGCGCCAACCCCGACGCCGCGGCGCTGGAGCGGCGGTTGCGGGCCGCACCCGATGACGTTCCGGTGACCCAGGAGCTTGCCGGGCTTCTGTTCCGAACGGGCCGCGCGGCGGAGGCCGAAGTCCACGCCCGCAATGCGGTCCGGCTGGCACCGGAGAGCCCGCGCTCCCACCTGCTGATGGCGTTGGTGCTGGCCGATACCCGCCGGCCGCAGGCCGCCGAATTTCATTACCGCCGTGCGCTGGCCCTGGCGCCGCCGGACGCCGCGACCGTGGCGAATCTCGCCTGGATCCTGACGCAGCAGGGCCGACTGGACGACGCCCGTCAAACCTACCGGCTGGCCGCGGCCCTGCACCCGTCCATCGCCCTGACATGGCACGGCTGGGCACAGACCGAGGATGCGGCCCGCGATCTTCCCACCGCGCAACGCTTCGTGGAGCGCGCCCGGCGTCTCGATCCCGGCCATCGCGGCGCCAACACCTTCGCGGCGGCCCTGCTGGCCCGGCGCGGCGACCCGGAGCAGGCGCTGGCGGTGCTCGACACCGCAGCGGCCCGGCACGGCGCCGATCCCGACGCGCTGCTGGAGAAGGGACGCGTTCTCGACCGGATCGGCCGCCACGACGAGGCATTCGCCGCTTTCGCCGCCGGCAAGGCTCTGCTCCGGCAGGCCGGGCGTCGCTACGGCGAGGAGCCGGCGGTGGACCTGATCGCGCGCCTCGCCGCCTTCTTCGTCGCGCCTCGCCTGCGCCTGATGCCGCGACCGCCCACGCCCACGGCCGGGGTCGCAGCCGGGACGCAGCCGGTTTTCATCGTGGGCGCCCCACGCTCCGGCACCACGCTGGTCGAGCAGATCCTGTCCTGTCACCCCGCCGTCGCCGCGGGGGACGAACTGCCGTCCCTCGGCGCGGTGGTCCAGGCACTGCCGCAGATTCTGGGCAGCCCGCTGGCCTATCCCGAAGCGCTGTCGGAGCTGTGGATGGGTGACCAGCGCGACGGGCTGGAGCAACTGCGCGACGCCTATCTGCGCCATGCCCGCAAGCTGGTCCCGGTCAAGCCCGGCAACACGCTGTTCACCGACAAGATGCCCTTCAACGAAACGCATCTCGGCCTGATCGCACTGATGTTTCCCGCCGCACCGGTCGTTCATGTGCTGCGCCATCCGCTGGACGTGGTGCTGTCGATGATGGGGACCAACCTGACCCACGGCTTCCATTGCGCCAACGATCCGGAGACGGCGGCCCGCCACGTCCTACGGGTGTTCGATCTGGTGGAGCATTACCGGCGCGAGATGCCCTTGCGCTACCTGCCGTTGCGCTACGAGGATCTGGTGCGCGAGCCGGAGCCGGCGGTGCGGCGGTTGCTGGGCTTCCTCGGGCTGGGCTTCGACCGGCGCTGCCTGCGCTTCGAGGAGAACCGGCGCTATGCCCGTACGCCCAGCCACGCCCAGGTCGCGGAGAAGCTCCACGGGCGATCCATCGGTCGCCACCGTGCCTATATGGCCCATCTGAAACCGGCGATCCCGATCCTGGAGCCGGTCATCCACGGGCTGGGCTACAGCCTGTAGCCGCCGCCATGCCGTTCGCGCCATCCCACAGCAACCAGTGCGAACTCCACCGACGCGAGGGCCGGCTGGACGAGGCCGCCGCCCATGGCCGCCGTGCCGTGGCGCTCGATCCCGGCGACGCGACAGGCTGGTACAATCTGGGCGTCGCGCTCTATGACCGGCTGGAGATCGAGGCGTCGATGACCTGCGAGCGGCGGGCCGTCCGGCTTCGCCCGGATTGGCCGGATCCGCATTTCGAACTGGCCGAGGGGCTCCTGCTCTCCGGACGGCTGGAGGAGGGCTGGCAGGAGTATGAATGGCGCTGGGGCCTTCCCGGCGTGCCACCGCCAATTCCGCCCGCGATCCAGAAGCGACGCGGGCACGCCGGCATGAGGCCTTGGGACGGGCGTCCGATGCCCGGCGGCACCCTTCTTCTGGTCGCCGATCAGGGCTTCGGCGACAGCATACAGTTCGCGCGATACCTGCCGATGGCGGCGGCGCTCTGTTCGCGTCTGGCGGTCGCCTGCAGCCCGGACATGCTGCCGGTGATCCGCTCCATTCCCGGCGGGCAGCGGGCCTTCACCGCCTGGGAGGAGGCGCCGCCGTTCGACGCCTGGGCGGCGCTGTCCAGCCTGCCGGGGCTGTTCGGCACGGAGATAGGGACGATCCCGGCCGCGGTTCCCTATCTGCGGGCCGAGCCGGCGCGGGTGGAGCGCTGGAAGGGGCGTCTGGACGGTTTGCTGCCCCGCGGATACCGCCGCGTCGGGCTGGTCTGGGCCGGGCGCCCGAGTCACGGAAACGACCGCAGCCGCTCGATGCCGCTGGCGCGGCTGGCGCCGTTCCTGGCACTGGAAAGGACGGTTCTGGTGTCGCTCCAGAAGGGGCCGGCGCAGGCCGAGGTCGCCCAGGTCTATGGAGCAGCGCCGCTGGTCAATCTGGGGCCTGAGTTGGAAAGCTTCGCAGACACCATGGCGGTGCTGGCGCAACTCGACCATGTGGTCTGCGTGGATACGGCGATTGCCCATCTTGCCGGGGCGATGGGACGTCCGACAGCGCTCCTGCTGCCGCACGCACCGGACTGGCGCTGGCTGCTGGGCCGTAGCGGCACGCCCTGGTACCCCACCGTCACCCTGCACCGGCAGCCGGCGTCCGGACGCTGGGACGAGGCCGTCCACGGCGCCGTGGCTGCGGTGACCGGCAACCCGGTCAGGGCTTCAGGACTCAGGGCTTCAGGGCGGCCAACCCGTCGGTGACCCCCTTGGTCGAGATCGGAAAGGCAACGCTCTGCGCGCCGCCATAGGGACGGACCGTGATCTGCGCCCCCTTGGACCGGCGCAGCGCGGTCAGGGCTGCCTCGTCCATCGGGGCGTTGGCGAGGCAGCCGTCCTGAAGGCACTGCTGGTAGATGAGGGGCAGCGGCTTGCCGTCGTCGATGGTCAGCGCCGCCCCGGCGCGCAGATCGACGCCCAGGGGCAGGATCACGACCATCACCCCCTTGCCCTCCGGTGCGAAATAGCCGACCGACACCTTGAGGATGCGGGTCGCCTGCTTCGACTCCTTGTTCTCCACCACGCGGGTCTGCGACAGGAAACAACGCGGTTTCCCGTCGGCGGGCGTCTCGCATTCGGTCTGCCAGTCGCCGAAGGTCCTGCCCGGCTCCACCGCCCCGGCAGGCGCCACGCCCGCGAGGAGGGGAAGCGCGCCCAGCATGCCCATGAAGACGATTCCACGCACCGCCGGCAGGTCCTTCACAGCTTCCATTTCAGGCTGGCGGTGGCCGACAGGCTGTTCTCACGGGTGCGGATCGCGTCCTGGACGTCGATGGTGGCGCTCATCCGGTCGGTCAGGGCCACACCCAGCCCGGCGCCGATCACAAGGGCGTCGCGGCCCGGCTTGCTGGCGTCGGCGGCGAAGGCCGCACCGCCCAGCCGGTTGGTGGTGGTGGCCGTCGCGTCCGCGAAGTCATGCTGCCACGCCAGGGCGGCGTTCGGCGACAGGCGCCAGCCGCCGACCGTGATGCCTGTGCCGGCCCGCACGCCGACCGCGCTGCGCAGACTGCTCCAGCCTGCCGCCTCGACGTCCAGCGCCACGCCGCCGCCCGATTCGCGGAACGCCTCGCGGGTGATGCGGTCGAACCGCAGGCCGGCCCGCGGCTCGATCCAGACGCTGTCCGACCCGGCGAAACCCATGCGGTGTCCGGCGGCGATCTCGACGGAAAAATCATGGCCGTCCGCCGTTGCGCCGGCGCCCTGCGCCAGCCCGCCGAAGGCTATGGCGCGCGACGCATCGTAGCGGGCGTAACCGTAGCCGATGGCGCCCTCGACAAAGGGGCTGTCCGCCGAACCGCGCAGGTTCCAGGAGCCGTAAAGCGTCGCCTGATAGCTGTCCACATCGGCCTTGCCCAGCCCGTCGCGGGAGGTGACGCGGTTGCGCAGGTAGCCGAGCGCCACGCCGCCGGTCATGCCGTTCTCGTAGCTGCGGTCCATGCCCAGCAGGAAGCCGCCGATCCGCTCGGTGGTGCCGGCGGCGTTGCCGTCCGAACCGGTCTGGCCGTAGGCCGCCAGCGGCTGTCCCCAGACACCGCCGGAACCCTCTGTCCCGCCGGTCTCGCCGACGGCGACCGTGCCGTTGCTGCCGCCGGCCAGCCGGACGGACGCCGTCGCCTCGCCGCTGCGCAGCGCCGACAGGCGGCTCTCCACCGCGCTGCCAAACAGGCGGCGGCTGGTTCGGTCGGCGGCCAACGTGTCTGCGTGCAGCTTGCCGGAGAGCTGGTCGAGCGCCCCGGCGATGCCGCCGCTCGACAGGCCATAGAGGCCGCCGAACAGCGGGGCGGCGACACCATCCAGGGCACCGTCCAGCCGAGCCCCGGCGGCGGGGCGCAGCGCGTCTACCGCCGCACCGGCGGCCCGCTGGTTGGACGTGCCGCCGCGGACCGCGTAGCTGGCCGGGGTGACAACCAGCCGGACTGCGGTGGTATCGTACAGCGTGTCGAAGCGGGTGCCGGCCTCCAGCCCCGCCGCCGGCTGCGTCACGGCGGCGAAACTGCCGGACACGCCGCCATCCGCCTGGACGACAGTGAAGCCCTGCCCCAGCGTCGCGGTGTAGCTGTTGGTGGCGTCGCCGCTGATGCCGCGCAGCACGGGGGTCAGCGTGCCGGCCGCGGTGAAGGACGCTCCCTGTACCCGGATCTGGTCGTGCCGACCGGCGCCGAAGCCGGCGGTCGGGCCGTCGATCTCGGCGCGCAGCACGCTGGTGCCGGTCAGCGTCACGGCCGACTGGAAGGTCAGCACGCCGGGCGAGTTGCCTGGAGACAGGGTACCGGACAAGGTCGCCGGGCCACGGACCGTGCCGCCGCCGCTGAAAGTCGAGCCGGCGCTGGTGGTAAGGGTGCCGGCGACCACGCCGTTGACGGAGACCACCCCGCCCTCCCCCACGGTGACCGCGCCGGTGCTGCCGGTGGCGGCCACGGTGACGGTGCCCTCGCCGACCGTAACCGGAGCCATGACGGCACCGGCCAGGGTGGCGTTGCCGCCGGAGGTCACGGAAACCGCGCCGTTGACCGCGCCGTAGGGAGCGACGGTCAGGGTTCCGCCCTCGACCGTCAGCGTGCCGCCCACACCGCCGCCCTCGGCCACGGTGACGGTGCCGTTGCGGGCGACCGTCACCGGCACCGCAACGATGCCGCCGACCGTGGCATTGCCGCCGTTGTTCACGGTCAGCGTGCCGCCGGCGACCACGCCGCTCTGCGCAACGGTCAGGGCCGCGCCATTGGTGACGGACAGTCCGCCCGCGTTGGCGAGCTGGCCGGAGACGACCAAAGCGCCGGGACCGGACGCGGTTAGCGCGCCGCTGCCGCCGACGGCACCTGCGAGCGTGACGGCGCTGCCGTTGGGCGTGATGGTGCCGCCCTGATCGGTCACGGTGACCGACTGGCCAACCGTCAGCGGCAAGGTCGGACGCAGCGTTCCGCCGTCGAAGGTGACCGTGCTGCCCTGGACCGCACTGTCGCTGTCGGTGAAGCTTGGACGGCTGGTATCGATCACGCCGGTCGGGGGCGGAGGTGGCGGCGGAGACGTCGGAGTGGGATCGGGCGTCGGCGTCGGCGCCGGCGTCGGGGTCGGTGTGGGTGCCGTCTCTCATCCCCCCCCG
>NZ_WHOS01000087.1 GCF_013340935.1 Azospirillum melinis | reverse complement strand
TGGGCGGCTTCGGGTTTGTATAGGAGACGCCGCTCGGGCGCACCGGCCCACCGCCGCTGGGAGGCTGCGCCGGACCGGTGGCGGACTGCTCGGCCGGAGCGGGGGCGGCTGCCGGAGCGGGTTCGGCAGGCGGGGCGAGCGGCACCGCCTTGATGTCGGATTTCGGGGCTTCAGGCCGGGGCATCTCAGTTTTGGCGGGCTCGGCCTTGGCAGACTCGGATTTCGCCGAATCGGCCTTCGCAGTCTCGGGATCGGCAGGGGTGGAATAATCGGGGACGATGCGGGCCTGGCTGCCGGTGATGACCAGAACCTTCTGGCCGATGGGCAGCGGCTGCGGCTCCTTCTGGGTCAGCGACAGCAATTCGCCGTTCGATTTGCGGACGATGTATTCCCAGCCGTTGGTATCGCCGGCGATGTGCTCCATCGCCGTGCCCAGCAGACCGCCGATCGCCGTGCCGCCGACGGTGCCGAGTGCAGCATTCATGCCGCCCGAACCGACCTGCGCGCCCAGGATGCCGCCGGCCGCACCGCCGCTGACGGCGCCGACGGTGCCGTTGGCGCTGATCGCCACCTGACGGAAGCCGACCACGATGCCCGGCTCGACCTTGTTGGCCTGCTGGACCGCGCTGGAGGCGTAGGTGTTGGGAGAATAGTCGGAGGTGCAGCCCGCAAGACCGCCGGCTGCGGCGATGAACAGGCAGAGAGAGACCGATCGAAGCACGGGCGAAACATCCGTTTTGAAACCCCGCCAAGTTTCTTACGGCAAAGTCCCCCGACTCGTCACCGGGCAAAATCCGGACGCGACGGGAATGCTGCATTGCAACAGAGCGATGGCCGGGGAAATGGCTGACGTCCCCGGCCATCGCCACTGCGCAACCGGCGTCAGCGGCCGGCAGTCTGGTCGCTGGCCTTCAGCGACAGATACTTCAGGGTCAGTGTCGGCACGTTTTCGAGCACCCAGGAGGCCATCGCCTCCTCCTCGCGCAGCGAGGTCTGCAGCAGCGGCGTGGCGAAGGTGAAGTTGCCGGCCTCCGCCACCGTCAGCAGCGACCGGTAGCTCGCCACCTCGAAATTCTCGAAGGCGTAATTGGCGAAAGAGTTCTTGAGGATCTCGTCCTCGGCGAAGCTGTGGCCGAGCGCTGCCAGATTGCCCATGATCGACAGAGCGGTGTCCTTCAGACCGGAATGGCTTTCCTGAAGCTGGTCCAGGATCTGCTCGATGCGGGTGATCTGGCCCTCGGTCTCGCCACGGTGCATGCGCAGGTGGTCGGAAACCTCGGGATAATTAACCAGACGGTCAAGCTGGCGGTCCATCAGGGCCAGAGCCTGCTGTTCCACCGCATGAGCGTTGCGCAAGCCGGTAACGAACAGCGCGCGCGTGAGGTCCGCGGGATAGGCAGCCATGTGTTTCTCCTGTGGCATCAACGCTCCGTTGAACGTCTGCCCGCACCAACAGCAGGACGCCGTCTTCGACGCTTACCGCTTGCGCCATACCGCAAAGGGGCAAACCTCCGGCTGTGGTGCCCCAATACCGGTTGGGGTACAGGCTGGAAGTGCCCCGACCGGGACACGGACGCGCGGTTGCCGGACGCGCCGTACTGCGGGGAAATAACGGCATGATCCGCACCGGCACACCACCAAGAGACATCCCCGCCATGACCGTCACCCTGCCCGGCTCCGTCGGTGCGGTCGTCGTCCTCATCCTGATGCTGACCGCCTTGGCCGGCTGGCGCCGGGCGGAGCCGGAGGATCTGACCGTCTGGCACACCGAACGGCTGGCGACCTTCCATGTCTGGCAGGCGGGGAGCCCGGCACGCGAGGTCTGGGACCATCCCGACGCGCCCGTCCTGGTCACCATCCCAGCCGGCAGCTATCTCCAGGGCTCCCCGGCGAGCGAGACGGAACGGTTTCCCGACGAGCCCTTGCCAACTCCGGCATCGATCCAACACCCCATCGCCGTCGGCAAATACCCGGTCACCCGCGGCGAATATGCCAGCTTCATCCGGGACAGCGGCTATCGGCCACGGACGGTCTGCCGCGGCTATGCCGGAGAGACGGATCTGCTGCCGCGCTGGCATTTCTCCTGGCGCCGGCCGGGGTTCGCACAGACGAACAACGACCCGGCGGTCTGTGTGAGCTGGTACGACGCCAAGGCCTATGTGGACTGGCTCAGCCGCCGGACCGGCAAGAGTTATCGCCTGCTGACGGAGACGGAGTGGGAATATGCGGCCCGTGCCGGCACCCTGACTGCGCGCTGGTGGGGTGACGATCCGGCCAGGGGATGCGACGCGGCGAACGTCGCCGACCTGTCGGCCAAGGACCGCTTCACCGACTGGGAGGTGGCGAACTGCCGCGACGGCGCCCTGTTCACCTCGCCGGTCGGCATCTACCGCGCCAACGGCTTCGGCCTTTACGACATGCTGGGAAATGTCTGGCAGTGGGTGGAGGACTGCGCGCCGGACGGCCGGTCCGGAGGGACCTGTTCGCAGCGGACGATGCGCGGCGGATCGTGGCACAGCAACCCGCGCTATGTCCGCTCCGCCGTGCGTCGGGTGGACGCGGCGGAGAGCGGCTATGCCGCCTACGGCATCCGCGTCGCCCGCGACCCCTGACCCCGCTATCCCCGACCCCGCGATCCCCGGCGAGGCTGCGGATCAGCTGCGCAGAACCTCCAGCGCCGACAGGCCCTGCACCGCATGGTCGAGGAAGGCACGCACCCGGCCGGGCATCAGCCTTGCGGTCGGCACCACCACATGGACCGGCAGCGGCTCCGGCTCGGTGTGCGGCATCAGGCGCACCAGCGTGCCGGCGGCGAGGTCGTCCGCCGCCTGATAGGACAGCGGGCGGGCGATGCCGTGCCCGTCACGGGCGGCGAGCAGCGCCGGCTCGATGTGGCTGACCGCCAGCTTCGGCGTCACCCGCAGCACCCGCTCCCGCCCTTCGATCAGAAAGCGCCAGTCCGGCGGACCGGGCCGGGCCGTCGTCAGGATGATGTCGTGGCCGGACAGCTCTTCCGGCATCGACGGCGTGCCGCGCCGTGCCAGATAACCGGGGCTGGCGACCAGAAAGCGCCCGACCTGCCCCACCCGCCGGGCGACGAGGCCGGAGTCGGGCAGCGGGCCGATGCGGATCGCCACGTCCAGTTCCTCCTCGATCAGGTCGAGGTTGCCGTCGGACAGCGTCAGCTCGATGCGGATGTCCGGGAACTCCCGCATGAAGTCGAGGACCAGAGGCGTCACATGCTTGCGTCCGAACATCACCGGTGCTGTGACGCGCAGCCGCCCGCGCATCGGCCGGTCGGTTCCGGTGGCGGCAAGCGCCTCGTCGTAATCGGCCAGCAGCCGGCGTGCCTGCTCGGCCAGCCGCCGGCCGGCATCGGTCGGGGCGAGGTTACGGGTGGTGCGCTCGATCAGCCGCACACCCAGCCGCTCCTCCAGGCCAGACAGCGCGCGGGTGACGGCGGGCGCCGACCGCCGCAGCCGCTTGGCCGCGCCGGCAAGGCTGCCGGTCTCCAGGATCGCCACGAAGATCGTCAGTTCGTCCAGCCGGTCCACAATTCTTCCAATTCCTGAAAGAGTCCCTTTTCATCAAAACCCATTCCTGCGAAGTGGCACAAGTGGTTGGTTGTGGGCCTCCGCGTTCCACAGAGAAGGGGCCTTGCCATGGGCACCAGCACCGATCCCGCCATCACGCTCTACGGCACGCCGCTGTCGGGGCACGCCCACCGGGTCGAAGCCTTCCTGAACATCCTTGGCCTGCCCTATCGCTATGTCGATGCGAATGCCGAGCTTCGCCGGTCGGATGCCTTCCTCGCCCTGAACCCCTTCGGACAGATCCCGGTGCTGGTCGACGGCGATCTTGTCCTGCCGGACTCGGTCGCCATTCTCGTCTATCTCGCCGACCGCTACGACGCTTCCGGCCTGTGGAACCCGAAGGCGCCGGACGAGGCGGCACAGGTGCAGCGCTGGCTGTCGGTCGCCGCCGGAGACCTGCGCTTCGGGCCGGCACTGGCGCGCATCCTGACGCTGTGGGGCGGGGCCGGGACGCTGGCCGACGCGCAGACGGTCGCGGAACGCCTGCTGCGCTTCATGGACAGCCATCTGGCGACCCGCGACTGGCTGGCGGCGGAGCGGCCGACCATCGCCGACATCGCCTGCTACGCCTATGTCGCCCGCGCCCCGGAAGGCCACATCCCGCTCGACCCCTATCCGGCGGTCCGGCGCTGGCTGGAGCGGGTGGAGGCGATCCCGGCGCTGACCCCGATGCCGGAAAGCGCCATCCCCCAGCCGGCCTGAAGACCGTTGGGCAGGACCGCGGAAACCAGCGTATTGGGATACCATGACGCAAGCGTCACGGGACCGTCGCCAAGCACCCGAATCTGTGCTTCGATGACGGTTCCATGACACTTGATGGATGGATGAGTCGATGCGCAATTCCGCCTGTTCCGGGCGCTGGTCGCTGCTGTCCGGTGCGGTTGCCCTTTCCCTGCTGGCCGGGCCTGCCCTGGCAGCAGATCCTGTGCCGCAAAGCGATCTGCTGAACGCCGAGTTGTGGATGCAGCGGTCGGTCGAATACAAGGCGAACTCGCTGGCGGTCTATGCGCTGGGCAGGATCCAGCTGGACAAGGCGCTGGCCGAAAAGACCTGGACCGCGGCGACCGAGCAGACCGGCAACTACCAGGATCTGCCGCCGGCGGTGGTGCTGGATCTGGACGAGACGGCGATGGACAACTCCGCCTATCAGGCCGGGCTGGTCACCACCAACGGCGAATTCTCGCCCAAGACCTGGGATGCCTGGGTGAAGGCGGAAAAGGCGACGGCAGTGCCGGGCGCGGTCGAGTTCACCCAATACGCCGAATCGAAGGGCGTGAAGGTGTTCTACGTCACCAACCGCAACGCCGACCAGGAGGAGCCGACCCGCCGCAACGCGCAGGCGCTGGGCTTCCCGATGGGTGGCAACGTCGATACCTTCCTGATGTCGAAGGAAAAGCCGGACTGGGGGTCGGCGAAGGGGACGCGGCGCGCCTACATCGCCAAGGATTACCGGATCGTCCTGCTGTTCGGCGACAATTTCGGCGACTTCAGCGATGCCTACAACGGCAGCGAAGCCGACCGCCTGAAGGCGTTCGAAGCGGCGAAGGAGCATTTCGGGCGCGACTGGCTGATGCTGGCCAATCCCGGTTACGGCTCGTTCGAGAGCGCGCCCTTCGGGCATAATTTCAAACTGTCGGCGGACGAGAAGCGGGCCAGGAAGATCGGCGCGCTGGAGCCCTGGGTGGCACCGGCCCAATAACGGCCTGCCCAATAACGGTTTGAAAGGACGGTGCGCCGGGCCTGGAGTGTTGACCTTCAGAAGATCAGGCGCACCGCTTCCACGATCAGCAGCCACGGCGTGCCGATCATGACGGTCCAGACCGCCAGACGCGGCAGGCCGCTCATCTTGCGGACCTTCGGTTCGGCGGAGGGGGCGGCTTCGAACGAGGCGGCGTTGTAGATCGACATGACCTGCGGCTCCGTGAGCAAGATGGCGTTGAGGTCATCATGCGGTTCGGATCCTTAACGACCTTTAAAGAGCGCAGCCCACGAAGTCGGCGTTTGCGCATTACCTCGACCGGATAAGTATACTCCCGGCGAAGGCAGGGCCGTGGCGCCGGATGACAGTAACCACGGCCCCGCAATACCCCGAACGTTATGGCTTCGCCACGTGCCAGACGTTGTTCACGCCGTCGCCGGTGGTGTCGCCGGGCTTCGCATCCTTGGCCCAGCTGTAGAGCGGCTTGCCGTTGTAGGCCCATTGCCGGCTTCCGTCGTCGCGGGTGACGACGCTGTATTTGCCCATCGGCTTGGCGGAGGCGGGAGCCATCAGGGGCGGCCAGTTGGTCGCGCAAGGCCCGTTGCAGGCCGACTTGCCAGCACCGTCCTTGTCGAAGACATAGAGCGTCATGCCCTTCGCGTCGGTCAGGACGGGGCCCATCGCGGTCTTGCCCGTCATGGCCGGTTCCTTATCCTGGGCAAATGCCGGGGCGCCCGACAGGACGGCCCCCAGGCCGATGGCGGCAGCGGCGATACGGAGTGCGGACTTCATTGCGCAATTCCTCCCGAAACAGGCCCGCCGGACGGCAGGCCCGATGGATCAAGGACGCAATGGGACCGCGGATATTCCGCCTGTCACCGGCCGGAACGGCATGCCATCGGTGTTATACCGTCAGGTATTTGCGGACCTCCTGCTCGTCCAGGTCGCTGCGCGGACCGGACAGCATCACCTCGCCGCGCTCCATCACCACCCAGTCGTCGGCAAGGTCGCGGGCGAAGTCGAAATACTGCTCGACCAGCAGGATCGCCATGGTGCCCTTGTCACGCAGGTAGGAGATGGCCCGGCCGATATCCTTGATGATCGACGGCTGGATGCCCTCGGTCGGCTCGTCCAGCACCAGCAGGCGCGGACGCGTCACCAGGGCGCGTCCGATGGCGAGCTGCTGCTGCTGGCCGCCCGACAGGTCGCCGCCGCGGCGCTCCAGCATGGATTTCAGCACCGGAAACAGCTCGAACACCTCGTCGGGGATCGAGCGCTGGGCGCGCGGCAGCGGGGCATAGCCGGTCAGCAGATTTTCCCGCACCGTCAGCAGCGGGAAGATCTCGCGCCCCTGCGGCACATAGGCGATGCCGCGCCGCGCCCGGTCGGCCGGCGCCATCTTCGTCACGTCGGCGCCGTCCCAGCCGATGGATCCGCCGGACACCGGCTTCAACCCGACGATGGCGCGCAGCAGACTGGATTTTCCGACGCCGTTGCGGCCGACCAGACAGGTGACCTTGCCGATTTCGGCCTTCATGGAAACGCTGCGCAAGGCCTGGGCGGCGCCGTAATGCAGATCGAGAGAGCGAACGTCCAGCATCATAAAGTCTCCCGTCAGCGGCCGAGATAGGTGTCGATGACCTGTTGGTTCGCGCTGACCGCGTCCAGCGAGCCTTCGGCCAGGACCGAGCCCTCGGCCAGCACCGTCACCTTGACGCCCAGCGCACGGACGAAGCTCATGTCATGCTCCACCACGATCACCGAATGCTTGCCGGCGATGCTGCACAGCAGTTCGGCGGTCTGTTCGGTCTCGGCGTCGGTCATGCCGGCGACCGGTTCGTCGACCAGCAGAAGCTTGGGGTCCTGGGCCAGCAGCATGCCGATCTCCAGCCACTGCTTCTGCCCGTGCGACAGGCTGCCGGCCTGCCGGCTGCGCAGGGCGGATAGGCGGGTGATGTCGAGGATCTCCTCGATGCGGGCCCGGTCGTCGCGGCTGATGGCGTAGGTCAGCGTCTTCAGCGGCCGGCGCGGCGCCTTCAGCGCCAGTTCCAGATTGTCCCACACCGTGTGTGGCTCGAAGACAGTCGGGCGCTGGAACTTGCGACCGATGCCGAGGTTGGCGATGGCCGCCTCGCGCAGGCGGGTCAGGTCGGTGTCGCCCTCGAACAGGATGGTGCCGGTGTCGGGGCGGGTCTTGCCGGTGATGACGTCCATCATCGTCGTCTTGCCGGCGCCGTTGGGGCCGATGATCGCCCGCATCTCGCCGGGCATCATCACCAGCGACAAGCCTCTCAGCGCCTTAAAGCCGTCGAAACTGACCGACACGCCGTCGAGATAGAGGAGGGTCGATTCCGCGCTCATGGGTCAGGCTCCCTTCTGGCCAGCGGTCTGGCCAGTGGCTTGGTTCGCGGTTTGGGCGTTGGGGAGAGGGGAGGCCTTGCGGCCGGGCAGCTTCGCCTTCAGCTGCGCGCCCAGCCCGAGCAGGCCCTTGGGCAGGAACAGGGTCACCGCCACGAACAGGCCGCCCAGCGCGAACAGCCACAGCTCTGGCAGGGCGCCGGTGAAATAGCTCTTGCCCATGTTGACCAGAACAGCACCCAGGATGGCGCCGGCCAGCGTGCCGCGCCCGCCGACGGCGACCCAGATCACCGCCTCGATCGAGCTGGCCGGGGCAAATTCCGACGGATTGATGATGCCGACCTGCGGGACGTAGAGGGCGCCCGCCACGCCGGCCATGCAGGCCGACAGGGTCCAGGCGAACAGCTTGTAGCTTTCGGTGTCGTAGCCCATGAAGCGGACGCGGCTCTCGGCGTCGCGCAGCGCCACCAGAACCTTGCCCAGCTTCGAGCCGATGACGCCGGACGCGATCATGTAGGAGAGCGCCAGGGCGGCCACCGTCGCCACGAACAGGACGACGCGGGTGGTGTCGGCCTGGATGTCGTAGCCGAGGATGTCCTTGAAGTCGGTCAGGCCGTTGTTGCCGCCAAAGCCCATGTCGTTGCGGAAGAAGGCCAGCAGCAGGGCGAAGGTCAGCGCCTGGGTGATGATCGACAGGTAGACGCCGGTGACGCGGCTGCGGAAGGCGAACCAGCCGAAGGCGAAGGCCAGCGCGCCCGGAACCACCAGCACCATCAGCGCGGCGAACCAGAAATGGTCGAAGCCGAGCCAGTACCAGGGCAGCTCCTTCCAGTTCAGGAAGACCATGAAGTCGGGCAGGACCGGGTTGCCGTAGACGCCCCGCGGGCCGATCTGCCGCATCAGATACATGCCCATGGCATAGCCGCCGAGCGCGAAGAAGGCGGCATGGCCGAGCGACAGGATGCCGCAATAGCCCCACACCAGATCCAGCGCCAGCGCCAGCAGCGCGAAGCACAGATATTTGCCGAGCAGCGAGACGGTGAAGACCGACAGGTGGAAGGGCGAGTCCGCCGGTACCCACAGCGTCAGCACCGGGACGGCCACCGCCAGGAATGCGAGGATCGTCAGGACGATCCCGGCCTTGCGGTCCAGACCCATCAGGAAAAAGCGCAGCAGCATCGGTCAGGCCTCCACCGCGCGGCCCTTCAGCGCGAACAGGCCGCGCGGACGCCGTTGGATGAACAGGATGATGAAGATCAGCACCAGGATCTTGCCCAGCACCGCACCGGCATAGGGTTCGAGGAACTTGTTCATGGTCCCCAGCGTCAGCGCGCCGACCAGCGTGCCCCACAGGTTGCCCACCCCGCCGAACACCACGACCATGAAGCTGTCGAGGATGTAGCCCTGGCCGAGGTTCGGGCTGACGTTGTCGATCTGGCTCAGCGCCACCCCGGCAAGCCCGGCGATGCCGGAGCCGAGCCCGAAGGTCAGCGCATCGACCCGCGCGGTGCGGATGCCCATGGCGTTGGCCATCGGCCGGTTCTGCGTCACCGCGCGGATCGACAGGCCGAACCAGGTGCGCTTCAGCGCCACCAGCAGGGCCGCGAAGACGGCGAAGGCGAAGACGACGATCCACAGCCGGCCGTAGGTGATGGTCAGGCCGCCCAGTTCGAAGGCGCCGGACATCCAGCTGGGCGCGCCGACCTCGCGGTTGGTCGGGCCGAAGATGGAGCGGACGGCCTGCTGGAGCGCCAGCGACAGGCCCCAGGTGGCGAGCAGCGTTTCCAGCGGACGGCCGTAGAGCCAGCGGATCACGCTGCGCTCGATGACGATGCCGACGCCACCCGACACGATGAAGGCGGCGGGCAGCGCCACCAGGATCGACAGGTCGAACAGGCCGGGAGCATGGGCGCGGAAGAACTCCTGCACCAGGAAGGTGGTGTAGGCGCCGATCATCACCATCTCGCCATGGGCCATGTTGATGACGCCCATCACACCGAAGGTGACGGCAAGGCCGATGGCGGCCAGCAGCAGCACCGAGCCCAGCGACAGCCCGTACCAGAGATTTTGCAGAGCGGCCCAGAAGGCCAGCTTCTGCTCCAGGGTAGAGACGGCGGCAGCGGCCGACTTCTTGGTGATGTCGGACGCGCCGGAGCCGGCGACCATGTTCAGCAGCACCAGCGCGTCGCGGTCGCCGCGGGCGGTCAGCGTGTCGGTCGCCGACTGGATTTCGGCATCGGTCATCTTCGACGCGGCTTCGCCGGTCAGCAGGATGGCAGCGCGCGCCTGCTCCATGGCGGCGCGCACGCCCTTGTCCTGCTCCTTGGCGATGGCGGCGCTCAGCGTCTCCAGCGCGGAGGCGTCGCGGCTCTTGAACACCGCGTCGGCGGCGGAGCGGCGGACGCCGGCATCGGGGCTCATCAGGGTGAGAGCGCCCAGCGAGGCGCTGATGGCGCGGCGGAGCGAATTGTTGATGCGGATCTTCTCGACCGCAGCGGCCGGCGCATCGCCGAGTGCGGCGCGGGTCAGCGGGTCGGTCAGGGTGAAGGCGTCACCGGCCTTGCGGGCGACAACGACGCTGCCGTCGGCCTTGCGCACATAGAGGTCGCCGGCCTGGAGCGCCTCGATCACCGGCACGGCGGCCGGGTCGCCGGCCTCCGACAGTTGCGTCAGAGCCTTTTCGGTTCCGGAATAGCCGCCGCTGCCCAGGGCCTGGACGAGCGGGCGCAAATCAATTGCTCGGGGATCGGCGGCGTAAGCGGCGGTCGATGTGGCGACCACCACACAGACGGCCATCAGCCAGCGGAGAGCGCGTCGCATCGGGAGTCCTTCGGTGCAGGGGCGATCCAGGGGCGGTGCGGGAGGAGCAGTGCGGGGGGCTGGAAACGCGAAACGCTTGCCCTCTCCCCTCCCCCGCCCGGCGGGAAAGGGGAAAGGGCAAGCGTCGCAACCACTCAGGTCAGAAAGGACAGGTCAGAGAGGGAACGCGGCCCTCACGACCCCTTGCCGCCGCACTTGCCGGTCTTCACGTTGAAGTTGCCGCAGGACATCGGCTTGCGCCAATCGGCGATCAGGTCCTTGCTGTCCGGCAGGAAGTCCGACCACTCGTCGCCGGGCACCAGGCCCGAGGTCTTGGAGACGACGTCGAACTGGCCGTTCTCCTGCACTTCGCCGATCAGCACCGGCTTGGTGATGTGGTGGTTCGGCAGCATCGCCGAATAGCCGCCGGTCAGGTTGGGCACGGCCACGCCGACCATGGCGTCGATGACCTTGTCCGGCTCGGTGGTGCCGGCCGCCTCGACCGCCTTCACCCACATGTTGAAGCCGATGTAGTGGGCTTCCATCGGGTCGTTGGTGACGCGCTTGTCGTTCTTGGTGTAGGCCTTCCACGACTTGATGAAGTCGGTGTTGGCCGGGGTCTCGACCGACTGGAAGTAGTTCCACGCGGCCAGATGGCCGAGCAGCGGCTTGGTGTCGATGCCGGCCAGCTCTTCCTCGCCGACCGAGAAGGCGACGACCGGGATGTCCTGCGCCTTGACGCCCTGGTTGCCCAGTTCCTTGTAGAAGGGAACGTTGGCATCGCCGTTGATGGTGGAGACCACCGCGGTCTTCTTGCCGGCCGAGCCGAACTTCTTGATGTCCGCCACGATCGACTGCCAGTCGGAATGACCGAACGGCGTGTAGTTGATCATGATGTCCTCGGGCTTGACGCCCTTGCCCTTCAGATAGGCTTCGAGGATCTTGTTGGTCGTGCGCGGATAGACGTAGTCGGTGCCGGCCAGCACCCAGCGCTGGACCTTTTCCTTCGACATCAGGTAGTCGACGGCCGGGATCGCCTGCTGGTTCGGCGCGGCGCCGGTGTAGAAGACGTTGCGGGAGGACTCCTCGCCCTCATACTGGACCGGGTAGAAGAGGATGTTGTTCAGCTCCTCGAACACCGGCAGAACCGACTTGCGGCTGACCGAGGTCCAGCAGCCGAACACGGCCGACACCTTGTCCTTGCTGATCAGCTCGCGCGCCTTCTCGGCGAACAGCGGCCAGTTGGAGGCGGGATCGACCACCACCGGCTCCAGCTTCTTGCCCAGCAGGCCGCCCTTCTTGTTCTGCTCGTCGATCAGCATCAGCATGACGTCCTTGAGCGTCGTCTCGCTGATCGCCATCGTGCCGGACAGGGAGTGCAGGATGCCCACCTTGATGGTGTCGTCCGCCGCCTGGGCGGGCATCGCGAAGGACGCCATCGCGCCCATGGCCAGACCGGCCAGCGCGCTGATCCCGAAGCTCGACGTCAGTTGCTTGGTCCGCATGAAGTTGCCCCCTTCCTTTGGCGCCCCGGTTGCTCCGGGGCTTCGCCACATCGTCGAAGGAAAAGCTACCGCGCATGCGAAAGGCGGTATCTACGTCAAATGACACATACGGCCACGACCCCGGCTCCATGGCCGACTTCGCGGTGTTACCTCCGGCGAAGGTTCGGAATAAATCCGTCGGTCACGGCGTCCAACCAGTGGATGAGCGCGTGTAACGGCAACAGCCCTCCACGGGTGAGATGGCGATGCAAGGGAGCAACAGTGTGAACAGCAGAGCTGCCGACACCAAATGTCGCTTGCGGATCTGGAATGCCTCGTCGAAGGATACAGCGCACGATCCTTTCCGTTCACGTTCCGGTCCCGTCGCCATGCATGATATCCGCCGCCCGATCTCCCGCCGCTCCGCCGCCCTTTGCATGGTCGGCGGACTGGTCGGCATCGTCCTGAGCGGTCCGGCGCTTGCCGCAGCGGCGAAGGAGGCCGTGCACGCCGCCAAGCCGCCGCTGGTCGCCGGCTGGGCTGCGGCGCTGGAACAGCGTGCGCTGGAGGTGCAGAACGCACCCAAGGTGCCGGTCACCCGCATCGGCTACGGCGCCGTCGTCAAGAAGGGCGACGGCGGCATGATCGAGAGCGTCGCCCCGGCGGTTGAGCCGCCGCCCGCCGACATCCAGGCGCTGGCTCCCACCCTGCCCGGCCTCGCCCCCGTCGAGCCGGCGCCGCCGGTGGTCATCACCGTGCGCTCGCCGCTGGCCGACCGCGTTGGCAAGGTGTCGCGCCGCCTGATCGAGATGGGCTTCCTGTCCGCCGACAAGTGGACCGACAGCTTCAACGACGATGTCGAGGCCGCCGTGCGCGCCTTCCAGCTCGCCGAGGGGCTGCAACCCGACGGCAAGGTCGGCGAGGTGACCCGTCAGGCGATGGACCGCACGCCCGCCCAGACCGTGGCGCTTCTGCGCCGCGCCGCCGCGGCGATGCGGGCGCAGCAGGCCTCGATCCCCGACACCACCATCCTGGTCAACCTGCCCGGCCAGTCCGTCACCCTGATCGAGCATGGCCGCCCGGCCTTCACCATGCGGGCAGTGGTCGGCCGGCCGTCGCGCAAGACGCCGCTGCTCCAGGACAAGGTGACCAGCGTCACCATCAACCCGACCTGGACCGTGCCACCGACGGTGCTGAGCGAGGACAAGCTGCCGGCCCTGCGCAAGAAGGGCACCACCGGCATCAAGAACGCCGCCGTCTATCTGGATGGGTCGGAGGTCGCCAACACCCAGTCGGTCAACTGGTGGTCGGTCGATCCCGGCCGCGTGCGCATCGTCCAGAGGCCGGGCGACGACAACGCACTGGGCCGCTTCCGCTTCAACCTGACCAACGGCGACGGCATCTTCCTGCACGGCACCAACGACCCCCGCCTGTTCAGCCGCGACCTGCGCGCCGCCAGCTCCGGCTGCGTGCGGCTGGAGGATGCCCGGATGATGGCGGAGACGCTGCTGGGTGCCGCGAAGGTGACGCCGGCCGGCATCGGCCAGCAGCTCGACACCGGAGAGACCAAGACGATCCGGCTGCCGAACGCCATCCCCGTGCGCTTCGTCTACTGGAACGCCTCGGTCGATACCGCCGGCGTGGTGCGCGTCCATCCCGACATCTATGAGGATCCGCCCACGCTGGCGACGCCGTCGGGCCAGTCGGGCTCTGCGGCACCGGCGATGTCGGCCAATCCGGCTGGCACTCCGCCATCGGCCAGCCCGGTCACGCCGGTGTCGACGCCGCGCCCGCTGTCCAAGCCGGCGCCGCTGCCTGTGCCGCCCACTGCCCATGCGCCGACGTCGCTGTCGTCGGCTTCGATCCCGGCGCCGGCCAAGCCGCTGCCGACATCGACCGGGATGTGAAGATCAGTTTTCAGGTCAAGCTGGAAGGATCGAGGTCGGCATGTCGGTTCATCATTCCTCCAGCGGCTACGAGACCGGTGCCAAGGCCTATGTCAAAGGCCGTCCCAGCTACCCGGCCGAAGCCGCCGTCTGGCTCCGCGAGGTTCTGGGCGTCGGTCCTGGTCGGAAGGTCCTGGAGGTCGGCGCCGGCACCGGCAAGTTCATCGCGGTACTGAAGCAGTGCGGCGGCGAGATCACCGCCGTCGAGCCGGTCGCCGGCATGCGCGAGCAGCTCGTTCCGGCCTTCCCCGATGTCACCGTCCTGGCGGGGAACGCCGAATCCATTCCCCTGCCCGACGGCTCCGTCGATGCCGTGGTCTGCGCGCAGGCCTTCCACTGGTTCGCCACCGCCGCCGCCTTGCAGGAAATGCGGAGGGTGCTGAAGCCGGGCGGCAGGCTGGGGCTGATCTGGAATGTCCGGGATGAACGCACGTCCTGGGTGGCGGCACTGACCGCCATCACCGCCCCCCGGGAGGGCGACACCCCGCGCTACCGGACCGGCGACTGGCGCCGCGTCTTCCCCGCGCCGGGCTTCGAGGCCATCGACGAGCGCCATGTCCCGCATGCCCATGTCGGCAGCCCGGACGACGTCATCGTCAAGCGGACGATGTCGGTCAGCTTCATCGCGGCGCTGCCGCCCGAACAGCAGGCGGAGGTCGAGCGCGACGTCCGAGCGCTGATCGCCGGTACGCCCGAACTGGCGGGCCGCGCCGAGATCGCCTTTCCCTACGACACGGTCATGTTCGCCTACCGCAAGGTCTGACGAAACCTGCTTGCAGATCGTGGATCCGCTTTCCGACATCATCGCCCTGCTCAGGCCGACCGCGGCGGTGTCCAAGCCCATCACCGGACGGGGGCGCTGGGGCATCGGTTATCCCGCCTTTCACAAGCCCGGCTTCACGCTCATCCTGAAGGGCGAATGCTGGGTGTCCTTCGAGGGCGGGGCGTCGCTGCGGATCGCGACGGGCGATTTCCTCCTTCTACCCTCCACCCCCGCCTTCACGCTGAGCAGCCATCCGGGCATCGCCTGCGCGCCGCGTGAGCCGACGGACAGGCCGGTCCGGCATGGCGACCAGGAGGGCGAAGCGGAGTTCGAGGCGCTGGGTGGCGCGTTCCAGATCGAACAGGTGAACGCGCCCCTCCTGCTGACGCTGCTCCCCCACATGATCCATATTCCGGCCCGGGAAGGCAGGGCAGACCGGTTCGGCCGGGTGATCGACCTCATCGTCGAGGAATGCGGGCACCAGGATCCCGGCAGGGAGCTGATCCTCCAGCGCATGCTCGAGGTTCTGCTCGTCGAGGCGTTGCGATGGCGCGGCCTCGCGGCGGACGGGTTGCAAAGCGGCCTACTCAACGGCCTGCGCGACCCGGCCCTTGCCCGCGTTCTTCGCGCCCTGCACGGGGACGTCCGGGCGAACTGGACGGTCGCCGGCCTCGCGAAGATCGCCGGGCAATCCCGGTCGGCATTCGCCGCCCGTTTCGGCGAGGTGCTCGGCTGCGGCCCGATCGAGTATCTCGCCCGCTGGCGGATGGCGCTGGCGAAGGACGCCCTGGTCCGGGGCGCGAAGTCCCTCGAGCGGATCGCCGAGGAGGTCGGCTACGAGTCCGCCAGCTCCTTCAGCACGGCGTTCCGCAAGCGGCAGGGCTGCCCCCCCGGCCAGTTCGCCCGCAGCCAATAGCGGAACCGGGCCGGGAAGGAACCGGATGGCAGATGCCAAGCGGTCCACTCTGCGCTTGCAGGTTATGGACAGTTGGAAAAGGATTTCGGACGCCCGATTATGGAGTGTCCAGGCCGTTCCGCCTATTCAAGGGACCGTTCGAAACGACGGGGCGTCCCCATGCAAACGATCCTGATCACCGGCACGTCCTCCGGCTTCGGCCTGGAGATGGCGCGGCATTTCCTGGCGAGGAACTGGAGAGTGGTCGCTACAATGCGCCGACCGGACCCGGAACTTCTGCCCCGGTCCGATGCCCTGCGCATCCTGCCGCTCGACGTCACCAGCGAGGAGAGCATCGCTGCCGCCGTCGAGGCCGCCGGTCCCATCGACGTGGTGGTCAACAATGCCGGGGTCGGCGTGGTCGGCGCCTTCGAGGCCACGCCGATGGCCCATATCCGCAAGCTGTTCGAGACCAACACCTTCGGCGTGATGTCGATGTGCCAGGCAGTGATCCCGCAGATGCGCGAGCGGCGGTCCGGCGTGATCGTGAACGTGACCTCTTCGGTCACGCTGGCAGCCCTGCCGCTGGCGGCGGCCTACACCGCCAGCAAACAGGCGATCAAGGGGTTCACCGGCTCGCTCGCCCACGAGCTCGGCCATTTCGGCATCCGGGCGAAACTGGTGGAGCCGGGATACGGCCCGACGACCGCCTTCAGCCGGAATGCCGGCATCGTCATCCAGGATCTGATCCCGCCAGCCTATATGGACTTCGCGAAGCCGATCTTCGACGCCTATGCCAGCCCGGCGGCGACGACCACGGAAACCGATGTCGCCGAAGCGGTGTCGGCCGCAATCGACGACCTCACCGGCCGGCTCCACTTCCCAGCGGGGGCCGACTCCATCGCCCTGTACAACGCCCGCTTCGCCTGAGCGGGGCGGTGCCGGACTCAGCGGGTCTGGAGCACCCCGACCGCTCCGCGCGCGACCTCGTGCAGGTCGGCTTCGCCGCCGGACTGGACATGGGCGAACAGGCCGGCGCGCATGCGCGGATCCCAGAACTTGCGGATGTGGGTCGCCGTCTCCGTCACCGCTTCCTCATGCGGGTAGGTGGCGAAATGGACAGCGATCTGGTTCGCCATCCGGACCAGATCCTTGGCGTGGTTCGTGTGGCTCATCGGTGTCTCCGGAAAGGGTTGGTGTCAGCGGAACAGGATGACGGTGTCGCGGCGCGACAGGGCACCCAGGGTCAGGTTGGCGTTGCGCGCCAGTTCCAGCGCCAGCGCCGTCGGGGCCGAGATGGTCGCCAGCAGCGGGATGCCCACCGCGGCGGTCTTCTGCACCAGTTCGAAACTGCAACGGCTGGTCATCACCACGAAGCCGGTGGCTGGATCGGCGCCCGAGCGGACGACGGCGCCGATCAGCTTGTCCAGCGCGTTGTGGCGGCCGACATCCTCGCGGGCCAGACGGATGGCGCCGTCCGGCGCGCACCAGGCGGCGGCATGGACCGAGCGGTTGGCCCGGTTCATCGGCTGATGGTCCGGCAGGCTGCGGAAGGCGGCGGCCACGGCGGCCGGGTCCACCTCCAGCGAGGTCTCGATCTTGCGGGGCTCCCGAACGGCGTGGACAAGACTGTCCACGCCGCACAGGCCACAGCCGCTCCGCCCCTCCATGGAGCGGCTGCGCAGACTTCCGCGCAGGAGCCGCAGGGGATCGACCGTCAGGTTGACGACGAAGCCCAGCGGGGTTTCCCGCACGGCGATGTTTTCGATGTCGGCGGCGGACCCGACGATCTCCTCGGCCAGGCTGAAGCCCAGCGCGAAGTCTTCCAGATCGGCGGGGGTCGCCATCATCACGGCATGGGACCGGCCGTTGTATTCGAAAGCGACCGCGGTTTCCTCCGGCACCTGCCATTCGACGTCCGCACCCTCCTCCATCCCGACACCGGCGGAGAAGCCGGTGCCGCTGACGGCGATGGAGCACATCGCCGAGGAGAGCGGGGAATTATCGTCCGGACGGATGGACCCAGAAGGCATCGCGGTCATGCTTCCCACTCCTCAGGCCGTCACTCGGCGGCGATCACGTTGGCGGCGGCGATGCGCTTGCGCTCGACGTCGTTCTTCGCATAGTCAACCTGCCAGTCCGACGGTTGGTTGCTGCGGGCGACCTGCACCGCCGTCACTTTGTATTCGGGGCAGTTGGTCGCCCAGTCCGAATTCTCGGTGGTGATGACGTTGGCACCGGTCACCGGATGGTGGAAGGTGGTGTAGACGACGCCGGCCGGCATGCGGTCGGAGATGACCGCACGCAGCGTCGTCGCCCCCATGCGGCTGGCGAGCGACACCATGTCGCCGTCCTTCACGCCCCGGATCTCCGCGTCCACCGGGTTGATCTCCAGCACATCCTCCGGATGCCAGGCCACGTTGGCGGTGCGGCGGGTCTGGGCACCGACATTGTAGTGGGCGAGGATGCGGCCGGTGGTCAGCACCAGCGGATACATCCGCGTGGTCCGCTCGTCGGTCGGCACATACTCGGTGATCACGAAGCGGCCGAGACCGCGGGCGAAGCTCTCCTCGTGCATGATCGCCATGCCGGTGTCGTCGTCCTCGAAGCCGGTGCACGGCCACTGGACGCTGCCGACGCGGTCGAGCTTCTCGAAGCTGACGCCACGGAAGGTTGGAGTCAGACGGGCGATCTCGTCCATGATCTCGGACGTGGTCTCGTAGTGCATCGGGTAGCCCATCGCCGTCGCCAGCGCGCAGGCGACCCAATGCTCGTCCTTGCCCACCTTCGACGGCATCGCCTTGCGGACGCGGTTGATGCGGCGCTCGGCGTTGGTGAAGGTGCCGTCCTTCTCCAGGAAGGAGGTGCCGGGGAAGAAGACGTGGGCGAAGGCCGCCGTCTCGTTCAGGAACAGGTCCTGGACGATGACGATGTCCAGCGATTCCAGCGCCGAGGTGACGTGGTTGGTGTTGGGGTCGGACTGGACGATGTCCTCGCCCTGGACGAACAGGCCGCGGAAGCTGCCGTCATGCGCGCTGTCGAACATGTTGGGGATGCGCAGGCCGGGTTCCGGATCCAGCGTGACGCCCCAGGCGGTCTCGAACTCCTGGCGGACGATGTCGTCCGACACGTGGCGGTAGCCCGGCAGCTCGTGCGGGAAGGAGCCCATGTCGCAGGAGCCCTGCACGTTGTTCTGGCCGCGCAACGGGTTCACGCCGACGCCCTCGCGGCCGATGTTGCCGGTCGCCATGGCAAGGTTGGCGATCGCCATCACGGTGCTGGAGCCCTGGCTGTGCTCGGTCACGCCCAGGCCGTAATAGATCGCGGCGTTGCCGCCGGTGGCATAGAGACGGGCGGCGGCGCGGACCTGATCGGCCGGAACGCCGGTGCGCGATTCCAGATATTCCGGCGAGTTGCGGTGCTCGGCGATGAACGCCTCCCACTTCGCGAACTCCTTGGGATCGCAGCGCCCCTCGACGAAGGAGCGGTTGACCAGCCCCTCGGTGACGATGGTGTGGGCGATGGCGTTGACCACGGCGACGTTGGTGCCGGGCTGGAGCTGGAGATGGTACTCGGCCTTGACATGCGGGCTGCGCACCAGATCGATGCGGCGCGGATCGACGACGATCAGCTTGGCCCCGGCGCGCAGACGCTTCTTCATGCGCGAGCCGAACACCGGGTGACCGTCGGTCGGGTTGGCGCCGATGACCAGGATGACGTCGGACTTGTCGACGCTCTTGAAATCCTGGGTGCCGGCCGAGGTGCCGAAGGTCTGCGACAGGCCATAGCCGGTCGGCGAATGGCAGACGCGGGCGCAGGTGTCGATGTTGTTGGTGCCGAAGGCGGCCCGGATCATCTTCTGGACGACATAGACCTCCTCGTTGGTGCAGCGCGACGAGGTGATGCCGCCGATGGAGCCGCGACCGTACTTGGCCTGCACCGCCTTCAGCCGCTCGGCGGCGTAGGCGACCGCCTCTTCCCACGACACTTCACGCCACGGGTCGGTGATCTTCTCGCGCACCATGGGCTTCATGATGCGGTCCTTGTGGGTGGCATAGCCCCAGGCGAAGCGGCCCTTGACGCAGGAATGGCCCTCGTTGGCGCCGCCATCCTTCCACGGCGTCATGCGGACCACCGTGGTGCCCTGCAGCTCGGCCTTGAAGGAGCAGCCGACGCCGCAATAGGCGCAGGTGGTGATGACGCTGTGCTCGGGCTGGCCGTGCTCGATGATCGACTTCTCGGTCAGGGTCGCGGTCGGGCAAGCCTGGACGCAGGCGCCGCAGGACACGCACTCGCTGTCCATGAAGCTTTCCTTGGCGCCCGGCGACACCGAGGAGGCGAAGCCGCGCCCGTCGATGGTCAGCGCGAAGGTGCCCTGGGTCTCCTGGCAGGCGCGGACGCAGCGCGAGCAGACGATGCACTTGGAAGCGTCGAAGGTGAAGTAGGGGTTGCTCTCGTCCTTCGCGGCGGCGCGGTGGTTTTCGCCTTCGAAACCGTACCGGACGTTGCGCAAGCCCACGGCTCCGGCCATGTCCTGCAACTCGCAGTCACCATTGGCGGCGCAGGTCAGGCAGTCGAGCGGATGGTCGGAGATGTACAGCTCCATCACGCCGCGGCGCAGCTTGGCCAGCTTGTCGGTCTGGGTGTGGACCTTCATGCCGGGGGCGACGGGGGTGGTGCAGGAGGCCGGGGTGCCGCGGCGCCCCTCGATCTCCACCGCGCAGAGGCGGCAGGAGCCGAAGGGCTCCAGGCTGTCGGTGGCGCACAGCTTGGGCACGGTGATGCCGGCGTCCATCGCGGCGCGCATCACGGAGGTGCCTTCGGGAACAGTGATGGCGCGGCCGTCGATCTCCAGCGTCACCAGGGTCTCGGAGACGCGGGCCGGGGTGCCGTAGTCGGTCTCGTGGATGAGGGTCATCTCGGGTGCTCCTGGGTCGCTCGTTATTCGGCGGCGATGTGGGTGACGCGGACGGCGTGCTGCTTCTTGCGGAAGTCTTCCGGGAAGTGCTTGACGGCGCTGCGCACCGGATAGGGCGTCATGCCGCCCATGGCGCAGAGCGAGCCGTCCACCATCACGTCGCAGAGGTCGGCGAGCAGGTCCAGGTTCGCATCGACGTTCTTGCCAGCGATGATCTTGTCCAGCGTCTCCATCCCGCGGGTCGAGCCGATGCGGCAGGGGGTGCACTTGCCGCAGGACTCGGCGACGCAGAACTCCATGGCGAAGCGGGCCTGCTGGGCCATGTCGACGCTGTCGTCGAAGACGACGATGCCGCCATGGCCGACCATCGCCTCCTGCGCGGCGAAGGCCTCGTAATCCTTGGGCAGATCGAACTGCGAGGGCGGCAGGTAGGCGCCCAGCGGACCGCCGACCTGCACCGCGCGGATCGGCCGGCCGGTGATGGTGCCGCCGCCATACTCGTACAGCAGCTCGTGCAGGGTGATGCCGAAGGCCTTCTCGACGATGCCGCCATTCTTGATGTTGCCGGCAAGCTGGAAGGGCAGCGTGCCGCGCGACCGGCCGACGCCGAAGTCGCGGTAATAGTCGCCGCCCTTGTCGAGGATGATCGGCACCGAGCAGAGCGACAGCACGTTGTTGACCACGGTCGGCTTGCCGAACAGGCCTTCCAGCGCCGGCAGCGGCGGCTTGGCGCGGACCATGCCGCGCTTGCCTTCCAGGCTTTCCAGCATCGCGGTCTCTTCGCCGCAGATGTAGGCACCGGCGCCGACGCGGACGTCGAGGTGGAAGGTGCGGTTGGTGCCGTGAATGTTGTCGCCGAGCCAGCCCTCGTCATAGGCGAGCTTGATGGCGTGGCGCAAGGTCGCCGTGGCGTGCGGGTATTCCGACCGCATGTAGACGTAGCCGGAGGTGGCGCCCACCGCGATGGCGGCGATGGTCATGCCCTCGATCAGGCAGAAGGGATCGCCTTCGATGATCATGCGGTCGGCGAAGGTGCCGCTGTCGCCCTCGTCGGCATTGCAGCAGACGAACTTCTCGTCCGCCGGGGCCTGCATCACCGTGTTCCACTTGATGCCGGTCGGGAAGCCTGCGCCACCGCGGCCGCGCAGGCCGCTGTCGGTCACCGCCTTGACGATCTCCGCCTGGGACATCGCCAGCGCGTTCTCCAGCCCGCGGAAGCCGCCATGAGCGCGGTAGTCCTCGACCGACAGCGGATCGATGATGCCGCAGCGGGCGAAGGTCAGCCGCTCCTGCTTCTTGAAATAGGGAATTTCCTCGGTCAGGCCGTGGCCCAGCGCATGCTCCCCACCGGTCAGGAAACCGGCGTCGAACAGGCCGGGCACGTCGGCCGGGGTGACCGGGCCGTAGGCGACGCGGCCTTCCGCGGTTTCGACCTCGACCAGCGGCTCCAGATAGAGCATGCCGCGCGAGCCGTTGCGGACGATGCGCAGCGGCAGGTCGCGCCTGGTGGCCTCTGCCCGGATGGCGGCGGCGACCGCATCGGCGCCGACCGACAGGGCGGCGGAGTCGCGCGGGACGAAGACGGTGATCAGATGGCCGCTCATTGCGCGTGACCCTTGTGGGAGTGGCTGAGAGCGCGGGGGATCTGGTTGTGGGCGTGCGGGTTGGCCCGCGTCTCGGCCGCCAGCTCGTCGAAGCGGTCGGGCGAGACCCGGCCGTGCAGGTTCTCATCGATCATGACGGCGGGCGACAGGGCGCAGTTGCCCAGGCAGAAGACCGGCTCCAGCGTGAAGGCGCCGTCGGCGGTGGTGCCGTGGAAATCGACCTGCAAGCGCTTCTTGATGTGGTCGACAAGGGCGTTGGCGCCCATCGACTGGCAGGCCTCGGCCCGGCAGACCTTGATGGTGTGGCGGCCGGGCTTTTCGCGGCGGAATTCGTGATAGAAGGAGACCACGCCATGCACGTCGGCGCGCGAGAGGTTCAGCTCCGTCGCCAGCAGGGGGATGGCTTCCTCGTCGATGTAGCCGAACTCTTCCTGCAGGGCGTGGAGGATCGGCAGCAGGGCGCCGCGCAGATGCCGATTGTCTTCGACAATCGTCATGGCGCGCTCAGCGCTCCACGGATGGCAAGCGTTCACGGGTATCCCTCCTTGCGATCGTCCGCGCCGCTCTTGGGGTCGGCGTCGTTCTGGCTTGGCTCTGTTGGCTTTTTCCGGACGTCTCTCGTCGCCCGGCACCGTCAGAGTGGCGGAGGATACGGTATACCAGCAAATTGTATTTTCTGATGGCGTGATAGCTTTTGGCTATCAAGCGCCGGAAGAACCGCTCAGCGGATCGCCAGCCGCCAGGGGATCATGGCGTCGGCGACGCCGATGGCGACGCGCTGGGCGATGTCGGCATCGGCGGCTGCCACCGCCAGCGCCTTGGCGAGCGGCGGCGGCGGGTCGCGGTCGGCATAGGCGAGGCCGACGACGTGGCTCAGCTCCGGATCGACCAGCGGCAGGGCGACGATGTCGGGATGCGGCGGCACGAAGGTCAGCAGCTGGCCGGGGACGATGCTGGCGCAGCTGCCGGCTCGGACGATGGTGTAGAGGGTGACGATGGAGTTGGTCTCCATCGCCGGCTCCACCGTCCGCCCGGTCATGCGGAAGGCGGTGTCGGCGATGCGGCGGTTCTGCATGTCGGGGGTGAGCAGGCAGAGCCGCAAGCTCGCCGCCTTTTCCCACGGCACCGCCCCTTGCGCGATCAGCTCCTCCGCCAGATCGTCGCGGCGGGCCAGCAGATGGTAGCGCTCGGTGTAGAGCGGCAGGGTGCG
>NZ_WHOS01000086.1 GCF_013340935.1 Azospirillum melinis | reverse complement strand
CCGCCCTATTCGGCGGCACGGTCGGATTGTTATAAGGGCCAGCTGGGGCCCTGGCTGGGGGCGGGGGCGGCGGACCCGCTGCTGCCGATGCCGCGGCTGATCGACGTCGTCGCCGACGGGCCGGTCGATGTCGCGGCACTCCGCCTGCGCCTGACCTCCGCCGCGCCGGGGGCGACGCTGGACGACCATGCGGTGTGGCTGGCCGATCTGCGCTCCTTCGCCGGGGCGATCCGGCTGGCGGCGCTGGGCGTGGTGGTGCTGATCGGGGCGGCGGCGGTGATGACCGTGGTCTTCGCCGTGCGCACCGGCCTTGCCATCCACCGGCCGGTGGTGGAGCTGCTGCATCTGATGGGCGCCACCGACCGCTATGTCTCGCGCCAGTTCGAACGGCATGTGGTGGGCCGCAGCCTGCGCGGCGGCGGGATCGGGCTGCTGCTGGCCGGCGGCACGCTGTATGGGCTGCACCGCGCCTCCCAGGGACTGCGGGCCAGCCTGCTGCCCGACCTGGCATTGCAGCCCTGGCAGTGGGGGGGGCTGCTGCTGGTGCCGGCGGGGCTGGCCCTTCTGGCACTGGTCACCGCGCGCTGGACCGTGCTGCGCACGCTGGAGTCCATGCCATGAGCCGGCCCATGAGTGGGGCCATGAGATGGGCGGCACCATGATCCACGGTCACCGGCGGCGCGGCGGCGTGATGGCGCGGGCGATTGCACATGTGATCGCCGGCATGCTGGTGCTGGCCGCCGTCTGGCTGGGCGGGCTTTTCTGGTATGCCGCCGACGTGCCGCGCTCTTCCCCTGGCGGTGCCGATGCCGAACGGCCGACCGACGCCATCGTCGTACTGACCGGCGGCAGCCACCGGCTGGGCACCGGGCTGGAACTGCTCGCCGCCGGCCGCGCGAAGAAGCTGTTCGTCTCCGGCGTCTATGACGGGGTGGATGTGCAGGAACTGCTGAAGCTGTCCCGCCGCTCCCCGACCGAGATGGAATGCTGCATCACGCTGGGCTATTCCGCCGACAGCACCATCGGCAATGCCTATGAGACGGCCGACTGGATGCGCGACCAGGGATTCCGATCGCTGCGGCTGGTGACGGCCAACTATCACATGCGCCGCAGCCTGCTGGAGCTGTCGATGGCGATGCCGGATGTGGAACTGGTTCCTCACCCCGTCGTCGCCCCCACCGTCCATCTCGACGACTGGTGGATGTGGCCCGGCACCGCCAACCTGCTGGTCAACGAATACAACAAGCTGCTGGTGGTGGGGCTGCGCTGGGCGGTCCGCCGCGCGGCTCGGGACTGATCCTGGAAAAAGACGCCGGCCTCCAAAAGCGAATGAGAATGACTTGCAATTAGCGTCGGGCCGGGTTAGGGTCCTGTCCAGGGTTCACGCCCGGACATCGCCGACCGCAACGTCCGTCCAGCAAGAAAGACTCGCCATGCACGACAGCGCCGTCTCCGTTCCCGCTTCCTTCGCCGCATCCCTGCCGGTGGTCGAATCCGGCCGCCTGATGTCGGGCAGCCGCGAGATCGTGATCCAGCACGCCGGGCAGAGCTACCGCCTGCGTGTGACCCGCGCCAACAAGCTGATCCTGACCAAATAAAACGACCTTCAAAGAACCTTCCGGGAAAAACGTCACCGAGAATGGGCGCCGGCCATAGTGGTCCGGCGCCCATTTTCTTTTTTGTGATGACGCCTCACGCCCGGCCTTGTACCTCATAGCCGGCATCCTCGATGGCTTGGCGGATGGCGGATTCGTCGGCGCTGCCTTCGATCGCGACTTCGCCGGCCTTCAGGTCGACCAGGGCGCGTTCCACGGCGGGGAGGGCCTCTACGGCCTTGGTCACGGTCTGGGCGCAATGGCCGCAGGTCATTCCGGAAACCTTCAACGTCAGCATGGGTCTTCTCCCTGGGATGGGTGTGCGGATGATTTGGAAAGGCTGCGCCTTCCAGCGACAGGAAGGTCAAGCGGCATTCCGCAGGTCCGCTCAACCGCCCGCCACCCTGATCGTCACGCTTCGAAACGGCGTCTCGAAATCAAGACTTTGTCGATAAAAAGAGACTGAACCCCAGTCCAGAAGTCTCGAAAAAGAGAAAACTCCTCGACGGCAGTTTTGGTGTGCACTGCAAAAAATCCGCTATTCCAAAGGTTTCGCCTGCGACAATCTGTCGATACCGTCCTGGCATGGCCCTTGCTGATACGGATGCATGCACCCCATCCCGGGGATATCGCAAGAAAGAGCGCCGCGATGCCGCTTGTCACCGCAACAACCCTTCTGCCTGTCCCGGCGCGCCGCGTGTGGCCGCTGGTGCGGTGGGATGGCGCTGTCGGTGAATGGTATCCCGGCGCGGTTTCCATGGCCGTGGACGGGACGGAGAAGGGCGCGCTCAGGCGCCTGCGGCTTTACGACGGCTCGCCGGTCGTCCACCGGCTGGAACATGTCAGCCAGGTCGATGACGCCTACACCTATGCGGTGATCGAGGGACCGTATCCGGTCGCCGACCTGCTGGCGCAAATCCGCCTGCGGGCCGATGGAGAGGGGCAGGCCCTGCTTCACTGGACCGCCACCTTCCATCCCTACGCCTCCCACCCGCAAGAGGGGACAGAGGCGGAGGCCGAACGGTTCGTCCGCGACCTCTACGACGCCGGCATGGCCCGGCTCCGCACTCTGCTTCATCCGTGAATCGCGAAAACGACACTCCAGACGCCAAGCGTCGGAAAAGAATAACCGAGGGAGCATCGTCCAAATGAGTTTCCTGATCTGCCTGGGAGCGCTCGCGTTCCTCATGCTGGTCGCCTACCGGGGCTTCAGCGTCATCCTCTTCGCGCCGGTGGCGGCGCTGGGGGCCGTGCTGCTGACCGACCCGTCCGCGGTGCCGCCGATCTTCACCGGCCTGTTCATGGACAAGATGGTCGGCTTCGTGAAGCTGTACTTTCCGGTCTTCCTGCTGGGCGCGGTGTTCGGCAAGGTGATCGAGCTGTCCGGCTTCTCCAAGTCGATCGTCTCGGCCGTGATCAAGCTGGCCGGGCGCGAGCGTGCGGTGACCTCCATCGTCCTGGTCTGCCTGCTGCTGACCTATGGCGGCGTGTCGCTGTTCGTCGTGGTCTTCGCCGTCTATCCCTTCGCGGCCGAGATGTTCCGGCAGGGCGACATCCCCAAGCGCCTGATCCCCGGCGTGATCGCGCTCGGCGCCTTCACCGTCACCATGGACGCGCTGCCGGGCACGCCGCAGATCCAGAACATCATCCCCACCACCTTCTTCAAGACCGACGCCTATGCCGCTCCCTGGCTGGGTCTGATCGGCTCGGTCTTCATCCTGGTGATGGGCCTGCTGTATCTGGAATGGCGCGTCCGTTCGGCCATCGCGCGCGGCGAGGGCTATGGCAGCGGCCACACCAACGAGCCGGAAGCCGTGGCGTCCGAGGCGCTGCCGAACCCGATCCTGGCGCTGTCGCCGCTGGTTGCCGTCGGTGTGCTGAACAAGCTGTTCACCATGGCGATTCCCGGTGTGTACGGCGCCACCAGCGAAGTGGCGCTGACTCCCGGCGCCAAGCCGCTGGTGACGCAAGTGTCCTCGGTCGCCGGCATCTGGGCGGTGGAAGGGGCCCTGCTCTGCGGCATCCTGATGGTGCTGGCCTTCGCCTGGAAGCCGGTGTCCCAGCGCTTTGCCGAAGGCACCAAGGCTGCCATCGGCGGTTCGCTGCTGGCCTCGATGAACACGGCGTCGGAATACGGCTTCGGTGCGGTGATCGCGGCACTGCCGGGCTTCCTGGTGATCCGTGACGCGCTGGCCGCCATCCCCAACCCGCTGGTGAACGAGGCGGTGACCGTCACCGCGCTGGCCGGCATCACCGGATCGGCGTCGGGCGGCATGAGCATCGCGCTGGCGGCCATGGCCGACCAGTTCATCACCGCCGCCAATGCCGCCGGCATCCCGATGGAGGTCCTGCACCGCGTCGCCTCCATGGCCAGCGGCGGCATGGACACCTTGCCGCACAATGGTGCCGTCATCACCCTGCTGGGCGTCACCGGCTTGACGCACCGGCAATCCTACGGCGACATCTTCGCCGTCACCTGCATCAAGACGCTGGCGGTCTTCTTCGTGATCGCCGTCTACTACCTGACCGGGATCGTCTGATCATGAAGAACAAGCTCATTTCCCTGGAGGACGCCGTCGCGCGCATTCCCGACGGGGCGTCCCTGCTGATCGGCGGCTTCATGGCCGTCGGTGGTCCCAACCGGCTGGTGGACGAGTTGATCCGCCAGGGCAAGCGCGACCTGACCATCATCGCCAACGACACCGCCCGGCCCAACAACGGCCTGGGCAAGCTGGTGGTGGAGAAGCTGGTGCGCCGGGTCGTCACCAGCCACATCGGCCTGAACCCCGAAACGCAGAAGCAGATGATCGCCGGCGCCATCGAGGTGGAGCTGGTGCCGCAGGGCACGCTGGCCGAGCGCATCCGCGCCGGCGGCGTCGGGCTGGGTGGCGTTCTGACCGCCACCGGCGTCGGCACCATTGTGGAGGAGGGCAAGCGCACGGTCGAGATCGACGGCGTCACCTATCTGCTGGAAATGCCGATCAAGGCCGATTTCGCGCTGGTCGCCGCCAAGCAGGCCGACCTGTACGGCAACCTCACCTACGCGCTGACCGCCCGCAACTTCAACCCGCTGATGGCGATGGCCGGCGCCACCGTGATCGCCGAGGCCGAAGACATCCTGCCCGTCGGCTGCATCCCGCCCGACGCGGTGATGACGCCGTCGGTGCTGGTCGATTACATCGTCGCCGCAACGCCGCGCTGATCGGGGAGTATTGAGCCATGGATGAAAAGACCCTGATCGCCAAGCGCGTCGCGCTGGAACTGATGGACGGCGACCTCGTCAACCTGGGCATCGGCCTGCCGACCCTGGTCGCCCGCTATGTCCCCCCCGGCCGCCATGTGTTCTTCCAGTCGGAGAACGGCATCGTCGGCATGTCCGGCCCGATCACCGGGGCGGAAAACCACGACCTGACCGATGCCGGCGGCTCGCCCATCTCGGCCCTGCCGGGGGCGGCGTCCTTCGACAGCGCCTTCTCCTTCGGGTTGATCCGCGGCGGCCACCTGGACGTCACCGTGCTGGGCGGCCTGCAGGTGGACCGCGAAGGGCGGCTGGCCAACTGGATGGTGCCGGGCAAGATGGTGCCGGGCATGGGCGGCGCGATGGACCTCGTCACCGGCGCCCGCCGGGTGATCGTCGCCATGCAGCATAGCGCCAAGGGCGAGGCGAAGATCGTCGAGCGCTGCGTCCTGCCGCTGACCTCGGTCCGCCGGGTCGATCTGGTGGTGACCGACCTCGCCGTGATCGAGCCGACCGACGCCGGCCTCGTCTTGAAGGAAACCGCCCCCGGTGTCACGGTGGAGCAGGTGATCGCCAACACCGGGTGCGAACTGATCGTCGCCCCGGACCTCCGTTCCATGCCGATCGAAGGATAAAGAAGAATGACCAATCTGAAGGGGAAGGCTGCGCTCGTCACTGGGTCCACCAGCGGGATCGGTCTTGGGATCGCACGGCAGTTGGCGGGCCAGGGTGCTGACCTGATGCTGAACGGCTTCGGCGATGCCGGCTACATCGCCGAGCTGTGCCAGTCGCTATCCAACGAGTTCGGCGTGCGCGTCGCCCACAACGGCGCCGACATGTCGAAGCCCGAGGAGATCGAGGCGATGGTCGCCGCCACCGAGGCGGCTTATGGCCGGCTGGACGTGCTGGTCAACAATGCCGGCATCCAGCATGTGTCGCCTGTCGATGCCTTCCCGGTGGAGCGCTGGGACGCGGTGATCGCCATCAACCTGTCGGCCGTCTTCCACGGCACCCGCGCCGCTCTGCCGGGCATGAAGGCGCGCGGCTGGGGTCGGGTCATCAACATCGCCTCGGTTCATGGGCTGGTGGCTTCGGTCAACAAGTCGGCCTATGTCGCCGCCAAGCATGGCGTGATCGGCCTGACCAAGGTGACGGCGCTGGAACTGGCGGAGACCAACATCACCTGCAATGCCATCTGCCCGGGCTGGGTGCTGACGCCGCTGGTGCAGAAGCAGATCGACGCGCTGGCCGCCACGCGCGACCTGTCGGTGGAGGAGGCCGGACGTGAACTGCTCAGCGAGAAGCAGCCGTCCAAATCCTTCGTCACGCCGGAACAGCTGGGCGAGCTGGCGGTGTTCCTGTGCTCCGAGGCCGCCGGCAATATGCGCGGCGCGGCTCTGACCATGGATGGCGGCTGGACCGCCCAGTAAATGGAGCGTCGGCCCAAGCAGTTTTAAAGCGGCTTGGGCTGGACGGGCACCGAAGCGTCCCGGGAGCGGATCGAAAGGTCCGTTTTCGGGGCTGCTTCTTTCCGGTTTCAGGTGTCGCTGGTGGCCGGAACCGTATCGAAGGGCGTCGCGATGAAGGGGCGGCCCTGTCCATGACCGGCGCGGGCATGACCGCGTTCGGTCGCCGCCTGCCGGAAATAGCCGACAACGAACACGCGCAGGGCATTCGCAAGGGAAACGCCCGACCGGGATGAATGGCGGGCCTGCTGTTCCATGCGGTCACGCACGTCGTCGCACAACTCGTCCACCGTCATAACTTCCCGCCGGCAGATCTCCTCCAGCCCCTCCCAGTAGGAAGGCTCAAGCCGGATCGAAACGTCACGTCCAGACAATTTCAGCGTGCGAGAGGCCAGAGAAGCGGCACCTATGGATTGATCGACGCGAGATTTGCTGTCCCCAACGCTCGACATGTTCGTATGCCCTCGTGCTACCCGTGCGATTGCCCCCAACGCATGAACACTATAACGCGACCACAACCGGTTTTGGGAACAAAACTTTAGGCATGTAAGGATTCCCCCTAGGGGGTGCGTTCCGGATCCCCGGCCATGTCCTTGAGCAAAGCCAGATCGTTGATGACGATAAAACCTTTGGCATATGTCACTGTTCCGGTCCTGCGGAGGGCGCCGAGACACTTGTTCACCATTTCACGGGTGACGCCCAGCATGTTCGCCAATGCTTCCTGGGACAGGGGCAAGGTCAGCCGCAGACCGGCCGGAGTGGGCTGCCCGTAACTGTCCGACAGCAGCAGCAGCCGGCGCGCGAGCCTGCGTGGAACATCGTGGAACACGGCGTCCTCGATGTTCTCTGACACCCAGCGCAGCCGATCGCAAAGGACGATCATCATGCGGGTGCAGAGGCGCGGGTGGCGCTCCAGGAAGGGGATGAAGTCGGCGCGGTCGATCCGGAACAGCTCGACCGGCCGCAGGGCGACCGCGGCGGCGGTCCGCTCCCGGCCGTCGATCAGCCCGATTTCACCCAGGACATCGCCGGCTTCCAGGATGTTCAGCAGCATGGTCTTGCCATCCGCCGAGGAGGTGCGGATGGCGATCTGGCCCTTCAGCACGGCGAACAGGCTGTCGCCGGGGTCACCCTTGTCGAAGATGATCTGGTCGGCATCGAAACGTGCCATGCGGCCCAAAGTCACCATCTCGGCCATCTGCTCGGGATCCAGTTCCCCGAGCAGCCGGTTGCGCCTCAGAACCGATGCGACATCCACAGGCGCGTTCATCCGTCCGTCCAGACACAGTTTCGCGCCGGGCTGGCGGTCATCGCCACCCCGGCGCGATCAGTCTAGCCAAAACGCGCTTACATCGCGAGCGGCGCCGCATCGCGCAGGGCGCGTTCCCACAGGACGGTGTGTTCGAAATGGAAACGGGCTTCGGTCGTCGCGTCATCGCTCTTCGCGCGGCCCAGCCGGCGTGCCATGGTGCGCAACATCGCCTTGGCGTCCTCGCGCTTCTGGTCGAAGCGACCCTGCGGCAGCCAGCCGCGAAAAGCCGCCAGTTCGGAAGCCGGCAGGGCGATGTCGCCGCCCAGCCGCAGCATCCGGCCATAGCCGCGCTCGCGGTAGGGCAGCTCCTTGGCGATGGACTCCAGGCGCAGGGCTGTCCCGGCGGTCAGCACCCGGTCGGCGACCGCGTCGGACAAGGTGCGGCGGATGTTGACCATCGCCTCCGACAGGGAGGTATAGCCCAGCTCGGCCGGGCCGTGGATCACCGCCACCTCGTCGTCGTCCTCCAGCCGGCCGTCGCGGAAGGCCTCGAAGATGGCGCCGACTCCGATCATGCCGAAGGGATACAGTTCCGCCGCGCGCAGGGCGCCCATGCTGGAGGCGCCGAACACCGGGATGCCGGCGTGGATGGCGTAGAGGATTTCCTTGTGCCAGACCGACGGCACGCTTTCGAAAAAGCCGTCGACGATGCCGATGGCCGCCGGCCTTTCGGCGCACAGCCGCAGAACGTCGCCCTGGGCGACCGGCGGCAGGTAGGTGGCGTCCAGCTCCAGCGCCGCATCCTCGCGCGGCAGGGTGGGGCCCAGAAAGACATAGACGCCGCTCATGCCGCCTTCTCCATGGCTTGGCTGCCGAGAGCGCGCAGGCCGCGTTCACCCAGCAGGTAATCGGGGGATTCGTCGGCACCCTCCAGTCCGGGCACGACGACACGGACGACCGGGATGCCGAATTCCGGCTTGGTCAGGTCCACCGCCACCACCTCCTCAATGCCGACGGCGCGCAGCCTGTCGAGTTGATGGGCGAGATCGGCCTCGATGGTGGGGGCGGCGCCGGTCGGGCAGTGGTGGAAGGACCGCTTGCCGACGCCCTTCACGATCATCGCCTTCCAGCGGGCATGATGGGCGGGGTCGAGGTGGAGCTCATATTCGGCACGGGGCATGTCGTCGCGGGCGCCGGCGATGAAGGTCAGGCGGCTCTGCGCCGCCTCGGTCAGGGCGCGGGACAGGGCGATCTCGCGCGCCACGTGGCAGCCCATGCCGGTGGCCGGGCGGATGGAATGCTGGGGCAGTTCCTCCCGCTCGACGATGCGGCAGAGGAAGGCGGGCAGGCCGACGTCGCTTGTGGTCTCCCACACGCCGACGGCGACGCCAGCCGCCTCGAAGCGGTCGATCAGCGAGCGGCAGACCGGATCGTCAATGCTGTCCAGGTCGATGCGGGTCGCCGCCTGGGCCGCGGGATCCTGCAGGCGCCACAGGGTGGTCGCGTCGCGCTCCACCAGTTCGGTAACGGCGTGGCTGACTGCCTCGACCTTGTGGTTGCCGGATGCCAGACCGTTGGAGCCGGCCAGGAAGGCGCCGTGGCCGGGGGCCATCGGCACGGTGAAATTCAGGTGGACCATCTCGAACGGCACCCATTTCGGGCCGCCGTTCAGCAAGTCCTGACCCTCGATCCACAGGATGGGGCTGTGGGGATTGAAGCTTCCGGTCGACAGCCGGGGCAGGCGGTCGACGTCCACCACCGGATGGGTCCAGCGCAGCTCTTCGAAGCTGGCGAACTTCAGCGGCAGGGTGATGCGTTCGGCGTGGTAGCTCTCGATCGATTCCATGACTCCCGACGCCTTGGCTGCGGCGAGCGTCACCCCCTTGCCCTGCGACACCGAGATGGAGCGCGAATTCGGTCGCGTCACCATCACCACCGGAATGCCGACGGCATCCAGCCCGGTGACGTTTGCGACCCGGGTGATCCCCATGATCGGCAGGAACGGGGCGACCCGCGCCAGGGTCTGTTCGGGTGCCACGACCCGGTGGGTGCCGACCGTATGGGCCTTCATCGCATCCGAAACGGAGGCTTTGATATCGAGCAGATCGAAGGGCATCGCGGCTGATCCGGGGCGGAGGGAAATCGAAGAGGCATCCTGTTCCCGGGTCCGTGGCCGGTCAGCACCCGAGACGGTGCCGGTGGCCACGGTCCGAAGAACCGGAACCGGGAACCCGATCAGGTGCCCGGGGTGATCATGATGCGGGCGGCTTCATGGTCGGCGGACTGGAAACCGGTACGGTCGCCCGAGCGGACATGGGGGCGGGCGGTGGCGATGGCACTGTCGGCCACCTCGCAAACACCCTGAGCGGTCACGGCATACAGTCGGCCGTCGGCACCACGGATCATTGAAGCATGGGAGATCGAGACGTTCATGAATCTTGCCCTTCAGGTATGTGGTGACGGGCAAATTCTTCACATTCGAAGGGACGTTTTGCTGTGAAGAATTTCACAGTGCCGGTTCCACGCAGGGGGCTACACAGGGGCACAAATGGCGTTATGCCGCGCGGACTGCTGCCTTACAGCGCACGGGAGATTGGGCCCATGCTCATTCAGAAAAAGGCCGTCCATCATATGGCCGGTATAATTGATTTTAACACGCTGATGACGTGGCCCACTATGGCTTCGCGCACGATCCCGCTCCCTAACCGGCGTACCCGTCTTCGGTTGGAGGCCGTTGTCTGGAACGGATTGGACGATATCGCAAGAAAAGAACGTCGGCCCGTCCAAGAATTGTGTCGTGAAGTGGATGCCTTGCGACCGTCGAATACGCCGCTGACGAGCGCCATCCGCAACTATGTTCTGGACTACTACAGGCAAGCTGAGACGCGCTAGGCTCGCTCGGCGGTTCGCCTTACTTCATTCGGGCTGAAGTTGAGGTGTCGGGCCTGACTCATTCCGACACGCAGATTTTCACAGCGGCTGGCTACGCGGAAAAGGGACAGGCGCCTTGCCGTCTCTTCCGCATTAACCAGCGCTCTGATCGATTGCTCGCTTCCATCATTCATAATGAAAGCTGCTTCCGCGTCGAGCGCCTCTGCTTTGGCGGAGTAGCCAATCCGACCGGTGCTTTGGGCTGAGGATTGAACAATTTTTGCCTGCTGCCGTGCCTCTTGCAGCCTTCCGGTGAGCAGAAAAGCCTCTCCAAGCCACAAATGGACTTGGTGGATATAAGCGTTGGCGCTTTCGCTGCGAGAGACCGTAAGAGATTGTTCAAACAGAGAAAAGCCTTTCTTGAATTGCCCACTTAGTACATGTGAATAAGCGGTGGCTCCAATCAGAAACGCGCGATGAAGGTGAGAGTTTATCGCATTGCAAAGTTCTAAAGCTGAATCAAGATATCTGGAGGCAATCTCAGGCCTGCCGAGTAGAAGGTGTGCCAAGCTGATATGCTCAAAGGCAAACAGGCGTGAGAAGTTGTGTGCACTTGCCTCTGCCGCTTCAACTGCGGTTGTGGCAGCAGCGATCGCTTCCGTATCTTGCCCTGTTTCCGCATAGCTGCGGGCGAGATTGGAGCATATGCCGACCTCGCCAATCACAGCCAAGCCAAAGCGTTCATGTGATCGACGAACAGACAGTAGCCGGTATGCAGTTGAGAGAACCTCACATCCTTGCGCGTATAGGCCTTTTTCTGCAAGTATGCCGCCGAGTCTGCCAAGAAGCTGTACACGCGTATTCAGGTCAAAATTCCCATCATCAGCCTTTAAGCCTTGCTCGCTGTAACGAATGGCTCGGTCAATATTGCCGTTCGCCCATTCAATAGCGGACAGCATCGACGATGTGCGTGCATAGCGGCGTGGGTCAGGCAGGGACAGGGTGAGCTGACGGGCCTCTTCCAGTGGATGTGCGGTGTCGGTGAGGCCGCGTGGAAGATTTGCACGCGCCTGAGCGATGGAACCGTCGATCCGTCGCAGGCGGTTGCGCGGTGTGTCCGGGCAACGGTCCAGCGCAGTCAAGGCGTTCCGGTAATGTCGGCTCGCATCCTCCAGCCGGGAACGCAGTTCCGCCCGCACTCCCGCCCGGCGCCCGAACAGGTGGGCGACCGGCCAGTTCTCCGCCATGAAGGCATGATGGGCCAGCAGGTCGAGGCGATTCGGCAAGTCATGGTCGCGGCGGTGGCGCAGCGCCTCCAGCACGCGGGCATGCAGCGCCCGACGATCGGACTTGGTGAGGGTGGCGTAGGCGACCTCCTGGATCAGCGCATGCTTGAAGGAATACTCCAGGTTGGGCAGCAAACGGGTGCGCAGCACGAAGCCGGCGCGCTCAAGATAGGCCAGGGAGTCGGACAGGATCGGGGTGGACAGGCCGGTCAGCGCCTGCAGCAATCCGACGTCGAAGGTGGTGCCGATCACGGCGGCGTTCATCAGAAGACGGCGCCGTTCCAGCGTCATCAGATCCATGCGTTCGGCCAGCAGCGCATGGAGCGTGCGTGGAAGTTTGTGGACCACCAGCGGATCGACCAGCCGGTAGGCGCCCGGTGTGCCTTCGATGGCGTTCGACGCCTCGAGCGTGCGCAGCACCTCCTCCAGATAGAGTGGAACGCCCTGGCAGCGGCTGGCGACCTGGGCCTTCAATTTCACGAGCGACCAGTCGGGACCGAGCCAATGGGCCAGGAAGTGCTGCACCTGATCCGGCGACAGCATTCCCAGATCGATGCGCCGCCCGCCCGGACGGCCACTCCACCCCTGTTCCTGCGACTCCGGCCCCAGCGGGGGCGGCCGCCGGGTGGCGAGCAGCAGCAGGCGGGCCTCGGAACCAGACAACGCCTCTGCCAACCGGTCCAGTAGCCGCACCATGACAGGGCGGGCCCAATGAGCATCCTCCACCAGCACCAGCAGCGGCCGTCCCATTGCGCCACTTGCCGCCTCAATTGTCGTTTCATCCATCGCGGCTAGCCTGTCGGCTGCCCCGACCGGTGTCGCCAGTTCCAGCGTCGCCCCCACCAGACCTTCGATGCCCAAGGACAGGCGTTGCGCCGCGTCCAGGCCGCTCCACAGCGGATCCAGCCCGGGCCGGCCGAACAGCGCGCGCACGGCATCCCCGGCCAGCGAGCCGGACCGGCGGCGTGCCGCCTCGCAGACCCAGCCGATGCCTTCCTCGCTGGCGCAGCCGGCCACCTGTTCGGCCAGGCTCAGCGCCACCGCCTCGAGGTCGTCGGGATCGGCCAGCCGGCGAATCGGCATCTGCGGCCATTGCAGCAGGGTCCAGCGCCGGCTGCGCGGGTCGCGCAGGAACTCGCCGACGAGGCGGGATTTGCCGATTCCGGCTTCTCCCTGCAGCAGAAGCTGGGCGGGTGCCCCGGCTTCCACCGAATCGGCGATGGCGAACAGGGTCGCCACCTCCTCTTCCCGGCCGACATGCGGGGCGTCGGTGGCGGACAGCAGGTCGGTGGCGGTGCGGCGGACGGCACGCGCCCCGTCGAGCAGGAAGGCCGGCATCGGCTCCACCTCGTCGGACAGGCGCAGGCTTCCCATCGGGCGCACCGCCACCCCGACCGGGATCAGGTCCAACGTGTCCCGGCTGAGCTGCGCGGTGTCGGAAGCCGCGCGCTGCTGCAGCTTGGCGGCCATATGCACGCACTCGCCGACCGCGCGATAGTCGGTCCACAGGCCATTGGTCACCACATGGGCGACGACGTCACCCGAACTGATGCCGATGCGGATGTGGAAGAGAGGCCGCCCCTGTTCGTCGCGGGTGGCGCTGAGGATGTCCTGGGCGGCAAGGCAGGCGCGCAGCGCATGGTCCTCCTTGGCGCCGGGGGCGCCGAAGGTCGCCAGGAAGCCGTCACCCAGCATCTGGGTCACCGTGCCTTCGAAGCGCGGCACAGCCTCCGTCACACGGTTCAGGATCGAAAGGAGCAGATCGTCCGCATCCTCGGGATCGCGGCCTGCCACCATGGCTGAGGAACGGACGATGTCGACGAACATCGCCGTGACGACCTTGCGTTCGCGCGGCTTATCGCCCGGCAGGCGAGACGCCTCCTGCCAGGGACGGCCTTCGTCCGTCGCTGCGCCCAACATGGTGTCCGCCACGTCCGCCCCCCTCGCGGAATTCGCGTTGGCATATTAGAGCATGCATTTCGAATTTTGCGAACATCCGAGCGATGCGACACCCGAAGATTTTCCTGCCAACGGAAAGTAGCATATCTGTGTATGTAATTCCTCGCAAAAAGAAAGCGCCGCGACTTGCGCGGCGCTTTGATTGTTACTTGTGATGAATGTCCGCTGTGCCTGATTGCGGCGCTGTCGGCGCCCGTCGCCTAAGCCAGGTCAGCGGCGGACGGCGATGTTCTCCACCTGGGTCACGTCACGCACGGCGCCGCGGTCGGCGCTGGTGGTCAGGGCGGCATAGGCGCGCAGTGCCGGGGAAACCAGACGGTCGCGGCTAACCGGCTTCCAGGCATCCATGCCCTTGGCGTTCATCGCGTCGCGGCGGCGCTGCATCTCCTGGTCGTCGACGGCGAGGCGGATGATGCGGTTGGGAATGTCGATCTCGATGCGGTCGCCGTCCTGCACCAGCCCGATGGCGCCACCCTGGGCGGCTTCCGGAGAGACATGGCCGATCGACAGGCCGGACGTGCCGCCGGAGAAGCGGCCATCGGTCACCAGCGCGCAGGCCTTGCCCAGCCCCTTCGACTTCAGATAGCTGGTCGGGTACAGCATTTCCTGCATGCCGGGACCGCCGCGCGGGCCCTCGTAGCAGATAACCACCACCTCGCCCGCCTTGACCACGTCACCCAAAATGCCGGCGACGGCATCGTCCTGGCTTTCGAAGACGCGGGCCGGGCCGGCAAAGACGAGGTTGGAGGCGTCGACGCCCGCCGTCTTCACGATGCAGCCATTCTCCGCGATGTTGCCGTACAGCACGGCGAGACCGCCGTCCTGGCTGAAGGCGTTCTCGGCCTTGCGGATCACGCCCTTCTCGCGGTCGAGGTCCAGTTCCGGCCAGCGGCGTTCCTGGCTGAAGGGCACGACGGTCGGGATGCCGCCGGGGGCGGCCCGATACAGGGTGTGGACGGACTGGTCCTGGGTGCGCATCACGTCCCAGCGGTCCAGCGCCTCGCCCAGCGTCGGGGCATGGACGGTGGGGGCCTCGCGGTTCAGCAGGCCGGCGCGGTCCAGCTCGCCAAGGATGCCGAAGATGCCGCCGGCGCGGTGGACGTCCTCGATGTGGACGTCGGCCACGGCGGGAGCGACCTTGCAGACGTTGGGGACGCGGCGCGACAGCCGGTCGATGTCTTCCATGGTGAAATCGATGCCGCCCTCCTGCGCCGCCGCCAGGATGTGCAGGACGGTGTTGGTCGAACCGCCCATGGCGATGTCGAGCGTCATCGCGTTCTCGAAGGCTTCCTTGGTGGCGATGCCGCGCGGCAGGGCGGTGGCGTCCTCCTCCTGGTACCAGCGGCGGCAGAGATCGACCGCCATGCGGCCGGCGGCGAGGAACAGCTCCTTGCGGTCGGCGTGCGTCGCCAGGATGGTGCCGTTGCCGGGCAGTGACAGGCCCAGCGCCTCGGTCAGGCAGTTCATCGAGTTGGCGGTGAACATGCCGGAGCAGGAGCCGCAGGTCGGGCAGGAACCGCGCTCCATTTCCGCCGCTTCTTCATCCGAGACGGTCGGGTCGGCGGCGGCGACCATGGCGTCGATCAGGTCGACCGACTTGATCTTGCCGCGCCACTTGACCTTGCCGGCCTCCATCGGGCCGCCGGAGACGAAGACCGCCGGGATGTTCAGGCGCATCGCGGCCATCAGCATGCCGGGCGTGATCTTGTCGCAGTTGGAGATGCAGACCAGCGCGTCGGCGCAATGGGCGTTCGCCATGTATTCCACCGCGTCGGCGATCAGCTCGCGCGAGGGCAGGCTGTACAGCATGCCGCCATGGCCCATGGCGATGCCGTCGTCCACGGCGATGGTGTTGAACTCCTTCGCCACGCCGCCGGCCTTCTCGATCTCACGCGCCACCAGCTGGCCCAGATCCTTCAGATGGACATGGCCGGGGACGAACTGGGTGAAGGAGTTGGCGATGGCGATGATCGGCTTGCCGAAATCGCCGTCCTTCATGCCGGTCGCCCGCCACAGGCCGCGCGCGCCCGCCATGTTGCGGCCGTGGGTGGAGGTGCGGGAACGGTAATGCGGCATGGATCGGTCCTCAGCTGGTCGATTTGGGCGAGTTGGCGAAAGGAATGGAACGAAACGGGTAGGCACCTTAGCAATCTCCTGTCGCGCGCGCCAGAGGCGCGATCCCGTCCAGGGCGACGGAGGTGCGACATCGGCGTGGCCCTGCCATGCACGACGCAAGGATTGCCGATGATAAGTGTGCTTATTAGTTTTAGAGAACCTATAAGCAAGCTTATGATTTTCCGATGTCCTCCTCTGCTGATTCCCGCTCCGCAAATTCCCATTCGATGAGTTTGGGTGCCGTCTTGACCGACACGGCGCGCTTGATGCGCGTCCGTTTCGACCAGCGCGCCCGCCATCTCGGTCTGACCCGTCCGCAATGGTCGGTGATCGCCACGCTGGCGCGGAACGAGGGGATCAAGCAGGCGGCGCTGGCCGACCTGCTGGAGATCGAGCCGATCACGCTCTGCCGGCAGATCGACCGCATGGAGGAGGGCGGCTGGATCGAACGGCGCACCGACCCGACCGACCGGCGCGCCCGGCTGCCGCACCTGACGCCGAAGGCGCATGCGGTGCTGGAGCAGGGCCGGACGCTCGCCACCGGGCTCTATGCGGAGGCGCTCGCCGGCCTGCCGCCCGATGCCGAAGCCATGCTGGTCGAGATGCTGGCCCACATGCGCGCCAACCTTTCCGACCGCCGGGCCGAACCGCCTGCGAAGACCGCAGCTCAAAAGATCGCCGCCAAAGCCTGACGACCCCGCATTTTTCTTCGGGACCCGACCGCCATGACCGCCGTCACCGACCGCGATACCGATACCCGCCCGGATACCCAGAATCCGGCCGCCAAGCCCGTCCGACGGACGCGCTGGCGCCGCTGGCTGCTGATGGCCGCCCTGCCGCTGCTGGTGGCGGTCGGCGGCGGCTATGAATATGTCGTGGGCGGACGCTATGTCTCGACCGACAACGCCTATGTCCAGCAGGACAAGGTGACGATCAGCCCGGACATCTCCGGCCGCATCGTCGAGGTGGCGGTGCATGAGAACCAGCCGGTCCATCGCGGCGACCTGCTGTTCCGCATCGACGACGAACCCTACCGGCTGGCCTTGCAGCAGGCGGACGCCGCGCTGGCCTCGGCCCGGCTGAAGGTGGAGCAGCTGCGCGCCGACCTGGGCGAGGCGCAGGCCAAGCAGGCCGCGGCGGAAGAGAAGGTCTCCTTCGAGCAGCGCGAGTTCCAGCGCCAGCAGGATCTGCTGAAGACCGGCGTCGCCGCGCGGGCCACCTACGATTCGGTGCGCCATGACCTGATGGCGGCGCAGCAGGATCTGAACACGGAGAAACAGGCGGTGATCAGTGCCCGCGCCGCCCTTGGCGGCGATCCCGACATCCCCACCGACCGCCATCCGACGGTGCTGGAGGCGCTGGCGAAGAAGGCATCGGCGCAGCGCGACCTCGACCACACGGTGGTCGCGGCGCCGGCCGACGGCGTGGTCAGCCAGACCGACCGGCTTCTGGTCGGGCAATACGCCTCGGTCGGGCTGTCGGCGGTCAGCCTGGTGATGAGCGGGTCGAGTTGGGTCGAGGCCAACTTCAAGGAAACCGACCTGACCCACATAGCGGTCGGCCAGACCGCGACGGTCGTGCTGGACGCCTATTCCACCCGCACCCTGACCGCCCATGTCGAGAGCATCGGTGCGGGCACCGGATCGGAATTCTCGGTCCTGCCCGCCCAGAACGCCACCGGCAACTGGGTGAAGGTGGTGCAGCGGGTGCCGGTCCGGCTCCGCATCGACCGGACGGAGGGTGAGCCCGTGCCGCTGCGCACCGGCCTCAGTGCCGAGGTGGAGGTCGACACCCACTACAGCCGGCCTTTGCCGGGCGCCATCGGCAACGCGGTCGCGGCGATCCGGTAAGGCAACCACGCATCATATCATCCGCAGGCATTCCATGGCCGTCCCCCAATCCCCGGCAGCCCCGCATGAGGTGAAGCATCGCGGCATGATCACCGTGTCGATCATGCTCGCCACCATCATGCAGGTGCTGGACACCACCATCGCCAACGTCGCGCTTCCCAGCATGCAGGGCAGCCTGGGGGCGGCGCAGGACACCATCACCTGGGTGCTGACCTCCTACATCGTCGCGGCGGCCATCGCGACACCGGCCACCGGCTGGATGGCGGACCGCTTCGGGCGCAAGCGGCTGTTTCTGATCGCAGTGGCGGGCTTCACCGCGGCGTCGGTGCTTTGCGGGCTGGCCGGCAGTCTGACCCAGATGGTGGCCTTCCGGCTGGTGCAGGGCATCTTCGGCGCGGCGCTGGTACCGCTGTCGCAGTCGGTGCTGCTGGACATCAACCCGAAGGAACGGCACGGGCAGGCGATGGCGCTGTGGGGGGCCGGCATCATGGTCGGCCCGATCGCCGGGCCGACGCTGGGCGGCTGGCTGACCGACAGCTTCAGCTGGCGCTGGGTCTTCTACATCAACCTGCCGGTCGGGCTGCTGGCCTTCGCCGGCATGGCGGTCTTCCTGCACGAGACAAGAGGGCGCATCCGCAGCTTCGATTTCTTCGGCTTCGCCATGCTGGGTCTGGCGGTCGGCGCCTTCCAGATGCTGCTGGACCGCGGCGAGCAGCTGGACTGGTTCGGCGCCACCGAGATCTGGATCGAGACGGCGCTGGCCGCCTGCGCCTTCTGGGTCTTCGCCATCCACATCGCCACCGCCCACGGCAACACGAAGACCGAGCCCTTCATCGACCCGGCGCTGCTGCGCGACCGCAATTTCGTCACCGGGCTGATCCTGATCTTCGTGATCGGCGTGATCCTGCTGGCGACCATGGCGCTGCTGCCGCCGATGCTGCAGAACCTGCTGGGCTACCCGACGGTCACCACCGGGCTGGTGCTGGCGCCGCGCGGCGTCGGCACGATGATCTCGATGCTGATGGTGGGGCGGCTGGTGCGCAGGGTGGATGCGCGGCTGCTGATCCTGGCCGGCGTGCTGCTGACCAGCTGGTCGCTGTGGTACATGACCGGCTTCACCATTGTGATGGACCGCGAGCCGATCATCATCAGCGGCGTGGTGCAGGGGCTGGGCCTGGGGCTGGTGTTCGTGCCGCTCAGCACCATCGCCTTCGCCACGCTGGAACCGCGGCTGCGCACCGACGCCGCCAGCCTGTTCAGCCTGGTCCGCAACCTGGGCAGCAGCGTCGGCATTTCGGTGGTGATGACCCTGCTGTCGCAGAACACCCAGATCAATCACGCCAGCCTCGCCGCGCACCTGACGCCCTTTTCCCAGGCGATGACCGAGCAGGTCACCGCCGCGCCCGAGGCGCTGGCGATGCTGAACGCCCAGGTCACGCAGCAGGCGGCGATGATCGCCTACATCGACGACTTCAAGCTGATGATGTATGTCGCCCTGCTGGTCATCCCGATGCTGCTGCTGCTCCGGCGGCCGAAGGCAGGAGCCCCGGCGCCGGAGGAAGCGGCGGTGATGGAGTAGGCGGTCCGGTCAGGCGGCCATGCTCGACATCGCCCGGCAGCTTTCGGCGCAGCGGCGGCACATCTCGGCGCACCGCTTCATCATGGCGTCGTCGGCCATGCGGTCGCACTGGTCGGCGCAGGCCGCACAGATCTCGGCGCAGGCACCGCAGGTCAGATGGTGGAAGCGGGAGCCGCGGATCATGAAATCCGCGCTGGTGCGGCAGATATCGACGCAGTCCAGCAGAAGGCGGATATGCCCGGCCTCCGCATGCGCACCGCCCTTGGGCAGGCAGTGCGCGACGGTTTCCAGGCAGACCGTGTGGCAGTCGGTGCAGTTGCGGATGCAGTCGTCCATCGACGGCATACTGGCCATGACGGTTCCTCCGGAGAAGATTGCAGGGATGACCTGACAACCGGCTCCGGGGCGCTGGGTTCCGGAAGTTGGGTTCCGGCAAGGAAGGTTGGTCAGCCGGCCGTGGCGCTCTTGCCGCCGTCCTTCTTGGAGCTGCGCGGGGCCTTTGCAGCCGGAGTTTTGGCGGTTGTGGATTTAGCAGCCGTAGACTTGGTGGGCGTCGCCTTGGCGGCGGTTTTCGCAGGAGCCTTGACGGAGGCGGCCTGTTCGGCCGGAGCGGCATCAGCCTTCGGTTTGGAGGCAGGCGCCTTGGAGGCAGCCGGCTTGGCCTTCGCAGGCTTGGCCGCTTCGGATTTGGCGCTCTCCGCCGGGGTGCTCGCGACCTCCGACAGGGATTCGGCTGCGGCACGGGTGCTCTTGCCGGCGGTCTTCTTGCGTGAGCCGGCGACCTTGCCGGTCGGCTCCAGCGCACCGGCGCCGCGGACTTCCGCCTCGGCCTGGGTCCAATGGTCGGAGTCGCGGCCGTGCGGACGGCCCTCGCTCTCCCACAACTCGTGGGCGCGGCGTCGGATACGCTCCTGGATATCGTCGGTATCGGCCATCGAGTTCCCCATGTGTCTGTCCGGCAATTGTCTGCCCGGCGGGTCTGCCATACCGTATTTTGTGGCAGCGACCCGCCAACGTTGCAAAGCCACTCGTGCGAGGCACCACGAAAGAGGCGGAGACTCCCGACTCCGCCGTTCCATGAGGGCAACACCGGAGCAAGCGTCTGGTTCCCAGAGGGAACGGGGGATGATTTCCAAGGGGAACGGGAGATGGTTCCCAACCGGCCTGTTCCATGCCACAAGGCGGCCGACCCGACCCTTGAGCCGTGCCAATCATGATCCCTGCACCCTCCGCTGCCCGTCCCTCCCTGCTCGACCGCGTCGCGGCGGCGCCCTGGTGGCTGCTGTGTGCCGGGCTGGCGGCGGCGATGGCGCTGTCGGTCCTGCTGGTCGGGTTCCGGCTGCCCTACTGGGTGCATTCCGATCAGGATCTGGTGCTGGCCTATCATGGGCTGCTGTTCGGCGACGGGCTGCCGCAGGAGTATTTCGACCATCCCGGCTACGGCTATTTCCTGGTGATCGACCTCTGGTACCGGCTGCTGCATGCGGCCGGGCTGCTGCCGGTCGCCAGCCTGTCGGCCCTGCCGGCGGGCAGCGACGTCGCCGCGACCGAAGCCGTGTGGCAGTCGCTGGTCCAGGCCGGGCGGGCGCTGTCGATCCTGCTGACCGCCGCCTTCGCCGTCAGCTATGCCACGCTGCTGCGCGGGCTGGTGGAGGACCGGCGGGTGGCGCTGCTGGCCGGCATCCTCCTGGCCTTCGGCGTCGGGCTGACGGCACAGGGGCGGCAGATGCGCACCGACCTGCTGTCGGCCGGCTTCGTCGTGCTGGGGCTGCTGCTGGTCCTGCGGGCGGTGCGGCCGGCGGAGGGCAAGCCTTGTGGCGGCGCGTCGCTGCTGCAGCTGGCGCTGGGCGGCCTGCTGGTCGGGCTGGCGATGGTGACCAAGGTGCAGGCGGTCTTCCTGGCGATGGGGCTGCCGGTGGCGGCGATCCTGTTCGGGCGGCGGGCGGAGGCCGTGCCGGAAAAGGGCTGGGGCTGGGGCGTTGCCGCGCTGGTCGGGCTGCTGGCGGCCGCCGCGGCGGTGCCGGCCTTCGGGCTGATCCAGGCCGGGCTGGCCGGCTGGGGGCGGGCGGTCTACCCCTATACACCGGTTGGCGGCGGGCTGTCGGGCGGCGGTTACCAGAGCATCGTCGCCGGCTGGGTGCTGATCGGCATCCTGGTCCATGCGGCGGTCCACCGGGTGCCGATGGCCCGTGCGGTCGCCGGGGCGGCGGCGGTGCTGCTGGGGCTGGCGGCCGGGCTGCTGGCGCTCGACATCCGCTGGAACGAGCAGAACGCCGTCGCCGTGGCGAACTTCGTCGAGCACATGTTCGTCTTCTCCTCCTGGCGTCATGGGGCGGAGTTGCAGGGCCAGGGGAATGTGGTCGGGCAAGGGACGCTCGGGCTGCTGCTGGCCGGCATCGGCCGCACCCTGGCGATCCGCACCATCGTCCTGCACCCCGACAACATCCCGCAGACCATCGTTGTCGAGTGGTTCGCGCTCGCCGGCGCCGTGGTGCTGTGGCGGCGGGGGGAGAGGCTGGCGGCGGTGCAGGCGCTGTTCCTGCTGCTGGTCGCCTGGGGGCTGGAGTCGCTGTTCTCGCTGCGTGGCTTCCAGCGCGCCTATGCCGCCTACACCGACCCGCTGGCGATCCTGTCGGCGGCCTGGGTGCTGGCGCGGATGCCGGGGCTGCTCGACCGGGCGAGGCCGCGGCGCTGGATCCTGGGCGGCGTGGCGCTGGTGGTGGTCGCGGCCCATGCCTGGCCGGTCATCGAAACCCGCAAGCTGCCGAACCCGGCGACCCATTGCGAGTGGATCCCGATCTACATGCCCAAGGTGGCGCCGTTTCCCTTCTGCCGTTAGCTGCCTCCCAGGGTCCGCGCGCGGTCCAGCGCCTCCACGACGCCGGCGCTGTCGATGTCGTTGAAGTCGGGACGGTGGTGGATCAGCACACGCGGGCCGGTGCTGTGGATCGGGTTGGAGGCGTCGGAGAACACCACGACGGTGGGGCAGCCGACGGCGGCGATCAGGTGGGTCGGGCCGGTGTCGTTGCCGACGGCACCCCAGGCCCGGCGCGCCAGCCCGCCCAGCTCCGGCACGCTGGTGCGGTCAGTGAGGTCGACCGCCTGCGGGCAGGTTTCCGCGATCACGCGGGCGAGGTCGCGTTCGATGCCGGTGCCGATCACCGCGGGCACGATGCCGCGGTCGGCCAGCGCCGCCGCCACCTCGGCATAGCGGCGGGCCGGCCAGCGCTTGTCCGGCCGTCCGGGGGAGGAACCGGGAACCAGCAGGGCGAAGCGCTCCGGCAGTCCGAACTTGGCAATGTCGGCGTCGAGCCAGGACAGGTCCGGCGTCTCGTCCGGGACGATGCCGAAGGGGGCGAGCTGGCGGATATAACGGTCGCGCACCGGCACCTTGCGCCGGCCTTCGTAGCGGTCGGGATGCGAGGCGCCGCGGGCGGTGCCCGACCATTCCGGCCAGGGACCGGGGAACAGCAGACGGTGATAGAGGTCGGTGCGCGTCTGCGCCTGGAGGTCGTAGACGCGGTCGAAGCGGTGGGCGCGCAAGGTCCGGCGGATCGCCAGATAGGCCGACAGCGAGCGGTCGCGCGGATCCTCCAGCACCTCGTCGAACAGGCCGCTCATCCGGGCGAGCGGGGCGAGCGAGGGCAGGGTCAGCAGGGTCAGCCGGTCGCCGGCATGGTGGCGGCGGATGGCGGCGAAGGCGGTCTGGGCCAGGAAGAAGTCGCCGAAGGCGCCCAGCTTGATGACCAGGATGCGGAGCGGGCGCTTGCTCATCGTGTCTTGTTCCCGATAGGGGCCCCGATACGGGTCGCCAGCCGCAGCATCAGTGCCGCGGAAAGGAAGCCGGCCATCCACCAGGGTTGCCAGATGCCGTAGGCGGTGCTGCCCATCGCCATCGCCGTGGCGAACAGCGCCAGCGCGAAGGGCTGGTCGCGGCGCTCCAGCCGGGCGGTGGCGGCCAGCAGCAGCAGCATCGCCGCCAGCGCCAGCGCCGCCCCGACCGCCCCGGTCTCCAGCCAGACCTGGAGGAAGGCGTTGTGCGGATGCAGCGGCAGCAGGCTGTCGCCGATCGGCGAAAACTCCGACACCGCCCCTTCCGGCGGCAGGGAGCGCGAGGCGTCGATGCCCTGTCCGAACACCGGCGTGCGCAGCGCGCGGTCCGCCGCATGGCCCCAGATCTCCACCCGGTGCTGGGCGGAGCGGAACAGCAGGCCGGAATGGTCGAGGTCGAGCGGGCCGGAGAACAGCAGGGCGGCGGGCAGCACCAGCAGGAAGGCGGCGGTGACCGCGGCGCTGAACAGCCGGCGGGTCCATTTGGCGGATGCGCGGGCGGCGGCCAGCGTGACCAGCCCGGCGGCGATGCCCAGCATGGCCGACCGGCTGGTCAGCGGCAGGCAGGCCAGCGCATAGCCGACCGGAACCAGCAGGGCCAGCGCCTTGCGCCCGAAGCGGTCCACCGCCAGGGCGGCGGGCCAGACCAGCAGGCAGAGCAGCGCCGCCGTCCGTTTCGGCACGTTGCCGTTCAGCAGGTTGGGCAGCTGGTCGTCGGGCACGCTGTTCCACCAGCGGTTCAGCGGGAAGTCCAGCGCCGCCTCCACCGCGAACAGCAGCCCGCCGGCCAGCCCGCCGGCCAGGAACAGCCCGGCCAGCCGCCGCGCGTCGGCCGCCGGCAGCCCGGCGATCCAGGCGCCGCCGGCCAAGGCACCCAGCGCGATATAGCCGATCTCCAGCACCGTCGCGAGAGCGCGGTCGGACGGGCTCCACAGGGTTGAGGCCAGGGCCAGCAGAAGGAAGCCGCCAACAGCGGCGACCGGCGGCGTCGGCCGCAGGATGCGCCCGAAGGCTCCGCGGCGGGCCAAGCCGGCGAGCGACAGCACCAGCACGAGGATGGCCCAGACCGGCAGCCCGCGCGGGGCGAGTGCGGCCAGCGGCCCCAGCACCAGGGCGGCGGCTCCGGCCACGCCATGCAACGCGGCATCGACCCCGCGGCCGGCGGGAGACGGGCGGGTGGCTGGGGGAGCGGGGCGCGACGCGGTGGCGTCCAGGGACTTGACGGGCATGACCTTGACGCGGATCAGCGGAAACCGGCGGCGACTTAACCGCACTCCCGCCCCGAAAGCAACGGCGCGCGGTCGGGGCATGCCGGATGCCGGATGGGAGGCTTGAAACAGCGTGGAACAGGGGCGAGGGGGGTGTTCCATCGTTTCATCCGCCGTCGGGGCGGTGGCGAGGGCGGGCTGGAATGAAGGCTTGGAACAGCGTGAAACAGGATTGTGGGGGTTGTTCCAGTGTTTCACCCGGCGTCTGAGCGGTGCCGGGGCGGGCTGAAGGTTTGAAACAGTGTGGAGTGCCCCCTGAAACTGAGACAGTGTTAAAGTGTTCCGGTTCTCTGATGGAGAGGACCGATGGGAGAGAAGCGAAGTTTGGAGTTCAAGGTTTCGCTGGTTCGACGGCTTGAAGCTGGCGAG
>NZ_WHOS01000085.1 GCF_013340935.1 Azospirillum melinis | reverse complement strand
CCTACAGCCCACCGGTCGAGTTCGAGGAAAATTTCCCGCCACCAGGGCCGGGCGGCCGCCCGGCCCTGGTGGCCTGACCAATCCGGAACAATTTAACAAGCGTCTCAACTTCGGGGGGCGGTCCAAGTGTGGAACAGAAATCCGGGTGTGTTCCACTGTCTCATCAAAGGTGAAGCCGTTGGCGGGAAACGCAGATCGGGGGAGTGGCGTCCGGCGGGGCATGGCGGATCCTGACCGGCAGTGGCGAGGATGATAGTCCTATCACGGTTGTCGCGGCTTGGGGAAAGGGTGGATGAAAATTGCGGGTGGAACTCCCTCTCCCGTACCGGGAGAGGGAAGGGGTGAGAGAGATGCGCTACGTGGCTCTGTTCGGGGGCGGCGGGTACGCGATGCTTGAGGATCCTCGCCATGCATCCCCCTCACCCTAACCCTCTCCCCGGGGGGGAGAGGGGACTTTGGCCATGTCGCTGGATCGTCCTCATTTCGCCCCGGATTGCGTTGCAGCGATGCTGACGGTTAGGCTCTCGGTCGCAGCGGATCGTTCGAAGGGGGCGGAGATGGAACGCAGCGAGGGGCAGGGGACCGGCGGCTATCGGGTCCGCGTGATGAGCCGGGCCGAGCTGGATCTGGCCGTCGAGTGGGCGCGGCTGGAAGGGTGGAACCCCGGCCTGCACGATGCCGGCGCCTTCCATGCCGCCGATCCGGCCGGCTTCCTGGTCGGGCTGCTGGACGGGCAGCCGGTGGCCTCGCTGTCGGTGGTCCGCTATCCGGGGAATTTCGGTTTTCTCGGCTTCTACATCGTGCGGCCGGAGGCGCGTGGGCGCGGCTATGGCTGGACGCTGTGGCAGGCGGGGCTGCGCCATCTGGAGGGCTGCACCGTCGGGCTCGACGGCGTGGTCGCCCAGCAGGAGAATTACCGCAAATCCGGCTTCGCCCTGTCCCACCGCAACATCCGTTTCGGCGGCGTCCTGCCGGAGGGCGGGGCCGGCGGGACGAGGCTGGTGGACGCCCGGATCGTGCCCTTCGACCGGCTGACGGCCTTGGATGCCGCGCTGTTCCCGGCCCCGCGCCCCGGCTTCCTCGCCAACTGGATCGCCCTTCCCGGTGCAACGGCGCTGGCGGCGCTGGGTGACGGCGATGTGACGGGCTTCGGGGTGATCCGGCCCTGCCACGACGGCTGGAAGATCAGCCCGCTCTATGCCGCGGACGCGACGGTCGCGCGGGATCTGCTGCTGGCGCTGGGCCGGGCGGCCGGGGCCGGGAGCAGGGGCGGCCCGGTGTTCCTCGACGTGCCGGAACCGAACACGGCTGGGGTGCGGCTGGCGGAGGCGTTGGGGCTGTCGCCGCAGTTCGAGACGGCGCGCATGTATCTGGGGCCGGCTCCGGCGGCCGAGCTGGGGCGGGTGTTCGGGATCACGAGCTTCGAGCTGGGGTGAGGGGAGGCGGCTGGCGCAGCGCCCCCTTTTGCTTCGGCCGGGCCGGGCAGGCCTATAGTTTCAGCAGGTCGAGTGCCGCGCGCACGCGGGGGCGGATGTCCCAGGCCGGCTGCGGCTCTGCGATCCCGATGGCGATCTGCCGCAACGGCTCGGCGACGACCATGGACAGGATGAGATCTGCCGCCAGGACCGGATCGGCCAGGGTGAGGACGCCACGTGAGCGGTGGCGCGCGAGCCAGTCGGCCAGCATGCGGCGCGACCGCTCGATGCCGTTGCGGCCGTAGATCGCCAGAACCTCGTTGCGCGCCGGCAGGTCGTTGACGAGGACCCGGAAGAGCCCGACGGCCTCCGCGGTCAGAACCCGCTCCGCGATCAGCACCAGAATGGTTTCGAGCAGGCAGGCCGCCTCGGCGGGATCCGCGGCTTCGGCCTCGAAGGCCGGGGGCAGGCTGTCGGTCCAGTTGCCGACGATGAGCCCGACCAGCTCCTCGCGGTTCGCGGCGAACCGGTACACCGTTTTCTTGGCGACCCCGGCCTGCTGCGCCACCGCCTCCATCGTCATGCCCGAATATCCCTGGCTCAGGATCAGCCGGGTGGCGGCCCCGGCCACCTTCCCGCGCAGCAGATCCTCCGACAGCGGCGGCCGGCCGCGCGGTTTCTGCGGTTTGGGCGTGGCGTCCGGCACCGAAATCTCCGTTTGACAAAGCTGCCTGTCTGACATACCCGGTATTTAGGAAACGATCAACGTTTCCTAAATAGACCAGCCATTGCGAGGACACCATCATGACCGGACATGCGGAGCGTTCCCCGGATGCCGCCCGAGCGGGCATCACCCACATCGACGATTTGCTGAACCCGGCGCCGGTCCGCCTGGAAACCGGCATCAGCCGGCTGGAAAGCGGCGCGCTGGTCGTCGCCGTGCGGACCGACCTTCACGGCTGCAAGGGGCGGATGCTCGACTGGTGGTTCAAGCAGTTCGACACCACCCGGCACCTGCACTGGTGGCATCCGCTCGACCATGTCGAGCATCGCGGCTGGGACCGGCACTGGCGGAAAGGGGAAAACTACATCGGCGCGACCATCCGTGCGGTCGAGGCGCTGGGCGACATTCCGCCGGTCTCCGCGGTCATCAAATTCCACGATCCGGCCGAGCTGTTCGCTCCGGAAGCTTACCGTATGGCGGTGGCGGGCGGGCGGGTGTCCGCCGCGGTCTATGCCCGGATCGGTTTCGGCGACGATGTGGCGCTCGACGCGGACGGCGACCCGCTGGACGGCCAGATGGTCCATGTGGCGCGCGACACCAGCTATGGAGCCGTGCTGAGAAGCCGCTTCATTCTCGGCCAGACGGGGAAGGCGGCCGGGCACGAGCTTCCCGACGCCATCGGTTTCGGGCTGCTCCAGCACTGCTACACCGAGTTCAGCTATCTCGCGAAGCTGCTGCCGTCGCTGTACTGGGGCGACCGGGCGAACCGCGGAGACGTGCCCCTGCTGTGGTGAGAAGAGCCTCTCACCCCGCAACACTCCTGTCGGCCGTTCTCTCCGCCGTCCTTTCCAGCGAGCGGACGATGTGCTCGGCCAGCAGGTCCACCGCCTTGGGCAGCGGGCCGGGCTGGCGGTAGAGGGCGGTTTCGATGTCGGGCAGGTCGGGCAGGCCGTGTTCGGCGTTCACGATGTGGAAGCCGGGGGCCAGCATGTCCTTCGGCAGGATGGTCACGCCGAGCCCGGCGGTCACCGCCGCCTTGATGCCGGCGAGGCTGGGGCTGGTGTAGGCCATGCGCCAGGGGCGGCCGTGGGCGTCCAGCGCGTCGATGGCGCGCTTGCGATGAATGTCCGGCGCCGGAGCGAGGACCAGCGGGACCGGGGCGCCCGCGTCGAGGATCAGCCGGTCCGACGCCACCCAGAACAGCGGCTCGCGCCAGACCCGGACGCCCCCGGCCGGTCCCTGCGGCTCCCGCTTGCACAGCACGAGGTCGTATTCGCCGCGGGCGAAGCGGTCGAGCAGGTTGACGGTGAAGTCGCACTGCACCTCCAGCGCCACCTGGGGGTGGGCACGGGAGAACCGCCACAGCACGTCGGGCAGATGGGCGGTGGCGAAATCCTCCGGCGTGCCGAGCCGCACCACGCCGCCCACCTCCGGCTCCATCAGAAGGGCGCAGGCCTCGCCCGCCATGCCCAGCAGGCGGCGGGCGTAGGTCAGCAGGACCTCGCCGTCGGGGGTCAGGTCCAGGCCGCGGCCCTCGCGCAGGAACAGGCGCTTGCCCAGCCCGTCCTCCAGCCGCTTGATCTGCAGGCTGATGGTGGACTGGGTGCGGCCCAGCCGCTCCGCCGCCCGCGTGAAGCCGCCGCTGTCCACGATGGTCACGAAGGTGCGCAGCAGGTCGAGGTCGAAGGGCGGCAGCGGAGCGGGCATGGCAGACGGAGGGGCGGGCGGCATGGCGGTGGTTCCGGCTCGGCCGGTCAGGTCAGCACCGCCCGGCTCAGTGCGAGGTAGAGTGGAATACCGACGAGGATGTTGAAAGGAAATGTGATGCCCAGCGACAGCGGAAGCGACAGGCCGGGCTCCGCCGCCGGCAGGGCGTGGCGCAGCGCCGCCGGCACCGCGATGTAGGAGGCGCTGGCACACAGCGTCACCAGCAGGGCGGCGTCGCCGAGGCCGAGCCCCAGCGAGGCGGCGGCGGCAAGGCCGATGACCGCGCCGGCCAGCGGCATGACGATGCCGAAGGCGATCAGCCGCGGGCTGAGCGACACCGCTTCCCGCAGCCGGGAGGTGGCGAGATAGCCCATCTCCAGCAGGAACAGGCAGAGCACGCCGTCCCACGGCGCGATGAACAGGCCGTGCAGGCTTTGCAGTCCGGGCTTGCCGATGACCAGCCCGACCAGCAGCGACCCGGCCAGCAGCAGGACCGAGCCGTTGAAGGCGGCCTCGCGGATGGCGCCCTTGATCGAGCCGCCCTGGGCCGGCCCACCGTCGCCGAGCGGGACCGACAGGCTGCTGCTGCCGCCCGCCGCCACGCCGGACACCATGCCGGCGGCGCCCGCCAGCAGCAGGCCGCTGACGATGGCCGGACCCTCCATGATCGCCAGCGCCGCGACCATGTGGCCGCCGAAGGTGACGCCCTGGCTTTCCAGCAGCTTGGTGGCGGTGACGAAGGTGACGAGGCTGACCGAGCCGTAATGGGCGGCGATGGCGGCCGCATTGACCTGATCCAGACCGACCGCCGAGCGCAGCAACCCGAAGCCGAGCACCGGCATCAGCAGGCTGAGCAGGCCTGCGGTCAGCAGCAGCGGCAGCACCGCGCCGACATCGGCGCCAGCCAGCGCCACGCCGCCCTTCAGGCCGATGGCGACCAGCAGATAGGCGGCAAGCGCCTTGCCGAAGCCCTCCGGGAACGGAATGCGCGCCCCGGTAAGCGCGATGGCGGCACCGAGGCCGAAGAACAGAACCGGTGCCGACAGCAGCGTGTCCATGATGGAACTTCCCTCGTCTTGATCGTCTCGGGCATTGCCGCACTGCGGCAATCCATGGGGGACGCTAACGGGGCATTTTCCTCATGGGAAATTGATAGTTTTCAGCGATTCCATTGATTTTCTCAATGGAAGGCGGCCGGCCTTAGGCCAGCAGGTCGTCCTGCCGGTTGCGCCGCATCCACAGGGCGGCGTAGCTGCACAGCGGGACGATCTTCAGCCCCTCGGTACGGGCGGTCGCCACCACGCCCTCCATCAGGCGGCCGGCGGCACCGGTGCCGCGCAGCGAGGGCGGGGCCTCGACATAGGAAATCACCAGGGTCTGGCCGTTGCGGCGGAAGTTGGCGAACACCGTCTGGGCGCCGACCGCCAGTTCGAACCGGTTCATCGCGCGGTTGTCTGTGACCGCCTGTGCCATGCCTTGCTCTCCATCGGTTGTGGGGCTTGCTCCCTTCAACAGGTGGGATGCGAAGAAGAGGTCGGCAGCCCCCCTTTTTCGCGGCTTCTCACTCGCCCCCTTTACTCCCCTCGCCAGCCGCAGGCGGACAGCGCGTCCCGCATATGCTCCGGCGCCGGGGCGACGGCGCTGACGGGGGGGTATTCGAAGGCCATGCGGAAGGCGACGGAGCGGGCCAGCAGATGCAGGTTGCCGGGGGGCCGGCGCTCGGGACCGTAGAAGGGCTCGCCCACCAGCGGGCAGCCGATGGCGGCGCAATGGACGCGGATCTGGTGGGTGCGGCCGGTGCGCGGGCGAAGCTCCAGCCAGGACCGGCCGTTGCCGGTGCCCAGCACCCGGTAGTCGGTGACCGCCGGCTGGCCGGCCGGGTCGGGCAGGATGGTCCAGGAGGAGCGGCCGAAACCGGCGGCGGACTTGGGTTCGATCCGCTTCAGCAGCGGCAGGTCGATGACGCCGGTTTCGGTCTCCGGGATGCCCTCGGCCACCGCCCAGTAGGTCTTCCCGACATGGCCGGCGGCGAACATCTGGCCCAGCCGCTTCAGCGCCCAGGACGTACGGCCCAGGATCAGGCAGCCGGCGGTGTCGCGGTCGAGCCGGTGGGCGAGCTTCGGCGGCTCCCCGTCCGGCTCCGACAGATGGGGCAGGTACAGTTCCAGATGGTCGGTGATGCGCCCGGCCTTGTGGACGGCCAGACCGGCCGGCTTGTCGATGACCAGGCACAGCTCGTCCCGGTGCAGCACGCGGGCGCGCAACTGCTCCGCGGTGAGCGAGCCGGCGGTAAGCTTGTCCTGAGTCGGGGGAGTCGGGGTAAGCGAGTCGGGGATCATGGCCGGCACCATGACCGTGGACGCCCCCTTCGTGCAAGTATTCGCAATAAAACGTCATACGGAAAGTTCGTTGTGGAAGCCATGGCGCCGTACAGGCAGCGGCACGGTGTCGCGCCGGTGGAATCCGCCGCTTTTCCAGGCGTTCCCGCCTATGAGAAAGGTTTGGTGCCGGCCTGGACGTAACGGATAAAGATCGGCTTGATTGAGGAGTTTCAGCCGGTTTTCATTTGATTTCGGCCTCTAGGACTAGCCTTTTGCCCGGTCTCGGAAGGTTTGTTGCGCAGTGACGGAAGGCGTGGCAGAAAGCCGGAACCACGGTCGTGCTTCCGCAGGCTTCGCTTGCGGTCGGGTGCCGCCGTGGAACCATGGATTTGACTTCGCCTCAACCACAAGAGACGTCCAATGCGGAAACCCGTGCGCAAGGTGGTGTTCCCGGTCGCCGGTCTCGGCACGCGCTTCCTGCCGGCCACCAAGGCCATCCCGAAAGAGATGCTGCCGCTGGTCGACCGCCCCCTGCTGCAGCACGCCGTCGAAGAGGCGCGCGCCGCCGGCATCGAGGATTTCGTTTTCGTCACCGGCCGCTCCAAGCGCGCCATCGAAGACCATTTCGACGCCGACACCGAGCTGAACCGCACGCTTGAAGAGCGCGGCAAGATGGACGCGCTGGAAGAGGTCCGCCACAGCGAGATCGCTCCCGGCCGCTGCTTCTACACCCGCCAGCAGGTTCCGCTGGGCCTCGGCCATGCCGTTTGGTGCGCCCGCGCCCTGATCGGCAACGACCCGTTCGCCATCGTGCTGCCCGACGACTTCGTCCAGGGCAAGACCCCCTGCCTGAAGCAGATGGTCGAGGCGTACGAGGAGGTCGGCGGCAACGTCGTCGCCGTCGTCGACGTGCCGCGCGAAAAGACCAGCAGCTACGGCATCCTCGACGTCGAGAAGGACGATGGCCGTCTGGCCACCGTCCGCGGCCTCGTCGAGAAGCCGAAGCCGGAAGAGGCGCCGTCGACCCTGTCGATCATCGGCCGCTACATCCTGCAGCCGGAAATCTTCGACCATCTGGAAAAGCAGCAGCGCGGCGCCGGCAACGAAATCCAGCTGACCGACGCCATGGCCAACCTGATCGGCAACCAGCCGTTCCACGGCCTGCGCTTCGAAGGCACCCGCTACGACTGCGGCGACAAGGTCGGCTTCATCGAGGCGACGCTCGCCCACGCGCTGAACCGGCCGGACATGGCCGACAAGGTGCGTGCCATGCTGCGTAAATATTGCTGACCGACGGGCAGCATGCCTGACGCGGTGCCCGCCCCCGTCCCCTGATCCGGACGGGGGCGGGCGCATGCGTTTGGACTGCATTTCAATAAGAGCCGGCCAGAGTCGAAAAGGCCGGCCGTGAGGAACGCCGCGCGGCGAAGAGCCGCCAGGGCATCCCGAAACATACAGGTTTTCCTTTTTTCAAGGACATGAGGGGGACGCGATGCGCATTGCGATGATCGGCACGGGCTATGTCGGCCTGGTCTCCGGCGCCTGCTTTTCCGAATTCGGCGTGCACGTCACCTGCGTCGACAAGGACGCCGGCAAGATCGAGCGGCTGAAGAACGGCGAGATTCCGATCTACGAGCCCGGCCTGGACGACCTCGTCGCCCGCAACGTCGCCGCCGGCCGCCTGTCCTTCACCATGGACCTGAAGGAAGCGATGCAGGGCGTCGACGCCGTGTTCATCGCGGTCGGCACCCCGTCGCGCCGCGGCGACGGCCATGCCGACCTCTCCTACGTCTATGGCGCCGCCGAGGAGATCGCCCAGCATCTCGACCACTACACGGTGGTGGTGACGAAATCGACGGTCCCGGTCGGCACCGGCCGCGAGGTCGAGGCGATCATCCGCCGCGTCCGCCCCGAGGCCGAGTTCGACGTCGCCTCCAACCCGGAATTCCTCCGCGAAGGCTCGGCCATCGGCGACTTCATGCGGCCGGACCGCGTCGTCATCGGCGCCACGTCGGACCGCGCGGGCGAGGTGATGCGCCGGCTCTACCGGCCGCTCTACCTGATCGAGACGCCGATCGTGGTGACCTCGCTGGAGACGGCGGAGCTGACCAAATACGCCGCCAACACCTTCCTGGCCGCCAAGATCACCTTCATCAACGAGATCGCCGATCTCTGCGAGAAGGTCGGCGCCAACGTCCATGACGTGGCGCGCGGCATCGGGCTGGACGGCCGCATCGGCAAGAAGTTCCTGCACCCCGGTCCGGGCTATGGCGGGTCCTGCTTCCCGAAGGACACGCTGGCGCTGGTCCGCACCGCCCAGCAGGTCGGCAGCCCGCTGCGCATCATCGAGACGGTCGTCGACATCAACGACAAGCGCAAGAAGCAGATGGCCGAGCGCATCATCGCCGCCTGCGGCGGGTCGGTGGACGGCAAGACCGTCGCGGTGCTGGGCGTCGCCTTCAAGCCGAACACCGACGACATGCGCGACAGCCCGTCGCTCGACATCGTCCCGGCGCTTCAGGCGGCCGGCGCCCATGTGCGTGCCTTCGATCCGGCGGCGATGCACGAGGCGGAAAAGCTGCTTCCCGGCGTGGAATGGGCGAAGGACGCCTACGGCACCTTGGAAGGGGCCGATTGCGTCGCTATTCTCACGGAGTGGAACGAATTCCGCGCGCTCGACCTGCGTCGGGTCAAGTCGATGCTGAAGCGGCCGGTGATGATCGACCTGCGCAACATCTACAACCCCGAGGACATGGCGAAGGCCGGCTTCACCTATACCTCCATCGGCCGGCCGTCGCCGGCCGGCGGGATGGACCGTGGCTGACGGTCCAAAGACGGCGTCCAACAGAGGACTAACGAGACGATGAGCGAAGCCCATACCTTCCACCCCACGGTGCTGCGCGAGTACGACATCCGCGGCATCGTCGGCAAGACGCTGACCCCGGCAGACGCCCGCGCGGTCGGCCGCTCCTTCGGCACCGTGGTGGTGCGCAAGGGCGGCAAGACGGTCTGCGTCGGCTATGACGGCCGTCTGTCCTCGCCGGAGCTGGAGGAGGCGCTGGTCGAGGGGCTGGTTTCCACCGGCCTGCACGTCCTGCGCATCGGGCTCGGCCCCACGCCGATGCTGTATTTCGCCACCCGCGACCGCGAGGCGGCGGCCGGCATCATGATCACCGGCTCGCACAACCCGCCGGACTACAACGGCATCAAGATGATGCTGGGCAAGGGTCCGGTCTATGGCCAGCAGATCCTGGAACTCGGCACCATGGCGGCGAAGGCCGACTGGGAGCAGGGCCAGGGCTCGTCGGAGAAGATCGACGTCCAGGACGAGTATGTCGCCCGCCTGCTGAAGGACTATGACGGCACGCGCGACCTGAAGATCGCCTGGGACGCCGGCAACGGCGCGTCGGGCGAGATCCTGCGCCGCCTGACCGCCAAGCTGCCGGGCACGCATGTCCTGCTGTTCGACGACATCGACGGCAACTTCCCCAACCACCATCCGGACCCGACGGTCGAGGCCAATCTGGTCGACCTGAAGACGGCGGTGGCGGAGCATGGCTGCGACATCGGCATCGGCTTCGACGGCGATGGCGACCGCATCGGCGCCATCGACCACAAGGGCCGCGTGGTGTGGGGCGACCAGCTGGTCGCGCTCTACGCCGCCGACGTGCTGAAGAGCCATCCGGGCGCCACCATCATCGCCGACGTCAAGGCCAGCCAGGCCCTGTTCGACGAGATCGCCAAGCATGGCGGCAACCCGCTGATGTGGAAGACCGGCCACTCGCTGCTGAAGGCCAAGATGGCCGAGACCGGGTCGCCGCTGGCCGGCGAGATGTCGGGCCACATCTTCTTCGCCGACAAGTGGTACGGCTTCGACGACGCGCTCTATTGCGGCGTGCGGCTGGTCGGGCTGGTCAGCAAGCTGAACACCACGCTGGCGGCATTGCGCGACGGCCTGCCGGACATGGTCAACACGCCGGAGACCCGCTTCCAGATCGACGAGGAACGCAAGTTCGCCGTGGTCGAGGAGGTCAAGGGCCGCGTCAAGGCGTCGGGCGCCAAGGTCAACGACATCGACGGCGTCCGCGTGACCACCGACGACGGCTGGTGGCTGCTGCGCGCGTCCAACACCCAGGACGTGCTGGTGGCCCGCGCCGAGTCCTACAGCACGGAAGGGCTGGAGCGGCTGAAGGGCGCGCTGATCGAGCAGCTGGTGGCGTCGGGGCTGAGCGCGCCGTCCTTCGAGGGCGGCGGGTCGCACTGAGGCATGGTGGGTGGGGGGCATCGGCTGACGAATGCCCCCCTCTACGATCAAGGCCTGGTTTTGTCTTTGAAGCAGCTCCCGAATGAAATCGGGAAGATCCCAGCGTTTTTTGCGACACTTCTCTCTGAACACCTCATCTAGGCCAGCCGCGACCCCGGTGAAGGTGAGGCGCAGCGCCGCAAGGCCGATGCGGTCCACCAGCCGCTTGGTCATCCGGCGATCTGGACCGAACGCCTCGTGCCGGTCGTAGCCGGTCCGGCCGCAGCCCCGGCAGAGAAAGTGCTGCCGCGCCCACTCGATCAGCGCCCTTTTGCCGTGGATCGGGAGTGTCGCGAAGCCCCCCCCTGTGTCTTCGTGCCGTTGGCGACCATCGGGCCGCCGGCACAGCAGGGACAGGCGTCGAGCGCCCGGCGGCGCAGAAAAGCTCTGCTCGCAGCCCTCGTCGAAGCCATCGTCACATGACCGACGACCCAACACCCCGGAACCCAACAAGAGCCTTTCGGATTTGATGGCCTTGGCAAGAGCGTGCCAAGGAATGGAGGGCCCTGCCCCCGATCCTCAACACGACAGCAGGGGAAACGGATCAAGTCCGTCGGCTTTGGCGAGCAACCCTGATGGACAACCGGAAGAAACCGCTCTACCGTAGGCTATCACTCACGAAAAATTCTTCATGTTTTCTGTGGGTATGGGGTTTCTGTATTGTTTCAGCATTGAAACCTGTGGCCTACCATTGAATGTATGCCGTTTCCCCGGCGTTTGGAACGTCGCGGGTCGGTCCGGCGGTATGGCACGGGGTCCGTGAAGCGTTTCTGGACGGCGTCGGAGGACGACACCATGCTGGAGGACAGCCCGCTTTCCGAGGAAGCGAAACGGGAAGCCGTGGAACACGCGTTGCGCAAGAGCGAGGAGCGTTTCCGGCTGGTCGTGGAATCGGCGCCCAACGCGATGGTGATGGTGAACAGCCGGGGCATGATCGAAATGATCAACGCCCAGGCCGAGCGCGTCTTCGGCTACACGCGCAGCGAACTGCTCGGGCAGCCGGTGGAGATCCTCGTCCCCACCCGCTTCGCCGGGCATCATCCGGGGATGCGGACCCAGTTCTTCGCCAATCCGCAGTCGCGGCCCATGGGGGCCGGGCGGGATCTCTACGGATTGCGCAAGGACGGCAGCGAGTTTCCGGTGGAGATCGGCCTCAACCCGATCGAAACCGAAGAGGGCACGATGGTCCTGTCGGCGATCGTCGACATTTCCGACCGAAAGCAGAAGGAAGAGAAAATCCAGCAGGCGCTGAAGGAGAAGGACATCCTCCTCGCCGAAATCCATCATCGGGTGAAGAACAACCTTCAGATCATCGGCAGTCTGCTCGATCTTCAATCGTCGCGCATCACGGACAGGCAGGTTCTCGACATGCTGCGCGACAGCCAGTCGCGCATCCGCTCGATGGCTCTGATCCATCAGACCCTGTACCAGTCCAAGGACTTCGCGCGGGTCGATTTCGCCAATTTCCTCGACGCGCTGGCGCCCACCCTGATCGCCTCCTATGGGGTGGACCCGGCGCGGATCACCTTGTCCCTCGACACGGTCGGGGTCCAACTGCCCATCAACACGGCCATTCCCTGTGGCCTGATCATGAACGAACTGATTTCGAACGCCCTGAAGCATGCCTTCCCGGACGACCGCCGGGGCGTGATCACCATCCGGTTGTCCAGGGACACGCCTTCGGAGGTTTCCCTTCGGGTCAGCGACGACGGGGTCGGGCTGCCACCCGCGCTGGACGCCGCGAAGACCGAAACCCTTGGGCTTCAACTCGTCAACTTGCTGACGCAGCAGCTTGGCGGTGCGCTGACGATCCAGCCCGGCCACCCGACCAGCTTCCTGTTGCGGTTCCCATCGGACGAATGAGTGGAGGCGATCGGTGTCGAAGGCCAGAATTCTGGTTGTCGAGGACGAGCGCATCGTCGCGCTTCATTTGCAGCAGCGTCTGAAGCTGCTGGGCTATGACGTGACCGCCCCGGCGGCGTCCGGCGTGCAGGCGCTGGCCTCCATCCGCGACGAGCGGCCCGACCTCGTCCTCATGGACATCCACATCGAAGGGCCGATGGACGGCATCGACACCGCCCGGGAAATCTCCAGGACGTCCGACACGCCGGTCATCTACCTGACCGCCTATTCCGAACAGGCGACGCTGGAGCGCGCCCGCGCCACCAGACCCTATGGCTATCTCGTCAAACCCTTCAGCGAAAGGGAGCTGCACGCAACCATCCAGATGGCGCTGGAACGCCGCGACGCCGACCTGGTGGTCCGGCGAAGCGAGGAGCGGCTGCTGCTGGCCCTGGAGGCCGCCGATATGGCGTCCTGGGAACTGGACGCGACCACGAAATCCGTTCTGCATGTCGGCAACTCCCATCGCTTCTTCGGTCATCCGCAGGAGGTTCTGGCCGGGGCGTGGGACGGTTTCCTGGCGCGGGTGCACGACGAGGACCGTCATCAGGTCGATCGGGTGTTCAGCCACACCTCCGATCACGGCGGCCTGTGTTCGACCGAATTCCGCAGCGTCCATCCCGACGGCACGCTTCACTGGCTGAAGATCCAGGGGAAACTTTTCACCGGCAACGTCGACGGGAAAAGCCGCATCATCGGCGTCATCCAGGATATCACGGAAAGGCGAAGGACCGAGGTCCAGCTTCAGCAGGCGGCCATGGTCTTCGAATCGGCCCACGAAGGCATCCTGATCCTGGACAGGGCGCTCGATGTCATCAATTTCAACCGTGGATACTGCACGATCAGCGGTTGTCAGGACGACGAGATCATCGGAAAGTTCCCTCACATCCTGGACACGTCGCTTGGTACGCCCGTCGACCGGCGCAGCATGATGACGACCCTGGCCGCGGCCGGGCGGTGGCACGGCGAGATCCTCGGCCGCCGCCGGGATGATTCCCTGCTGCCGGTGCTGGTGAACATCGCGTCGGTCTGCGATGCCAAAGGCGACGTCACCCACTATGTCGCGCTGTTTTCGGACATGACGGCCATCCGGCAGGCCCAGGAGCAATTCCAGCATTTGGCGCATTACGACCCGCTCACCGACCTGCCCAACCGCCTGCTGGCGATGGACCGCCTGCAACAGGCCATGAACGCCGCCCTGCGCCGCAACGGGACGGTGGCGCTTCTGTTCATCGACCTCGACCATTTCAAGCGGATCAACGACACGTTGGGACACAGCGTCGGCGACGAGCTGTTGCGGACCGTTGCCAAGCGCATGCGTCTGGCCGTGCGCCAGGAGGACACCGTCGCGCGGTTGGGCGGCGACGAGTTCATGGTGATCGTCGACCGGGTCGAGCAGCCGGTCTGCGTGGCCGAACTCTCCAACCGCATCATCGCGCGGATTTGCGAGCCCATCGCCTTGGCCGGGATCGAGTTCACGGTGTCCGCCAGCGTCGGAATCAGCCTGTTTCCCGACGATGGCCTGACGCAGGACGACCTGATCCGCGCCGCCGACACCGCCATGTACGTGGCCAAGGATGACGGGCGCAACCGCTTCGCCTTCTACACCAAGGAGATGACCCGGAAAGCCACCCTCTACATGGAGCGCGACCGCGACCTGAGGCGCGGTTTCGACATGGGGGAGCTGGTTCTGCATTACCAGCCGCAGATCGAGATGGCGAGCGGCGCGGTTCTGGGCGTCGAGGCGCTGATCCGCTGGCAGCACCCGACCGCCGGCCTGTTGGGACCCGACGCGGTGATTCCCATCTCGGAAAAGAGCGGCCTCATCGTTCCCATCGGCGAATGGGTCCTGCGCGAGGCCTGCGCGCAGGCCTGCGCGTGGCGGCGGGCCGGACTTCCCCCGTTGCGGATGGCGGTCAACGTCTCGGCACGGCAGATGAACCCGGACCGTCTGCCGCAGTTCCTGAAGACTCTTCTCGATGAAACCGGTCTGCCCGCCGAGCGGCTGGAGATCGAAATCACGGAAAGCACCTTGCAGAACGGGGACGACTGCCTCGCCACGCTGCTCCAGCTCAAGCGGCTCGGTCTGATGGTGGCCATCGACGATTTCGGAACCGGCTATTCCTGCATGGGGTCGCTGAAGAGCCTGCCGATCGACCGGCTGAAGATCGACCGTGGCTTCATTCGCGACATTCCCGAGGACCGCGACAGCGAAGCGATCACCGAGGCGATCATCGCCATGGCGCACCGCCTGAACCGGACGGTGATCGCCGAAGGGGTGGAAACGCTGGCGCAGCAGGACTTCCTGCGGTCCCGCGGCTGCCGGGAAGGGCAGGGGTATCTCTATGCCCGGCCCATGGCCGCCGCCGCCGTCGCCGCCTTGCTGGCGGAGCGGTGCGGCCTCGCGCCCGACCTGCCGTGACGGCGGCCGCGCCAGCGCGGGAGCGATGGGGCGCTATCTGAAACTCGCCAGATGCCTTCTGAACCGCGCCAGGCTCCAGGCGAAGAACAGAGCGCCGATCCCGGCGGTCGCGGCGAAGCGCGGCCACACCACGTCGAACCCCGCCCCGCGGAACAGGATCGCCTGGGCGAAGGCGACGAAATGGGTCGAGGGTGACAGCTGCATCGCCAGCTGCAGCCAGTCCGGCTCGCTTTCCAGGGGGGTGAAGCCGCCGGACAGCATGTTCATCGGCAGCACGATCAGGATGAACAGCAGGCCCAGCTGCGGCATCGAGCGCGCCACCGTGCCGAGGAAGATGCCGAGCGCGGTCGCGAAGAACAGGTAGAGCGCCGTCCCGGCCAGAAACAGCGGGACCGAGCCGGCCAGCGGCACCGACAGCAGGCCGCGCAGCACGGCATAGAGCGCCACCAGCGTCAGACCCAGGATCACCGCACCGTTCGCCAGCACCTTGGCGGCCATGATCTCGGCCGGGCGGACCGGCATCACCAGCAGATGCTCCAGCGTGCCGTGTTCGCGCTCGCGGATCAGGGCGGCGCCGGCCAGCAGCACCGCCAGCATGGTGACGTTGCTGACCACCGACATGGTGCCGGTGAACCACTTCGTATCCAGCGCCTCGTTGTAGGCGACGCGGAGTTGCAGGCTGACCGGGGCGGCGCTGCCGTCGGCCTCGCGGCGGACGAAGCGGCCGACCTCGTCGTCGACGATGCCCTGGATGGTGCCGGCGCCGATGCCGGCCTGCATCATCGCGGTGGCGTCGATCAGCAGCTGGATCGCCGGGCTGCGGCCGGCCAGCACGTCGGCCTGGAAGTTCGGCGGGATGTCGAGGACGAAGGTGTAGCGGGCGGAATCCATCGCCGGGTCGATGTCGGCATGGCCGATCATCGCCGGGGTCTGGAACTCCGGCCCGTGGAAGCTGGAGGCCAGCCGCTGCGACAGGGTCGAGCGGTCTTCGTCGACGATGGCGATGGCGGCGTTGCGCAGCTCGTGCGAGATGCCGGTGGCTTGGCTGTAGACGGAAAAGGTGAAGGAATAGACGACGAAGCCCAGCATGAAGGCGTCGCGCAGCAGGCTGATCCACTCCTTGCGCGCCAGTGTCAGGCTGTTGCGGAGGAAGCGCGTCATCGTTCAGCGCTCCTGTTTCGGCAGGAAGGCGACGCCGAGCGCCAGGAAGACCGGGATGAAGGCGGCGGTCGCCAGGATGAAGGGGATGAGGTCGGCCAAGGCGAGGCCCTTGGTGAAGGCGCCGACCGAGAGTTTCAGGAAATGGGTGGTCGGGAACAGCGTGCCGAACAGCCACGCCCCGCCTTCCAGGGTCGCCACCGGTTGCAGCATGCCGGAGAACTGGGTGGCCGGCAGCATGGTGACGATGGCGGTGCCGAACACCGCCGCCGTCTGGGTCGCGGTGAAGACCGAGATCAGCAGCCCCAAGGCCGTCGTCGCCACCACATAGACCAGCCCGCCGAGCAGCAGCCCCAACAGGCTGCCCTTCACCGGCACGCCGAACAGGGTGACGGCCATTGCCACCATCAGCAGCAGGTTGAAGGCGGCCAGCCCGATATAGGGCAACTGCTTGCCCAGCAGGAATTCCAGCCGCGTCACCGGGGTGACGTAGAGGTTGGTGATGGAGCCCAGTTCCTTCTCCCGCACCACGCCCAGCGCGGCGAGGATGGCGGGGATGAAGACCAGCAGCAGGCCGATGGTGGCGGGCACCATGGCGTCGAGGCTGCGGAAGGCCTGGTTGTACCGGTAACGCATCTCGAGAGTGGCGGCCGGGGCGGGCAGGGCGATGCCGGACGCCGTGGCGGCATCCTGGATGAAGCGCTGGTGCAGGCCGGCGACGTAGCCATGGATGGTCTCGGCGCGGAAGGGCATGGCGCCGTCGATGCGCACCGCCACCTCCGGGATGCGACCGCGGCGCAGCTCGCGGCCGAAGCCTTCGGGGATCTCGATGGTCAGCGACGCCTCGCCGCGTTGCAGGCGGAGCGCCAAGTCGCGCGCGTCGATGGCCGGCGGGGTGGTGCGGAAGCTGCGGGAGCCGTCGAACTGCTCGATGTAGGCGCGGCTTTCGGGCGAGCGGTCGTGGTCGAGGACGGCGAAGGTCAGGTTCTCGACGTCCATGGTGATGCCGAAGCCGAAGACCAGCATCAGCAGGACGGTGCCGAGCAGGGCGACGGTCAGGCGGACGGGGTCGCGGCGCAGTTCGAGCGTTTCGCGCCATGCGTAGGCGAGCAGGCGTCGGCGGGAGAGGGGGGAGGATTCCCTCTCCCGCCCCGGGAGAGGGAAGGGGCCCATGGCATCGCCATGGGAAGGGTGAGGGGGAGTGCAAGGAGGGACGCTTGGATCACCCCTCACCTTCCCCACGCCTTCGGCGCGGGTCCCCTCCCTCTCCCGGGGCGGGAGAGGGTGATTCTCTTTGGCTTGCACCCCCTCCGCCTGTTCCATGAACCCGATGAACGCGTCGTCCAGGCTGTCGGCCTGCTGTTGGCGGCGCAGCTCGTCGGGCGGGCCGGCGGCGATGACGCGGCCGGCGTTCATGAAGGCCACCCGGTCGCAGCGCGCCGCCTCGTTCATGAAGTGGGTGGAGACGAAGATCGTCACCCCCTGGTCGCGCGACAAAGCGATCAGGTCGCGCCAGAACTGGTCGCGCGCCACCGGATCGACACCGGAGGTCGGCTCGTCGAGGATCAGCAGCTCCGGTTCATGCAGGACGGCGACGGCCAGCGACAGCCGCTGCCGCACGCCCAAGGGCAGCCGGTCGGCCACCGCGTCGATGTAGGGCGACAGGCCGAAACGCCCGGCCAGCGCCGCCAGCCGGGTGTCGGCGTCGGTCAGGTCGAACAGGCGGGCGTGCAGGTCGAGGTTCTGGCGCACCGTCAACTCGCCATAGAGCGAGAAGGCCTGTGCCATGTAGCCGACGCGGCGGCGGCTCTCCAGATCGCCGGCGTCCACCGGCCGGCCGAACAGCCGCGCCTCCCCCGCCGTGGCGGGCAGCAGGCCGGTCAGCATCTTCATGGTGGTGGTCTTGCCGCAGCCGTTGGAGCCGAGGAAACCGAAAATCTCGCCGCGGCCGATGCGGAAGCTGATGTCCGACACCGCGGTGAAATCGCCGAAGCGGCGGGTCAGGCCGATGGCCTCGATGGCGGGTTCGGCACCGGGCGCCTCAGACGGGCGGGGCGGCACGGTCAGGCGCTCGTGGCTGCGCCGGATCTCCTCCGGCAAGAGGGCGACGAAGGCCTCCTCCAGATCGGCGGCGCCGGTGCGCGCCTTCAGCGCGGCGGCGGTGTCGTGGGCCAGCAGGCGGCCGGCATTCATCATGACGACCTGGTCGAAGCGCTCCGCCTCGTCCATGTAGGAGGTGGCGACCAGCACGGTCATGGCGGGGCGGCCGGCGCGGATGCGGGCGATCAGGTCCCAGAACTGCCGGCGGGACAGCGGATCGACGCCGGTCGTCGGCTCGTCGAGGATCAGCAGGTCGGGGTCGTGCAGCAGGGCGCAGCACAGGCCGAGCTTCTGTTTCATGCCGCCTGACAGCTTGCCGGCCGGACGGTCGGGGAAGGGGGCGAGGCCGGTGGACTCCAGGAGGTCGGCGATGCGGCGCCGGCGCTCGGCGGCGTCGAGGCCGAAGAGGCGGCCGAAGAACTGGAGATTCTCGGCGACGCTGAGGTCGGCGTAGAGGTTGCGGCCGAGCCCCTGCGGCATGTAGGCGATGCGCGGCTGGAGCGCGGCGCGGCCATGCCGGTCGGCAACGTCGGTGCCGAGCACGCGGACGCTGCCCTGCTGGATTTTCTTCGCCGTGGAGATCAGGCCGAGCAGGGTCGATTTGCCGACGCCGTCGGGGCCGATGACGGCGACGCTGGTGCCGGGAGCGATGTCGAGCGAGGCGTCCGCCAGCGCCACCGTCCCGCCATAGCGATGCCGAACGCCGGACAGCGAGACGGCGGGAGTCATGATGATACCCTCTCCCGCCCCGGGAGAGGGAGGGGACCCGCCAAAGGCAGGGAGGGTGAGGGGTGACCCAAGGATCCTGGACCGCGTTGCTCTGTGCCTACCCCCTCACCCTTCCCACCGCTTTGCGGCGGGCCCCTTCCCTCTCCCGGGGCGGGAGAGGGTATCTTGCTCTCGGCGAAATCATGCTGTGTGTCCCCCTCTCCCCGGGGGGGAGAGGGGGATAAAGTGGGGGAAGAGGTCGTCTCCCGCGTCAGTTTCGATTCCAGCCAATCGGGCCAGACCGCCTTGTCGTCCAGCTTCACATAGGCCATGCCGGTCAGGCCGGTCTTCACCCGCTCGATGTAGCGGGTCACCAGCGCTTCGGGCACGCGGGCCTTGACGCGGAACATCATGCGGTCGCGTTCGGACTTGGTTTCCACCTGCTTGGGCGTGAACTGGGCGCGCGGCGCGACGAAGGTCACGGCGGCGGGGATCGCGGTGTCGGGAACCGCGTCCAGCAGGATGCGGGCCTCGGCACCCAAAGCGAGGTTGCCCGCCGTGTCGGTCGGCAGGAAGAAGGTCATGTACACGTTCGACAGGTCGAGCAGCGTCGCCGCCTTGCCGCCGGCCGCCAGCACCTCGCCGGGCTCGGACAGGCGGTAGAGCACGCGCGACTTGCGCGGCGCCTTCAGCACGCCGTCGGCGACCAGGGTGGTCAGGCGGTCGACATCGCCGGCCGCGGCGGCAATGGCCTCGTCGGCGCTGGCGAGATGGCTCTTGGCGGCCTCCAGGGCGGCGTCGGCGGTGCGGCGGCTGTTGCGGGCCTGATCGACGCGCTGTTCGGCGACATGGCCCTTGCCGAACAGGATCAGTGCCCGTTCCATCTCCTTGGCGGCGAAGTCGGCCTCGCTGACCCGCTGGGCGACCAGGGCGGTCGCCTCCTCCCGCGCGCGGCGGGTCTGGCGCAGCTGGGCCTCGGCGGAGCGGAGCTGCGCTTCGAGGTCGCGGGTGTCGAGCGTGGCGATGACGGCGCCGGCCTCCACCAGATCGCCTTCCTCTACCGGGATGGTCAGGACGCGGGCGGCGTATTTGGTGGCGATGTCGATCTCGTTCGCCTCGATCCGGCCGTTGCCGGAGGCGAAGCCGGCGGGCAGGCGGTTCCCCTGCATCGCCCGCCAGCCATAGGCGGCCCCGGCGCCGAGGATCGCCAGCAGGGCGACGGCGATGAGAAGTCGCTTTGCGATGGTCATGGCAGGGTCCCTTTCCCGGCGTCTTTCCCAGTGTCGAGCGCGCCCATCACGCCGGCCAGGATGCGGTCGCGCGCCGAATCGTCGGGGGCGGCGTCCAGTGTGCGGCGGAGCGCCAGCAGCGCCTCGGCATAGCGGTTGTGCCAGTCGCGGCCGGCGAGGCCGGCGGCGGCGAGGCGGGGATGACGGTCGGCCGGGGCCAGCGGGCGCGGGGCGGCGAGATCGACGCGGTCGTCCAGCGCCGGCTGGGCGATGCGTTCCGCCGACCAGCCCTTGTCGAGCAGGGCCTGACGGATGGAGGCGCGGGCGGCATCCTCGCCATGGACCAGGAACAGGCCGTGGCCGACCCCGTGGCGGGCCGCCACCCAGTCCAGCAGGGTGGTGCGGTCGGCATGGCCGGAATAGACGTCGATGGAGCGGACCTTCGCCTTGACGGCGATTTCCTCGCCATGGATGCGGACGCGGGGCGTGCCCTCCTGCAACAGGCGGCCCAGCGTGCCGGGGGCCTGATAGCCGACCAGAAGCACGGTGTCCTGCGGGCGCCACAGGCGGTTCTTCAGATGGTGGCGGATGCGGCCGGCGTCGCACATGCCGCTGGCCGCCATGACGATGGCGCCGCTGGCGATGCTGTTCAGGCGCTGGCTTTCGGGCACGCCGCGGACATGATGGAAATTGGCGCGGGTGAAGGGGTCGCCGTCGGTTTGCAAATCGTCGAGATGGCGGCGGAAGACCCCGGTCACCGCGTCGGCGAGGGGGGAGTCGAGGAAGACGTCCACCGCCGGCAGCTGGCCGCTGTCGAACAGGCAGTCGAGGTCGTACAGCAGCTCCTGCGTCCGCTCCACCGCGAAGACCGGGATCAGCAGGACGCCGCCGGTTGCCAGGGCGGTGGACACCTCGGCGCGCAGCACCGCCTGACGCCCGGCCTCGTCCAGGTCGGTGCGGTCGCGGTCGCCGTAGGTGGTCTCCAGCACCATCCAGTCCGGCCGCTCCGGCGCCTCGGCATCGGCATGGAAGCTCTTGCCGCCGGGGCCGAGGTCGCCGGAGAACAGGATGCGGGTGGGTTCGGCGGCGCCGTTTCCAAGGCCATTCGAGACTTCGACCTCGATGGAGGCGGAGCCCAGGATGTGGCCGGCCTGCCAGAAGCGGGCGCGCAGGCCCGGCAGGATCTCGGTCCAGCGGTCGTACTCGACACGGCGGAGCCGGCGCAGGCTGCGGATGGCGTCGTCCTGGGTGTAGATCGCCTGGACCGGCGGACGGCCGCGCTGGCGGTTGCGGCGGTTGAGGCGCTCGACCTCGCCCTCCTGGATGTAGCCGCTGTCGGGCAGCATGTAGTCCAGCAGGTCGACCGTGCCGCCGGTGGCGTAGATGCGGCCGCGGAAGCCCAGCTTCGTCAGCTTGGGCAGCAGGCCGGAATGGTCGATGTGGGCGTGGGTCAGCAGGACGGCACGGATCGCGGACGGATCGAAGGGGAAGGGGCGGTAGTTCAGCTCCCGGATCGTCTTGGTGCCCTGGAACATGCCGCAATCGATCAGCACGTCGCCCGCAGGCGTCGACAGGCGGAAGCAGGAGCCGGTCACCGTTCCGGCGGCGCCATGGAAAGTCAGCGACAGGGACATGGGGTCGGCTCCTTGTTGAATGTTCCCTCTCCCGCCCCGGGAGAGGGAAGGGGCCCAAGCGAAGCTTGGGAAGGGTGAGGGGTTAGGCACGAATCCGTGCGGTTCGGGATTCTTGGAATCCCCCTCACCCTCCCCGCCTTCGGCGGGTCCCCTCCCTCTCCCGGGGCGGGAGAGGGCTTTTGGTTGTCACCCTGCCACCGCCACCCCGCTGTTCTCCGCCGCATGGGCCTGGGCGAAGGTGAAGTCGGCGTTGGTGCTGGCGTGGATGCGGTAGAGCGGCTCGCCCCGGCGCACCGGCTCACCCACCTTGCGCAGCAGGTCGATGCCGGCCCCCTTGTCGGTCGGCGCACCGGCCAGCCGGGCGATGCGGGCGAGGCGGTAGCAGTCGAGCGACGACACCACCCCGTCGGCCGGCGAGGCGACCTCCGCCACCAGCGAGCCCAGCGTCGCCACGGCGGGCGGCGGGCCTTGCATCTCGATGATGCGCTCCATGGCGGCGAGCGCGGCCCCCGACTCCAGCAGCCCGCGCGCCCGGCGGTTCCCGCTGCCGCCGCGGACGGCCGGGTCGAATTCCAGGATGCGGCCGGCCAGCAGCAGGGCGCGCTCCCTCAGGTCGGGGGGGCCGGCGGGGTCGTTGCGCAGCACCGCCATCACGTCGCGCGCCTCCAGCACCGGGCCGATGCCGTGCCCGACCGGCTGCGAGCCGTCGGTGATCGCCACCTCCAGCGTCAGGCCGAGGCGGTCGCCGACATGCTCGAACAGCTTGCGCAGGCGCACCGCCTCGCTTGCGTTGCGGATCTTGGCGCTGGGGCCGACGGGGATGTCGATCAGCAGATGGGTGGAGCCGGCCGCCACCTTCTTCGACAGGATGGAGGCGACCAGCTGTTCGCGCGTGTCGATGGCGAGCGGCCGTTCGACCGAGATCAGGATGTCGTCGGCCGGCGACAGCCGGACATGGCCGCCCCAGACCAGACAGCCCTTGGCTTCGCGCACCAGGGCCTGCATGCGCTCCACCGGCACATCGACGTTCGCCAGCACCTCCATAGTGTCGGCGGTGCCGGCGGGCGACGTGATGGCGCGCGACGAGGTCTTGGGGATCGGCAGGCCGTGGGCGGCGACAATGGGCACGACGATCATCGAGGTGCGGTTGCCGGGGATGCCGCCGATGCAGTGCTTGTCGGCGATGGTGCCGCCGCTGACGCCATCGAGGCTCTGCCAGTCCAGCCGGGTGCCGGCGGCGATCATGGCGCGGGTCAGGCCCAGCACCTCCGCCGTCGTCATGAAGCTGGCGCAGGCGATCAGGAAGGCGGCGATCTCGATCTTGGAGTAACGCTGCTCGGTGATGTCGCGGATGATCGCGGCGAGCTGGCCGTCGGTCAGGGCCGCACCGCCGACCTTGGCGCGCACCAGCTCGAAGCTTTCCGGCGGGGTCGGGGGCACGAGATGGACGGCGGAGCCCGCCGCCAGCCCGAGCTGGCCGAAGGCGGGGTCGGACAGGCCGATCTCGTCGGGACCGACGATGGCGGGGTCGTCGACGACGTTCAGAACCGCCAGCAGGGAGCGGCCATCGTTCCGCACCTCCACCCGGCCCAGCCCGAGGAAATCCTCGACATGGTACCGGGTGCAGCGGCGGTTGAGGAAGGCGACGTTCTCCCGGACGGTGTCTATCGCCAGATGTCGAAGCGTCAGCATGCGCACAGTCTACGCCCGGCCGTGCGCGTCAGCGTCGCCGAGCCTGCGCGTCAGCCATGCCCGTGCTTACGCGCTGCGGTTGATCCGGATCATTGGCGGGGCGGAGGGGCTGTGCTCTGTCACGTGCTTTCCCGCGCGATGAAGGTCAGGCCGAGGTCGAGGCGCCGCTGCGGCGGCTCCTTGCCGTCCATCAAATCGAGCAGCATGGCGGCGGCGTGGCGGCCGATGGCGTAGCGCGGCGTGGCGACGGTGGTCAGGGTCGGCGTGGTCCAGGCGGACGCCGGCAGATCGTTGAAGCCGGCGACGGCAAGCTGGTCGGGCACGCGGATGCCGCGGCGCTGGCACTGGAACAGGGCGCCCTGCGCCAGATCGTCGTTGCAGAAGAAGACGGCGTCGCAGTCGGTGTTCTCCGCCATCAGCCGGTCGATCATCGCCGCCCCCAGATGGATGGAGGACGGGTCGGGCAGGCGCCAGACGCGCGCCTCGTCATACAGCCCGGCTTCCTCCAGCGCGTGGCGGTAGCCGTCGAGGCGGGCCAGCGTGCGCGGGTCGAGCTGCACGGCGACGAAGCCGATGCGGCGGTAGCCGCGCTCCAGCAGGTGGGTGGTCATCAGCCGGCCGCCCTCCTCCTGCGAACAGCCGACGCTGAGGCTGTCGGGGTCGTCCAGCAGCTCCATCATGTGGACGGTCGGGCTGGCGAGCGCCGACAGGTAGGTGCGGGCGACCGCGGTGTGGTCGGTGCCGGTCAGCAGGATGCCGTCGGGCTGGAACTGGAGATAGGTGCGGATCAGCCGCTCCTCCTCCTCCGGCGAATAGTGGGTGACGCCGATCAGGGCGCGGTAGCCGCGCGGCAGCAGCATGTCGTGGATGCCGGCCAGCGTCTCGACGAAGACCATGTTGGTCATCGACGGGATCAGCACCGCCACCGTCATCGACCGCGCCGAGGCGAGCGCGCTTGCGGCCTGATTGGGCACGTAGCCCATCGACTGCGCGGTGTCGAGGATGCGCTGGCGCAGCTCCGGCATCACCAGCTCGGGACGCTTGAAGGCGCGCGACACGGTGATGGCGCTGATGCCCACCCGCTCCGCCACGTCCGCCATCGTCGCGCGGCCGGTGCGCGAGGAGCGCGGCTTGCGCGTCTTGACCGCCGGGGTTGCCGTCCCATCGCCGCCACGGGTCGTCACAGGGCTTCGTCCTTCCGTTTCCGGCCGGCGCGACGGAAGGTCGCGCGGGCTCGCTGGTCACCGGTGTGTATCATACTCGGCAACGGCCGCGTTCCATGCGCAGGCATCCCAATCCTGGGGGCGAAACCTGCAACCCGTGGCCATCTCCAATCAGTTTGTCCGCAACTCAAACAAAACTCTTTACGGCCGTCAAGGTTAGCGCTAACAGTATCGCCACCTCATCCCGGCGTCATCCGCGATTTCCGGCCGACAGGCCGCCGATGTCCTTTTGACCTGATGATGATAGCGCTAACATAATTGTGTCGGTGCGAGGGCCGCCGCGATCCCGGTCAAGGGGGGCGGTGCCGCACCGGTCTTCGGGAACACGAGCCTCATGAACGGTCCCCCCATCCCGCCGTCCCCCGGCATGAACACCA
>NZ_WHOS01000084.1 GCF_013340935.1 Azospirillum melinis | reverse complement strand
CGGGGTGAGGCGCTCCAGCCGTGGTCCCGACCCCGGGCCCGGGATGCCCAGCCCGGTGTCGGTGATGCGGATCACCGGCGTGCCGTCCTCCAGCAGGGCGGACAGGGTCACCGATCCGCCCGAGGGCGTGTATTTCACCCCATTGGCGATCAGATTCAGCAGGATCTGGCGGATGCGGCGGTCGTCTCCGCGCAAGGCGCCCACCGCCGGGGCCACCACCGCCGACAGCAGCACGCCGGCGCGCTCGGCCCGCGGGGTCAGCATGCGGACGGCGAAATCCGCCGCGGCCTCCAGGTCGCAGTGCCCCTCCTCGATGGTCAGCGCCCCGGCTTCCGCCCGCGCATGGTCGAGGATCTCGTTGATCAGCTCCAGCACATGCTGGCCGCTGTCGCGGACATTGGCGGCATATTGCCGGTAGGACGGGGTGCCGACCGGCCCCTCCGCCTCGCGGGCGATCAGGTCGGAGAAGCCGATGACGGCGTTCAGCGGCGTGCGCAGCTCGTGGCTCAGCCCGGCCAGGAACTCGCCCTTGGCCCGGTTGGCGGCCTCGGCGGCCTGCCGCGCGCTCTCCGCCATGTCGCGGGCATGGTTCAGCGCGGCGGCCAGCCGGGCGCTCTCGTCGCGTTCGGCGCTGGTCCGCTCCACCGCGTTCCGCGCCTCGGCCAGGGCCACCTGCGCCTTGCGCTCGCGGTCGAGATAGCGCATCCCCCAGGCCAGCATCCCCAGGATCGCCAGCAGGCCGACGAGGGTCTCAACCACCGTGTGCAGGGTGCGGGTGCGCCATACGGCCATCGCCACTTCGCGGTCGATGCCGGCCAGCACCACCAGCCCATAGTCGCGGACGGTCCGGTAGGCGGCGATGCGCAGCACCCCGTCCAGCGGCGATAGCGACAGGAACTGCCCCTCCGGCGCCTCGGGCAGCCGGGACTGGAACAGCGGTGCGGAGGCGACCGTGCGGCCTGCCGAGGCTTCGGGTTCCGGGCGGCGGGCGACCACCTCGCCGTTTGGCCGGTAGACGGCGATCAGCGGATCGAACTCGAAGCCCGGAATGCTGTAGGAGTCGGTCAGGTGGTTGACCCGGATCGACACGGATGCCACCCCGATGAAGCGCCCCTCGTCGTCATGCAGCGGGCGGGAAACCGGAAAGACCAGCGGATAGGACCCGGTCCGGACCGGCTGCGCCGCGCCGATGTGCAGGCGCATCCCGCTGCGCAGAGCCTCCAGGCCGCTCCGGTCGGCGAAATCGGCGATGCGGTTGGGAAAGCTGGCCGATTCGAGCACGGCCCGGCCGTCGGCGTCGTAAATCCAGATGGCGTCGGCGCCCTCGACCTGGGCGGCATGTTCGCGCAGGCGTGCCCAATGCTTCAGGTCGCGCAGCTTCTCCAGGCCGCGGGCCTCCGCCACCATGGCCGCCGCCTGGTCGAGCGCCACGTCGGCCGTGTGCACCGTGCGGCGGACATGGTCGTCGACCAGCCGGGCCATGTCCTGCACCAGGGCATAGCGGCGCTGCTGGGTGTCCTGGTAATCGTAATAGACCCTGTGGGCCGCGTTGCCCGCCAATGCGGCCAGCACGACCACCACCACCAGCGCGCCCCGTAGGAAGCGTCCCACAAATCCCCCTTCTATGTGCCGATGCGCGATGCGGCCCGCCCGAAACTTCACATCCAAACTATCACGAATCCGATGGGACGGCTGCGCTATTCGACGCCGCGCACCCCTGGGGTTTGCCCCGATGCCCCGACAGTTTCAGGGGACTTGCGGGGCCGGGAACGCCCGCCGCAGTCTCTGAAAAATAGCGCCGCCCCCCATCTTGCGCGGCTTGCCCCATGGGCCCAGATGGGCAGGCGTCTGAACCATTGGGGAGGTCGAACGATGGGTCTGTTCGATATGTTCAAGGGCAACGCGCCGCTGGAGATGAACCCGCGCCGTGCGCTGGTGGTGTCGCTGGTCTACTGCATGGGATCGGATGGCGAGATCGATCCGGAGGAGGTCGGCCATCTGGTCTCAGTCCTCGGCCGCCGCGCCTCGCGGGAGGAGCTGGACGGCTGCCTCAAATATGCGCGCAGCACCCCGCCGGACAGCTTCCTGGCCGAGGTCGCGCCGAAGCTGAACCAGCAGCAGCGGCTGTGCATCCTGCTGAACATGATCGACAGCGCCATGGCCGACGGCGAGGCGGAACAGGGCGAGCGCGACCTGATCATCCGCTTCCAGCAGGCCTTCGGCTTCGACGATGCGAGCTTGCGCCCCTATTTCGAGGCGCTGACGGCGAAAAACGCCCGGTTCGTGCTGGACGCGTGACCTGGACGCGTAACGGGGACCGCCCCCTCCCTGCTTTTCCGGGAAGGGGGCGACGTCCTTTACAGCCAGCCCGTTACAACCAGTCGGGCACCCGCTCGGCCGCCAGCATCTCCTCCACCGTCGGGCGGCGGCGGATGACGGAGAAGCGGTCGCCGTTGACCAGAACCTCCGGTACCAGCGGCCGGGTGTTGTAGGTCGAGGCCATCACCGCGCCATAGGCGCCGGCCGACAGGAAGGCGACGAGGTCGTCGTCGGCCAGCGGCGGCAGCGGGCGCTGCACGGCGAAGGTGTCGCCGCTCTCGCACACCGGGCCGACCACGTCGTAGGGCTCGGCAGCGGCGCCGTCGGCCGGCTCCGCGACGGGCACGATGCCGTGATAGGCGTCGTACAGCGACGGGCGGATCAGGTCGTTCATCGCCGCGTCGACGATGGCGAAGCGGCGGTGCAGCCCCTGCTTCACATAGATGACGCGGCTGACCAGGATGCCGGCATTGCCGACCAGCGAGCGGCCGGGCTCCAGCGTGATCCGGCAGCCGAGATTGCCGGTGATCGAGCGCACCATCGCGGCATAGTCGGCCAGATCGGGCGGCGCTTCGTTCTTGTAGGTGATGCCGAGCCCACCGCCGAGATCGAGGCGCTGGATGTCGTGGCCGTCCTCGCGCAGCTGGTGCAGCAGGGCCGCCACCCGCTCGTAGGCCGCCCGGAAGGGAGCGAGGTCGGTCAGCTGCGAGCCGATATGGACGGCGATGGCGACCGGCTTGATGCCCGGCAGGGCCGCGGCGCGGCGGTAGATCTCGCGCGCGTGGTCGTAGTCGATGCCGAACTTGTTCTCTTTCTTGCCGGTGGCGATCTTGGCGTGGGTCTTGGCGTCGACGTCCGGATTGACGCGGAAGGCGATGGGAGCCTCCACGCCCATGGACGAGGCGATCTGGCTCAGCGCCTCCAGCTCCGGCACCGATTCCACGTTGATCTGGTGGATGCCGGCCTCAAGGGCGGCGCGCAGATCGTCGCGGGTCTTGCCGACGCCGGAGAAGACGATGCGCTCGGGCGGGATGCCGCCGGCCAGGGCGCGCTTCATTTCGCCCACCGACACCACGTCGCCGCCGGCCCCCAGCTTCGCCAGGGTGCGGATAACGGCGAGGTTGGAGTTGGCCTTCAGCGCATAGCAGACGCCGGCATCCTGGCCGGCGAAGGCGCCGGCATAGGCGTTGTAGTGCGACTCCAGCGCCGCGGTGGAATAGAGGTAGAAGGGGGTGCCCACCTCCCGCGCCACATCCTCCAGCGACACGGATTCGGCGTGCAGAACGCCGTTGCGGTAGGCGAAGACGCTCATGGGAGATCCGTTGGGCGAACCGGTGCGGGCGGTCATGGGAACTGGACTCCGGAACCGGCCGGCTTACCGGGCTTCGGGTCCAGCGAAGGGTTGGGATAGGTGCGGGGGAAGGGATCGGCCTGCCCTTCGGGAACCGGGCTGTCGACGGCCTTCGGCTTCTTGCCGCAGCCGGCCAGCGCCAGGGCGCCGGCCAGGGCGAGGACGGTCAGGGTGACGGAGCGGGGAAGACGGCTGATCACAGGAAACGCTCCCGGGCGGCCTTCACCGCCTCCTGCACGCGGACGGGGGCCGGGCCGCCGAAGCTGGTGCGGCTGTTCAGCGACGCCTCGATGCTCAGCGCCGGATAGACGGCCTCAGTGATGCGCGGCTCGATGGCCTGGAGTTCGGCCAGCGTCAGGTCGGTCAGGCCGACGCGCCGGTCCTCCGCCGCCTTCACGGCGCGGCCGGTGACGTGGTGCGCCTCGCGGAACGGCATGTCCAGCTCCCGCACCAGCCAGTCGGCGAGGTCGGTGGCGTTCAGGAAGCCGCGGTCGGCCGCCTCGCGCATCGCCGGGACGTTGGGCTGCATGTCGCGCACCATGCCTTCCATGGCGGCGATGCAGAGCGCCAGGGTGTCGTCGGCCTCGAACACCGGCTCCTTGTCCTCCTGCATGTCCTTGGAATAGGCCAGCGGCAGGCCCTTCATGGCGATCAGCAGGCTGTTCAGCGAGCCGATGACGCGGCCGGCCTTGGCGCGCACCAGCTCCGCCGCGTCGGGGTTCTTCTTCTGCGGCATGATGGACGAGCCGGTGGTGAAGGCGTCCGACAGCCTGATGAAGCGGAACTGGGCCGAGCACCAGATCACAATCTCCTCGGCGAAGCGCGACAGATGCATGCCGCAGATCGACGCCGCCGACAGGTATTCCAGCGCGAAGTCGCGGTCGGACACCGCGTCCAGCGAGTTGGCGGTCGGCCGGTTGAAGCCCAGCGCCTCCGCCGTCATGAAGCGGTCGATGGGGTAGGGGGTGCCGGCCAGTGCCGCCGAGCCCAGCGGGCATTCGTTCAGCCGGCAGCGGGCATCGCGGAAGCGGCTGCGGTCGCGCCCGAACATCTCGACATAGGCCAGCAGGTGATGGGCGAAGCTGATCGGCTGCGCCGCCTGCAAATGGGTGAAGCCGGGCATCACCGTCCCGGTGTGCTGCTCCGCCAGGTCGATCAGCGCGGTCTGCAGCGCGGTCAGGCCGGCGATGGTGCGGTCGATGGCGTCGCGCACCCACAGCTTGAAATCGGTCGCCACCTGGTCGTTGCGCGAGCGGCCGGTGTGCAGGCGCTTGGCCGGTTCGCCGATCAGTTCGGCCAGCCGGGCCTCCACATTCATGTGGATGTCCTCCAGCTCCACCTTGAAGGTGAAGCTGCCGGCGTCAATCTCTGCCTTTACGCGGTCGAGCCCGTCGATGATGGCGTCGGCGTCGGCCTGGGTTATGATGCCCTGCTTGGCCAGCATCGCGGCATGGGCCTTCGACCCGGCAATGTCCTGGTCGGCAAGCCGCTTGTCGAAGCCGATGGAGGCGTTGATCTTCTCCATGATGGCGGCGGGACCGCGCGCGAATCGCCCGCCCCACATCTGGCTGGCGGCGGGTGCGGCAGAGCCGGTGGAGGCGCCGGTTGCTGCGGCGGAAGTCGGCGGGGTCTGATCGGCGCTCATGGGGACGGATACCGGGGCATTCGGGTGAAGGGGAGCGAGGAAGCGTGAGTATGCGGACTTTGACGGCTGTCGCAACGGTTTGTGTGTGCATGGCCGGGGCCGGCCTGTGGTGGAGCGCCGGTGCGGCGCCCAACCCCGCTGCCGGCACGCCGGAGGTGGTGCGGCTGGGCGCGCCCGATGCCGGGCTGACGGCCACGCCCGTCGCCTCCACCGGTGCCGACAAGCTGGAGAAGTTCAAGGGGGCGGAGCCCAAGCCGATGCCGCCCCTGTCCTTCGTCGATGCCGAGGGGCGACGGGTCGATCTGGCCGATTTCAAGGACCGGGTGATCCTGCTGAACCTGTGGGCGACCTGGTGCGGGCCGTGCGTGAAGGAGATGCCGTCGCTCGACCGGCTCCAGGCCCAGCTGGGCGGCGATGCCTTCCAGGTGGTGGCGCTGTCGCTGGACCGCGGCGGGCGGACGGCGGTGGAGCCCTTTTATAAGAAGACGGGGGTGGAACATCTGACGGTCTTCCTCGATCCGGGTTCGGAGTCGATGAAGGCGCTGTCCTTGCGCGGCCTGCCCACCACCATCCTGGTCGATCCCGAGGGACGTGAGCTTGGCCGCGTCGAAGGGGCGGTGGAGTGGGATTCGCCGGAGGTCGTCGCCTTCCTGCGCCAGTTTCTCGGCCGCGGCGGCAATAGCGGCGGGCCGGCCCGCGACCGCGGCGTGATGAAGACCCGAGGCTGACGATGCGGTGGGCTTGGGGTAGAGTGAGGAGATAACCATCCGCCCGTCCCGAGCCGCCCAATGACGCAGTCCGCCTCTTCCGGCCCCAAGCGCTACACCATCGATCCCGGCATCGTGATGATGCGGCAGGGCGAGCGCGGCGACCGGGCATGGTTGATCGAAGCCGGGGAGCTGGAGGTGCTGCTGACCGCCGCGGATGGCGGCGTCCGGCGGCTGGGGGTGGTCGGCAAGGGGGCGGTGGTCGGCGAGATGGCGCTGATCGACGATGGCGAGCGGAGCGCCACCGTGCGGGCGCTGACCGAGGTGACGTGCGTCGAGGTGACGCGGGACGCCTTCCGCAGCCTGCTGAAGCGCAGCCCGCCGCTGGCGTCGTACCTGTTGCAGAGCCTGATCGCCGCCATCCGCCGCGACTACGGCCTGCCGCCGACCGAGCGGGTCGGCAACGCGGTGGATTTCCGCTCCACCAACTCGTTCCAGAAGGTGGTCGACCGCCGGATGATCCGCGAGGGGCATGTCTTCTTCAGCCCCAACGACCCGGTGAACGCCGCCTACCTGATCCAGTCCGGCCGCGTGGCGCTCCGCCCCGGCCGCGGCACGCTGGGCGAGGAGATCGCCAGCTTCGGGCCGGGCAGTCTGTTCGGCGAGATCTACCTGCTGACCGGCCGCCCGCCCGACGTCACCGCCGTGGCGGTGAGCGGCGGCATCTGCGAGGTGATCGACAAGCGCAGCTTCGAGGATGCGGTGGTGGCGATGCCGCCGATCCTGAAATCGCTGGCGCGGATCTATATCTCGCAGCTGACCAAGGCGAAGGGCGGGTGAAGCCCTATCCTCGGAACGGTAACCCTTTCCCCGGAGGAAGAGGGGCTCTCCGTTGGCCGTTCAGAAGATCTGCCAGCCAAAATTTATCCGCGCCGACTCAGACCGGATCGATCACGATCACCCGGAAGTCGTTCACGTTGGTCCGCGTCGGGCCGGTGACGACCAGATCGCCCAGCGCCTTGAAGAAGCTGTAGCCGTCGTTGTTGGCGAGGAAGGCCTTGGCGTCCAGCCCCATCGCCTCGGCCCGCTTCAGCGTGTCGGGGCGCAGGACGGCGCCGGCATTGTCCTCCGTCCCGTCGATGCCGTCGGTGTCGAAGGCCGCCGCCCGGATGCCGGGATGGCCGTCGAGCGCCACCGCCAGAGCCAGCAGGAATTCGACGTTGCGGCCGCCGCGGCCCTGGCCGCGCACCGTCACCGTGGTCTCGCCACCGGACAGGATCACGGCGGGAACCGGGGCCGGCTGGCCGTGGCGGGCGACCTGCCGGGCGATGCCGGCATGGACCTTGGCGACCTCGCGCGATTCGCCCTCGATGGCGTCGCCCAGGATGACCGGGGTGTAGCCGCGGTCGCGGGCCAGCGCCGCCGCTGCCTCCAGCGCGTCCTGCGGGGTGGCGATGATGGTGGTCTCGGCGCCGGCCAGACGCGGGTCGCCGGGCTTCGGCGTTTCGTCCGCCGCGGCTTCGAGGAAGGCGGCTACGGCCGGCGGCGGGGTGATGCCGTATTTCGCCAGGATGGCGCGGGCGTCGGCGAAGCTGGTCGGGTCGGGCACGGTCGGGCCGCTGGCGATCACCGACGGATCGTCGCCCGGCACGTCGGAAACCAGCAGCGAGACGACGCGGGCCGGGTGGGCCATGGCGGCGAGCCGGCCGCCCTTCACCGCCGACAGATGCTTGCGCACGCAGTTCATCTCGCCGATGTCGGCGCCGCTCTTCAGCAGGGCCTTGGCGACGGCACGTTTGTCCTCCAGCGTGATGCCGGGGGCCGGCAGCGCCAGCAGGGCCGAGCCGCCGCCGGAGATCAGGCAGAGCACGAGGTCGTCGGCGGTCAGCCCCTGCACCATGTCGACGATGCGCCGTGCCGCCTCCTGCCCCGCGGCGTCGGGCACAGGATGGCTGGCCTGCACCACCTCGATCCGCTCGGTCGGCAAATCATGGTCGTAGCGGGTGACGACCAGCCCGGTCAGCGGCCCCGGCCAGTGGTCCTCCACCGTCTTCGCCATGGCCGCCGCCGCCTTGCCGGCGCCGATGACCACCGTGCGGCCCTTCGGCGGCTGCGGCAGGGCCGCCGGCAACCGGGTCTCGGCGGTCACCGCGGTGAGCGCCGCCTGGAACAGGTCGTGGAGCAGGGCGTCGGCAGTGGGGGCGGTGGTCGTCATGGTCGCTCGGGCGTCGTGGATGGCGGGGTGCTTAGAATGCACGCGAATGGTTGGCAGGCCAATGGTTTGGGTAGGGCGCCATCAAGGGACGGCGCCCCAACCCCTCACTTCGACCCGACTTCGTGCCCGGCCAGCAGTTCCAGCGCGCGGAGCATGCCGGAATGGTCCCAGGCCGCCCCGCCCTGCGCGGCGCAGGCGTTGAACAGCTGCTGGCAGCTGGCGGTGTGCGGCAGCGACAGGTTCAGTGCCTTGGCACCGCTCAGCGCCAGGTTCAGATCCTTCTGGTGCAGCTCGATGCGGAAGCCGGGGGTGAAGTTGCGGTTGATCATCCGCTCGCCATGGACCTCCAGGATGCGCGAGGAGGCGAAGCCGCCCATCAGCGCCTGACGGACCTTGGCCGGGTCGGCGCCGGCCTTGGAGGCGAACAGCAGGGCCTCGGCCACCGCCTCGATGGTCAGCGCGACGATGATCTGGTTGGCGACCTTGGTGGTCTGGCCGTCGCCGTTGCCGCCGACCAGCGTGATGTTCTTGCCCATCTTCTCGAACAGCGGCTTGACCGTGTCGAAGGCCTCCTGCGGGCCGCCGACCATGATGGTCAGCGAGGCGGCCTTGGCCCCGACCTCGCCGCCCGACACCGGCGCGTCGAGGTAGGAGCAGCCGAGATCGTTGATGCGCTTGGCGTATTCCTTGGTCTCGATGGGCGAGATCGAGGACATGTCGACCACGATCTTGCCCGCCGACAGGCCGGCGGCCACACCCTTCTCGCCGAACAGCGCGGCGCCGACATGCGGGGTGTCCGGCACCATGGTGATGATGACCTCGGCCGCCGCCGCGACCTCCGCGCCGCTCGGGCAGGGGATGGCGCCCTTGTCGGTCAGCTCGGCCGGGACCGGCTTGATGTCGTGGACGTAGAGCGTGTGACCGGCGTCCAGCAGATGCCCCGCCATCGGGGTGCCCATGATGCCGAGACCGATGAAACCGACCTTCATGACGATAGTCCTTCTCTTTGAATGGATGGGGGCGCCTCAGGCGTGTGCCGGTTCGGTCTTGTAGGGGGCGAACCAGCCGAGCCCCTCGTCCGTCGTCGTCTTCGGCTTGTATTCGCAGCCGACCCAGCCGCTGTAGCCGATGGCGTCCAGATGCTTGAACAGGAAGGGATAATTGATCTCGCCGGTGCCCGGTTCGAAGCGGCCGGGGTTGTCGGCGAGCTGGACATGGGCGATGTGGGCGAGATTGGCCTCGATGGTGCGGGCCAGATCGCCTTCCATGATCTGCATGTGGTAGATGTCGTACTGCACGAAGAGATTGTCGGAGCTGACCTTGGCGATCAGGTCCAGCGCTTGGCGGGTCCGGTTCAGGTAGAAGCCGGGGATGTCGCGGGTGTTGATCGGCTCGATCAGCAGGCGGATGCCGGCGCCGGCCAGCGCGTCGGCGGCGTAGGCGAGGTTGGCGGTCAGCGTGCTCTCCGCCGTGGCGGCATCCGCCCCTTGCGGCAGGATGCCGACGAGGCAGTTGACCTGTTTGCAGCCCAGCGTGCCGGCATAGTCGATGGCGCGGGCGACGCCGTCGCGGAATTCCTGCACGCGGTCGGGCAGGATGGCGATGCCGCGCTCGCCGCCGCCCCAGTTGCCGGCCGGCAGATTGTGCAGGACCTGGGTCAGGTCATGCTGGCGCAGCTTCTCGGCCAGCGCGTCGGCGGCGAAATCATAGGGAAACAGATACTCGACCCCACGGAAGCCGGCATCGGCCGCCGCGGCGAATCGGTCGAGGAAGGGATGCTCGTTGTAGAGCATCGTCAGGTTGGCGGCGAACTGCACCATGACCGAACTCCCGGTTACGCAAATCGGCCGCCGGGATGGAGGGGCGGCCCTTGGGTTGGGAGCTTGACCGCCGCGCAGGCCCTTGAGCCAGTTCGCCGAACGGCTTTTTCACACAGCGGAAAGCGGGGTGCGCGAACGATCGGGCCTCCGATGACGCTGGCGGATGCTGCGGAACCTGATTGACGCATACGTCACCCTGAATTAGGATTCGCACCACCAATCATCAGCCTGCCCAGCGCCGCCAGAAGCGCGGGTTCGATAACCGGAGGACGCGTCCCGTGACCATGCCCGGCTCCCAGCCCTACCCGCATCTGCTGGCCCCGCTCGATCTTGGCTTCACGGTGCTGAAGAACCGGGTGCTGATGGGGTCGATGCACACCGGGCTTGAGGACCGGCGCCGCCATTTCCCGCGGCTGGCCGCCTATTTCGCCGAGCGGGCGCGCGGCGGGGTCGGGCTGATGGTGACCGGCGGCTTCTCGCCCAATGTGGAGGGCTGGCTGTCGCCCTTCGGCTCCACCCTGGCGCGGCATGGGGCGGCACGGGCGCACCGGGTCATCACCGACGCGGTGCATGCCGAAGACGGCAGGATCGCGCTGCAGATCCTGCATGCCGGCCGCTACGCCTACAGCCCGCTGTCGGTGGCGCCGTCGCGCATCAAGTCGCCGATCACCCCCTTCACCCCGCGCGCCCTGACCGCCCGGGGGGTGGAGCGCCAGATCCGCGCCTATGTCCGCTGCGCCGAACTGGCGCGCGAGGCCGGCTATGACGGGGTGGAGGTGATGGGGTCGGAAGGCTACCTGATCAACCAGTTCCTGGTGACCCACACCAACCAGCGCACCGACAAATGGGGCGGCTCCTACGAGAACCGCATGCGCTTTCCGGTGGAGATCGTGTCGCGCATGCGCGAGGCGGTCGGGCGCGATTTCATCATCATCTACCGCCTGTCGATGCTGGACCTGATCCCCGACGGCAGCACATGGGAAGAGGTGGTGCAGCTGGCCCAGGCCATCGAGCGGGCGGGGGCGACCATCATCAACACCGGCATCGGCTGGCACGAGGCGCGGGTGCCGACCATCGCCACCAGCGTGCCGCGCGCCAACTTCGCCTGGGTGACGGGGAAGCTGAAAGAGGCGGTGTCGATCCCGCTCTGCACCACCAACCGCATCAACACGCCGGAGGTCGGCGACGCGGTGATCGGCGACGGGCTGGCCGACATGGTGTCGATGGCGCGGCCCTTCCTGGCCGACCCGGACTTCGTCGCCAAGGCGGCGGCGGGCAGGGCGGCGGCGATCAACACCTGCATCGCCTGCAACCAGGCCTGCCTGGACCACATCTTCTCCGGCAAGACGGCGAGCTGCCTGGTCAACCCGCGCGCCTGCCACGAGACGGAACTGACGATTGAGCCGGCCACCAAGCGCAAGCGCGTCGCCGTGGTCGGCGCCGGGCCGGCCGGGCTCGCCTGCGCCACCACCGCGGCGGAGCGCGGGCACGAGGTGCATCTGTTCGACGCGGCGGACGAGGTCGGCGGCCAGTTCAACATGGCGAAGCTGATCCCCGGCAAGGAGGAGTTCCACGAGACGCTACGCTATTTCCGCCACCGGCTGGCGGAGACGGGCGTGGCGCTGCATCTGGGGCGGCGGGTGGGGGCCGATGAACTGGCCGGCGGCGGCTTCGACGCGGTGGTGCTGGCGACCGGGGTGGTGCCGCGCGACCCGAAAATCCCCGGCCAGGACCATCCGAAGGTGCTGACCTACATCGACGTGCTGCGCGGCGCCAAGCCGGTCGGTCGGCGCGTTGCCGTGGTGGGCGCCGGCGGCATCGGCTTCGACGTCAGCGAATTCCTGGTCCAGGAGGCGCCGTCGCCCAGCCTGGACCCGGCGCTGTGGCGGGCCGAATGGGGCGTCGCCGATCCCGCCGAGGCGCGCGGCGGCGTCGCCGGCATCCGCCCGCACCTGACGCCGCCGGCCCGCGAGGTCGTGCTGCTCCAGCGCAAGGCGAGCAAGCCCGGCGCCGGGCTGGGCAAGACCACCGGCTGGATCCACCGGGCGCAGCTGAAGATGAAGAACATCCAGGCGCTGTCCGGCGTGAATTACGAGCGCATCGATGACGAGGGGCTGACCGTCAGCTTCGGCGAGAAGCGCGAGCGGGTGCAAACGCTGGCGGTGGACAGCATCGTCCTGTGCACGGGGCAGGAACCGCTGCGCGAGCTGCACGCCCCGCTGGAGGCCGCCGGCATCGCCGTCCACCTGATCGGCGGCGCCGACGTCGCGGCCGAACTGGACGCCAAGCGCGCCATCGCCCAGGGGACGAAGCTGGCGGCGGGGCTGTAGGGGGAGCGGCTTAAACGTTATCCCTGCGAAGGGGGGGTTGCCGCCGTCCTCTCATGCGTCAGCAGCCAGCGTTTGCGCTCCACCCCGCCGCCATAGCCGGTCAGCGTTCCATCCGATCCGATCACCCGGTGACAGGGCACCACGATGCCGACCGGGTTGGCGCCGTTGGCATGTCCCGCCGCCCGCACCGCCGCCGGACGCCCGGCCAGCGCCGCCAGCTCGCGGTAGCTGACGGTGCCGCCGCAGGGAATCCCGCGCAGCGCCGCCCACACCGCGCGCTGGAACGGTGTCCCGCCGGTGCGCACCGGCAGCCGGTCGATGACGGCAAGCTCGCCCGCGAAATAGGCATCCATCGCCCGCGTCAGCCCACCCGGATCGCCGGCCGGCCGCAGCTCGTAGCCGCCGGGATGGTGCAGGCGCAGCAGCCGGTGCAGCCGGTCCTCATGGTCGGTCCAGTCGATGGCGCGCAGGGCGCCGTCCTCGTCCGCCACCACGATCAATTCGCCGATGGGCGTCGCGGTGCGGTCGATCAGCAGGCTTGAGAAAGCGGACATGGCGGCAACCCTATCTCACTTGCACAGGTGCGTTGCCGAAATTGAAGGCAGCGCCCTGGCGATGCAACCCTTTGATACAGCGTAATTTCCTGAATCCTACTTCGCAAATTCCCATGCGTTTCTTGCGTATCGCCGCCAAAAGAGGCGCCAAAAGGCTGAGTTGCGTGCAATCCGCATGGCTGGCATGATGAACCCATGCCTGTCCATACCGTCAATTTCTGACCGAACAGTCAGCTTTTCCGCCGCCCGTCTCCGTTGGCAGTGCTGGTTGGTTCTCTTGGCACGCGGGTTGCTGATGCTTCGGTAGACACGCCGCTCTGCGACCGAAGGGAAGCCATCCGCCATGACCCTGATCGCTACGCTTGCCATCACCGGAGACAATTCGGCTTCGCCCTACACCGACCTGACCCCGGCGATGACGCCGGTGCAGGCGCTGGCCGAGTCGAACCGCTGCCTGTTCTGCTATGACGCGCCCTGCATCAAGGCCTGCCCGACCGGGATCGACATCCCGGCCTTCATCCGCTCCATCGCCACCGGCAACCTGAAGGGTGCTGCGACGACGATCCTGTCGGAGAACATCATGGGTGGCACCTGCGGCCGCGTCTGCCCGACCGAGACGCTGTGCGAGCAGTCCTGCGTCCGCAACCGGGCGGAGGACCGTCCCGTCGCCATCGGCCGGCTGCAACGCCACGCCACCGACCGTCTGATCGACGGCGAGCCGGCCCACCCCTTCGCCCGCGCCGCCGCCACCGGCAAGCGCGTCGCCGTGGTCGGTGCCGGCCCGGCCGGCCTGTCCTGTGCCCACCGCCTCGCCACGCTCGGCCATGAGGTGACGGTGTTCGAGGCCAAGGCGAAGTCCGGCGGCCTCAACGAATACGGCCTCGCCCCCTACAAGATGGCCGACGATTTCGCCCAGCGCGAGGTCGCCTTCATCCTCGGCGTCGGCGGCATCGCGGTGGAGCATGGCCGCAGGCTGGGCGCCGACCTATCGCTCGACAGCCTGCGCGCCGACTTCGACGCCGTCTTCCTCGGCGTCGGCCTGGGGTCCAACAACCGCCTCGGCATCCCCGGCGAGGAGCGTGCGGGCGTCGAGGACGCCACCGCCTTCATCGAGCGGGTGCGTCAGGCACTCCCCGGCCAGCCGCCGGCGGTGGGGCGCAGCGTCGTGGTGATCGGCGGCGGCAACACCGCGGTGGACGCGGCCATCCAGGCCAAGCGCCTGGGTGCCGAGGACGTCACCCTGGTCTACCGCCGCGGCCGGGCCCAGATGGGCGCCACCGGCTGGGAGCAGGAACTGGCGCAGACCGAGGGCGTCGTCCTCAAGACCTTCGCCGCTCCCAAAGAGATCGGCGAGACCAGCATCACCTTCGAGCGCACCAGCCTGACCGACGGCAAACTGTCCGGCACCGGCGAGACCTTCACCCTCCAGGCCGACATGGTGCTGAAGGCGGTCGGGCAGAAGCTGTCGGCCGAGGCGCTCGGCGGGCTGGAGGTCACCGGCGGCAAGATCGCCGTCGACGGCGCCTACCGCACGACGCTTGCCAAGGTCTGGGCCGGCGGCGACTGCGTCGCCACGGGCGAGGACCTGACGGTCCAGTCCGTGCAGGACGGCAAGCTCGCCGCCCTCGCCATCCACAGCCACCTGACCGCCTGAGGAAAGGGAGCCACATCATGGCCGATCTTCGCAGCACCATCGCCGGCATCCGCTCCCCCAACCCCTTCTGGCTGGCGTCGGCCCCGCCGACCGACAAGGCCTACAACGTCGTCCGCGCCTTCAAGGCGGGCTGGGGCGGTGTGGTCTGGAAGACGCTGGGCGAGGACCCGCCGGTGGTCAACGTCTCCAGCCGTTATGGCGCGCATCTCGACACCGACCGCCGGATGATCGGCTTCAACAACATCGAGCTGATTTCCGACCGGCCGCTGGAGGTCAATCTTCAGGAGATCATCGAGGTCAAGCGCGACTGGCCCGACCGCGCCATGGTCGTCTCGCTGATGGCCCGCATCGAGGAGGAGGCCTGGGCCAACCTCGCGCGCCGCATCGCCGAGACGGGAGCCGCCGACGGGCTGGAACTCAACCTCGGCTGCCCGCACGGCATGTGCGAGCGCGGCATGGGCTCCGCCATCGGGCAGGTGCCGGAGATGGTGGAGCAGGTCACCCGCTGGGTGAAGAACGCCGTCAACCTGCCGGTGATCGTCAAGCTGACCCCCAACATCACCAACATCCTGTGGTCGGCCGAAGCGGCGAAGCGCGGCGGTGCCGACGCTGTGTCGCTGATCAACACCGTCAACTCCATCGTCGCGGTCGATCTCGACGCCATGGCGCCGACCCCGGTGGTCGACGGCAAGGGCAGCCATGGCGGCTATTGCGGCCCGGCGGTGAAGCCGATCGCGCTGAACATGGTGGCGGAGATCGCCCGCAACCCCGACACCCACGGCCTGCCGGTCAGCGGCATCGGCGGCGTCACCACATGGCGCGACGCGGCGGAGTTCCTGGCGCTCGGCGCCACCAACGTCCAGGTCTGCACCGCCGCCATGACCTACGGCTTCAAGATCGTCGAGGACATGATCGGCGGCCTGTCCAACTGGATGGACGAGAAGGGATACCGGACCCTGGACGAGTTGAGCGGCCGCGCCGTGCGCAACGTCGTCAACTGGAACGACCTGAACATGAACTTCTCGACCAAGGCGGTGATCGACCCCGCCTTGTGCATCGATTGCGGCCGCTGCCACATCGTCTGCGAGGACACCTCGCACCAGGCGATCCGCATCGACCAGGGAGACGGCCGCCGCGTCTTCACCGTGGTCAACGAGGAGTGCGTCGGCTGCAACCTGTGCAGCCATGTCTGCCCGGTGCCGGACTGCATCACCATGGTGCCGGAGCAGACCGACCTGCCCTACGTCACCTGGCCCAACGACGCCCGCAACCCGATGCGCGTCCCCGAAGCCGCCGAATAGTCAGCCGCCGAACAAAGAACGACGTTCAGGAGAGAGCAACATGTCCACCCCGCAGAATGTCGCCGTGAACGGTTCGCGCCTGTGGCAGAGCCTGATGGACATGGCGCAGATCGGCGCCACGCCCAAGGGCGGCGTGTGCCGGCTGGCGCTGACCGACCTCGACAAACAGGGCCGCGACCTGTTCGTGCGCTGGTGCGAGGAGGCCGGCTGCACGATTTCGGTCGACAAAATGGGCAACATCTTCGCCCGCCGCCCCGGCCGCGACGACAGCCTGCCCCCGGTCATCATGGGCAGCCATCTCGACAGCCAGCCGACCGGTGGCAAGTATGACGGCGTCTATGGCGTGCTGGCCGGGCTGGAGGTGGTGCGCAGCCTGAACGACATGAACTACGTCACCGAGGCCCCGGTGGAGGTCGCGGTCTGGACCAACGAGGAGGGGTCGCGCTTCGCCCCGGCCATGGTGTCGTCCGGCGTCTTCGCCGGGGTGTTCGACCTGGACTACGGCCTGTCGCGTGCCGATCTCGACGGCAAGACGATGGGCGAGGAGCTGGCCCGCATCGGCTATGCCGGCGACCAGGAGGTCGGTGGCCGCAAGGTCGGCGCCTATTTCGAGGCTCACATCGAGCAGGGGCCGATCCTGGAGGTCGAAGGCAAGACCATCGGCGTCGTCACCGACTGCCAAGGCCAGCGCTGGTATGAGATCACCTTCACCGGCCAGGAGGCCCATGCCGGCCCGACCCCGATGGTCCGCCGCAAGGACGCCCTGCTCGGTGCCGCCCGCGTGGTGGATGCGGTGAACCGGATCGGCATGAAATACGGCCCGCTGGCCTGCGCCACGGTCGGGCTGATGCAGATCCACCCCAACAGCCGCAACGTCATCCCCGGCCGCGTCTTCTTCACCGTCGATTTCCGCCATCCCGACGACGGCATCCTCAAAGCCATGGACGGCGAGCTGCGTGCCGAGGTGGAGCGCATCGCCGGCGAGATCGGGTTGGAGACCGAGTTCCAGCAGATCTGGTACTACGCCCCGATCAAGTTCGACGAGAGCTGCGTCGCCGCCGTCCGCAAGGGGGTGGAGCGCACCGGCCACAGCTTCCGCGACATCGTGTCGGGTGCCGGCCACGACGCCTGCTACCTGTCGAAGGTGGCGCCGACGGCGATGGTCTTCATCCCCTGCATTGACGGCATCAGCCACAACGAGGTCGAGGAGACGACCCCGGAATGGTCGACCGCCGGCTGCGAGGTGCTGCTGCACGCCGTGCTGGACCGTGCGAATGCCATGGCGGAGCAGGTGAAAGCCCCCGCGTGATACTCTCCCTCTCCCGTCCCGGGAGAGGGAAGGGGCCCATGCGGAGCATGGGAAGGGTGAGGGTGCGGCAAGGATCAGAAATCCATGTCCGGAATGCCCCTCACCCTCCCCACTTCGTGGGTCCCCTCCCTCTCCCGGGGCGGGAGAGGGCACTTAGCAACAGCGATGGCGAAGGCAATGGCGCGAACGGCTGCCGAAACCACGGACACCACACAGCCCCAAGGACGCATCCGGCGTGAGAATGTCGAGCGCATCCTGAAGGCGGCCGAGCGCGTCTTCGCCGAGGCCGGCTTCGCCGGCGCCACCATGGCCGACATCGCCGAGCGGGCCGGACTGCCCAAGGCCAACCTGCATTACTATTTCGGCACCAAGGACGACCTCTACCGCGCGGTGCTCGACAACATCCTGCAGATGTGGCTGGCCCCCATCGGCTCCTTCACCCCCGACGCCGACCCGGCGGCGACGCTGACCGCCTATGTCACCGCCAAGATGGAGGCATCACGCACGCGGCCGCATGCCTCCAAGGTCTTCGCCAACGAGATCCTGCATGGCGGCACCCAGGTCGAGCGCTTCCTGGCGGAGGATCTGAAAGCGCTGGTCGACGCCAAGGCTGCGGTGATCGACGGCTGGGTCGCCACCGGCCGCATGGCCCCGGTGGATGCCCGCCAGTTCCTGTTCATGATCTGGGCGGTGACCCAGCATTACGCCGACTTCGACGTCCAGATCCGCAAGGTTATGGGCCGCCGGACCCTGACCCGTCAGGACTTCGCCGCCATGACGGCGGAGGTGCTGCGGCTGGTCCTGCGCGCCGCCGGCCTGCCAGAGCCTGAAATCGCCGAAACGCCCACCGACTCCGTCCCATCCATTTCCTGAGGGAGCGCCCGAGCATGTCCACCATCCTGATCCGCGGCGGCACCGTCGTCACCGCCGAGCAAACCCGCCGCGCCGACGTCCTCTGCCAGGACGGCATCATCACCGCGGTGGGCGACGCTCTCGACGTGCCGGCGGGGGCCGAAATGGTGGATGCCGGCGGCTGCTACGTCATGCCCGGCGGCATCGACCCGCACACCCACATGGAACTGCCCTTCATGGGCACGGTGACGACGGAGGATTTCTTCAGCGGCACCGCCGCCGGCTTCGCCGGGGGGACGACGACGATCATCGACTTCGTCATCCCCAACCCGAAACAGAGCCTGATGGAGGCCTACCACACCTGGCGCGGCTGGGCGGAGAAGGCGGCCGGCGACTACAGCTTCCACGTTGCCGTGACCTGGTGGGACGAGAGCGTGCGGCAGGACATGGGCACGCTGGTCGCCGAGCATGGCGTGAACAGCTTCAAGCACTTCATGGCCTACAAGAACGCCATCATGGCCGATGACGAAACACTGGTGAACAGCTTCCAGCGCTGCCTGGAACTCGGCGCCATCCCCACCGTCCATGCCGAGAACGGCGAACTGGTCTTCCAACTCCAGAAGAAGCTGCTGGCCCAGGGCCTGACCGGCCCTGAAGCCCATCCCCTGTCCCGCCCGCCGGAGGTGGAGGGCGAGGCCGCCAACCGCGCCATCCAGGTCGCCAAGGTGTTCGGCGTGCCGGTCTACATCGTCCATGTCTCGGCCAAAGAGGCGCTGGCCGCCATCGAGCGCGGCCAGAACGACGGCCAGCGCGTGTTCGGCGAGGTGCTGGCCGGCCATCTGCTGATCGACGACAGCGTTTACCGCAGCCCCGACTGGGACTTCGCCGCCGGCCACGTCATGAGCCCGCCCTTCCGCCCGAAGGAGCATCAGGATGCGCTGTGGCGCGGTCTCCAGGCCGGTCACCTGCACACCACCGCCACCGACCATTGCTGCTTCTGCGCCGAGCAGAAGGCGATGGGCCGCAACGACTTCACCAAAATCCCGAACGGCACCGCCGGCATCGAGGACCGCATGACCGCGCTGTGGACCCACGGCGTCAACACCGGCCGGCTGACGATGAACGAGTTCGTCGCCGTGACCTCCGCCAACGCGGCGAAGATCTTCAACCTCTACCCGCGCAAGGGCTCGGTCAGCGTCGGGGCCGATGCCGATCTGGTGGTGTGGGATCCTAAGGCGACCAAGACCATCTCGGCCAAGACCCAGATGCAGAAGGTCGGCCTGAACATCTTCGAGGGCATGACGGTCACCGGCACCCCGGCCTACACGCTGAGCCAGGGCCGCATCGTCCACGCGCTGGGCGAGAGCCGCGCGGTGCGCGGCGCCGGCCGCTACATCAACCGCCCCGCCTTCCCGCCGGTCTACGAGGCGGTGTCGAAGCGCAACGCGTTGAATGTTCCGGTGGCAGTGGAGCGGTAAGCAGAAAAGCTCCCTCTCCCGTCCCGGGAGAGGGAGCTTTCCCTCCAATCACCCCACCGAGCTGGCGAACAGGAAGTTCTCCGCCGTCAGGCTGTTGCGGTCGACGCCGATCAGCTTGATCGAGTTGAACGCACCGAGGTCGATGGACAGGTCGGCGCCGTCCTGGGTCGAGTGGGTCAGCACGTCGTTCAGGTTGCTGAAGCCGCTGATGCTGCGGATGTCGACCACGTCGCCGCCGGTGCCGGCCTGGAAGTCGCCGATCACGTCCCAGCCGTCGCTGGCATGCTGGACGAAGGTGTCACGCCCGGCGCCGCCGATCATGTAGTCGTTGCCGGCGTTGCCGGTGATGGTGTCGTTGCCGCTGCCGCCGGCCAGATACTCGCCGGCCGAGGTGCCGGTGATGGTCTGGCCCGGCGTGCCGCCAGTACCGCCGCCGGTGCTGCCGCCGCCCGCGCTACCGCCAATGGCGGTGAAGGAGAAGTTGGCGGCGGTCAGGCTGCTGCGGGTGACGTTGGCGAGGATGGCGCTGTTGTTGCCGTCGAAATTCACGACGGTGTTGGCGCCGTCCTGCACGGTGACGGCCATCACCGACGCGAAGTCCTTGAAGCCGCTCCAGCCCGCGACGTTCAGCACGTCGCCGCCGCTGCCGGCCTGGAAGTCGCCGACATAGTCCCAGCCGTCGCCCGGCTTGAAGACGAAAGTGTCGCTGCCGGCTCCGCCGGTCATGTAGTCGTTGCCAGCGTTGCTGATGATGGTGTCGTTGCCGCTGCCGCCGGTGAGATAGTCGCGGCCGTCGGTGCCGGTCAGCGTCTGGCCGCCCGTGCCACCCGTCCCGCCGCCGGTGTTGCCGCCACCCGTGTTGCCACCCCCCGTATCGCCGCCTCCGGTCGAACCGCCGCCCTGGCCGAGCGTGATGGTGTTGCCGGACAGGCCGATGCTGGACGCGGCGAAGCTGCCGGCGATGCGCAGCGTCAGGTCGGAGCCGGCGGTGCCGTCGAGCCCGACATGGACCAGCGTGACGCCGTTCACCGTCTCCGCCTGGACCTTGCCGGCGGTCAGCGTGCTGCCGTTGCCGCTGCCGACCGTGCCGGACAGCGAGGCGCCGACGATGGCGAAGGCGTCGCCGGTGACGGCGCCGGTGATGCTGCCGAAGCCGTTGCCCTGGGCCGCGGTCATCGTCACGGTGTGGCGCTGGCTGCCGGTCAGGGCCAGCGTCTCGACGCTGGTCAGCGTCATGCCGCTGATGTCGATCTTCGGCGAGGCGACGTCGTTGTAATATTCGAGATTGTAGCCGTTGTAGCTGGTCAAATTGTCCGACCGCAGTTCCAGCGTGTCGGTGCCGGCGCCACCGTCGAAGCTGACCGTCCCGGCGTCGTACTGGCTGACCACGATGTAGCGGTCGTTGCCGGCATCGCCATAGATCAGGTCGTTCTGGGTCTGGGCGTAGCTGCCGGAGCTGACGATGCCGGCCAGGATGGTGTCGTCGCCGTCGCCGCCATAGACGGTATCTCGCTCCCAGTCGCCCTTCAGCAGGTCGTTGCCGGCATCGCCGTAGATCAGGTCGGCACCGCCGCCGCCGGCCACCGTGTCGTTGCCGAGTTCGCCATGCAGCTGGTCGTTGTCGGCGCGGCCGTACATCAGGTCGTTGCCGCCGCCGCCGAAGACGGTGTCGTTGCCGTCGCCGGCCTCCAGAGTGTCGTTGCCGGCGCCGCCATGCTCGACGTCGTTGCCGCCATGGCCCCAGAACCACACGGCGGTGTCGCCGGCGGTCAGGCTGTCGGCATATTCGGAGCCGATCCAGCGCTGGATGTTGACGAAGGTGTCGCCCGCCGCCTCGCCGGTGTTGTTGGCGCCGTTGGTCAGGTCCAGCGTCAGGCCGCTGGTGGCGTTCTCGTAGGTGACGATGTTGAAGCCGCTGCCGCCGACATAATGGTCGGCGCCCAGCCCGCCATTCATGGTGTCGCCGGCCGACTGGCCCGTGTTGCCGCCGCCGACCAGCGTGTCGTTGCCGATGCCGCCGATCAGGCTGTCGTTGCCGGTGCCGCCGACGATGCTGTCGTTGCCGGCCAGACCGTTGATGGTGTTGCCGCCGTTGTCGCCGATCAGCGTGTCGTTGCCGCTGGTGGCGGTGCCGCTGTAGCCGAGCCGGTGCGGCCAGGCCTCCGCGCCTGCGAACGGGCGGGCCGCCAGGATCGGGCCGGTCACCACGTCGAGATCCCAGGAGGCGCCCTGGTCGGCCAAGCCATCCGGATTGCCGACCGGATGGCTGGCGGCGGCGACGCGCGCGCCGGTGACGGCGGCCAGACGCTCCACGAAGCGGCGGCCGTTGCGTCCGGCGCCGACGTCGCAGGCGTGGATCAGGATCTCGCAGCCGGTCGCATCGGGCCAGCGGCGGTCGAGCAGGGCGCTGGTGTCGAGCGGCGTCGCCCCCAGCTTCACCACACCGGGCGCGCCATGGGCGATCAGGTGGACCGCCGCCGGGCCTGCCTCGCGGGCGGCCTCCAGAGCGTCGGCCAGCAGGCTGAGCGCGTCCTCGTCCGCGCCGACCCGGACCACCGTCACGTCCGGTGCGTGCCGGCCGATCAGCGCATCGATGTCGGCCAGAGCGGCGTCGGCAAGAATGATCCCGTGCATGAAAACCCCTTTCTGGGGAATTGTTGGAAGTCGTTTGCGCGTTCTGTGATGTACGGGATCATGTCCACCAAACAACATCCAATAAGCCCATCATTCCTTGGGAAGCATCCACTCCGGCCGGGCGATCTGTTTTCTCCGTCATAGCGAAAGCGGTGCGGTCTCTTTCGATTTCGACGCCATCCGGCCGGTCGGGCTTGTTGCGGCGGCTTGCCACTCTTTTTCCAGATTGGGGGGCATTACTCGAAAACTACCACCAATTCGGGAGAAAGGCCGGTGCGGCTGGGCGGAAGGCGCACAAAAAACAGGGCCATCGGGAAGATCCCGATGGCCCAGTCCAGGAGAGAAGTCGTTCAGGGGGGCGGGAGCGCCGCCTGTTTCCCGGTCCGCCTCAGTGCATCAGCATGCGCGGCAGCCACAGCGAGAAGGCCGGGACATAGGTGACTAGCAGAAGCGCGACGAAGAGCGCCCCGTAGAAGGGCGTGATGGAGCGCATCACCTCGCCCACCGACACGCCGCCGATGGCGCAGCCGATGAACTGGGTGGTGCCGACCGGCGGGGTGTTCAGGCCGAGCGCGCAGTTGATCAGCATGACGATGCCGAACTGCACCGGGTCCATGCCGTACTGCATGGCGATCGGCAGGAAGATCGGCGTGCAGATCAGGATCGTGCTGGCCATGTCCATGAAGGTGCCCAGCAGGAACAGGATGATGTTGATCAGCAGGAAGATCATCAATGGGTTGGTCGACACGCCGGCCAGCAGCTCGCCGGTCATGTCCGCCACCTCATAGAGACCCATGAGGTACTGGAACATGGTCGACACGCCGATCAGCAGCAGCACCACGCCGGTGGTCTTCACCGTCTTGGCGGCGGCGGCCAGGAACTTCTCCCAGCTCAGCGTGCGGTAGACGAAGGTGGTCAGCAGCAGCGCGTAGATCACGGCCACCGAGGCCGACTCGGTCGCGGTGAACACGCCGGTGGTGATGCCGGCCAGGATGATGACGACGATCAGCAGGCCCGGTGCCGCGGCGGCGAAGGAATGCGCCAGGATGTCCCAGCCGGGGAAGGTCCCCTTGGGATAGCCGCGCTTCACCGCGACATAGTAGGCTGCACCCAGGTTGCAGACCATCAGCAGCAGCGCCGGCATCAGGCCCGCGGCGATCAGCGCGCCGATGGACGCCTTTCCGCCGGCGGCCAGCGCATAGATGATCATGTTGTGGCTGGTCGGCATCAGCGCGCCGACGAGTGCGGCGTGGGTGGTGACGTTGACCGCGTAGTCGGCGTGGTAGCCTTCCCGCTTCATCATCGGGATCATCACGGCGCCCATGGCCGACACGTCGGCGACCGGCGATCCGGCGACGCCGCCGAACAGCGTGCAGGCCACGACGTTGGACATGCCGAGCCCGCCGCGGATGTGGCCGACCATGCTCTTGGCCGCGGTGACGATCTTGTCGGCGACGCCGCCATGCAGCATCAGTTCGCCGGAGAAGACGAAGAAGGGAATGGCGAGGAACGAGAAGACGTTCATGCCCGACATCATCTGCTGGAAGACCACCGCGACCGGCAGGCCTTCATAGAGGATGGTGCAGAGCGCCGACAGGCCGATGGCGAAGGCGACCGGAATGCCGAGGATGAGGAAGCCGAAGAAGGTGATGGACAGGATGGTCAGTTCCATGACGGCTTGACCTCCTCGCCGCGCACGATGGCGACGATATGCTCGATGGAGAAGAGAACGATCAGCACGCCCGACAGCACCAGCGGCACGTAGCGCACGGCTTCGGAGACATGAAGGTTCGGGATGGTGTAGGAGGCGACCGAGCTGCCCAGGATCCAGCCGTTGTAGGCCATGCAGGCACCGAAGATGCCGACCAGGGCGTAGATCAGCACGTCCATCTTGCGGCGCGCGCTGTCCGACAGCATCACCAGCAGCGACTCCAGCCCGATATGGCCGGCATCGCGGACGCCGACGGCGGCGCCGATCAGCGTGACGTAGAGCACCAGCACGATGGCCAGGCTTTCCGCCCAGGTCGGCGAGCTGTTCAGCACGTAGCGGCCGAACACCTGATAGAAGACGACGCACACGATCATCATCAGGCCGATGATGGCGGCATACATGCCGGTCTTGGCCAGCGCCGCGTTCATGCGGGTCAACCAGCCGGCCGCATGAGGCGGGCTGACGTCCATTGCTTGCAGCTCGATATCCATGCTGCGGCTCCCCACTCCTGAGACCCCGGCGAGGCGCGGTCCGTCCTGGAGGGGACGAAGCCGCGCGCCGCCTTGTTCTTGGCGTTACAGAAAGGTCGTTACTTGGTTTCCTGGACGCGCTGGACGAGGCTCTGCAGCTTCGGCGTGTTCGCGAACTGGGCGTAGACCGGCTTCATGGCGTCGATGAATTCCTGCTTGTTCGGAACCTCGACGATCTGGGCGCCGGCCTGGGTCACGATCTCCTTCGACTTCAGCTCGCGCTCGTCCCACAGCTTGCGCATGTAGGGCACGGAGTCCTTGGCGGCCTTGCGGACCGTGGCCTGATCGTCCTTCGACAGGCGGTCCCAGGCGACCTTGGAGAAGACCAGCACTTCCGGCGCCATCGCGTGTTCGGTCAGGGTGAAGTACTTGGCCGCCTCGAAGTGGCGGGAGGATTCGTAGGACGGGTAGTTGTTCTCGGCGGCATCGACGATGCCGGTCTTCAGCGCGGTGTAGACCTCGCCGAAGGGCATCGGCGTGGCGTTGGCGCCCAGCGCCTGGATCATGGCGACGAACAGGTCGGACTGCTGGACGCGGATCTTGGCGCCCTTCATGTCGGCCAGCGTCTTGTAGGGCTTGGCGGCCGAATACATGCTGCGCGAGCCGCTGTCGTAGAAGGCGAGGCCGATCATGCCCTGGCTTTCCATCGCCGCCAGGATTTCGTCGCCGATCGGGCCGTCCAGGACGCGGCGCATGTGGCCGGTGTCGCGGAAGATGAAGGGCAGCGCGGTGACCATCGTCTCCGGCACCACGTTGTTCAGCGGCGCCACGTTGATGCGCATCATCTCCAGCGCACCGATCTTCAGCTGCTCGATGGTGTCCTTCTCGGTGCCGAGCGCGCCGTTCGGGAACACCTTGATGCCGAGCTTGCCGTTGCTGCGCTCAGCCACCAGCTTGCCGACATAGCGGACCGCCTCGACGGTCGGGTAGTCGGTCGGGTGGATGTCGGCGGACCGGAAGTCGCGCGCGTCGGCCGGCGCAGACAGCATCGGGGCGGCCAGGATGCCGCAGACGGCACAGGCGGCCAGCAGCGCGGTGCGGACCGAAGTCAGCGAAAACTTCATAGGTTCTCCTCCTGATGGTGGGGACGAAGCCTGATGCGGCCCGTCCTTTCTTGTTCTGGCGCTGCCCGTTGACCTGAAGACGACGGGCCGCCTGCACACTCGACTGCACGTACCGTGGACGGGTGACAGACGAAGCGTGGAAGGTGGGGCTTGCGGCGGCCGGCTTTCGCAGCGCTGCGACAGCGCGGCGCGCGACCAGGCATATGCATGGCCGGCACAGGCCGCGCTTCCCTTCCTCCACCAGCCCCCCCGCTGAC
>NZ_WHOS01000083.1 GCF_013340935.1 Azospirillum melinis | reverse complement strand
CAAGGGGAGCTGGGCAAGGTGGGGGGGTCGCGAAAGGAACCATGCGCGTCTGACTTCTTGCCTTCCCCCTCACCCTCCCCACCCCTGCGGCGTGGGTCCCCTCCCTCTCCCGGGACGGGAGAGGGCGCTTCTCACCGAATGCGATGCTCTTTCTGCCTCAGTCGCCTGCCGCCGGTTGCGGCATCGCGCCATGCCCCGGCCGCCTGCGGACGAACAGCCGGTAGACGGCGACGAAGAAGACCGGCACGAACAGCACCGCCAGAACGGTGGCGGAGATCATGCCGCCCATCACGCCGACGCCGATGGCGTTCTGGCTTTCCGACCCGGCACCGGTGCTGATCGCCAGCGGCAGCACACCGAGGATGAAGGCCATCGAGGTCATGATGATGGGACGCAGGCGCTGACGGCAGGCCTCCGCCGCGGCTTCCTTCAACTCCATGCCCTGGTCGTAGAGCGCCTTGGCGAACTCCACGATCAGGATGGCGTTCTTCGCCGACAGGCCGATGGTGGTCAGCAGGCCGACCTGGAAATAGACGTCGCTCGGCAGGCCGCGCAGGGTCGCCGCGATGACGGCGCCGATGACGCCCAGCGGCACCACCATGATGACCGACACCGGCACCGACCAGCTCTCATAGAGGGCGGCGAGGCAGAGGAAGACGATGATCATCGACAGGGCGTAGAGCGCCGGTGCCTGCGAGCCGCTGAGCCGCTCCTCGTAGGACAGGCCGGTCCACTCATAGCCGATGCCCGGCGGCAGCTTCTGCATCAGCGTCTCCATCTCGGCCATCGCCTCGCCCGAGCTGATGCCCGGTGCGGCCGATCCCTGGATGTTCACAGAGGAGGAGCCGTTGTAGCGCTCCAGCTTCGGCGAGCCGTAGATCCACTGCGCCGTGGTGAAGGCGGAGAAGGGAACCATCTGGCCGCTGGCATTGCGCACGTACCAGCGGTCGATGTCGCTGGGCTGCATGCGGTAGGGCGCGTCGGCCTGGAGATAGACCTTCTTCACCCGGCCCTGGTCGATGAAGTCGTTGACGTAGGACGAGCCCCAGGCCGCCGACAGCGTCGTGTTGATGTCGCTGAGCGACAGGCCGAGCGCGCTCGCCTTCTCGCGGTCGACGTCCAGCTTGAACTGCGGGGTGTCCTCCAGACCGTTGGGACGGACGCCGACCAGCTTCGGGTTCTGCGCCGCCGCACCCAGCAGCTGGTTGCGCGCCTGCATCAGCCGGTCATGGCCGAGCCCGCCGCGGTCGACCAGCTGAAGGTCGAAGCCGGTGGCGTTGCCGAGGCCGGGAACCGAGGGCGGCAGGAAGGAGAAGAGCACCGCGTCCTTCAGCTTCGACATCGCCCCCATCACCCGGCCGGCGATGGCCTGCGGCTTCTGCGAGGCCTGGGTGCGCTCGCTCCAGTCCTTCAGACGGACGAAGGCCATGCCGGCATTCTGGCCGCGGCCGGAGAAGTTGAAGCCGACGATGGTGAACAGGCCCTCGACGCTGTCCTTCTCCTTTTCCAGCATATAGGCGGTGACGGCCTTGGCGGTCTCGGCCGTGCGCTGCGAGCTGGCGTTCGGCGGGGCCGACCACAGCACGAACAGCTGGCCGCGGTCCTCCGTCGGCAGGAAGGAGGACGGCATCTGCACGAACAGATAGCCCAGCCCGCCCAGGATCAGCGCATAGGCGATGAAGTAGCGGCCCAGCCGGTTGACCGCGCCGCGCACGCCGCGGACATAGACCCGGCTGCCGGCATCGAAACCGCGGTTGAACAGGCCGAAGAAGCCGCCACGGGCATGGCCGTGGCCCTCGCCATGGTGGGCAACAGGTTTCAGCAAGGTGGCGCAGAGCGCCGGGGTCAGGACGAGCGCGACCAGAACCGACAGCGCCATCGCCGACACGATGGTCAGCGAGAACTGGCGGTAGATGGCGCCGGCCGACCCACCGAAGAAGGCCATCGGCACGAACACCGCCGACAGCACCAGCGCGATGCCGACCAGCGCGCCGGTGATCTGGTCCATCGACTTGCGCGTCGCCTCGCGCGGGGGGAGCCTCTCCTCGCCCATCACGCGCTCGACGTTCTCGACCACGACGATGGCGTCGTCGACCAGCAGGCCGATCGCCAGCACCATGCCGAACATCGTCAGCACGTTGATGGAGAAGCCGAAGGCCGACATCACGCCGAAGGTGCCGAGCAGCACCACCGGAACCGCGATGGTCGGGATCAGCGTCGCGCGGAAATTCTGGAGGAACAGGTACATCACGACGAAGACGAGGACGATGGCCTCGAACAGCGTCTTGATCACCTCGTGGATCGACAGCTGGACGAAGGGCGTCGTGTCGTAGGGGTAGATGACCTCGATGCCCGCCGGGAAGAAGGGCTGGAGTTCCGCCACCCGCGCCTTGACCGCGGCGGCGGTGTTCAGGGCGTTGGCGCCGGTCGCCAGCTTGATGCCGACGCCGGCCGCCGGCTTGCCGTTGTAGGCGGCGTTGATCTCGTAGGTCTCGGACCCGATCTCGATCCGCGCCACGTCGCGCAGCCGCACCTGCGACCCGTCGGGGTTCACGCGCAGCAGGATGGCGCCGAACTGCTCCGGCGTCTGGAGCCGCGACTGGGCGCTGATGGTGGCGTTGATCTGCTGGCCCTGGACCGCCGGGGCGCCGCCGAGCTGGCCGGCGGAGACCTGGGCGTTCTGGGTCTTGATCGCGTTGGAGACGTCGGTGGTGGTCAGCGCGAAGTTGTTCAGCGCGTCGGGGTCGAGCCAGATGCGCATGGCATGCTGCGGCCCGAAGACGGTGATGTCGCCCACACCTTCGACGCGGCTCAGCGTGTCCTGGAGGTTGGAGGTGACGTAGTCGGCGATGTCGCCCTGGCTGAGGCGCCCGTCGCTCGACACGAAACCGACCACCAGCAGGAAGTCGTTGCCGGCCTTCGACACCTGGATGCCGCGCTGCTGGACCTCCTGCGGCAGCAGCGGCGTCGCCAGCTGCAGCTTGTTCTGGACCTGGACCTGGGCGATGTCGGGGTTGGCCTCCGGCTCGAAGGTCAGGGTGATGGTGACGTTGCCGGAGGAGTCGCTGTTGGAGGACATGTAGCGGAAATGGTCGAGCCCGGTCATCTTCTGTTCGATGACCTGGGTGACCGTGTCCTCCAGCGTCTTGGCCGAGGCGCCGGGATAGCTGGCGGTGATCGACACCGTCGGCGGCGCGATCTTCGGATATTGCTCGATGGGCAGCCGCAGGATCGCCAGGGCACCCGCCATCATGATGACGATGGCGATGACCCAGGCGAAGACCGGGCGGTCGATGAAGAATTTCGACATGGGGGCGGTTCCTGGGATCAGCGGGCCGAGGCGGCCTTTTCAGGCAATGCGGCCAGCGCGTTCTGGGCGGGCACCGGCTTCACCTCCGCGCCCGGCTTCAGCTTCTGCAGGCCTTCCACCACCACGCGCTCGCCGGGAGCCAGCCCGTCCGACACCAGCCAGACATTGCCAACCGGGCGTTCGGTCTTGATGGTGCGCGGGGTCGCCTTGTTGTCGGCGCCCACCACCCAGACGCGGGCGGAGCCGTCCGGCGAGCGGGCGACCGCGGCCTGCGGCACGGTGATGGCGTTCTCCGCCACCCCCTGCTCGACGCGGGCGCGGACGAACAGGCCCGGCAGCAGCTGCTTGTTCGGATTGGGGAAGACCGCGCGCAGCTGGACGGAACTGGTGCCGGCATCGACCGTGACGTCGGCGAACTGCAGCTCGCCCTTTGCCGGATAGGCGGTGTCGTCGCCGCTGGCGTTGCTGTTCAGGAACAGCGTCACCGGGATCTTGCCGGGTTCCGCCGGGCGGATGCGGCCGGTCTCCATGTCCTCGCGCAGCTTCATCAGCTGCGAGGCGGTCTGCGTCACGTCGACATAGATCGGGTCGAACTGCTGGATGGTGGCGAGCGCCGTCGCCTGGTTGGAGGTGACCAGCGCGCCTTCCGTCACCGCCGACTTGCCGATGCGGCCGGAGATGGGGGCGAACACCTTGGTGTAGTTCAGGTTGATGCTGGCAAGGTTGTAGGCGGCCTTGGCCGAGGCCAGCTGCGCCTCGTTCTGCTTCAGCGAGGCCTGGACATCGTCGAAGTCCTGCTTGCTGACCACGCTGTTCTTGACCAGATCGCCATAGCGCGACGCCTTGTTGCGGGCAGCCTGGAGATTGGCCTCGGCCTTCTGCACGTCGGCCTGGGCGCTCGCCAGCGACGCCTCGTAGGTGGCGGGGTCGATCTGATAGAGCTGGTCGCCCGCCTTGACCTCGCTGCCCTCGCGGAACAGGCGCTTCAGCACGATGCCGCTGACCTGCGGGCGGATTTCCGCCACCCGGTAGGGGGCGGTGCGACCCGGCAGTTCGGTGGTCACCGGCAGGCGCTGCGGCTCGATGGTGGCGACCGAGACCTCGGGCGGGCCGCCGGCACCCTGGGGTTGGCCGGATGCCTGCTTCTGCTGGTTGCAGCCGGCGAGCACCGCGATCAGGCAGGCCGCCGCGGCCAACGTCATGAATGGCTTGGAACTGGACATCTGTATTCCTCGTCTCGGCGCCGCACGTCGGCGGACCCGTCTCCCTGCTGCACGCTCTGCTATACGCTGCGGGGTCAGGCGGTCCGGCACATCCCCGTTGCTTAGTACTGTCTCATACAGTACAGTGTACCAGACGATACATTCAGAATGCTGCACCGCGCAAGGGGGTTCCGCAAATGCCCGATATGGGGCCGGAACATGGGAAGTCACCGGGAACCCCCCACGTCCTTTTTGCAGAATGTGCCGGATCGCGGCCCGGGACGGAGAGAAACGCAAGATGACCAGCAGCCAAAAGGCCCACATCGAGAAGGCCCCGCTAGAGAAGGCCGGGATCGGGCACCCGCCTGCTACTGCCACTGCCGGACCGACCTGCGGGCCGGCCACCTACGGGCCGCGCGGCCTGGCGCGCCGGCAGGCGATCCTGACGGCGGCGCGGCGCCTGTTCGTCGAGAAGGGGTTCGAGAAGACGACGCTGAGCGACATCATCGCCGTCGCCGGCGGCTCGCGCGCCACGCTGTACGAGCATTTCGGCGACAAGGAGGGGCTGTTCCGCGCCATCATGGAGGAGGACAATGCCATGATCCTCTCCGGCCTCGCCCCCGCCCAGGCCGATGAGCGGGTGACGCCGGAAGCCGGGCTGACCGCCTTCGCGCTGCATCTGGTCAAGGCCCTGCTGAACGAGGAGACGACCGCCACCGTCCGCATCCTGATCGCGGAGGGCGACCGCGTGCCCGACATCACCGAAGCCTTCTTCCGCATCGGGCCGGAGAACGCCATCGCCCGGCTGGCCGACTATCTGCAACGGCTGTCGGACAGCGGCGATCTGAGCATCGACGATCCGGCCGCCGCCGCGCAGGCCTTCCTGGGCATGGTCACCGGCAACCTGCTGGTCCGCCGCCTGATCCTGCCGCAGAGCGCGCCGGCCATCCCCGACCTCGACCGCTATGTCCGGCAGGCGGTGCGTCTCTTCCTGAACGGGGCGTGCGCGAAGATGAGCAAAGCGGCCTGAGGGGAGGGAAACCTCAAATCGCCGCCTTTCAAATCGTCTCCGCCGCCGTATCCCCCACCCCGTGGGCGCGGCCGGCCTTGGTCAGCGGTTCGGCGATGTCCTCCAGCCCCTTGCCTTCGGCGTCGACGCCATAGACCAGCGCCACCACCCCGCCGACCATCATCACCACCGACCCCAGCACATAGCCCCAGAACAGCGGGTCGCGCTCCGTCCCCTCCCCCACCAGCCAGCCGAACAGCAGCGGGCCGGTGGATCCCACCACCTGGGCGATGGCGAAGAAATAGGAGATCGCCTGCGCCCGGACTTCCAGCGGGAAGATCTCGCTGACCGTCAGATAGGCGGACGAGGCGCCGGCCGAGGCGAAGAAGAAGGAGACGCACCAGAAGATCGTGTGCGTGTTCGCCGTCAGCACCCCCTGGCGGAACAGGAAGGCGGAGACCAGCAGCACGACCCCCGCCAGCAGATAGGTGCCGAAGATCATCCGGCGCCGCCCCACCGTGTCGAACAGCGGCCCCAGCAGCAGCGGTCCGATCAGGTTGCCGGCGGCGAAGGGGAAGAAATAGACCGCAGTCTGCGACGGGTCGAGATGGTAGAAATTCTGCAGGACCAGCGCATAGGTGAAGAAGATCGCGTTGTAGAGGAAGGACTGCGTCACCATCATCGTCACGCCCAGGACGGTGCGCGTCGGGTATTGACGGAAGAAGACGTCGACCAGCTGCGCGTAGGACACCGACTCTTCCGGGACGATGTGCATGGCGCGCTTCGGATCGATCGGCGCCAGCGGCTTGCCCTGCCCGCGCACGCTGGCTTCGATGTCGTCGACGATGCGTTCGGCCTCCGCCTCCCTGCCGTGGGTGACCATCCAGCGTGGGCTTTCCGGGATGTGCCGGCGCAGATAGATGATGATCAGACCCAGCAGCGGGCCGATGAAGAAGGCGATGCGCCAGCCGAGATTTTCCGGCACCAGGGAGTGGTCGAGCAGGAAGACGCTGCCGACCGCGCCGATCATGGCACCCGCCCAATAGGTGCCGTTGACGGCGATGTCGACGCGGCCGCGGAAGCGCGCGGGGATCAGCTCGTCGATGGCCGAGTTGACGGCGGCATATTCGCCGCCGATGCCCATGCCGGCGATGAAGCGCCAGACATAGAGGAACCAGGGCGTCCAGGCGAAGCCGGCGATGCCGGACGCGATCAGGTAGAGCGCCAGCGTGGTGATGAACAGCCGCTTGCGTCCCCAGCGGTCGGTCAGCCGGCCGAAGACCAGCGCCCCCACCACCTGCCCCATCAGATAGACGGTGCCGGCCAGCCCGACCTCGGCACTCGACATGCCGAGGCTCTCCTTATAGCCGGAGGCCGAGATCAGCTGGATTTCGATGCCGTCCAGGATCCAGCTCACCCCCAGCCCGATCACCACCATCCAGTGGAAGCGCGCCCAGGGCAGCCGGTCCATCCGGGCCGGCACCAGACTGCTCACCGCGGCGGCGCTCCTTGCAGCGGTCATGTCGGGCTGGCTCCCTAAGGCTGGCGGCGGATGTCGTGCCTGTGAAACACGGTGTGCCGCCGGAAGGTTTCCGAACCCGCAGGGTGCCGTCAAATATCTGGTATGCGAATTGTCATGACCCTCCTCATTTCCCATTGCGCTTTTGGATCGATCCAATTAGCGTGTGTCGGCAGTTGGAACGCAGCGATGCGTCCTGCGGTCCGGGCAGGATCCCGGACGGCAAGACTTGAGCGGACAAAGTCAATCCGTGCGACGCCGAGCCTTCCGGAAGCACATCCCGGAAAGCGGCGCGACGCGGGTGCGGAGGAACGCCCGTGACCTATGATTTTCAATTCGACGCGGTGTTCGCGTCCTGGGACTATCTGCTCGACGGGGCATGGCTGACCGTCAGGCTGTCGTTCGGCGCCATGGCCATCGGCATGGTGGTCGCCATCCTTTGCGCGCTCGGCAAGACCTCCGGGCCGAAGCCGGTGCGCTGGGCGATCAACGCCTATATCGAGGTCATCCGCAACACGCCCTTTCTGGTGCAGATCTTCCTGATCTTCTTCGGGCTGCCGACCGTCGGACTCCGGCTGTCGCCGGACATGGCGGCGCTGATCGCGATGGTGGTCAATGTCGGCGCCTACGCCACCGAGATCATCCGCGCCGGCATCGAATCCATCCACAAGGGCCAGATCGAAGCCGGGCTGGCGCTGGGCCTCAGGCCGCTGCAGGTCTTCCGCTACATCGTGCTGAAGCCGGCGCTGCGCACGGTCTATCCGGCGCTGACCAGCCAGTTCATCCTGCTGATGCTGAGTTCCAGCGTGGTGTCCGCCATCTCCGCCGACGAGCTGACCTCGGTCGCCAACAACATCCAGTCGCAGACCTTCCGCAGCTTCGAGATCTACATCGTCGTGACCGGGGTCTATCTGGTGCTGGCGCTGATGTTCTCGGCCCTGTTCGCCGGCATCTACCGGCTGGCCTTCGCTTATTCCGTCGACCGGCGCTGAAGGGGACTAAGCGATGATCCGCGCCTTCGGATACAACGAATTCCTGTTCCTGCTCAGCGCCGTGCAATGGACGCTGCTGCTGTCGGTCATCGCCTTCATCGGCGGCGGCATCGTCGGGCTGTTCGTGGCGCTCGGCCGCACCTCGGACGTGAAGCCGTTGCGCCTGCTCGCCACCGGCTACATCCAGCTGTTCCAGGGCACGCCGCTGCTGATGCAGCTGTTCCTCGTCTTCTTCGGCGCCACCGTGGTCGGCATCGACATGAGCCCATGGGTCGCGGCGGCGGTCGGTCTGACGCTGAACACCAGCGCCTTCCTGGGCGAGATCTGGCGCGGCTGCATCCAGTCGGTGCCGCGCGGCCAGTGGGAGGCTGCCTCGTCGCTCGGCCTGCGCTATCCCGGCCTGATGCGCTACGTGATCCTGCCGCAGGCGGTGAAGGTCGCGGTGCCGCCGACCGTGGGCTATCTGGTTCAGGTCATCAAGGGCACCTCGCTGGCCGCCATCATCGGCTTCGTCGAGCTGACCCGCGCCGGCCAAATCGTCAACAACGCCACCTTCCAGCCCTTCCTCGTCTTCGGCATCGTCGCCGCGATCTATTTCGCGCTGTGCTGGCCCCTGTCGCTGCTGAGCCAGCGGCTGGAAGCCCGCTACGCCGCGCCTTCCCGTTAGACCCTGGCCCGCTAAGAACTCTCAAAAACATTCGCACTCGGAGGAAACACCCATGGCCTTCACCGTCACCCGCCGCCTCGTCGTCGCCGGCGCCCTGATGACCGCCGCAATTGGCCTGACCGCCACCGCACACGCCCAGAGCGTCGAGGACATCAAGGGCAAGGGCAAGCTGACCATCGGCATGCTGGTCGATTTCCCGCCCTTCGGCATCACCAGCTCCGACGGCAAGCCGGACGGCTATGACGCCGACGTCGCCAAGCTGATGGCCAAGCACATGGGCGTGCCGGTGGACATCGTGCCGGTGACCGGTCCGAACCGCATCCCCTACCTGCTGACCGGCAAGGTCGACGTTCTGGTCGCCTCGCTCGGCATCACGCCGGAGCGTGCCAAGCAGGTCGCCTTCTCCGAGCCCTATGCCGCCATCGAGATCGGGCTGCTCGCCCCGCAGAAGTCGCCGGTCGCGAAGGCCGAGGATCTGTCGGGCAAGAGCGTCGGCGTCGCCCGCGCCAGCACCCAGGACCAGTCGCTGACCGCGGTGGCGCCGAAGGATGCCCGCATCATGCGCTTCGACGACGACGCCAGCGCCGTGCAGGCCCTGCTGTCCGGTCAGGTCGATGCGCTGGGCGTCAGCAACGTGGTGGCCCAGCAGATCAAGACGATGGCGCCCCAGGCCAATTACGAGATGAAGTTCGTCCTGAAGAGCCAGGTCCAGGGCGTGGCCCTGCGCCAGGGCCAGGACAAGCTGATGGGCTGGGTCAACGGCTTCCTCGACACCGTGAAGAAGAACGGCGAGCTGAACGCCATCCACCAGAAGTGGCTGGGCACCGACCTGCCGGCGGCGGTCACCGCCAGCAAGTCATAAATCAGGCAAAGCGCAATCCCCGGTGGAGGACAGGACCATGGCACTGGCGACCGAACCGACACGCAACGGCGTGGCGCCTCCGATGAGCGCGGATGTCGTCATCCGCATGGAAGGCGTCCAGAAATGGTACGATCAGTTCCAGGTGCTGAAGGACATCGACCTGGAGGTCCACCGGGGCGAGCGCATCGTCATCTGCGGCCCGTCCGGATCGGGAAAATCGACCCTGATCCGCTGCATCAACCAGCTGGAACGCCACCAGAAGGGCCGGATCACCGTCAACGGCGTCGAACTCGGCCCGCACCACCGCCAGCTGGACCTGGTCCGGCGCGAGGTCGGCATGGTGTTCCAGAGCTTCAACCTGTTCCCGCACCTGACCGTGCTGGAGAACTGCATGCTGGCGCCGTTGAAGGTGCGCGGCACCACCAAGGCCGAGGCGAAGGCCACCGCGATGCGCTATCTGGAGCGGGTGCGCATTCCCGAACAGGCGGACAAATACCCCGGCCAGCTCTCGGGCGGCCAGCAGCAGCGCGTCGCCATCGCGCGGTCGCTGTGCATGAACCCGAAGGTGATGCTGTTCGACGAGCCGACCTCCGCGCTGGATCCGGAGATGGTGAAGGAGGTGCTGGACACCATGATCGGTCTGGCCGAGGACGGCATGACCATGCTGTGCGTGACGCACGAGATGGGCTTCGCCAAATCGGTCGCCCACCGCGTGATCTTCATGGACCGCGGCGAGATCGTCGAGCAGAACACGCCGGAGGAGTTCTTCAGCGCCCCGAAATCGGAGCGGACGCGGAGCTTCCTCGGCCAGATTCTGGCCCATTGATGATTTTCTGTTCCACCAAGGACGACTTGCGATGAAGCCCGAAATCCTGTTGGTCGAACCCATGATGCCAGCCATCGAGCAGGCTCTGGACGCGGCCTATACCGTCCACCGTCTGGCCGCCGCCCCGGATCGCGACCGGCTGATCGCCGAGGTCGCCGGCCGGGTGCGCGCCGTCGTCACCGGCGGCGGGACCGGCGTCAAGAACGCGGTGGTCGATGCGCTGCCCCATCTCGGGATCGTCGCCATCAACGGCGTCGGCACCGATGCGGTCGATCTGGAGCATTGCCGCGGCCGCGGCGTGCGCGTCAGCAACACGCCGGACGTGCTGACCGACGATGTGGCCGATCTCGCCATCGGGCTGATGATCGCCGGGTCGCGCCGGATGATGGTGGGCGACCGCTTCGTCCGCGCCGGGCAATGGCCGACGGGCAAGCTGCCGCTCGCCCGCAAGGTCAGCGGCAAGACGCTGGGCGTGCTGGGTCTGGGCCGCATCGGCGAGGCCATCGCCAGGCGCGCCGAGGCCTTCGGCATGACCATCGCCTACACCAACCGCAAGCCGCGCGATGGCGTGTCCTACCGCTTCGTCGCCTCGCCGGTCGATCTGGCGCGGGAGAGCGACATCCTGATGGTCGCGGCCTCGGCCGGGCCGGATGCCCGCAACATGGTCGGGCGCGCCGTGCTCGACGCGCTGGGGCCGGACGGGCTGCTGGTCAATGTCGCCCGCGGCAGCGTGGTGGACGAGCCGGAGCTGCTGGCGGCCCTGACCGAGGGCCGGATCGGCGGCGCCGCGCTGGACGTCTTCGCCGACGAACCGAACGTGCCGGAAGGCTTCTACGGCCTCGACAACGTCGTGCTCCAGCCGCATCAGGCCAGCGCCACGGTCGAGACGCGGATGGCGATGGGCCAGCTGGTGCTCGACAATCTGGAGGCCTTCTTCGCCGGCCGGCCGCTGCCGACCGCCGTGGTGTGAGGCGCCCCCGCCGTGGCCAAGCCGCGCGATAGAGAAAAGCAGGCAAGCGAGAAGCCGGGAAGCGTCACCCTGACGGAGGTCGCCGGCCATGCCGGGGTGTCGCGCTCGACCGTGTCGCTGGTGCTGCGCGGCAGCCCGCTGGTGGCGGCGGAGACGCGGGAGCGGGTCCAGGCCGCCATGGCGGCGCTGGGCTACATCTACAACCGCGGCGCCGCCAACCTGCGCGCCGCCCGCACCCAGACGGTCGGGCTGCTGGTCTGCGAACTGAACAACCCCTTCTATGCCGAGCTGACGGCGGGGGTCGACGACGTGCTGGACACCGAGGGCTTCGTCGCCTTCATCGCCAACACCGCCGAACAGCCGGAGCGCCAGGACCGCTTCCTGCAGCGGATGCGGGAGCACAATGTCGACGGGGTAATCCTCTGCCCGGCCGCCGGGACGGACAGCGAACTGCTCGACCGGCTGGACGGCTGGCGGCTGCCCTGCGTGCAGGCGCTGCGCTTCGTCTCGGACAGCCTGGAGTCCGGCCGGGGACGGGACTATGCTGGGGTCGATTATCAGGCGGGCATCGAGACGGTCATCGATCATCTCGTCGCGCTGGGCCATCGGCGGATCGCCTTCGTCGGCGGCACCTTGGACCATTCCGCCTACGCCGGGCGCCATGCCGGCTTCACCGCGGCGATGCGGCGGCACGGGCTGGCCGACGATCTGGTGGTGCGCTGCCCGCTGACCCGGCGGTCGGGCGCCGGGGTCGCCGAGGATCTGCTGAATAGGCCGCAGACACCCACGGCGGCGCTCTGCTACAACGACGTGGTGGCGCTCGGGCTGATGCTGGGGCTGGAGGCGCGCGGCCTGAGGGCCGGGCGCGATCTGGCCGTCACCGGCTTCGACGACGTGCCGGAAGCGGCGCTCAGCCGGCCGGCGCTGACCACCGTCGCCACCTCCGCAAGGCAGATCGGTCAGGAGGCCGCCCGGCTGCTGCTGCGCCGGATCGCCGACCCGCAGGGCCCGCCCGAGCGGATCATCCTGCCGGGCCGGCTGGTCGTCCGCCAATCCTGCGGCTCCCCCTCCTCTTCCCTCCACCACAGAGACCAGTCATGACCGATACCGTCGAGGCCCTGATCGAGGCGCGCGAAACCCGCCAGTGGCTGACCGGGCTGGACAACCGCCCCGCCACCGAAGCGGAGGCCTATGAGATCCAGGACGCCGTCGCCCGCCGCCTGGGTCCCGTCACCGCCTGGAAGGTCGGCGCCGCCACGCCCGACGCCGAGCCCTTCCGCGCGCCGATCAACGCCGCCACCGTCTTCGAAAACACCGATCACCTGCCGGCCAAGATCTTCCAGGTCATCGGCGTGGAGGCGGAGATCGCCTACCGCTTCGCCCGCGACCTGCCGGTGCGCGAGCAGCCCTACAGCCGGGAAGAGGTTCTGGACGCCGTCGCCTCGGTCCACCCCGCCTGGGAGATCGTCGACACCCGCTTCGCCGGGTTCGGCAGCCAGGATCGGCTGAGCCACATGGCCGACCAGTTCAACCACGGCGCCCTGATCGTCGGGCCGGCCATCGCCGACTGGCGCGCGCTCGACCCGGTTAGGGAAACGGTGACGCTGGAGATCGACGGCGAGACCAAGGTCGATGTCGTCGGCGGCAACAGCGCCGGCGATCCGGTCCGCCTGCTGGTGTGGATGGCCAATGTCGGCACCCGCAGCTTCGGCGGCCTGCATGCGGGCGAGGTGGTGACCACCGGCTCCTGCACCGGCACCATCTTCGTCGAGCCGGGCAGCCGCTCGGTCGCCCGCTACGGCACCATGGGCACCATCACGCTGAAGGTCGACTGAGCGGGTTAAAGCCCTCTCCCGCCCCGGGAGAGGGAGGGGACCCACGAAGTGGGGAGGGTGAGGGGTGATCCAAGCGGCCTAAACCGCATGGCTTCGTGCTCGCCCCCTCACCCTTCCCACCCCGGGAGAGGGAGCCGCCGCCTACGGCAGCAGATGCCCCAGCCGCTGGCCGAGCGCGGTCAGGCCGCTGGAGGCCGGCACGTCGGCACCGGCGACCAGATCGACCGTCCGGCGGACGGCGCCGTCATAGTCGATGCGCAGCCGGCCAACCACGTCGCCGCGATGGACCGGGCTCGGCAGCGGTTCGGCCAGGGTGGCGACAACATGCAGGCTGTTGCGGTCGGCCGGCGCCATGGTGACGGTGATGTCGTCGGCGACCGTCACCGGAACGCTGTCCTCCTCGCCCATCCACACCGGTGCCTGCTCCACCAGCTCGCCCTTGCGCAGCAGAGAGTAGAGCCTGAAGCTGTTCCACGCCCAGTCGAGCAGCCGGGTCGGCTCGTCGTTGCGGGCTTGCGGGCTGGGCAGGCCGTTGACCACCAGCACCAGCCGGCGCCCGTTGCGTTCCCCTGACGCAGTCAGGCCATAGCCGCCGATTTCGGTGTGGCCGGTCTTGATGCCGTCGACGCTGACGGGATGGTAGAGCAGCGGGTTGCGGTTGCCCTGGCGGATGCCGTTCCAGGTGAAGTTCCGCTCCGACTCATAATGGTAGAACTGCGGAAAGTCGCGGATCAGGTGGGTGGCCAGGGTCGCCAGATCGCGGGCGGTGGTGTAGTGGCCCGGATCCGGCCAGCCGCTGGCGTTCATGAAATGGCTGTCGGCCATCCCCAGCTCGCGCGCCTTGGCGTTCATCAGTCCGGCGAAGGCGGATTCGCTGCCGGCCAACCCCTCGGCCAGAGCCACGGCGGCGTCGTTGCCGCTGTCGATCAGCAGGCCGCGCAGCAGATCCTCCACCCGCACCGTGCTGCCCAGCTTCAGGAACATGCGCGAGCCGCCCATCTTCCAGGCGGTCTGGCTGACCGAGAAACTGGTGTCCAACGTCGTCCGGCCATGGACCAGCGCGTCGTAGGTCAGATAGGCCGTCATCATCTTGGTCATCGAGGACGGCGCCATGCGGGTCGTCCCGTTCTTGTCCAGCAGCACCTCACCGCTGGAGAGATCGACCAGATAGGCCTGCTTGGCCGCGGTGTCCGGCTGTGACAGCGCGAATGCGGGGGCGGACAGCAGGACGGCGGCGGCGAGCGACAGGCAGCCGGCCAGACGGCGCATGGTCAGACGGCGAATGGAAAGCCGGCGCAGCAGTGCGGCGGAACGGCCTTCGGTGCGCGGCCGCGGATTGACGACGATCACCCTTGTGGATCCCCTGAGGCGACGGATGGGTCTTGTGACGGCCGTTTCCATGGACCATCGCCGCGCCGGCTTCACCCCTTATTTTCGTATGGGCCTCAATTTTAATGTGGAGAATGGAAGGGTCAGGCCGGGAATTCAGGCCGGATCCAGCAGCCGCGGACCGGCCCCGCCGTCGCCAAGCTCGTCCCACGGGTTGCGCAAGGGGCAGTCGCGGATCGACAGGCAGCCGCAACCGATGCAGCCGTCCAGATTGTCGCGCAGCCTGGTCAGCTTGGCGATGCGGTCGTCCAACTCCTCCCGCCAGCGCTCCGACATGCGGCGCCAGTCGGCGGTGGTCGGGGTGCGGTCCTCCGGCAGGGCGTTCAGCGCGTCGGCGATGGAGGCGAGCGAGATGCCCAGCCGCTGCGCCACCTTGACGACCGCCACCCGCCGCAGCACGTCGCGGGAGAAGCGGCGCTGGTTGCCAGGGTTGCGCCAACTCCGGATCAGCCCCTGTGCCTCGTAGAAATGGATGGTCGAGACCGCCACGCCGGACCGGCGCGCCACCTCCCCCACCGTCAGATCCTTGTCGTACTCCTCCGGCGACAGCATTCCGGCCCTCCCCTCTCCTGCAACCCTCCGTCCCGCCAGTCTGCAGGCTTTTCCGCTTGACCTCAAGTTCTGTTGAGGTTTTAGCCTGCCCCGACTTTGCCGCCCGAATGGGCAAAGTGCCGGTTTGGTGATCAGGGGAATGGGGACCGAATGACCAGGGGAAAGCTTGCCGCCCTGCGTGAGCGCTTGGCGGGCTTGGGTGCGGTGGTGTTCCGGCCGATCCTGCCAGGCGCCACGCTGCGCGACCGCATGATCGCCTGCTGCGGCGCGCTGCTGGGCATCGCCGCGACGGGACTGCTCTGCCGCAACATGCTGACCTATATGTCGAGCGCGCCGGTCCTGGTGGCGCCGATGGGGGCGTCGGCGGTGCTTCTGTTCGCCGTGCCGGCCAGCCCGCTGGCCCAGCCCTGGTCGATCGTCGGCGGCAACACGCTGTCTGCCGTCGTCGGAGTGCTGGTCGCCGCCGTCATTCCCGACCCGATGCTGGCCGGGGCCGCCGCGGTGGCGCTGGCCATCGCCACCATGTCGCTGACCCGCTGCCTTCATCCGCCCGGCGGCGCCGCCGCGCTGACCGCGGTGCTGGGCGGGCCGGCGGTGACCGAGATGGGCATCAAGTTCGCCTTCTTCCCCGTCGCCGTGAACTCTGTCCTGCTGCTGACCGCCGGGCTGATGTTCCACCGGCTGTCCGGTCATCGCTACCCGCACAAGACGGTCAACACCCACCGCACCAACGATCCGCCGCCGCAACTGCGGCCGGGTTTGACCCAGGGCGATGTCGACGGCGCGCTGCGCACCCTGGCCGAGACGCTGGACGTCAGCCGCGACGACCTGGGCGCCCTGCTGGTCAATGCCGAGCTGCACGCGCTGGAGCGGCTGCATGCCGACATCACCTGCCGCGAGATCATGTCGCGCGACCTCGTCATCGTCACGCCGGACACCCATCCCCAGCTGGCCCGCGCCCGGCTGCTGGAGCACGGCTTCCGCACCCTGCCGGTGGTCGATGCGCAGAATGCCGTGGTCGGCATCGTCGGGCACGAGCAGCTGTCGCATTGCGACGCCCTGCATCATGGATCGCGGGTCGCCACGGTGATGGTGCCGGCGGCGACCGAATTGCCCGACACGCCGGTCTTCGCCCTGCTCGGCCGGCTGTCCGACGGCCGCACCCACGATGTGGTGATCGTCGACCAGAACCGGCGCGTGCTGGGAATGATCACCCAGACCGACCTGCTGGTGGTGCTTGCCCGCACCGCGCTTGCCCGTGCGGTGCAGACCGGGGTTGATGGGCTGAACGATGCCCTCCCCCGCGGTTACCTGCGCGACGTGACGGCCGGACGGGCGTAACAGTTGGGCTGCGGCGATTCTTGAACTCTGGTGACGGGACTCCGGAAGGCGTAGTCCGAAGGGCGGAAGCGTCACCAGAGTTCAAGAATCGGAGTGGTCCGCGTCACCAAAGTTCAAGAATCGGATCGACTTCAGGCGATGCGCGCGACCACCCGCTCGTTGATCGGCGGGCGCGACGGGTGGAGGATCAGCCCTTCGCCCGCTTCCTCGACACGGGCGTCCGGATAGGCGGCCATGGCGTATTTCAGGTTCGGGATGAACTTCGTCTTGAACTGGCGGACCAGGGCATAGCCGGCACCGAACTGACCATGCAGCGCCGCCCAGGTGATCGGCGTAGGCTTGTCCAGCGAATGCAGGCGATAGGCCAGCCAGATGTAGACGTCGAGCGCCATCGACTTGCCGCTGATCGCCTTCAGCGCCTCTTCCGCCACCGGCACCGGATGCTCGCGCAAGGCCTTGAAGAAGCTGTCGCTGAGCCGCACCGTCTCGGTGAACAGGGTGCCCTGGCGGTCGTCGGGCCGGCGCAGCTGGATGGCGTCGGCGACGATCGATTCCTTGCTCTGCCGCCGGCCGCCGTCGGCGTCGGTGAAAAAGGTCAGGTGGCAGGCCGAGAGGCGGGCTGCCTGATCCTCCACGTCGCGATAGGCCTTGCCGCAGATCGGGATGTCCATGCGTTTCAGCCAGTCATGCATGGAGCCGCCAAGCTCGACCTCCGGATTCCCGGTCTGAATCGCACGGGTTTGGAGATAGAGCAGAATCATGCGGGCCCGGCTGCCGTAGGGAACGCCGATTCGGCGGGTGACGCCGTTGCGGTCCTCGATCACGCCGGGCTGGATGACCAGCTTCACCTTGTGGCCGGGCCGTTCCCAATGCTGGTCGTCGGGAAGCTGGCGGTGCGGCAGCGCGGTCTGGCAGAATCCGGCATAGGTGATGCCGAGCTTGCCGTTTTCCGCGGCCTGGACCGCCGCGGCGATGTCGATCAGCGGCCGCTCCTCGTCCGAAACGAGGGCCAGCGCGCCGTCGCGTCCGTGTGTCTCGATCAAACGATGAATGCTGCCCATGCCGACCTCCAGCTTTTGGCCACCATGCCCGCCCTTGTGACGGACCGATGACCGAACCTGCCAGATACAACACCCCGGATCGCGCCGAAGGCAATTTGAACCTTGGTGACGCAGGCTATTTGGAACCTATTTGAAACCAACTATTAGATTCGTCACCAAAGTTCAGGGGATAAGTCCGAGTCGCGTCACCACAGTTCAAGCCAGGCGTCACCAGAGTTCATGGGGAAGAATCGGGCGCCTGTGGACGAATCGCGGCAGGGAACGGGCTGTTTGCTTGAACCTTGGTGACGCTGGCCTTGTCGATTCGAGGCCGGAGTCGGCTTTCACGGCCTGTGGAGCGTCACCAAAGTTCAAGGATTCCAGGCAGCTGGGATGGGCGGAGCGATGGGCTGCGCGCCGCCTGTCCGACCCGCTGCCTGTTGAAGGTCATGCGCCTTCCGTCATCCCCGCGAAGGTGGGGATCCAGGCAAACTCCCCTCAAGTGGTTGATTTGAATGGAAACCTGCCTTTGCGGGAGGCGAGGAGGAGGTGAGGCTACGTTCGCTCCACCGCGCGTCATCGCTTCTTACAGTCCGGGCGTCACCAAAGTTCAAACCTCCTGATCGAGTCGGTTTCGAGCCGAGTCGAGGCCCGGTGCGTCACCAAAGTTCAAACCCCGCAAGCGCCCGGCGTCACCAAAGTTCAGGAGTCACGCCGAGTCGGTCCGGCTGTCGGCGTCACCAAAGTTCAAACCCTGACCGGTCCCGTGCCTTCGAAGCGTCACCAAGGTTCAGGACTCCGGCCGCCAGGGAACAGGCCGAGCGTGGCGGAGTTTCCTTGCCCTGGGGCCTGACTGGCCGGAGGGGGGCGACGGGATGCGGGATACCATGGCTGAAACATCCGGTGCGGCATCGGCGGCGGGCAGGGAAGACGGGGAGTCGGGAAGGGTCGTCCTTGCCGCCATCGCGGCCAATCTGGCGATCACCGTCACCAAGTTCGTCGCGGCGCTGATCACCGGCAGCGCGTCGATGCTGAGCGAGGCGGTCCATTCCCTGGTCGATACCGGGAACGAGGCGCTGATGCTGGTCGGGCTGAAGCGCTCGAAGAAGCCGCCCGACGAGCGCCACCCCTTCGGTTACGCGCGCGAGCTATATTTCTGGACCTTCGTCGTGGCGCTGGTGATCTTCGCCGGCGGTGCGGTGGTGTCCATCTATGAAGGGGTGGAGAAGATCCTCCATCCGCAGCCGGTGGAGTCGGCCTGGATCAACTTCGTCGTGCTGGGCGTCGCCTTCGTGATGGAGGCGATCAGCTGGGTGGTGGCGCTGCGCGCCTTCAACGCCGACCGCGGCGAGGCCGGCGTGTTCGAGACCGTCCATGCCAGCAAGGACCCGACCGTCTTCATCGTGCTGTTCGAGGATAGCGCCGCCCTGGTCGGGCTGATCATCGCCGCCGCCTGCCTGTCGGCGGATCTGCTGCTGGACCAGCCGGTCTATGACGGCGTCGGGTCGATCCTGATCGGGCTGGTGCTGGCCGCCACCGCCGCCTTCCTCGCCTATGAGACGAAGAGCCTGCTGATCGGCGAGGCCGCCCGCCCCGATCTCGTCCATGGTGTGCGCGCCCTGGCGCGGGAGGAGGAGGCGGTCGACCGTGTGAACGAGGTGCTGACCATCCATCTCGGCCCCAAGGTGGTGATCGTCAACCTCAGCCTGGATGTGCGGGACGAGGTCAGCGCCGGTGAGGTGGAGCGGACGCTGGCCCGCATCGAACGCCGGGTGAAGGAGCGCTTCCCGGAGATCCGCCGCGTCTTCACCGAGGTGCGCGCGGCAGGCGATCGCTCCAACCTTGCAGACAGCTGAACCTTGCAAACGGCCGGACCGACACCACATGCCGGGCAGAGCGCAACCAGGATGGAGCAGCCCTGCCCGGCAGGCGGGGACCCGATGAACACTTCGCCAAGCGGCCCCAGACGGCCGCGGGGGATCGGATCTCCGGTCGCCCGCGGCGTATCCATATCTTCCTGCATGAGCGATCCGGTCGCTCCCATGCTGCCCGGCTTGGTGCATGGCCCGACCGATGCCTGACGCGCATTACGCTGCCGGCTCTTCTTATCCTCACCTGTTCTGTCGAACGCGGGGTGCCCCAGGCGCCGGCCGTGCGATGACTCATGCCCATTTTTCCAAGGAATCCTTCGATGCTCTCGTTTGAGATCGCCATCATCGTCGCATTGACGCTCCTCAACGGGGTGTTCGCCATGTCCGAACTGGCGGTCGTCTCCTCGCGCAAGGCCCGGCTCCAGCATCTGGCCGACCAGGGTGACCGCGGAGCGCGGACGGCGCTGCGGCTGATCGAGGAGCCGAGCCGCTTCCTCAGCACCGTCCAGATCGGCATCACGCTGGTCGGCGTCGTCGCCGGCGCCTATGGCGGTGCCACGCTGGGCGACCGGCTGGGCCAGTGGCTGGACGGCTTCCCCGTCCTGGCCGGCAAGGGCGAGATCCTCGGCGTCGGCGGCGTGCTGGTGGTCATCACCTATCTGTCCATCGTGCTGGGCGAGCTGATTCCGAAGCGCATCGCCCTGAAGAACCCGGAGCGGATCGCCGCCCTGATCGCGCCGCCGATGCGCGCGCTGTCCCGCATCGCCGCCCCCTTCGTCTGGCTGCTCGGCGCCTCCACCGACCTGCTGCTGCGGCTGCTCGGCCTGCATGGCGCGCGTGAGGAGACGGTCACCGAGGAGGAGGTCCGCTCGATGATCTCCGAAGGCACCGAGACCGGCGTCTTTGCCCCGGCCGAGAAGGAGATGATCGACGGCGTGCTGCGGCTGGCCGACCGCACGGTGCGCAGCATCATGGTCCCCCGCCCGGACGTCGCCTGGCTCGACCTCGGCAAGCCGCAGGCCGAATTGCTGGAGGCGATCCGCAGCTTCGGCCATTCCCGCTATCCGGTGTGCCGCGGCGCGCTCGACGAGCTGGTCGGCGTCGTCCACACCCGCGACCTGCTTGGCATGGTCGTCGAGGGCCGCCCCTTCGATCTGGAGGCCGGGGCCGCCAAGCCGCTGGTGGTGCATGACGGAACGCCGATCCTGAAGCTGCTCGACCTGATGAAGAACTCGGGCCACCATCTGGCGATGGTCGTCGACGAGTATGGCAGCATCGAGGGGCTGGTCACCTTGACCGACATCCTGGAGATCATCGCCGGCGACCTGCCGGAAGCCGGCGAGGCGGTGGAGACCGCGGCGATCCGGCGCGAGGACGGCTCCTGGCTGGTCGAGGGCTGGATGCCGGTGGACGAGTTCGAGGACACCATCGGCGTGCGCGGCCTGCGCGATGCCGGCGACTTCCACACGGTGGCGGGGCTGGTGCTGCACCGGCTGGGCCATGTGCCGCAGGCCGGCGAGTGGTTCGACTGGAACGGCGTCCGCTTCGAGGTGGTCGACATGGACGGGCGCCGCATCGACAAGGTGCTGGTGATGCCCAGGATCGAGCAGCCGGCCGAAGCCGAGGAGTGAGATTCGCGGCCGGCCGAGGGCGCGGGGTTGCATTTGTTGTTGCAACTCCGCACGGGCTCCATTGACAAAGTTCCGGCAACTTGCTCAGACTCCGCCCGGCCCGCCGATGGGGGGCGGAGTCCAAGCTGAATGACGGGAGTGCGGTCGATGGGTGGCGGGGGCGACGAGATGCGCCAGTTGCGCGAGCGCCGCGGCGAGAACCAGACGCAGTTCGCCGACTGGCTGAACGGGCAACTCAGCCGCAGCTATACCAAGGCGCGGATCAGCCGCTGGGAAAGCGGGGCGGAACGCATCCCGCAGCAGCTCGTCGATTTCCTGACCCGCTACAAGGCGGACGAGCGACCGCGCTCCGCAACCTATCTGGCGGTTGCCAACCAGAAGGGCGGCGTCGGCAAGACCGCCACCGCCGTCAACCTCGCCTATGCCCTGACCGAGGGCGGGGCGCGGGTGCTGCTGATCGACTGCGACTCCCAGAGCAACGCCACCGTCCATGTCGGCATCGGCAACGCCGCCATCGTCGCCTTGGAGCAGCAGCGCAAGACACTCTATTATGTGCTGCGCTCGGAAGAGCCGCTGACCTCGGTGATCATGCCGACGGCGGAGAGCGGGCTGGATCTGGCGCCGGCCGGGCTGTCGCTGGCCGATGCCGACGTGGAGCTGGCCGCCGATTCCACCGGCGGGCTGATCCTGCGCGAGAAGCTGGACGAGGTGCGCCACTCCTACGATTTCGTGGTGATGGACTGCGCGCCCAACCTGGGGCTGGTGACCGCCAACGCTTTGTCGGCGGCGGAGCTGGTGGTGGTGCCGGTGCAGACGGAGGCGCTGGCCCTGCTGGGCGTCAAGCGGCTGGTCGACACCATCGGCCGCATCCGCCGCCGGGTGAACCCGGCCCTGCGCATCGCCGGCATCATCCCGACCATGTACAACGACCGGCTGACCCAGGACCGCGCGACGTTGCAGGAGCTGCACGAATCCTATGCCGGTCAGGTGCCGGTCTTCGATCCCATCCCGCGCGCCACCGTTTATGGCAAGGCCGCGGCGGCCGGCATGATCACGCTGGCCGGCGATCCCAAGGCGCCGGGGGCCGAGACCTTCCGCGAGGTGGCGCGCCAGATCCGCGCCTATGCCCAGAACCGGGAGACGACCCATGTCGCGTAAGTTCGAACGCAAGACCCGCGAGCTGCTGGGCACTGCGGCTGAGCCGACCGGAGGCATGGCCGGCGGGCTGACGGTGGGCAGCGACCGGCTGTTCGGCACCTCGGCCGGCTTCCCGCATGTGGTGGAGCTGGACCTTGCCCGCGTCCACCGCAACCCCGACCAGCCCCGCCGCCATTTCGACGAGGCGGAGCTGCGCAGCCTCGCCGCCTCCATCGAACGGCACGGGTTGCAGAACCCGGTCCTGGTCCGTCCCCTGCCCCAGGGCGAGTATCTGCTGATCGGCGGCGAGCGTCGGGTGCGCGCCCATGAGATGCTGGGCCGCAAGACGGTCTTCGCCATCCTGACCTCCGGCGACCCCGATGAGATCGGGCTGATCGACAATGTCCAGCGCGTCGATCTGAACGCGGTGGAATATGCGGCGGCGCTCGCCCGGCTGATCGACAAGCACGGCTACACCCATGACGAGCTGGCCGCCGTCGTCGGGCGCGACCGCACCGACGTGACCAAGCTGCTGGCGATCATGGGGCTGCCGGAGGAGATCCGGGAGGAGTATGCGACCGAGTTCGCCCATGTCTCCCGCTCCGTGATGATCGAGATCGCCGCCGCCCCCGCCGGGTTGCAGGCCGGGCTGTGGAAGCGGGCCAAGGAAGGCGCCAGCGTCAAGGCGGTGCGGCAGGCCAAGCGCGACCATGCCCAAGGAGACGCCGTGGAGGACGCGCCGGCCCAGGAGCCGGATGCGAAGGAGGCGGTGCGGGCCTTGCAGGCCAGCGTGAAGCGCATCCTGCGCGACGTGGCGGTGGTGCGCGAACAGCGCCGCCATCTCGACCCCGGCAACCGCGAGCGGCTGGTGCGGCTGCGGGCCGAGATCGACGCCATTCTGGACGAGGGCGCCTAAACGCCCTCCCCCAGCAGCGATTTCGGCTCCAGGAAGGCGTCGAGGCCGAAGCTGCCATATTCGCGGCCGATGCCGGACTGCTTGAAGCCGCCGAACGGCGCCTTCGGATCGTGGGCGAGGCTGTTGATCAGGACGCGGCCGGCGACGATGCGGTCCGCCACCCGGCGGGCACGGGCGGTGTCGCCGGCCAACACATAGGCCTGGAGGCCGTAGATTGTGTCGTTGGCGATGGCGACCGCCTCCTCCTCGTCCTCGTAAGCGATGATGGAGAGGACGGGGCCGAAGATCTCCTCGCGCGCGATGGTCATGTCGTTGCGGACGCCGGTGAACAGGGTCGGCCGCACGAACCAGCCGCCGGAAAACTCCGGCTGCCCCTCCGGGCGCCCTTCCCCGCCGGCCAGCAGGACGGCGCCCTCCCCCACCCCGATGCGGATGTAGCGCTGCACCCGGTCCCACTGGGTCCGGCTGACCATCGGACCGACGGTGGTTGCCGGATCGCGCGGGTCGCCGGCACGCACCGCCTCGACCGCCGCCTTGGTCAGCGCCTCGATCTCGGCGAGGCGGCTGCGCGGAGCCAGCAGGCGGGTGCCGGCGATGCAGGCCTGACCGCTGTTCATGAAGGCGGCACTGACCGCCAGCGGGATCGCCCGCGACAGGTCGGCATCGTCGAGGATAATCGTCGGCGATTTGCCGCCCAGCTCCAGCGTGACGCGTTTCAGGCTGTCGGCGGCCGCGCGCAGGATCGCCTTGCCGGTGGCGGTGGAGCCGGTGAAGGAGATCTTGGCGACGTCCGCATGGCTGGAGATCGCCGCCCCCACCCGCTCGCCGCGCCCGGTCACGATGTTGACCAGGCCGGGCGGCAGTCCGGCCGCATGCAGCGCCTCGGTCACGATCCGCGTCTGGCGGGCGCTCATCTCGCTGGGCTTGATCACCGCGGTGCAGCCGGCGGCGATGGCGGTGGCGAGCTTGCCGCAGATGAAGCCGGCATTGCTGTTCCACGGCGTGATCAGCCCGGCGACGCCGAGCGGCTCCATGCTGACCTCGGCCGTGCCCATGCGGCGGACGAAGGGGTAATCGGCGAGCAGGGCTGCGGTCTCGCGGAAGGCGTTCACCGGGTGATCGACCATGAAGGCGGCGCGGGAGGCCGGGGCGCCATACTCCTCAATCACGGCGTCGAGCAGATCGTCGCGCCGGGCGGCCACGGCATCGCCCAGCCGGTGGAGCAGGGCGATCCGCTCCGCCTTGGCCGTCCGGGAGAAGGCCGGAAAGGCGCGCTTGGCGGCGGCAATGGCGGCTTGCGCGTCCTCCTCGTCAGCAAGGCGGACGCGGCCGGTGACGGCGCCGGTCGCCGGATTGTGCAGGTCGAACAGCTCCGTCCCATGCGGGGTGACGAAGCGGCCGTTTATATAGATGCTGTCGATCTCGTGCATCGGGCTCTCCCGGTAAGGTGAATGGGTTTCGGCCATTCAGGTGGCACAGGGGCCGCCGGGTGATAAGGTGGACAATCCCGCATGCATCGGTGAACGGATCGGGACAATGAGTGTGACTGGACTGGCGGAGCTGGAAGCGGTGCAGGCCGTTGCCCGGCATCGCGGTTTCCGCGCCGCGGCGGCCGAGCTGGGGATGTCGCGCTCGGCGCTCAGCCATGCCATCGCGGCTCTGGAGGAGCGGCTGGGGGTGCGGCTGTTCCACCGCACGACACGCAGCGTGGCGCTGACCCAGGCGGGCGAGCAGTTCGTCGCCGACACCGCCTCTGCCCTGCGCGACATCCGCGCCGCCATCGACCGGCTGTCCGACCATCGGCTGGCCCCCGCCGGAACGCTGCGCATCAACAGCTCGGCCGGAGCGGCGCGGATGATCATGAAGCCGATCATCCTGGAGTATCTGCGCCGCTATCCTGAGATGACCGTCGACATCGTCACGGAAGGGAAGCTGGTCGACATCGTGCTGGAGGGCTTCGATGCCGGTGTGCGGCTGGCGGAGCAGGTGCCGCAGGACATGATCGCCATCCCGCTCGGCCCCGACCTGCGCTTCGCGGTCGTCGGCACGCCGGAGTATTTCGCCGGCCGCACCCCACCGGAGACGCCGGCCGACCTCGCCCGCCATCGCTGCATCCGCAGCCGCCTGCCGAGCGGCGCCCTCTATCGCTGGGAGTTCGAGCGGCATGGCGAGGCGGTCGCCATCGACGGCACCGGGCCGCTGATCCTGGACGATGCCGATCTGATGCTCGCCGCTGTCCGCGCCGGGCTCGGGCTGGGCTATCTGGCGGAATGGCATGTCGCCGATGACATCGCCGCCGGGCGCCTGCTGCGCGTGCTGGAGGAGTGGACGCAGCCGTTTCCCGGACTGTGCCTCTATTATTCAGGCCGGCGGCATCTGCCGCCGGGGGTGCGGATGCTGGTTGATCTGGTGCGGGAGCTTGGCGGGCGGCGGTAGGGGGACGATGTGGGACGTCCCACGTTCTGCGGGGCTATTGTGGGACGTCCCACATCGCCGTCCGGCCGCCCGCGAAGCGTTCCAGTTCCGTCACCAGACGGTCGGCGAGAGCCGCCACGTCGTCGCGGCGGAGAAGCCCGCCGGCATATTCCAGCCGCAGCACCAGCGTGTCGCGCGGCACCACCACCAGGGTCAGCGGCCAGCTCATCCGGCCGCGGTTGCCGACGTCGCGGAAGGACAGGGTGGCGCGCTCGCTCTGCCACAGCGCCTCGTCCACCGGGTAATTCTCGAAGATCACCACGCTGTCGAAGGGGGCGGCGGCGGTCCAGCTTTGCAGCTCCGGCGGCGGGGCGTGCTCATGCTGGCGGGCGGCGATGTTGGCGTCGAAGAGGTCGCGCAGCCAGCCATCGTCTCCCTTGTCATCGCTCACCGCACAGACCAGCGGCAGGACGCCGACCAGCAACCCGGTGACATGGTCGATCCCCGGCATCTCGACCGAGCGGCCCGACATCACCGCCCCGAAGGCGACGGTGCTCTGGCCGGTGACGGCGGCCAGCAGCCGCAGCCATGCCGCCTGGACCAGCGTGTTCAGCGTCACCTTCCGCCCGCCGGCATGGTGCTGGAGCCGCTGCACGGTTGGCGCGTCGATGGTGCGTTCCTCGGCATCGTCCGGTTCCGGGCAGGCGGGCGGAAGGTGACGCTGAACACGC
>NZ_WHOS01000082.1 GCF_013340935.1 Azospirillum melinis | reverse complement strand
GGTCTGGGGCGTCGGCCGCCGGCTGGCAGGGCCGCGGGCGGGGTTCCTCGCCGGGGCGCTGCTGGCGCTGTGCGGTCCCTGGTATGGCGGACTGTTCAACCATACCAAGGACATTCCCTTCGCCGTGCTGATGATGGCGGCGGTGGCGCTGCTGGTCCGGCTGGCCGGGCAGATGCCGCGGCCGCGCCTGCCCATGGTGCTGGGATTCGGCGTCCTCGTCGGGCTGGCGCTGGGCATCCGGGTCGGGGCGCTGCTGCTGTTTGGCTATGCGGCGGCGATGCTGGCGGGGTGGCTGCTGATGGGCGGCATTTCCGTTGCCCGGCTGCGCGAGACCGGGCGGGGAGCGCTGTGCCTGCTGCCGGCGCTGCCGGTCGCCTATGGGCTGATGGCTGTCTTCTGGCCCTGGGCGGTTCTGGAGCCGCTGAACCCGTTGCGGGCGCTGGCCGATTTCTCGCACTTCCATTACCCGATCCGCACCCTGCTGGGCGGCACCGAATATTGGATGTACGAGGTGCCGCGCAGCTATCTGGTCTGGTATCTCGGGATCAAGCTGCCGCTGGTGATGCTGGGCGGTGCCGTGCTGGGACTGATGGTTCTGCCGGCGGCGATGCATCGGGACCGGCTGGCCGGTGGGGAGGGCATCGCCCGCGCGGTCGGCTGCGGGCTGGTGGCGCTGGCGGCGCTGTTTCCGGTGGCCTGGTTCACCGTCACCCATGCGCCCGGCTATACCGCGATCCGCCATTTCCTGTTCGTGCTGCCGCCGCTGGCCGTGCTGGGCGGCATCGGGCTCGACCGGCTGCTCGGCTGGGCCGGCGCCTGGAGGTTCGGCGTGTCCCAGCGAACCGGGCGGGGACTGTCTGCCGCCGTGCTGGCCGGAATTGCGCTGGCGCTGGTCCTGGGGCGAGAGGCTGTGGTCCTGGAGTCGCTGCATCCCAACGAATATGTCTATTTCAACGAACTGGTCGGCGGCGTTGCCGGCGCGGTGCGCAAATACGATGTGGATTACTGGGCCAACAGCCTGCCCGAAGCCGTCGAGGATCTGTCGGAGGTCATCGCCGCGGAGGAGGCGCGCACCCACCGCCACCGCAGCTACAGCGTCGCCGTCTGCGCCGAACCGCTGGCTTTCGAGAAGCTGGCCCCGGCCAATCTGCATTGGGTCACCGACTGGACCCGCGCCGACTTCTTCATCGCGCCGACGCAGGAGGATTGCGACACGCTGATGGCCGGCCCGACGGTGGCGGAGGTCGAGCGTGACGGCGCACTGCTGGCGGTGGTGAAGGATCTGCGCAAGCCGGAGGAACCGGCAACGACCGTCGAAATGGCCCGCTTGCGCACCGGCCGCCAGCAGCGCCACTGGTGGTGACGGTCGGCTATCCCCGTGGCAGGAAGCGCGTGCGGTCCAGGCCGTGGCGGGCCATCTTCTCGTTCAGGGTGCGGCGGGGGATGTCCAGCAGGTCCATCACCGCCTTGATGTCGCCCTTGCAGCGCTCCAGCGCCTGTTCGATCACCCGTTTTTCAAAGGCGTCGACCTGATCGGCCAGGGCGCGCGGCGTGGCCGCCGTTTCTCCCCCAATGGGGCGGCGGCGCAGCAGGCCGGCAACGCCGCTGCGCCCCACCGACAGGACGTGGCGTTCGGCCAGATTGCGCAGCTCCCGCACATTGCCGGGCCAGTCGTGGGCCAGCAGGGCGTCGAGGTCGGCCGGCTCCAGCGGACGCGGTTCGCGGCCATGGCGGGCGGCGAACTCGGCGGTGAAATAGTCGAACAGCAGCGGAATGTCCTCCGCCCGCGCCCGCAGCGGCGGGATGTGCAGCTCCGCCACGTTCAGCCGGTAATAGAGGTCGGCGCGGAAACGTCCCTCCTCGCTGAGGTCGAGCAGGTCGATCTTGGTCGCCGCGACCAGCCGCAGATCGACCGCGACCTGCTTGTTGGAGCCCAGCCGTTCGATGGTGCGTTCCTGGAGCGCGCGCAGCAGCTTGACCTGGATGGCGAGCGGCATGCTCTCGATTTCGTCGAGGAACAGGGTGCCGCCGCTGGAATGCTCCAGCTTGCCGGCGCGGCGTTGGGTGGCGCCGGTGAAGGCGCCGGGCTCGTGCCCGAACAGCTCGCTTTCCGCCATGCTGTCGGGGATGGCGCCGCAATTGACGGCGACGAAGGCGCCCTTTGAGCCTCTGGGACCGAAATCGTGCAGGCAGCGGGCGACAAGTTCTTTCCCCGTGCCGGTCTCGCCATGGATCAGCATGCTGGCGCTGGTGGCGGCAAGGTCGATCAGGTCGCGTCGCAGCTCGGCGACGGCGGGAGAGGTGCCGATCAGCCGCGCCTCGATCCCGCCGCCGGACGCGCGGCGGCGCAGTCCGCGATTCTCCAGCACCAGCCGGCGCTTCTCCGCCGCGCGGCGGAGGACGGCGACCAGATGATCGGGTTCGAAGGGCTTCTCGATGAAGTCGTAGGCGCCGCGCCGCATCGCCTCCACCGCCAGGGCCACGTCACCATGGCCGGTCACCAGGATCACCGGCAGGTCGGCGTCGCGCTCCAGCGCCCGTTCCAGCACTGCCATGCCATCCATCCGCGGCATCCGCACGTCGGTCACCAGCACGCCGGGAAAGTCGGGCGACAGCAGGTCCAGCGCCGGCTGCGGCGTCTCGAAGCCCTGTGCCGCGAAGCCGGCCAGTTGCAGCCATTGCGTCACCGACACGCGCATCGCCAGCTCGTCGTCGATGAATAGCACGGGAGTGGCAAGCGGATCGGTCTTCATCTGGGCCTCACTGTGCCTCCGGCAGCTGGACGACGAAGCAGGCGCCGCCCTCGGGATTGTTCTCCGCCCGCAGCGTGCCGCCGAAGTCCCGCACGATGCCATAGGACAGCGACAGCCCGAGGCCAAGCCCCTGTCCGACCTCCTTGGTGGTGAAGAAGGGGTCGAACAGCTGGAACTGGTGCGCCTCGGCGATGCCGGTGCCGGTGTCGCGGATGCGGATTTCCCAGTTGTCGCCGTTTGGAGCGGCATTGCGGGTGGCGGTCAGGGTCAGGCGCCGGTCCCCGCTGCCCTCCATGGCGTCGGCGGCGTTGCGCAGCAGGTTGACGAAGACCTGTTCCAGCCGCACCGCGTCGCCGCGCACACGGGCGTCGGGCGGGATCGACCGGTCAACCTGCACCTCCTCCTCGCGCAGGCGGGAGGCGAGAAGCGCCAGCGCGCGGTCCATGGCGCGGGCGACCGGAACGGCCTCTACCCGTGCCGGCCCTTTGCGGGCGAACTCCTTCAGATGGCCGGACAGCAACGCCATCCGCTCCGCCAGATCGCCGATCATGGCGAGGTTGTCGCGAACCATCGCCGTTTCCCCCCGTTCCGCCAGCAGCCGGGTGGAGGCGACGAAGGTGCGGATGGCGGCCAGCGGCTGGTTGATCTCGTGGGCCAGTGCCGCCGACATCTGGCCGAGCGCCGCCAGCTTGCCGGCCTGCACCAGCTCCTCCTGCGCGTCGCGCAGGATGCGGTTGGCGGTCACCAGTTCGGCCGTGCGCTCCTCCACCCGGCGTTCCAGCGTCACCCGCGCCTCACGCTGGAGCCGCAGGGTCTGGCGCCGCTGCCAGCCCAGCGCTGCCGCCGCGGCCAGCAGCAGGATGCCCATGGCGGTCAGAATGGCGGCACCGGCCGCTTGTGCCTTCACCGGCTCCAGGTCGGACAGGAAGCGGATGGTCCAGCCGAACTCCGGCAGGGCAAGCTCCTGCATCAGAAAGGCGCGGCGGTTTGCCTCTGGACCTGAGATGGGAAGACTGACCAGCCGCGCGCCGTTTTCCATCAGCGGGCCGTCACGCAGGCCGAGCGGCGGCAGGTCGCTGCGGTCATACTGGCGGGTCTGGGACAGCCGGGCCGTTACCGCGTCGGGCAGCGGGCGCAGGGCGCGGTATTTCCATTCGGCATGGCTGGACAGGAAGACGATGCCGTTTTCGTCGGTGACCAGCACCCGCTCGCCACCGGCGGCCCAGTCGCGCTGGACCGTTTCCAGATCGATCTTGACCACGGCGACGCCGGTCAGCGCCTCGCCCTGACGCACCGCGTGCGACAGGAAATAGCCGGGCAGGCCGGTGGTGACGCCGATGCCGAAATAACGGCCGCTGCCGGTCTCCACCGCCTGACGGAAATAGGGGCGGAAGTCGTAGGTGTGCCCGACGAAGCTCTGCGCTGGATCGGCCCAGTTGCTGGACGCCAGCGCCAATCCCTTGCGGTCCACCACATAGAGCGCCGCCGATCCGGCCGCCGCGTTCGCCGTCTCCAGCCGGCGGTTCACGGCGTCGCGCCGCTGATCCGAAGGAGCGTCCAGCAGGTCGAGCACCTCATGGTCGCGGGCGACCAGGAAGGGCAGATAGTCGTACCGGCCGACCGCGTTGCGGATGCTGCTGGCATAGAGGCCAAGACGCTGGTCGCCATTGAGGGTCAGCGCCGCCCGCGCCTCCGCTTCCGCCCAGCGATAGGCGCCCCAGCAGGCCATTGCCGTCACCGCGGCCAGCGCCGCGACGAGGATCGCCATCCTGCGGCGGCGCAGCGGACGGAAGGGAACGGTGTCGACCATGCCTGTCTATGGAGCCGCCGGGGCGATGCTGTCCAGCGCCTTTTCCCATAGGATCGACGAACGTCAAGGCTGCGTTGGTTCTTGAATGAACGTTCAATCAAAAAAGAAAACGAAGAGATGATTGCGAATGACTTTGTCGACAACATCAAATGGATATGCGCCCGGTGCGTGACATTGGCCGGGTTTTGTTGTTTGCGTCACTTTCGGGATGCAGGAAAGCCGGCTATGGTGCGCCGCCGACGGCTTGGGCTTGACCTTGCCGAACCTGCCGAAAACGGGATCGAAAAGGGGGACAGGATCATGGACGCCGAATCCATTCGCGCTGCTTATCGCCGCTACGCCGGCTTCTACGACCGCGTGTTCGGGGTGCTCCTGGCATCGGGCCGGCATGCGGCGGTGGAGTGGCTGAACCGCCGCGGCGGCCTGCGCATCCTGGAGGTCGGCGTCGGCACTGGCCTGTCGCTGTCCGACTACCGCAAGGACAACCGCGTCGTCGGCATCGACCTGTCCACCGACATGCTGAAGGTGGCGCAGGAGCGGGTGGAGCGCGAGAAGCTCGACCATGTCGAGGGGCTGCTGGAGATGGATGCCGGCAAGCTGGCCTTCGCCGACGGCAGTTTCGACGTGGTGGTCGCCATGTATGTGATGACCGTCGTCCCCGACCCCCAGGGCACGATGGCGGAGCTGGAGCGCGTCTGCAAACCCGGTGGCGACATCGTGATCGTCAACCATTTCGCCGCCCCCGAAGCCGGCGTCCGCCGCGCGGTGGAGGGGTGGCTGTCGCCCTTGTCGAAGAAGCTCGGCTGGCGGCCGGATTTCACGCTGGATGCGATGATGACCGGGTCGCGGCTGGCGGTGGAGAGCATCCGCACCCTGCCGCCCTTCGGGCTGTTCAGCCTCCTGCACTGCCGGCGTGGCTAGAGTGTGATGGCCGCGATCGTCAGGCTGGAACGCGCTCGGCACGGTCGTTCCGACGCAGGGCGCGGCTCCGCCGGCCGGCCATGATCGCCGGCCGCTCGATCGCCAGATGGACGAGGCTGGCGACGGCCACGACGAGGATGCCTGTCCCCGCCAGCGCCAGCGCGTACAGCCCTGCATCCTCCCCGACAAGGGTACGCACGGGAGCGTTGGCGGTGACCGCTGTCCAGATCACGATCCCGTGCAGCAGATAGACGCCGTAGCTGATGTCTCCCAGCCATAGAACCGGCTGACAGGTCAGGGCTCCGCGGAATCTCTGACCGGCGGCGACGGCGGCGAAGAACAGGCTGAGCCCCAGCAAGGGGAGCGGCGCATAGGCGGTGTCGAAGCCTGCCACAGCCGCCGACAGGCCGGCGAGCGCCACCGCCAGACCGCGGTCCGACCGCGCGAACCGGACGAGTCCGGGCCGGCGGATCGCATGGGCGGCGGCGATGCCGCCCAGGAAGCATTCCAGCACCGCAAGGCTGAAATTGTGGAAATAGAGCAGAAGGATCAGCGTCACGGCGACCGAGACGAGTGCCGGCCGCAGCCGGCGTGCCGGCGTGACCAGGAAGGCGAGTGCCGGCAGCGCCGCGTAGAACAGCAGCTCGTAGGGCAGGGACCAGGTGGCATAGGCGACGATCTGCCCGGTGTTCTCCAGGCCGTTGATCGGCGGAGCCTTGAAGGTCGCCCAGCCGACCAGCCGGCGCAGCAGGTCGAGCGGACCGGTTCTGACTTCGAAACCCGTCGAGGCCAGCGCCAGCACCGCGACCAGCAGCACGGCGACCGCATAGACCGGATAGACCCGGTAAATGCGGGACGACACGAAGCCCGGCCAATCCATGTCCGGCCCGGCCTTCAGCAGCTTGTCCCAGAACAGGAAAGCGGTGACCATGAAGAACAGCGCCACGCTGCTCTGTCCCAGTTGGGTGTAGAGCCGCGAGGGCGGCAGCGCCCAAAGGCCGGTGTGGAGATATTGCCAGGTGATGATGCCGTGATGGATGAACACGGCATAGGCCAGCAGCCCGCGCATCCCGTCGATGGCGGCGTAGCGGCCATCATTCCGGCTTTCGGGGCTGGCCTGCGGGCGAAGCGGATGGGGAACGAGGCGCAGAATGGCCCAGGACGCGCAGATCGCCACCGCGAAGAGGAAAACCGCCAGGAGCGGGGAGAAGGCCATAGCGTCGTTCCGGATCGTCATGCGCAGCCCTCGTGGGGCCGCGTGATGGGGAGATGCCTGCGGACCGCTTGTCAAGGCCGTTCGCCGGTCTCCGGCTGGGGCCGCCGCTCCATCCTGCGTGACCGCGCCCGCCGCCTGCTGTTAGTCTCGCTGTCACCACACGAGCGATCACGGGAGCGGGACCATGGCCGGACAGAGCGGCGATCTGGCGGGGAAGCGGATTCTGGTACCGGAAAGCCGGGACCTCGACCTGTTCGCCGGCATGATGGAACAGCATGGCGCCGAAACGATCCGCTGCCCGATGGTGAAGATCCTCGACCTCGACGATCCGGCGCCGGCACGGGCATGGCTGGAGCAGCTGCTGACCGAGGGGTTCGACGACATTGTCCTGCTGACTGGCGAGGGGCTGCGGCGGTTGATGACTGTCGCCCGCGCCATGGAGCGCGAGGCCGAGGTGATCGCCGCCATCGGCCGCGCGCGGGTCTTCGTCCGTGGCCCGAAGCCGGTGAAGGCGCTACGCGAGATCGGTTGCGCCCCCTACAAATCCGCCCCGGCCCCGACCACCGACGGCGTCATCGCCATGCTGGGGGAAGAAGATCTGGCTGGCCGCCGCGTCGGCATCCAGCTCTACCCCGACAACCCGAACGAACCGCTGCTGGAGGCGGTGCGGGCGCGTGGTGGCCAGCCGGTGGCGATCACCCCCTACCGTTACGCCAACGATTCGGAGACCGGCGCCGTCCAGGCGGCGATCCGCGACATGGCGGAGGGGCGCATCGACTTCGTCGCCTTCACCGCCTCCCCCCAGGTGCGGCGCCTGCATGAGGTGGCGGAGGCCTGCGGCCTTGGCGACGCCTTCCGCCAGGGCTTTGCCAGGACGCGCATCGCCGCCGTCGGTCCGGTGGTGGCCGAGGCGGTGGAGGCGGCCGGCGGAACCGTCGCGGTTTCTCCGGACTCGACCTTCCACATGAAGCCGCTGGTCAACGCCATCCGCCGGCTGCTGAGCGAGGGGGAAGGAAACGGGCCGGCCTGATCGGGCCAGGGCCTTTGCCGGTCAGCGACCTTTCGCCCCACCCCTCTTCCGCGCAGGTCAATTGATAACAATTCTCACTCTCGATTAACCTTTGACGCTCAGTGTCGGCCTCAGTCAGTGGCCGTTGCCAGGAGCGTCATCATGCCCACCCCCTCCCTTTCCTTCCCCCGTGCATTGGCGCTGGCGTTCTTGTCGGCCGGTCTGGCGGGGGGCGGAGCGGCGCTTGCCGCCGATCTCTTGAGCAAGGAGAGGCTGGGGGAGGCGCTGTTCTCGGACACCGCCCTGTCGGCCAACCGCACCCAGTCTTGCGCCGACTGTCACAACCCGGATTTCGGCTTCGCCGATCCGCGCACCGGCGGTGCGGGCGGGGCGGCGTCGGTCGGCGACAACGGCAAATCGGTGGGCGACCGCAACGCGCCGACGGCGAGCTATGCAGCCTTCACGCCGTCCTTCCACATCAAGGCCGACGGGAAGGCGGTCGGCGGGCAGTTCTGGGACGGCCGCGCCGCCACCCTGAAGGATCAGGCCGGCGGTCCGCCGCTGAACCCGGCGGAGATGGGGCTGGCGTCCAAGGAGCAGGCACGCGCCCGGCTGGCGGAGAATCCCGACTATGCCCGTGCCTTCGTGGCGCTCTACGGCGCCGGCGTGCTGGACGATGCGGAGCGCGCCTATGACGCGATGAGCGACAGCATCGCCGCCTTCGAAAAGACCGACCGCTTCGCGCCCTTCGATTCGAAATACGACCGCTCCCTGCGCGGCGAGTACAAGATGACGGCGGAGGAGGATCTGGGGATGACCCTGTTCTTCTCCACCCAGTTCACCAACTGCAACCAATGCCACAAGCTGAAGCCGATGCCGGCTGCCGCGGGCGAGACCTTCACCAACTACGAACACCACAACATCGGCGTGCCGGCCAATCCCGCCCTGCGCGAGGCGACGGCCAAGCCGGGCTTCGCCGACCGCGGTCTGCACGACAATCCGGCGGCGGCCAAGCCCGCCTACGAGGGGAAATTCAAGACACCGACCCTGCGCAACGTCGCGGTGACCGGCCCCTACATGCACAACGGGGTGTTCAAGGATCTGGAAACGGTGGTCCGCTTCTACGACCACTACAACAACCGGACGGAAAAGGCCGCGCTCAACCCGGAGACGGGCAAGCCGTGGGGGCCACCGGAGGTGGCGGCGAACCTGTCGTCAAAGGAACTGGAGTCGGCGCCCGCCCTGGATACGCGCCGTGTCAAGGCGCTGGTCGCCTTCATGAAGACGCTGACAGACGCACGGTACGAGCATCTGCTGAAGTAGAGCAGCCATTGAACGGAATCGGGCTGCGGCCTTCAGTGACCGATGTCGATGCGGAAGAGTTCCAGGTCCAGCAGTTCCATCGACATCCGGGGGCGCCCGGTGGCCTTGCGGGAGGCCAGTCTGCGGGCCAGTGGCTGGCTGAGCCAAGCGGCGCGGGCGCGGTCGAACAGGGAGGTGCAGCGGTGGGACAGTCTGGCGTTCATGGCTGGTCGAACTCTCTCGCAAAAGGTTTAAGTCGGCGGCGGCGTGGCTCCCGTGAGCAGTTGCAATAAGAATGTCCTGGCACTGTGACAGTTTCTATCGCCCGAAGGTCTAATCCCTACGCCTTTGGGCAGGGAATCGATCCTCTTCGCCGCGATCTTCGACCAAAGACGGAGGGGCAGGGCGTCACATCGCCACGCCGACCAGCCGGCGCAGGGCGTCGCGCGCCTCGCTGTCCAGAACGGGGATGCCGTTGCGGGCCTCCAGCATGAAGGCGCCGGGATCGGACAGGGTGCGCATGGCGAAGCCGGCAACCGTCGGCGGTTCGCTGCTGAGCGGCTGCTGGTCGTAGACGGGGGTGAAGCTGCAGCCGGCGAGCAGCGCACGGATCATCAGCGACTCGTCCGACGTGGCGCCGGCCGCCGGGGTGTTGATGCCGAACAGCAGCCGTTCCGCCTCCGCCTCGGTCACCATCCCGCGATCCAGCAGGATGTCGACCATGGCGGAACTGGTCATCACCGGCGCTGCGCGCCCCTTCCAGCAGAATCGACCGTCGTCCCAGCCGACATCCAGGCTGCGGAAGATCATGTAGGGTTCGCTGCTGCCGGGCGCGCCGGCCACGATGTAATTCACCCGGACAAGCCCGTTCCATGCCCCGGCCGGCGCAACGATGCAGGACAGCCCGTTGCGGGTCAGGCGCAGGTAGGTGTCGTTGATGCCCGATGGTTCGAAATCAAAAAGCATGGGACCTTCACCTCGCTGCCACCCGTCACCAAGCTGCCGGACGGCACTTTGTCGCCGTGGCCCAGCCTGCGTTCGCTTGAGTCAGGTGAGTGGCTCGGGTGCCCGCGCAAACTGTCCATGCGGGCGTCCCCCCTTTGCGCACAAAAGCGAAAGGCGGTAGGCCGTTCCGACGGCCACCGCCTTTCGCGCTCATGCCAAGGTGTTGGCGACCGTCAGTTGGCGGGGCCGAGGAAAACGCTGTCGCGGCTGTTCTTCTCGGCCGTGCCGGTGTCGGACAGTTGGAAGGTCAGGGGAAGGGAGGTGGCGGTGAGCGCTGCGCGCGGGGCCGTCACATAGACGCGGTAGGTGGCGACGCTGTCCGGCTCCGCCGAGATTGTGGCGGTGTGGGCGGCGGCCTCATCCTCCGCCTCGCCGATCACCTTGATGTCGGCATTGGGCAGGCCGGCGACGCTGAGGGTGTAGGAGCGGTTCTGCCGGGTCTTGTTGGCGACCTTGAAGGTGTAGGCGTTGCGGATCGAGCCGTCGGACAGCGTCACGAACAGCGGGGCGCGGTCGCGCAGAACGGTGATGTTCAGGCTGGGGCGGAGCGCGAAGCTCCAGGCCATCGCGCCGCCGATGACCAGCATCATCAGGGCATAGACGATGACGCGCGGACGGATCAGGTGCCATTGATAGCTCTTGCCGGAAGCCCGCGTGTCCTGGGCGGCCAGCGAATCGAAGGCGATCAGTCGGGTGGGCAGGCCCTGCTGGATCATGATGCTGTCGCAGGCGTCGACGCACAGTCCGCAATTGATGCAGTCGGACTGCTCGCCGGTGCGGACGTCGATGCCCATCGGGCAGACCTGCACGCACTGACCGCAGTCGATGCAGTCGCCGAAGCCCTGGGCGCGGCGCTCGTCCCAGCTCTGCGATTTGCGCTTCGGGCCGCGGTTGTCGCCGCGGTCGACCTGATAGGTGACGACCAGCGAATGTTCGTCCAGCATCGCGCTCTGGATGCGCGGCCACGGGCACATGTACATGCACATCTGCTCGCGCGTCCAGCCGGCCATCACATAGGTCATGCCGACGAAGATGCCGAAGAACGACGTCGCCTCGTAGCTGGCCTGGAAGGTGGCCAGATCGTGCAGCAGGGCAGGGGCGTCGGTGAAATAGGCGAGGAAGCCGAAGCCGGTGACGAGGCTCAGCGCAATCCAGCCGGCATGCTTGCCGGCCTTGCGCAGGATCTTGCGCGTCGTCCAGGGCTGCTTCTCCATGCGGATGCGCTCCGCCCGGTCGCCTTCGAAGACCCGCTCGATCCACACGAACAGGTCGGTCCACACCGTGTGCGGGCAGGCGAAGCCGCACCAGACACGCCCGGCCAGCGCCGTCGCCAGGAACAGGCCCAGCGCCGCGACGATCAGGATGCCGGTGAGGTAATAGATCTCCTGCGGCCAGATCTCGATCCAGAACAGGAAGAAGCGCGGCGTGGTCAGGTCGAACAGCACCGCCTGGGCCGGCGCATCGGGACCGCGCTCCCAGCGGATCCAGGGGGCGATGAAGAACAGTGCCAGAAGAACGGAGAAGGTGACGGTCTTCAGGCGGCGATAGAGGCCCTTGACCGCCTTCGGATGAATCGTCTTATGGTTTTCGTACAGCGGAACCTTGGCGGGTTGGGCGGGGCCCTGCTGAACGATGCTTCCGTCTGGCATGTCGATGCGCCTGATTTCCGGTTCCACGTTGGCGCGGAGCATAGTCGACCGCCGATGCGGCGCGTTTGACCTCTGTCAAACAACGTCGATATTCCGAAAAGCCCCTTCAGGTCCGAGGCCTTTCACCGGTTCGAGGGATCCGCGTTTCGGGGTCCGTTAATACTGTGCCGGCGGGCCCGTTCACAAGCTCATTGTTGTCGGATTCCAACGGCATCACGCACAATACTGCTACTATACTGTGCTATACTGCAACAATCAGCACAACGTACCGTCCCAGCTTGCCGACGGTCACCAGCAGCAGGAACAGGCGCAGGTCGACGCGCAGGATGCCGGCGACGAGCGTCAGCGGATCGCCGATCACCGGCACCCAGGCCAGCAGCAGCGACCAGACGCCGAAACGCTGGTACCATCCGGTCGCCCGTTCGACCAGCGGGCGGGAAACCGGGAACCAGCGGCGGTCCTGAAAATGCATCAGATAGCGGCCGAGCGCCCAGTTGATCGTGGAACCGGCGACATTTCCGGTGGTCGCCACCAGAACCAGCAGGCCGTCGTGATAGTTGCCGGATGCATGCAGCCCGGCGAGCAGAAGTTCGGACTGGGCGGGAAAAATCGTCGCGGCCACCAGCGCCACCAGGAACAGGCTGCCATAGGCCGCGACATCCCCCATCATACAAATCCTTTTCCCGTCAACGGCTTGACTGCCGCACCGCACGACAGCCGCTGGATTAGGCTTCGTGGCCGCGTAAAATCAAGAGGCCTGTCCGCCGGATTTCCCGGGAATCGTCCTGCAATGGCGCTTGCCCGGCAACTTAAGAGATATAAGAATGCGAAATATAAATCTGCCCGCGTGCTTGAATTCGTGAGTATTCCCGTAATCAATCCTATTTGGAGTAGGGTCTTCGTGCGACTTCGGTGGCTGGCGGACTGAGCGGAGGGAGTAGGCACGGGCATGGGGGAAACCGGGTTCGCCCGCTTCGACGCCGACGAACGTCTGGTGTGGGCCAATGCCGCCTTCGCGGCCCGGTTCGACGTGGGCGGCAACACGACGCTGGATGGTCTGTTCGGCAGCCTGCTGGGCGGTGCGATGACCGATCTGCGCCGCGGCCGGCCGATGACGTCGGGGCTTCCCGACGGCAGCGCCGTCACATTGGCGCTGGGAAGCGGTGGAGCGGGCGAATGGCTGCTGACGGCGGTCGAGGCCGCCGTTGCCGGCATCCCGGCGGAGCGTGAACCGTGGGAGAAGACCAGTTCGGTGCTCGACTGCCTCAGCCAGGGGGTGATGGCCTTCGACCGCGACCTCCGGCTGGTCGCCTGGAACCGGCGCGTGCTGGAGCTGCTCTACATCGATCCCGGATTTCCGCGCTATGCCCAGCCTTATGAGGTGGTGGTCCGCCACATCGCGGAGCAGGGCGGCTACGGCCGCGGCAACGTCGACGATCTGGTGGCGCAGCGGCTGCACCATATCCGCAAGGCGCCCTGGCCCTTCTACAACGAGCGTGTCCGGCCCGACGGCGTCATCATCGAGACGGTGACCCTGCCGCTGCCCGACGGCGGATTCGTCACCACCTACACCGACATCACCCGCCGCAAGCAGGCGGAGCGGGAGCTGGCCTCCAGCCGGGACTTGCTGGAACAGGCGATCCGGGCGGCGCGCGAGGGCATCTCGCAGTGGGACCTGCACAGCGGGGAGGTGTGGTTTTCCCCGCAATGGTGGGGCCTGCTGGGATATTCCGAAGCGGAAATGGACAACAGCCGCCGCCGCTGGGAGGAGCTGCTCCATCCGCAGGACCGCGACGCCGCGCTGGAGATGGTGGAGGAACTGGCGGCCGGCCGCCGGTCGGAAAGCCGTCAGCTCCAGCGCTTCCGCCACCGGTCCGGCCAGACGATCTTCCTGGAAACCCGCGTGCTCGCCGTGGCGGGGAACGACGGCCGGATCGTCCGCATCGTCGGCGCCCACACCGACGTCACCGAAAGCGTCCACGCGGCCGAGGCGGTGCGTGCCGCCAAGGATGAGGCCGAGCGGGCCTTGCAGGATTTGAAGGAGGCGCAGGTCCAACTGATCCAGGCGGAGAAGATGGCGGCCCTGGGATCGCTGGTGGCCGGCGTGACGCACGAGATCAACACGCCGGTCGGCATTGCCCTGACCGGCGCCTCGCTGTTGGCGGAGAAGACCCGTGCCTTGCGGCATCTCTTCGAAGCCGGCAGCCTGCGGCGCGGCGATTTCGCGGACTACATCGACATCGCCGACGAGGCGACGCAGCTGATGCTGCTGAACATCGAGCGCGCGACCCGCTTGGTCCAGAGCTTCAAGCAGATCGCCGTGGATCAGGCCAGCGAGGAACGCCGCGTCTTCGAATTGAACCAGTACATCCACGAGATTCTGCGCAGCCTGGGCATGCGCATCCGCCGCGGCGGGCATTCGGTCGAGGTGCGCTGTCCGGATGGTCTGACGCTCGACAGCTACCCCGGCGCTTTCGGCCAGATCCTGACCAATTTCGTCATCAACTCGCTGCTGCACGGCTATGAGCCCGGCGTGCGCGGCCGGCTGACCGTGACGGTCACGGTGACCGGCGGAGAGGTGGAGCTTGTCTATGCCGACGACGGGCGCGGCATTCCGGCCGACCTGCACGGCAAAATCTTCGAGCCCTTCTTCACCACCAGCCGCGACCGCGGCGGCAGCGGGCTGGGCTTGAACATCGTCTACACGCTGGTCACGCGCACCCTGCGCGGCCGGCTGCGGCTGGAGAGCGAGCCGGGGGCGGGGACCGCCTTCACGCTGCGCTTCCCGCGTGTGACGCCCGCCGATCCGCTGCCGCGTTAGAGTGTGATCGGTTCAAGCGGAATCGCGTGAAGCGTGAATCACACGGAAAACCAAAAGATTAGAGTCTGCCTGATGCTTCAATAAGCATCAGGCAGACTCTAAGGCCGGCGTCAGCCGGCGCCCGGTGTTTCCGGCATCCAGCCGGCCGGCAGTGTTTCGCGCAACGCCTGCCGGATGATGGTGGCGAGATGATCGCCAATCGGGTTCGGTCCCTTGTCGGACCGCAAGAGTCTGAGGCCGAGCGACGGAAGTTGCGGCAAGCCGCAGGCGACGGGATCGAGCACGCGTACCGCCGCTGGCCGGCCCACCGGTGTCCTCAAGGCGATGCCGAGCCCCGCCGCCGCCGCCGCCCAGAGGCCGCCCAGGCTCGGGCTGACGAAGGCGATGCGCCAGGCAATCCCATGCCGGTCCAGATGGTCGCAGGCGATGGTGCGCAGCAGGCATGGCGCCTCCAATGCGGCGAGCGGCAACGGCTCGTTCCCGTCGGCCTGCCAGATTGGCGCCTCCTCCGCCGCGGTCAGCCAGCACAGCGGCAATGAGGCGATCCGTTCGGGGGCCGATGCGCTGCCGTCGTCCCATGCCAGAGCCAGATCGAGATGGCCGGAGGCGATCTTCTCGGACAGCTCGCTGTTGCGGGCGATGCGCCCCTCGATCCGGACCTTGGGGTGGGCGCGGGCGAAGCGGCCGAGAACCTGCGGCAATACGGTCTCGCCGAAATCCTCCTGAATTCCCAGACGGACCCAGCCCTCCAGCCCCGCGCCGCGAACGGCGCTCATCGCCTCGTCATTCAGGTTCAACAGACGCCGGGCATAGGAGAGCAGCACCTCGCCGCCATCGGTGAGCGTCAGCCCGCGACCCGATTTGCGCACCAGCGCTGTCCCGGTCTGCTCCTCCAGCTTCTTGAGCTGGGCGCTGACCGCCGATGTCGACCGCCCGAGCCGATCGGCGGCCTGGGCGAAGGATCCGGCGTCGATGCCGGCGACGAAACTGCGCAGCGCATCCATATCGAGGTTGGTGAGGCGCATTTTGAAAATCCCGTAAATCAGGACGATTCGTTCAAAATAATCTGATTATCGGGATGATAATCTCCATCCATACTGGGGCTGTCAATCGCTCAAACAGGAGCGGCATGCCATGCCCTTCACACGGATTTCTTTGCTCGCGGGTAAATCGCCGGCCTATCTCGCGGCCGTTTCCGACAGTCTGGACCGTGCGCTGGTCGACTGCTTCGAGGTTCCGGAGAACGACCGATTCTTGGCTATTCACCAGCATCAACCACATGAACTGGTCTTTGACCGGACCTATCGTGGCGGTCCGCGCTCGGATGACTTCATCGTCTTTCACATCACCACCGGAAAGCTGCGGTCGCCGGAAACCAAGGCGCGCTTCTACCGGCGGCTGGTCGAGATTCTCGCGGCGTCGCCGGGTGTGCGGCCGGAAGACGTGATGATCGTGATCGCCGATTCGACCTTCGAGGATTGGTCTTTCGCATCCGGTGTGTCCGCCGCGCTGCCGGCGCAGGAGGCCCTTCCATGACCGGCTATTTTGAAATGCAGATGTCCTGTCCGCCCGCCATGACCGTCCGACGCGCCGGCGAAGGGGTTGTTTCCGCGCCCGAAGGGATCGCCAACGGCTCCTTTCTCGTCCAGATGCTGCTGTCGAGCCGGACAGAGGGCGAGATGACGGCGATGCGCGCCTTCATCCCGCCGGGCGTCGTGACCCACTGGCACAGCCATCCGTCCGGACAGCTTCTTTTCGTGCTCGACGGTGTCGGTCTCGTGCAGCGCGAGGGCGGCGAGCCGGTCGAGGTCCGTACCGGGGACGCCGTCTGGTTCGCACCCGGCGAACGCCACTGGCATGGTGCGGCACCGTCCAGTCCGTTCAGCTATGTCAGCGTCCAGCCGGTGCGGGACGGAACCGCCGTTCACTGGATGGAAGCCGTCGAGCAGGGGGAGCTTTCCCGATGATCGCCATGCAATACAGCTTCGTGCTGCCCGCCGATTACGACATGGCGATCATCGACCGCCGCATTCGTGAGAAGGGGCCGCTGCTCGACTGTTTTCCACGGCTGCGTTTCAAAGCCTATCTCGCGGCAAGAAAACAGGATGCCGGTTTTGTCAGCGCAGAAAACCTCTATGCGCCGTTCTACCTGTGGGATGAGCCGGAAGGGATCGACAGCTTTCTTTCCAGTCCGGGTTTTGCCTCACTGACACGCGATTTCGGCTGGCCGTCCGTGCAGACATGGCTGGTTTGGCATGCAGAGCTGTCGGGGAATTTGAAAGACGCGACTTACGCGACCCGCGACATCGCTGCGATTGCCGCCTATTCGGATTTGGCTTCACGGCAGGACAATGCCATCGCGGAGGCAAAGTCGGCGATTGACGCCGGTGCATTGGCCGCCGTTGCCGCATTCGATCCGACGGGATGGAAGATGACGAAAGTCACGCTCTGGGCCGGGCTGCCGCCGGGGGTGACGGAGACGATGCAACTTTACACCGTCGGGCATGTCTCGCTGCCAAACGAACAATAAAGCCGCGCACCGACGGCGCAGGATCGCTGTAACCAAGGGGGAGTTTGCAGCACATCAGCCGTCTGGAACGGCGGTCCTGCGAAGCATCGATTTCGCAGGGATGGTGGAAGGGGCTGGATTCGAACCAGCGTACGCGTACGCGGGCAGATTTACAGTCTGCTGCCTTTAACCACTCGGCCACCCTTCCATCGGGGCGCAGAGGAGTAGCCTTTCGATAGGGGGCCGTCAAGACCCTTTTGCACGAAAAACGCAAGCGGAGGCGCGGCAGCGAAAGCGGCAACAAAAAGCCTCCGCCCCACGAGGGGACGGAGGCTTTTCAAAGGGGCCTTTTCAAACCCGCTTTTTCAAAAGTCCGCTCAGTTCGGGCGGCGAGAGGCCCGATGCGCGGGGATCGGGATCGGGCGGATCGCCTGTTCCTCGCGGCGGCTGGCCGACATGTCGATTTCCACGCGGGCCAGGGCCTTGCGCAGTTCGTGCACGGTATCGGACAGGGACTGGATCGTCGCCTCGCTCGGCTGCTGACGCCAGCCGCGATAGGCGGAGATGCAGGCCTTGGCGGTGTCGCGCAGGCGGCCTTCGATCGCATCCACCGGCGGGGTCGGCTGGCCGGGAGCCCGCGGGGCCTCCGGCGCGGCTGCCACCGGTGCGGCCGGAGCCGGCGTGGCGGCGGGGGCCGCCGCCGGGGCGGGGTCCGGACGGTTCAGGCGCAGCGTTTCCGTCGGTGCCGGAGCGGGCGCCGGGGCCGCTGCCGGTGCTTCGGCCGGGGCCGGTTCGGCAGCCGCTTCCGGCCGGGAGGCGCGGGTCAGCGTCGTCCGGCCAGTGCGGCCAGCGGCGCGGCGCGGTTCGGCCGGGGTCTCGGCAGCCGGTGCCGGGGCGGGTTCGGCGGGAGCGGCCACCGGCGTTTCGGCCGGTGTCTCCGGGGCAGCCGCCGTCACCGGAGCGGCGGCTTCGCCAGCCGTGTCCGCTGTGGCGGACGTCCCGGCGTCGGCGATCTGTGCATCGTCCTGTGTCCCGTCACCAGAGACGGCATCGCCCTGGCCGCTCGCGGCCTCCGCCTTCTTGATGATGTAGGAGATGGCACTGGGGGTGCATTCGAATTCGCGTGCGATGGCCGAAAGGGTTGCACCGCTGCGGTAGCGATCAAGAATTTGGGGCCACGCCGACTGCGGAATGCGCCCACGCTTCTTGGGAGACTCCGGTTCGCTCCCGGTTTCTGCGTTCATTATATCGCTCGGTTGCCAAAGTGAATTTTCAGTCATTCGTCAGCATGTCCACCCGGACCGCACGCTTCCGACGCGGGACCACGCGGGCGCGTGCGTCAGCAGCATCGAGGCTTCACGCTGGCGGGCGATGTTTTCGGTATGGATGACTATCGGAAACTCTTCTCAAAAATGCCAGCATAACTTTGCACGGAATCGTGATTTTGTATCCGGTGTCACAACTGGGCACGATGCTTGGTGAAAGGCCTGCGGTTTTAAAAACTGCAGGCGGCCCGAAACCCAGAGTGGAGCGAATCCGCCGCCGGCATCTTCCGGTCGCCGGACTTTTGAAAAGTGCGATGGACCCCGGACGGGGGGTTCCGTGTTTGCAGTTTCAGAACAAACCCGACCGGGGCCCGCCATCCAGTGGTTTCTCGCCCAGGGTCTTTTGGGGAGCCGTCGGTCGCGGCTTCCCTGCTTTACACAACCGTTTTTTGCGGAGACCGTCCATGCCGCATGCGCCCGTGCCGCGTTCGTACCCGATCTTCCGACGCCTTCCGGCCGCGGCGCTGTGCGCGTTGCTGTCCGGCGCGGTGTTTTTGCCAGCGCTGCCGGCCGCCGCACAGGACGCGCCCGCCGTCGGGGCGCCGCCGGGGGCGAGCAGAACATACGCGCCGCCGTCCTTCCGCGACCTTGCCCGCACGCAGATCGACACCGTCGTCAACATCTCCAGCACCCAGGCGCCCCAGCCCTCGGCGGGTGGCGGCCGGCTGCCGGAAGGGATGGACATTCCACCCGGCTCGCCGCTGGAGCAGTTCTTCCGCGAATTCCGCAACCGGCAACGGGGCGGCCAGGGCAACGGCTCGCCGGAAAGCGGGCCGAACGGCGGTCCGCAGGGTGGCGGTCCGCAAGGTCTGCCGAGCATGGCACTCGGCTCCGGCTTCATCATCGATCCGTCGGGCCTCATCGTCACCAACAACCATGTCGTTTCCGACGCGGCCGAAATCGCCGTCACCCTGCATGACGGCACCAAGCTGCCGGCCAAGCTGGTGGGGTCCGACGCGCCGACCGATCTCGCCCTGCTGAAGGTCGAGAGCGCCAAGCCGCTGACCGCCGCCCATTGGGGCGACAGCGAAGCGGTGGAGGTCGGCGATTGGGTGGTCGCCATCGGCAACCCCTTCGGCCTCGGCGGCTCGGTGACCGCCGGCATCCTGTCGGCCCGCGCCCGCGACATCCAGCAGGGCCCCTATGACGAGTATCTGCAGACCGACGCCGCCATCAACCGCGGCAATTCCGGCGGTCCGCTCTATGATGCCGGCGGCTCGGTGATCGGCATCAACACCGCGATCTATTCGCCGACCGGCGGCTCGGTCGGCATCGGCTTCGCCATCCCGTCCTCGCTTGCCAAGCCGATCATCGACCAGTTGAAGGACGGTGGAAAGGTGCGCCGCGGCTGGCTGGGCGTCCAGGTCCAGCGGGTGACGCCGGACATCGCCGAAAGCCTGGGCGTGGAGGGCTCCGGCGGCGCTCTGGTCACCAGCATCTCGCCCGACAGTCCCGCCGCCTCGGCCGGCCTGCGCCAGGGCGACGTCATCACCGCCTTCAACGGCGACCCGCTGGAGCAGATGCGCCAGCTTCCCCGCCTGGTCGCCTCCACGCAGATCGGCCGCACCGTGCCGATGACCCTGCTGCGCGGCGGCAAGCAGCAGTCGATCCAGGTCACCGTCGGCGAACTGCGCGACGAGCCGCAGCAGCTGGCGATGTCGGGATCGAGCGGCGCCCCCCGCTCCGCCCAGCCGGAAGAGAGCAAGTCGGCGCTCGGCCTGAAGCTGGCTCCCTTGACCCCTGGCCTGCGCGAGACCTTCGCCATCGGCGAGGATGTCGACGGTCTGGTGGTCACCGAGGTCGACCGCGACAGCGCGGCCTCGCAGCGCGGGCTCGACCTCGGCGACGTCATCGTCGAGGCCGGGCAGGAACCGGTGGCGACCGCCGCCGATCTGGAAACCCGCATCGCCAAGGCGAAGGAACAGGGGCGCAAGACCCTGCTGATGCTGGTCAGCCGCGGTGGCGACCTGCGCTATGTGCCGCTGCCGCTGGTCCCCGAGACCGGTGGTAAGAAGGGGTAATCCGGCCTCTGCATCCGCATATCGGACGGACGCGGGGATCTGCCCCGCTTCCGTCTCATCCTTTTCCGCTACCGTTCGCCGCGCCGCGAGAGTAATTTGCCGCCCGTTTGGCGAATGGGATGGCAAACCGTGAGCATTTATCCGGAGAGCGGCCAGCCGGTGCGGCTGTCGGTCGTTGTCCCCGTTTTCAACGAGGCCGAGAACGTGCTGCCCCTGCTCGAAGAGATCGAGCGGGCACTGGTTCCGGTCGGCGGTTTCGAGGTCATCTTCGTCGACGACCAGTCCGACGACGACACCCAGGCGCGTCTTGCCCCGGCAGTCGAAGCCGGCCGGCTGCGCGTGCTGCGCCATGTCCAGCGCTCCGGCCAGAGTGCGGCGGTGCGCAGCGGCGTCAAGGCGGCGCGCGGCGAGTTCGTGGTGACGCTCGACGGTGACGGCCAGAACGATCCGGCCGACATCCCGGCGCTGTTCGCCCTGGTGTCGACGGGCGAGGCGGGAGCGCCGGTGCTGGTCGGCGGCCTCAGGAAGAAGCGGCAGGACACCCTGTCGAAGCGCTGGGCCTCGAAGATCGCCAATGCCGTCCGCCAGTCCTTCCTGCAGGACGGCTGCACCGACAGCGGCTGCGGGCTGAAGCTGTTCCGCCGCGACGCCTTCCTCGACCTGCCCTTCTTCGGGGCGATGCACCGGTTCCTGCCGGCGCTGTTCCGCGCCCACGGCCACCCGGTGGCCTATGTGCCGGTGAACCATCGCCCGCGTGAACGCGGCGTGTCAAAATACAACAACTGGCGGCGCGGGCTGATCGGCGTGGTCGATCTGCTGGGCGTTTACTGGCTGAAGCGGCGGACGAAGATGTCGCCGGTCTCAGAACGCCTCTGACGTCTTTCAAAGCCGATCGACCTTCTCACAGCGACCCATTCGCGACAGGATTCTACGATGATTGAGCGCGCCGCAGCGTGGTTCCAGGGGCAAAGCACCACTGACCTGATCTGGGTCGGCGTCGGCGTTTTCGCTCAGATCATGTTCACCATGCGCTTCGTTGTGCAATGGATCGCCAGTGAAAAGGCCCGCCGCAGCGTCATGCCGGAAGTCTTCTGGTACTTCTCGCTGGCCGGCGGCGTCCTGCTGTTCGCCTATGCCATCTACCGCTTCGATCCGGTCTTCATGCTGGGGCAGGGCGCCGGTCTGGTGATCTACGCCCGCAACGTCTATTTCGTCTGGACCCACAAGAAGTCGGTGTCGGCCGGCGACGCGGTGCCGAGCAAGCCGTGACCGCAGCGTCCTCGCCGCAAGGCCATCCGTCGGCCAGCCGCCTGCCGGTCTGGGCCTATGCGCTGCTGGCGCTGGTCGCCGCGGCGCTGTTCCTGCCGGGCTTTACCGTGCTGCCGCCCTTCGACCGGGACGAGGCGCGCTTCGCCCAGGCATCGTCGCAGATGCTGGACAGCGGCAACTATGTCGACATCCGCTTCCAGGACGAGACGCGCTACAAGAAGCCGGTCGGCATCTACTGGCTGCAGACCGCCGCGACCGCCGCCGCCGATGCCGTGCGCGGGATTCCTGTCGGCGCCGACAAGGTCATCTGGACCTACCGCATCCCATCCTTCCTGGGCGCGATCCTGGCCGTCCTCGCCAGCGCCTGGGCGGCGGCCCGGCTGTTCGGCGGCCCGGCCGGCTTCATCGCAGGGCTGATGATGGCCTCCTGCGTCGTGCTGGGGGTCGAGGCCCGGATGGCCAAGACCGATGCCGTGCTGCTCTCCACCGTGGTGATCGGGCAGGCGGTGCTTGCCCACCTCTATCTCGGCCGCCGCGAGCCTGTCCCTGCCGGGCGTGCTGCCTGGGTGGCTCCGCTGGTCTTCTGGATTGCCGCCGGCATCGGCGTGCTGGTCAAGGGGCCGATGGTCCTGCTGGTGTCCGGCAGCACGGCGCTGGTGCTGGCCCTGTGGGACCGCGAGGCCGGGTGGCTGAAGCGGCTGAAGCCGCTGGCCGGGCTCGGCATCGTCGTCGCCATCGCCGCTCCCTGGCTGATCGCCATCGCCATCAAGAGCAAGGGCGCCTTCTTCGCCGAGTCCGTCGGCCACGACATGCTGGGCAAGGTGTCGGGCGGGCAGGAGGGCAAGGGGCTGCCGCCGGGCTATTACCTCGGCACCTTCTGGGTGACCTTCGCCCCCTGGTCGCTGCTGGCCCTGCTGGCGGTTCCCTGGGTGTGGGCGCGCCGCCGGCTGGACGCCGTGCGCTTCTGCATCGCCTGGATAATCCCGAGCTGGCTGGTGTTCGAGGCGGTGCCGACCAAGCTCCTGCATTATACCCTGCCGGTCTTCCCGGCCATCGCCGCCATCGCCGCGGCGGCCCTGATCGACGGTTTCGACCGCAGCCGCGAACGGCCGCGCCGTTGGCTGGTTGCCGCTGCGGTGGCGCTGGGCGTGATCGGTTTCGGTGCCCTGACGCTGGCGGTGGCGGTGATCCCCTGGCTGGTCGATGGCCGGATCGATCCGGTCGGGGTGGCGCTGGTGCCGGCGGTCGGCGGACTCTTCGCGCTCGCCCTGCGCTCGCTTCTGCGCGGGGAGCGGCGGAGCGGGCTTGCCGCCGGGGTCGGTGCCGCGGCGCTGCTCTATGCCGGGACCTATGCCGCTGTGCTGCCGAACATCGACGGCGTGTGGGTCAGCCGGCAGGCTGCCCGCGCGGTGGCGCAGGTCCGGCCCTGCCCGGACAGCGTGGTGGCGACCGCCGGCTATTCGGAGCCGAGCCTGGTCTTCCTGCTCGGCACGCCGACCAGGCTGGTCCATGGCGCCGGCGCCGCCGCGCATCTGACGGCGGACCGCGCCTGCGGGCTGGCCCTGGTGGAGGACCGCGAAGCGCCGGCCTTCCTCGACAGCCTGGGCACCGCCACGCCGCTGCCGCTGGCCGAGCTGTCGGGCTTCAACTACAACACCGGCAAGCGCCTGCACCTGACGCTCTACCGCCTGCCGGCCTCCTGACGGGGCCTCCTAACGGAATAGCCCCAGCGCCCTATCGTAAGGAGGGAGCCATGCCCCGCTTGGGCATGCGGCGACCGGGGTGGGTAACGCGCCTCCGCATTGGACGGCGCGGGTGCTTTGCGTTCGACTGCCCCTTCCGATCCGTTTTCCCGGACGAAAGGTGCCTGTTCGATGACCCGCGTTGCCTTCTCTGCCGATACCGCCATCCGGACCGCCGTCGCCGCCGCTCTGGCGGTGATGACGCTGTCGCTGCCGGCCCACGCCCAGAAGCAGGAATATGCGCCCTGGGTGTACGACCAGATGGTTCCGACCGGCCCGCTGCTGCGCAACCTGGATCAGGCCCAGCCGCTGCCCGGCCCGGCGCCGTCCCATTGGGGGGCGATGAAGGCGGGCAAGGACCGGGCCGGCATGGCGCGTTACGGCACCGACGTGAAACGGACGGACAAGCATTACTCCGCGTCCCATTCGCTGACGCCGCCGCCGGTCGACCCCGCCGCCGCCAAGCGCGTGATGGCGGCGCCGCAGAGTGCCGACGCTCCGCCGGTCCCGCGGACTGCGCGCCGCGACTGAGACGGCTTACCCGGCTGATGGTTCCGGCGGCATTTCTCCCGGCCGCCACAGCCATGCCGCACCGCGCACGCCACTGGAATCGCCGTGGCGGGCGCGGCGCACCTGCGTGTCCAACCGGTCGCTGAAGGCCCAGGGCTGCATCGCCGCCGGCAGCCGGTCATACAGCAGTTCCGCGTTCGACAGGCCGCCGCCCAGCACGATGACGTCGGGGTCCAGCAGGTTGGCGACCGCTGCCAGACCGCGGGCGAGCCGGCCGACCAGCCGGTCCGACGTTGCCCGGCACCCGGCGTCGCCGGTCGACGGGTCGGCGGCGCGGGCCAGGATGGCCGCGGCGTCCAGGCTCTCGCCGGTCGCCGCGAAATGGTCGGCTGCGACCGCAGGCCCCGATACGAAACTCTCCAGGCAGCCCTGCTTGCCGCAATAGCAGGCCGGCCCCGGCCGTTCGTCGTCGGTCGGCCAGGGCAGCGGGTTGTGGCCCCATTCTCCGGCGATGGCGTTGCGCCCGCCCAGCACCCGGCCGTGAACGACGATGCCGGCGCCGCAGCCGGTGCCCAGGATCGCCGCGAACACCACGCCGCAGCCGGCCCCGGCGCCGTCGGTCGCTTCCGACACCGCAAGGCAGTTGGCGTCGTTCTCGATCCGCACCGGCCGGGCGAGCGCCTGGGTCAGGTCGCGTGCAAAGTCGCGCCCGATCAGCCATGTGGAGTTGGCGTTCTTCACCAGTCCGGTCGCCGGGGAGATGGCTCCCGGAATACCCAAACCCACCGTCGCCCTGCTTCCAACGGGAATTTCCCGTTCCAGCCGGGCCACCAGATCGCGGATGGTCGCGACGGTGCCGTCATAATCGCCTTTCGGTGTGGGAACTCTGTGGCGCGCCAGCTGGTTTCCTTGACGGTCGAGCAGGATACCCTCGGTCTTGGTGCCGCCCAGGTCGATGCCGATGCGGTGCCCGCTCCGGTACTCTGTCGCGGCCCCTGTACCGGCCGATTGCGATCCGGTGGCTGCCATGCCCTGTCACCTGTCCGACTGTCCTGCGCCAATCCATAGCGTCGCCGGCCCGGTCCCGTCCAGTGACGCACGCCCCCTCTGGCCAGAGGGGAAGGAACCTTCGGTCACTCAGCGTTGCCTGCCCGACGCGCCGATGGGACAAAACGCAAGCATCGGCCAAATCCCATTGACCCGTCACGGCGTTCGGGTAGAAGGTCGCCGACTGTCGGGCAATGCTGTTTCCCGCCCGAACCCGTCCTGTCGTACCGCGCCACCGGAGCCCCTGATGAGTCGCCAGCGCGCCGCCCTCCGCCATTCCCTCAAAGCCCTGACCGGCGCCGCCGTCCTCGGCGCGCTGCTCGCCCTGCCGGCGTCCGCCGGCGCTGCCGCCAAGGAGCCGGCGAAGCCGGCCGCCGCCAAGGCTGCGCGCCCGGCGAAGTCCAGCGCCCCGGCCACGCCCGCCTGCTACAACCGCGCCGAACATGCGGCCGAGCAGCTGATGCGCATGCACACCGAGATGATGGTGGTCGGCCTGACCTGCCGCACGGTCACGCCGGACAAGAAGCCGTTCGACCTGTACCAGGACTTCTCGGTCAAGAACCGCGCCCTGCTGTCCAGCTCGGAAGCATCGCTGATCAATTTCTACAAACGCTCAGGCTCCGGCGGCAACGCCACCCGGCAGTTCGACATGTTCCGGACGGAGTTGGCGAACGAGATCAGCCGCCGCGCCGCCACCATCGGCATCCCGCAATACTGCGCCAACTTCGTCGACCGCTCGGTCGCTGCGAAGGAGCTGACGGCGGACGACCTGCGCACCCTGACCAGCGACGAGAAGAACGCCGGTCTGATGCATCTGGCCAGCCGTCCGCTCTGCGACGTGAAGGTGGTCAGCAACCCCGACCCGGTCTTCGCCGTCGCCCAGGCCACGCCGGCTCCGGCGGCCAAGGCCACGACCGCCAAGGCGAAGCCGGCCAAGGCCGCCGCTCCGGCCAAGCCGAAGCAGAAGGTCGCTGCCGCCCCGACCAAGCAGTCCGTCGCCGTCCGCTGACGGCCTGACGGTCCACGACGTCTTGCAGAACGCCCTGCCGGCAACCGCCGGTGGGGCGTTTCGCGTTTCCGGCCCTTGCCCTTCGCCACGACGCATGCGGACAACACAAATCTGTCTTGCAAAAATCCGTCAGGCTGGTACTACCGAAAAGGTCAGGAGGGGCACTTGCCGGACGGCCCGGCCGGATCGCAGGAGCCGCCTTCGAACAGGAAAAATCTTGGTCCGTCAGACCAATAGACGGAATTCCGGATGATACGGCATTCCGTTTGGTGAATGGATGGGCTGCACCAGACAGAGTGCACCAGACAGGGGGGCTGCTGTTGCGAGACCGGTGTGCCGAGTGTGCCCGTGCCGCCGCACCCTGCCTTTGCGCCGCGCTGAAGGTGGGATGAGGATATGGAATATTTTCTTCAGCAATTGATCAACGGCTTGTCGCTCGGAGCGATCTACGGCCTGATCGCGATCGGCTACACGATGGTGTACGGCATCATCGGGATGATCAACTTTGCCCATGGCGAGATTTACATGATCGGCTCCTTCGTGGCGCTGATCACCTTCCTGGCC
>NZ_WHOS01000081.1 GCF_013340935.1 Azospirillum melinis | reverse complement strand
CATGTCAGCGGCACGCCCAGGTTCTGGCGCCCCTTCCTGGTGGCGCTCGGCGATGCGGGACTGCCGCTGGCCGCGGTGGCGCTCGGGGGCGCGGCGGTCCGCCCGCCGCCTCTCGGCCCGGCGGTGGGGCGGGTGCCCCCCCCCCGGCCGGCGCCTCCGGCGCCGGCCGTCCCGTCCTCCCCGGCTCCGCAACCGGCTTCGGTCGGGCCCGACCTGCCGCTGGACGAACCGGAGTCGGGCCCGCTGCGCGACCGCCTGATCTGGGCGATGGAGCGGACCGGCTGGGTCCAAGCCAAGGCCGCCCGCCTGCTGGGCATGACGACGCGTCAGGTGAGCTACGCGCTGCGCAAGTACAACATCGAAATCAAGCGGTTCTAGGTCCGGAAACCGGGGGGCCGGACATCGTCCGGCGGCTACCCCCGTCGCGCACCCTGCGGTTTCGTGTTACCCTGCCGGGCCTTCGATTCGATGGCATGCTCCCCGGTCGAACGGATCTCCGTCTTGCCTTCGCTTGAGAAGCCCCTCGCCCTGCTGTTCGTCGACATCGCCGACAGCACGATGCTGTACGAGCGCGTCGGCAACGTCACCGCGGCGGCGCTGACGCAGCGGGTGCTGGCCCATCTGCGCCGGCTGGTGGAGGACAATCGCGGCGGCGTCATCAAGAGCCTGGGCGACGGGCTGCTCGCCGCCTTCCCGCTCTGCGACGACAGCGCCCGCACCGCCTGCGCGATGATCGGTATCGAGGGCCAGTACGGGCTGCGGCTGCGCATCGGCATCCATTTCGGTTCCGTGATTGAAGGCGTCGGCGACCTGTATGGTGACGCCTGCAACGTCGCCGCACGGGTGCAGCAGATCGCCCGGCCTGGCGAGATCCTGGCGACCCAGGCTCTGGTGGAAGGTTTGTCACCCGACCTGCGCGGCCGGACCAAGCCGCTGAGCAACGTCGCGATGAAGGGCAAGACCGCCCCGATCCCCGTCCACCGAATCCGCACCGGCGATGATGCCGAGGACGCCATCGACAGCACCACGCTCGGCTTCTCGCTGGTGTCGGAGGTCGGCCGCAGAATGGTGACGCTGCACCTCGCCTATCGCGGGCAGGACATCACGCTGAGCCAAGCCCTCACCCGCGTCACCATCGGGCGGGAGGACAGCAGCGGCCTGCGCATCGCCTCGCGCCAGACCTCGCGCCAGCATGCGGTGGTCGACTTCACCCGCGAAAGCTTCCTGCTGACCGATCATTCCACCAACGGCACCTTCATCCGCAGCGGCGGGTCGCCGCCGCTCGTGCTGCGCCGGGATGCGACCAAGCTGGTCGGCAGCGGCCTGATCGGCTTCGGGGCGGAGGTGCTGGACGAAGGACAGGACCATGTCGTCGCCTTCCGCGCCGAACTGGCCTGACCGGTTTGTCGGCACCCCGACAAAGCCCTCCGCCCACTCCGCCATTGTCGCAATGACGACAGCGTCCGCACCCCCGACAATTCCTCTCAAGCCTTTGTGATTACTCAATTTCTGCTTCTGGCCCCGAACTTGCTTTTCATCGTTCCGTCCAACGGTGTCGTCCGGCACGGCAGGGAAGGAGTGGATGATGAGCAACGTGGTTTCGCTCGACAGCATCTTCGGGCTGGGGGAACTGGCCCCGCCAGCCGTGATGCCGGCAGCACCCGAGGCGGCGTCCGGCTGTTCGTCGTCGTCCTGCGGATCGTCCGACGGTCCGGCCGACATGGACCCGGCAGTGTGGGAGAAGGTGAAGAATCACCCCTGCTACTCGGAAGAGGCGCATCACTATTTCGCCCGCATGCATGTCGCGGTCGCTCCGGCCTGCAACATCCAGTGCAACTACTGCAACCGCAAATATGATTGCTCGAACGAGAGCCGGCCGGGCGTGGTCTCCGAAAAGTTGACCCCCGATCAGGCGATCAAGAAGATCCTCGCGGTCGCCCAGGAAATCCCGCAGTTGTCGGTGATCGGCATCGCCGGCCCCGGCGATAGTCTGGCGGCCGCCGGCAAAAACACCTTCGCCACCTTCGAAATGCTGCAGAAGAAGGCACCGGACCTGAAACTGTGCCTGTCCACCAACGGCCTGGCCCTGCCCGACCATGTGGACACCATCGCCCAATACAACATCGACCACGTCACCATCACCATCAACATGGTCGATCCCGAGGTCGGTGCGCAGATCTACCCGTGGATCTTCTACAAGCACAAGCGCTGGACCGGGCTGGACGCCGCCAAGATCCTGCACGAGCAGCAGATGCTGGGGCTGGAGATGCTGACTTCGCGCGGCATCCTGGTGAAGGTGAACTCGGTCATGATCCCGGGGGTCAACGACGAACACCTGCTGGAGGTGAACAAGGCGGTGAAGAGCCGCGGCGCCTTCCTGCACAACATCATGCCGCTGATCTCCGACCCTGCCCACGGCACTTATTTCGGCCTGAACGGCCAGCGCGGGCCGACCGCGCAGGAATTGAAGGTGGTGCAGGACGCCTGCGAGGGCGGCGCCAAGCTGATGCGGCACTGCCGCCAGTGCCGCGCCGACGCCGTCGGCCTGCTGGGCGAGGACCGCGGCGAGGAGTTCACCGCCGACAAGATCGAGGCGATGGGCTTCGTCGACTATGACGACGAGGCCCGGCGCACCTACCGCGAGCATGTCGAATCCGAGCGCGCCGGCCGCCACGCCTCCAAGGCCGCGGCCCAGGCCGACGTCCGGGAGAGCGTCGGCTTCACCGTCGATCCGATCCTGATCGCCGTCGCCACCAAGGGCGGCGAGCGCATCAACGAACATTTCGGTCACGCCAAGGAATTCCAGATCTACGAGGTCGGGCCGAGCGGCGCCAAGTTCATCGGTCATCGTCGCGTCGACCAGTATTGCGAAGGCGGTTCCGGCGACGTCGATACGCTGGACGGCGTCCTGGCGGCGATCAACGACTGCACCGCGGTGTTCGTCGCCAAGATCGGCGGCTGCCCGTCCAAGTCGCTGGCCGATGCCGGGATCGAGCCGGTCGACCGCTTCGCCTTCGACTACATCGAGGAATCGGCGCTCGCCTATTTCAAGGACTATGCCGAGCGGCTCGGCCAGGGTGTCGTCCAGTCCCGCGCCGGCCAGGACGCGGTGATCCGCACCGGGGCGCTGACCGCGCGCCGCGCCTGACCCCCTTTTCCTTTTCCCTCTTCCACAGCCATCCCATCACCGAAGGAGAGAGCCATGGCCTACAAGATCAAGTCCGCCGAATGCACCGTCTGCGGCGCCTGCGAGGCCGAGTGCCCGAACATCGCCATCAGCCTGAAGAAGGGCACCTACGTCATCGACCCGGCCAAGTGCACCGAGTGCCAGGGCCAGTTCGACAGCCCGCAATGCGCCGCCGTCTGCCCGGCCGACTGCTGCGTCCCGGCGTGATGATCTGATCCCCTCTCCCGCCTCTCGCACGAACTTCGTTTGTGCTGACGGCGTCAGGCGGATCGAAGATCCGCTGAGAGCCCGGGAGGGGGGAAACCCAGGAGCACCGCGCCATGCTGGACGAGGTGGATGAGGACTGGCTCGCCCGCCGCTATTACGGCGGAGATCTTCCGCCCGAGGCGGAACGCTGCCTGCATCTGGCCGCCGCCAGCTATGCCGACAGCACGGCGGCGCTCGCCCATCTCGCTCGCGCGGCGGAGATTGCTCCCGGCCATCGCCTCGTCGATCTCGGCCATTACAAATTCCACTTCTACAAAGCCGATCTCGGCCAGGCGCTGGTCTATGGCGAGCGCATGATCGGCCACGCCATGGCGGCACTCGGCGTCAACCACACCGACTGGCGCGACGTCACACCGGCCACCGCCGATTTCCGCGGGCTGGAGCCGGCGCCCCGCCTGTTCCTGTTCGCCCTGGTCGCCATCGGCTACCTGCTGCTGCGCACCGGCCGGATCGACGCCGGACGGGAGGCGTTGACCAAGGTCTGCACCCTCGATCCCGACGACCGTTTCGGTGCCTCCCGTCTGATCGCCGTCGCCGACCGTCGCGAGCATGAGGACGAGCTTGAGGAGGCCGGCGCATGAGCGACGACATCCTCGAGTCGCTGGACTGGCGTGGCGAACCGGTGGATTGCACCGCCTGCCCCCACCATGACCGCCGGCTCGACCCGGAGACTGTCACCCTCCCCGTGGGCGGCAAGCTGCCCGGCCACTGCCTGCCGTTGAAGGCCTGCGTGCAGGACCGCTACGCCAAGCGCATCCAGCGCTTCTTCGAATGGAATCCGGACCTCGCCGCCGGCCATCTCGACCATCCCTATTTCGAGGTCCGGGCCAATGCCGCGCGCTTCGCCCCGATCTTCCAGCTTCCCCGGCTGATCGGCGACCCGGACGAGACGGTGCGGTCCGTATTGGCCCGCCGGCTGCCGCGCCGACTGTTGCTGAAGCTGCGCGACGATCCCGACCGCGAGGTGCGGATCGCCGTCGCCACCCGGCTGGAGGACGCCGACCTCGCCCCGCTGATGCGCGATCCCGACTGCTCGGTGCGGCTGCGGGTGGTGCGGCGGATTCCCGACGGCATGCTGCCGGCGATGATGCATGACGAGGACCCGGAGGTGCGGGTGGAGGTCGCCCGCCGCCTCGCCATGGACTGGCTGCCCAGCCTCGCCTGGGACGACAGCCCGCGGGTGCGGCTGGTGGTGGCGCAGCGTCTGCCGACGTCGAAGCTGCACATCCTGGTGCAGGATGCCGACTGGATGGTCCGCCTCGCCGTCGCCGGACGGATCGACGCCGGACAGCTCGGCCCCCTGTTCGACGACCCGGAGGAGGAGGTGCGCGCCATCGCCCGGCAGCGCGCCGCCGGCCTCGCCGCAGGGTTCACCATCGCCAACGACCTTCCGCCCCTCTAGCGGCCCCTCAACGGACGGAGCGCAGCCCGATGACAGAGACAGCCGCACCATACCGCCGCGAACGTGCCCGCAGCGCCGACGACGCCAACGAGCTGGTCGGCCCGCCGGTGCTGGAGCAGGGGTTCAAAGTCAAGGCCCTGCGCGACGTGCGCAACGACGGCACCTATCCCGGCCGTCCGGTCGGCGACTTCCTGATCCGCGAGGGCGATGTCGGCTACGTCATCTCCGTCGGGACCTATCTGCAGATGTATTACATCTATGCCGTTGATTTTTACGAAAAACGGGTCGTCGTCGGCATGCGCGCGCGCGAGTTGCAGGTAGTGGACGCCCACTGCAACGACCCCCAGCAACCCCAGTCCGGAAGCCCGGTCCCAACCTGACAAGGAGCCTCGCGATGTCCGACGTCGAAGCCGCCGCCAAGCCCGGTTTCATCCCGCCGCGCGAACCGCTGTACGACTGGGGCCTGCGGGTCACGGTGCAGGAGGACCTGTTCAACGATGGCAGCCACCCGCAGGTGCCGGACGGCGCCCTGCTGGCGCCCAAGGGCACGCCGGGCACCATTGTCCGCATCGGCCGCACCGAGGAAGGCAGCCTCCCGGTCTATCTGGTGGAGTTCCCCGGCGGCACCGTCGTCGGCTGCCTGGAGGAGGAGATCGCCCCGGCCGATGGTTCGCGGCGCGGCGTGCCCGGAATGATGTGATGGGGGGTGATGTGATGACGATCTACCTCGACAACAACGCCACCACCGCCCTGGCTGCGGAAGTGCGCGACGCCATGATGCCGCACCTGTTCGGGGAGTTCGCCAACCCGTCCAGCCCTCATTCCGCCGGCATGGCCGCGCGCCGCGCGGTCAGCGAGGCCAAGGCCCAGGTCGCAGCATTGATCGGCGCCAAGCCGGCCGATCTGGTGATGACCGGCAGCGCCACCGAGGCGACCCATGCCGCCACCCTGGGTGCCTTGCGCGTCATTGAGGAAACCGACCACCGTCGCGACCACATCGTCACCACCGCGGTGGAGCATCCGGCGACGCTGGCCCTGTTCGACGACCTGCGCCAGCGCGGATGGCGCGTCACCATCCTGCCGGTAAACCGCGACGGCCTGCCCTCGCTGGTCGATCTCGCCGCAGCGGTGACGGAGGCGACGGCGCTGGTCTCCATGATGTGGGCCAACAACGAGACCGGCGTGCTGATGCCGGTCGAAGGGGCGTCCGCCATCGCTCACGCCCATGGCGCCCTGTTCCACAGCGACGCGGTGCAGGCGGCGGGCCGGGTTCCGGTCGATTGCGGCATCGCCGATTACCTGACGCTGTCCGCCCACAAGATGCACGGGCCTAAGGGCGTCGGCGCGCTCTATGTCCGCAAGGGCGCGCCCTTCCACGCGCTGATCCACGGCCATCAGGAACGACGCCGCCGCGGCGGGACGGAGAATGTGCCGGGCATCGTCGGCTTCGGCGCAGCCGCGTCGCTGGCATCGCTGTGGCTCGACGAGGCCGACCTGATCGCCTTCCTGCGCGACCGGCTGGAACAGGGCATCCTCGCCCGCTGGCCGGGTGCGGTGGTCAATGGCGCCGGCGCCGCCCGTCTGCCCAACACCAGCAACATCCGCTTCGCCGACGGCCGCGGCCATCCGGTCGATGCGGAGGAATTGCTGATGCGGCTCGATCGTGCCGGCATCGCCGTATCGATGGGGGCCGCCTGCTCCTCCGGCGGCAACGAGCCGAGCCATGTGCTGACCGCCATGGGGCTGAGCGACGCCCAGGCCGCCGCCAGCCTGCGCTTCTCGCTGAGCCGCTACACCACCGCGGCGGAGGTGGACGCCGTCCTGTCGGAACTGCCGGCCCTGCATGCCCGTCTGGTCGCCGCCTGAACAAAAAACATAAGCCAAACAATAGGATGGAGTTTCGGCAATGAAGGTGATGATCCGCAAGGCGTCCGAGCAGTACACGATCTACGTCGCCAAGAAGGACCTGGAGGAACCCATCGTCGAGATGGAGAAGCCGGGCCTGTGGGGCGGCTGGGTCAAGGTCGCCAACGGGTGGACGCTCGATCTGCCGGAGATGCCGGCGGAAACCCGCCTGCCGATCACCGTGGAAGCCAAAAAACGCGGCACGGAGTAACGCCCATGGCCCTGTCTCCCGAGCGCATCGACAGCATCGCCACCCTGGCCGGCCGGCTGTTCGCCGGGGGCGGCAAGCTCGACGCCGTGGTCCGCAGCGTGCGCGAGGCCAACCCGGACCTGAAGACCGTCACCGGCGCCATGGCCGCAGTGATGGCGGAGGACCCCTTCCGGGAAGAGGTGGGCTTCGACCTGCATCTGGTGGACGGCAACAACCACTGCTGGCTCATCACCGACAAGCCGGAGCTTGCCACCGGCGTCGTGATCGCCCAACGGGACGAGGACGAGTGAATGAGCGAAGCCGCCATAGCATGGGATCCCGCAGCCCCCGGCGATGACGGGGCGGACGATTACATTCCGCTGATGGATCCGGACATCTCCGGTGCCGAGGTCGAGATGCTTGGCCGCCTGCTGTCCTCCGGAGCCTTGAGCGACGGGCGGATGGTGCGAGCCTTCGAGGACGCCTTCGCCGCCTATGTCGGCCGCGACCATGCGGTGGCGGTGTCCAGTGGCACCATGGCCACGCTGCTGATGCTGAAGGGCTACGGCATCGGCGAAGGGGACGAGGTGCTGTGCAGCCCGTTCGGCTGGCATCAGGTGCAGCATGCGGTGGCGCTGTCCGGCGCCACGCCGGTGCTGGTCGATATCGACTATTGGCAGCACACCATCAACCCGGAAAAGGCGGCGTCGCTGGTGTCGCCGAAGACCCGGGCGATCCTGGCCGCCAACGTCAACGGCCACCCCGCCCATTGGGACGAGCTGCGCGCACTGGCCGATGGCAAGGGGCTGATCCTGCTGGAGGATTCGACCGAGGCCATCGGCTCGACCTACAAGGGGCAGATGGTCGGCACCTTCGGCGACGCGGCGGTCTTCGACTTTTCCGAACCCGGCATCCTGCTGGCCGGCGAGGGCGGCATGATCGTCACCGACGACCGCGACCTCGCCCACCAGCTGCGCTACATGCGCCGGCGCGAGACGGAACATCGCAACACCGTGGTCATCACCCGCACCCTGCCCTGGCAGGCGGGGATGAGCGACCTGAACGCCGCGCTCGCCCTGGTGCAGTTGAAGCGCCTGCCGGAAATCCTGACCCGCCGCAATCTCGTGATCGCCTATTACGACGCGGCGATGGCGAGCTTCGAGGGGATCAAGCCGCCCTATCGCGGGCCGGGGGCCGAGGTGGTCAACCCGATGGTCTATTGCGTCCATCTCGGCACCCGCTTCAGCGCGTCGGGCCGCCGTTCGATCATCGAGGATCTGGACACCCACGACATCGACGCCAGCGACTTCGGCCAGCCGCTGCACACCCAGCAATATTACATCGAAGCGCTCGGCGAACAGCGGGCCGGCCGCGGCACCTGCCCGGTCTGCACCAAGACGGCCGACCGTGTGCTGGCCCTGCCGCTGCACCGCCAGATCACCCGGGATCAGGTCGCCTTCATCGTGGAAACGCTGAAGGACGCCAGCGTCAACACCGGCGCCGGCGCCGCGATCTATCTGTGAAGCCCCGAAGGGAAGAGGCATCCATGACCGTCACCACACTTGCACCCGATACCGACTCCGTCACGGTTCCGGACGCCGCCGCGGCACTGGCCGACATCGCCGCGGCGCTGGCGGCACGGCAGGTGGTACCCTATCTCGGCCCCAGTGCCTTCGACCTCCTGCCGCCCGACCAGTGCCCGATCCCGCGCAACTCGGCGGAGTTGGTGCAGCGCCTGAACGCCAAGGTCGCCGCCCCCGGCCGCATCCGCGCCAGCCTGACCGCGGTCGCCCAGTTCATCGAAACGCGCAAGCACCGCAAGACGCTGGAGAGCATCCTCAACGAGATCTTCCGGCAGACGGTGCCGGCCACCCCGGTGCATGCGCTGCTGGCGGCGATCCCGGCCCCGCCGCTGCTGGTCGATGTCTGGTACGACAACGTGCTGGACAACCTGCTGAGCGCCACCACCGACCGCCACTGGGGCCAGATCCAGGGGGTGTCGCACCCGCAATCGACCGGCGAATGGGTGCGCTACTACGCCCCCGACGGCGCCGAAGCCTCCGCGGAGGTAGCCGCCGGCTGGGACACCGTGCTCTACAAGCCGTCGGGGGCGGTAACGCCGGCCGGCAACTACCTGATTTCCGACAGCGACTATGTCGAGATCCTGACGGAGATCGACATCCAGACCCCGATCCCGGCCATTGTTCAGGACCGCCGCGCCGGCCGTCATTTCCTGTATCTGGGCTGCCGCTTTGACCACGAGATCCAGCGCACCTTCGCCCGCCAGATCGCCAAGCGCTCCTCCGACAGCCACTGGGCGGTGATCCCCGGCGAGCTGTCTAAGAACGAGGCGCGTTTCCTGTCGCTGCACGGGATCAAGCGCATCGACATGACGCTGGAGGAAGCGGTGGAGGGCTTGCGGACACGGGCGTGAGAGCGCGGGGGCATCCTCGACCGCGGCATCGGCCCCTACCCCCAAAGAGGCCGCACCGCAGCGCAACACAGGTCCCCTCCATCCGTTATCTCGCGAAACGGATGGAGCGTGCGGGAATGGTGACGAAACGCGGCCCAACTCTGGCCGCAGCATTTGCGACCCTGCTGCTGGCCTCGACGGCGGCCATATCGGCGGCGAACGCGCAGGAAACCACCCCTCCCCCCGGCGACGAACCCGCGACCTCCGGCCCGGCCATCGGCTTCTGGATCGACAACGACCTGTTCGGCGGCGGGACCGACCGCTACTACACGAACGGGTTCCAGTTCTATTATTTCTCCGGGGCGCGGCCGACCTACGGCAACATCGACTGGTTGGCCAACATCGTGCCCTGGATCGAACCGGGCGGGGTGCGGCGCTACGGCTTCGCCTTCGGTCAGAACATCTACACGCCGAGCGACCTGACCGCCCGCAACCCGAATCCCAAGGACCGGCCCTATGCCGGCTGGCTCTATGGCCGCGTGTCGGTGCTGAACGAGGCGCCGCGGGCGGTGGACCGCATCGACCTCGACCTCGGCATGGTCGGCCCGGCTTCGCTGGCGGAGCAGACGCAGAAGACGGTCCACAAGATCGTCGACGGCGCCACCTATCCGGAGGGCTGGAACTACCAGCTGCACGACGAGCCGGGTGTCGTGCTGAGCTACGAGCATGTCTGGCGCGACGAGAAGCCCAACAGCCTCGGCCCGCTGGAATGGGATTTCAGCCCCCATGTCGCCGGCAGCGTCGGCAACGTGCTGACTTTCGCCGCGGCCGGCGGCACCGTCCGGCTCGGCGGCAACATGCCGCCGCCGGTGGGTGCGCTGGTGACACGCCCGACCTCCAGCATCCCCTACCAGGACAATCCTTACTCGGAACGGCCGGGGCGCTTTTCCTGGTACGTCTATGCCAGTGCCGAGGGCCGGGCGGTGGCGCGCAACATCTTCCTGGACGGCAACAGCTTCCGCGAAAGCCGGTCGGTCGCCAAGCATCCGCTGGTCGGCAGCATGCAGGCCGGCCTGACGCTGCGCTACGGCCGCTACGGCCTGACCTACGCCCAGACCCTGCAGACGCCGGAGTTTCAAGGCCAGAAGTCGCTGACCAACTACGGCTCCCTGCGTCTGTCGGCCCAGTTCTGATCCATCAGAGGAAGGGCAGCGGCAGGATCAGCGTGAAGCCGTCCACCGCCATCAGCACGCCGGCTGCCGCCAAACCGCGGCTGGCCCACAGGATGAAGCCGCGGTTGGTAATGGCGAAGACCGACGCCAGCACGATGGCCAGCTGCAACATCCCCTCGGCAAAGTCGAAATAGGGGTCCTGGGCGGCGGCATGGTCGCGCCGGACCTCCGCGGCCTTGGCCTTGTTCAACAGATCCTTGCGACTGTTCTTGCCCTCGTCGGCCTCCATCCGGTCGGCCGATTGACGGTATTCGGTGGAGCGCTGCAAAGCCTTGGCCTGGGCGTCCGCCGGCATGCCGGCAGACAGCAGTTCCAGCTCGTCGGCGGCAAGACGCAGGCTGATCTGGCGCTGGGTCTTGGACTGGTAATAGGCGAAGCTGTCCGACGCCTCGATGGCGCTGGCCATCAATTCCTTGCCGGCATTCGAACCGGCGACACTGACGATGGCAAGCACCGCCGCCAGGACGGAGATGTAGATGGCGGTGGACATCTTCACCGCATGCCCGCCCTCGTCCTTCTCTTCGGCATGGTGATGGCCCGCGGGGCGGCGCTTGGCCTGTTCCCGCTCATGGGCTTCGTCGATCAGGTCCTTCACCTCGGCGGCTTCCATGGTCCCCTGCCCTTCGTCCGGTCCCCCGCCGTTCGGCGGATGACGAAAGAGTTAGCGAAACACTCGACGCGAGAAAAGCCCCGCTGACGCTCCGTCGTCGGGGGCCGCGCGATGTCACCGCGATATTTTCCCCCTTCATGGGCGGGGGTGTGCTCCCGAATGTCTCGTGCGTCAACATTCGCCCCTTTCATGGGCGACCGGTTCGGGCTATGTCAGGAACCATGAACCAGTTCGCACGCCTGGCGATCGAGGCCGGCCCGCTCGCCGCCTTCTTCGTTGCCAATTCACAGGCCGGCATCATGACCGGCACCGCGGTCTTCATGGTCGCCATAACCATCGCGCTCGCGGTGTCTTGGCGGCTGGAACGGCGCATCCCGATCATGCCGGTGGTCGGCGCCGGGTTCGTGCTGCTGTTCGGCGGCCTGACGCTGTGGCTTCAGGACGACCTGTTCATCAAGATCAAGCCGACCCTGGTCAACCTGCTGTTCGCCATCGTCCTGTTCGTCGCCCACGTGACGCGGCGCAACGTGATGAAGCGCCTGCTGGGCACGGTTCTGAACCTGTCGGACGACGGGTGGCGCACGCTGGGCATCCGCTGGGCGTGGTTCTTCCTGCTGCTGGCCGTGCTCAACGAGGTGGTGTGGCGGAACTTCGCCACCGACATGTGGGTCAACTTCAAGGTGTTCGGCATCATGCCGCTGACCCTTCTGTTCAGCGCCTTCCAGGCACCGCTGATCATGCGCCACCAGCTGCCGGATGAGCCGGCGGAAAGCGGCCCGGCAGCCTGACGGCACCGCCTTTGTCACGGTTCCCGGCCATGCCCCTCTTGTGCGGCGCGGAAGGGGCACTCACATTGGTGGCGACCGCGACGACATCCGTTCCGACCGTTTTTCAGAGGTATTGATCGATGGGCAGTTTCAGCATCTGGCACTGGTTGATCGTTCTGGTCATCGTGCTTCTCCTGTTCGGCGCCGGCAAGCTGCCCAACGTGATGGGCGACATCGCCAAGGGCGTGAAGGCCTTCAAGGCCGGGCTGAAGGACGAGGACGAGGCCCAGCCGCCCGCCGCGACCACCACCGCCCAGACGCCGGCCCAGGCTCCTCCGGCCGCGATCAACCCGGCTCCGGCTCCAGCTCCGGCACAGCCGGCTGCGCCTCAGCCGGCGCCGACCGCCACCACCACGACCACCGCCCAGCCGGTCGACCCGACCCGGCCGCATCAGGGTTGAGGTCCCTTCTTTTGTGCCGCCCGACTGCCGGGCGCGACCGCATGGCGGTTTGAAGGGGCGGCAAAATACGATAAAGAGAAGGGGCTTTCCGCAGCCGGTCCGTGTTCCGCGGTCCCGGCGCGCGGAAGGCCCCTTTTTCTGCTTTCAGCCGGCCCGCCATGACGGGCAAGCGCAGGTCGACCGTGACGCTCAAGCCACCGTACCGACAGGCTCCCACCCTGACGACACCGACTTTCAAGGACGAGATGAAGGCCAACGGCAACCCTTCCGACACTCCGCCGCCGGAGAACGAGGACATCGCCAAGCTGCTTCGCGCCTTGAACGAAGATCTGCGGGCCGACCCGCAGGACGACGACGTGGAGTATGAGGAGGAGGAGCCGGCAGCGCGCAGCCGCCTGCCGCTGGGCAAGATCGCGCTGGCCCTGGTCGCTGCCGGCGGCATTGCCGTCGGTGTGGTGTATTTCGGCTCGGGCGATACGGCTCCGGTGACGACCGCCGCCAACAGCGGGGCGCCGATGGTGCCTGCTCCCGCCATCACCCGCGCTCCTGCCAACCAGGCCCCCGCCAACCCGGCACCCGGCACCACGGTGCCCGCGACCGGAAGCCTGCCGACCCCGGCAACCACGCCGCCGGCCGCCGCGACGCAGACTCCTCCGGTGCAGTCCGCGCCGGCACAGACGACCGCCTCCGCCGCCCCGCCGCCGCCGGTCGCCGCTTTGCCCGCCAGCCCGCCGCCGGTCCTGAAGGTGCCGGAGCCGCCGTCCGTCCCTGCCACCGCCCCCGCCGCGGCTCCGAAGCCGCGCGCTACGGCTCCGGCGGAAAGCGCCCCCGCGGTCCAGAAGCCGGAGTCGCCGAAGCCCGAAGCGCCCAAACAGGAAGCACCCAAGCAGGAAGCACCGGCGGACACCGGGTCGTTGCAGGCGATGCTGGCGCCGCCCAAGGAGGCGGCAAAGCGTCCGCCCGCCGCGACGCCGGCGGCCCCCGCCACCCCGCCAGCCGCATCCTCCGGCACAGGCGAGCCCAAGCAGGCCGCCAAGGCCGCCGCTCCGTCCGCTCCCGCTGGACAGGCGCCGGCCGGGCGCTACACGGTGCAGGTCGGCAGCTTCTCGGTGACGGGGAACGCCGATTCGCTGGTCCAGCGGCTTCAGGGCAACGGGTTCCAAGCCTACACGGTGGACTGGACCGACAGTTCGAACCGGTCCTGGCGCGCGGTGCGCGTCGGCGGCTACCCCGATCCGGCCGCCGCCAAGCGGGAGGCCGAGCAGTTGAAATCGAAGATGGGGCTCAACCCCGTCGTCGTGACGACGCGCTGACCCCCGGCCGGGCCGGCGGCGGACGCCGGCCGGTCCTTGCCCCTGCGACACCGTGTCATCCCAACGAAAGCCCGACGGCGACATTTGGTCGCGGTCGGGCTTTTTCTTTCGGACTTCACCCCCGTTCTTTGGTCGGGGGAACCGGGAGTGCCGCTTGATCCCCGCTTCTCTTTGCTCGTACCATGGACATTCCAGGGCACGAATGCATTGCCCCGGCCGCAAATTGGGAAGCCGGCATAAGACCGGCGCACCGGAGGACGCCCAGCCATGAAGCCGACCATCCTGGTTGTCGACGACGAACCCAGCATCGTCCTGTCGCTCCAGGTTCTCATGCAGCGCGCCGGGTTCGACGTGCGCATCGCCCGCGACGGAGACGAAGCACTGCGCTCGGTGGAGAATTTCACCCCCGACTTGATCCTGCTCGACGCGATGATGCCGAAACGCGACGGCTTCGACGTCTGCCAGACGCTGCGGACCAACCCGGCCTGGAAGACCCTGCCGATCATCATGCTGACGGCGCGCAGCCGCGACGTCGAACGGCAGAAGGGGCTGGCGCTGGGCGCCACCGACTACATCACCAAACCCTTTTCCACTCGCGACCTTCTGACCACCGTCCGCCGCCATCTGGGCTTGCCGGCAACCGGCAGCGCGGAGCCGGCGCCATGACCGCTCCGGCGCTCGACGGGCCGCGGCCGGACCGGAAGACCGGCGGTGCGCCGTCGCCGGCCCCGCTGCTCCGCCCCTTGCCGCGCCGCATGATCCCGCTGGCCTTCCGCGCCGCCGGCATCACGCTGGTGGCGCTGGCGGTCGGGCTGGCGGCGGCGGTGCGCGGATCGGATGCGTCTGACCCGCTGCTGACCTATGCCGTGGTGATGACGGCGGCCTGCGCCGCAGCGGTGTGGGGGCTGTGGCTGGCGGTCGACCGCTATTTGCTGCGCGCCGCGGAGACCCTGAGCCGCGAGGCCGGGCTGATCGCCCACGGCAATGCCGAGGGGGCGGTGGGCGGCCGGGTGCCGCTGGCCCGCTATGGCGACCTGCTGCCCATCGCCCGCGCAGTGAACGATCTGTCAGACAAGCTGGCCCAGGTCCGCCGCGACATCGCCCGCACCGTCGCCGACTCCACCGCCAAGGCGGAAGAGCAGAAGACGCAGCTCGCCGCCGTGCTGCGCGATTTGCATGAAGGCGTGCTGGTCTGCAACACCCGGCACCAGATCCTGCTCTACAACCAGACCGCCCTCGACATCCTACACCTGACCGGAGAGCTTGGGCTGGGCCGCTCGCTGCTGCATTTCGTGGTGGCGGAACCGGTGACCCACACGCTGGAGCGGCTGACCCTGCGGGTGCGCGAAGGGCGGCACGTCAATCACGAGCATGGCACCACCGCCCAGTTCGTCGGCGCCACCACGGATGGCCGTATCCTGCTGGAAGGCCGGATGAGCGCCATCCTGCAGGACTCCGTCCCGGCGTCGGACGAACCGCCGACCATCACCGGCTATGTGCTGACCCTGTCCGACGCCACCAGCGAACTGGCGGCACTGGGCCAGCGCGACTCTCTGCTGCGCGAGGCGACGGAAGGGTTCCGCGCACCCATCGCCAATCTGCGCGCAGCGGTGGAGACGCTGTACGACGCGCCCGATCTCGGCCCCGGCGACCGCGCCGCCTTCGAAAGCGCGATGCTGGAATCCTGCGACAGCCTGTCGCAAAGGCTGGAGCGGGTGACCAACGCTTACCGCAATGTCGTCACCGGCAGCTGGCCGATGAGCGACATCCATTCCAACAACCTGATCACCCTCGTCGCCCACCGGGTGGGGGCCGGGTCCGCCACCACGGTGACGCTGACCGGCCTGCCGCAATGGGTGCATGGCGACAGCCACAGCCTCGTCCTGCTGTTCGCCTATCTGATCGGGCGGGTGCAGGCGCTGACCGGCGCCACCGCTTTCGATCTTGAAGCGGCCGGCCCGCAGGACGGCGACCGCTGGGTCTATCTCGACCTCGTCTGGCAGGGGCCGGCGGTGTCCAGCGCCACGCTGGACGGCTGGCTGGACCAGACGCTGCCCGACGGTCTGGGCGGCCTCAGCGCCGGCGACGTCCTGCAACACCACCGCAGCACCGCCTGGAGCGAGCCGCTGCCCACCGGCGGTGCCCCAGATACCGCCCGCGATACCGCCCGCGCCCGGTTGCGCGTGCCGTTGCCGCCGGCTCAGTCGCCGCGCACCACCCAGCCGCGGCCGAAGGCCGGTGCCCGGCCGGAATTCTTCGATTTCGGGCTGCTGCACCAGCCGCTGGCGACCAGCGAGCTTGGCCGTACGCCGCTGGACCGGCTGCATTACGTGGTGTTCGACACCGAGACCACCGGCCTGTCGCCCAGCACCGGTGACGAGATCATCCAGATCGCCGCGGTCCGCGTCGTCGGCGGGCGCATCCTGACCGGCGAGACCTTCAACACGCTGGTCGATCCGAAACGGCCGATCCCGCCGGAATCGGTGCCCTTCCACGGCATCACCGACGGGATGGTGGCAGGCAAGCCGACCATCGACGCCGTGCTGCCGCAATTCCGCAGCTTCGTTTCCGGCGCGGTACTGGTGGCGCACAATGCCGCCTTCGACCTGAAATTCCTGAAGATGAAGGAACGGGCGGCGGGGGTGGCCTTCGACTGTCCGGTTCTCGACACCATGCTGCTGTCGCGCATGCTGCTGGGCAATGACGGCGACCACACGCTGGACGGCATCGCCGAACGGCTGGGCATCGAGGTGGTGGACCGCCACACCGCGCTGGGCGACAGTCTGGTCACCGCCGCGGTGTTCCTGCGGATGATCGAGATGTTGCGCGAGCGCGAGGTGCGGACGCTGGACGACGCCATCCGCGGCGCCAACATCCTGGTCGAACTCGCCGCGCGGGAGCGCGCCTTTTGAGCGCGCCAGACCCGACACCGGGCCATCAGGCGGGCTCCGGCCGGTATCGCGACCGCATGATCGGCCTGTTCCTGTTGGCGGCCGCCCTGTTCAACCCGCCGCTGCTCGGCCTGTTCGGCGTGAAGGGAACGATCCTGGGGGTGCCGGCACTCTATGGCTGGGTCTTCGGCATCTGGGTGGCGGTGATCGCGCTGGCGGCAATCGCCGGCCGGGCGCGCTAGGAGGGCGGCATGGAGGCCGGGCTGGATTGGGCCGCCGTCCTGATCGCCGCGCTGCTCTACCTCTCCGCCCTGTTCGCCATCGCCCATTGGGCCGACCGGCGGGAAGCGGCGGGGCGCAGCGTCATCGCCTCCCCCACCGTCTTCGCCCTGTCGCTGGGCGTTTATTGCACCACATGGACCTTCTACGGGTCGGTCGGGCGGGCGGCGACCCTGGGCATCGGGTTCCTGCCGGTCTATCTCGGCCCCACCCTGCTGATGCTGCTGGCGCCGCTGCTGTTGCGCAAGATCCTGCGCATCGCCAAGGCGCAGCGCATCACCTCCATCGCCGACTTCCTCGCCAGCCGCTACGGCCACAGCCCCTTGCTGGGCGGTCTGGTGGCATTGACCGCCACGCTGGGTGTCACCCCCTACATCGCTTTGCAGCTCAAAGCGGTCGCCGTCAGCTTCGACGCGCTGACCGGTGGCGGGCTGGGCACGTCTACCGGGCCATTCCTCGACCAGGGCTTTCTCATCGCTGCGGTGATGGCGCTGTTCGCCATCGTCTTCGGCGCCCGCCAGATCGACGCGGCGGAGCATCATCCGGGCATGGTCGCCGCCATCGCACTGGAATCGCTGGTGAAGCTGGTCGCCTTCCTGGCGGTCGGCATCTTCGTGGTCTGGGGCCTGCATGGCGGGCTCGACAGCCTGTTCGCCGCGGCCTCCACTCGCCCGGACCTCGCCCGCCTGATGGGCAGCGAGGCGGCGCTTGGCGATCCCGCGTCCGGCGGCGGCCCATGGGGCGCCTGGGTCGCCACCACCATCCTGTCTGCCGCCGCGATGCTGTGCCTGCCGCGCCAGTTCCAGGTGATGGTCATCGAATCGACGGACGAGCGCCATCTCGACCGGGCGATCTGGCTGTTCCCGCTCTATCTCCTGCTGATCAACCTGTTCGTTCTGCCGGTGACGCTGTCGGGGCTGCTGACCTTCGGCGGAGGGAAGGACCCCGACCTGTTCATGGTCGCCCTACCTCTGAACGGCGGTGCGGGATGGCTGGCCATGCTGGCCTTCCTGGGCGGGCTGTCGGCAGCGGCGGGGATGATTGTGGTCGAGACGGTGGCGCTGTCCACCATGCTGTGCAACGACCTGGTGATGCCGATCCTGCTGCGCACCCGGTCGCGTGCGCTGGCGCGCTCGGCCGATCTGGCGCCGCTCCTGCTGGCGGTGCGGCGCATCGCCATCGTGACGATCCTGCTGTTCGGCTACGGCTATTTCCGGCTGGCGGGCTCGGCCTACGCGCTGGTGTCGATCGGACTGATCTCCTTCGCCGCGGTGGCGCAGTTCGCCCCGGCGCTGATCGGCGGCCTTTACTGGCGGGGAGCGACCCGACGCGGCGCCATCGGTGGCGTGGCAGCGGGCGCGCTGGTTTGGGCCTATACCCTGCTGCTGCCCAGCTTCGCCCGTTCGGGCTGGTTGCCGTCCAGCTTCATCACCGAGGGGCCGTGGGGGATCGCGGCCTTGCGGCCCTACGCGCTGTTCGGGCTGGAAGGTTGGGACTCGCTGGCCCATTCGCTGTTCTGGACCGCGCTTGCCAACATCGGCGCCTATGTCGGCCTGTCGCTGTTCGACCGGCAGAGTGCCGCGGAGCGGGTGCAGGCCGCCGCATTCGTCGACGTCTTCCACTCCGCTCCGGACGGCGCGATGCCGACGCCGGCGGCGCAGTCCGACTGGCGCAGTGCGGCCAGCGTCGGCGACCTCACCCGCGTGGTCGCCCGCTTCCTCGGTCCACATCGTGCCGGGCGTGCCTTCAACGGCGCCGATCCGGATGAGCCGGCCGGGCCGGAGCGGCTGCGACTGGCCGAACGGCTGTTGGCCGGCGCCATCGGCGGAGCATCCGCCCGTGTCGCGCTGGCCTCCTCCGTCTCGGCGGGCGCTGTGGAGGCGGCGGAGCTTCTGCGGATGCTGGACGAGACCAACGACGTCATCGCCCACAGCCGCGAACTGGAACGCAAGACGGCGGAGTTGGAACGCGCTACCGACGCGCTGCGCGCCGCCAACTTGCGGCTGACCGAGCTGGACCGGCTGAAGGACGACTTCCTGTCCACCGTCACCCACGAACTGCGCACGCCGCTGACCTCGATCCGGGCGCTGAGCGAAATCCTGCACGACGACCCCGAGCTGGACTCCGAGCAGCGGCAGGAGTTCCTTGCCGTCATCATCAAGGAGAGCGAGCGGCTGACCCGCCTGATCAACCAAGTGCTGGACATGGCGAAGATCGAGGCCGGCGCGCTGGACTGGCGGATCGAAACCATCGACGCCGGACAGGCCCTGACGGAGGCGGTCGCCGCGACGGAGGCGCTGTTCCGCGAGCGCGGCATCGCCCTGTCGGTCGATATGCCGGAGCGGCTGCCGCCAGTGCGCGGCGATGTGGACCGGGTGATCCAGGTCGCCGTCAACCTGCTGTCGAACGCCGCCAAATTCACCCCGCCCGGCGGCCGGACCCGGCTGACCGCCCGGCTGGAAGACGGTGTCCTGCGGGTGGCGGTGATCGACAGCGGCCCCGGCGTGCCGGTGAAGGACCGTGACCTGGTGTTCGACCGCTTCCGCCAATCCGGCAACACGTTGACCGGCAAGCCCGCCGGCACCGGGCTGGGACTGGCCATCGCCAAACGGATCGTCGAGCATCTGGGCGGCCGGATCGGGGTGGCGGATGCGCCGGCCGGACCGGCCGCCGAGTCGGGCACCGGGACGTCGTTCTGGTTCACCCTGCCGCTGGCGGTTTCCCCGTCCGGCCAGGGCGCCGGAGAGCCGCCGGTCGTGGATCGAAAGATTGATTAGACTCTAATCGTTTACAATCGTCTGGCCGTGCTGCAATCCCGTGCTATCCTTTCCGGCATGTACGTTCCATATGGATCAGGGGATTTCCGCTTGCGATCCGGCCCTGCCATGCGCCCATGGCGGCATACAACCGATGGAGTGCCATACGCCACGGCCCTTCCCGTTCGGGCGATGCGCGCTTATGGTGAGGCCCACGGATCAGCGTATGACGCGGCTCCGACGGAACGGCCCGCCTGTCCGGCGGGTTGGCGGTAGGAAGGCGGGATGGGCAAGATACTGGTTGTCGACGACGAGCGGGACGTCCAAACGCTGATCTTGCAGCGCTTCCGCCGCGCCGTCCGTACCGGCGAACTGGAATTCCTGTTCGCCCATGACGGGCAGGAGGCGCTGGCGACTCTGCGCGCCCGGCCCGACATCGACATGGTGCTGAGCGACATCAACATGCCCGGCATGGACGGGCTGACCCTGCTGGATCATCTGCCGCAGGTGAATTCCGACATCCGCGCCGTCATGGTGTCGGCCTATGGCGATCTGGGCAATGTGCGCGCGGCGATGAACCGCGGCGCCTTCGACTTCATCATCAAGCCCATCGACTTTGCCGACCTGGAAGCCACCATCCACAAGACGCTGGAGGCCTGTCAGGCCGTGCGCCGCCTGCGCGACGCGCTTCAGGAAACCCGCACGGCGGAAGCGGCGTCGCGCGCCCAGGCCGCCCGCATGCGCCGGGTCCTGGATGGCAGCCCGATCGGTGTGGCCATCATCACCGAAGCCGGCGATCTGGTCTATTGCAACCAGCGCTGCACCGACCTGTTCGGCGTCCCCGCCGATACGCTCCAGCACCATTGCGCCCCCACCCTCTTCCGCCATGTCCAGGAACGGCTGCCGAACCGGGCATCCGGAATCGACGCCTTATCGGTGTCGGACGAGATCCATTATGTGCGCGAGGACGGACGCACGGTGTGGATGGCGATGTCCGTCGACCGCACCAGCTACGAGAACCAGCCGGTCTTCATCGTCTGGCTCTACGACATCACCGAGCGCAAGGTTCAGGCCGAAGCGCTGCGCCGGGCCAAGGATTCGGCCGAAGAGGCGCTGGCCGACCTGGAGCGCATGCAGTCCGACCTGATCCGGGCGGAGAAGATGGCGGTGATCGCCCAGCTGATCGCCGCGGTCGCGCACGAGATCAACACCCCCGTTGGCATCGCCCTGACCGCCGCCACCCACCTGCAGACGGCGTCGGAGGGGATCATTATGACCTTCAACGGCGGCCAGCTGCGCAAGAGTGACTTCCAGGATTATGTCGGCACCGCCAGCGAGGTCTCCACCCTGCTGGTCGCCAACATCGAACGCGCCGCCGCCCTGATCCAGAGCCTGAAGCTGGTGACGGAGGGCAAGGCCAGTTCGCCGCGCAGCCGTGTCGGCCTGCGCGACTACCTGTCGGACATCGTGCTGGCGGTGCAGGTGCAGCCGGCCGCCGCCGGGCATGAGCTGGTGCTGGAATGCCCGGACGGGCTGGCGCTCGACACCTATCCCGGTGCGCTGACCGAGGTGCTGCTGGCCCTGCTGACCAATGCCTTCGCCCATGCCTTCGGGGCGGCACCCGCCCCCGTCGGCTTCGGTGTAAGCGAGAGCGATCAGCCGGAGGACAGCATCCGCCGTCCGGGACAGGTCACGGTTTCGGTCCGGATGATGGGTGACGATCGGGTTGAACTGCGCGTCTCCGACAATGGCCGGGGCATCCCCGCCGACATCCAGCCGCGGCTGTTCCAGCCCTTCACCACCACCCGCCGCGGCGCCGGCAGCATGGGGCTGGGGCTGTATGCCGTGTTCAATCTCGTGACCGGCAAGCTTGGCGGCGAGATCGACATCGACAGCGAGGTCGGCCGCGGGACCTGCGTGATCCTGCGGCTGCCACTGGACGCCCCCTGACCCTTTCGGATCAGTGACCGAGCCCTGCGGACGACATCTTCGGGACCCACTCATGGACGACAAAGCCGATCTGCTGCGAGCCCTGCCCCCGCTGTCGTCCTACTCCCCGGAGGAGTCGGTCGTGGCCTCGCTGGACCGGGCGCAGAACTACCACGACCAGCTCGTCGCGGCGATGCCGGGCCTGATCGTCCACCGCGACGGCGTGATCCTCCATTGCAGCGGCACGCTTGCCCGCCTGCTGGGCTACGAGTCGGTCGGCGAGGTGATGGCCCTGCCCGACATCATGGCGCTGATTCCGGAAGACGCCCGGATGGCGGAGCGCAACGCCTATGCCCGCTGCCAGCAGGGCCCGATCCAGCCGCTGGCCCGCCGCATCAAGCGCCATCGGGCCGACACCAGCACCCAGTGGTTCGACCAGCTGCTCGAACCGGTTGACTGGGGCGGCGCGCCCGCGGTGATGGAGATGCTGACCCAGATGCGCCCCCAGGCGGCCAATGCCGAGATCCCGCATCAGGGGCAACTGTTGCAGGCGGCCATCGACGCCATGCCCAACGGCGTGCTGATGCTGGATCGCGGTCTGCGGCTGGAGGGCGCTAACAGCGAGTATTTCCGTCTGTGGGACTATCCCCCCGGCATGTTTCCCCCCGGCACCCCGGTGGCCGAGACCCTCTATTACAACCACCGACGCGGCGATTACGGCGACGTCCCCTGCGAGGAGACCGTGGCGGAGCTGTGCACCCGCTTCCTGGTCAAGGGCGTCATCAATTCCGAACGCCAGGTTCCCTCGAACGGCCGCATCCTGGACATCCGCACGGCTCCCCGGGCGGACGGCGGCTATGTCATCACCCACCACGACATCACCGACCGCAAGCGCATCGAGGATGAGCTTCGCCAAGCCAAGGAGCGCGCCGAGGCGATCTTGAAGGAACTGCGCGAGACCCAGCAGCAGCTGATCGTCCAGGAGAAGATGGCCTCGCTCGGCCAACTGACCGCCGGCATCGCCCACGAGTTGAAGAACCCGCTGAACTTCGTCAACAATTTCGCCGAACTTTCGGGCGAACTGCTGGACGAGCTGCTGGAATTGCTGGAGCCGCTGAACGACCATCTGGAGGGAGCGACCCGCACGGACGTGGACGATCTGGTCGACAGCCTGCAAAGCAACCTGCGCAAGATCGCCGACCATGGCCGGCGGGCCGACAACATCGTCAAGAGCATGCTGGCCCATTCGCGCGGCGGCGGCGGCGAATGGCAAAGCACCGATCTGAACGCTCTGGTGGAGGAGGCGCTGGCTTTGTCCTACCACGCCGTGCGCGCCCAGGACCGCAGCTTCAACGCGACTCTGGACCGCCGATTCGACGCGGCGGTCGGCGAAGTGAAGCTGGTTCCACAGGACATCTCGCGTGTGCTGGTCAATTTGTTCACAAACAGCTTTTACGCCGTCCGCAAAAAACAGCTGACCTGCGGCGATCCTGCTTACGTACCGGCACTGACAGTCACAACCGAAACGAGAGGACCGGACATTTCCATAAGAATTTGCGACAATGGCATCGGCATGACTACCGCAGTGATCGAAAAGCTTTTCACTCCGTTTTTCACCACGAAGCCTACCGGTGAAGGAACCGGCTTAGGACTTTCACTCAGCTATGACATCGTGGTACATCAACACAGGGGCCGTTTCGACGTATCCAGCATCGAAAACGAGCATGCCGAGTTTACGATCACGCTGCCACGAACCGTGACGGCCATGTCGCTAGGGGAGCGCCGAAAGACATGACCCTGGGAATCCTCGTCGTCGATGACGAACCGGATATCGAGGATCTGTTTCGCCAGCGCTTTCGCGCAGAATTGCGCCGTGGTGAACTGGCGCTTCATTTCGCCACGTCTGGCGAAGAGGCCCTCAAAAGCTTGAACACCGGCCTGCAACCGGAAGCTGTTCTTGTCCTCAGCGATATTAATATGCCGGGGATGAGCGGACTGGACTTCCTGCGGTGTCTTCGTGCAGAAGCGCCGCATGTGCCGGTGATCATGGTCACCGCCTACGGCGACACCGAAAACCGCCGCCGCGCCCTGGACATCGGTGCGACCGAACTGGTGACCAAGCCCGTCGATTTCGTTGCCCTGAAGAAGCTGGTCCAGAGCGTCATCGTCCAGAAGACGGCGGCTTAACACCAGCCCGCTCCCGGTCGCCTCCAGGGCCGACCCGAGGGCCGACCAAGGACCGGTCCGATTGGGGGACAGGGAATACGCCGCCGCTCTCCGTCACCCCGAGCACACTGTCGCGATGTCGCTCAATTCCGGATGCGCCCCGGCTGAACAGGACGGGCAATCGGGATCGACCGAAACCGCAATCTCGTTGAACTCACCGCGCAGACCGTCATAGAGCAACAGGCGGCCGGCCAGCGGATCGCCGAGGCCGAGCAGCAGCTTGATCGTCTCGGCCGCCATGATGGTGCCGATCACGCCGGGCAGCACGCCCAGCACACCGGCTTCGGCACAGGACGGCGCATATTCGGCCGGCGGCGGCTCCGGGAACAGGCAGCGGTAACAGGGGCGCACGCCCGGTGCCGCTCCGCCGAACACCGACACCTGCCCTTCGAAGCGGAAGATGGCGCCATAGACGTTCGGCACGCCCAGCCGCAGGCAGGCATCGTTGACCAGATAGCGCGTCGGCAGATTGTCGGACCCGTCGACCACCACATCGTGCCCGGCCAGCAGATCCAGCACGTTGGCCGCCTCCAGCCGCGTATCGTGCGACACCACCTCGATGGTCGGGTTGAGGTCGAGCAAGGCGGTGCGGCCGCTCTCCACCTTGCGCTGGCCCAGCCGGCTTTCGGCATGCAGGATCTGGCGCTGAAGATTGCTGCGCTCGACCCGGTCGTCGTCGATCAGGGTCAGGCGCCCGACCCCGGCAGCGGCAAGGTACAGCGCGATGGGCGAGCCCAGCCCGCCGGCGCCGATCAGGGCGACACGGCTGCGCAGCAGCCTGTGCTGTCCGGCCTCCCCCACCTCCGGCATGGTCAGGTGGCGGCGGTAGCGCTCGCGCTGTGCGGCATCGAGTTGCGGCGGCACCTCCACCGGCAGGCCGCCGGCCTTCCAGGCGGAAAAGCCGCCGGCGACCGACCGCACGTCCCGATAGCCCAGCCGCAGCAAATCCTCCGCCGCGAACAGCGACCGGGTGCCGCCGGCACACATCAGCAGCAGGGGACGCGCCGGGTCGGGCGCCTTCTCCTCGATCCGCAACTCCAGGAAGCCACGTGGCAGGCGCAACGCACCGGCCGGGCTGCCGGTCGCCGTTTCTTCATCCTCGCGGACATCGACCAGCAGGGCACCGTCCCGTTGCAGGGCCAGCGCGTCGGTAGCGGCGACTTCTGCGATGCGGGCGCGCAGTTCGGCGAGGCGCCGGTCCTTCAGGCTCATGACGCGAAGCTCCTCAACCGCCGGCCAGGGCGACCATCAGGGTCAGGGTGGCACCGGCCGGCAAGGCCGCTTCCAGCCCGCCCAGCCGACGGACATCGTCGCGGCCGAGATAGACATTCACGAAACGGCGCAGGTCGCCCTCGGCGGTGAACAGCCGGTCGTGGAAGGCATCCTGCCCGGCGGTCAAAGCCGCCAGCGCCTCCCGCACCGTGGCGCCCGGCACCGTCACCTGATCGCGCCCGCCGACGAAGCCGCGCAACGGGGTCGGCACGCGGATGGTCACCTCAGCGTTCGTCACGTCTGCATCTCCTCTTCCGGCATCGCCTCTCCAGCGGGCTCCTGCGGCGCCACCTGAGCCAACGCCGCTTCCGCCTCCACCGCCAGCTGGCGGAACAGGTCGCGCACCTGCTTGGCCCGCATCAGGTCGATGCGCAGGTCCAGCAGGTCCTTGAAGCCATATTCATACGACCAGACGTCGGCCGGCGCATCAACCCGGCAGGCGGTGCTGGCGACATGCTCGGCCAGCAGTTGCTCCACCGTTTCCTTGGGCTGGCGGCTGGCGTCGCCGAAATGGAGCTCCATCACCCGCTCGACCAACGCCGCTTCTTCGGCGGTGGATTCGTAGAGTCCGCGCAGGCGCAGCTCGTTCAGCACCGGCTTCGTCGTCCGCGCCAGGAAACGGCGCGGGACCAGCCAGAGCCGCATCGCCCGTTCGATGGCCAGCTCGGTCATCAGCTCGCTGAACTCGTCATCGGTCAGGTCGTTGCGGCGGCACCAGTCGGCCAGCGCCTCCGCCCCCACAAGTCCGCGCATGGCGCAGAAACGCCGGGCTTCCGTCCGCACCGCCGCCTCGTCCACCGTGACGCCCATCACCTCCGCGAACTGACGGATCAGCAGGCGGCCGAGTGCGGCGTTGTTGATTTCCGCGAAGTCCGCCCGGTGCAGGGCGGCGTGGGAGGCGATCTCCGACAGCGGGACGGTGTTGCCGCCATGGCAGACGCGGCGGTCGCGCTCGTACAGGACGTCAAAGTAATGGGACGCGTTGAAGTCGAACGGCGCCGGCCGCGGCGGCATGATGAGGCTGCCGAGATGGCTGAGCAGAACCTCCGCATCGCGGCGCTTCTGGTCGATCCCGCCGCTTTCCAGGAAGCGCTCCAGCCTGTCCGTTTCCTCCCCGCTCAGCCCGGCTTCGGCGAAGATGCGGTCGCGGGTGCGTTCGGTGAAGTACAGCCCCTTGGCGGTGGCGATCACCCGGTCATGCAGGGTCCGGTCCGCCACCCCGGCGGCCAGCGCCGCCGCCATGCTGGCGCGCAGGTTCACCAGCGGCTCCGACAGCGGGAACCAGCCGTCTTCCGGACCGGCATGGGCCAGCGCCACCTCGTCATCGCCGGTCAGCCGGCCATCGACATAGCCGCGTGCGACTTCGCCGACCGGCACCATGCCGAAGGGATGACATTCGGCCGCCCGCAAGGCGCCCATGCTGGACGCGCCATAGACCGCCACACCCTTGTGCAGGGCATAGAGGATCTCCTTGTGCCAGACCGACAGCGACTGGCCGAACACCCCGTCGATCAGGGCGATCACGTCAGGCCGGTGGATGGTCATGGCGCTGATGATGTCGGCCTGCGCCGCCGGCGGCAGGAACACCGCATCCGGCAGGATCGCACGGGCATCCTCCACCGGCATGGTGGGGCCCAGGAACACACAGATCTTCATGCGACCGATCCCATTTGCGCCTGAGACGCATGTGCCTTCAGAGCGTCCGCGAAAGCCAGCGGCCGGGCACCCGGAGTGTAGAAGTCGAACTGGTAGCCTTCCAGCCCCGGCACCAGAACCCGCACCACCGGAATCCCGATCTCCGGCAGGGTAAGGTCGAAGACGAGCGCCTGCTCGATCCCGGCGCGGTGCAGCACGGTCAGCAGGATGGTGATGTCGCCTTCGAAAGTCGGGGTGGCGTGGCTCCGGTGGCGGCGCCCGTCGGTGTTGATCGGCGTCGCCTCCAGCGCCGCGATCTCGGCGCTGCCATCGGCATTCTGGTTGCGGACCAGATCGCGGCGGAAGAAGTCGTCGCGCGAACCGGCGATCAGGACCAGCCGGGACTGCACCGCCTCGGTCAGGGCGCGGCACATGGCGACCGCTGGCTCCAGATGGCTGCCGTAGCCGCGGTTCATGCCGGTCTTGCGCATCTCGCGGTCATAGACGATTGCCATGTAGCTCGGCACGCCCAGGTCCGTCGTGACGTCGAACAGCAGTGGACGGATGCCGGCCTGCTCGAACCGATGCAGCAGGTCGCGCACGGTCGGCGCGTCGATGCTGTCCAGATTGACCCGCGGCGTCGGCCAGTTGAGCCGGTCGCCGGCATAGCGCCAGCAGGCCACGGAGTCGCGCTCGATCACCTCGTAGAGACCGGCGGCGACCGCCTCCAGGATATGATTGCCGCTGGCCAGCCCGTTGGTGCCCATGGCGTAGAAGCTGCGCGCGCCCGGCTTGGTTCCCGGCGGCATGCTGTGCAGCCCGACCGAGGTCCAGGGAGCGGCGACCGGCCGCCCGCTCATCAGGTCCCAGCCCCAGGTCCAGATCTCCGGCCGGTCGGCACGGAAGGAACCGTGCTTGGTTCCCGGCAAGCGGTCCAGCGGTATGCGTCCGTCGGCCGGCAGGTCGTTCCACGCCGCCTCGACATGCGGCAGGCGCAGATGCTCGGCATGGTGGAACTCGATCGCTTCCATCGCGGCGGAAACCGTCGCGGCGGCGAGGCTGAAACCCTTGCCGGCGCTGCCCGACAGGGTCGGGCTGTTCGGCCGGTGCCCGATGACGGTGTGGATGCCCAGACGGTCCAGCCCGGTCACGTCGGCCAGCCGCGTGATGCCGCAGCGGGCGAAATGGGGCGAGATGCGGGCCAGCGTCTCTTCCGGCGTCGCCGTACGGTGGGTGCCGATGAAGAAGCGCTTGGCGGCGCGGTGGACGGTGTCGCCCAGGCGGATGCCGGGGAACTCCGGATAGACGGTGTCGGGCGATGCGCTGTCAGCCATGGGATGGATCAGGACTCGCTGTTCCGGCCGGTTCGGAGGGAGATGGATTGTCGCCCCGCAGGACGCGGGACGCGTAAGGACAAAGAGGGGCCGGCCGTCTCCCGTGAGGATAGGCCAGCCCCGATGCGATTACGCCTCGGTCTTGGGATCGTCGCCAGCCGCTGCCCGGCCCTGCGATGCGGAGGCCGACGCCCCAGGAGTGGCCGCAGCGGAGGTTGCCGAAGCCGACTGCGCCGCAGCGGAGGTTGCCGATGCGGAATGAGCGGAAGCCGGAGCGGCGACTGCCGAGAAGGCCGGAGCCGGAACAGCCGACGCAGACTGCGCGGCAGCCGAGAAGGCCGACGCCGGAGCGGCAACCGCCGAGAAGGCCGGAGCCGGAACAGCCGACGCAGACTGCGCGGCAGCCGAGAACGCCGACGCCGGAGCGGCAACCGCCGAGAAGGCCGGGGCCGGAACAGCCGACGCAGACTGTGCGGCAGCCGAGAAG
>NZ_WHOS01000080.1 GCF_013340935.1 Azospirillum melinis | reverse complement strand
CGATACTGTTACAGTTTCTCTGCTCAAAAGATGCACAGACGATCCTCGATTGTGCCGATCCCCAAAGAGACCCAGCACCACAAGGCCGCAACGGCTACCAACTGCCGCCGCCTGCGCATCCCTTCTCGACTTCACGATCTACAATGTCCAAGATCCATCCCGATCACGACAGATCATCATCCGGTGAACCGGGCTGATGCATCGTCATTTTAAGATCGGAAGAGCGCAAACCGGTCGGTTCGCGCTGGCAGGCAACTTTTCTATCTCTTTCACCCGATTGGGTCAAGCCCTTTTTTCGGCTGCTCCACCGAAGCGTCAGCGGAGCGATGAGTAGAAACGCAGCTGCCCCAATCCATCGAGGCCTCGTCCCTTGGCGTCTTCGCTCTCGTGAGGAGTGCCGCCGGTCGAGCGGCCGGGTATATACGCAGCCCTTTGCGGCTCGTCCAGGATAAAATGCACCGGCATAGCGATTTTGCCCTACCCCGCCTGTCGCAACGTAAAGCTTTGCGGTCGGCCGGAAAATGGCGGCCTTACGGTGCCATCGCGCTTGCGGAGGGGCAACTGGGGGACGATACAGGGGCGCCCCTGCTCCAATCTTCCTGTCCGGCCATGCACGACCCTGCCCTTCTGTTCGACGTCCTGTTCCTGCTGCTGGCCGCAATTATGGTGGTGCCGCTGTTCCAGGTTCTGCGCATTCCCGCGGTTCTCGGCTACCTGGTGGCCGGTGCTATGCTCGGTCCGCACACGCCGGGTCCGGTGGTCGATCTGGCGGTGCCGCAGGTGCTGTCGGAATTCGGTGTCGTCTTCTTGCTGTTCGCCATCGGGCTGGAACTGCCGGTCTCGCGCCTGCGCGCCATGAGGCATTACATCTTCGGCCTGGGGTTGATGCAGGTCGGGCTGACCAGCGCCGCCATCGGCGTTGCCGCCTGGTGGCTCGGCCTGGCGCCCGAGGCGGCACTGATCGTCGGCGGCATGCTGGCCTTCTCCTCGACCGCAACGGTGTTGAAGCTGCTGGTGGAGCGTGGCGAGACGGTCGCCCGCTTCGGCCGTATTTCCGTCGCCGTGCTGATCTTCCAGGATCTGGCGGTGGTGCCGCTGCTGACCCTGCTGCCGCTGCTGGCCGATCCCGATGCCAGCATTCCGCTGGCCCTGGCGCTCGCCGCGGTGAAGGCGGTTGCCGCGATCCTCGGCATCATGCTGCTGGGCCGGTTCGTGGTGCGGCCGGCCTATCGCTTCATCGCCTCGGCCGGCAATCCGGAGCTGTTCACCGCCACAAACCTGTTCGTGGTGCTGGCGGTCGGCTGGCTGACGGCGGAGGCCGGCATGTCGATGGCGCTGGGCGCCTTCCTGGCCGGGATGCTGCTGGCCGACACCGCCTATCGCCATCAGGTCGAAGCGGACATCGAGCCGTTCCGCGGCCTGCTGCTCGGCCTGTTCTTCATGACGGTCGGCATGTCGCTCGATCTGCCGGCGATGGCGGTGGAGGCGCAGACCATCGCGGCGCTGACCGCTGCCCTGCTGGTCGGCAAGAGCCTGCTGCTGTTCCTGCTTTGCCGGCTGTCGGGGCTGGGGCTGGCGACCTCGCTCCGGATCGGGCTGCTGCTGTCGCAGGGCGGCGAGTTCGCCTTTGTCCTGATCGGCAAGGCGGTCGGCCTGTCGGTGCTGGACGGCCACACCGGATTGCTGCTGTCGTCCTCGGTGGCGCTCAGCATGGCGGTGACGCCGGCGATCGGGGCGGTCGCCCAGCGCATTGCCCAACTGATCGAGGCCCGGTTGGGCGCCGAGGCTTTCGGCATCGAAACCAGCGATCTGAAAAGCCATGTGCTGATCTGCGGCTATGGCCGTGTCGGCAAGGCGGTCGCCAAGCTGCTGACCGAGCACAACATCGCCTATGTCGCGTTGGATCTGGAGCCGCAGCGCATCGCCGCCGCACGGCATGACGGGCTGCCGGTCTATTACGGCGATGCCAGCCAGGGCACTGTGCTGCGCGCTGCCGGGATCGAGCGGGCGCGGGCGGCCGTCATCACGCTGAACCGGCCGGACGCCGCCCACCGCGCCGTGGAGGCTATCCATGCCACGGCCCCCACTCTGCCGATCATTGCCCGCGCCCACGATCTGGGCCAGAGTGCTGCACTGGCAAGTGCGGGCGCCAGCGCCATCGTGCCGGAAACCATGGAGGCCAGCCTGCAGTTGGCCGGCCTCGTCCTGCGCAGCGCCGGGGTCGAGGCCGCGGCGGTGGACCTCAGCCTGAAGGCCCACCGCGACGGCAATTACCGGACGCTCGCCGATCAGCAGTCGACAAGCTGAGCGACGTTACCGGGCGAACACCCGCGCCCGATCGATGTGGATCGCGCAGCGGTCGCCGGCGGCGATGCCGAGCGTGGCGAGGCGTTCGCGGTCCATCTCCGCCTCCAGCGACAGGCCAGCGAGGTCGATGTCGATCCGGGCATCCGGCCCGACGACATGGATGCCGGAAATGCGTGCCGGACCGGCCGAGGCTGGGGTGACCCCAAGGTCATGCGGGCGGACATAGGCAACCGCCGGCCCCTGCACGCCGCCCTGGGTCGGGATGGCCAAGGCGCCGCCGCCGACGTGGGCGATGCCGCCCTCCACCGTGCAGTCGAAACGGTTCACCTGACCAAGGAACTCATAGACGAAGGCGGAGGCCGGGTGATCGTAGACCTCCGCAGGCGTGCCGATCTGCTCGATCCGGCCCTGGTTCATCACGACGACCCGGTCGGCCAGTTCCAGCGCCTCCTCCTGGTCATGGGTGACGAAGACGGAGGTGATGTGGATGTCGTCATGCAGCTTGCGCAGCCAGCGCCGCAACTCCTTGCGGACCTTGGCGTCGAGGGCGCCGAAGGGTTCGTCGAGCAGCAGCACCTTCGGCTCGATGGCGAGAGCGCGGGCCAGCGCCACGCGCTGGCGCTGGCCGCCCGACAGCTGCGCCGGATAGCGCCCGGCGAAGGGCGACAACTGCACCAGTTCCAGCAGCTCGGTCACCCGCCGCTTGATTTCGGCGGAGCCGGGGCGCTCGCCGCGTGGCCGCACCTTGAGGCCGAAGGCGACGTTGTCAAACACCGTCATGTGGCGGAACAGGGCGTAATGCTGGAAGACGAAGCCGACCTGCCGGTCGCGCGGCTTCAGCCCCAGCGCTTCCTCGCCATTCAGCAGCAGGCTGCCACCGTCGGGGCTTTCCAGCCCGGCCATGATGCGCAGCAGCGTGGTCTTGCCCGAGCCGGAGGGGCCGAGCAGGGCCAGAAGCTCCCCCGATTTCACTTCCAGATCGACGGAATCGAGGGCGGTGAAGTCGTTGAAGCGCTTGGTGATGCCTGAAACCTGGATCGCCATTGGTCCCGTTTTCCTCTCCAGAGCCCGGCGATCAGTGCCGGGACGCCGCCAGCTCGTCCCCGAATCGCCACTCCAGCGCGGTCTTCACGACCAGCGTGACCAGGGCCAGCATGGCCAGGAGCGAGGCGACCGCGAAGGCGGCGACGAAATTGTATTCGTTGTAAAGAATCTCGACATGCAGCGGCATCGTGTTGGTCTCGCCACGGATATGGCCGGAGACGACCGACACGGCGCCGAACTCGCCCATCGCGCGGGCGTTGCACAGCAGCACGCCGTAGAGCAGGCCCCATTTGATGTTGGGGATCGTCACCCGCCAGAAGGTCTGCCAGCCGGACGCGCCCAACACCAGTGCCGCTTCCTCCTCGTCGGAGCCCTGTTCCTGCATCAGCGGGATCAGTTCGCGCGCCACGAAGGGGAAGGTGACGAAGATGGTGGCGAGCACCAGTCCAGGCACGGCGAAGATGATCTGAACGCCCATGTCGCGCAGGTAGGAGCCGAACAGACCGTTCATGCCGAACAGCAGGACGTAGATCAGGCCGGAGATCACCGGCGACACCGAGAAAGGCAGGTCGATCAGCGTGATCAGCAGATTCTTGCCGCGGAAGTCGAACTTGGCGACGCACCAGGAGGCGGCGACGCCGAACAGCAGGTTGGCCGGCACCGAAATGGCGGCAACGATCAGCGTCAGCTCGATCGCGGCGACCGCGTCCGGTTCGGTCAGCGCCAGCCAATAGGCGCCGAAGCCGCGGCGCAGCGCCTCGGCGAACACCGCCACCAGGGGAAGCAGTAGGAACAACGCCAGGAACAGCAGGGCTCCGCCGATCAGGAGCGCCCGGACCCAGGTGGGCTCGGTCAGCGCGGATCGCCCCGGCGGCACCGGGATGGAGGCCGGGGCGGTGATGCTGGTGTCAGCGGGCATGGCGCGACCTCATCCACTGCTGAAGGAGGTTGAGGATCAGGAGCATGACGAAGGATACCCCCAGCATCGCCGTACCGACCGCGGCGGCGCCGGCATAGTCGTACTGCTCCAGCTTGATGACGATCAGCAGCGGCAGGATCTCCGTCAGGCCCGGCATGTTGCCGGCGATGAAGATGACCGAGCCGTATTCACCGACACCGCGGGCGAAAGACAGGGCGAAGCCGGTGACCAGCGCCGGCAGGATGGCCGGCAGGATGACGCTGCAGAAGGTCTGGAAACGCGAGGCGCCCAGCGAAGCTGCCGCCTCCTCTTCCTCCGCCGGCAAATCCTGCAGGATCGGCTGCACCGTGCGGACTACGAAAGGAAGGCCGATGAAGGTCAGGGCGATGGCGATGCCGAGCGGCGTGAAGGCGACCTTCATGCCGAACAACTCGTTCAGCGGCTTGCCCAGCCAGCCGTTTGGGGCATAGAGCGCACTCAGCGCGATGCCGGCCACAGCCGTCGGCAGGGCGAAGGGCAGATCGACCAGCGCATCCACCAGCCGCTTGCCGGGGAAGTCGTAGCGGACCAGCACCCACGCAACGAGGAAACCGAAGATCGCGTTGGTCAGCGCCGCGGCGAAGGACAGCCCGAAGCTGACCTCGAAGGCGGCGAGAACGCGGGGTGTCGTCACCGCCGACCAGAACCCGCTCCAGCCGAGCCCGCTGGACCTGACGATCAGGGCGGCCAGCGGGACCAGCACGATGAAGCCGAGATAGCTGAGCGTGAAGCCCAGCGTCAGCCCGAATCCGGGGAGAATGCTGGGCTTCCGGAAGAGAGGAACGGGGGCGCGGACCGTCACCGCACCCCCCTTTCCTGCCAGAGCGCCGTCGCTGTCGGCAGCGGCGACCATAGGTCAACGCCCCTTCTGGAAGATCTGATCGAAGACACCACCGTCCGAGAAATGCTTCTCCTGTGCGGCACGCCAGCCCCCGAATTGGTCGATGGTGACCAGCTTAACATCGGCGAAGCGTCCCGCATACTGGGTCGCCAGTTCCGGGAGACGGGGACGGTAGAAGTTCTTGGCGGCGATCTCCTGCCCTTCGCGGGTATAGAGGAACTGGAGATAAGCCTCGGCAACCTTGCGGGTTCCCTTGCGGTCGACGACCTTGTCGACGACGGCGACCGGCGGCTCAGCCAGGATCGACAGGCTGGGGACAACGATTTCGAACTTGTCGGCGCCGAATTCCTGCAGAGACAGGTAGGCCTCGTTCTCCCAGGCCAGCAGCACGTCGCCGATCTCGCGCTGGGTGAAGGTCACGGTGGCGCCGCGGGCGCCGCTGTCCAGAACCGGGACGTTCTTCAGCAGTTGCGCCACGAATTCCTTGGCCTTGCCCTCGTCACCGCCATTGGCCTGGAGGGCGTAGGCCCAGGCGGCCAGATAGTTCCAGCGCGCGCCGCCCGATGTCTTTGGGTTCGGGGTGATGACCTGGACGCCCGGCTTCACCAGATCGTTCCAGTCCTTGATCCCCTTCGGATTGCCCTTCTTCACCAGGAACACGATGGTCGAGGTGTAAGGGGAGCTGTTGTTCGGCAAGCGGCTCTGCCAGTCCTTCGGCAGCAGCCCGGTATCGGCGATGGCGTCGATGTCGTAGCCCAGCGCCAGGGTCACGATGTCGGCATCCAGCCCGTCGATCACCGAGCGCGCCTGCTTGCCGGAGCCGCCGTGCGATTGGCGCACGGTCAAGGCGCGGCCGGTTTCGGCTTCCCACTTCTTGGCAAACGCCTTGTTGAACTCAACATAGAATTCCCGGGTGGGATCGTAGGACACGTTCAGCAGCGAGTCCTTGGAATCGGCGGCGGCCACACCCAGCCAAGCCATGGTCAGACCGGCGGCGAGAAGAGTCAGGCGGCGAAGCGACATGACAGAGGGTCTCCTTCGGTGGCTCCTGAATTGCACGGGAATTTTTCGTGGTACCCGCGACAACTTTTCTATTTCTTGTGTAGAGTTTGCCGATGGCTGGGGCGCTTGGGAAGTGGTTTTTTCGCCGATTCCCACGGGAAATCCGCAAGATACAATCAACCCATTGGCGGTAAAGCAAAAAACGCCTCCAGAAAATCCGAACCGCTTCTGGTCGCCAAGCCCGCGCCAAATGGTGGCAGATGGGTAAGCATGGCCGGAAACGGCAACTTTACCGGCCTTGCCTTGTTGATTACCGACAGATCGACACTGTCAGGAGCAAACGCAATGGCTGGCCCTTCCCGGAATGTGGGCACCGAACTCCCCAAGGCCGGCACCTCGCGGGGCCTGGGGCGCCCCGCCATGTGGACCATTCTTGGTATCCTCGCGGTTCTCTCCCTGCTGCTGCTATTCTTCCCGACCTGGTAACGGCAGCCGGTGGCCACGTGCGTTCCCGATCCGGGGCGGCACGTGGCGACCGTGTCGCGGAGCGAGTGCATTGACAGCTGTCGGCATCGCACCTATCGGTGGAAACGGATGCCGGCACAATCCCGCCCCGTCGAGGCGCCGCCGGTGGCCGCTGCGCCAGCCGGGATTTTTCCAACGATGCAAGTCTCCGATTCACATGCCACGGAACTAACCGACCTGATTGCCCGTCTTTGCGGTCCGGCCGGAACCGGCGAGGCGCTGAAGGCAATCTCCGACAGCTGCGAGGCCGCCAGGGCCGCGGGGTTGGGACAGGATGCGGCGGCGATGGAAAGGCTGGACGGCGCGACCGCCGGCCTGGACCCCGTCCTGCGCGAATCGGCGCTGGCCTATGTCTCCGGCGATCTGCACCGTTACCTGCATATCCTGGAGATGCTGGACAATGTGCTGGATCTGGCATCGCTGGACGGCATCAACCAGATTTTCTGGTCGATGCAGCGCCAGCTGTTCCTGATGCGGTTGGACTTGGGCTCAGTGCCCGATTTCGTTGTCGGGCACCTCTTTCCCTTCTACGAACGGTTCCTGCGGCAGGTTGCGGAGCGGCTGAGGCTGGTTCCGGTTGGACGGCAGGCGGGTATGCCCGATACGGGACGGGTGGTCATCGTGACCAACCAGTTCCTGTCCGCCGAACACCAACCGTCGCGCGACCTGCTGCTGCTGGCGGTGCGGTTGCAGCGCGACCTGGGCCGGACGGTGCTGGTGCTGAACACCAACATGATGCCGGACCGCTATTACAGTGCCTTCGTCCCGCCCTTCGCCGCCGCGGTCGAAGACAGGCTGTCGGGAGAGCAGACGATCCGCTGCGGCGGCGAGCGGATCCGCATGCTGTCCTCCACCGCGCCCGGCATCACCGCCGATAAGCTGACCGGCTTCCTGTCTGCGGTGCAGGCGTTCGACCCCGATCTGGTGATCGCCTTCGGTGGTTCGGTGATCGTCGCCGACCTGTTGGGAAGCGCGTATCCGGTCATGTGCGTCCCGACCACCAGCGGGCGGACCATGTCGCTCGCCGACATTGTCCTTGGCTACGGCGATCATGCGCCGCCAGCCGACGGAAGCCGGCTGGGACGATCCTGGCGGCCGTCGCGCTTCACCCTGTCGGTACACCGCACGGGGGATACCGCGACACGCACCCAGTTCTCCCTGCTGGAGGGGGAGTTCGTCTGCGTCGTTGTCGGCAACCGGCTGGATGCCGAGGTCGACGGTGCATTCCTGGAGTTGCTGGGACGGATTCTGGACGCGGTACCGCAGGCTCTGGTGCTGTTCGCCGGCGGAGTGGAACGCTTGCCCGGACGGCTGGCCGCGAACCGTCACGCCGGACGGCTGCGCAGCCTGGGCCATGTCGACCGGATGGAGGCTCTGGTCTCGGTCTGCGACCTGTTCGTCAATCCGCGCCGTACGGGCGGCGGCGGCGGGGCAGCGCAAGCGATGGCGGGCGGCCTGCCGGTGCTGTCCTTCGAGGTCGGCGACGTCGCCAGCGTGGCCGGACCGTCCTTCGTGGTCGCCGATGACGACGCCTTCGTCGCCCGCGCCGTCGCCCTGGCGGGCGATCGGGCGCTGCTGGCCGAGGCGCGGCAGGAAGCCCGTACCCGCATTGAGGCGGTCGAGCGGGAAGGCGCCGACTTCGCGCAGCTTTCCGCCTATATGGCCGAGGCGGTCAGCCTGTTCGACAAGCGGAGATAGCGGCATGCGCTTCCTGCTGTGCGGACAGGGCACCTCGGAAATCCTGTGGTCGATCCAGGCGGCTCTGGTCGATCTGGGGCATGAGTCTGTGCTGGCGCTGCCCGACATCTCACAGGATGTGATCGACCGCCGCATCGACGCCCTGTTCGTGCTGAATTTGTTCGAGATCCCCAGGTCGACCGTGGAGATGCTGCGTGACTATATCGCTCAGTTCGGCTCTCCGCCGGCCATCGTGCATGTGTGCCTGAAGCACCCGCTGGAAGAGATCGGCGCCGTCAACGCCGAACAGATCCGCGATGCCGACCGCTGGATGGCCGAGAACGACGTTTCCATGTGGTGCATGTGCCAGGGATCGGCCGAGCAGGCTGTCCGGCTGGGGCTGAGCCGGATCTTCCACGAGCCGTTGGGCGTCCATCGCTGGATCTGCACCGCCCCCGCGGCGGACGGGTCGGTCGATCTGTACAAGCGCTGGATGGCACCGGACACGCCTGGACTGTGTCGCCACCCCTATGCCGCGATGAAGGGACAGTCCGATGCCGATGCGGAATCGTCGGTGAGGGGACGTGTCCTCTATCTGGGACAGGGCTGGCCGGACCATCTGGAAGCCGGGCGTGAGCCGGTTTCCCCGGCAATCCGGCGCGATGCGGAAGCGGTGGCGGCGGCGATGACGGAACGGTCGGCACTGCACAGGGTGCAGGCCATGGACCGTTGCGGACTGGCAGACCGCTCGGCGGACCCGGCCTGGACGCTGGACTTCAACCGCGCCTTCACCATCGCCTTCGCGGTGGAGAACCGCCGCCGCTTCGCCACCGCCCTGCGCCGCGGTCTGGGCGAGGAGTTCTCGCTGTGGGGCAATGGATGGGAACGCTTCGGCCTCAAGGCCGGTCCGGTCTCGCCGGCACCGCGCAACGCCTACCCCGACGCGGTGGCCTGCCTGGATTTCGGCAGCCTCGCTTTCGACACGGCGATTTTCCCCAGAACGCTGGAGATCGTCAAACGCAACGGGCTGCTGGTCAGTTGGCGCCATGCCGACACCACCCGGCTGTTCGGGCCGAATGAGGACCGGTTGACCTTCGCGGGAGAGGACAACGCCGTCAGCCTTCTCTCCGCTTTGTCCAGGGACGCCGACCGCCGCGCGAGGCTGCGGTCGGCGCATCTGGAGCATTGCTTCGACGCCCTGGCGCTGACCGCCATCCTGCCAAGGGTCATCGGGCTCGCCTGTCGCTGACAGGGCTATTCCCGCTTTCGCCGCTGCGCCTTGCGGACGATCGTCTCGATGCAGTCGAGCACGCGGGACGCATTCGCCAACCGGCTTTCGGCCTCCGGTGCCTCCAGCGCTGCCGACAGGCGGTCGTCCTGGGCACGCAGGACGCCTTTCGAGCGTTTCGCCAGCGTCGCCGCCCTGGCCGCAGCGCGCTCGCCCCGCAGGGTGACCGCGACGCCCGCCGGGCCGCAACCGAGCGAGGCGATCCCCAAGGCGCGGCAGCGGCAGCGCAGACCGGCGATGGCCAGCAACCGCTCCACCGGGGCCGGCAGCGGGCCGAAGCGGTCCTCCATCTCCTCGCGCAGGGCGTCCAGTTCACCCGCCTCGCGGGTGCGGGCGATGCGGCGGTGCAGGCCGATGCGCAGTTCCTCCTCCGGAATGTAGGCCGACGGGATGCCGTGCGGCACCGCAACCGTCACCTCCGGATCCCAGCGGGCATCGGGCTGGCGGCGCAGCGCCCGCAGGGCGTCGGCCAGGATGCGCTGGTAGAGCTCGGTCCCCACCGCACGCAGATGGCCGCTCTGATCATCGCCCAGCAGGTCGCCCGCCCCGCGCTGGTCGAGGTCGAGCATGCTTAGCACGAAGCCGCCGCCCAGGCTTTCGATCACCTCCAGCGAGCCGAGCCGGCGCGCCGCCCGCTCCTCCAGCGGGTGGTCGGGGTCGGTCAGCAGGTAGGCGTAGCCCTGCACCGCCCCGCGCCCGACGCGGCCACGCAGCTGGTGCAGCTGGCCCAGCCCGAACAGGTCGGGGCGGAACAGCAGCAGCGTGTTGGCGCGCGGGATGTCGATGCCGGACTCGATGATCGGCGTCGCCAGCAGGATGTCGCTCTCGCCGTCGACGAAGCCCATCACCGCATCGTCCAGCGCTGCCGCCCCTAGCCGGCCATGCGCCACGGCGATGCGGGCCGACGGGACGAGCCCGCGGATCCACGCCTCCAGTTCGCCGAGGTCGGCGATGCGCGGGGTGACGCAGAAGACCTGCCCGCCGCGTCCCAGCTCACGCAACAGGGCGGCACGGGCGGTGGTCGGGTCGCGGGGCGTTACGGCGGTACGCACCGGCCGGCGGCGGGCCGGCGGCGTATCGATGATGCTGAGGCCGCGCAGACCCGCCAGGGCACCCTGCAAGGTGCGCGGAATCGGGGTGGCGCTGAGCGCCAGGCTGTGGACGCCCTTGATGCGCCGCTTCAACGCCTGCTTCTGCGTCGCGCCGAAGCGCTGCTCCTCATCCACCACCATCAGGCCCAGACGCTGGAACCGGACATCCTTGGACAAGAGCGCATGGGTGCCGATGACGATATCGACCGATCCGTCGGCCAGCCCGGCGCGCACGCGGTCGCCGTCGGCCTTGGTCATGGCTCCCGTCAGCGGCTCCAGCCTGATGCCGAAGCCGGCAAAGCGGCGGCGGAACACATCCAGATGCTGGCGGGCGAGGACGGAGGTCGGCGCCATCACCGCGACCTGATGGCCGGCGAAGGCCACCGCGGCCGCCGCGCGCAACGCCACTTCGGTCTTGCCATAGCCGACGTCGGCGCAGACCAGATGGTCCATCGGCTGGCCCTGGCGCATGGCGTCGAGCACAGCCTGGATGGCGCGACGCTGCCCCTCGGTCGGGTCGAAGCCGAACCGGGCGCCGAAGCGGCGCATGCGGTCGGCCGGCGGGTCGATGACCGGCGCCGTCTCCCGCGTGCGGCGGCGGGCTTCGCGCAGGATGCCCTTGGCGGTCTCGCCGATCTCCGCCTCCAGCACGGCGCGGCGTTCCAGCCAATGTGCGTTCTTCAGGCTGTCGAGCTTCGCACCGGTGTCGGCCGAGCCGTGGCGCCACAGCCGGTCGAAATCGGCGGTCGGCACCAGCAGCCGGTCGTCATGGGCATAGTCCAGCACCAGGAAATCGGCGGTGGACTCCTCGCCGTCGCCGGTGGCGATGGTCTCCAGCCCGATCAGCCGGCCGATGCCATAGTCGAGGTGCACGACGAAATCGCCGGTCGACAGTTCGGACGGGGCCAGCGGTGGCCGGACCTGCGCCTCGCCGCCGCGTTCCTCGGCATGGCGGGGGGCGACCAGCACGGTCATGCCGTCGCAGGTGAAGCCGTCGGCGCTCCGCAAAGCCAGCACGGCGCAGTCTGCCGCCGCCAGCGGCGGATCGGGCCAGCGGTCCAGCCGGGGCACCGGACGCCCCAATGCCGAAGACGCCCGCTCGGCCAGCCGGTCGGCCTCGCCCGTACCGGAGCGGGCGGCGAGCAGCACAGGCCGGCCCTCCCCGACCAGAGCCGCCGCCCGGCGCAGCAGGGTGCGCTCGGTCCGCACCATTTCCACCGCTGAACCGGCCGTGACCTCCACCGGCAGCAAGGTACGGGCGGCCAGTTTTACTTCCAGCGCGTCGGCATCGATCAGCCGGCGTTCCAGCGGCGGGACCGGCAGCAGACAGGGATCGTCGCGCCGGATCCGCCTGTCGATTCCTGCCTCGGCCAGATCGTCGGCCCGTGCCTCGATGCGGTCGCGTGCACCGGCGTCCAGCACGACCAGCGCCTCCGGCAGCAGGTCCAGCAGCAATGGGCAGTCGTCGAAGACATTGGGAAGCTGGAGGTCGAAGGCATAGGGCCGGCGGCCTTCCTCCAACTCCCGCCGGAGCCCGTCCGGCAGGGCGGCCCCCAGGCCGGCAAGGCTGGCGGCCAGCCGGTCGAGCATCTCCGGCCCGACGATCAGGTCGGTGACCGGCCCCAGCGGAAGCTCGTCGATCGACTCGACCGAGCGCTGGGACACCGGATCGTAGAGGCGCAGGTCACGCACCGCCCCGTCGGCGATGTCGCAGCGGACCGGGCGGTCGCAGTGGCCGGGAAAGACCTCCACCACCGCTCCCCGGATCGCCACCTCGCCGGGCTCGTCGACCCGGTCGTCCAGCACATAGCCGTTGCGGGCAAACCAGCCGCGCCAGGCGGCCTCGTCATAGGCCATCCCGCAGGTCAGGTGGAAATGCCCGCCTGTCCAGGCCTGCGCTGGCGGCAACCTCTGCAAGGCCAGATCGGCCGAGGCCACCACCAGCCGCCCGCCGGCCGGCTCTCCCCCCTCGGCAAGCCGCATCAGCCCGGCGGCGCGGCGGCCCAGCACGGCCCGCGACGGGGCGGCACGGTCGCCGGCCGCCGTCTCGTCGATGGGCAGCAGAATGGTGTCGAGGTCGGGGAAAAGGTCGCCCACCAGCTGCGCCAGCCTGGTGGCGCGCGCATCACTGCGGGCAAGCAGCAGGACGCCGCCGGGCCGCCGGGCGAGTGCCGCGAGCCGGACAGCCAGTTCGCCCTCGCTGCCGACGGACAAGCTCGTGGGGGACGATGCCGGGACCGGAAACGGCGCATCGGGGGCGGGTTCGGCGACGGGGAATCCGTCAAGCATGTGGGCAGGCTCCGCTTTATCGCACCGCACGGCCCCCGATGGGAGGGACGTCGGGGCCGCGAAGGTTAAACACCGCCGGGTCCCCGCGGTTGCCTACCCTTCAGTCTAGCGGAACCGTCCCGATCAGTGCAGCACCAGCCAGCCGACCAGAACCGCCAGGAAGGCGCCCGCCGTCGACCCCAGCACGGTCAGCAGCGGTGACCACCCTGCCCCGCCGGTCTTTTCCGCCGACGCGCTGTCCAGCCCGCGCAGGCTCTGGTCCATCCGCATCAGGAAAACCTCCAGGCCACCGACACGCTCGGACAATTCGCGCACGGACTCGGCCAGGGCTTCGGAACGCTCGCCATCGGATGTTTCCAAGCGGGCGGTGTCGGCCCGCAGCGCCGTCACCCCCTCGCCCGCATCGCGCAGCAGCCGGCCGATGGTCTGCTGGGCGGCGGCAAGCTGGCGCTGGTCGCGGCGCAGAGCGTCGATCCTCTCGCCGATGCGATTCAGATGCGGACCAAGCAGCCGGTCGAGCCGCTGGTCCTCGGGGTTCGGCTGGGCGAAGGTCGCCGTCTCCCCGGTGGAGGGCGACCTCACCACCGCCACCACCCGCGACGGATCCGCCCCCTCCGGCAGGATCACCTCCGCCTCGAAGGCATGGGCGCCGTCACCGATGCCGCCGCCGGCCAGATCGGGCCGCGGACGGTCGGCCGCCACCCGTGCCAGCGTTTCCGGCGGACCGCCGTCCCGCTCCAGCCGCAACTCGACCTCCAGCCGGTCGGCCGGATGGTTGCCATCCCAGGCCCAGCCGAAGACACGGCCCCCCTGCAAGGCGTCGATATGACCGACGATGGCCGCTGCTTGCGGTGCGTCGAGGGGATCGGCCACGGGGGTGGAGTCGCGAAGCTCGACGATCTTGGCAGTGGCGGACATGGGACCGGTTTCCGGTTGTTCTGGACGATTGTCGGGCTGAAAAGGCAGGTTTAGGCTTAAGCCGCCTTGCGTTCCGTGGTGCGGCGCAGGGTGTGGCTGGGCATGCGGTGGGGGACGTAGTTCTCGTCCAGGAACTCCCGCATGTCGCGATAACGCTGATAGTAGGTGCGGTTGAACTTCTCGAACAGGCTCTGGTCCCAGTATTCCTCAAGGACGAAGGGCTTGTCGGAATAGACATTGTAGCAGGGAATCGCGAAAGTCTCCGCGAACTCCGCCGTGCGGCTGTCATAGCTGAAGTAAACCGACGGCGTGGCGTTCGACAGGGCCATCAGGTTGCCGTGCAGGCGATAGCCCAGCACCAGATCCTTCGACCGAACGAGGTTCTCGTAATCGGCGACGACGTCCGAATACCACAGCCGCTCGCGGTACAGCGCGTCCATCTCATCGTCGAAATACCACTGCTTCAGCCAGGCGCTGTCATGCAGGTGCGCCCAGGCTTCCGCCTTCTGCTCCTCGGTGCCCCACAGCAGTTTCTTCTCCTCGACCTCGCCCTGCATCATCAGCACGGTGTCGAAGCGGCGGGAGATGTCCTTCACGAAGTCGCGGTGGCGCTCCAGATACTTGCGCACGTCCGGCGAATAATGCTTGGAGACCTCGCGGCGCATGGTGATGCCGACCTTACGCACGCTGTCGAGAGCCGGCAGATCGATGCGCAGCTCCGGGTCGCGGTTGCGGAAGGCGGTCGGGCAGCCGACGATGCGGGTGTTCTTGATGCCGAGGTCCCACAGCACTTCTGCGGTGTAGGTGCCGCGCACGCCGAGCGTCGTCGATTTATCGGCGATCATCCGCCAGATGCGCTTGCTTTCCTCGGTCAGCGTCAGCTTGCCGGTGGCCGGCGCCTGGGCACCGACGCCGAAGGCGATGACGGGGATGCGCAGCTTGGCCAGCACTTGAATGGTCGCCGCCGGCCAATCCATCGAATCGTGGATGTAGTTGCTGCCGCGCAGGAAGACATAGTCGTATTCCGCATTGATCCGGTCGACCACCTCCTGGCGGAACTCGCGAATCTCCAGCACATCCAGCTTGTCGTAGGTCAGCAGCTTCAACGAGGAGTCGAAGACGAAGGCGTCGCCGATGTTGTGGTAGTGGTCGATGCTGCGCTGAATGTCCTGGTAGCTGTACCAACGCACGCAGTCGTGATCATAGACTTCGCCCGACGGAATCATGACGAGAATGTTGGCCACAGCGGATCTCCCTGGTTTTAGCATCAATAGGGATGGATGATACCCGGACCATCGCCGGGAAAATTCGAATTGGCGCACAGACCTTGTCTGGAAGGCCTCGTGACTTTCATTCCAATTCTAGCAACTTATTCAGATGGTGTCGGAGCTAAATATTATACACTTCGGAAAATATCACAGGCCATCCCGTTTTTCTTAAGACCGCTGAGCCACTGCCCGTTCCGGCATGGAGGGCGCGGCACCGCCGGCGGCGAGCAGGGCGTCGAACACTTCCGAGTGCTGGCGGGCGCACTCGGCGCGGTCGATGGGGCGGCGGATGCGCAGGCGCAGGCGGTCCCACAGGTCGGGCGTGGTCAGCGCCTCTGTCATGCGGTCCACCAGATCCTCGACACTGCCGTTGCGGAAATGCAGTCCGTCGACACCGTGGGTCACCTTTTCCGCCATGCCGCCGATGTTGCTGGCGATGATCGGGCGGCCGTGCAGGAAGGCCTCCTGGATGACCACGGGGGAATTCTCCCACCAGATCGACGGGATGATCATCCAGTCGACGTCCTTCATCAGGCCCGGCAGTTCGGCCGAACGGTAGCTGCCATAGAAGCGCACCCGGTCGCCAGCCTTCTCCACCGCGTCGTTGAAGCGCTTCTGATAGGCCTCCGGCTGGCGTTCCAGATTGCCGCCGAAGATCATCAGCGCGCCGTCCTCGCCCCAGACCTTGTCGGAGAGGCGCGACACCGCCTCCACCAGCAGGTGCGCGCCCTTGAACTCGGTGAGCTGGCCGAAGAAGGCGAAGCGGTTGCGCTTGCCGCCGCGGGTGACCGGCCGCGGCGGGGCGATGCCCTCGATGGTCAGGCCGTTCTCGATCATGCGGAACTTCTCACGCGGCAGCCCCCAGTCGACATAGCGGTCGATCAGGAAGTTCGACGGGCTGATGTAGAAGTCGGCCTGCTCCAGGAAGGTCTTCAGGAACAGCTCGCGCTTGAAGAACTCCGCCTCGCCGATGTGCGGGAAGCAGCCGGCGCAGTCGGCCGGGCTGGAGCGGTAGCAGAGCGTGTTGCGGCTGGTCTTCACCATCTGGCCGTGATGATGGCAAATCGACAGATATTCATGCAGCGTCACCACGATGGGAACGCGCGGCAGGGCTTGGCGCACCGCCTGGATCGTCTCGATCCCCAGCCCCAGGAAATGGTGGAAGTTCACCACGTCCGGCTGCAGGTCGCGGACATAGCGGACGAAGTCCTTTTCCAGCCCCGGCAGGTTGCGGTTGGACAGGCGGAAATGGTCGTAGTCGTTGGCGTAATACAGCACCTCCCGCTCCTTCTGGCGAAGCGCCATCAGGGCGGAGCCGCGGTGCTGGGCGATGGGCGGCGCCACGCGGGCCAGATAGTGGCTTTCCCAGCCCGGCAGGTCGTGGAGACCGTTGTGCAGGTTATAGGAGGCGACCTCACCCCCGCCCAGCGAGAAGGAGGGGTGGCCATGGCTGATGATCAGCGCGCGCTTGGTCTTGCTCATCGGGTGACCGTCTGTCCAAGTCGAAGGGGGTGTGAAACCGGGTGGTGGCAAAGCGCTAGGCGGCGATCGACGCCTTCCAGCGCTCGGCGAAGCTCCAGTCGTCGACCAGGGCGCTCATGCGCTCCAGCCTGGGGTCGCGGGGATTGCGGGACTGTTCGTCGACCGCCACCAGCCGCACCTTGGGCAGCCACAGGCAGGAGCCGCCGGCCGCCCGCACCCGCAGGCACAGGTCCAGCCCTTTCGGCTCCAGCCCGAGATAGCGGCCGCCGTCGGCCATCGCACGCGTCAGAAGCTCGCGCGGCAGCAGCGCGCAGTCGGCGGAGGCGGCATCGACCGCGGGCGCCTCCTGATCCTTCAGCCAGTCGCGCGGGTAGCCGGCGAAGCGGCGCTCATAGGTGACGGCACCGCCTGGACCTTCCACCGCGACGATGCCGGCGAAGCGGACGGAGTGGTCCTCGTACAGCAGGGTCGGGCTGACCATCACCGGGGCCAGTGCGGCGGAACCCACGGCGTTCGGCTTGCGGATCGCGCGCTCCAGCGCAGAGAGCCAGCCGCGTTCGGTCGGCAGGACCGATGGCGACAGCAGCAGGACACGGTCGGCTCTCGCATGCGGCAGGGATGCCGCCATCGCCTCGAAGGGGTCGGCGGCGGTGGGAGCGGCCACGAAGCCGACCGCCAGCCGGTAGAAGCCGGCGGCCTGCCGGACCATGCCGGCCAGCCGCTCATGGGTACCGGCACCGGCGGCGACCAGGATCTCCGTCTCGGCGAAGTCGGGGTCGTTCGCCATCCGGGCGATGTTCAGGTCGACATCCTCGCGCCCGTCGCAGACCGGCAGGATCACCGACACGCGCGGCGTCTTCAGCGCGCGGCCCATCGGATGCAGGACGGAGGGCGGGGCCGCCTTCGCGGAGGCCGCGGTGCGCAGCATCGGCCCGAGATGGGTGGAAACGACACGGTCGATGGACGGACTGTCGGGATTGACCGCGCCCAGCATGCGGCGCAGCGAATCGCCGGTCGGCGGCTGGCAGGGCAGCGGCAGGAAGGCGATGCCGTCGGCCAGCGTCAGCTCCAGATGGAATTCGGCATCGGCGGCGATGCCGGCGGGCTCGCGGGCGAAGGCGGTGAAGCCATGGCCGTCGTTGCCCGGCAGCAGCCGTCCGGCGAACAGCGGATCATGGGCGAAGGCATCGGACACGTCCTTGCGGGCCAGCCGCGACCAGTCGGCGTCCAGCCGCGCGGTCATGCCGCCGCCCTTCACCGTCACCGCACGGACCGCCTGGGTGGGGTCGAGCAGCCAGCCGCAAACGAACAGCCCGGCGCCCGGCACGCGCACCGCCATGTCCAGCCCCATGCGCACGGGGGCCTGGATCTGCGACACCGTTTCCACACCGTTGTAGCGGGCGGCGATGGCAGCGGCGACGCCGCGGCGGGCGGCATCGCCCTGCAACTGGCCCAGCATGTCGCGGGCATGGGCGGAGGCGACGCCGTCGGCCAGAAGCTGCCGGTGTTCGAAAATGGCGAGATGGCGCCAGCCGTCGGCGGCGCGGAAATGGATGCGGCGGATGGTTTCGGGGGAGGCGACCGGGCCTTCCAGAACCGTCAGCAGGCCGGCGGCATCGTCGGGCAGGTCCGGACGGTGGAAGGGGGCGGCGGCGATGGCGTGGGGCCGCACCTCCTCCGCCTCCACCAGCACATGGGGCAGCACATGGGAGGCACCGGCCGGGAAGCCGTGCGACCAGCCCTGCACCATCAGCGCACCGTCGCGGAAACGGCCCAGCACCTCGGCGAAGCCGTCCGGACGGGAGGCCTCCTGCGCCAAGCCGGACAGCAGGCGGGTACGGCGGTGGCCCTCCCCCGCTTCACCCTCGCCCATCGCCGGGCCGGACAGCAGGGTCACGGCGACGTCCAATGCAGTGTCGAGCGACTGCGGCTGCACCTCGCGCAAAGCTGCGACCAGATGGGCAGGGTTGGTGCGGACGTTCGACAGGCGGGGCAGCAGCAGGTGCTTGCCCTGGGCATCCTCGATCTCGATGCGGGATGGGCGCATGTGGGCCAGCCCGGCAACGCGGATGGCGCCCAGAAACCAGCGCTCCCCCGCCCCATCGGTCCAGCAGCCGCCGCGGAAGCGCCCGTCGATCATGCCGTCCAGCATCACCACGCTGTCGGCCGGCAGGGGCTGGTCGATGGCGCCGAACAGCATCAGCGTGTCCTCGTCCAGCAGGACGGCGGCGGTGATGTCGGCCTTGGTGCTGCGGTCCTTCATCGGGTGCGATTCCCCTGGATAAGAGCGGCGGGCGCCGGTGAAAGAAGTTCGCCGTAAAGCGCGAGGTGGAGCGACGCGGCTTCCTCCGTCGGGCGGACGGCGGGGATGTTGGCCGACAACCGTTCCCACAGGCCGGGTTCGGTCATGGCGCGGGTCATGACGCGGGCGAGGTCGGCGGGATCGTTGGGACGGACATGCAGGCCGTCGATGCCGTCGTGCACCGCTTCCGCCATTCCACCGATGCCGCTGACGATGACCGGGCGGCGGTGCTGGAAGGCCTCCTGGATGACCAGGGGGGCGTTCTCCCACCAGATCGACGGCATCACCACCCAGTCGGCGGCGGCCATCAGCGCCGGCATCTCCTGCGGCCGGTAGGGACCATGGGCGGTGGCGAGGCCGCGCGCCCCTTCGAAGCCGTCGGTCACCCGCTGGCGGAACTCCGGCGTCTGGTACAGGCTGCCGCCATGCACGGCCAGCGACGGGGAAAGCCCCTGGCGCGCCATGCGGGCGACTGCATCGAGCACCACAGTGACGCCCTTGAACGGGTTGAGGTTGCCGAAGTAGGCGAAGGCGGCGCGCGCCGCGCCGGGACCCAGGTCGCGCGACGGGACCGGCTCGACGGACGGACGGCTGTTTGCCATCACCTCGATCCGCGCCGGGTCGAGACCCCAGGCGACATAGCGGTCGCGCAGGAAGCGGCTGGGGGCCAGGAAGCGGTCGACCAGCCCGAACATCGCCTTGATGTGCTTCTCGCGCAGCAGGAACTGGTCGGCCGGACGGTCGGGGAAGCAGCGGTGGCAGGCGTCCGGCGACGCCTTGGTGCAGAGCGCGCGCGTCCCGCCTTCGCCGCGCGGCGGGGTCACCATCTGTCCGTCATTGGCGCAGATCGGATAATAGTCGTGCAGCGTGTAGACGATCTTCGCATCCGGACAGACGCGGCGGATCAGGAACAGCATCTCCACGCCCAGCAGCAGCGTGTGATGCACATGCACGATGTCCGGCCGGAAGGCGCGCAGCAGGTTGGACAGGTCGGGAACCAGCCCGTGCAGATCGATCTGGCTCTGATGGAAATGGTCGAAATGGCCGGCCCACAGAAGCACCTCGTCGGCACTGCGGCCCAACGTCTGGAAACCGGTGCCGGGGCGCGGGGCGCGGTGGATGTCGTTGGTGCAGGCCAGGAACAGGCACTCGGCGCCGGCAGCCTTCAGGCCGCCGAACAGCTCATGCGCGAAGATTTCGGTGCCGCCGGGATGCAGGCCCGGGTGGTTGTGCGCGATCAGCAGCACCCGCGGCGGCCGGGCGGCCACCAGCGGTCGCGCCGGCTGGCGCGGAGCGGGACGGGCGGCCTGATTGGCGGGGATCAGCGGAAGGCGGCGCCGGCTCATGGCGCGGTCCCCTTCTCCAGAACCAGCAGATCCTGGAAATTCTCGGCCTCGCGCTGGCCGCTCCAGTGGCCGCGCATGACGACGCGGGCGGGACGCAGGCCATGAGCGGCGAAGCGGCCGAGCAGGAACTCCTCGTCATAGGCGACGGCGGCGTTGGGATGCTCGGGATCGGCCAGCAGCTCCACGCCGGGCGCATCGCGGAAGGGCGGACGCGCGGTGCCCTTGGCGATGCCGGCGCGGGCGGTGGCGTCGGCCAGGAACAGGCTGAGGAAGCAGCGTCCACCCGGCTTCAGCACCCGCGCGATCTCCGCCGCGTAGCGCTCGGTATCGGCGGTGCGCAGATGGGTGATGACTGAGGTCAGGATGACGAAGTCGTAAGCGCCGGCCTTGAAGGGCAGCGTCGCCGCTTCCCCCTCGATCCGGCCATCGGGATTGTAGAGGCCGTTGGCGACGTCGAGATGGTGGAAGCGGAACTCCGGATAGGCCGGCGTGATGGTCGAGGCGCACCAGCGGATGCCGTCCAGCACGATGTCGATGCCGTCGTAGGACCCGTTCAGATACTGGGTCAGCGGCAGCGCCATGCGGCCGACACCGCAGCCGATCTCCAGAACCTTGTGGTCGGGACGCAAGCCGCCGAGACGGACGAAATGGCGTAGGAACTCTGCCCCGATGGCACGGAAATCGCCATCGCCGATGAAATGCAGCTCGGGCGGCGGCACCGGCAGGAAGCGGTTGCGCGCGATCTGGGCGCAGAGCCACTCCAGCCGCGGATCGGTCTGGCGGCGCAGCACGGCAAGCTGCGGGGTCGGCAGAATCGCATTCATCGGGGCACCTGTGCTGTCTTGCGGGGCCGGCTGCTCCGGAGCGGCAGCGCCTCGTCGCCGGCACACCAGTCGCGCGCCATCAGTCCGGCCATACGGTCGGCCCAACGGCGGCCATGGAGCCAGCGGTTGTATTCGGAGGCGACGCCCCGGGTGTAGCCCTGGTGCCGGCCGATGGAGCGGCGCTCCAGATGGTAGAGCTCCACCGACGGGGCATAGCGGATGTCGAGCCCCTGGTCGCGGATGCGCAGGCAGAGGTCCGAATCCTCGAAATCGCCGATGATGTAGTCTTCGCAGAAGCCGCCGGCGGCGCTGTAGGCGGCGCGCGTGGTCAGCAGGCAGGCACCGGTGACGCCAGGCACCGACCGCGGCCGGCAGGCGGCGGCAAAGTCGCGCGGCAGGCCCTTGAAGTAATGATGGTTGTACCAGGCACCTTGCAGGTCGCGGTCGAAATAGAGCCCGGCATGCTGGAGGCTGTCGTCGTCGAACAGCAGTTTCGGCCCGACCGCACCGATGCCCGGACGATCCTCAAGCGCCGCGACCAGTTGCGGCAGCCACCCGGCGCGGTCGGGCACCACGTCGGAATTGAGGAGCAGCAGGCGGTTGGCGCGGGCAACGGCGACGCCGGCATTGTTGGCGGCGGAATAGCCGTAATTGGCGGTCTGCACCAGCAGCAGCATCGGCAGGCCGTAGAGCCCGTGGAAGCCGCGCAGCAGATGCACCACCTCGTCGCGCTGCTCCGGGCTGTCGAGCACGAAGACCAGTTCGGCCTCGGCCATCGCCGGGTCGGTGGCGAAACAGGCGATCTGGAAACGCAGGAACTCCAGCGTACGGTAAAGCGGGATGATGACCGACACCGCGGGCTTGGCCTTGCGCTCGCCATAGACGACCAGTTCCGGCTCGCCGCGGGTGGCGAGATGAGCGGCATGCAGCGGGGCGACGGCCGGACCGATGACGGTCTCCAGCAGCTCGGGCGTGGCGAAGCGCGGCGGCAGGCTCCCCAGCACAGCGGCGCGGGCATCCGCATCGGCGCGCGGGCGCGGCGGCGGGACGAGGCGCAGGGCACCGCCCGAGGCCAGCCGAAGCTCGGCCGTCACCTGAAGCGCTTCCGCCGGTTCGGGCTTGCCGGGAAGATGCAGGACGAAGCCGCTGCGGTCGATGCCGCCGGTGCCGTAAAGCTTGGCCACATCCTCGCGCGGGAAGCGGTGGGCGAACCGCCCCACCCGGCGTTCACCGCCGAAGGGCGTGCGCACCACCAGTTCCGCCGCCAGCCCATGCGGATCATGCAGCCAGCCGGCGAGGAACAGGCCGCCATCGGCCGTGGGAACCGCGAGGTCGAGCGAGGCGCCGATCGGCCGCTTGGCATCGGCGGCCTGCCGGCGTGGCAGCGGGGCCAGCGCCTGCAACTCGCTGACCGCCGAGGCGGCGGACGCATCGCTGCGGCCGCGTTGGGCGAGGCAGGTCAGCAGATAGTGGCGCAGCGCGGCCGGCGTGTCGGGACGGAGGTTCAGCCGGTCGGTCAGGGTCGGCAGGCCGGCGGACTCCACAGGGAAGCGGCGGCAGGCGACGCCGTTGGCGCCCAGCACCACCAGCAGATTGCCCGGCACGCACAGACCGCGGTCGATCAGCAGGTCGAAGGCGATGCGTCCCTTGCCGGCCGGGTCGGGTCCGATGCAGGCATCGAAGGGTGCCCGCGCCACCGCGCTCGGCGACAGCACCACCAGACCGCTGATGGCGCCGAAGCGACCGGACAGCGCCCCGGCACAAAGAAGAAGGTCACCGCCCGCCGTGGCGCGGACCACCAGCATCGCCGGCTCCGCCGCACGGTCCAGAACCAGCCGGCGGCACAGCCCGGCAAAGGCTGCATCGCGGCGAAGCGCCGGTGTGGAGCAGGCGAAATCGAACAGGAAGCGCAGCACCCGCAGCCGGGCGGCACCGTCCAGGCTGCCCAGCAAACCGGCGGGATCGAGATCGGCGGCACCGGACTCGGTGCGAAGCTCGGCGATCACGCGGTTTCTGGCGATGAAATGGATGGGCATCCGCGGATCGCGCGGTGCCGGCAGGATCGACAGGACACGCCGTCCGCCCCAGCCGGTGTCGATGGTCAGCGTAGTGAAGGGCGGACGCACCGGCTCCCCGTCGACGCTCGGCGTGATCGGGCCGACGGCATTGGCCGCACCGTCCGCCTTTCCATCCATCGTCCAGGAGACGAGGAGGAAGCGGGGGCCCAGCGCCAGACATTGGGCGGGGGCAATCGACACCGAATTCGGCAGAACGGCGATGACGGTCATGGATGGGATTCCGGCAGCGTCGGTGGATTTGAAAGTCGAAATTGGCTGACTGCGGGCAAAGGGGGACCGGCGGCGGCTGTGACACCACCGGTCCGTCCTTCTCATTCACTGCCCAGGAAGCAGTGGACGATCAGTGCCTGGGCAGTGCCCGGTCAGTGGATGACGAAGAAGTCATTCGGGTGGTTGTGGATGTCCGCAGCCGAGACACCCTTCAGCGTGATGCTGTCGCCATGGCCGAGGTCGATCACGGCGTCGCCATGCTGGTCGGTGACGCGGGCGGCCAGATCGGCAGCGTCGGTCACCTTCAGGCCGTTGATGTTGCGGGAGATCTGCAGAACGTCCTCGCCGGCCTTGAAGTCAAGGACCACGTCCTGGCCGCCGCCGCCGGAGAAAATGAAGACGTCGTGACCGGCACCGCCGATCAGCAGGTCGTCGCCTTTGCCGCCTTCCAGGCGGTCGTTGCCGTCGTCGCCGAACAGGGTGTCGTCGCCGTCACCGCCATTCAGCACGTCGTCGCCGGTGCCGCCGCGCAGCAGGTCGTCGCCCTTGCCGCCATTGAGGATGTCGTTGTGGCCGCCGCCGTACAGCGTGTCGTCGCCGGCGCCGCCGTTCAGCACGTCGTCACCGTCGCCCCCCGACAGCACGTCGTCGCCCTTGCCGCCATCCAGCAGATCGCGCCCGGCACCGCCGATCAGCACGTCGTCACCATTCCCCCCCAGGATGATGTCGTCGCCCGAACCGCCGTCGATGATGTCGTTGCCGTTACCTCCCAGCAGCACGTCCGCCGATGCGCCGCCATGGATCACGTCCGCCCCGTTGCCCCCCAACAGAAGGTCATGTCCATTGCCGCCGAGCAGAGTGTCGCTTCCGTTGCCCCCCAGCACCAGATCGTTACCCTCGCCGCCGACCAGCAGATCGTCGTGATTCGTGCCGATATGCACGTCGTAGCTGCCCCCAGGAACCGTAGCCATCGTAGGTGTCTCCTTGCGATGTGATTGGGATTTTTGGGCCTTCTTTTGGCCTCGCTCGAAAGGCTGAGCTCGCCTTTCGGTGTAACCAAATCTATCGGGCGGATAGTGTGATAAAACTCGGGCACATGGAAGAGAAAGTTGAGTCTAGACAGCGGATTCTTGCAGTAGAACGCATTGTCGATATTTTCAAAAAGACAGTTAATTTGATTTGCTTCGAATTTCTAAGCAATTTCCGTTTTAAAAATTGATGGTCAGACCCGCATTTTTGCCACCGAAACGCCGTGGACTGGCTGGATTTGCAGGAAAAAGTCGAAATCGTTAAAAGAAGGCTTTTAAAACCGGATGGTCTATCCAAAGCCACAGCGGATTTTCTGTCGACGGCGATACCGTTCATGCCGGCCATGGCGAAAGCGTCATCGGCAAAGATAAAAAGAAAATCACCTTATCATTCAGCGACCGAAAAAATGCTTGAATACTCCCCTATGCAAGCATCTGCCGAACCGACTGCAATAAAACTGCATCACTTTTGTAGCGGACGTGCAAAAGGGCCGGCGTGGGGGACGCCGGCCCTCTCACGGGGCCCCTGGCCAGGGGATGGAACCCAGGCAAGGGCCCCCACCCGCACCGGCCCGAACGGGGGAGGGCCGGGTGGGATGGCGGTTCCGCTTACTTCTCGCGGAAGGCTCTTTGAAGACCGTCGGTCAACGGCGTCAGGAAATAGTCGATGGCGCGGCGGGCATGGCCGTGGATCATCACCTCGGCCGGCATGCCGGGATGCAACTCGACATTGGGCAGGGCCTTCAGCTCCGCCGCATCCATGCTGATCCGTGCAGCGAAGTAGTAGGCGCCGGTGCGCTCGTCCTCCAGCTGGTCGGCCGACAGCGACACCACCTGCCCCGCCACCGGTGGCACGGCGCGCTGGCGGTAGCCGGTCAGCTTCACCATCGCCTTGCTGCCGACCTCCACATTCTGGACGTCGTGAGGGGAAACGCGGGCCTCGACGATCATCGCATCGTCCTGCGGCACGATGTCGAGGATGCCGGCACCGGCCGGGATCACACCGCCGGTGGTGAAGAACTTCAGCCCCGTCACCCGCCCCGCCTGCGGTGCGGTGACCGCCTGACGCAGCAGCACGTCGTCGGCGCTGCGCAGCCGTTCCGACAGGTCGGCGACGCTGGCCTGAGCGGCCTGAAGGTCGGTCGACACCTCCGACCGCCGGGTGTTGCCGATGTTGATCATGGTCAGTTCGGCAGCGGCGATGGCCTGCTCCGCCTTGGACTTGTTCGCCATCAGCTCGCCCAGCCGCCCTTCGGAATCAGCGACGTTGCGCTGAAGCTCCAGCAGGCGCGGCTTGCGCTCGTATCCCTTCGCCAGCAGGCCCTGCACCACGCGAGTTTCCTCCTGGGTGTAGCGCAGCCGGTCGGCGGTGGCGATCCGCTGGGATTCCAATGCCGCGATCTCGTCGCGCAACTGGGAGATCTGCTTGCGCTGGATACCGAGCTGCGCCTCGTAGCTGTCATGGCGGGACCGGAACAGCCGTTCCTCGACCGCCATCGCCTCCGCCGCCACCGGATTGTCGCGCACCGACTTAACCAACTCGTCGGCGAACAGCGGCTTCGGCGCGTCCGATTGCTCGGCGCGCAGCCGGCCCAGCCGGGCCAGAGCCGTCCAATATTGCCCCTGCAACTGGGCCACCACCGCCTGGCTTTGCGTGGAATCCATCCGCAGCAGCACCTGACCGGCATGCACGAGGTCGCCGTCCTTGACCAGCAGGTCGCGCAGAATGCCGCCTTCCAGATGGGAGACGGTTTTGCGGTGGCTCTCCACCATCACCGTGCCGGCGGCGAGTGCCGCGCTGTCCAGGCTGGCGGTGAAGCCCCAGGTCAGGAAGCCGCCGAAGCCCACCAGCACCGCCAGCGCGCCGGCCAGCGCCGTGCCGCGCAGAGACGGCTCGACCGGGGCCACGTCGATGGTCGCGGTCCAGACCGGCTGGGACGACAGGAGGGGCGTATCGCTGCTCATCGCTGTTCTCCGCTGCGGACAAGGCGGGCAATGGTGGTGTTGGGGCCGGCGGGAGCGCCGCCGGGTTGTACCAGTTTCAGGACGTCGTTACGGGCACCGAAATGCTCGACCGCGCCATCCTTCATCACCACCAGCTTGTCGGCGATTGCGACGATGGAGGGGCGGTGGGCGATCATCACCACGGTCGTGCCGTCCGCCTTGACCTTATGAACGGCACTCAGCAGGGCCTGCTCACCGTCATGGTCGAGGTTGGAGTTGGGCTCGTCCAGCACCAGCAGGCGGGGGCGGCCGAATAGGGCGCGGGCCAGCGCGATGCGCTGCCGCTGACCGCCGGACAGGGAAAAGGCGCTGTCGCCGACCGGCGTGTCGTAGCCGAAGGGCAAGCGGCCGATCATCTCGTGCACGCCGGCCAGTCGGGCGGCGCGGACGATCTCCGCCGGGTCGGCGCTGGCCATGCGCGAGATGTTCTCTCCGATGGTGCCGTCCAGCAGCGCCACCGACTGCGGCACGTAGCCGACATATTTGCCGAAGCTCTCGCGCTCCCACAGATAGGTGCTGGTGCCGTCCAGATAGATGCCGCCGGCGGTGGGCTGCCAGACGCCGACCAGCAGGCGGGCCAGCGTCGATTTTCCCGCTCCCGACGGGCCGATGACGCCCAGCACCTCTCCCGCCTGGACCGCAAAGGTGACGTTGCGTAGCACCGGGCGGTTCAGCCCGGAGGGCACATGGGTGACGCGGTCGACGGTCAGCACGCCCTGCGGCTGGGGAAGCGGCATGGTGGAGCGGGCCGAGGCGCCGTTGTTCAGCAGGTCGCGGATACGGCGGTGCGCCTCCAGCGCCTTCACCCACTGGCGCCAGCCGTCCACCAGCTGTTCGAAGGGATGCAGCAGGCGGCCGGTGATCAGGCCGGCGGCCATCATGCTGCCGGGCGTCACCAGATTGTCGATCACCAGCGTGGCACCGGCGGCGATCACGCCGACCTGCAGGATCATCCGCAGCGAGCGCGACGCGGCAGCCAGCCCGCGCGACAGGGTGGCGCCGCGGTCGATCATTCCGGCCGATCCGCTCTGCGCCGACTGCCAGCGCCGGGCCAGTGCCGGCAGCATGCCCATCGCCTCGATGGCTTCGGCATGGCGGACGGTGCCGGCGATGTCGGCGAAGACGCGGGCCGAAGCCTCGTTCGCCTGGGCCATCGGCCGCCGGGTCAGCATGTCGGTCAGCACGCCCATCACCAGCAGCACCAGGGCTGAGACGATGGCGAGCACGCCATAGACCGGATGCAGCAGGAACAGGATCGCCAGGAAGATCGGCGCCCAGGCCAGTTCCAGCGGGGCGGTCACGGCACTGCTGGTCATGAAGCTGCGCAGGTCGTTCAGGTCGCGCATGGTCTGCGCCGCATTGCGCGGGCCGCCCGACAGCGCGTCGACAATGGAGGCCTCCAGCGCCGGTACGTTGAAGCGGTGGGCGATCACGGCGCTGGTCACCAGAAAGGCGCGGGCGCGGATGAAGTCCAGCACGCCGTACAGCGCCAACGCCCCGACCGCGATGATCGCCAGCATCGTCAGCGTTTCCAGGCTGCGGCTGCTCATCACCCGGTCGTAGACCTGCATGGTGAAGAGCGGCAGCACCAGCATCAGGACATTCACGAACAGGCTGAGGACACCGGCCAGCAGCAGGCCCTGTCCGATCTTCCGGTAGGCTTGGGTCAGCAGGGGCCGATCCACGGAACTCATCTTCGATCCTTCCTGAAGGAGGATTCGCCACCTGATGCGGCGCTGGAAATCGGGGAAAACAGGAAAAGCTGCCGGCGGCGACGGACGCGGGACAGGAAGCCGGCTGGGGGGATGCCGGATGCGGCCTGCCCGACGAACGGGCACCGCCTATGCTGGGACAGATCCGGACGCGGGGGGAGCGCCGGCGGATTTGGCACGCCTAAGCTTTACACCGGAGACATTTTAGAGACGTGTGACAAGTTTTGGTCGTCACCCCTTTCCAGCATCCGAAAAAGGGGTAGAAAACGACGGATAAGTCTCTGATAAAAAAGGAAGAAACCAAACTTCACCTAAGGTCTTAGGCCCTTCGGGGGAGGGTTTCCAGCCATCTGGTCAGACGCGTCCGACATCGTGCATGCTGCGCTGCATGAGTTTTGCGCAAGACGCCGTGATCCCCCCATCCGGCCCCCTGCA
>NZ_WHOS01000007.1 GCF_013340935.1 Azospirillum melinis | reverse complement strand
CCTTCGGCCAGGTGCTGAAGGCGATCCGCGAGAACGAGCCGCGCGCGGTGTCGCTCGGCTACCGCACCGACCGCTACAAGCTGGTCGCCTTCGTGCTGTCGGCCTCTCTGGCAGGCCTTGCCGGCGGCACCAAGGCTCTGGTGTTCCAGCTTGCCTCGCTGACCGACGTGACGTGGCAGATGTCGGGCGAGGTGGTGCTGATGACGCTCTTGGGCGGCATGGGCACGCTGTTCGGGCCGGTGGTGGGTGCGGGGCTGGTGGTGACGCTGGAAAGCTACCTCGCCTCCACCAGCCTGCCGGTGCCGGTGGTGATCGGTTGCATCTTCGTCGTCTGCGTGCTGGTCTTCCGCCGCGGCATCGTCGGTGAACTGCTGGCCCGCCTGCCGAAGCGGGGGCACTGACCCCGCCGGCCATTTCCGCAGAACTCCCGACACGACTTCCGACAGAACTTCCAACGGAACTCCCCCAGGGGGGACCGAAAGGTCCCCCTCTTTTTCCTCATCCCACCTCACCCCTCACCCGCGTGAGTTGAAAATCCGGAAATCGCGAAGGGGTATGGCGGAGGATGTAGAGAACAGGTCCGGGTTGCCTTTTTAAAAAGCGCGCCTGCGAGCCGTTCCGTAAAGGTCTGGTCTGATGAACGGGTGCGGATAACCGCGCGCACCCGCCCGATCCTGTGCGCCTTCCCTTTAATCCGACGGATGGGCTACTATGTTGACCTCTGATATTGTTGGCAAATTGCGCTGCAACGCAGCAGACCCCAAAGCGGGCATCGCAAGGGGCCTCGACACCGGGACGACGAAGATCGGTCCCGTTTGGGAGGGTGACGTGGGCGACACCGTGGATTTCGAAGCGCTGCGCCAGCGGGCGGTCCACTCCCTGTTCGAACATCTGGAATCCATGTGCGTCGGCGCCGTCGCCGTCGACCACACCGGCCGCATCGCCTGGATGGACGATAAGTACAAGGCTCTGCTGGGCGTTCCCGGCGATCCGCGCGGCCGGCAGGTGGAGGACGTCATCCCCAACAGCCAGCTGCGCCGGGTGATCGACAGCGGCCAGCCGCAGCCGCTGGACATCATGGAGTTCGACGACCGGTCCTTCGTGGTGACGCGGATGCCGCTGTTCGGCATCGACGGCTCGATCATCGGCGCCATCGGCTTCGTGCTGTTCGACCGCGCCGAATATCTGCGCCCGCTGGTCCGCAAATACGAGAAGATGCAGGAGGAACTGGCCCGCACCCAGCAGGAGCTGGCGCATGAGCGCCGCGCCAAATACTCCTTCTCGCAGTTTCTGGGCGCCAGCGAATCGATCCGCGAGATCAAGCGGCTGGGCCGCCGCGCCGCCCAGATGGATTCGACCGTCCTGCTGCTGGGCGAAACCGGGACGGGCAAGGAGCTGCTGGCCCAGGCCATCCATTCCGCCAGCCCGCGGGCGTCCAAGCCCTTTGTCGGCGTCAATGTCGCCGCCATCCCGGAAACCCTGCTGGAGGCGGAGTTCTTCGGCGTCGCCCCCGGCGCCTTCACCGGCGCCGACCGTCGCCACCGCGACGGCAAGTTCCAGCTCGCCAACGGCGGCACCCTGTTCCTGGACGAGATCGGCGACATGCCTCTGCCGGTGCAGGCCAAGCTTCTGCGCGTGTTGCAGGAGCGGGAGATCGAGCCGCTCGGCTCCAACAAGGTGGTGCGGGTCGATGTGCGCATCATCGCCGCCACCAGCCGGGACCTGCATGCCCTGGTGCGCGAGAAGCAGTTCCGCGCCGACCTCTATTACCGGTTGAACGTGGTGCCGATCACCCTACCGCCGCTGCGCGACCGGCCGGAGGACATCGAGAGCATCGCCGACCGCATCCTGGAACAGCTGGCGATCCAGCAGGGCACGCCGCCGCGCGAGCTGCTGGAATCGGCGGTGCAGGTGCTGCGCGACTATGACTGGCCCGGCAATGTGCGCGAGCTTTACAACACGCTGGAGCGGGTGGTGGCGCTGACCGACGCGCCGATCCTGACCGCACCGCACATCCGCAGCGTGCTGCCCGGCCAGCATCCGGCCGGCGCGTCGGCCCTGCCGCTGGCGCCCGGCGCGCGGCCGTTGCAGGAGGTGCTGCACGCCGCCGAGCGCCACGCCATCGCCGCGGCGCTGGAGGAGGCGAACGGCGTCAAGGCACGGGCGGCGAAGCTGCTGGGCATTTCGCGCGCGTCGCTGTACGAACGCATGGTGACGCTGGGGCTCGGGGCGACCCAGTAGCGCCGGCACAGGCTGGCCGCAGTGAGTCTCGTACAGTAAATTTCGCACTGCGGAATGCTGTTTCGTTGACGTGCCGGCCCCCCACTGTCAGGATCGTCCCGCACTGGTTTGCGGGAGGGTTCGGGCATGCGCAGGCGGGAAGAGGCTCTGGTCGCCGACGATCTGGCGGAGGACGAGAAGGATCCGCGCTTCGTCACCGCGCTGGCCCGCGGGCTGGAACTGCTGCGCGCCTTCCGCCGCAACGAATCGATGCTCGGCAATCTGGAACTGGCGCAGCGCACCGGCCTGCCCAAGCCGACGGTGTCGCGGCTGACCTACACCTTGGCCAAGCTGGGATACCTCTCCTACGACCAGAACACCGGCAAATACCGGCTCGGCACCTCGGTGCTGGCGCTCGGCTATGCCAGCCTGTCGGGCATGGGCATCCGGCAGGTCGCCCGCCCGCTGATGCAGGAGCTGGCCGACCAGACCGGGCTGGCGGTGGCGCTGGGCGGGCGCGACCGGCTGAGCATGATCTATCTGGAATGCTGCAAGGCCACCGGCCCGATAACCCTGTCGCTGGATGTCGGCTCCCACATCAAGCTGTCGACCACCGGCATGGGCCGCGCCTATCTGGCCGCCTTGCCGGAGGCGGAACGCGCGCCGCTGATGGCGAAACTGGAGGAGCATGAGGGCGAGCGCTGGCCGGAGATCCGCGACGGCATCCTCCAGGCCATCGAAGATTACCGGACGCGCGGCTATTGCCGCTCCATCGGCGCCTGGAAGTCGGAGGTCCATGCCGTCGGCGTTCCCTTCGTGCCGCGCGACGGGTCTCAGGTGCTGGCCTTCAACTGCGGCGGACCGGCCTTCATGGTCGATCTGAAAAAGCTGGAGGAGGAATTCGCGCCGCGGCTGGTGGCGATGGTCCGGCGGATCGACGCGACCCTGTTCAACGGGTGAGGGGCCAGGGGGAAGCGAGCGGGAAACCGCCGCTCCATCCCACGCCAATCGGTTTTTCCTATCGGGGTATCCTGAAAAATCGATTGGACTGATCAGGTGTTTATAGCCATTCTTTGAATCGTTCCAGACAGGATTCCCGATCCGGTTTGTCCTGTTCCGGCCGGTCCTCCATTCGGTGCCAGGGTGGCCGGCCCCCCCCGGAAGGGCGGGGATTTCGGGGATGTGCGGGCACGTTCAATCCAACGCCCCGCCGTCTCCGCCCTTCCGGGGTCTGGTCCTGCGTTCCGGCCTGCTGTTAAGCCTTTTGTTGGCCCGTCAGGCCGCCCTGACCCGCGACAGGAAGCCATCCACCTCGCTGGGCAGGCGCCCTGTCTCCTGCGACAGCAGCGAGGCGGCGGACAGCACTTCGTTCGACGAGGTGCCGGCCTCGTCGGCGGCCTTGCCGGCCCCCCGCGACGCTGGAAGACACCTGAGCCCCCGCTGCCGCGGCGCGTTCCGGCGATCCCGACCGTCCGGAGCCCCCGCCGTTTGCGCTTTTCGCGGTCGGGAACTCTTCATGACGGCGGGCCGTTTTCGGGATGCGGCTGGATTCCGGCAGGGGAGACGTGGCTTGGCAGGCGGCTTGACGGATTGGCTGGTGCAGGTGATGCACAACCTTCACTATGTCGGGATTTTCTTTCTGGTGGCGTTGGCGCGGGTCTTCCCGCCGATCCCGGCCGAGTCGGTGATTCCGCTTGCGGGGATCGGGGCAGCGACCGGGGAATTCACGCTGGTCGGGGTCGCCATCGCCGGCGGGCTCGGCTCGCTGGCCGGACAGCTGGTGTGGTTCCTGCCGAGCCGGCTGATGGGTCGCGACCGGCTGGAGGCCTTCTTGAAGAAATACGGCCCCTGGCTGACCATCAACCCGAAGAAGGTGCGGCAGAGCACCGACTGGTTCGCCAAGCGCGGCGGGCTGGCGGTGCTGTTCTCGCAGCCGGTGCCGGGGGTGCGGACGCTGATCTCGATCCCGGCCGGTGCCTGCAAGATGTCGATCCTGAACTATTCGCTGGCGTCCGGCATCGGGTCGGTGCTGTGGACGCTGCTGCTGGCCTGGACCGGCTACATGCTGTCCACATGGCCCTTCGCCCACCGGCTGGTCGGCTATTTCACCATCGGGCTGCTGGTGGTGCTGGTGGGCCTCTATCTGTGGCGGCTGTCGAAGCACCTGCATCTGCTGCGCAAGGGCGGCACGGCCGCGGAGGCGCCGAGCATCACGCCGTCGGCCGGCTGCTGAGAGGCGGTTGCCGACCGGGGGGTCAGGCCGTCGCCATCCCGACGATGCCGGTGGCGGCCATGCCCAGCGCCCACAGGCCGAACAGGCCCAGCGCCACGCCGGTGCAGTGGTTCAGCATGGTCAGCCCGCGGTCGGAGATGCGGTGGCGAACGGCGGCCACCCCCATCGACAGCGTTATCCACCACAGCGACGACCCGATGAAGACGCCCAGCACCAGGGTCGAGGCCTCCAGCCGGTCCAGCGTGCCGCCCAGTCCGAAGCCGGCGAAGATGGCGATGAAGGCCATGATGGTCGCCGGGTTGGTCAGGGTCAACGACAGGCCGGTCATGAAGCCGGCCAGCCAGGATTTGGAATCGGGGGCGGAAGCCGCCTCGCGCTCGTCGGCGTCGGGATGCTGGCGGAAGGTGCGGACCGCCACCACCAGCAGGAAGATGCCGCCGATCAGCTGGAAGGCGATCTCATGCCCGCGCAGGAAGCTGAGCGCCGCCGACACGCCGAAGGCGGCGATGGCGCCATAGAAGGTGTCGGCCACCGCGGCGCCGAATCCGGTGAAGAAGCCCATCAGGGGGCCGTGCTGAAGGGTGCGGCGGATGCACAGCAGGCCGATCGGCCCGACGGGTGCGGCGATGGCGAATCCGAGAACGATTCCCTGCAAGAGCACCCAGACTTCGTTCACCGAGCGTCGCCCCCAATTTCTTTATGGCCAAGTTCAGATGGCCGTGTCCATCGCCAGTTCGTCGCAATGACTGTCGGCGGGGGTGATAAACGCCCCTGTCCCTGGCGTCAACCGGGGGCGTCCCGATTCGCTCCGTTGTTTCGTCCGCTTTCCCTGTTGTGTGAAATCATGGCGCGGTTATCCTTTGGGTCAAGTTTCCGCAGTCGGGAGTGGGTGGGACATGAAGACGCGTATTCTTGCAGCCATGCTGGCGGTGACCGCGGCCGGAGCTGGAGTCGGCGGCGGCGCCCCGGCGCTGGCCGACGATTTCTCGCCGGCCGTGGTGTTCGACCAGGGCGGCAAGTTCGACAAGTCCTTCAACGAGGCCGCCTATAACGGCGCCGAGCGGTTCAAGAAGGAAACCGGCACCGCCTACCGCGAGTTCGAGATCACCAACGAGGGCCAGCGCGAGCAGGCGATGCGCACGCTGGTGCGCCGCGGCGCCTCGGTCATCGTCGCCGTCGGCTTCTCGCAGACCGCGGCGGTGGACAAGGTGGCGAAGGAATCGCCCAACACCAAGTTCTGCCTGATCGACGACAAGCTGGACGCCCCCAACGTGCAGTCCGTGACCTTCAAGGAGGAAGAAGGGTCTTTCCTGGTCGGCATGGCGGCGGCGCTGGCGTCGAAGACCGGCAAGGTCGGCTTCGTCGGCGGCATGGACATCCCGCTGATCCGCAACTTCCTGACCGGCTACGAGCAGGGCGTGAAGCATGTCGCCGCCGCCGACGAGGTGTTCGTCAACATGACCGGCACCACGCCTGCCGCCTGGAACGATCCCGGCCGCGGCGCCGAACTGGCCAAGAGCCAGTTCTCGCGCGGGGCCGACGTGGTCTTCGCCGCGGCGGGCGCCACCGGTCTCGGCGTGCTGCAGGCGGCGGCCGATGCCGGCAAGCTGTCCATCGGCGTCGACAGCAACCAGAACCATGTCCATCCCGGCAAGGTCCTGACATCGATGGTCAAGCGGGTGGACGTCGTCGTCTATGACTGCATGAAGTCGGCGAAGGACGGCAGCTGGAAGGCCGGCCACCGGGTCGTTGGGTTGAAGGAGGACGGCGTCGGCTATGCGCTGGACGACAACAACCGCAAGCTGATCGCGCCGGAGATGGAAGCGAAGCTGGAAGAGGCGAAGAAGCAGATCATCGCGGGCTCGCTGGCGGTCAAGCCGTATCAGCCTTGAGCTTGGATGCCTCGATGACTGAAGGTCGCGTGCAGATCGCCCTGGAGACGGTGGCGATCAACAAGTGGTTCGGCACCAACCATGCCAACCGCGAGGTGTCGCTGTCGGTCCCGGCCGGCACCATCCATGGGGTGATCGGCGAGAACGGCGCCGGGAAGTCGACGATCATGAGCATCGTCTACGGCTATCTGCGCGCCGACAGCGGGGAAATCCGGGTGAACGGCAATCCTGCCGCCATCCGGACCCCGCGCGACGCTCTGGCCGCCGGCATCGGCATGGTCCACCAGCACTTCATGCTGGTGGACCCCTTCAGCGTGCTGGAGAATGTGCTGCTGGGGGCGGAAGGCGGCATCACCCTGGCGGGCGGCCTTGCCCGTGCCAGGACCGAGCTGACCCGGCTGGCCCGCGACTATGGGCTGGAGGTCGATCTCGACAGCCCGGTCGGCGACCTGCCGGTCGGCGCACAGCAGCGGGTCGAGATCCTGAAGGCGCTCTACCGCGGCGCCGACATCCTGATCCTGGATGAGCCCACCGGGGTGCTGACCCCGCAGGAGGCCGACCATCTGTTCCGCATCCTGCGGGCGCTGCGCCAGCAGGGCAAGACGGTCATCATCATCACCCACAAGCTCCGCGAGATCATGGAGCTGACCGACAACGTCACGGTGATGCGGCGCGGGCAGGTGGTCGCCAACGTCGCCACCCGCGACACCAGCCGGGAGCAACTGGCCGAGATGATGGTCGGCCGCAAGGTTCTGCTGCGTGTCGACAAGACGCCGGCCAATCCGGGGGTGGAGGTCTTGCGGGTCGAGGGGTTGCGGGTGCGCGATCCCTCCGGGGTGGAGCGGGTGAAGGGCGTCGGCCTGTCGGTGCGGGCCGGCGAGATCGTCGGCATCGCCGGCGTGTCCGGCAACGGCCAGTCCGAACTCTTGGAGGCGCTGGCCGGCATGCGGCCCATCGCCGGCGGTTCCGTCCGCCTGCGCGGGGAGGAGCTGGCCGGCCGCCCGGACCGCTTCAACGCCCGCGCGCTGCGCGGCCTGGGTGTCGGGCATGTGCCGGAGGACCGGCAGAAGGTTGGGCTCGTCACCAGCTTCTCGGCGGAGGAATGCTCGATCCTGGGATTCCAGGACGATCCGGCCTGGAACGGCCGGGTGCTGCTGGACCGCGACGCGGTGGCGGAGAGCTGCGCCCGCCGGATGGAGGAGTACGACACCCGCCCGCGCGACGGGTCGCTGGCGGCGGCCAACTTCTCCGGCGGCAACCAGCAGAAGATCGTGCTGGCCCGCGAGATCGAGCGGAACCCCGACCTGCTGCTGGTCGGCCAGCCCACCCGCGGCGTCGACATCGGCGCCATCGAGTTCATCCACCGCCGGCTGGTGGCCCTGCGCGACCAGGGCAAGGCGATCCTGCTGGTGTCGGTCGAGCTGGACGAGATCCGCGCGCTGTCCGACCGCATCGTCGTGATGTTCGACGGCCACATCGTCGGCGAAGTGATGCCGGACCGGGCGGACGAGAAGACGCTGGGGCTGATGATGGCGGGTTGCGGGTGAGGCGCAGCGCCGCTCACCAGGGAACGGTCCGCCCCTGATAGTCGAGATACTCCAGGCCGGGCCGGTCCAGCTTGGCGAGGAGGACATCGACCAGCTTCGGAATGCTGTCCTCGATGGAAAGCGGCGCATCGGCGCCGCCGAGCGCGGTGCGGATCCAGCCCGGCGCCATCACCGCCAGCGGACGGCCGGTGCCGGCCTGACGCGCCGCGAAGCTGCGCATGAACATGTTCAGCGCCGCCTTGCTGCCGCGATAAAGCTCCCGCTGGCCGGACAGGTTGTTGGCGACGCTTCCCTGACCCGAGGACATCACCCCGATCAGCCCGGTGGCGGTGACGTTGCGCTCCAGGCCTTCGATGACGCGCATCGGGCCGAGGGCGTTGGTGGTCATGACGTTGATGAACTCGTCGGTCGAAACCTCGCCGATGGTCTGGGACGGGTCGCGGTTGGCGGTGCCGGCATTGACGAACAGCATGTCGAACGTCCGGTCCGCCAGCCTGTCGCGGAGCGCGGTCAACTGGTCGGGCGCGCAGATGTCCAGGCTGTCGATCTCGACCCGGCCGGGATGGGCGTCGGCCAGATCGTGCAGTTCGGTGCGATTGGAACCGCGCACCGTGCCGAGGACGCTCCAGCCCTTTTTCAGGAATTCCGCCGCCATGGCATGGCCGAGGCCGCGCGACGCGCCGACCAGCAGAATGCTGCGGCCGGACTCGGTGGGGAGATGGTTCATGGGATCGTGGCTCCTGCTGTCGATGTCCATGCTCCATATGTCCGGAGCCCCGGCCTTGCGCCAGACGCACAGGATGCAAAGATCGATTGCGTCCGGCGCTATGCGTCGGCTGTCTGCCCGGTTATCCTGCGCCGATGCAGGCCATCGACTTGAACCTTCTCCTGCCGCTGGACGCGCTGCTGACCGAACGCAGCGTGACGGGTGCCGCCCGCCGTCTGGGCCTGAGCCCGTCCGCCATGAGCCGGACGCTGGCGCGGCTGCGCCGGGTGACGGGCGATCCGCTGCTGGTCCAGGCTGGCCGCAGCCTTGTCCCGACGCCCTATGCCGAAGAGATTTCCGGCCATGTCCATGCGCTCTGCCGCGATGTGCAGGCGGTGCTCCAGCCCGCCGCCGGCCGGCTGGACCTCGCGTCGCTCCATCGTACCTTCACCATCCGGGCCGGCGAGGGGTTCGTGGAGCTGATGGCGGCGCCGGTGATGGCCGCGGTGGCGGACACCGCACCGCATGTCCGCCTGCGGTTCGTGCCGAAGCCCGACAAGGAGGCAGAGCCGCTGCGGGACGGGCGGATCGACCTGGAGATCGGTGTGCTCGGCACCTCGGCGCCGGAATTGCTGACGCAGCGTCTGTTCCGCGACAGGCTGGTCGGCGTCGCCCGCAGCGGGCATCCGCTGCTGGCAGACGGCGCGGTGACGCCGGAACGCTATGCCGCCTGCGGCCATGTCGCCGCGTCGCGCCGTGGCAGGTTCCACGGACCGGTCGACGACGCGCTGGCTGAACTGGGCCTCAGTCGCGCCGTGCCCCTGGTGGTTCCGCGCTACCCCGACGCGATGCGGGTCGCTGCCGGGTCGGACCTGATCGCGGCGGTCCCGCGCTCCTGCCTGGGCAACGGGGTGACGACCGGCCATGCAGTCGGCCAGGGATTGGAAAGCTTCGAACTGCCGGTCCGGACAGCGGACTTCGCCATCTCCGCCATCTGGCATCCACGCTTGCAGGCGGACCCGGCCCACCGCTGGCTCCGCGAGACCATCGCGGCGGTGTGCCGGCGGGCCTATCCGTAAGGACGGCCCGCGGCCCATCCTTCCAAACCGGTTACTTCGCGAACAGCTTCGACATGTCGGCGAAGGCCTTGAACTCCAGCGCGTTGCCGGCAGGGTCGAGGAAGAACATGGTGGACTGCTCGCCGACCTGACCCTTGAAGCGGGTGTAGGGCTCGATCACGAACTTGATGCCGGCGGCCTTCAGCTTCTCGGCGAAGGCGTCCCAGTCGGCGGGCTGCAGCACGACGCCGAAATGCGGGACCGGCACGTCGTGGCCGTCCACCGGGTTGTGGTGGGCCGGGGCGGCGCTGGGGTCGCGCGGCTTCAAATGGGCGACGATCTGGTGGCCGAACAGGTCGAAGTCGATCCACTCGTCGCTGCTGCGTCCCTCCGGGCAGCCCAGGACGGTGCCGTAGAAATGGCGGGCGGCGGCCAGATCGTCGACCGGGAAGGCGATGTGGAAGGGCGTCAGCGTCGTCATCGGAGAGGTGGCCTTTCGCGACCGGGTGGCGGTGAGCTGCCAGTGTGGCTGCCAGGGGGCTGCCAGGGGGCTGTTGGTGCCCCAAGCAGAGCGTATCCCGGCACACTTGACAAACGAGTTCTCGGGCAGAGATTTATGAGTTCAACTCATGATTCGGATTGCCCATGCCCGACCGCGTCCTGCCGTCGCTCAACGCCGTCCGCAGCTTCGTCGCGGTGGCTCGCCATCTCAGCTTCACCAGGGCGGCGGATGAGCTGTCGGTGACCCAGGGGGCGGTCAGCCGCATGATGCAGACCCTCCAGGCCGATCTGGGGGTCGAGCTGATCCGCCGCGTCGGCCGCGGCATCGAGTTGACGCCGACCGGGGCGGCCTTCTATGGCGAGGCGTCGGCGGCGCTCGACCGCATCGCCGCGGCGGCGCGGGCGGCCCGCGCGCAGGAGGGCGGGGTGCTGCGGGTCAGCGCGCTGCCGACCCTGACGCAGCGCTGGCTGATTCCGCGGCTGAAAGGCTTCCAGGCGGAGAACCCCGAGATCCAGGTCGAGGTCAGCGTCGGCGAGCACCGCGTCGATTTCGCCAAGGAGCGCATCGACGTCGCCATCCGCTATGGCGTGGAGGAATGGCCGGGAGCCGAGATCGCGACCCTGATGCCGGAAGCGATGGGCGTCTTCTGCGCGCCGTCGCTGCTGGAGCAGGGCCCGCCGCTGCACCATCCCGCCGACCTGGCGCAGCACCGGTTGTTGCAGCACACCACCCGGCCCGATTCCTGGCGCGTCTACCTCGCCGCCTTCGGCCTGCCGCTGCCCGAGGCGGCGCTGTCGCTGGCCTTCGAGCATTTCTTCATGATCATCGAAGCGGCATCGGCGGGCATGGGGGTGGCCCTGCTGCCGGTCTTCCTGGTCGGGGACGATGTGGCGTCGGGACGGCTGGTCCAGCCCTTCACCGAGACGTTGCGGCCGCGCGGCCGCTACCTGATCGCCCACGCACCGGGCGCCGAGCGGGCACGCCGGGTGCGCCGCTTCAAGGAATGGCTGCTGACCGAGGTAGGGTAGGTCGACAATTACTCCAGCGTGCCGGCCGGCTCATGTCGGTCTTCGGCGGTCACCAGCAGGGTGTCCACGGCGATGCGCAGGCCGGCGACCACCTGATCGATCGCCATCGACGGCATGCCGGGGTGGCGCACCGCCTGCTCCGGCGCGAGCGGGATGTGCAGGAAGCCGACGCGCAGGCCCGGACGCCGCACCGCCCGCAGATGGCAGGCGCCGTAGAACAGGTGGTTGCAGACGAAGCTGCCGGCGCTGTGCGACAGGCCGGCGGGGATGCCGGCGTCGCGCAGGGCAGCTGCCATCGCCTTGACCGGCAGGCTGGCGAAATAGGCGGCGGGACCGTCCGCCACCACCGGCGCATCGACCGGCCGGTTGCCGGCATTGTCGGGGATGCGGGCGTCGTCGACGTTGACGGCCACCCGCTCCAGCGACAGCTCCGCCCGGCTTTGGGCCTGCCCGACGGCGAGCAGCGCCACCGGATCGGTTTCCGCCACCGCGCGCTCCAGCGCATCGAGCGCCGTGCCGAACACGCAGGGCATCAGCCGGGCGGCCATACGGTGGCTGCGGCACTCCCAACCGTCCAGCTGCCGCACCGCCTCCCAGGACGGGTTGACGGGCTCGCCGCCGAACGGCTCGAAGCCGGTCAGAAGGACAGTGGGCAGGACGGTCGGCATCGCAGGGTCCTTGAGGAATTTCACTGTACTCAAGCCGGGCCGCGATGATGGCGGGGGAGCTGCACCGCGCGCAACAGCTCTTCGCGGACCTGCGCTAACACCGGCGTCCAATCGTCGGGGCGCTGCTGGCGGAACAGGCGGAGCGTCGGGTACCAGGGGCTGTCGTCGCGGTCGAGCAGCCAGCGCCAGCAGCCGCTGAAGCGCGACAGCACCCACGCCGGCACGCCCAGGGCACCGGCAAGATGGACGACGGCGGTGTCCACCCCGATCACGAGGTCGAGCTGCCGGACGATGGCCGCGGTGTCGGCGAAGTCGGTGACTCCGGGCATCGGGTCGAAGACCGCGGGCCTGTCCAGCTGAGCCGCCGCCGGCCCCTTTTGCAGGCTGACCCAGGACACGCCCGGCACCGTCAGCAGCGTCGCAAGCTGGGCAAGGGCGAGGCTGCGACGGGCGTCGGTCCGGCTGGCGGCGGCATGGCCCAGCCGCGGGTCGCCGGCCCAGACCAGCCCGACCCGCAAATCCTCCGTCTCCGGCAACGCTTCGCTCCAGTGCCGGACGGCATCCGGCGGGGGCGTGAGATAGGGCACCGCCGCCGGAATGCGGTCGGGCGTCACCGCCAGCCGCTGCATCAGCGACAGAAGCGGCACCCAGAGATCGTATGCCCCCGGATCGGGCAGGGCGGCGGTCACCGTATCGACGCCCTCCATGCCGGCCAGCAGCCGGACCAGCGGAGCCCGGCAGTGCAGGACGATCCGCCGCGCGCCGCGCGCCTTCACCAGCAGAATCAGGCGGGCGAATTGCAGGGTGTCGCCGAACCCCTGCTCCTCCACCACCAGCAGGGTCTTGCCGGCGATGTCCTGACCTGTCCATTCGGGTTTGGCGCAGGCGGGCCGGGTCAGCGCCAGCTCCCGTGCCTGCCAGCGCGCCTCGTACGCCTGCCAGCCCTCTTCGAACAGCCCGTGCTGGAGCAGCGCCTCGGCCAGATTATAGCGCACGCTGGGCATTGCCGGGGCGAGGGCGGCTGCGCGGCGCAGCAGGGCCAGCGCGCCGGCAGGATCGCCGCAATCCTGCCTGGCATGCGCCATTGCCAGATAGGGGGTGTAGAGGCTGGGGGCCAGCGCGACGGCCCGGCGGCAGGCGTCGAGGGCGGCCAGCGGATGGTCGGCTTCCTGCAGGATCGCGCCGAGGTTGGCGTAGGCCTCGGCCATGTCGGGGCAGCGGACCAGCGCCTCGATGCAGGAGGCCGCCGCCTCGTCCGCCCGGCCGAGCCGGCGCAGGGCAGCGCCGCGGTTGGAATAGGCTTGCGCCGCCTGCACCGGCGGGTCGCCCAGCAGCCGGTCGTAGACCGACACCGCCTGTGCCCAGCATCCGGCCCGATGCAGGCGCAGCGCCGTGCCGAGGTCGGCGTCGAAACCGGTGGCGGCACTCATCGGCGGGGAACGCCGAGAGCGCCCAGGATGTGCGGCGGGATGCTGCCATGGTCGGCGATGACGTTGGCGTCGTCCGCCGACAGACCGAGATGGATCAGGCGGTTGATGACCTGCCAGCGGCTGATCCTGTTGCTCTCATACAGGGCCAGCGCGTCCTTGATGACCTTGATCGCCGAGCTTCGGGGAATGGTTTTCGACATGGACCGCCTCCACGAGGCCGGCGGAGACCGCCGGCGCTGATGGAGGGGTTACACGGCGCTGCTTGCCGAAGCTGGCGCGGAATCCGGACGCAGCCTTCGCGTCAGGCCGCGACGGCCGCCGCCAGGACACGGGTCTGGCGGGCGACCTTCTCGAAGGCCTTTTCCTCGATCTGGCGGATGCGCTCGCGGCTGACGCCGTAGCGGACCGAAAGATCCTCCAGGGTCAGCGGGCTGTCGGACAGGCGGCGGCTGGTCAGGATGTCGCGCTCGCGGTCGTTCAGCACGGTCATCGCCTCGTGCAGCAGGGCGCTGCGCTGGCGGGCCTCGCCGCGTTCGACCAGCGACTCCTCCACCGACGGACGCTCGTCGGCCAGCAGATCCTGCCATTCGCCCGAATCGCCGTCGGCGCTCATCGGCGCGTTCAGCGAGGCCACCGGCCCCGACATCCGGCGGTTCATGGCGACCACGTCATCCTCCGGCACCGACAGGTCGGTGGCGATGCTGGTGACGCTGTCGGGATGCAGATCGCCGCTGCCATACTCGCCCAGCTTCCGCTTCAGGCGGCCCAGGCTGAAGAACAGTTTCTTCTGCGCGGCGGTGGTGCCGATCTTCACGAGGCTCCAGGACCGCAGGATGTAATCCTGGATCGAGGCCTTGATCCACCACATCGCGTAGGTGGACAGGCGGAAGCCGCGTTCGGGTTCGAATTTCTTGACGGCGGTCATCAAGCCGAGATTGCCCTCGGCGATCAGGTCGGACAGCGGCAGGCCGTAGCCGCGGTAACCGCCGGCGATCTTGACGACAAGACGGAGGTGGCTGGTGACCAGCCTGTGCGCCGCATCGACATCGCCATGCTCGGTCCAGGCCTTGGCCAGCATGTACTCGTCCTCGGCCGTCAGGACCGGGTAACGGTGCGTGTCGTTGATGTAGCGGGACAGGGATTCGCCGGAATCGGGCGAACGGAGGGCGATGGCGGTGCTCATGTCACATCCTCGTGCAAAGCGATATGACGGGTTCAGGACCCCCAGTCGGCGGGCCCAGGCCTCTCCGGCGGAGCAGGCAGGCATATAGTACAAAACTGGTGCTGTAAGTCAAGCGCGGCGGTCGGGATTGTCCCCGCCCGGCCTTGGGAGGCGACCTCAGGGGGCTGGCTCAGGGAACGGGCGGCAGGTTCCGGCGGTAGTTGCCCGGCGTGACGCCAAAGGCGCGCCGGAAACAGCGGCCGAGATGGCTTTGATCAGAAAAGCCCGCTTCGGCCGCCACGGCGGCGACCGGTTCTCCGGCGCGCAGCAGGCGCCGCGCCTCGTTCAATCGTTCGGACAGCCGGAAGAGCTGCGGCGGGACGCCATGCTGCTTGCGGAACCTGCGCGAGAAGCCTTCGCGGCTCATCCCGGCGAGGCGAGCCCCTTCGCCGACCGTTTCCCAGGAGGGGGGCATCGCCTCCACCCGTTGCGGCGGCATGCCGTCCTCGCACCGGTGGTTCTCGATCATCGCCGCCAGATCGGGCCAGCCGATGCCCCCTTGCCGCCGCCACAGCCGCGCCATCCCGGCAAACAGGGCCGCGGCGTTGCAGAGCCCGGGTGGCGTATAGATGTTGATGCAGAAGACATCGGCCGATTCGGAAAGGGAGCTGTGCGGCGTTCCGGCCGGAATTCTCACCCCCTCGCCCGGTGCGGCATCGAACAGCCTGTCCTTCATCAGGAAGCGCCGGTGCCCTGACAGGACGAATGTCAGCTGGTCCTCTTCATGGAAATGCACCGGCAGCGAGACGTCCTGTCCGCACACGACGCCGAGTTCGACGATGTCGCGGCTGAGCGGGCGCCAATAGTTCCAGGCGCCACCGCTGCACATGCCGCCGCTGCCCATGTCGTTGGGAAACTGAAATGACACCGCCATGACGAACCACCCCGCTTCCGGGCTCAGCCCTTTCGGAAAATCGACGTCTGCCCAATCGTAATCAAGCCCCGGTTGCATGGGCAAGGCCGCGGTTTGGTCACATGCGTTCCAGACGGCTGAGGTACGGCGCTGCTATCCATCTTCCGGGAAGCGCCCGCATGGAAAGCCCTCCATGCCGGCCGGCATGTTTTCGGGGGAGTATGGCATGACCGCCGCCTTGTCCGCCTTTTCCTACCTTCTCGTCGTCGGTGCCGGCGTGAGCGTCGCTTTGCAGCAGGTTCTGAACGCAAACCTGCGGGCCGAGCTCGGATCGCCCTGGTGGGCGGGCTTCGTCAGCTACCTCGTCGGCATGCTGGCGATGCTGGCGGTGGCGCTGACCTCCTCCGGTCCCCGGCTCACCGACCAGCTGGCCGGACCGACGTCGTGGCTGTCATGGACGGGGGGTCTTTTCGGCGCGCTGTTCATCGGGATCGCCATCCTGATGGTTCCCCGCCTCGGCGCCGCGACCGTGCTCGCTTTGATCGTCGTCGGACAGATGCTCGGCTCGCTTGCCTTCGACCATTTCGGCCTGTTCGGGCTTCCCCACCATCCGGTGAGCCCCACCCGGCTGGCCGGTGCGGCGTCCCTGCTGCTGGGCGTCGTCCTGATCCGCGTCTGACACCGGGAGGCCATGGTGAAGCTGGTCATCATATCCGACATCCACGGCAACCACGACGCCTTGCGCGCCCTGCCCGAGGCGTATGACGAACTCTGGGTGCTGGGCGATCTCGTCAATTACGGGCCGCAACCGAACGACGTCGTCACCGACATCATGGAAAAGGCGTCCCTGGCGATCCAGGGAAACCACGACCATGCGGTGGCGCACGACGACGACCGACGCTGGAGCGCGCGCTATCGTCCGATGGCCGAAGCGACCAGACGCCACTCGTCGTCCGCCCTTGGCGACGCGCAGAAGGCCTATCTGCGCGGGCTTCCGCAGCAGGCGCAGGCCGTGCGCGACGGCCTCCGGTTTCATCTGACGCACGCGATGCCGTCGGACCCGCTCTATGGCCGGCACCCCGGCGATGCAGCCGGGTGGGAGAGGGAACTCGACGGAGTGCAGGCCGATGTCCTCCTCGTCGGGCACACCCATGTGCCGATGCTGCGCAGGATCGGCGGCAGGGTGGTGCTCAATCCGGGAAGCCTCGGCCAGCCCCGCAACGGCACGACCCTGGCAAGCTACGCCGTCTGCCAGGACGGTCGTTTCGAGCTCAAGTCCTTCCGCTATCCGGTCGAGGCGACGATTGCGAAGCTCAAGAGCCTGGGCTTGCCGCCGCCTGTCGAACGCGAACTGGTCGCCATCCTCGAAACCGGTACGGTCCGATCGGACGGAGTTAGCGCCCGACGCTAATTCTGTTGCCCGGCGGGGGAGGGGCGCTTACGGTCGCATGTCGCCCTATATATGGTCTTTCCCCACCGGTCCCCTGCCCAGATGCCGCGTCCTGTGATCCGCCGCCTGATCGATGCCGTGCCGACCGCCGTCCTGCCGATGGTGGCGGGGGTGGGGCTGTCGGCGCTGGTGGCGCCGCAGCCGGATGCCGCCATGGCGCTGCTGCGCGGGCTGATGGTGACGCTTCTGCTGACGCTGCCGTCGCTGGCTGTCGGAACCGCGCTTGGCACGCTCGCCGGATCCTGGGCCGCGGTCGCGCCGCGGTCGGCCGGCGGGCTGGTCGGGCGGCTGCTGGCCGGAGCCGGGCCGCTGCTGCCGGGCTTCCTGCTGGCCGCGCTCGCCGCGCTGGCGGTTCGGGCGGGGGCGTCGGCGGCGCCGCTGGGCTGGACCGCCCTGTCGATTCCCGCCGCCTGCCAAGCCGCCCGGCTGGCGCGCCCGGCGATGGGCCGCGCCCTGGGTCCGGGGCCGGAGGGTGGGGCGGTGCGGATGGCCCGCGGGCTGGGGCTGGACGAGCGCACCGTGCTGCGCCACCACGCCCTGCCGCAGGCGGTCGCCCCGGTGATGGGGGGCTTGCGCGCTGCGGTGCTGGCGGCGATGGTCGGCGCGGTGGCGCTGGAAAGCCTGCTGGACCTGCCGGGAGCGGGCGCGCTGATGGTCGATGCCGCCCGCGCCGGATCGGCCGCCGGGGCGGTGCCGGTCCTGGTGGCGCTGGGCGGGCTGACCGCCCTGTTGAACGCGCTGGGCCTCGGGGTGCGCGACTGGATCGACCCGGCCAACCACAGCTCCACGCCCTACGAAGGGGCGTGACCGAAGAAGGACCCCGATGGCCGAGTACGACCAACCGCCGCTTTCCCATCCGGTTCCGCCGGAGACCCCGCGTGCCGGCTTCGCCCGCGGGCTGTCGGGTGCCGCCATCCTCGCCGCCCTGGCGCTCGCCTGTGCCGCGGCGCCGCTGATGGCCGACGGCAGCGCGGTGCACCGGCTGGACGCCGACCCGGTCGCCGCGGCGCTGCTCGACGGGCGGGGCAGCCTGTCCTTCGCCCTGCTGGCCGCGGTGCTGGGCGGGTTGCTGGGCATCGGCTGGGCGCTGCTGGCCGGGATGCTCGGCACGCTGGTGGGCAGCCGGGCGGAGCGGCGCACCATCGCCGCCGCCCAACGGATGGCCGGCTGGCCGCTCGCCCTGCTGGTTCCACTCGCCGGCGGGCTGACGGGGCCGGTCTGGCTGCTGGCTCTGGTCACCGCGCTGACAGCGGCGCCGGCGGTCGCGGTTCTCGCCCATGCCGAGCTGTCGGGCCTGATGCGGGCGGAGTTCCTGACCGCCGCCCGCGCCGCCGGCCTGCCGGAAGGCGAGGTGGTGCGCCGGCACCTGATCCCCAACCTGACGCGCCCGCTGCTGGCCGCCGGGGTGCTGGCCCTGCCGCGGGTTCTGGCGGCGGAGAGTTTCGCCAGCCTGCTCGGCCTCGGCCTGCCGCCGGCCCTGGGCAGCTGGGGCGCCTCGGTCGGGCTGGCGGCGCGGCTGGGCGACCCGGTGGCCTTCGTCCCGCCGGCCCTGCTGCTGGCGCTCGCCCTGTGGGCCGCCTGCGCCATCGCCGACGGCATGGCGGCCGGACACCGCAAGCCATGACCGATGCATCCGTCCTTGGAGCCGCGAAGCCCGCGCCGGTCGAGACCGAGGCGCTGACCCTCATGCTGGGCGACCGCGTCCTGCTCGACCGCGCCACTCTGCGGGTGGAGCGCGGGCAGGTTCTGGCCATCACCGGCGGGGCCGGCAGCGGCAAGACCGCTTTGCTGGGGGCGCTCGCCGGCCAATTGCCGGCCGGCGTCGACATGGCGGGGGGCGCCCGCATCGACGGGCATCTGCTGATCGCCCAGGGCGGCCGGCTGGCGCCGCGCCGGCCGTTGGCCCTGCAGGTGGCGGAGGTGGTCGGCCACCATCTGGGGCTCGATCTGCGGTCGTCGCTGCGCCGCATGGCCGACGGTCTGGACCGCATGGGCATTCCCGCTGCCGCCCGGCGCTTCGACCTGCCGCCGGAACAGCTGCCGGAGTCGCTGCGCTGGGCCTGCCTGTTCGCCATGGCGGTGGCGGTGGGGCCGGCGGTGCTGCTGGCCGACGCGCCGGCCGCCGGGCTGGACCCGACGGTGCGGCTGCGGCTTCTCCACCGGCTGGCCGACTGGGCGCGGGCCGACGGGGTGGCCCTGATCCTGGCCGGACGGCCGGAGGACGGGCTGGCCGGTCCGGCCGACCGGGTGCTGGCGCTGCGCCGCGCCCGTCTGCTGCCGGCCAACCCGGCACGGACCGAACCGCTGACGCCGCTGGAGCCGCCCGGCACCGCCCGCCTGCATGCGCGCGGCGTCGGCATGTCCTATCCGCTCGCCCCCGGCCCGCGGGGGGAGGCACGGTCGCTGGCGGTGCTGCATGGCATCGATCTGGATTTGCGGACGGGCGAGACGCTGGCCCTGCTGGGCGAGACCGGCAGCGCCAAGGCGACGCTCGCCCGCTCGCTGCTGTGCCTGCCGCCGCCGACGGCAGGCGCGGTGGTGTGGATGGGCCGCGACCTGATGGCGGCCACGGCGCCGCCGGCCACGGGGGACGCCAACGACCCCGATCGTGGCGGATTGCGCCGCGCCCGGCGAGACCTGCAACCGCTGTTCCCCGACCCGGCCGCCTCCTTCGACCCGGCGATGACGCTCGGCGCCCAGTTCGGCCTCGTGCTGGAGAGCCTGCGTCCGGACATTGCCGCCGACCGCCGCGACCACCGCATCGACGAGGCGCTTGAAGAGGCCGGCCTGCGTCCGGAGGCGGCGCTCCGCTGGCCGTCGGCGCTGAGCGTCGCGGAGGCCGCCCATGCCGGCCTCGCCCGCGCCATCCTGTCGGAGCCGCGCGTGCTGGTCGCCGACGAGCCGGCATCCAGCCTGTCGGCGGAGGAGCGTGAGACCTTCCTCGACACGCTGATGGCGGTGCGCGACCGCCGCCGGCTGTCGCTGGTCCTGGCGACCGAGCGGTATGACGAGGGGCTGCGCGATGCCCATCGCGGCGTCGTGATGCTGGCCGGCCGGGTGGTGGAGAGCGCCGACGCCGGAACGCTGCGGACGGCGCCGCTGCACCCCTACAGCCGGGCGATGCTGGCGGCGGCGCATGGCGAACGCCCGGCGCTGCAGGGCGACGCGCCGTCGGCCTTCGCCCAGCCGGCCGGCTGTCCGCTGCGCCGCCGCTGCCCGCTGGCACGGGAGTTCTGCGCCCAGGCCGTTCCCACGCTGGAGGAGGTGGCTCCCGGCCATCATGTGGCCTGCCATTACTGGGACACGCCGGCGGACGGGTGAATGGGGTCGACTCAACGACTGGCTGTTTTCATGCCATTGTGTTATCCGTCCAGGACGCAAGTTTCCTCATCCTGAACGCCTGCCGCCGGGGAGCCGATGCCGTCCCTGTCCGTTACCATGCCCGATCTGAACCGTCTGCCGGCGCTGGAGTTGCTGGGCGGGCTTGCCACGCCGCTGTGGCTGGCGCGGGCGGAGGATGGCGGCGTGGTCTGGCTGAACGGGACGGCCCGCGCTCTGCTTGACCCCGATGCGGTGGGCGGCAGCCTGCGGGTCGAGCCGGCCGGGCCGGTGGCGGCCACCGGCGAGACGAAGACCGGGCGCGCCGTGATCGTCAGGGGAGCCGGCGGCCCGCCACTCGCGCTGACCGCCCGCATCGGGCCTGTGCCGGACTGCGAGCTGATCCTGGTGGAGGGGGCGGCCGACAGGGCCGACCTGAAGGCCCAGATGTTGGAGCTGGCCGCAGCCGACCGCCGCAAGTCCGAGTATGTCCACCACCTGAGCCATGAACTGCGCACGCCGCTGACCGCGGTCATCGGCTTCGCCGAGATCCTGCGCGACCGTCTGCTGGGACCGCCCGACAGCCCGCGCTATGGCGAGGCGGCGGCCCAGATCGTCGCCGCCGGCGACTATATGCTGGAACTGATCAACAACCTGCTCGACCTTGCCCGCATCGAGGCCGGGCGGCTGGACCTGCATGAGGAGGATTGCCCGCCGGCCCTGATCGTCGATGCCACCCTGTCGATGATGGCGGGCCGGGCGGAGCGGTCGGGCGTGACACTGTCCGCCCGCTTGCCGGCCGATCTGCCGCTGCTGTGGGCCGACCCGTCGCTGGTCCGGCAGATGCTGACCAACCTCGTCGGCAACGCGCTGAAATTCACCGCTGCCGGCGGCCATGTGACGGTGACGGCGGAGCGTGACGCGGATGGCGGTCTGGTCCTGGCGGTCACCGACGACGGCCGCGGCATGCCGCCCGACCGCATCCCGCAGGCGCTGACCGCCTTCGCGCAGCTGCACGATCCCGCCCATGATCCGATGACGGTGACCCAGCATGGCTCCGGCCTCGGCCTGCCGCTGACCGCCGCCCTGGTGGACCTGCATGGCGGCAGCATCGCCATCGACAGCGCACCGGGGCGCGGCACGACGGTGCGGCTGCGCTTTCCGCCGGAGCGGGTGGTGGGGTAGGCGGAGTCGGCGTCAGTATGCCTGAGCTTCGCCCAGCACCCCCGCCAAGGCCGGCGCCAGATCGCCGGCGCCGACCACGGTCACCCGCTCCAGCCCCAGCCAGCCGGCCAGCCGGCGCAGCTCCGCCGCCAGGGCGGGAGCGATGGTGCCGGGCTGGGCATGCGGTTCGGCATGGGCGGTCTGGACCAGCAGGGTGCCGGCCTTGCGGTCGGATTTCAGATCGACGCGGGCGGCGATGCGCTCGTCCATCAGGAAGGGCAGGACGTAATAGCCATGCTCGCGCTTGTGGGCGGGGGTGTAGATTTCCAGCCGGATGCGGGCGCCGAACAGACGCTCGGTGCGCTGCCGCTCCCAGATCAGCGAATCGAAGGGGGAGAGCAGGGCGCGGGACGCCGCCTTGCGCGGGATGCGCAGATCGGGGGTGACGTAGGCGATGCGGTCCCAGCCCTCCACCGTCACCGGCAGCAACTCGCCGGCCTCCACCAGCTCGGCGATGCGCAGGCGGGCGTCGGCGACATCCAGCCGGTGATAGTCGCGCAGGTCGCGCTCGGTCGCCACGCCATGGGCGCGGGCGGCGATGCGCAGCAGGGCGCGCTGGGCTTCCGCCTCCTCCGGGGTGGGGGTGTCGAGCACGGCGGCGGGAAGCACCCGCTCCGGTAAATCGTAGAGCCGTTCGAACCCGCGCCGGCCGGCGGTGGTGACGAGGCCGGCCCAGAACAGATACTCCAGCGCCCGCTTGCCGTCGCTCCACCCCCACCAGCCGCCGGCGCCGCGGCCGGCCTCGCTGAGTTCGGATGCCCCCATCGGTCCGCGCGACGCCACCTCCGCCAGAACCGACTCGATGTAGGGCCGGCGTTCGACGGCGAAGCGCGCCAGTTCGCCATAGGTGCCCTCGCCGCGTTCGGCCCGCGCCATGCGCCAGCGGAACAGCGGTTGCTGCTCCACCGGGATCAGGGAGGCCTCGTGGCCCCAATATTCGAACAGCGCCCGCCGCCTGCCGCCATAGGCCAGCCGGTCGAGCAGAGCCGCCTCGTACGGACCGAGCCGCGAGAAGAGCGGCAGGTAATGGGAGCGCACCAGCACATTGACGGAATCGATCTGCACCAGCCCCAGCCGCCCGATCAGGCGCCGGGCATGGCGGGCTTCGACCGTGTCGGCGGCGGCCTCGGTGGTGGCGGTGGCGCTGTTGGGGAAACCCTGGGCGGCGATGGCGACGCGGCGCGCCTCGCGCAGGGACAGGCTGTCTGGACGGGGCATGGGTCCGGGAGGAGGTTGGATGGGACGCCAGCTTGAGAATGCGTTTGATTTTCGTCAAGGCGATGTGGAGGTGCTGCGCGCAGGCTGACGGTCATCCTGCATTGCAGCACCCGTCCTGCGGAGTTCCTGTCCATGTCCTCCCCCAGTCTCGCCGGCCGTGACGACGGCCCCGCCATCCCGATCCTGTTCCAATATGGCTTCCGCTTCTTCTTCCTGTTCAGCGGCGTGGCCGCGGTCGGGCTGCTGGCCGCCTGGCTGGGTGTGCTGGTGACCGGGGAATGGCCGGACCATGCGGCGGGAGCCAGCGCCTGGCATGCGCATGAGATGCTGTTCGGCATGGTGGTGGCCGCCGTCGCCGGCTTCCTGCTGACCGCGGTGCCGAGCTGGACGGGGACCAAGGCGGTCTCCGGCGCGCCGTTGATGGCGCTCGCGGCGCTGTGGATGGCCGGCCGCGTCGCCGTCCTCCCCTGGACCGGCATGCCGGAAGCGGTGGCGGCGGTGATCGACATCGCCTTCCTGCCGGGGCTCGGCATCGCGCTCGCCCGGCCGCTGGTGAAGGCGGGCAAGTGGCGCAACAGCGCCTTCCTGATCCTGATCGGGCTGCTGACCGCCGCCAACCTGCTGATCCATCTGGATTGGCTGGAAATGCTCGATGGCGGGGCGGATGCCGGTTTCGCGCTGGGGCTTGGCATCATCCTGATGATGGTGACGGTGATCGGCGGGCGCATCCTGCCGGCCTTCACCCGCAACGGGCTCGGCAAGGCGGGCTTGGGTGTGCGGTCCTGGCCGATGGTGGAGCGGCCGACGCTGGTTCTGACGCTGGCGCTGATCCCGGCGACGATGGTGGCCCCTGAGTCGGCGGTCACCGGACTGATCGCGCTCGCCGCCGCGGTGGCCCATGCCGTGCGGCTGGCCGGCTGGCAGGGCTGGAAAGCCTGGCGCTCGCCGATCCTGTGGATCCTGCATGTCGGCTATCTGTGGGTGCCGGTGGCGCTGACCTTGCGCGGGCTGCATGCCCTGGCCGGCCTGCCCGCTGCTTCGGGAACCCATGCGATGACGGTCGGCGCCTTCGCCACGCTGATCCTGGCGGTGATGAGCCGCGCCTCGCTCGGCCACACCGGGCGGCCGCTGACGGTGTCGCGGGCGACGGTCGCCGCCTATGTGCTGCTGACGGCCGCCGCGGTCGGCCGCACCGCCTCGCCGCTGCTGCCGGTGGACTGGGTGTGGGCGGCGCTGCAATGGTCGGGCTATGCCTGGGTCGCGGCCTTCGCCCTGTATCTCGTCGCCTACGCCCCGGTCCTGCTGTCGCCGCGGGCCGATGGGCGGCCGGGCTGAGCAGGGCAGGGGGAGAGTGACCGGGGTGCAGTGGGGCGGGGCGTTATGCCCCGCCGCGGAAATAGCGGTCGATGGCGTCGGTCATCTCGACCTCGCGGAAGGGCTTGGTCAGGACCGGGCGGGCCTGATGGCTCTTCGGCAGGCCGGCGGCGCCATGACCGGTGGTGAAGACGAAGGGGATGCCCTCGGCGCCCAGAGCGTCGGCGACGCTGTCGACGCGCTCACCGCGCAGGGTGACGTCGAGCAGGGCGGCGTCGATGCCGCCCTTGGCGATCAGGTCCAGCGCCTCCGCCACCGTGCCGGCGGGACCGACGACGACGACATTCTGGACTTCCAGCGAATCCTCTATGGCCATGGCCACCAGCGGTTCGTCTTCGACGAGCAGGATGCGCAAGGGCTTGGATCGGTCGGCTTCCATGGACAGGCGGCTCGCTGCTGGTCAAAGCGGTGGTCGGCGGACAGATGGGGGTCGTAATCCCATCCGGCAACCGGCGTGAGCTTTTCCGTTCAGCCGTCCGCTTGTCCACCCCGACCTTGGTCATCGCCCATTGGGCCATCCGCAAGCTCGGGCTGGACTATCACCCCAGATCATCAAGTGCCTGTTGGAGGGAAGGGTAAAGCGCCTCCACCAGCGATCCGTCCGGCCGAACCGGCGACGGCAGGACGTCGGCCCCTTCCAGCGCGCGGGCCAGGGGCAGACCGCCGACCTCGACGAAGCCGCCGCGCTCGCCATACTGGCCGACGATCCAGTCCTTGACCGCCGGGTCGCCGTCCAGCGCATTGTTGTGCGAAATCAACGCGTGGGTGCCGTCGTCGGACCGGCGATACCAGGCATTGCTGCCGTCGCCCAAATCCATCGGCGCGAAGCCGGCCGCTGTCATCGCCTGGCGAACTGCCGGCCGCACCCGGTCGGCCCTCACCCCGGGCCGCGTGCCGGTCCATTGGTCGAGATCGTCCGCAGGCTCGCTCATGGTGCCTCTCTGGTCATTGTCCTGATGGAACAACGCTTCAGGGAAGCTTTTGTGCCGCGACCACCTGTCCGAATGTGGAAGCCGCCATTGCCTGATGGATGCTGTCCAACCGTCGGCTTATCCGTTCAGACGTCGATCCGTTCAGAGGACGGTCGGCGTGCGTGCGGCCAGGGCGGCGAGCGAACGGTCGAGCAGGTCATAGAGCCGCCCTTCCTGTTCCAGAACCGCGGCGGCGGGGGCGTGTTCCAATTCCTTCGCCAGCCGGCCGAGGGCGGCGGCGCCGAGATTGAGCGAGGTGCCCTTCAGCGTGTGGGCGGTCCGGTTGTGCGGCTCCCCGGCACGGGCCTGGGCGATCAGGCCGTCGATGGTCTTGCGGCCATTCTCGGTGAACCCGGCGATGGAGGCGGTCCAGTCGTCGGCCGTCAGCACCTCCAGCAGCAGCGACACCTGCTCTTCGTCCAACAGGTCGGCGTCCGGGATATCGGTCATGTCAGCCTCGGGGGACGGGGATTCGGGAGCGGCCGGATTGGAAGCGGCCTGTTGGGAAACGGGGGGCAGGCCGTTGCCGCCTTGGCCGCCTTGGCCGTTGCCCAGTACCGACGCCATTTCGGCGAAGAGCAGGGCGGGACGCAAGGGCTTGGTGACGAAACCGTTCATCCCCGCCGACAGGCATTCCGGCCGCGAGCTGCCCGACGCATGGGCGGTCAGCGCCAGGATCGGCACGCTGCCCTTGTCTCCCGGAAGTTCGCGCACGCGGCGGGTGGCGGTCAGCCCATCCATGCCCGGCATCTGGATGTCCATCAGCACGAGGTCGAAGGGCTGGTCGCGCACCATCCGCACCGCCTCTCCGCCGCTGGCGGCCAGGGCCACGCTGTGGCCGGCGCGCTCCAGGATGCCGCGGACGATGTCGCGGTTCACCTCGATGTCGTCGACCGCCAGCACGCGCAGCGGCGGCAATGCCGCGACGCGCGCGGCCTCGCCCAGGCTGGTGCCGTGGCCGGCGTCGATGCGGCGCAGCGCCGACGGATCGCCGGGACCGGCGACGATGGTGAAGCGGAAGACGCTGCCGCGGCCGGGAGCGGTGTCGACGGCGATGCTGCCGCCCATCAGCAGGCAGAGGTCGCGGCAGATCGCCAGCCCCAGCCCGGTACCGCCATAGCGCCGGGTGATCGAGCTGTCGGCCTGGGTGAAGCGGTCGAACAGGGTCGGCACCGAGCCGGGCGCGATGCCGATGCCGGTGTCCTCCACCTCGAACTCCAGCAGGAAGGAGTCAGGGCGGCCATGGGGAACGAACTCGGCAGGGTCGCGGCCCAGCCGGCGCACCCGCACGGCGATGTGGCCCTCTTCGGTGAATTTCACCGCGTTGCCGACCAGATTGAACAAGATCTGGCGCAGCCGGGCCGGATCGGTGACGATCACCTCCGGCACCGACGGCATCAGCCGGGCCGACAGGTCCAGCCCCTTGTCGGTGGCGTTGGGGCGCAGCACCTCCAGCACGCCATCGATCAGCTGGGGCAGGGCGCAGTCGGCCTCCTCAAGGTCGATGCGGCGGGCCTCCAGCTTCGACAGGTCCAGAATGTCGTCCAGCAGCCGCAGCAGCGTTTCGGCCGACCGGCGGGCGACGTCGGCCAGCCGCTTCTCCTCCGCCGGCAGGGAGGCGTCGGTCAACAGGGTCAGGTTGCCCAGCACGCCGTTCATCGGGGTGCGCAGCTCGTGGCTCACGGTCGCCAGGAACTCGGTCTTCGACCGGCTGGCGGCTTCCGCCGTCTCCTTGGCCTGGAGCAGCTGTTCGGCGGCGCGCCGCGGCTCGGTCACGTCGATGCAGAGCCACAGCTTGCCGATGGCGGTCCCGGCGGCGTTGCGCACAGGCACATTGTGCCAGCTGACGATGCGCCCGTCGGTCAGCGTCATCTCGCGCCGCTCGTCGCCGTCCACCGCCGACAGCAGCGTGTGGTCGGTGTCGCGCGGGGCGTTGCCGGCATTGGCCAGCGTCTCGTCCAGCCGGTGGCCGACCGGCGCCCCGGCGATGGCGAACAGGGCGGAGAAGGCCGGGTTGGCATAGGCGATGCGCCCGTCGCCGCCGACGAACAGCACGCCGAAATCCATCGCCGACAGCAGGGCCGACAGGCGGGCGCGTTCCTGTTCCATGTCGCGGGCGAGCGCCTCCTGCTCGTCGAGCGCCACGGTCAACTGGTCGACGCGCTCCTTGATGGCGTGGGACATGGTGTTGAAGGCGGCCCCCAGCCGGCCGATGTCGTCGTCGCCCTCCGCCAGCGCCGGCGGGCTGTAATCGCCGGCCGCCACCCGTTCGCTGGCCCGCGCCAGCGCCGCCAGATGGCGGGTCAGCCACAGGCCGAGCAGGGTCAGGAGCCCGGCCGACAGCAGGATCTCCGAGAGGGCGATGGCGATGCCCTGGGTCAGCAGGTCGCGCCGGGCCTGGACGATGTGGGCCAGATCCAGGCCGAACTGCACCGTGCCCAGCTTCTGTCCCGCCAGCGCCACCGGCACCGTCACGTCATAGCGGGCGACGCCATCCTTGGCGTCCAGGGTCAGGGCCGGGTCGGGGGCGGGCAGGCTGCGGTCCTGCGGCCAGCCGCTGGTTGCCACCAGCTTGCCCTTGCTGTCGGCGACGGCGAGATAGAGCACGCCGCCGGTGGAGCGGCTTTCGTCCAGCACCGCCTGCAGGGTCGCATAGTCGCGCTGGGCCAGCGGCGCCACCAGGGCGGCGTTCAGCACCGGCGCCACCTGTTCCGCATGCAGCCTGGCCTGTTCGGCGAGGCTGCCGTAGAGCAGGCGCACGCTGTTGGCGACCAGCAGGGTCAGCATGATCGCCTCGACCGCCATGGCGGCGGCCAGCATGCGCCCGCGCAGCGTCTTCCAGGGCGCCAGACGGGACAGGATCATTTCCCGGCCTTCAGAACGCTCCGGACCTCGTCGGCCAGCGGCTCCATCGCCTCCAGCTCCTCGTCGGTGACCGGGCGGTAGCCGCCCAGCTGGTTGGCGTCGAAATAGGTCCGGCCGTCGGCCGTCTCGCCGAAAGCGAACAGCGCCTTGCGCAGCGATTCCGCCAAGGCGGCCTGCTTGCCGTTCAGCATGTAGACGCGACCGGCCATCGACCGGCTTTCGGCGATGGTGGACAGCTGCGCCTGCACCTCCGGCGCCAGCTTGGCGCGATTGGCCAGCGACATGAAGCCGGCGGACGCGTCGCCGGCCAGGATCAGCTGGGCCACGCTGTCGGCGGCGCTGACATAGCGCAGCTGGATGTTCGGCAGCTTCTGCTCGGCCAGCCAGTGCTGGCCCCACAGGGTCACCAGCGACGACGGGCTGAGCCCCAGCACGGTGGTGCCGGCCAGCGACTGCACCGTCTGGTAAGGCCCCTTGGCCGCCGTCACCAGCACGGCGCGGAAGTCCGATCTGTAGGTCAGCAGCGGCAGGTAGCCGGCATCCTTGCGCAGCATCTCCGCCTGATGGCCGGTGGTCACGGCGATGTCGTATTCCTGCTCGACCGCCCGGCGGGCGAAGGCGGTGAAGTCGGGCGCCGTCACGATCTCCACCGGCCGGCCCAGCGCCGCCTCCACCGCACGGCGGACGGGCTGGTACTGTTCGATGATGACGCGGGCGCTGGTGTGCGGGGCGATGCCGATGCGGAAGGCCTGCTCATCCGCCAGCGCCGGGGACGGCGCGGTGGCCGCCAAGCCGCATAACACGGCGGAACAGAGCGCGGCAAGGCGGGAGAACAGTCGCTTGGTCATGGCTTTTGAATCCCCACGGACTGCGGTTGTGAAATGCCGGCGCTTGGACGGACAGCATTCGTGACGGCGACGGCCCGAGCGATGGTCTAAATCGAAAGATATAACATTCGATAAATGCCACAGGTAGGGACAAGAGCGCACAGGGTAGCCTTTGCCGGGCATGAACCGGTCAAACCCCGTGACTGGCGGCGCCCTTTGAAACCTTGATCGTCACCGTCCGCATCATTCCGGCGGCCAGACGCAACTTTGGAACGGCGACCGGACAGGATTCTGCGTGAGGCCAAGAAAGATCACGCTTTGGTTGCGGATCGGTCCGCTATGTGTCGGAGAGCCCGCATTACCCTCCGCATAGCCACCGAGGACCCCAGCCCGTGCCGGATCGAGCCCAGGACCCGCAGTCCGCCATCTGCCGCGCCATCCGCCTCCTGCGCAGCCACAGCCGCGGCTGCGACAGCGTCGAGACCCGGCGCCTGCTGATCCACACGGAACGCTGGATGATCTGGATGCTCCGCCGCGAGGAGGGCGAGGATCTGCCGGTACCGGCGGAACTGGCGGGGTGAGAGGCCCCGAAAGAAAGCCCCGAACGAAAACAGGCCCCTCCCGACCGGGAGGGGCCTGTTTCGTCGAAGGATGCCCGACGGCGCGTCAGGTCGTGCTGCGCAGCTGCTCCGCCCGGCTGGAGCGGGAGGCGGCGTAGTGGTCCTTGGCCAGCAGGGTGTAGACCGCCGGCAGGACGAACAGGGTGAACAGCGTGCCGATCAGCATGCCCGACACGATGACCAGACCGATGGAGAAGCGGCTGGCCGCACCGGCACCCGCCGCGGTCAGCAGCGGCAGCAGGCCGACCACCATCGCCGCGGTGGTCATCAGGATCGGGCGCAGGCGGACGCGGGCGGCATGCTCGATGGCGGTGCGGCGGTCGACGCCCTCGTTGAGCTGCATCTCGCGGGCGAACTCCACCAGCAGGATGCCGTGCTTGGAGATCAGGCCGATCAAGGTCACCAGACCGACCTGGGTGTAGATGTTCATGGTGGCGACGCCGAAGAACAGCGGGAGCAGCGCGCCGCAGATCGACATCGGCACCGACACCAGGATCACCAGCGGGTCGCGCAGCGATTCGAACTGCGCGGCCAGCACCAGATAGATCACGATCAGCGCGAAGGCGAAGGTGACCATCAGCTGGCTGCCCTCCGTCACGAACTGGCGCGATTCCGACAGGTAGGCATGGTTGAAGCCGGCCGGCAGCTGGGTGCGCGCCTGCTCCTCCAGAAAGTCGACGACCTGACCCATGGAGACGCCCGGCATCGGCACGGCGGAGAAGGTGGCCGAGGGCAGCTGGTTGTACTTGTTCAGCGCGTTGGGCTCCACCGCCGTTTCCACCGACACCACGGTGGACAGCGGGATCTGGGCGCCCGATCCGGAGGTGACGTAGTAGTTGGTCAGCGACTCGGGCGTCAGGCGCTCCGCCCGCGGCACCTGGGGAATGACCTCGTAGGAGCGGCCGTTCAGGTTGAAGCGGTTGACGTAGTTGCCCCCGACCAGCACCGACAGCGTGCTCGACACCGACTGCATGGTCAGTCCGAGATCGGCCGCCTTTGCGCGGTCGATCTTCAGCCGGACGACCGGGCTGTCATATTGCAGGTCGCTGTCGGTGACGATGAACATGCCGCTCTTGGTGGCGGCGTCCTTGATCCGCTCGATGGCGTCGAAGATGGTGCGGTAATCGCCGGGGCTGGAGATCACCATCTGCACCGGCAGGCCGCCGGTGGAGCCGGGCAGGGCCGGCGGCGACACCAGGAACACGTTGATGCCCGTCACCTTGCTCAGCTCGGCCTGGGCCAGAGGCTGCAGTTCCTTGGCCGTCCGTTTGCGCTCGTCCCACGGCTTCAGGATCATGCCGGCGAAGCCCTGGTTGAGGGTGGGCAGGCCGGTCAGGATGAAGCGGGTGTCGGTCTCCGGGAAGGCGGCGAAGGTCTCGTCGATCTGCTTGCCGAAGCTGTCGATGTAGTCGAGGTTGGCGTATTGCGGCCCCTTGGAGATGCCGAACAGGATGCCCTGGTCCTCTTCCGGCGCCAGTTCCGACATGGTGTTGGCGAACAGGTAGCCGACCGACAGCAGGATGCCGACCGCGAACAGCAGGGTCGCGGCGCGATAGTCGAGCATGCCGTGCAGCCGCCGCTCGTACCAGCCCGCCAGCCGTTCGAACTGACGGTCGAGGAAGGCGGCGAAGCGGCCCGGCTCCCCTTCCTTCAGGATGACGGAGCACATCATCGGCGACAGCGTCAGCGCCACCACACCCGACACGATCACCGACGCGGCCAGCGTGAAGGCGAATTCGCGGAACAGCGCGCCGGTCAGGCCGCCCAGCAGGCCGATGGGGGCATAGACCGCCGCCAGCGTGATGGTCATGGAGATGACCGGCCCGATGATCTCGCGGGCGCCGATCAGCGACGCGGCGACCTTCGACTTGCCGTGCTCGATATGCCGATGGATGTTCTCCACCACCACGATGGCGTCGTCGACGACGAGGCCGATGGCGAGCACCATCGCCAGCAGCGTCAGCAGGTTCAGCGAGAATCCCAGCGCCAGCATGAAGGTGGCCGCGCCGACGATGGACAGCGGAATCGTCACCACCGGGATCAGAACCGACCGCAGGCTGCCGAGGAACAGGAAGATGACGACGATGACGATGGCGACCGCCTCCAGCAGCGTCTTCACCACCTCGTCGATGGAGGCCTGGATGAAGCGGGTGCTGTCGTAGACGATCTCCATGTTCATGTTGGGCGGCAGGTTGCGCCGCAGGTCGGGCTCCATCTTGCGGATGTCGGCGACGATGTTCAGCGGGTTGCCGGTCGGGGTGGCGTCGACGCCGATGAAGATCGCCTGCTGCCCGTTCATCGCCACGCTGGCGTCGAAGCTCTTGGAGCTGAGTTCGACCGTGGCGATGTCGCGCATGCGCACCAGCGCCCCGTCCTTCGCTTTCACCACCATGTCGCGGAACTGCTCGACGTCGGTCAGGCCGGTGTTGGCGGTGACGTTGGAGATGACGAAGACGCCCTTGGTCTGGCCGGGGGCCGACTGGTAGTTGTTGGCGGTGATCGCCGCCGAGACGTCGGCCGGCGAGATGTTGCGCGCCGCCATCTTGACCGGGTCGAGCCACAGCCGCATGGCGAAGGTCTGGCCGCCCAGGATCTGGGCGCGGGCGACGCCCTCCACCGTGGACAGCACCGGCTGCACCACGCGCGTCAGGTAGTCGGAGATCGCCGCTCCCGACAGTTCGGGGCTGGAGAAGCCCATATAGAGGATCGAGGTCGTCTCGCCGGTCGACTTGAGGATGACCGGGTCATTGGCCTCGCGCGGCAGCTGGTATTTGACCTGCTGCACCTTCGCCATCACGTCGGTCATCGCGACGTTGGGGTCGAAGTTCAGCCGGACATAGGCGGTGACGACGCTCTGCCCCTGGGTGGAGGAGGAGGTCAGATAGTCGAGGCCCTCGGCCGAGGAGACCGCCTGTTCGATCGGCGTGGCGATGAAGCCCTGCATCAGCTCCGGCGAGGCGCCGGGATAGCTGGTGGTCACGGTGATGACCGTGTTCTGCAGCTGCGGATACTGCCGGATCGGCAGCTCCAGCAGCGCGCGCGCCCCGATCAGCAGGATCAGCAGGCTGACCACGAGCGACAGGACCGGCCGGCGGATGAAGATGTCGGTGAAACTGCCCATGGCGTCGGCCTCAGTTCTGCGGCAGGGTCTGCGGCGGGGTCAGCGGATTCTTCTCCGCCGGGACCACGGCCGCACCGTTGGCGAGCTTCAGCTGGCCCGACACCACGACGCGGTCGCCGGCGTTCAGGCCGCTGCGGATCTCCACGCGGTTCGCGAGGCGGTCGCCGACCTTGACCGGCTTGCGCTCCACCACCAGCTGCTCCTTGCCGTCCTGGGTCTTCTGCTGGGTCGCGACGAAGACGGAATCGCCGTAGACCGTGTAGTCGACCGCGGTTTCCGGAACGGTCAGCGTGTTGGGCTGCGGCGGCAGGACGACGCGGACATTGGCGAACATGCCCGGCCGCAGCTGGCGCTCACGGTTGTCCATCGTCGCCTGCACCTTGACGGCACGGGTGTCGGCGCTGACCTGCGGCTCGATGGTGGTGATCTTCGCCTCGAAATCGCGGCCGGGCAGGGCATCGACGTTGATCAGCACCCCCTGGCCGACCGACAGCTTGGTGAAGCTCTGCTCCGGCAGGGTGAAGTTGATGTAGAGCTGCGACAGGTCGGTCAGCGTGACGATGGTCGCGCCCGGATTGACGTAGTCGCCGACATTGACCTGCCGGATGCCGAGTTCGCCGTCGAACGGCGCCTTGATCAGCTTCTGGCCGATCAGGGCGCTGGTGCGTTTCATGTTCGCGTTGATCTCGTCGAGCTGCGCCTGATACTGGTCGACGTTGCTCTGGGGTGTCGCCTGGCTGCGGCGCAGGTCGCGGTAGCGTTCAAGGTTCAGCTCGGCCAGGCGCGCCTGGGCGCGCTGGGCCAGCAGGTCGGCCTGCTCGGTGGCGTCGTTCAACTGGACCAGCGGGTCGCCGGCTTTGACGCGGGCGCCCGATTCGAACGGGATGCGGTCGACACGGCCGGCGACCTCGGGGGCCACCGTCACCTGACGCGCGGCCTGGAGCGTGCCGATGGCCGACAGGTATTTCGGGATGGTCTGCACCGTCGCCTCGGCCAGCGCCACCGGCGTGGGCGGCGGCTTGTTGTTGGCGAAGAAGTCGGCGATGGCCTTGGCGCGGAACGTGTTGAAGCCGTACAGCCCCGCGCCCAGCAGTCCCAGCACGATCAGCGTGATGACGATGCGCACGGTCAGCCGCCCGCGCGTCACCGGCTTGCGCGGCGGCGAGGTGGGGGGAGGCGCCCCGCGCCCCGGCTCGGACGCCGGGTGGCCGAATGACGTCTCGGTCTTTGGCGAATGGTCCAGGGTCACGTTCGGCTACTCCGGTCTCTCGGGTGTGGGGTCGTCATTCTTGGCTGCGCCATTTGCGGGCTTGGCCGCATCGTTTGCCGGCGGCGGCTGGGAAGGCACGAAGGGAAAGCGTCCGCCGCTCTCATGCGCGGCGATGGCGGTGTCGCTGAGGCCGAGCCCGCGCAGGATGAACCAGATGGTCTGGCGCGCAAGGTCGGGACGGCCGCAAGGATAAGGGACGATGGCCCCGCCGGACAGGCAGACGGTGGCCATCATCTCGCACAGATGCTCGGCAAGCCAGAATCCGTTCTCCGCATCGACAGGGCCCGGCATCAGGTCGCCGGCGGCGGTCGCGGCCGCGATGGAGGCGGCGAAGCAGGGCAGGAAGCGGCTGCGGATGCCTTCGAAGACCTGCCGCATGAACTCGCCGTCCTCCAGCAGGCTGATGATCGACAGGCGATGGCGGGCGCGCTCGTTCGGATCGGCCGGCAACTCGATCACGAAATAGTTCACCATCCCCTGGATCATCTGCACCAGCGTGCCGGTGCTGGGCGGCAGCGACACCAGCCGTTCATATTCCGGATCGCCGTCGATGCAGCAGAGGAAGATCGATTCGTAGAGCGAGGCCTTGGATGGGAAATGCTTGAAGATCAGCGCCTCCGACACGCCGGCGGCCTGCGCGATCTCCTTGGTGGTGGTCGCGGCGAAGCCCTTGCGCGCGAACAGCGGCAGGGCGGCGTCGAGGATCGCCCGCTTGCGGGCGTGGCTGTCGAGGCGCGGGGCCATCAGAAGGGGGCCATCGGAAAGGGCTGGGTCGGTCGCTTGTGATAAGTGAGTGCTTACTCACCTTGCCGGCGGAGATATAGCCTGGGTGCGGCATCCTGTCCATGGGGTTCGGCAGGATGGCCGGCAATCTCCTGCCCGGCCCCTGACAAGGGCGGGCGGGGCGGTGCGCCCGAACGAACGCGCGGTTACAGCGGCTGCAGCGGCATCGTCAGCGTCACCCGGGTGCCGGCATGCTGGCGGTCATGATGCAGCAGCGCGCCCAGGCTGGACGCCATCGCCTGGACGATGCGGGTGCCGAGGCCGGTTCCCTGGGGGGCATCGTCGCCGGAGAAGCCGACCCCGTCATCCTCGACGCTCACCGACAGCTGCCCTTCGGCGGCCATCGCCCGCACACGGATGCTGCCGGCCCGGCCGTCGGGATAGGCGTATTTGCAGGCATTCGTGACCAGTTCGGTCACGATGACCGCCAGGGATACGGCCTTGTCGGTCGGCACCGTCACCTCGTCGGCGACGACGACGAAGCTGTCCGGGCGCTGGGACGCCATGGCGGTGTGCATTTCGGCGAGCAGCGTTTCCAGATAGGTGTCGAAGCGGACGGACCGCACGTCGTCGGAGGTGTAGAGGCTGCGGTGGATGCCGGCGATCGCGGTGATGCGCAGCTGGGTCTCGTCCAGGGCGGTGCGGGCCATGGAATCCGACAGGCCCGACCGCTGCATCCGCACGAAGGCCGCCACCAGGGCCAGGCTGTTGGCGACCCGGTGGTTGACCTCGCGCAGCAGCATCTCCGCCCGGTCGCGGGCCGCGCGCACCTCCCGGTCCGCCCGCTCCCGTTCCCGGCGCAGGTGGGCCTTTTCGAGGGCCTGCTCGATGGCCGCCGCCAGCAGATCGAAGAATCCCTCGCCGGTCTCCTTGGGAACGTAATCGTCAGCACCAGCCTTCAACGCCGCGACGGCCACCCGCGTGTCACCGGCGCCGGTGACGTAGATGACCGGCGGAGCGTTCTCGCGCGACAGCAGGGCGGGCAGTATGTCCAACCCGGTCGCTCCCGGCATCTCGTGGTCCAGCCCGACCACCGCGATGCCGCCAAGCCCCAGCCGCTCCAACCCGTCCCGGCCGTCCTTCGCCCACTCAACCGCGTACCCGCGCCGTTCGAGCCTTCGTTGCACCAGCCGAGCCAACGCAACGTCGTCGTCGATGTAGAGGATGCGTATGGCCGGGTCGGTCATGCCTCCGCCTCGGGCACCTGGATGACGGAGAAGAACAGCCCCAGCTGCCGGATCGCGGTGGCGAAGCTTTCGTAATTCACCGGCTTGGTGATGTAGACGTTGGCCCCGATGTCGTAGCAGCGCTGGATTTCCTGCCGGTCGTCGGTGGTGGTCAGCACCACGACTGGAAAACGCTTGGTGTGGGGGTTGGCCTTCAGCCTGGACAGGATATCGACCCCGGTCATGTCCGGCAGGTTCAAATCCAGCAGGATGAGAAGCGCCCGGCCCGTGCTGGCCTGTCCGCTTCCGTCCGGACCGAACAGATAATTGAGGGCGCTGGTGCCGTCGGTGAAGGGCACGATCTCGTTGGTGACGCCGGCCCGCCGGATGTTCTTCTCGATCAGGCGGGCGTGTCCCTCGTCGTCCTCGATCATGACGATGCAGACCGTCTGGGGGTCACGATTCATGAGCGGGCTTCTCCGGGGACAGGGCAAGAACTTTCGGAAGGCTTATGCGAAAGATACTGCCCTGTCCAGGAACGGAATCGACAGTGACATCGCCTTGCAGGCGCCGGACGAGCGTGCGGACATAGGCGAGGCCGATCCCCTCTCCCGGACGGTCCTGCACGCCGGACCGGCGGAACAGCTCGAAGATACGTTCGTGATCCTGCGGTGCTATTCCGCGGCCGTTGTCGGCGACCTCGAAGATCAGCGAATCCGCCTCCGACCGCCCACGGATGGCGATCCGGCCGGGCCGGGCGGGATCGAGATATTTGATCGCATTGTCCAGCAGGTTCCCGAACACCTGCTCCAGGGCGAGCCGGTCGGAGACGAGCGACGGCAGCGGGCCGGCGATGTCGACGGCACAGCCCAGTTCGCCGGCCCGGTGGCGGTTGCTGGCGGCCACATTTTCCAGAAGAGCCTGCATGGAGACGGGTTCGGGGTTCAGCGTCCGACTGCCCTGGCGCGACAAGGCGAGGATGGCGTTGATCAGACGGTCCATCTTCGTCGTCGACGTGCGGATGAAGCCGATGGCCTCCGGCATGTCCTCGGCGACCGCCCGCCGCGCCTCCGCCGCCGTGGCGTCGTCGCCATCCGCCGGTCGGCGGTCGAGGTCGGCGGTTACGCTGACCAGTCCCGCTTCGAGCTCGCTGGTGAAGCCCATCACGTTGACCAGCGGTGCGCGCAGATCGTGGCTGACGATGTAGGCGAAACGCTGGATCTCGTCGTTGGCCCGCTGCAATTCCATGGTGCGCTCCGACACGCGCTGCTCCAGGGAATCGTTGAGGGACTGGATCGCGCGCTGTGCCTGCATGAGGGCGCGGGTATAGCCGACCGCGATCCACACGGCGCCGCCGACGACCAGCAGGATGAACAGGCCGCCGAGGATCGCCACCCATCCCGATGTCCTGGCCTGCCCGGTCAGGGCGCGGAGCTGGGTGTCGAGTTGGGCATCGGCGGGGGTGATCAGGTCGTCGAGCGAGCGCCTGGCATCGTCCATCAGCCGCATGCCGCGGCCGGTGCGCACGATGGCCAGGGAGTCGTCCCGGCGTCCGGCCTCCATCAGGGCGATGGTCTCCGCCAGCTCCTCCCGCTTGGCGGCGGCCAGACCGACGAGATGGTCGAGGATGCGCAGCTCGCCGGCATCGCCGTCGGCCAGTTCGCGCAGCCGGGCGATGGTGGCGTCCACCGCCGCGACGGCCGCCTCGTAGGGCTTGAGATATTGGCGGTCCTCGGTCAGCAGGTAGCCGCGCTGTCCGATCTCGGCATCCTGCAACTGGCTGAGCAGAGTCCCAGCGGCGACGCGCAGGGCCGATATCCGGCTGACCGAGCGGGAATATTGCTGCGTGCTGTCCGCCAGCCATCCCGACGTCGCGATGATCGCCAGCAGCGCGAAGGCGGCGGCGAGCAGCATCAGGAGGGCACGGCGCGTGACTGTGCTGCCGGACGTGGGCATCGCGAAGAGCCGTGCGCTGCGAGGAAGAATTAGTCCCTCTACCAATTCGCGGCACGGTTGGCAACCGATCGACGGTTCGGGTCTTCCGGCGGCAGGGGATTTGGCGTCATGGCTCGATCCAGATCGGCAGGATCGATGTGACCAGGAGAAGCGCCAGCGCGATGTTGAGGGCTCTCCAGTGCCGGTCCTGCGTCAGGACATGCCGGAGCAACTGGCCGCCCAGGCACCAGACCGACAGCGAGACCGACGCGAAGCATCCGAAGGCGACTCCGAGAATAACGGCAACGTCGGCTGGACCGTCGCCGATCGACGAGAAGGATGCGGCGGCTCCGGTGGTCATCGCCCAGCCCTTCGGATTGTAAAGGACAAGCCAGGCACCGCCCGCGATGCTCGCCGGCTTGGCGACCGACCCGGTCGTCTTCGGGGCGCCTGTGCGTGACAGCTGAAAAGCCAGCCAGAGAAGATAAGCCGTTCCCGCGATCTTGACTGCCGTCTGTACCGCCGGCACGGCAACGAATATCCCCTCGATCCCGGCCGCGGCGGCGGCGGCCATGCCGGCGAGGCCCAGCGATATGCCGGCGATCAGCGGAAGCGATCCCCGATAGCCGAAATTCATGCCCGATGCGGTGGCGAGCGTCGTCGCCCCGCCGGGAGAAATCGTTGCCGCCAACACGAACAGCGCGAGACCGCTCAACGTCTGCATTCCCTTCACCCACGATCCGATGACCTGAGGTCTGGTTAGAGCTGCCTGTGATATTAGGGAATGGAATAATCTTAATCCTTTCCATTACGTTATCTAATGGAATGGGCGGCTGACGGCATCGCCATGATTGACAATGCCGCGGCTGCGCCCCTCCGGAAGGAGGCTTGCGGCCACGGCTCCATCTTTCGTCATTTTTTGAAGCTGTTGGGACGGACGAATGGTTTTCCGCAGCTGCACACTGGCCTTACAGTCAAGCCATCGACCTGACCGGAAGGAGCGTGCGCGCTATGGAGCCCATCCTGTGGGAATGGATCAACGCCCTGGCGCGGTGGCTGCACGTCATCACCGCCATCGCCTGGATCGGATCGTCCTTCTATTTCATCCATCTCGACGCCTCGCTGCGCCGCCGGGCAGGGGCGCCGGCCGGGACGGCGGGCGACGCCTGGCAAATTCACGGCGGCGGTTTCTACCACATGACCAAATACATGGTCGCCCCGCCGCAGTTGCCGGAGGATTTGACCTGGTTCAAGTGGGAATCCTACGCGACGTGGCTCAGCGGCTTCTTCCTGATGTGCGTGCTCTACTACCGCGGCGCCGATCTGTTCCTGATCGACCAGGACGTGCTGGCGCTCAGCCATTGGCAGGCGGTGGCGATCAGCGTCGGCGCGCTGGTGGCGGGCTGGGTCGCCTATGACCTGATGTGCAAGTCGCCGCTCGGCCGCAACGACGGGGCGTTGGCTGTCGCCGGCTTCGTCATGCTGGTGGCGACCGCCTGGGGCATGACGAAGATCTTCAGCGGGCGCGGCGCCATGCTGCAGGTCGGTGCCCTGATGGCGACGATGATGGCCTGCAACGTCTTCATGCTGATCATTCCCAACCAGCGCAGGACGGTGGCGGCCATGCTGCGCGGCGAGACGCCGGACCCGTCGCTGGGCAAGAAGGCCAAGCAGCGCTCGCTGCACAACAACTACCTGACCCTGCCGGTCGTCTTCCTGATGCTGTCCAACCATTATCCGCTGGTCAGCTCCACCCGCTACAACTGGGTGATGGTGGCGCTGGTCCTGGTTGTCGGCACGGCGATCCGCCATTTCTTCAACAGCCGCCATGCCGGCAAGCCGACGCCCTGGTGGACCTGGGGGGTGGCCGCCGCCGGCATGCTGGGATGCATCTGGCTCAGCACCATGGGGCCGGCGACGGCCGACACGGCTGCGGCGGCCCCGGTGAAGGTCGGCTTCGCCCAGGTGGAGGAGATCGTCGCCACCCGGTGCAGCATGTGCCATGCCGCCCAGCCGGTGTGGGAGGGCATAGCCGCCCCGCCGCGCGGCGTCGTGCTGGAGGGCGACGGCATCCGCCGCCATGCCGGGCAGATCCGCCTGCAAGCCGGCTACAGCAGCGCCATGCCTCCCGCCAACATCACCGGAATCACCCCGCAGGAGCGGGCGGTGTTGGCGGCGTGGTCCGGTGACATTAAGTAACCCTCCCTCACAGCACTCCATCGAACCGGACCCCCATGCCCGACCAGTCTATCGCTGCCCCCGTTTCCGCCGCCATCCGCGGGCGCCTGCTCAGCTTCCATCGCCCGCCCGCCGGGCCGGACGATCTCGATTGCCTGACCTATCGTGAGGACGGGCTGCTGCTGGTCGGAACGGATGGGCGGATTCTGGAGACCGGCGACTGGGCCGACCTGCGCGGCCGGGTTCCGGACGGGGTGACGGTCGACGACCACAGCGGCAGGCTGGTGCTGCCGGGCTTCATCGACACCCACATCCATTTCCCCCAGACCCAGGTCATCGCCTCCTACGGCGCCCAGCTGCTCGACTGGCTGGAGAAATATACCTTCATCGAGGAGCAGCGCTTCGCCGACCCGACCCATGCCGCCGCCAACGCCGCCTTCTTCATGGACGAGCTGCTGCGCAACGGCACGACCACGGCGGTGGTCTACGGCTCCGTCCACCCGCAGTCGGTCGATGCCCTGTTCGCCGAAGCCGAGGCGCGCGGCGCCGGGCTGATCGCCGGCAAGGTGATGATGGACCGCCATGCCCCGCCGGCCCTGACCGACACGGCGGAGAGCAGCTACCGCGACGGCAAGGAGCTGATCGGCCGCTGGCACGGGCGGGGGCGGCAGCGCTATGCCGTGACGCCGCGCTTCGCCATCACCTCGACCGAGGCGCAGCTTGAGGCGGCCGGCGCGCTGCTGCGCGAGCATCCCGGCGTCCACATGCAGACCCACCTGTCGGAGAACACCGACGAGATCGCCGAGGTCGGCCGCCTGTTCCCTGGTGCGCGCGACTACACCGACGTCTACGACCGTTTCGGGCTGCTGGGGCCGACCTCGCTGTTCGGCCACTGCATCCATCTGTCGGAAGCGGAGATGGCCCGGCTGTCGGAAAGCGGGTCGGTGGCCGTCTTCTGCCCGACCAGCAACCTGTTCATCGGCAGCGGCCTGTTCGATCTCGACGCCCTGTCGAAGCCGGAGCGGCCGGTGCGCACCGCCATCGCCACCGATGTCGGCGGCGGCACCAGCTATTCCATGCTGCGCACCGCGGCGGAGGCCTACAAGGTGCTGCAGCTGCGGCGGCAGAACCTGCCGGCGCTCGCCGCCTTGCACTGGATGACCCGCGGCAATGCCGAGGCGCTGGGCATGGCCGGCGAGATCGGCAGCCTGGAGCCCGGCCGCTGGGCCGACCTCGTCGTGCTCGACCCTGCCGCGACGCCGGCTATGCGACATCGCATGAAGGCGGTGGACGGCGATCTGGAGGAGGAGCTGTTCATCCAGGTGACGCTGGGCGACGACCGTTCGGTGGCCGCCACCTACCTGCGCGGCCGCAATTCGCACCTGCGGCAAACTGGCGCTTGACCCAAGCCCCTAGTCCCTGTAGGACTTCCGCCGTCATTGGGGAGTAGCCACCCGCCGGCAGCGATCCGGTGGGGTTCGCGTCAACAGACTTGGATGGTTCCGGCCTCTGGCCGTTACCGCCATGGCGCGCACGGCGACCAGAGGGTCGACCCGGCGAGACCAGTGGATCGGACATCTCCGCGGCCAGCCGGAGTCCGCCCGATTCCACTGTGTTGTCTGGCCCGGGAATAGCCATGATCGCCACGTCCCTCGCGCTCGCTTTCAGCCTTTCGATGGATAGCTTCGCCGCCGCTCTCGGCCGCGGGGCCTGCTCGCGCCGTGCCGGTTTGCCGGAAGCGGTGCGGGTGGGTGCCGCCTTCGGCGTCTGCCAGTTCGCCATGCCGCTGGTCGGCTGGGGCATCGGCATCGCCTTCGCCAGTCTGGTGGAGTCGGTCGATCACTGGATCGCCTTCGGCCTGCTGCTGGCGGTCGGCGGTGCGATGCTGCGCAACGCCATCATGGACGGCGAGGATGAGGGCGAGGAGGATTGCGGCCCGGTGCGCAGCGTGCGCGCCGAATGGCTGGCCCTGCTGACCACCGCCGTCGCCACCAGCATCGACGCCGCCGCCGTGGGTGCGGGGCTGGCGCTGGTCGATGTCGACATGGTGACGACCTCGGCGATGATCGGCGTGGTGACCTTCGCCGTGGCCTTCGGCGGCGTGCTGATCGGCAAGGCCGCCGGCAGCCATCTGGGGCGCTGGGCGGAAATGGCCGGCGGCGTCGTGCTGATCGGGCTGGGCGCGAAGATCCTGCTGGAGCATACGATGGGGTGAGCTGGAACGCTGAGGTCGGCGGAGCATTTGCCGCCGACCTCAGTCTTCCGCGCTTAGCCCGCCAGCGTCATGCCCATTTCCCAGAAGTCCGCTTCCAGCCGGCTGGCCTGCCGGAAGATGGTCAGCAGTCGGGGGAAGCGCGCCTCGGTCATGCCGTCCGCCGCCAGCCGGTCGAGATTTTCCCGCGCCGCCCGCGCCACCTCCTGATAGGCCTCGCCGGCATATTCGGCGATCCAGACGCGATAGGGGTTGTCGTCGTCGAGTGCACCCGGCAGTGCTGCCAGCCGGCGGCCGATCTCGGCATAGCCGATGATGCAGGGGCTGAGCGCGATATGCAGGTCCAGCAGGTCGCCGCGCAAGCCGGTTTCCAGCACATAGCGGGTGTAGGCCATCGTCGCCTTGGACTCCGCCGCTTGCTCCAGCTCGGCGGCCGGCAGGCCCCAGCCGGCGCACAGGCCGACATGCAGGTCCATCTCCATGTCGAGGATCGCCTTCAGCCCGTTCAGCGAGGCCCGCATCTCACGCAGGTCGCGGCCCTTGTAGATGGCGAGCGCATAGGCGCGGGCGAAATGGATCAGGAACAGATAGTCCTGCACCAGATAATGGCGGAAGCACTCCTGCGGCAGCGTGCCGTCGCCCATCCCGCGCACGAAGGCATGGTCGACATAGGCCGACCAGTCCGGCCGCGCCCCGGCGACGAGCCGGTCGAACAGGTCGGGGGTGGAGGAGGGCGGGGTCATGGCGGCTGTCTCCGGTGTCGCTGACGAAGTGGGGTCGACACTCTAGCCGCTATTCCCCCGTTTGCAGCAAGGCACCGCGCACCCGCGCCCGATGGAAGGCGTACAGGAACACGGCGATGCCGCCCGCCATATAGACCATGTTCAGCCCGACCGCCCAGGCCAGATGGTCCCAGCGCAGCGTGCCGTCGAACACCAGCGCCCGCATGCCCTCGAACACATGGGCCGAGGGCAGGGCGAGCGACACCGGCTGGAGCCAGTCCGGCAGGACCGACACCGGGTAATAGACCGCGCTGACCGGGGCCAGCATGAAGACGACGATCCAGGCCAGCCCTTCCGCCCCCATGCCGTAGCGCAGGATCAGCGCCACGATCAGCAGCCCCAGCGACCAGCCCAGCACGATCAGGTTGGCGAAGAAGGCGGCGAGCGGCAGGCCGAGAGCGAAGACCGAATAGCCGAAGAAGGGAATCGCCAGCCCCGCCGCCGGCAGCACGCCGATCAGGGTGCGCAGCAGGCTCATGGTCATCAGCGCCGTCACCCATTCGCCGGGGCGGAGCGGGCTGACGAACAGATGGCCGAGGTTGCGCGACCACATTTCCTCAAGGAAGGAGATGGAGACGCCGAGCTGGCCGCGGAACAGCACGTCCCACAGCAGAACCGCGCTGACCAGCACGCCGGCGCCCTGCGCCACCCAGCCGCTGCCGCCGCCGCTGCTTGAGGCCATGAACTGGTTGATGTAGCCCCACAGGATCATCTGCATGGTCGGCCAATAGGCCAGCTCCAGAATACGCGGCCAGGAGCCGCGCAGCAGGTACCAGTAGCGCAGCACCATGGCGCCGACCCGGCGCAGCGAGAAGTCGTTGCGCGGAATGACCGCCTCATTCGGCTGCATCGGCGGTCTCCCCGGTCAGGATGCGGTCGTCGGAGGCGCGGGCGATGTCGAGGAAGACCTCCTCCAGCGTCTGGCGGCCGTAGCGGGCGAGCAGCGCCGACGGCGCGCCGCGGTCGACGATCCGTCCCTGCCGCATCATCAGCACGCTGTCGCACAGCCGCTCCACCTCCAGCATGTTGTGAGAAGCGAGCAGGATGGTGGCGCCGGTGCGCAGCCGGTAGCGTTCGAGGTAGGTGCGGATCCAGTCGGCGGTGTCGGGATCGAGCGACGCCGTCGGCTCGTCCAGCAGCAGAAGCTCCGGGTCGTTCAGCAAAGCCTTGGCCAGCGCCACGCGGGTTTTCTGCCCCGCCGACAGTCCGCCCGACGGCCGATCCAGAAAACGCGACAGGTCAAGATGCTCGGCCAATTCTTGGACGCGCTTTTTGACGCATGTCAAACCGTAGAGGTGGGCATAGACGGTAAGGTTCTCCCGCACCGTCAGCCGATGGGGCAGTTCGACGTAGGGGGAGGAGAAGTTCATGCGCGGAAGCACGGCATGCCGATGGCGCGCCATGTCGACGCCCAGGATCTCCACCGTCCCGGCCGTCGGCAATAAAAGCCCCAGCAGCATCGAGATGGTCGTCGTCTTGCCGGCGCCGTTGCCACCGAGAAGGCCGGTGACACTGCCGCGCGGCACGGTGAAGCCGATGGCGTCGACCGCCGTGACGTCCCGCCCGTCAGGCGTGGCGAAGCGCTTGGTCAGCCCCTCCGCCCGGATGGCGGGGGCAACGGCGGGAGTGGCCGGCTGCTGCGGTGGGATGGTTCGTTCGGTCATGGGCACAGAATATGGCGGCAAGCGCCGCAACCGCCAGGGGCATGCGGCCCAGGGACAAGGATCGGGACAAGGATCATGGTGACGCTCGCCAGCGCGCTGACCGCACCGGTCCCGGCCTCCCCGGCGCCGCACTGGGCGCAGCCCGACGGCCGCATCACGCTGCGCACGCTGATTCTGATCCGCTGGGTCGCGGTGCTCGGGCAGCTGGCCGCGGTGACCTTCGTCAATCTCGGGCTGGGCTTCCCGCTGCCGCTGGGGCCGGTGCTGGCCGCCATCAGCGCGTCGGCCCTGCTGAACGTGGTGGCGATGACCCAGCGCGGCGGCCGGCTGCGGCTGGCCGACCGCGACGCGGCGCTGTATCTCAGCTACGACATGCTGCAGCTGACGCTGCTGCTCTATCTCACCGGCGGGTTGAGCAATCCCTTCGCCATCCTGCTGCTGGCGCCAATGACCGTGGGTGCGGCCATCCTGTCGCGCTACAGCACGGTGCTGCTGACCGGGCTGAACCTGATCTGCCTGACGGCACTCGCCCTCTGGCACTTCCCGCTGCCGTGGGAGGAGCCGGTGCGCTCGATGGCGCCGCTCTACGCCTTCGGCGTCTGGCTGTCGCTGACGGTGTCGTCGATCTTCATCGCCGGCTACGTCTTCCGCGTCGCCGCCGAGGCGCGGCGCTTCGCCGATGCGCTCGCCGCCTCGCAGGTGGCGCTTGCCCGCGAACAGCGGCTGGGCGCGCTCGGCGCGCTCGCTGCGGCCGCCGCGCACGAGCTGGGCTCGCCGCTCGGCACCATCGCCGTGGTGGCGAAGGAGCTGGCGCGCGACCTGCCGCCGGACAGCCCCTATGGCGAGGATGTCGAGCTTCTGCAGAGCCAGGTGATGCGCTGCCGCGAGATCCTGGCCGATCTGGCGCGCAAGCCGGAGGCCGACGGCGGCGACCCGTTCGAACGGCTGCCGCTGACCGCGCTGATCGAGGCCGCCGCCGCCCCGCACCGTCTCGGCCATATCCAGTTCGCCGTGGAGCCGCACCCGGTCGGCGAGGCGGAGGAACCTTTCCTGCGCCGCAGCCCGGAGATCATCCACGGCATCGGCAACTTCATCCAGAACGCCCACCAGTTCGCCCGCCACAAGGTGACGGTCGCCGCCGCCTGGGACGGGCGTGGCGTGACCATCACGGTGATGGACGACGGACCTGGCTTCCCCCCCCATCTGCTGGGCCGCATCGGCGAACCGTACCTGTCGGTGCGCGGCGAGCGCTCCGGCCCCAAGGGGCAGGCGGGCGGTGGGCATATGGGCCTTGGAATTTTCATCGCGCAGACGCTGCTGGAAAAGACCGGCGCAACCGTGCGCTACACCAACAATCCGCCGGACGGCACGCCGCCCGCTGATCAGGCCGCCGGCGGGCACTCCAATCAGGGCGGAACCGGCGCGCGGATTTCCGTGCGCTGGAAGACCATCAACGCCAAGAAATGAGGTTTCACGGTGGACACCCTCAAAACAACCGATGACCTGCTGTCGGGCGATGCCGTCAAACTGACCTTCACTGGCGACGTCACCCGCAGCCTCCTGATCGTCGACGACGACGCCCCCTTCCGCACGCGGCTGGCCCGCGCCATGGAAAAGCGCGGCTTCAACGTCGTCGCGGTCGACAGCGTCCAGCTCGGCATCGAGGTGGCGCAGGAATCGGCACCCGCCTTCGCGGTGGTCGACCTGCGTCTGGGCGACGGCAACGGGCTGGACGTGGTATCCGCCCTGCGCGACGCCCGTCCCGACGCCCGTGTCGTCATGCTGACCGGTTACGGCAACATCGCCACCGCCGTCGCCGCGGTGAAGGCCGGCGCCGTCGACTACCTGCCGAAGCCGGCCGACGCCGACGCGGTGGAATCCGCCCTGCTGGCCGACGGCCGCCCGCTGCCCCAGCCGCCGGAAAACCCGATGTCGGCCGACCGCGTCCGCTGGGAACATATCCAGCGCGTCTTCGAACAGTGCGACCGCAACGTGTCGGAGACCGCGCGCCGCCTGAAGATGCACCGCCGCACGCTCCAGCGCATCCTGAACAAGCACGCCCCGCGCGCCTGAGCCGGCGCGGTTCTGCGGAACGATTTTAAGGTTGAACGCGAACGGCCCGCCCCCGGAAGAAGGGCGGGCCGTTCGCGTGTGTGAACGCAATTTGGCCGCCGTCCGCCGGTGCTGATCCGCTCACGCTTTATGCCCGGACCATCATGCCGGCCGTGATGGAATCAGATTTGGAAGCGATCTCCTGATCGGACCAGGGATCGGGTGCCGGCATGGCCGGGCCATCTTCAAGAAACTCGATCATCCGTCTTTCGATCCGCAACAACACTTCACGTGCGGGCAAGCTGTGACATTCACGGCTATGGTCACGGATCTGGCGGATAACCTTAACGGTGGCTGTTTCCTGATGGTACGGCACGGCATGATCCTCCGTCCAAAGAAGGAGTAACCTTATCCATTTTTTCATAACCGTTACAGCATAAAGTTGGTGATACGTATATTTTATGTACGCCTTAGGTTATAGCCGCCTCCAACGCTACCGCCGGACCCGCCGCCGATCAGGCGGAAACACCCGTCAACGACCACAAGGCGAGCTGTGACAACGTCCATCGGCGCGACGGGGATCACCGCGGCGGGGGAACGTTCATTTGCCGGCCGGCGTTGGCTGAATGGGCTCCACAACTTGGTTCCTGCTTTTTCAAAGTCGGGGAAGGCATAGGGATCTCTTCGAACGCCTTGGTCCGTTCGAACGTCATGACACCTGTCCTTACGAGTAACCCCCTTTATACCCCGCCCTGCATCGACGGTTCATACTGCACTGCAACAGGGTCAGGAAGGCTACCCACTGCGCGCCCATTGCTCGCCGCATGCACTGGATGGCCGATGCAACGGCTGGACTAACACTGCGTTTCAGCCAATCGGACGAACCGCCGAGCCTGCCCACCTGACAGCATCCGCTGCCCGGAAGGAAGGATCGGGCAAACGGATGGTCCTATGGCCGCGCTTTCTGGTCGTTACGCGAGGAGGACCCTTTGGCCACCCAGGAACTTCAGGAACAACCCCGACGCAACAACCCTGAGTCTCGGCGGGGCCCCGGGTCCATGTCGCCCGGCATTTCGTACGATCTGTCGGCCAGCGCCGCCAGCGCGGTGCGCCGGACCACGGGGTTGTTGCGCCGGCACAAGCTGCTGATCGGTACGGTGATCGTGGTCGGCACCGGGCTGGCGGCCCTGGTCGCCTTCCGGATGACGCCGCTCTACACCGCCGAAACGCTCATCATGGTTGAGCACCGCAAGAACACCGTCCTCAACTTCGAGGGGGTGGTGTCCGACATGACCCCCGACATCAGCGCGCTGCAGAGCGAGGTCGCGATCCTGAAGTCGCCGGCCTTCGCCGAAAAGGTGGTGGCGAAGCTGAAGCTGATGAACGATCCGGAGTTCAATGCCTCGCTGCGTCCGCCGCCCCCCGGATGGGTGTCGGCGCTGAACCCGCGCAACTGGATCCCCGACAGCTGGAAGCCGTCCAGCGGCGTGCCGCTGACGCCGGAGGAGATCGAGCGCAACCACCTGACCTCCGTGGTCAACGCCGTGCTCGACAACACGTCGGTGCGTCCGCAGGGCCGCTCCTACGTCATCGCCGTCAGCTTCGACAGCGAGGATCCGCGCAAGTCGTCCCTGATCGCCAACACCATGGCCGACCTCTATCTGGTCGACCAGCTCGACGAGAAGTTCAAGGCGTCCAAGCGCGCCACCCAGTGGCTGGAGGAGCGGCTGACCGACCTGCGCAAGGAAGCGCAGACCACCGGCGACGCGGTGGAGAAGTACCGGACCCAGCATGGCCTGACCACCTCGTCCAACAACGAGAGCACGGTGGTCGGCCAGCAGCTGAGCCAGCTGAACGCCGACTATATCCTGGCCCGCACCAAGCGGCAGGAGGCGGAGACCAAGCTGCGCGACGTTACCGCGATGGCGAATTCGCCGCGCGGCGCCTCGGCGGTCGGCGACGTGATGGGCTCGCCGCTGATCCAGGCCCTGCGCGAGCGCGAGGTCGATCTCCAGCGCCAGATCGCCGACGCCACCAACCGCTACGGTGCCAAGCACCCGATGCTGCAGGCCCTGCAGAGCCAGCTGCGCGACCTGCAAGGCCAGATCAAGGCCGACGTCGCCAAGATCGTCTCCAACCTCAGCAACGAGGTGGAGCTGGCGAAGGGCCGCGAGCAGGGGCTGAAGGCCAGCCTGGACCAAGCCGAGGCCAAGCAGAACGAGCAGCAGCAGGCGACCGTCGGCCTGCGCACGCTGGAGCGCGACGCCGGTACCGCCCAGTCGATGTACGAGGCGCTGCTGACCCGCTCGCAGCAGATCGCGGCGCAGACCGACATGCGCCAGCCCGACGCCCGCATCGTGTCGGAGGCGTCGATCCCGCTCGACCCGTCGCAGCCGAACCGCAAGCTGATCCTGCTGCTGGCGCTGGTGGCGTCGGGCACGCTGGGCGTGCTGCTGGCCATGCTGCGCGAACGGGCCGAGAGCGGGTTCCGCAGCCCGCACCAGTTCGAGACGGCGACCGGCGTCCGCAGCCTCGGCATCGTTCCGCGCATCCCGCGCTTCGGCGGGTCGCCGGCCGCCTATGTGGTGGACAAGCCGATCTCCGCCTTCGCGGAATCGATGCAGAACCTGCGCACCTCGCTGCTGCTCGCCAATCCGGACGGGCGGCACAGGGTGATCCTGTTCAGCTCCTCGGTCCCCGGCGAGGGCAAGAGCTCTGTCGCCGCGGCCTTCGCCCGCACCTGCGCCAACGCCGGCCAGCGGACGATCCTGGTCGATTGCGACCTGCGGCGGAAGAGCCTGCACGAGATGCTGGGCATGTCCAACAATCGCGGTCTGGCGGAAGTGCTGGCCGGCACCGCGACGCTGGAGGAGGTGATCCAGGTCGATCCGCGGACCGGCCTGCACGTCATCCCCGCCGGCCATGGCCGCACGCTGCCGCAGGACACGCTGGGCTCGTCGGGCATGCATCAACTGCTGTCGCGCCTGTCGGTCAGTTACGACCGCATCGTACTGGATTCGCCGCCGGTGCTGGCGGTGTCGGAAGGCAAGCTGCTGGCGGCCCTCGCCGACCAGACCGTCTTCATCGTCCGCTGGGGCATGACCAAGCGCGGCACCGCGATGGCCGGCCTGAAGGAGGTGATCGAGGCCGGCGGCGAGGTGGTCGGCGTCCTGTTCAGTCAGGTCGATACCCGGCGTCATGCCCAGTACGAGTTCCCGGACAGCGGGCGTTACCACGGCTATCGCCGCTACTACGCGAACTGAGGACAAGGCTCCCTCCCCTGCTCTCGGCCGACCGACGGCCGGTCCGAGGGCAGGGGAGGGCTTTTTCCTGCACGTCACGATTCTATCAACCACCGAAGAGCCCATGAATGTCCGCTGGACACCGCATCTTCCGGAACATCCGCGCCCTTGCCGCCGCGAAAGCGGCGACGATGGCGAGCGGGCTGGTCACCGCGGCCTGGACCGCGCGGGTTCTGGGACCGGACAGTTTCGGCGTGCTGGGCTTCGGCACTTCGCTGATGGCCTATGCGGCGCTGTTCGTGAACATGGGCCTGTCCACCTACGCCATCCGTGAAATCGCGAGAAACCGCGAGCAGGACGATCACCGCGAGCGGGCGGCCGAACTGTCGGAACATGTGCTGACCCTGCGCACCGTTCTGGCCCTGGTGGTGGGGGCGATCTATGCCGCTTTCGTCCTCTCGCTGGATAAACCAATGGAGGTGAAGGCGGTTCTTCTGGTGCAGGCGGTCCAGTTGCTCGGGAACGCCCTGGTCCTCGACTTTGTTTATCAGGCGACCGAGAAGATGGGGGTGATCGCCACGCGCGAGATCGGCACCTCCATCGGCTCGATGCTTCTCGTCTTCCTGCTGGTGCGTGGGCCTGAGGACGCCATCACCGCAGCCGCCATCACCGGCGGTTCCATCACCGTCAACGCGCTGGTGATGATCGGCCGCTTCCGCCGCGACTTCGGCCATCTGCGCCCCAGGGTCGACCTGAAGGTGTGGCGCGAGATCCTAACGGCGGCGACGCCGATGGCGGTCGGCGTCTTCGCCTGGGCGATCTTCACCCATCTCGACGTGGTCATGCTGGGTTTCCTGGCCCCGCACACCGAGGTCGGCTGGTACAGCGCGGCGGTGAAGATCCAGACCCTGGCCAATCTGGTCGGCAACATCGTGATGAACGCCTTCCTGCCGCAGCTGGCCGCCGCCTATGGCGAGCTCGGCCCGATGCGCGACCGGATGCGGGCCTATGCCGGCGTCATGCTGGCGGTCGGCGGGCTGGTCATCGCCGGCGGCTTCGCCCTGGCGCCGTCCATCCTCGGCACGCTGTTCGGCGATGCCTACGCTCCGGCGACGCTGGCTCTGCGTCTGCTGATGCTGGCCTCGGCGGTGGTCTACGCCAACATGATCCTGGGCAATCCGCTGCTCGTCTGGCACCGGCAGACCGGTTACATGGTCGCCATGCTGTCGGGCGGTGCGCTGAACGCCCTGCTGAACATCTGGTGGATCCCCCGCTACGGCATCGAGGGCGCCGCGATGGCGACCTTTACCGCGGAACTGGCCGCCACCGTCGCCATCGCCTGGATCCACCGGCAGACGGTCGGAGAGCTGTATGGCGGGATCGCCGCGCGGGCTCTGCTGTGCGCCGGCGCATCCGTCGCCGCGGCCCTGGCACTCGACAGTTTCGCCGCCCCGCTGTTCGACCGGTTGCCGGCGCTGGTGCATTTCGTCGCCGGCAGCGTGGCGATGGTCGCGGTCTATGCGGCGATGGCCGTGCTGACCGGACTGGTCCACCTGAAACGCCTGCGGCGGCTGACCAGCGCCACGGCCTGAGAGGGGCGGGTCGTGGCTGGATGGATGGTTCAACCCTCAATTCTGCAAGGCCGGGTCGAGGGATACCGGCAGCAGGAACGGAATGCGCCTATTGCACCACTTTCGAACGTCTCTGTTGGTGCCTCCAAGCATTCATTTGGCCGCGCCGGGGGTTAGTACCATTAATACGGCGGAGATCTGCAATCATGGTCTTTTCATCGGACGGTGATTTCTGAAACACTTCGCGCTGCACAACGCCGGTAACGAGGTACTTCATCGTCACGGCGAAGTCACAACAAGAAAACAATTTCGAATTTCGAGGTTTCTCCGTCTGCATGCTTGGCAACAGGGCATGACACGCGGGGCGTCTCCAAACTCTCAGGCCCCGCCGCCGGTGGCGGGCCTCAGCAAACGGCAGGAGCGACGATGCTTCCCAAGACTTTTTCCGATCGTAACGTCTGCGTCCTCGGGCTCGGCTATGTCGGCCTGACGCTGGCGGTCGCGATGGCGGACGCCGGCTTCCAGGTGCACGGGGTCGAGGTGCGGCAGGACGTGCTCGACAAGCTCGGCCAGGGCAACCCGCACTTCCACGAGCCGGGCCTGACGGAGAAGCTGCGCCACGTCATCGCACGCGGCCGGCTGACCTTCAGCCGCAGCCAGGAGGATTGCAGCAAGGCCAGCGTCTTCATCATCACGGTCGGCACGCCGCTCAGCAAGGATGGCCGGGTCCGCACCGACATGATCGAGGCGGCGACCCGTCAGGTCGCCGGCAGCCTGCATGACGGCGATCTGGTCATCCTGCGCTCCACCGTGAAGCTGGGCACCACCCGCAACGTCGTGGCGCCGATCCTGCGCGCCACCGGCAAGAAGTTCGACATCGCCTTCTGCCCGGAGCGCACCCTGGAAGGGCAGGCGCTGCTGGAGCTGAACCAGCTGCCGCAGATCATCGGCGCCGAAAGCCTGGACGTCGCCACCCGTGCGGCACAGATCTTCGGCTTCCTGACCCCGACCACCGTCAAGGTCTCCACCCTGGAGACGGCGGAACTGATCAAGCTGGTGGACAACACCTACCGCGACGTCACCTTCGCCTTCTCCAACGAGATCGCCAAGCTGTGCAACGCGATGGAGATCTCGGCGGTCGAGGTTGCGCGCGCCGGCAAGCTGGGATATCCGCGCACCAACCTGCCGCTGCCGGGTCCGGTCGGCGGTCCCTGCCTGGAGAAGGATCCCCACATCCTGATCGAGGCGGCGCGCGAGGTCGGCGTCGAGATGGCGATCACCGCCGCCGGCCGCCTGGTCAACGAAAGCCAGCCGGTCGAGGTCGCCGACTTCCTCGGCAAGCTCGCCAATTCGATGCAGGGCTTCCCGGAGGTGCCGACCATCAGCCTGATGGGCCTCGCCTTCAAGGGCCGTCCGGCGACCGACGATTTGCGCGGCACGATGGCCAAGCCGGTGCTGGAGGAGCTGCGCCAGCGCTTCCCGACCGCCCGCCTGCGCGGCTTCGACGCCGTGGTGCGCCCCGACGACATCCGTTCCTTCGGGCTGGAGCCGGCGGCCAACATGGCCGAGGCGGTGTCCGGCGCCAATCTGGCGGTGATCCTCAACAACCACCCGGTCTTCACCTCGATGCCGCTGCCGGACCTGGCCCAGCGGATGGACCGTCCGGGCGTGATCTACGACTTCTGGAACAACTTCAACAGCCGTGACGTCGACCTGCCGGACGGCACCGCCTACGTGGCTCTCGGCAGCCATGGGGCCGCCCGCTACGCGCATGTGGCCTGACGCTATCCGGGCCTGCCATGGGCTGGCCACAGAAGGAATTGTACTGACATGAAACACTATCTCGTCACCGGCGGCAGCGGCTTCATCGGCGCCGCCCTGGTCCACCGTCTGGTCCGTGACGGCCACCGCGTCCGCGTGTTGGACGACAACTCGCGCGGGCACACCGGGCGGCTGGCCGGCGTGCTGGACGACGTGGAATTCGTACAGGGCGACATCCGCGACGCTGACGCCGTGCGCGGGGCGGTGCGCGGCGTCGACGGCGTGCTTCACCTGGCCGCCGTCAACGGAACCAAGCATTTCTACGAGAAGCCGGAAGTGGTGCTGGACGTCGGCGTGCGCGGCATGCTGAACGTGCTGGACGCCTGCCGTGCCGACGGCGTGGGCGATCTGGTCGTCGCCTCCTCCTCGGAAGCCTACCAGACCCCGCCGATGGTGCCGACGCCGGAGGATGTGCCGCTGGTGGTGCCGGACGTGCTGAACGCCCGCTACAGCTACGGCGGCTCCAAGCTGATCTCGGAGCTGCTGGCTGTCAACTGGGGCCGCAGCGGCTTCGACCGCGTCGCGATCTTCCGTCCGCACAACGTCTATGGCCCCGACATGGGCTGGGAGCATGTGGTGCCGGAATTCTCCCGCCGTGCGGTCGAGGCCATCGCCAGCCACCCGAACGGCACGGTGCCCTTCAAGATCCAGGGCGACGGTCGTCAGACGCGCGCCTTCGTCCACATCGACGACGCCATCGACGGCATCGTGACGGTGGTCGACAAGGGCGAGCATCTCGGCATCTACCATGTCGGCAACCCGGAGGAGGTCACCATCGCCGACCTCGCCCGCCAGACGGTCGCCTGCCTGGGCCGCGAGGCCCAGGTGATGCCCGGCCCGGCCGCCCCCGGCGGCACCGACCGCCGCAGCCCCGACATCGCCAAGCTGACCGCGCTGGGCTTTACCCCGCGCATCCCGCTCTCCGCCGGTCTGCCCGGCGTGGTCGAGTGGTATGCCGAGCGCGCGCGTGCCGATCTGGGGCGCATGGGGCAGGCGGCGGAGTAGGGCGTCATCGGGGGGCGTGACCGCCGGTCGCGCTCCCATCCGTCATCCCTGCGAACACGGACTCCCGCCTTCGCGGGGATGACGGCCGATGAGGCATTCGTTCGCACAAGATCTTAAGGAGACGGCCCGCATGGACCGCAACAGCCGCATCTTCGTCGCCGGCCACCGGGGACTCGTCGGATCCGCCATTCTGCGGCGGCTGACCGAGGCCGGGCACACCGACCTCGTGATCCGCGACCGCTCGCAGCTCGACCTGACCGATCAGGCGGCGGTGCGCGCCTTCTTCGACCGCGAGGGCATCGAACAGGTGATCCTGGCCGCGGCGAAGGTGGGCGGCATCCTTGCCAACGACCGCTTCGGCGGCGATTTCATCCGCGACAACCTGCTGATCCAGAACAACGTCATCGACGCCGCCTGGCGCGCCGGCGTGAAGAAGCTGCTGTTCCTCGGCTCCTCCTGCCTCTATCCCAAGCATGCCGAGCAGCCGATCAAGGAAGAGGCGCTGCTGACCGGCGAGATGGAGCCGAGCAACAAGCCCTACGCCGTCGCCAAGATCGCCGGCATCACCATGTGCCAGGCCTACCGGCGCCAGTACGGCTTCAACGCCATCTGCGCCATGCCGTCCAACCTGTACGGCCCCGGTGACCATTTCGAGCCCGAGACCTCGCATGCGCTGCCGGGCATGATCCGGCGCTTCCACGATGCCAAGGTGGCCGGCGACCCGACGGTCACCCTGTGGGGCACCGGCACGCCGCGGCGCGAGTTCCTCTATGTCGACGACATGGCGGATGCCTGCATCCATTTGATGGACCATTACGACAGCGGGGAGATCATCAATGTCGGCCCCGGTGAGGACATCGCCATCGCCGACCTCGCAGCACTGATCCGCGACACCGTCGGCTACACCGGCACGCTGACCCACGATCTGAGCAAGCCCGACGGCCACCCGCGCAAGCTGATGGACGTGTCGCGCCTGTTCGCTACCGGCTGGCGCCCGAAGGTGTCGCTGGAGGAGGGGCTGCGCCGCACCTATGACTGGTTCCTGGAGAATGCCGCTCCGGAGCGTCGCCAAGTCCCCAAGCAGGCAGCGGAGTAACGCCCGATGCCGGACGATTCCATCCATCTGCGGCCGCCGGTCTTCGACCGGCCGGCTTCCAAGGCTTCAGCGGGCACGCCTTCCCTGGCGGAGGTGCCCGTGCCGGAAGAACTGCTGCTCGTGGCGCAGAGCTATTGGCCGGAACCGGCCGGCAGCGCGCCGATGATGACCGACCTCGCCACCGCCTTCGCGGCGGCCGGGGCCGAGACCACTGTGCTGACCGCGCGTCCCAACTATCCCGGCAACACGGTCTATGACGGCTACGCCGACGGGGCGCAGGACAGCAAGACGGTGGACGGGGTGCTGATCGAGCGCCTGCACACCATCCCGCCGGCCGGCGGCGGCATGAAGGCCCGGCTGATCCACGAGGGCGTTCTGCATGCCGGCTTCGCCGCCGCCGGCGCCCGCGGCCGGGTCGGGCGGCACGCCGCCGTGCTGTCGCTCTGCCCGTCGATCCTGTCGGTGGCCATCGCCAACCGCTTCAAGGCGCCGGGCGGACGCCATGTCGCCATCGTTCACGACATCCAGTCCGGCCTTGCCGGTGCCTTGGGCATGGGCGGCAAGGCGGCGGTCAAGGCGATCCGCGCCATGGAGCGCGCGGCGCTGAACCGGGCCGACGCCATCGTCGTCCTGTCGGAGCCTATGCGCGGCGTGCTGGAGGAGCTGGGCGTCACCCGGCCGATCCATGTGATCCCGCCCCATGTCGATGCCGACGCGGTCCACCCGCTGCCGCGCCCCGACCAGCCGCCGACCGCGCTCTACAGCGGCGCCTTCGCCCGCAAGCAGGGGCTGGAGCAGGTGCTGGACATGGCGGGCCATCTGGCCGAGCTGATGCCGCAGGCCCGCATCAAGCTGCGCGGCCAGGGCGGGCTGGAGGATGAACTGAAGGGCCGCGCCCGCGCCATGGGGCTCGGCAACGTGATCTTCCAGCCGCTGGCGCCCAAGGACCAGCTGAACGAGGCGATGGCGGAGGGCGACGTCCATCTCGTGCCCCAGCGGCCCGAGGGGGCGGCCTTCGCCATGCCCGGCAAGGCGGTGACCATCCTCGCCGCCGGCCGGCCCTTCGTCAGCACCTGCCTGCCGGGATCGGCGCTCGCCACGCTGGAGGCGCAGGTCGGCGCCTTCCTGTGCACCCCGCCGGAGGAGCCGCGCGCGATGGCCGAGGCGGTGGCGGCCCTGCTGTCGGACCCCGCCCGCGCCACCGCCATGGGCCGCCGCGGCCGCGCCTGGGTGGAGGCGAACGCCACCCGCGCCGTGGCGCTCGACCGCTACGCCCGCCTTCTGTTGGGAGAGGCAGCATGAAGAAGCCCGCGCTGGTCTTCAGTTGGGAGATGTTCGGCCCCTACCATATGGACCGGCTGGAGGCGGTCGGCCGCCGGCTGGGCCATGTCTACGATGTGATCGGGCTCGAGGTCGGGTCGAAGTCGCACACCTACGCCTGGGATTCGACCGGGACGGGGCAGAATTTCCGCAAGATCACCCTGTTCCCCGGACAGTCGAAGGCCGACCTGTCGAAGGCCGCGGTCTACCGCGCCCTGCTGCGCGAATGCCGCAACGCCGACGCGCGCTATGTCTTCCTCTGCCATTACGAGGACCCGGACGTTTTCGCGCTCGCCCTGACCATGCGGCTGATGGGCCGCAAGGTCATCAACATGAACGCCTCCAAATACGACGACAAGCCGCGCATCCTGTGGCGCGAAATGGTCAAGAGCGTCTTCTACTCCCCCTATCAGGCGGGGATCGGCGGCAGCCACCGCACGGTGGATTACTTCCGTCTGCTGGGACTCCCGAAGGACCGGCTCTACATCGGGTACGACACGCTGTCGTTGGACCGCATCCGCCGCCTGTCCGGGATGGAACCGGCCCCTGGGGGAGTACCCTTCGCCGACCGTCACTTCACCATCATCGCGCGCTTCGTCCCGAAGAAGAACTTGTTCCGGGCGGTCGAAGCCTATGACATTTACCGGCGGCTGGCCGGTCCCGCCGCCCGCCCGCTCCACCTCTGCGGATCCGGTCCGCTGGAGGCGGAGCTGCGGGCCGAGGTGACGCGGCGCGGGCTGGACGGGTCGATCGTCTTCCGCGGCTTCCTGCAGGAAAAGGGGATCGCCGAGACGCTGGGGTCCACGCTCTGCCTGCTTCTGCCGTCGCTGGAGGAGCAGTTCGGTCTGGTGGTGAACGAGGCCCTCGCCATGGGCGTTCCGACCATCCTGTCCGACCAGTGCGGGGCGCGCGACGTGCTGATCCGCAGCGGGTTGAACGGCCACATCGTGGAGCCGGACAACCCCGAGGGGCTGGCGCGCTACATGCTGTCGGTCGCGGGCGACGAGGATGAGTGGCGCCGCCTGAGCCTGAACGGGCGGCCCTTCCAGGCGTTGGCCGACGCCAGCTTCTTCGCCCTCTCGGTGGAGAAGGCCGTGGTGGCGCTGGGCGGCCCGAAGGCGGAGCGCAGCGCGGACACGGACTATGTGTCCGACTATTCCGCCGACCCGGAGGGTGGCCAGCATGGCCGGTCGACCGGAGCGGCACTGACCGGGAGTTGACGATGGAACGGAACGCGCGCACCCATGTGGTCGTCTCCGGGCGCCTGCCGCCGCCGGTGGACGGGATGAGCCGGGTGACGGCCCTGGTGCTGGAGCGTCTGCAGGACCGCATGCGGGGGCGCGGCCGCGTGGAGGTCGCCGACCTGTCGCCCGGTTGGAACGGCGGCGGCGCCGTCTACCATCTGCGCAAGATGACACGGGTGTTCGGCACCATGGGCCGGCTCGCCGCCGGGCTGCGGAAAGCCGACCGCCGTTTCTACATGCCGGTGGATTCCGGCTGGGGGGCGCTCTACACCGCTGCCCTCGCCGGGACCGCGCGGCTGTTCGGCTATGAGCGGGTGCTGCACCATCACTCCTTTGCCACCATCTCCAAGCCGACCTGGCGGATGCGGCTGCTGACCCGCGTCGCCGGCAGCGACTGCACCCATGTCCTGCTGTGCCCGGCGATGCAGATGCGCTTCCAGTCGATCTATCCGGCGGCGCGCACCTGCATGACGATGTCGAACGCCATCTTCTCGGCTCCCGGCGCCATTCCGCGTCCGCGGCGCGACGGTCCCCTGCGCATCGGCCATCTGTCGAACCTGTGCAGCGAGAAGGGGCTGGACACGCTGTTCGCCCTGCTGCGCGCCCTGCAGCTCGAGGGGGTGGACGCCAGGCTGGTGCTGGCCGGTCCGGGGCTGAAGCCGGAGGACAACGCGATGATCGCCGCCGGGCTGATGGCCTTCGACGGGGCGGTCGAGTATCACGGCCCGGTCCATGGCGAGGCCAAGGAGGCCTTCTACCGCGACATCGACGTCTTTGTCTTCCCGACCCGCTACCGCAACGAAGCGCAGCCGCTGGTGCTGTTCGAGGCGATGGCCGCCGGCGTGCCGGTGCTGGCCTATGAGCGCGGCTGCATCGGCTCCGACATCCCGGCCGACGGGCTGGTGCCGCAGAATGCCGATTTCGTGAAGGCGGCCCTCCCGATCCTGTCGGCCTGGGCCGACGATCGCGAGGCGCTCGCCGCTGCCTCGGCGCAGACGCTGACCCGTGCGCGCGTCGCCTTCGAGACCAGCCGCAGCGGCCTGGACCTGCTGCTCGACCGCATCGCCGGTCCGCACCCGGCCGCCGCAGCCGCCGCAGTGCCGGCCAAGCGCCGCGTGGCGGGGTAGGGGAGAGGCCAGGGGCGGCTTTACGCCCCGCCCCCCAACGGCAGTGCTGTCTCGAACTTGATTTCCTTCAGGGCGAAGTTGGAGCGGATGCGGACCTGGAAGGGCAGTTGGAACACGAACTCCTCCAGAAAGCGGTTGTAGTCGGCGATGGCCCGCACCGCGACCCGCAGCAGATAGTCGGCGTCGCCCGACACCGCATAGCATTCCAGAACCTCCGGCCGCTTGCGCACCGCGTCGATGAAGATGGCGGCGGTCTCGGCGGAATGGCGGTCCAGCGTCACATGGGCGAAGACGCATTCGCCGACCGCCGCCGCCTTGGGATCGACCAGCGCCGTGTAGCGGCGGATCACCCCGGTTTCCTCCAGCGACTTCAGGCGACGCCAGCAGGAGGAGGGCGAAGTGCCGACCCGGTCGGCCAGCTCCTGCACGGTCAGGCGCGAGTCCTCCTGCAGGGCGACGAGGATTTTGATGTCGATTTCCGATAGCGTGGCGGGCAACGGCAAGAATCTCCGATTACAGGCAGCATGCCGAAAAATCCTGCCAAAATCATAGGTGTGCCCGCCCCACTTTGAAAGCTCTTTCCACGGACAGTCCGGCATACTGATCGCAGAACAATCCAAGGGAGAGGCGATCATGGCCGACATGTGGGACAACCCGATGAAGACCGACGGATTCGAGTTCATCGAATTCACGGCGCCGGACACCGTGGCGCTGGGCCGCCTGTTCGAGCAGCTGGGCTTCACGGCAATCGCCCGCCACCGGTCGAAGGACGTGACGCTTTACCGCCAGGGCGATGTGAACTTCATCGTCAATGCCGAGCCGTCGGGTTTCCCGCGCAACTTTGCAGCCCAGCACGGCCCGTCGATCTGCGCCATCGCCTTCCGCGTCGGCGACGCCGCCTTCGCCTACCGCCGGGCGCTGGACCTCGGCGCCTGGGGAGTAGAGACCCGCGTCGGTGCCATGGAACTGAACATCCCCGCCATCAAGGGCATCGGCGATTCGCTGATCTACCTCGTCGACCGATATGCCGACCGCGGCAGCATCTATGAGGTCGATTTCGTGCCGCTGCCGGGGGTGGACCAGCATCCGCAGGGCGCCGGCCTGACCTACATCGACCATCTGACCCACAACGTCCACACCGGACGGATGGAGGAGTGGGCCGAGTTCTACACCCGCCTGTTCGGCTTCCGCGAGATCCGCTACTTCGACATCGAGGGCAAGCTGACCGGCCTGCGGTCGAAGGCGATGACCAGCCCCTGCGGCAAGATCCGCATCCCGATCAACGAGTCCGCCGACAACAAGTCGCAGATCGTCGAATATCTGCGCGACTACAGGGGCGAAGGCATCCAGCATGTGGCGCTCGGCACCAACGACATCGTCCGCACCGTGGAGACGATGCGCGGCATGGGCACCCCGTTCCAGGACACGCCCGACACTTACTACGAGCGGGTCGATACTCGTGTGCCGGGCCACAACCAGGATCTGAAGCGCCTCCAGGCCAACTGCATCCTGGTCGATGGCGCCCCGACCGAGGGCCAGGGGCTGCTGTTGCAAATCTTCACCCAGAACGTCATCGGCCCGATCTTCTTCGAGATCATCCAGCGCATCGGCAACGAGGGCTTCGGCGAGGGCAACTTCAAGGCGCTGTTCGAATCCATCGAACTCGACCAGATCCGCCGCGGCGTGCTGAGCGAGAACGCGGCCTGAGTGTCGGATTTTTTCAGACAGGATTTCGGACGCCGTCCGGTCTCGCGACCGGGCGGCGTTTTTTGCGTTCAGAATGGCGGATTTGCGCCATTTATTTCCATAATTCTACTTATGTGTTTTTGATCGCCCTGTAACGGAGCCACCGCAACGGCGACGAAACGCGCGAAAAGGCTCAACTGCGCAATGCGCGATTTCCTCGGCACGGTCCATGGCCGGAGGATGCTCCTTTACTGGAACTGGTGAGCGGCACCGGCGGCCTCGGCCGCAGCGATTGCCGCTCACCGTGTCGGGCATGGACCGACGTGGTACTGGACTTCATCATGAAGCTATTCAGGCAGCAACCACCAGCCGCAGTCCGATCCGTCCGCAACCCACTCGGCCATCCCCTGCCCCTCTACTGATTATCCACCCTCGGAAAGCCGCGATCCAAATACAGCCTCAGTTGCGGCTGTGCTCTCAGGCCTTCAACTCATTGAGGCGCTGCAAGACGGCTTCTTCCCGGACGCTCTCTGCTCGGGCATCAGTCCAGGCGTCCCCACAGGCGCCGCAGGTGGTAACAGGGACCCGCACATCGACGGTCGCCATCAGGACGTCCCCGGGTCCATAGGGGAAACGGACCGCCTGCATTTCCACGCTGTGGACGAGGTTTGCACTCCCGCACTTCGGGCAGAGCTTGTCGAGGGGTTCCCCGAAGTCCGCGTTCAACATCACTTTCGATTTTCCTTTACGGGTGTTGAGCGTAGGCCGTCTTGGCGACGGACCCACCGGCCCATTATCGCCCACCGGGCGACCTACTCCAAGCGTGTGGAGGAGCTATTCTTTTTTCAGGTGGCAATGCCCTCGGCCAGGCGGCGGCAACCCGTTCCAGATGCATCCAGTATGGGGCACCGGCCTTGTCGACCTGCCCATTGTTGAGGGCTTTGGCAAACTCCTGCGTCTCTCGAAACCGGCCTGTTTCCCGCACCGTCATGCCGGCGATGTGCCGCTTGATCTGGTCTATCGCGACGGGCTGGTACAGTCCTTGCTGGTCAGGTGAGCGATGGCTGATTCGGTTCACCTCGCCGTCGATCCGGATACCGGCGAGATCCTCACCTCAGAGCTGACGACCACCGAGGACGGGGATGCCTCTCTGGTTGGCCCCTTGCTCAATCAGAGGCGCGTCCGATTGGCACCCTGCTGGCGGACGGTGCAGATGACGGCGAGCCGGTCTACCCTTCCGGCACCGCCCATCGCCCCGACGCGGATATAATCATCTCACCCCGCTCGACGGCGGTGTCGAGCGCCACGACTGGGAATGCTCCCCGTCAACGCGACCGCCACATCCTCAAAATCATGGAGCGTGGTCGGCTCGGCTGGCAGCGGGAGGTCCGCTACGGCCGCCGCTTCTTGGGCGAGGTGGCGTTGATGCGCCACAGGCAAATGATCGGCCGTGGTCTTCGAGCTCGGACTCTGCCGGCCTAGGAGGTCGAAGCCGCCGTCGGGTGCAAGACCATGAACAGGTATGCAGTCCTCCCGCAAAGTCGCTTGATCATCAGCTCAGCAGGCTGCAATTCAGCAGAACGCCGAGTTGTGCACCAAAATCACCCGCCCGCACGCCACCCTGCACTGACCCTCTCCTATGCTCTCACCCGCAGGGGTCAGATTGTGTAATCCGGCTCCGGCAGGCTCATGTCCATCTCTTCCGCCGGGGCCTGCGGCGAGTTGGTCCAGCCGACGATCCTGGCCGGCACCCCGGCCACGGTGGCGCCGGGCGGCACCGGCTTCAGCACCACGCTGCCGGCGCCGACCTTGGCATGCCGGCCGATCTCGATGTTGCCCAGCACTTTGGCACCCGCGGCCAGCAGGACGCCGTCGCGCACCTTGGGATGGCGGTCGCCATGCTCTTTGCCGGTGCCGCCCAAGGTGACGCCCTGGAGGATCGAGACGTCGTCACCGACCTCCGCCGTCTCGCCGATGACGACGCCGGTGCCATGGTCGATCAGCACGCCGCAGCCGAACGGCACTGCGGGATGGATGTCGACGGCGAAGGCTTCCGACACCCGGCTTTGCAGGAAATGGGCGAGTTCGGTGCGCCCATGCCGCCACAGCCAATGGGCGACGCGGTGCCATTGCAGGGCGTGGAAGCCCTTGAAATAGAGGAACGGAGTCAGGCAGCCGTCAGCCGCCGGATCGCGGGCGACGATGGCGCCGAGGTCGGCGACCGCCGCCGCGACGATGGCCGGTTCCTCCGCATAGGCGGTCTCGGCGAGATCGGCGAGACGCTCAGCCGAGATGTACCAATCGCCCAGCTTGCGGGCGAGATGGCCGCCCAGCGCCGATCCGAAGCCTTCATGCGACAGCACGGCGATGTGGATGAAGCTGCGCAGCAGCGGATCGCGGCCGGCAGCATCCTCGGCATCCGCGCGCAGCCTCGTCCACAGCGCGGCTTCGGCCCGGTCGCCCGCCGCCGCCCGTTCCGGGGTCCTGGATGCGGCGAAGCAGGCTGGGGCGACGATGCGGCCCATGGGCGTTCTCCTCACGACCGCTGTCCGCGCCGGACCAGTTCGGCCCGGACGCGGTGGAGGGCGGCGGTCAGCGCGTCGATGTCCTCGCAGGTGTTGTAGAAGGCGAGCGAGGGGCGCACCGTGCTTTCCACCCCGAAGCGGCGCAGGATCGGCTGGGCGCAGTGATGGCCGGAACGTACGGCGATGCCCTCGCGGTCGAGCGCGCGGCCGATATCCTCCGTCTTGCAGCCGTCCAGCACGAAGGACAGCACGCCGGCCTTCTCCCGCGCGGTGCCGATCAGCCGCAGGCCGGGCACGGTCAGCAGGCCGGCGGTCGCGTAGTCGAGCAGGTGATGCTCGTAGGCGGCGATGGCCGGCATGCCGATCCGCTCGAGATAGGCGATGGCCGCCCCCAGCCCCACCGCGTCGGCGATGTTGCCGGTGCCGGCCTCGAACCGCATTGGCGCCGGCTGGTACGCGGTCTTTTCAAAGGTGACGTCTGCGATCATGTTGCCGCCGCCCTGCCAGGGCCGCATGCCCTCCAGAACGTCGAGACGGCCATAGAGCACGCCGATTCCGGTCGGGGCGAACATCTTGTGGCCCGACAGCACGAAGAAGTCGCAGCCGAGAGACTGGACGTTCACCGGCATGTGCGACACCGCCTGCGCCCCGTCGACCAGGGTGCGGATGCCGGCGGCGCGCGCCATCGCCACCATCTCCGCCGCCGGGGTAACGGTGCCGAGCGCGTTCGACACCAGGGTCAGGGACACCAGCTTCGTGCGCGGACCCAGCAGGCGGGCATACTCGTCCATCCGGATCTGGCCGTCGTCGTCGACCGGCACCACCCGCAGCCGGGCACCGGTTTCCGCGCAGAGCTGCTGCCAGGGAACGATGTTGGCGTGATGCTCCAGCCAGGTGACGACGATCTCGTCGCCCTCGCGGACGAACTGGTGGCCCCAGGCCTTGGCGACCAGATTGATCGCCTCGGTGGCGCCGCGGACGAAGACGATCTCGCGGGTGTCGGCGGCACCGACGAAGCGGCGGACCTTCTCACGCGCATCCTCATAGGCGTCGGTGGCGCGGGCCGCCAGCGCATGGGCGGCGCGGTGGATGTTGGAATTTTCCTCGGCGTAGAAACGGGCGAGCCGGTCGATCACCGCCTGCGGCTTCTGCGTGGTGGCTGCGTTGTCCAGCCAGATCAGCGGCTTGCCATGCACCGTCTGGTTCAGGATCGGAAAGTCGCGCCGGGCGGCGCGCGGGTCGAAGGCGGGAGCCGCCGGCAGGGGCAGGTCGGGGATCTGATCGGCGCGCAGCTGGACCGACAGCGCGCCGACATCGACCAGATGGCCGGGGGCGGCGGGGACCGTGGCCGCCGAGGTCGCCGCTGAGCCGCCCGGTGCACTGGCGGGACTGCGTCCGAGGAAATATGGCTGTCCCGCCGGCAGAGCCGGACCGGCGGCCGGACTGGCGGCCGGCAGGGGAGATGCCAAGGGAGATGCCGGGGAAGGCACCGGCGGCGGTACCAGCGACAGCGCGCCGCCCAGCGAATGCAGGATGGAACCGAGCCCGCCGTCGCCGGCCGGGGGTGCCGCGGCCGGAGCGACCGGAACGGCCGGAACCGGTCCCGGCGCATGGACGGCGGAAACCGCAGCCGGCGGCGGGGCCGCCCGGACGGCGGCCGGCTGACCATTGGGCAGCGTCTGGAAGAACTGGTTGGCGAGCCGGGCGATCAGGCCGGCATCGGGCGAGCCCGCGAAGCCGGCATCCCCTGCCGCCGCCGAAGGCGACAGGGTGAGCGCGTCGGCGGGAAGGCCGGCGGGATCAGGCATAGTCGTAATAATGGCCGACATTGACATCCTCCAGCACGCCGATGGCACCCTCGGTCAGGACCGCGGCCGAGCAGTAGAGCGAGATCAGGTAAGACGCGATGGCCTTGCGGTTGATGCCCATGAAGCGGACCGACAGACTCGGCGCCACCTCGCCGGGAACGCCGGGCTGGAACAGGCCGATGACGCCCTGTTTCGCCTCCCCGGTGCGCAGCAGCAGGATGTTGGTGCGGCCGTCCGGCGTGACGTGCAGCTTGTCGCTGGGGATCAGCGGCAGGCCGCGCCAGGTCAGGAAGGGCGAGCCGTGCAGGGTGACGGTGGGCGGCGGCACGCCGCGGCGGGTGCATTCGCGGCCGAAGGCGGCGATGGCGCGCGGATGGGCCAGGAAGAAGGCGGGCTCCTTCCACACCTTGGCGATCAACTCGTCCAGGTCGTCGGGGGTGGGCTGGCCCTTGCGGGTCTTGATCCGCTGGCCGGGGGCGGCGTTGGTCAGCAGGCCGTATTCGGCGTTGTTGATCAGTTCGCTTTCCTGGCGCTCCTTCACCTTTTCGATCAGCAGCCGCAGCTGTTCCTGGATCTGGTCGATGGGGTGGCTGTAGAGGTCGGAGACGCGGGTCTGGACGTCCAGAACCGTCGTGACCGCGTTCAGCGAATACTCACGCGGACTTTCATCGTAGGGGACGAAGGTTTCCGGCAGGTCGGCGTCGTTGCGCGGGCTGCATTCCACCTCGGTCCGCACCTGGCCCTGCGGGTCGATGACGCGGTTCAGGCGGTAGATGCCGGCCTCCACCGGCGTCCAGGGCAGAAAGGACACCAGCCAGCGCGGTGTGATGCCCGACCATTGCGCCCGCGTCTTCGTGGCGTTGGCGAGCTGGCGTGCCGCCTGCTCGTTCAGTGTTCGGCGCAGCTCGGTGTCTTCGGACATGGGAATCGGCTCCTTGCGAAGGGCGATGGCAGTGAAAGGCACTCCGGCGGCGCGCGACGGCGATGGCCGCCGCGTCGGCTGCGTGGAGGCATCGGTGCGGGGAGTGGGGCGGGCTGACCGGCGGAAGGGCGAAGCCCTCGCCTCGGGCTGCGGTCCGCCGGCGGCGGCCGCATCCCCGGCATCGGGGCAAGGCCGACCATGCACAGCTTCAGGCTGCCTCTCAAGCTCCGGTAAAACAGCGCAGGTCGATTGATCCGCTATAACGGACAGACCTCCGTTCAATTGGGCCAAACCCCGATACCGGAGTATTCTCTATTTAAGGGTGGGAATTACCGCTGCCATTTTCCTGTTCAGGCGCGGACAAATGCATGGGCGGCTTCTGCGAAGCCGGTCGTGTTCTGTGGGAGCGCCTGTGAAAGATCGGTGAAAACTTGGGACGCGACCTTCGTTCATGCAGCGGAGTGCATAATAAAAACATGAAAAATATGTACTATTATAACAATACACACTGTGGATAATAATTCTCTCTTATGTGACATGGAAATGGTGACTCCCATGCCGCACTCGTCCCTTCGCCGGGCGGTTCCATCGGTTGTGCAACCTGAGGAGGCCGGCGTGGCGCCGATCCTCCGTCTCGTCCTCGACAATATGGCGGAGGGAGTGTGCGTCGCCGGCTGCGACGGCCGCATCATAACCGCCAACCCGGCGGCGGAGGCGGTCTTCGGTCCGCTGGGCGGCGTCGCCTTCGACGCGCATTTCGGAAACCGCCTGCGGCTGGAGGACGGGGTCAGCCCATGCCCGGAAGCGCTTTGGCCGATGGGCCGGGCGATCCGCGGCGAGACGATGGACCGCGAGAGCCTGTATCTCGCCGCGGCCGTTTCCGGCGGAGCAGGCGTCTGGCTGCGGGTGAATGCCCGCCCGCTGGTCCAGGACGGCCGGTCGGTCGGCGGTGTGCTGGTGTTCCGCGACATCACCCAGGTCAAGGCGGTGGAGGACCGGATCGCCTGGCTGGCGCATTTCGATCCTTTGACCGGCCTTCCCAACCGTGTCGAGTTCCGTCGGTGCCTGGAGGCTGCAATTGCGGCGGCGCGGCGGGACGGCACCCGGCTGGCGGTGATGCTGCTCGATTTCGACGGCTTCAAGGAGATCAACGACCAGTTCGGCCATGCGGTGGGCGACGAGCTTCTCGTCGCGGTGGCCCGCCGGCTGCGCGACGCGCTGGCGGCCGGGACGACGGTCGCGCGGCTGGGCGGCGGCGAATTCACAATCATCGTCGAGGAGGGCGGCGGCCCGACGGCCGATGCGGCCTCGCAGTCCCTGATCCGGGCGATGGCCGAACCGTTTCCGCTTGCCGGCGGCCGGCACCGGCTGACCGTCAGCATCGGCGTGGTCGGCCATTCCGCGCAGGGCGACGGTGCCGACGACCTGCTGCGCAAGGCGGACATGGCCATGTACCGGGCCAAGGAGCGCGGCGGCAGCACGGTCTGCCGGTATGACCCGGCGATGACGGACGCGGCGGCCGAGCGGGCCCGGCTGCGCGGGCTGCTGGCCGGCGCGCTGGAGCGCGGCGAGTTCCATCTCGCCTACCAGCCGCTGGTCGAGGCGGCCGGTGGCCGTCCCGTCGGGGTCGAGGCGCTGCTGCGCTGGCAGCCGCCGGGCGACGCCGCACCCGTTCCGCCATCGGTGTTCATCCCCCTGTGCGAGGCGAGCGGGCTGATCCTGCCCATCGGCCGCTGGGTGCTGGAAACCGCCTGCCGGCAGATCCGGAGCTGGGCGGATGGCGGCGGGCCGGCTTTGGAGATCGCGGTCAACGTATCGCCGCGCCAGCTTCGCGACCCCGCCCTGCTGGAGGATGTGCGGACGGTGCTGGAGACGACCGGCATCGATCCCGCCCTGCTGGTGCTGGAGGTGACCGAGGGGTTGCTGATCGAGGATATGGAGTACAGCCGCCATGTGCTGACCGGGCTGAAGCGGCTGGGGGTGCGGCTGGCGCTGGACGATTTCGGCACCGGCTATTCCAGCCTCAGCTATCTCAACAGCCTGCCGTTCGACGTGCTGAAAATGGACGGGTCCTTCACCCGCAATCTGGGAGCGGCGGACCTGGACAATGCCGGCGGACAGGCGGTCGCCCGCGCCATCATCGGGCTGGCGCGCAGCCTGTCGATGACGCTGGTCGCCGAGGGGGTGGAGACGCCGGCCCAGCATGCCTGGCTGGCGGCGAACGGTTGCCGCCTGATCCAGGGCTATCTCATCGGACGGCCGGAACCGGCGCCGTCCGCCGCCGCCCTGATCGGCCGGCTGGCCGGCGAGCATGAGCGCAGGCAGAATGAACGATTCGATTTTGTGATTTAATCCCCGAAGGAACAGGCTGCGACGTTAAATCTACTTGCTGAATAGGCTAAAGGAGATATTCTCTTCTCATTCAATGGGAAATGTGGCCGGTGCACACAGGCCCGTTCAAGCGGAGAGGACGATCTGTGAGCGTGGCGAACGACGACTATGCTCCCTCCGGCGAGGATGCGATCCCCGCGATACTCGGGCGTCATCTGCGGCGTTTGCGCACCCGCCAGGGGCTGTCGCTGGAGCGGCTGGCGCGGCTGTCCGGGGTCAGCCGCGCGATGCTTGGGCAGATCGAGCTTGGACGCAGTGCGCCGACCATCACCGTGCTGTGGAAGATCGCCCGTGCGCTGGATGTCACTCTGGCATCGCTGACCCGGTTCACCGAGCAGGGCGGGGTGGTGGTGGTGCGCCAATCCCAGACCAGGACGCTGGTTTCCCCGGATGGGCTGGCCCAGTCGCGGCTGCTGGCCCCGCCGGGCGAGGGGAGGGGGGCCGATGTTTTCGAGATCCGCCTGCATCCCGGCGGCAGCGAGGTCGGCGGCGGCCATCCGCCGGGGACCGGCGCCCATCTGGTCGTCGCGGAGGGCGTGGTCGAACTTCGGGCCGCCGGCGACACCATTCTTTTCGACGCCGACGTCCCCTATGCCTGCGTGAATGTCGGCGACGGCGATTCCCTGCTGTTCCTCGTGCTGTCGCACACCGAGATCCTGCCCTGAGGCTTCTCTGCGTCCGCCGTCACGCGGGTGTGGAACAGCGTGCAGCGCTGCATTCGCATACGCGAAGATGCAGCTTGACAGCCAAAAATACCTACCATCATACTAGTGAAATAAAATATAAAACAAACCACTATTGTGTTTTCCCCGCTTCCCGTCCTTCCGGGCCATCGTGTTCCGGGCCATCGTGCAAACCCTCACCGGCCCTCGATCCGGTGGGACAGATCAGCAAGGGCATGCCATGACGTCCACCGTTTCCCGTTTCGTCCTGTTGCGCGCCACGGTGCTGGCCGCCAGTGTGGCGTCCCTGTTCGGCGGTGCGGCATTCGCCGGGACGCCGCAGGACGGCGGCACACTGACCGCCATCGTTCAGCCCGAGCCGGTCACCCTGACCTCGGCGATCAACACGGCGGCGCCGACCGGCTTCATCAGCGGCAATGTCTTCGACGGCCTGGTCGATTACGACCTGGACCTCAACCCCAAGCCGGCCCTGGCCGAGCGATGGGAGGTGGCGCCCGACGGCCTGTCGATCACCTTCTTCCTGCGCAAGGGCGTGACGTGGCACGACGGGCATCCCTTCACCGCCGCCGACGTGAAATGGACGCTGGAGAATGTCTGGAAGACGATCCACCCGCGCAACCAGGCGACCTTCGGACGGGTGACGCAGGTCGACACGCCGGACGACCACACCGTCATCCTGCGCCTCAGCGAACCGTCGCTGGCCATTCTGAGTTCGGTCAATTCCAACGGCGCGCAGGTGCTGCCCAAGCATCTGTACGAGGGAACCGACATCCTCAACAATCCCTACAACCTGAAGCCGGTCGGCACCGGCGCCTTCGTCTTCAAGGAATGGAGCAAGGGCAACCATCTGATCCTGGAGCGCAACCCGAACTACTGGGACAAGGGCAAGCCCCATCTCGACCGGATCGTCTTCAAGGTGATCCCCGACGCCGCCGCCCGCGCCGCGGCGCTGGAGAAGGGGGACGTGCAGTATGCGGTCTTCAGCCCGGTGCCGCTGAAGGACGCCGAGCGGCTGGGCAAGCTGCCGAGCCTGAAGATCGAGACGCGCGGCTACGAGTGGATCTCGCCCTGGCTGTTCTTCGACCTGAACGTCGACAACAAATATCTGAAGGACGTGCGGGTCCGCCGCGCCATCGCCCACGCCATCGACCGCAAGGCGATCTCCAACATCGTCTGGTACGGCTTCGCCAAGCCGGCGATCAGCCCGGTGCCCTCGACCCTTCCCGCCTTCCACGACGCCACCGTTCCGCAATACGAGTTCGACGTCAAGAAGGCCGAGGCGCTGCTTGACGAGGCCGGCTACAAGCGCGGTCCCGACGGGGTGCGCTTCGCGCTGACCCATGACTTCATCCCCTACGGCGATGACTACAAGCGCACCGGCGAGTATCTGAAGCAGGCGCTGAAGCGTGTCGGCATCGAGGTGACGATCCGAAGCCAGGACACCGCCGCCTTCACCAAGCGCGTCTACGGCGATCGTGACTTCGACATCTCCAGCGCCTGGTTCGCCGCCTTCTCCGACCCGCAGGTCGGGGTGACGCGCGCCTACTGGTCGGGCTGGGTGGGCAAGAACACGCCCTGGACCAACGGCTCGGGATACCGCAACCCGGAGGTCGACGCCCTGATCGCCCAGGCCCAGGGGCAGGCGCGCCAGGAGGACCGCATCGCCACCTTCAAGAAGATCCAGCAGATCGTCCAGACCGACCTGCCGTCGATCCCGTTGGCCGAACTGAAGTTCTTCTCGGTCCACGCCGCGAACCTGAAGGATGTGGTGACCCACGGCGACCAGATTTACGGCTCGCTGAAGGACGCCTGGTTCGACAAGGCGGCATCGAACTGATCATGGCCGGACCCTCGAGGCCTGTGGTCAGGGCTGGCCGCCGGCGGCTCCGCTTCTGGGCGGGGAGGCTGGTTCACATGGCGCTGGTCGTGCTCGGCATCGCCGTCGTCAACTTCTTTCTGCTGCATCTGGCCCCCGGCGACGCGGCCCAGGTGCTGGCGGGGGAGGCGGGATCGGCCACGCCGGAATACATGGCGGCCCTGCGCCGCCAGTTCGGGCTGGATCAGCCATTGCCGCTCCAGTTCCTCCAGTATCTCGGCAACCTGCTGACCTTCAACCTCGGCTTCTCCTTCCGGCATGGCCTGCCGGTGCTGGAGCTGATCGGGCAGCGGCTGCCGGCCACCCTGCTGCTGATGACCGCCAGCATCGGTTTCGCCGTGCTGGCCGGATCGGCGCTCGGCGTGGTCGCCGCGCGCAACGCCGGTCGGCTGGCCGATACGCTCATCTCGACGCTGGCCCTGCTGTTCTACGCCACGCCGGTGTTCTGGATCGGACTGGTGCTTGTGGTGGTCTTCTCGGTCGGGCTGGACTGGCTGCCGGTCGGCGGCATGACCAGCGTCGAGGCCGGCTATGGCGGCTGGGACCATGTCAAGGACGTCGCCCGTCATCTGGTGCTGCCGGCGGCGACCCTCGGGCTGTTCTACCTCGCCATCTACACCCGCCTGATGCGGGCGGCGATGCTGGAGGTGACGACCCAGGACTTCGTCCGCACCGCCGTCGCCAAGGGATTGAAGCCGCGCCGCATCGCTTTGCGTCACGTGCTGCGCAACGCGCTGCTGCCCGTCGTGACCATGCTCGGGGTGCAGGTCGGCTCGATCCTCGGCGGGGCGGTGCTGGTGGAGACCATCTTCGCCTGGCCGGGGCTGGGGCGCCTCGCCTTCGAGGCGCTGTTCCAACGCGACCTGAACCTGCTGCTCGGCATCCTGCTGTGCAGCTCGGCGGTGGTCGTGGTCGTCAATCTCGCGGTCGATCTCCTCTACACGGTGCTCGATCCGCGCATCGACTTTGCCAGATGAGCATCGCCCAATCCGTCCTGCCCGCTGCGGAGGAGCGGCCCGTCCGCCGCGGCCTGTTCGCCCGCCTGCTGCGCCGGCCGTCGGCGGTCGCCGGGCTGGCCCTGCTCGGCGCCATCCTCGCCATGGCGGCGCTGGCCGATGTCGTCTATCCGGCCGATCCGCTCGACATGGCGGGCACGCCCTTCCTGTGGCCGGGCGCCGATCCCGATTTCCCGCTCGGCACCGACATGATGGGGCGCGACATCGCCGCCGGCGTCTTCCACGGCGCGCGGGTGTCGCTGCTGATCGGGGGGGTGGCGACGCTGGTGTCGCTGGTCATCGGTGTCGGCGTCGGCGCCATTGCCGGCTTCTTCCGGGGGCGCGCAGATCACGCGCTGATGCATGTGACGGAGCTGTTCCAGACCATCCCGCCCTTCCTGTTCCCCATCGTCATCGTCGCCATCCTGCAGCCGACCATGACCACGGTGGTGCTCGCCATCGGGCTGACCTCCTGGCCCAGCCTGGCCCGGCTGGTGCGGGCGGAGGTGCTGCGCCTGCGCGACGGCGAGATGGTCCAGGCCAGCATCGTGCTCGGCCTGTCGGATGCGCGCATCATCCTGACCCATGTGCTGCCCAACGTACTGGCGCCGATCGTCGTGTCGGCGTCCATCATGGTGGCGTCGGCGATCCTGACGGAATCGAGCCTCGCCTTCCTGGGCTTGGGCGATCCCAACATCGTCAGCTGGGGCAGCATGGTCGGCGCCGGCCGCGAGGTGCTGCGCACTGACTGGTATGTCGCCACCGTGCCGGGCCTCGCCATCGTCGCGGCGGTGCTGGCCCTGAATCTGCTCGGCGACGGGCTGAACGACGCTCTCGATCCCAGGCAGAACCGCCGATGACCCAATCCCCTCAACCCGTTCTGGAGGTGGAGGACCTGTCCATCCGCTTCCAGGAGCGCGGACGCAGCCTGCTGGCGGTGCGCAACCTGTCCTTCCAGGTGGCGCGCGGCGAGACGCTGGCCATCGTCGGCGAGTCCGGCTGCGGCAAGTCGATCACCGCGCTGGCCCTTCTCGGCCTCGTTCCACCGCCGGGCCGCGCCGAGGGCAAGGCGATCCGGCTGGAGGGACGCAACCTGCTGGGGCTCGGCCCCGAGGCACTGCGCGATGTCCGCGGCCGCCGCATCGCCATGGTATTCCAGGAGCCGATGACCACGCTCAACCCGGTGCTGACCATCGGCGAGCAGATCGTCGAGACCATCCGCGACCATGAAACGGTGAGCCGCCGCGAGGCCCGCGACCGCGCGCTGACGCTGCTGGAGCGCGTCCACATCCCCGACCCGGTCCGCCGCTTCGGCGAGCACCCGCACCGGCTGTCCGGCGGGATGCGCCAGCGGGTGGTGATCGCCATGGCGCTGGCCTGCAACCCGGTGGTTCTGGTCGCCGACGAGCCGACGACGGCGCTCGACGTCACCATCCAGGCGCAGATTCTCGACCTGATCGACGAGCTGAAGCAGGGCGGCATGGGCGTCGTCCTCATCACCCACGATCTGGGCGTCGTCGCCGGCCATGCCGAGCGGGTGCTGGTGATGTATGCCGGCCGTAAGGTCGAGGAGCGCGCCGCCGCCGACCTGTTCGCAACCCCGCTGCACCCCTACACCCGCGGCCTGATCGCCGCCCGCCCGCGCCGCCGTGTGGACGGCGGCGGGCGCCCCCGGCTGGTCGAGATTCCCGGCACCGTGCCGTCGCTGGCGGCGATGCCGCCGGGCTGCGCCTTCGCCCCGCGCTGCGCGTCGGCGACGGAAGACTGCACCGCCGCCGAACCGCCCCTGACAGTGCTCAAGAACACATCGTTGGAAGACGGGCAGGTCGCCTGCCTCCGCGTCGGAGACTTCCTTGCCCCAAGCCACAGCCTTCCCCATGCCCGCCTCGCCTGACCCCGTGCGCCCCGACGCCGGGCAGGGCGAACCGCTGCTGGCGGTCGAGGACCTCGTCGTCCAGTACGACACGCCGCATGGTGTGGTCCACGCGGTGGACGGGGTGTCGCTGACCGTCGGGCGGGGCGAGACGCTCGGCCTCGTGGGCGAGTCAGGCTGCGGGAAATCGACCCTCGGCCGGGCGATCCTGCGGCTGATCGAGCCGGCCGCCGGCCGCATCCGTCTGGACGGCGAGGATCTCTCCGGCAAGAGCCGGGCGGCGCTGCGCCCGATCCGGCGCAAGTTGCAGATGGTGTTCCAGGACCCGTTCGGCTCGCTCGATCCCCGCTGGACCGTTGGGCAGCTGCTCGCCGAACCGCTGCACGTCCACGGCATCGGCCGGCGGTCGGAGCGGCGCGACCGCGTCGCCGAGCTGCTCGCCCGCGTCGGCTTGCCCGCGGATGCGGCCTCGCGCCATCCGCATGAGTTTTCCGGCGGCCAGCGCCAGCGGATCGGCATCGCCCGCGCGCTTGCCCTGTCGCCGGCGCTGGTGGTCTGCGACGAGCCGGTGTCGGCTCTCGACGTCTCGGTGCAGGCGCAGATCCTCAACCTGCTGGACGATCTGCAGCGCGATCTCGGCGTCGCCTTCCTGTTCATCAGCCACGACCTGTCGGTGGTCGAGCACATCGCCGACCGGGTCGGCGTGATGTATCTCGGCCGCATCGTCGAGACCGCCCCGCGCGAGGCGCTGTGGCGGCGTCCGCTGCACCCCTATACCCGGGCGCTGTTCGATGCGGTCCCCGATCTGGACCGGCCGGCGGAGCGGCGGACGCGGGCGGCGCTGACCGGCGACCTGCCCAGCGCCTTCGCGCCGCCGGCCGGCTGCCGTTTCCACACCCGCTGCCCCCTGGCGGTCGAGCGGTGCCGCCATGAGGCGCCATCGCTACGTGCCGTCGGCGACGCGGACCATTTTGTCGCCTGTCACCTCGCCGAACCCCCGGCTCAAAACTGATCCTGCCTGATCCGACAGAAGGAACCCTTCCCATGGCCCGTGTCCGCAACATCGAAATCGAGGACGTCAGCGGCGAAGCCCGCGCCGTCTACGAGCGCATCCAGCGCGACTACGGCCCCTTCGGCAACATGCTGCGCGTCTTCGCCCACCGCCCGCCGGCCTTGCGTCATGTCTTCGGGCTGCTGCTGGAGTCCGCATCCGACGCCGTCATCTCCAAACGGCATCTGGAGATCGTCCTGGTGACCGCGTCGAAGGCGGCCGCCTGTGCCTACTGCGTCGCGCACCACGCCCCGCGTCTGGTCGAACAGGGCCTGCCTGCCGAGACGGTGGAGCGGATCCTGGAACCGGACGTGCCGGGGCTCGACCCGGTGGACCGTCTGGTCAGGGACTACGCGGCGCAGGTGACCCGCGACCCGGCACGGGTGAGCGACGCCCTGTTCGCCCGCCTGCGCGAGCATTTCAGCGAGGAGCAGGTGGTCGAGCTGACGCTGCGCACCGCGCTCTGCGCGTTCTTCAACCGGTTCAACGAGGCGCTGGGAATCGAGATCGAGGAGGACGCCCTGACGCTGCCGCTTGCCTGAATGGCGGGGTGACTGTTCCACTGGTCTCGGCGCAGGGATCGGTCGCAGCGAGAGCGTCCAAGGCTGCCGGCCAGGGGGCTGCCGGCCGGGGATCCGCAGGGTGAGGCATCCAGCCAAGGGAGATTTGGGGACATGGTCGATTACCGCAATCTTGGCCGCAGCGGACTGAAGGTTCCGCCGCTGGCGCTGGGCACCATGATGTTCGGCGGGCAGACCGACGAGGCGACCGCCCACCGCATCGTCGCGAAAGCGCGGGCTCAGGGCTTCACCTTCATCGACACGGCCGACGTCTATCATCGCGGCGCGTCGGAGCGGGTGGTCGGAAGCGCGATCCGCGGCGACCGCGACGCCTGGGTGCTGGCGACCAAGTTCGCCAACCCGATGGGGGAGGGCCCGAACAGCAGGGGCATCTCGCGCAAGTGGATTGTCGAAGCGGTGGAGAACAGCCTGCGCCGCCTCGGCACCGACTACATCGACATCGCCTATATCCACCGGGCGTCGCTCGACGCACCGCTGGACGAGGCGGTGCGGGCCATCGCCGACCTGATCCGGGCCGGCAAGCTGCGCTATTTCGGCGTGTCCAACTTCAGCGGCTGGCGGATTGCCGAGATCGTCCATCTGGCCGACGCCCACGGCATCGACCGGCCGGTGGCGAGCCAGCCGCTCTACAACATCGTCGACCGCAAGGCGGAGGTGGAGCAGCTTCCGGCTGCGGGCCATTACGGGATCGGCGTCGTCTCCTACTCGCCGCTCGCCCGGGGCGTGCTGACCGGCAAATATGTTCCCGGCGCGGCGCCGGCGCCGGACACCCGGGCCGGCCGGGCCGACCGCCGCATCCTCGAAACCGAATGGCGTCCGGAATCCCTGGCCATCGCCCAGGAAATCCAGCGCCATGCCGCCGCCCGTGGCATCTCTGCCGCCGATTTCGCACTGGCCTGGGTGCTGAACAACCGGCTGGTCACCGCCGCCATCGCCGGCCCCCGCACCGAGGAACAGTGGGACGCCTATGTGCGGGCGCTCGATTACCGCTTCACCGCCGAGGACGAGGCGCTGGTCGACCGTCTGGTGTCGACGGGCAATGCGTCCACCCCCGGCTACAACGACCCCGGCTATCCGGTCGAGGGCCGCGTCCCGTTCGTCCCGGCGGCCGGTCCGGCGCCGGACTGACGGAACGCCTGCCGCCGATGGCGATGCCAAAAAAGACCTGCGCCGCCGTCACCGGCGCAGGGACCGGTCCAGGCCGCGCAGAATCGGCAGGACGATGTCGATGACCGGCGTCGGAACGGACCGCTCCCTGGCAAAGGCCTGCACTTGGCCGAGCAGGCATTCGACCTCGGTGGCGCGGCCGTGCAGGACATCCTGCAGCATGGAAGGCCGGGTTTCCGACCGCGTGGCTGCCCACCTCATCGTATCGTCGGCATCGGCGTGCTGGGTCAGATCATAGCCGAGCGCCCGGGCGGTGTCGGCCACCTCGCCGGCGATGCGCCGTCCGAGTTCCGCCAGCTCGGGGTCGACGGCCCGGTCCTTCGCCGACAGTCGGGTCAGGGCGGCCAGCGGATTGCCCGGCGCGTTGACCAGCAGCTTGCGCCAGATGTCGGTCCGGATGTCGGTCGACAGCAGGGCGGGCATGCCGGCGGCGGTGAACAGCTCGACCAGCCCGCGGGCCCGCGGGCTGTCACTGCCGTCAGGCTCGCCGATGACGAACCGGCTGTGCGCGCCGTGAACGACGACGCCCGGCTCGACGATCTCGTTGGGCGACATCACGACGCCGCCCAACGCCCGCGCCGGCCCGACGTTTCGCCAGAGCGCGGCGTCGGGATCGAGCAGCGGCAGCGGACCGCCGCCTTCCTCCAGGCCGCCTTCCCGCAGGCCATGGTTCCACCACCAGGGAATCCCGTTCAACAGGAAGACCGCGACCCCGTCGGGAGCCAGCAGCCGGGCGAGCGCGCCCGCCGCCGGCGGCAGGGCCGGCGCCTTCAGCGTGACGACGACGACATCCTGCGGCGGCAGGGTCGAAGGATCGTCGGTCGCCACCGGCACCGCGACGCGGAACTCTTCCCGATCGCTCCGGAAGGTGAGGCCGCGCTCGCGCATCGCTGTCAGGTGAGGACCGCGCGCGACGACGCCGACGCCGGGGACACCGGCGTGCAGCAGCTTCGCCGCCACATGGCTGCCGACCGCGCCCGCCCCGAAGATGCAGATCCGCGGGGCGGTCATCGCGCTGCCGCCGGTCCGATGCGGAAGCCGGCGGCTTCCGGCGTGCCGACGGCCCCCGGCAGCGACAGCTCCCAGTCGAGATAGGCGCGCGACGCTTCGAGGTTGCCGCTGTGGCGGTCATGGAGCCAGAACAGATGGTCGATGCGGTCGGCATCGGCAGGCTCGGAAGGCGACGTGACGACCGCAAGGCCGGCGGCCGTCCAGGCCGCCTCGCCGCCGGGAAGGACCGCGGCCGGAATGCCGGTTTCCTCCAGGTCCAGGGCGAGGAGATGGGCGGTCACCGGATCCTGCCCGGTCACCACGACCCCGGCCGCGCGGTCGAACCGTTCCGGCGGGCCGAGGCGCGAGCGGTTGGCCCAGAGCGCTCCCGCCGGGTGGGAGCGGCGGTAATCGCCGCTGGAATCCGAGAAGAGCAGAGCCGCACCGCGCCGCAGCCGGTCACCGGCCTCGCTGGCGGAAAGCGGCTTCGCCCGCTGTGGGGGGAGCGGCACCGCATGGGCGGGAGGCGGGGCTGTCCCCGACACCAGTCCGGGCAGGACCAGCGCATCCCAGCCGAGTTGGCGCAACCAGTGCGCCGTCACGGTGGCGCGCACGCCGTCGTCGTCGGTCAGCACGATCCGTGCCCCGCGGGTGGCCGCCCATGTGTCGAGCGCCTGCACCAGCTGCCCGCCCTGGGCGGACGGAACCCCCTCGGCATGTCCCCCGGCATGCTCGGCCGGCAGGCGGACGTCGAAGAGATAGGTGGTTCGGGCGGGATCGGCACGCAGCCGCTCCAGCGCGGCGCGGTCGATCACCGGGACGGCGAAGCGCCGGGCAAGGTCGGCGGCGCGCTGTCGCGCCAGCTCGCGGGCCTCCGGCCCCACCGGCGGCCGGGGCGGAAGCGGCTTGTCGCGCTCCAGTTCGAAGCCGGCAAGGCGCCAGCCCTGGGTTCCGCCCGACAGGGCGACCACGCGGTTGGGAATGCCGGCGTTGATCAGCGCCTGGGCGCCGATGATGCCCCGCGTCCGTCCGGCGCAGGAGACGACGACGAGACTGTCCGGCGAGGGAACGAGGTCGGCGAAGCGGTGGACGATCTCAGCACCCGGCGCGCTGACGGCACCCGGCACATGGAACCGCTCGAACTCTTCCACGGTGCGGCTGTCGAGGATCACCAGATCGGCCCCGGCCCGGACGAGCCGGTCGAGTTCGGCCGCCTCGATGTCCGGTGTATGATAGGCGTGTTCGACGCATTCGGCGAAGGCCTTGCCCGGCACGTTGACGCTGGGGAAGAGCAGCAGGCCGGCGGCGGACCAGGACTCCACCCCGCCGGACAGCACATGGACGCCGGTATAGCCGAGCGCCGAGAGCCGGCTGGCCGCAAGCGCAGCGACCGGCTCCCCGGCCAGCAGCACGATGCGGGTGTCGGCGCGCGGGACGAGCGCGGCGATGTCGAACTCCAGCCGGCTGAACGGTATGTTGACGGCGAGAAGCGGGTGCCCCTCGCCGAAGGGACCTTCCTCGCGCAGGTCGAGGAAGGCGATCTCGCCGCCGTCCTCCAGCCAGTCCAGAAGCGTCCGGGGATCGATGCCGGTCGTCCCGGCTGGCGTCTCAATCGGTGTTCTGGCCGGCGTCCTGGCCGGTATCCCGGCCAGGGCGGGGGGGAAGGTGGTCACGGCGGTTCCCTTTCGGTCGAAGGCGGGGACGGTCATTCGCGGTAGCCGGGATTCTGGCGGTCGAGCAGCCGCTTCAGGGCCCCGAAATGCAGCTCGTGGCCCGACGCCACGCCGGGGGCCAGCGGGCCGCCGGTGATGGTGGCGTGGACATGCGCGACCATCTCGCCGGGCAGTTCGCGCAGCGGCTTGCCGGTCCATTGGGCGAAGAGCTGCACCCGCGCCGCCCGCTCCAGCGTATAGAGCCGGTCGTAGGCTTCCGAGATGGTCCGGCCGGCGACCAGCACGCCGTGATGCGCCATGATCAGGATGGTCTTGTCGCCGAGGATGTCGGCCAGACGTTCGCCCTCGGCCGGGTCGCGGGCGAGGCCGGTGTAGTCGTCGTCATAGGCGATCTCGGCGATCAGCTGGGCCTCGGTGTGCCCGATCGGCAGCAACCGCTGGTCCTGCAACCGGGTCAGCGCGCTGGTGTAGGGCATGTGGGTGTGGAACAGCGCGGCGTGCTGCGGCTTGCGCCGGTGGATGGGGGCGTGGATGCAGAAGGCGGAGCGCTGGAGCGGTCCCTTGCCGTCGAGCAGGCGGCCGTCGTAATCGACGGTGAGCAGGTCGCCGGCCTTGATCTCCGACCAGTGCAGCCCGAGCGGGCTGACATAGAAGCGGTCGTCATGTCCCGGCACCGTCAAGGTGAAATGGTTGTAGATGCCCTCGCTCATTTCCTGGATCACCGCCAGGCGCTGGGCCGCGGCCAGATCGACGCGGGCCTGCCTCTGCTCGGCCGTCTCGAAAGTCGGGTCATGCGCGGGGACGGGCTTGCCGGTGACGGCGTTCATTGGACGGTGTCCTTCTGCAGGAAATGGGGAAGGGACGGGGCTGCCGCACCACCGGGCGCGGCATCGGGTGCGGTATGGAGATGGCAGGCGACCGCATGGCCGGGGGCGATCTCGGCCAGCCGCGGCGCCTGCTCGCGGCACAGGCGGGTCGCGAAGGGGCAGCGGCCGGCGAAGCGGCATCCGGGCGGCGGATCCTGCGGCGCCGGCAGGTCGCCCGGCAGCAGCCGGGTCCGGTCCAGCCCGCGCCGTTCGGGGGCCATGCGCGGAACCGCGGCGATCAGCGCCTGGGTGTAGGGGTGGGCCGGCGACCGCCACAGGGCCGCGCGGTCGGCGATCTCGACGATCTGGCCGAGATACATCACGGCGATCCGGTCGGCGAGATGCTGGACTACCGAGAGGTCGTGGCTGATGAACAGGTAGGCGATCCCGCGCGACGCCTGCAGGTCGGCCAGCAGGTTGAGGATCTGCGCCTGCAGCGAGACGTCGAGCGCCGAGACCGGCTCGTCGCAGACGATCAGGCTCGGCTCCAGCATCAGGGCGCGGGCGATGGCGATGCGCTGGCGCTGGCCGCCGGAGAATTCATGCGGCAGCCGGTCCGCCATCTCCGGATGCAGCCCGACCTGGGCCATGACCTCGCGCACCCTGTCGCGCCGCTCGCTCCGGTCGCCCCGGCCATGCACGGCCAGCGGCTCCTCCAGGGCGCGGCGGATGCGCTGGCGCGGATCGAGCGAGGCCGCCGGATCCTGGAACACCATCTGGAAGCGGCGGCGGTGCGGCCGCAGATGGCGGCCGCTCAGCCGGCCGATGTCCACGCCGTCGAGCCGGATGGCGCCGGAATGCGGATCGACGATCCGCATGATCGCCTTGCCGAGCGAGGATTTGCCGCAGCCGGACTCGCCGACCAGACCCAGCGTCCTGCCGGCATGCAGGGAGAAGGACACGCCGTCAACCGCCATCAGGGAGCCGCGCCGGGTGGCGTAGCGGACGCGGAGATCCTCGACCTCGAGAAGCGCGCTCATTCCGCCGCCCTCCATTGGCTGCGGTCGGTCCATCGCGGGATCTGCCGGGGCGCCCGGGCCGCCAGATCGACCTTGTGGCAGGCGACCGCGGCCCGCCCGTGCCGCTGCAACGGCGGAACGGCGGCGCAGCCGGCGTCGGCGTCGGCGCAGCGCGGAGCGAAGGCGCAGCCCGGCGGGATCGCGCCCGGCAGGGGCACCAGGCCGGGGATTTCCTGCAGCCGCTGCCGCGGCGGCGGCTCGCCCAGCGTCAGCCGCGGCTTGGCCCCCATCAGCCGGCGGGTGTAGGGGTGCAGCGGGGCAGCGAACAGGCCGGGCGTGTCCTGCTCCTCGACCTTGCGTCCGGCATACATGACCAGCACGCGGTCGGCGGTTTCGGCAACGACGCCGAGGTCGTGGGTGATGAGGATCAGCCCCATGCCGAGGTCGCGGCGCAGCTCGTCCAGCAGGCAGAGAATCTGCGCCTGGATGGTGACGTCGAGCGCCGTCGTCGGCTCGTCGGCGATCAGCAGGGCGGGGTTGGCGGCGATGGCGATGGCGATGGCGACCCGCTGGCGCATGCCGCCCGAGAAGCGGTGCGGATGGTCGTCGAGGCGGCGGTGGGCGTCGGGAATATGGACGAGATCCAGCAGCTCCGCCGCCCGCGCCCGCGCCGCCCGGGCACCGAGCGGGCTGTGGGCGCGCACCGCCTCGGCGACCTGCTCGCCGACGGTCAGCACCGGATTGAGCGCCGACATCGGGTCCTGGAAGACGATGCCGATGCGGTCGCCGCGCACGGCGCGCATCCGTGCCTCGGGCAGGCCGGTCAGGTCCAGCCCGTCGAGCCGCACCCGTCCGCCGATCCGTCCCGGCGGCGCCACCAGCCGCGTCAGCGCCAGCGCCGTCATCGATTTGCCGCAGCCGGATTCACCGACGATGGCCAGCGTCTCGCCGGCCTCGACCGAGAAGGACAGCCGGTCGACGACGACGGCGTCGCCGAAACGGACGGTCAGGTCTTCGACCTCGAGCAGGCTCATGGGTCACCTCACGGGGGTGCGGGGATTGAGGAGGTCGTTCAGGCCGTTGCCGATCAGCATGAAGCCCATGACGGTGAGGAAGATCGCCCCGCCGGGAAGTGCCGTCATGTACCAGGCGGTGCGCAGCATCGGCCGGCCGGCGCCGACCATGCTGCCCCAGCTCATCCCGTTGGGGTCGCCGAGGCCGAGGAAGGACAGCGAGGCGTCGGACAGGATCGCCTGGGCCACCAGGATCGAGGCGGCGACCACGACCGGCGCCAGGCTGTTCGGCAGCACATGGAGCAGGACGATCCGCCCGTGTCCCATGCCCAGCGTGACCGCGGCGTCGACATAGTCGAGCCGGCGCACCCGAACCGCCTCCGCCCGCACCAGCCGGGCGATCTGCGGCCAGGCGGTGATGCCGATGGCGAAGCTGATGCTGGCGGTGGTCGGCCCGAGGATCACCACCAGGATGATGGTGAAGAGCAGGCTGGGCATGGTCTGGAACAGTTCGCTGATCCGCATCAGCACGTCGTCGACGGCACCGCCGAAATAGCCGGCCAGCACGCCGGCGGCGATGCCGACCAGCAGCGCCAGCGTCGCCGCGGCGATGCCGACGGTCAGCGAGGTGCCGGCGGAATGGGCCATCGCCGCCGCCATGTCGCGGCCCAGCATGTCGGTGCCGAGGGGGAAGCGGGCGTCGATGCCGGGCCAGGTGCCGGCGGGGCCGGCCATGTCGCGCGGATCGCCCGGATAGAGCAGGCCGGCGGACAGGGCGACGGCGACGACTGCGGCCAGCAGCAGCAGGCCGACCAGCAGCGCCCGCGAACCGCGCAGCCGGCGCAGTCCCGGCGTGCGCATCAGGCGCTGGAGGATGCCGCCCGGCATCCCGCCATGGGTCGGGGTGGACAGGCTCATTGACGGACCTCCACCCGCGGGTCGAGCGCCGCATAGAGCAGGTCGACCGCCAGATTGACGACGATGACGATGAAGGAGCTGCACAGGAAGATGCCGAGCAGCAGGTTGACGTCGCGCGAGAACACCGCCTCCTGCGCCAGCCGGCCGAGGCCGGGCCAGCCAAAGACCGTCTCGACCACCACCGTGCCGCCGAAGATGGCGCCGAGTTGCAGGCCGGTGACCGTCACGATGGGCAGCAGGGCGTTGCGCAGCACGTGGCGGATCACCACGCGGGCCTCGGTCAGCCCCTTGGCCCTGGCCGTGCGCACGAAATCGAGCCCGTAGACCTCCAGCATCGCCGAGCGGGTGATGCGGACATAGATCGACAGGAAGAACAGGCTGAGCGTCACGGCCGGCAGCACCAGATGCCGGCCGATGTCTAGCCACTCGTCCCAACGGCCGCGGTAATCCGCCCCCACCGTCACCATGCCGGCCGACGGCAGCCAGCGCAGCTCGATGGAGAACAGCACGATCAGCATCAGCCCGACCCAGAACAGCGGGGTGGCGAAGCCCATGGTGGAGACGACCGAGATCGCCTCGTCCAGCAGACTTCCGCGCGACCGCGCCGCCACCACGCCGAGGAGCACGCCGACCAAGAGCGCGAACAGGATCGCGGTCAGCGACAGCAGGATCGTCGCCGGCAGACGTTCGAGGATCAGCTCGCCCACCGGCATGCCCTGGCGGAAGGAATAGCCGAGGTCGAAATGCAGGATGCCCTGGATGTAGTTCAGGAACTGGAGGTGGACCGGAATGTCGAGCCCGTAGAGCCGGCGCAGGTTCTCCATGAACTCCGGCGTCGCCGAGCCGGACTCCCCGGCGATGACGTCGGCGAGGTCGCCCGGCGTCAGCTTCAGCAGCAGGAAGTTCAGCAGCACGATGGCGAAGGCCATCGGCAGTGCCTGGACCAGCCGGCGGAAGACGTAGCGCAGCGATGTCGGCATGGCGTTCTCCGTCCTCAGGCGGCCGCTACAGGGCCAGGCTCTGGCCGCCGTCCACCGCGACCAGCGCGCCGACCACGTAGCTCGCCCGCTCGCTGGCCAGGAACAGCGCCACCTCGGCGATCTCATGGGCCTCGCCGTAGCGGCGCAGCGGCGTGGCGGCGGCACCGGCGGCCAGCGCCTCGTCGCGGCTGATGCCGAGGCGTCTGGCCTCCAGGGCGAGGTTCTGCTCGATGCGGTCGGTCAGGGTGAAGCCGGGATTGATTGCGTTGATGCGGATGCCGTAGGGCGCGTATTCGCGGGCGAGCCCCAGCGTCGACAGCAGCAGGGCGGCGTTGGCGGAGCCGCCCGGCAGATGGGTGCCGGAGGGAATGCGGCCGCCGGTGCCGACGATGTTGACGATGGCGCCGATCTGCCGGGGCGGAGGCAGCCGGGTTTCCGCCCGGCCGTCCGCCCCGGCCCCCGCCCCGGCCCGGCGCCGGAAGCTCCTGAGCACGGCGTCCTGGGCGTGGATGTAGGGGAAGAACTTGGCCTCAAGCCCGGCCTTCCAGGCGGCGGCGTCGAGGTCCTCGGCCGGGGTGCGCTTCGCGGCGCCGGCGCTGTTGATCAGCACCTCGACCGGGCCGAAGGGGCGTTCGGCCTCGGCGACGGCGCGGGTGGCCTCGGCAGCGTCGGCGAAATCGGCGGCGACCGTCGCGACCTCCAGCCCCTCGGCGGCGAGGGCGGCCTGCGCGGCGGCGAGGTTCTCACGGCTGCGCGACGCGATGACCACGCGCGAGCCTTCGCGGGCGAAGGCGCGGGCGGCGGCGAGGCCGAGCCCCTTGCTGCCGCCGGTGACGAGGACGACCTTGCCGGCAAGGGCGAGATCCATGGCGAAACTCCTGTTGGGCTGGCGGTCAGGCTGACGGTCAGGCTGACGGTCAGGCTGTAGGGCCGGGCTGGCGGAAGGCGTGGCCGGGATGGCGCGGCGAAAGCCGGGCATGGCCGGGACCGAACAGCTTCTCGCGCAGGGGGCCGGGGCTGTATTCGGTCTTGTAGACCCCGCGGTCCTGGAGTTCGGGCACCAGCAGGTCGACGATGTCGGTCAGGTTGGCCGGCTCCACCACGCGGGTGAGGTTGAAGCCGTCGGCGCCGGCCTCGACCCAGGTCAGCAGCTCGTCTGCCACCTGCGACGGCGTGCCGACGATGAAGGGGCCGCGCCCGCCGACCTCGCCGAAATCGGCGAGGTCGCGCACGCGCCAGACCCGGTCCGGGCTGCGCAGGGTCATCGCCTCGATCTTCGACTGCATGCCGTTGCTCTTGACGTAGCGCACCGGATCGTCGGGGCCGTATTGCGAGAAGTCGATGCCGGTCCAGCCCGACAGCAGGGCGAGGGCGCCCCGGGTGTCGAGATGGCTGCGGTACTCCTCGTACTTGTCGCGCGCCTCCGCCTCGGTCGGGGCGACGATGACGGTGGCGCCGACGAAGACCAGAAGATCCTCCGGGTGCCGGCCATAGGCGGCGGCGCGGCGGCGGATGTCGGCGGCGGCCTCCGCAACCGCGGCCCTGCTCTGGTTCATGAACACGCATTCGGCGTGGCGTGCCGCGAACTCGCGCCCGCGGCCCGAGGTGCCGGCTTGGTAGAGCAGGGGGGTGCGCTGCGGCGAGGGTTCGCTGAGATGGATGGCGTCGAGGTCGAAGAAGGTGCCGCGATGGGTGATCCGGTGGACCTTCTCCGGCCGGACGAAGACCCTGCCGGCCTTGTCGCGTACCGCCGCACCGTCCTCCCAGCTGCCCTCCCACAGCCGGTAAGCCAGTTCCAGGAACTCGTCGGCGCGGTCGTAGCGCTGGTCGTGCTCCCGCACCCCGCCGTCGCCGATTGCCCGTGCGGCGCTTTCCAGATAGCCGGTGACGATGTTCCAGCCGACCCGCCCCTTGGTCAGGTGGTCGAGCGTGGAGAAGCGGCGGGCGAGGTAATAGGGCTGTTCGTACCCGACCGAAGCGGTGACGCCGAAGCCGAGATCGCGGGTCGCCGCGGCCATGGCGGAGATCAGGACCGACGGGTCGTTGCTCGGGATTTGGGCGCCGGCCGCCAGCGCCGCGTCCGGCGTGCCGGCATAGACGTCGTAGACGCCGGAGACGTCGGCCAGGAAGATGCCGTCGAGCTTGCCGCGCTCGGCGGTGCGTGCCAGCTCGATCCAGAAATCGAGGTCGGTGTAGTCGGCGCAGCGGTCCTTCGGATGGGTCCACAGGCCGGCCCAGGAATGGCCGGGCGCGTTCATGTGGAAGGCGTTGAGGCGGATTTCCTTATGGTGGGTCCGGCCGGTCATGCCGCGTCCTCCGCCGGCAGGTGCCGGAAGGCCGCCGCCGGATGCGGAGCGGTCAGCCGGGCCCGCCCGGGGCCGTAGAGCTTCTCGCGCAGCGTACCGGGGGCATAGTCGCGCTTGCAGGCGCCGCGGCGCTGCAGTTCCGGCACCACCAGATCGACGAAGTCGACGTAGCTGTCCGGCGCCACCGCATAGGCGAGGTTGAAGCCGTCGGCGCCGACCTCCTCGACCCATGACTGCAACTCGTCCGCCACCTGGGTGGGCGAGCCGACGATCACCGGCCCCTGCCCGCCGATGCCGGCATGGCGGGCGATCTCGCGCAGGGTCCAGGAGCGGTCGGGATCGGCGGTGGTGAAGGCCTCGATGGTGGAGACCACGCCGTTGTCGCGGTCCTCGAAGCGCAGAACCTCGTCGGGATCGCGCCCGGCGAGATCGATTCCGGTCCAGCCGGAAAAGAGCACGAGGGCGCCTTCGTGGCTGATATAGCTCTGGTAGTCCGCCAGCTTGGCCTTCGCCTCCCGTTCGGTCTCGCCGGTGATGACGGTGACGAGCGGGAAGAACAGAAGCTCGGCCGGGTCGCGGCCGTTCTCGGCGGCGCGGCGGCGCACGTCGCGGACGACGGCGCCGGCCACCGTCTTGGTAGGGGCGGCCAGGAAGATACCTTCGGCGTGCCGGGCGGCGAACTGGCGCCCGCGCTGCGACCCGCCGGCCTGGAAGAGCAGGGGGGTGCGCTGTGGCGACGGTTCGGTCAGGTGGATGGCGTCGAGGCGGTAATGCTCCCCGTCGTGACGGACGCGGTGCACCTTGGCGGGATCGGCGAAGATGCCGGCCTCGCGGTCCCAGAGGACCGCGTCGTCCTCCCAGCTGCCCTCCCACAGCTTGTAGACCACCTCCATGAACTCGTCGGCGATGTCGTAGCGCCGGTCATGGGCGACGATGCTGCGCCCCAGCCCCTTGGCGCCGGCCGCCGACTTGCCGGTGACGATGTTCCAGGCCAGCCGGCCGCGGGTGAGCTGGTCGAGGGTGGACAGCCGGCGGGCGAACAGATAGGGCTGCTCGAAGGACAGGTTGCCGGTGACGGCGAAGCCGAGGTCGCGGGTGGCATGCGCCATCGCCGGGATCAGCAGGATCGGGTCGTTGGTTGGCACCTGCGACCCATGGCGCAGCGCCGCCTCGATCCCGCCGCCATAGACGTCGTTCACCCCGATGCCGTCGGCGAGGAAGACGGTGTCGAAACTGCCGCGCTCCAGCGTGCGCGCCAGTTCGACCCAGTAGCCGAGATCCTGGTAGGAGGTGGAGCGGTCGCGCGGATGCCGCCACAGTCCCGGCGACTGGTGGACCGGCCGGTTGACGACGAAGGCGTTGAAACGGATTTCCTTGGCCATGCTTTCCTCTCAGGCCGACAGCCAGGCGTCGGCGAGCGAGGCCAGCGCCGCATCGGGGGCCTGTGCCAGACCCCGGAGTTTCCGGCTGTGGATGGTGACGTGCCGCATTTCGGACAGCGGCAGGATCGGCAGATCGGTCATGGCGATCGCCTGCAACTCGCCGAACAGCGCCTTGCGTTTTCCAGCATCCGGCTCGACCTGGAGCGCCTTGATGACGCGGTCGGCCTCCGGGTTGTCGTAGCCGGTGTTGTTGGAGGTCGGAACCCCCCGGACATGGTTGGTCGACAGCAGCAGCCGCGGCAATCCCATCTCCGGATCCATCATCACGGCCACGGTGTTGCTGTCGATGTCGTAGGCGTAATCGGTGTAGACCCGCCTGGTCCAGCTCGGATAGTCCTGGCCGCGCAGCACGAAGTCGATGCCGACCTTCTTCAGGTTGTTGCGGATGTATTCGCCGGCATCCCGATAGGTCTCGCCGAAGGGCAGATAGTCGTGGGTGACGGTAAAGCGGACGCCGTTGGCACCCCGTGGCAGGCCGGCCTCGTCCAGCAGCGCTTCCGCCCGGGCGGGATCGTGGTCGTGGCGCGGGACGTCGGGATTGTGGAAGCGGGTGAGCTGCGACGGCACGGGGCTCACAGCCGGCTTGCCGAAGCCGTACCAGACCGTGTCGATCAGTCCCTGGCGGTCGATGGCATGGGCAATGGCGCGCCGCACCCGCAGGTCGGCCAGATGCGGGTTCGACAAATTGAAATCGAGCAGGAAGACGTGGGACTGGAAGGCATAGCCGCTGGTGCTGACCGCCAGCGCCGGGTCGTTGCGGAGCCGGGCGACATCGGCGAGCGGGACCGCGGTGAAGGGAGCATAGTGGATCTCGCCGGTCTCCAGGGCCACCGCCCGCGACGCGGCATCGGGAATGATCCGGAAGACGAGGCGGTCGAGGTGGGGCTTGCCCTCGTCCCAGTAGGCGGGGTTGCGGTCCAGCACGATGTGCTGGCCCTTCCTCCACTCCTTGAAGATGAAGGGGCCGGTGCCGACCGGCGCGTTGTTCCTGGGGTTTTTCAGGATGTCGGTGTTCTCGTACAGGTGCTTCGGCATCACCTGCGATTCCGCCGCGTTCAGCGCGCTCAGGATCACCGGGGCCGGTGCCGAGAGGCGGAAGATCGCGGTGTGCGGATCGGGCGTCTCGACGTCGAGCAGGGCGCTGAAGGTCACCCGGCCGCGCGCATGCAGCTTCTTCCACAGCTCCAGCGCGCTGAACCGCACGTCGGCGGCGGTGAAGTCCGCGCCATCATGCCATGTCACCCCCTTGCGCAGCCGGAAGAGGATGCTGCGGCCGCCGTCCGACACCTCCCAGGATTCGGCCAGCGCCGGCTGCGGCAGCATCTCCTCGTCGTAGCGCAGCAACCCGTCATAGACGTTCGCGCTGACCGAGGCGTTTGCGTAGTTGTTGTTGACCGCGCTGGCGAGCGCGGTCGGTTCCGGCTGGATGACCGCCACCAGGGTGCCGCCGCGCACCGGTTGTCCGGCGGCGGGAACCGGTGCCGCGGACGCCACTCCTCCAGGCAATCCCAGCGAGGCGAGCGCGACGAAGGCCCCTTGCGAGAAGCGGCGGCGCGAGACCGCCGGAAGCGGCGGTCGTGAGGGATTCTTGAGCAACGCGGCTTCTCCCGGCCGGCATCGGCCGGCCTCTGTCCTGATGGCGTTGAGAGCGATCTTGCGGCTGGCGCCCGGCCGGACCTGACACTGTCCGCCTGGTCCGGATCCGCCCGGCGAGGGTGGCTGGAGGGTGTCCGGGGGTTCCTGCCCGTCTGGTTTCTACCCTTACTCATTTTTGTCTATAAGATCCATAGACAAAAATATCCCGATATGTGATTTTATGTATAACAACGATGGACATGCGTAAAACCTGTCCGGATTTCCAGGCTTTCCCGTGGAACCGGGGGGCCTGCGTGCGGCCCGGCCACCCAGCGCCGCACCCCCGTCCTGGCTGTCCGCAGCCCCTCTGCCGTGTTCCGTCTTCCGTCTTCCGTTCCGGCGCCATGCGCCATCCAGCGAGAGCCGCCATGAGCCCCCCGAGACAGCTGCATCTGAATCTGAACTTCATGAATGCCGGTTCCTACAGCTCCGCCTGGCGACGGCCGGAGAGCGAGGCGGCGGACTTCATCGACCCGGCCTTCCTCGTGCGCCAGGCCCAGCTCGCCGAGCGGGGCACCTTCGACGCCGTCTTCCTCGCCGACAATCCGGCCCTGCCGGACCGGCCGGACCTGCGGCCCTACCAAGCCCTGGAGCCGACCGTCGTGCTGGCGGCGATGGCGGCGGCGACGACGCACATCGGGCTGATCGCCACCCTGTCGACCACCTACAACGAGCCCTACAACGTGGCGCGCCGCTTCGCGTCGCTCGACCATGTCAGCGGGGGCCGGTCGGGATGGAACATCGTCACCACCGCTGAAACCGGCACGGCGCGCAATTTCGGTCTCGACGAGGTGCTGCCCCATGACCAGCGCTATGCCCGCGCCGTCGAATTCGCCGATGTGGTGACCGCCCTCTGGGACAGCTGGGAGCCGGGCGCACTGGTCGGCGACAAGGAAAGCGGGCGCTTCATCGACGGTTCCCGCATCCATCCGATCGACCATCGGGGACGTTACTTTTCCGTACAGGGGGCGCTCAACGTTCCGCCTTCGCCGCAGGGCCGGCCGGTCATCGTCCAGGCCGGAGGGTCGGGCGACGGCCAGGACCTCGCCGCCCGCCATGCGGATCTCGTCTTCTCGGTCGCGCACAGCCTCGATGAGGCCAGGAGCTTCGCCGACGGCTTGCGGGCCCGGTTGCTGCGTTCCGGCCGGGCCCCGGCCGAGGTGGTGATCTGCCCCGGTCTGGTCACCATACTCGGCAGCACGGAAGCCGAAGCCAAGCGGCGCGAGCGGGACCTGTGGGAGAGCGTGCCCATCGACTACGGGCTTGCACGGCTGGCCCGCACCCTCAACGTCGATCCCGGCCGGCTGAAGCTGGACGAGCCGCTTCCCGCCGACATCCCGTTCCCGGAGAATCACAGCCAGACCTTCTTCAAGGGAACCGTCACGCTCGCCCAGCGGAACGGGTTGACGGTGCGCGATCTCGTCAAGGCCCAGGGCGGCGGCGGGACCCAGCACCGCCTGGCCGTCGGCACGCCGGAGCAGGTGGCCGACGGGATCGAGACATGGTTCCGCTCGGGCGCCGTCGACGGCTTCAACATCATGCCGGACGTTACCGTCTCCGGCCTGGAGGTCTTCGTGGAGGAGGTCGTTCCGCTGCTGCGCAGGCGCGGGATCTTCCGCGAGGCCTACAGCGGACGAACGCTGCGCGACCATCTGGGATTGCCGCCGCCGTCCGTCCGGCATCGTCGACCGGCGGCAGCCACGGCCTGATGCCGGTTCCACAACGACAGACTTTCACACCCAGACTTTTACACCGCCCGATCCAGAAGGAATCGACCATGGTCCTCGTCCGTGGGCGCCCCGCCGCGCGCCCATTCGTCCGTCCGCTCGCCCTTGCCGCCCTGGCTTTCGGACTGGCGGCGCTCCCGCTCCAGGCCGGGGCACAGCAGAGCGCGGCGCCGGTGCGCGGCGGTACGCTGATCGCCACCATCGAGCCGCAGCCGTCCGTCCTCACCACCGCCTTCAACAACCAGTATGCGAACGCCGCCCTGTCGACGAACGTGTATGACGGGCTGCTGAGCTATGCCGAGGATCTCTCGGTCCGGCCGAGCCTCGCCGAAAGCTGGGAGGTCGCGCCCGACGGGCTGTCGATCACCTTCAAACTGCGGCACGGCGTCAAATGGCATGACGGCGTCGAGTTCACCTCGGATGACGTGAAGTTCAGTGCGCTGGAGGTGTGGAAGAAGACGCACCCGCGCGGGCGGCTGACCTTCGCCTCGCTGCAGGACGTCGAGACGCCGGACAGATACACCGCCGTCTTCCGCCTCTCCGCGCCGTCGCTGGTTATCCTGAGCGCCTTGAACGCGGCGGAATCCCAGATCCTGCCGAAGCATGTCTTCGAGGGCGCGCCGATCCAGACCAACCCGGCCACCTCCCGGCCGGTCGGCACCGGCCCCTTCCGCTTCAAGGACTGGAAGAAGGGCCAGTATGTCGAGCTGGAGCGCAATCCGGACTATTGGGACGAGGGCAAACCCTATCTCGACCGGGTCATCTTCAAGGCCATCCCCGACACTGCGAGCCGCGCCGCCGCACTGGAAACCGGGGAGGTGCAGTACGCACCCTACGACGCGGTGCCGTTCGGCGACGTCGCCAGGCTGCGCAAGGATCCGAACCTGCGGTTCGAGACGCGCGGCTACGATTACCATTCCCAGTTCTACATTCTGGAATTCAACCTGCGGAACCCGATCCTGGCGAACGACAAGGTCCGCAAGGCGGTCGCCCACGCGGTCGACAAGGCGAAGCTGGTGGAAACCGTTTGGTACGGGCTGGGTAAGCCGTCAACCGGACCGATTCCGGCCAGCGTCAAGACATTCTACACGCCCGACGTCCAGCGCTACGACTTCGACGTCGCGGCGGCGAACCGGCTGCTCGACGAGGGCGGCTATCCACGCAAGGCCGATGGCATCCGCTTCGCGCTCAACCTCGACTTCACCGCGGTCGGCGACGTGACCTCCCATTCGGCCGAGTTCATCCGGCAGAACCTGAAGGCCGTCGGCATCGACGCGAAGCTGAACAGCACGGACGATCCGACCTATCTGCGCAAGGTCTACAAGGACTACAGCTTCGATTTGAACCTGTTGCAGATTTCGCCGCTGATCGATCCGCAGATGGGGCTGTTCCGGCTTTACTGGACCAAGGCCCAGGCACCGGGCGTCCCTTACGTCAACGCGTCCAGCTATTCCAGCCCGGCGATGGACGGCATCATCGAGGCGATCCGCGTCGAGAGCGATCCGGACAAGCGGAAGCTCCTGTTCCACGACCTCCAGCGTCAGGCGATGACCGACCTGCCGCTGGTGCCGCTGTTCGACATGCAGCACTTCACCTTCTACAACCGCAAGGTCCACGGCATCAACACGACTCCGGACGGCGCGATCTCGTCGTTGAAGAACGTGTGGATCGAGCGATGAGCGGCCCTCCCGTACGCGACCGCGCCGCGCTCGTCGAACTGTCGGCCGAATTCGGCCGGCGCTTCGCCACGGGCGCCGCTGCCCGCGACCTCGAACGCCGGATGCCGTTCGAGGAAATCTCCGAGCTTGCGCGCAGCGGCTTGCTGGCGGCCCGCGTGCCGGCCGCCTATGGCGGGCCGGAGGTGAGCATGGGCGAGTTCGCCCGGATCGTCCTCAACCTGTCGAAGGGCGATCCGAACATCGCGCAGTCCGCCGCCGCGACCTTTCCCAACGTCGAGAAGATCCGCATCTACGGCAGCGAAGCGCAGAAGCGGCGCTATTTCGGCCTGCTGCTGGACGGCCGCCGGCTCAACGGCAACGCGGCGGCGGAGCGTGGCGGCACCCGCATCGGCGACATGGCGACACGGATCGTTCGGGATACAGGCCGGGAATCGGGCCGGGATGACGGCGGCTACCGGCTCGACGGGCGCAAATACTACACGACCGGCAGCCTGTTCGCCGAATTCACCCTGGTCACCGCTCTGCTGGAGGGCGGCCGGGCGGCGGCGGTGGTTCCGGTCGACCGCGCGGGCGTCACCGTCATCGACGATTGGGACGGGATGGGGCAGCGCACGACGGCGAGCGGCACCATGATCTTCGAGAATGTCCGGCTCGACGAGGACGAGGTCATGCCGATTCCCGATTACGGCCGCCGCCGCACCTACGAAGGCGCCTTCGCCCAGCTTCTGCATTCGGCCCTCGACACCGGGATTGCGCTGGCGGCGCTGGAGGACGCCGTCGCCTACGGGCGGACCCATGCTCGTCCGCTGCCCGAGGCCGGGGTCGGGCGCGCGGTCGAGGACCCTTACGTCCAGTACACCGTCGGCGAGATGGCGGTCCTGGCCCATGGTGCCGAGGCGCTGGTCGGGCGCGCCGCAACGGTTCTGGACGAGGCGGTCCGCCTGTTCCACCGCGACGGCCCCGCCGACCGGCCGCTCGGCGAGGCTTCGGTCGCCGTCGCCGAGGCGAAGTTCGCCGCCAGCGAGGCGTCGGTGAAGGTGAGCGAGATGCTTTACCGGATCGGCGGGGCATCCGCCACCCCGCGGACGCTCAACCTCGACCGCCACTGGCGCAATGCGCGCACCCATACCACCCACGATCCGGTGGCCTACAAGGCCAAGGCAATCGGCAACTTCTACCTCACCGGCGCGCTGCCTCCGATCAACACCAAGATCTGACCCGCACCGGGCCGACAGAATGAAAGCGACAGAGTGGAGACGACAATGACCGTTATCGACAGGACCGGCTCGCGCCACGGCGAGCCCGGGATCGGCGAGGCCGCGATTGACCAGGCAGAGGTCCCCGGACCCGGCTCGCCCGCGCTGCGCCGACTGGTCGAGGCCATCGCTGCGGGGGCCGAGGCCCGCGACCGCGGCGAGGCGAGGGCCGGCGAGGCGATCGACCTGCTGCGCGCGGCCCGTCTCGGCGCCTTCCGGCTGCCGCGGCAGGACGGCGGCGGCGGGGCATCGCTGATCGAGCTGTTCGAACTGGTGCTCGACCTTGCCGAGGCCGATTCCAACATCCCCCATATCTTGCGCAACCATTTCGCCTTCGTGGAGAAGGCGCTGCGCACCGCGGACAATCCGAAATACGCGCGCTGGCTCGACCATGTGCGCGACGGCCGCATCATCGGCCTCGGCGTCAGCGAACTCGGCATCCAGAACATCGGCCTGAACGACGGCGACACCCGCCTGGAACCGTCCGGGACCGGCTACGTGCTGAATGGACGGAAATACTACAGCACCGGCAACTTCTATTCCGACTTCATCCTGGTGAATGCGCGGACGCCGGACGGCAGGACGGCGTCGGCCTTCGTGCCGACCCGCGGTGACGGGGTGACCGTCGACGACGATTGGGACGGCATCGGCCAGCGTCTGACCGCCAGCGGCACGACGGTCCTGTCACGGGTGCCGGTGTCGCGGGACGACGTGCTGTTCGGTGCTGACGAGGATGTGCGGCTGCCGTTCCGGGCAACCTTCGCGCAGCTCTACCTGACCGCCATCGTCGCCGGCATCCTGCGCGCCGTGGTGGCGGATGCCGCGGCACTGGTGGCGGGGCGCGAGCGCAACTACTACCACGCCGTCACGGCCCGTCCGGCCGACGACCCGCTGTTGCAGCAGGTCGTCGGCCGGCTGTCGAGCGCCGCCTATGTCGCCGAGGCCGCGGTGCTGAGGGCGGTCGATGCGCTGGACGCCGCCTTCCGCTCCGCCGTCGCGGGTCCTCCGGATCAGGCGCTCTTCGTCGAAGCGGCACTGCGCACCGCGAAGTCGAAGGTGATGGTGGACGAGCTGGCGCTCGATGCGGCGACCCGCCTGTTCGAGGTCGGCGGCGCCTCCGCCATCCGGGCCAGCAAGCGGCTGGACCGCCACTGGCGGAACATCCGCACCCTCTCGTCACACAATCCGAACGCCTACAAGGCGCGGGCGGTCGGCGACCATGTGGTCAACGGTACCCCATTGCCGACCGCGGCCTTCTTCTGAATGTACCTCCGTCGGAACCAGCCTGCCCGAGCAACCGCCCTTCTGGCCGTCTCCGGCTGCCGGCGCAGGCATCGGTTTCTTATCGGGCATGAATCGGAACCTGCTGGCGGTGCTGCCGGTGACCATCTGGGCAAGGATGACATCAATTCAGAAGCCATGATTTTGCAGGAAATATATATTTATTTCCTATAATTGCTGACTTTTGCTTTGCAACGGAGTGGCTGTGGCGATGGATATCCAATCATTCAACCCGCTATGCACAATGCACCAATTGACAGTGACGTATTTTGTAGCCGCTATATGAAAGTCTTGGCGCTCAGTAAGAAACAAGCAGCGCTAATGAGAATTGTTCTCAACAAAGCGTCTCCGAATCTTTGAAAGCGTTGAAAAGTGCCCACAATTTTTATAAGCGAACCCGCGTTTTGAACGTCTCCCCCTTGTCCGGCCTCACCGTTCTCATCATTGAGGATGAGCCTTTGATTGCGTTGAGTCTGGAAGATGTCCTGACCGACAACGGCGCAGTCTGCATTGGCCCGATCGGATCGATCGGCAGTGCGTTGGAAATGATTGCGATGCACCGCTTCGACATTGCGCTGGTCGACATCAACCTGCGTGGGGAGCGGATCGATCCGGTGGCCGACCGCTTGTCTGCCACGGGGGTCCCCTTCCTCTTCACCACCGGCTATGGCGAAGAAGCCCGTCCCAAGGCGCATCGTCATCGCCCGGTGATCGCCAAGCCTTACAGCGATGCCGAGATCATCACCGCTCTGCTGCACCATCGTCCGCAGACGGTTGGGTAAGCCGGATGAGCGGCATTCCCCATGTCCTGATCGCCGAGGACGAGAGTCTGGTTGCCTTGACCATGGCCTTCATCCTGGAGTCCGAGGGATACCGGGTCACGGTCGCCTGCAACGGTGTGGAAGCGGTCGAGGCCGACACCGACGATCCGGCCGACATCCTGATCACCGACATGCGCATGCCGGTGATGGATGGCGCGGCTCTGATCCGAGCCATCCGGGAGCGGCGTCCGGATCTGCCGGTCATCGTGGTGAGCGGGTTCAGCGAGCATCTTCCACGGCCGGAACCGGGGCGGCTGGTGGTCATGCGTAAACCTTACGACTTGGCCGCGATGGCGCCGACCATCACCGCGCTGTTGTCCGGTGAAGCCGGCTCCGCTTCCTGATTCCGGCTCCGTGACGGCCCGCAACGGGCCGTCTGCTGCCGGTAGTTCGCCCTTTCGGCGTAGGCATCGCATCCATCCGGCCTGTTTGCGGATATTCTGTATGCGTGAATTGACCGGTATTGCCGCCGGGCCTGTTATGGAGGACCGGCGATACGCTGGGGAACCGGGCACAGAGCGGGCGATCCGAACCATGCGTCACACTTTATTTCGCTCGGCTCGCGGGACTATGGCAGTTCCAGTCGAAAGGGCAGGATGGGAAGCGGCTCGGGCCGAACGGTCCTTGGCCGGCCTCACGGTCCTGATCGTCGAGGATGAAATCCTGATCGCGATGGAGCTGGAGGATCTGCTCACCGACCACGGTGCCACCTGCCTCGATCCGGTCGGCTCAATCGGAAAGGCGTTGACGACGATTCAAGGACACCGCGTCGACATGGCGTTTTTGGACGTCAGGCTGCGGGGCGAGTCGATCGATCCGGTGGCGGACCGTCTGGCGGCGGCTGGCACGCCCTTCCTCTTCACCACCAGTTACGGTGTGGATGCGCTTCCCCCGGCACACCGCCACCGTCCGATGATCGCCAAACCCTATGGCGAGTCAACGATCATCCGGGCGTTTGCCGAGCATTGCCCGAACTGACACGCCGCATTGCCGGTCGCCGCCGACCGGACAGGCCTTCGTGCGCCATCTCAGAACCGGTAATCCAATGATGAACCGCAAGCCTATCCTGCTGGTGGAGGGCGATGCCGGAAACCGCGACCTGTTTCTGGAGGCCTGCCGGGAGGCGGGGCTTGGCCACGTCCCGGTGGTGGCCCGGGATGGGGAGGAGGCGCTCCGGCTGCTGTCCCCGCCGCTGGCGTCGGCCGCCCCGCTGCATCCCGCCGTCGTTGTATTTGCCCTGCCGGCGCTTGGCGGGATGGAGGGGCTGCGCCGGATCAAGGCGGCGGCTCCGGACACCCGGCCGATCCCGGTGGTGGTGTTCTCGGCTGCGCGGAACCGGGAGGATGTCGGTCTGTGCTACGCGGCCGGGGCCAATGCCTATGTCGTGAAGCCGGAGGCGTTTTCCGAGCTGGTGCAAGCCGTGCGGGCAATCGACCGGTTCTGGTGCGGATTGAACCGGCTTCCGTATCGTCAGAAGCTTGCCTTCGTCCCGGTGCGGCGCTCTGACGTCAGCGGAGCGGGCAACCGTCCGGCTGCCGCCATGAGCGGTCCGTGAAGGGACCGTGCCGGCGTGGTCGCCGGCATGGTCCCGGTGGGTTACCGTGCCGTCACGTCCTGCCGGGCGACGACGAAGGGTGACAGCATGTCGGCGTTCAGATCGATGCCGAAGCCCGGTCCGTCCGGCACCGTGACGGTCCCGTCGCCGTTGACGGCGGGACGGCCGCAGAGGTCCAGCAGGGGGTTGGGGCCGGCATCGAATTCGAGGAACGGATAACCTCCGGAAGCGCCGCCGCTGCGCAGCGCGGGCAGGGTCGCGGTCAGATGCAGGGCCGCCTGGAAATTCACGATGCCGCCCCAGACATGGGGAACGACCGGCCGGTCGTACAGCTCCGCCAGAACCGCAACCCGCCCGACGCCAGTCAGCCCGCCGCAGACGGCGATGTCCGGTTGAAGCACGTCCATGCAGCCGGCCTCCAGGAAGGGCCGGAAGGCGCGGGCCTCCGTGAAGGTCTCTCCGCCGGCCAGTGCGGACGTCATCAGGCCGGACAGCATGCGGTATCCTTGCAGGTCGCCGGGAACGGTGGGCTCCTCCACCCACAGCAGGCCGGCCTCCCGCATGTTCGATACGGCGGCCAGTGCCGCCCGCGGCGCGTAGGACTGGTTGAAATCCAGCATCAGCGTGCCGTCCGGCCCCATCATCCGCCGGACGGTGTCGACGATGGCCGCATCGTCCGCCGGGGCGAAGCCGCTGCGCAGCTTGACCGCCTTGAACCCCGCCCGGAGATAGCCCTCCACCTCGCGTTCGAACTCGCGGTAGGGATGGCCGCCGGGCTTGAAGAACGGGCCGCTGGCATAGGCGGCGACCCGGTCGCGCAGGGCGCCGCCCAGCAGCGTGCTGACCGGAATGCCGCACTGGCGCGCCGCAAGATCGTGCAGCGCCATGTCGAGGGCGGCGACGGCTCCCATCGCGCCGCCGGCGGCCTCGCGCATCTCCTGCCACAGCCGGCCGATCTGCTGGGGGTCCTGCCCGAGAAGGCGGGGGCCCAGACGCGCGGCGATGGTTGCGCGGTCGGCGGCAGGGGTATGCCAGGCCTCGCCCCAGCCGGCCCGGCCGTGGCGGTCCACGATCTCGACGAACAGGGTCTCGCGGCGGTCGAAGGACACCAGCGCGTTGCCGATGACTTCGGGCAACGGGGCGACCAGATGGTAAAGGCGGACTGCGGCGATGCTCATGCCTTGCTTTCCTGTGCGTTGTCCTGGGCGGAACGCGACACGGGCACGACGCCGCTGCGCATCATGTCGCGCATCAGATGGCCGAGCAGCAGGATCGCACAGGCTGTCAGCGCCATGGCGCCGGCCAGGGCCAGCTGCGCGCCGGCGAAGCCGCCGGTGGCGTCCCGCACCCAGCCGATGATGGTGGGGCCGAAGAAGCCGCCGGTGCTGCCGACGGAGTTGATCAGCGCGATGCCGGCTGCGGCCGCGGTGCCGGTCAGAAGGGTGGTCGGGAAGATCCAGATGTTGGGCGAGGCGCCGCCGATGCCGGCCGCCCCGATGGTCAGCCCGACCAGCCCGATCAGCGGATCGCTGCTGAGCGCCGCGAGGACGAAGCCGGCGGCGCTGACCAGGAACGGCCCGGCCGCGTGCCAGACCCGCTCGCCGGTGCGGTCGGCGTGGCGGCCGACCAGCAGCATGGCCAGCGCCATGAAGGCGGAGGGGATGGCGGCGACGAAGCCGGTCTGCACGGTGCTGAGGCCGAAGGCCTTGACGAACTGCGGCATCCAGATGGCGATGCCCGTGGTGCCCATGACGAGGCCGACCGCGATCAGGCACATCAGCAGGACGCGGGGATCGCGGACGGCGCGGCCGACGGTGAAGCGTTCCGTCTTCTCCTGCGCCGCGCGCTCGGCCTCCAGCCGGGAGGACAGCCAGCGGCGCTCGTCCTCGTCCAGGAAGCCGGCCTTCTCCGGCGAGGACGGCAGGAAGAGGGCGACGACGACCCCCATGACGATGGCGGGCATGGCCTCCAGGATGAACATCCACTGCCAGCCGGCCAGACCGTTCCAGCCGTTCAGATGCTCGATGATCAGGCCGGAGACCGGCGCACCGATGACCGACGACAGCGGAACGGCGATGTTGAAGGTTCCGAACATGCGGGCGCGGTATTCCCGCGGGAACCACAGCGTCATGTAGAAGATCATGCCGGGAAAGAAGCCGGCCTCGGCGGCGCCCAGCAGGATGCGCACCAGATAGAAGCTGCCGGGGCTCCAGACCAGGGCGGTCGCCGCCGAGAGCAGCCCCCAGGTGATCAGGATGCGGGCGATCCACAGCCGCGCGCCGTAGCGCACGAGCAGCAGGTTGCTGGGAACCTCGCACAGCACATAGCCGAGGAAGAAGATGCCGGCACCGAAACCGAAGGCCGACGCCGAGAAGCCCAGATCCTGGTTCATGGTCAACGCGGCGAAGCCGATGTTCACCCGGTCGAGAAATGCCGCGAAATAGCAGACCATCAAAATCGGCAGGATTCGCCATCCCACCTTGGCGATGACGTCGGATCGCTCTTTCATCCTGGTTTCCTCCGGATTGCGCGGACTCCGCCACGCTTTGTTTTGATGTCCAAGAGTGTCCATTCATTGGCATTGATAATCAAATAGGATGTCCTTAACATCTGATATTGGGAAAACTGATATTAGAAACAGCCGACATGCGGATCACCATCGCGCAGCTGGAGGCCTTTTTCTGGACTGCGCAGCTGGGCTCGGCGCAGCGGGCGGCCGAGCACCTCAACCTGGCGCAGCCCACCCTGTCGCTGCGCCTGAAGGATCTGCGGGACGCGCTCGGAAGCGATGTGTTCGAGCGGACGGGGCGCGGCCTGCGGCTCACGCCGGAAGGGCGCCTGCTGCTGCCGCGGGTCTCCGCGATCATGACGGAGCTGCGGGCCATCGGCGGGCAGGATGAATCCCGCACCGTCGCCGGCCGAATCCGGGTCGGCCTCGCCGAGGGTTTCGCTGTCACCTGCCTCTCGCCGCTGCTGGCCGGGCTTCAAGAGGATCATCCAGCGCTTCAGCCGGAATGGGTAGTGTCCACCAGCACCACACTGGAGAGCGCCCTGTTGCGCGACGCGCTGGACGTGGCGGTCCTGCTCAACCCGATCGGCGATGAGCAGCTCCACCTCCAGCCGCTCGGCGCCCAGCCGACGAGCTGGGTGGTGCCAAAATCCTGGGGGCAGACCGGCCCGCTGACGCCGCGGGATCTGTGGTCGCAGCCGGTCTTCTCCAACCCTCCGCCTTCCGCCATGCACCGGCAGATCAGCGGCTGGTTCGCGACGGCGGGCCTCTTTCCCAGCCGGCTCAGCACCTGCACCAGCGTTGCGGTGATCGCCGAGCTGGTGGCCGGCGGGGTCGGCGCCGGGCTGCTTCCCATCCCGATGGCACAGCGGTTCCTTGCGCTGGGCCAGGTCCAGCTGGTGGCGTCCAATCCCCCGGTGGAGAACGGACGGCTTTTCATCTGCTATCGAACCGGCCTCAACGATCCCAAGGTGGCGGCGGTCGCGCGGTCCATCGCCCAGGTGATGCGGCGGATCGATTACGTCGACCTCTGACGGGGACGGCACCGCCGCTCCGCCCACTCTCCATGTCCCATAGGGGTGGATGCCGTTAACGCCCTGACCCGCGCCGGCCTGCGTCAGCATCCACTCGCCCGAGGTCGCCGAGCTTATGCGACGTCGCATAACGCAACAAACCGATGTGCGTCGGCTGCCGGCCGCTGGCGGAGAATACCGCCGCAAGCGCCCATCAGCATTCTCGATGCCATTTTTTGCCAGGGGCTATGGGGATTGCAGAGGTAACTTCTGGGTGCTTGGCATCACGCATGTCCTGGATGTGGCAACGCTCGGCCAAATCGATCTACGAATAATGCTCGCCCATCAGCGCTCACAACCTGTAACATCTTGAGATTACAGGAAAGTTGCATTTCAGAACAGAACCACCCCTACCCACAAAAATAACGCATAAGCGGTATTATGGAAATTATAGTCACCCACGAATCATGGACCAAGGATCCCACGAAAGGCACGTGGCTGGTCATGTGCTAAAATCAGGAATCGACAAACGCACGGTCTCGGCAAGCATGGTTAGGTCGGCACTGCATAAGATTTATTTCCTTTAGATTGACAATATGCCTTGAAATCGGCACTGTCGTCGTCGCCCGCGGGCCAGCTGCGCCCGCAAATTCCCCCGCGCCCTGGGAGTTCGTGTGCCATGAGCCTTGCCGCCATGGGCGACGCCGCCTGCATTGCCGTCGCCGCCATCGCCGTGCCCGACAGCCATGCCCGCCGCCGCGTCGACGACGACGGGCTGGATTCGCTCGCCCGATCCATCGAAGAGGTCGGGCTGTTGCAGCCCATCATGGTCCGTCCGCTGGGAAATGGACGGTACGAGCTGCTGGCCGGCGCAAGGCGGCTGCGTGCGATGCAGGCGCTGGGCCGGGCCGGCGTGCCGGCGGTGCCGGTGACCAACGAAGGCGCCGCGGTGCTGTCGCTGGTGGAGAACATGCAGCGTCAGGGGCTGGATGCCCGGTGAAGGGCCTGACCGCCGCTGCGGACAAGCCCTTCGGTCCGGCCAAGACGCCGTTCAGCGCACGGCCTCGCCCAGGCTCAGCATCAGGCGGTTGGCCCAGGCGAAGATCGCGACCGCCAGGACGAGATCCAGGATTTCGCCGTCCTCCACCCCGGCCCGGCGAAGCGCTGCGACATCCTCCGCCGTCAGGGCGGCCGGCGTGGCGGTCAGGCGGGCGGCGGCCTGGGCGATGGCCTGCCGGCGCGGATCGTCCTGGCCGGAAATCCCCTGCGCGAACAGCAGATCGACCGCGTCCCTGCCCCCGGTCAGCTCGACGAAGCGGCGGGCGTGGACAGAGGCGCAATAGACACAGCCGTTCAGCACCGATTCCACGGCGGTCGCGAACTCACGCTCCGCCCGGGGCAGGCCGCGCGGGGCATACATGATGCCGTTGAACAGCGGCGTGCGGTGCAGAAGCGATTCCGGCTCATGCGCCAGCACCAGCGAATAGGCGCCGATGGCGATGTTGGACGGCGTCACCGCCAGAGCGAGCCGCTGCTCCTCCGTCGCATCCTCCAGCACCACGGGGGGCAGCCAGGGCTTCCAGTCCAGCACGTCGGTGGTGAAGCCGATGTCCGCATCGACCGGCACCGGTGCCCCGGCGGGCAGCGGGCCGGACGACGCTTCCGCCCCACCCCCCGCCAGCGCCCGCAGTCCGGCGAGCAGGCGGACCTGATAGTTCACCAGTGCGATCAGCTGCGACAGCGCGACGATGCCGTGCGCATCGAGCCCCGCCGCTTCCAGCGCGCGCAGATGCTCCGGCCGGGACTCACGCGGGGACCGGGTGACCCGTTCCGCATGGGCGACCAGGGCCGGGCGCGCATCGGCGCCGACGGCAAGCCCGCGGTAATGGGCGGCAAGCGCGTCGTTGCCGGCCAGCGCCGCGATGCGTTCCGCCACCGCGGCGCGCTCGGCGGCCGGAAACAGGCCGGGCCGCCGCGGCGCCAGCAGGGCGTCGTGCGCCGCCTGGGTGCGGGTGCGGATCTCCGCCCGGCGGGCGCGCAGGGCCAGCAGCGGGGAGGCGTCGGACAGGCCGGCCAGCCGGTCGATCAGGTCGGGGGCGATGTGGGCGATGTCACCGCCGGCGCCGATGGTGGCGCTCATTGGAAATCCTCCGCTTCGGTCCATTCGTCGCCCAGCAGTTCCGGCGTCTCGAACCCGATCAGCCGCTGCCAGTGGTAATCGTAATCCTCGGTGAACAGCGCCGCCGTGATGCTGTCGGCCAGACGCTCCGCCCCGGCACTGATGCCGGGGATGTCGCCGGTCACCTTGCCGTGGCTCAGCACCGCGGCGTAGTTGAAGGCATGGATGCGGTTCAGCCAGGGCGCCTCGCCGGGGGTGCGCTCAAGGAACTCGAAATCGGCGCCGAGATAGGGATGCTGGGCGAACTCGCCGGCCTCATGGCCGGGAAGGACATAGCGGTCGCGCCACAGCAGGGTGTGGCGGGCGATTTCCGCCAGTTCCGGCCGCTGCTCCCAATCCAGCGCGAAGCCGGTGGCGAGGATGACATGGTCGACCGCCACCGTGCCGCGTCCGGTGCGCAGGACCAGACGGCCGCCCTCGGCCTGCGCCGCCTCGACGGCACAGCCGGTCAGCAGCGAGAAGTTGGGATGGCGCGAGCAGCGCAGCATGGAATTGTGCGGCGCCGGCACGCCGGTGTCGGCGATGTACTGGTTGTAGGCCCAGCGCCGCTCGTCCGACAGGGTGTGGAAACCCAGAACGATGCCGGGATGGCCGGCGCCCAGGCTCTTGTTGATGCGCGGCAGCTCCGCCCGGCGGATCAGCATGTAGACCTTGGCGGCACCCCGCTCCAGCGCCTCCGCCGCATTGTCCACCGCACCGGCGCCGGCACCGAGCACCGCCACCGTCCTGCCCTTCAGTCCGTCGAAGTCGATGGGCTCATGGGCATGGCTCCAGAACCGCTTGTCCACCGCCTTCCAGAAGGCCGGGACGAAGGGGCCGCCCAGACCGTCGCGCCCGTTGGCCAGGATCACCCGGCGCGCCCGCACCCGCTGCCGCCCCTCCGGACCGTCAAGGTCGAGGGTCACGCCGTCGGCGTCGCCGGAGATCGCCGTCAAGGCGGTGTCGTTCTGCACCGGCGCGCCGGTGACGCGGCGGTACCAGGTCAGGTAGTCCAGCCATTGCAGGCGCGGGATGCGGAACAGCGCATCCCAGGCGGTGCGGCCGAACTGCGCCTCGAACCAGGCGCGGAAGGTCAGGTTGGCGAAGCCCAGCGCCGGACCGGTCAGCGTCTTGGGCGACCGCAGGGTCTCCATGCGGGCATAGGTCCCCCACGGCCCCTCGCGGCCGGCAGGCGCCCGGTCGAACAGCCGGACGTTGGAGATGCCGACCTTGCGCAGGGCGAAGGCGGCGGTCAGCCCGGCCATGCCGGCGCCGACGATGGCAACGTCGAGAACGCCGCCATCCTGCGCCGGCACCCAGTCGGCCGGCGGCAGGGTGAGCAGGTCGAGATCGCGGGCGAGCCGCGCCTCCAGTTCCTCCAGCGAACGGGGGCCGGAGTCTGCAACGGTGGAAGGCACGGCGGAGTTGTCCTTGGTCATCGGAAGAGGGTCCTGTCGGAAATGCTGCGTCAGGCGGGCTGCGTCAGGCTGCCTGGGCACCGCCCAGATAGGCGTCGCGAATCTGCGGGTCGCGGGCGAGGTCGGCGGCCGGGCCGGACAGCACGATGCGTCCGGTTTGCAGCACATAGCCGCGATGGGCGATCTGCAGGGCGAGGCTGGCGTTCTGTTCCACCATGAAGATGCTCACGCCCTGCCGGTTGATGGTCTGGATCATCTCCAGCACGCGGTCGACATGCAAGGGCGACAGGCCCATCGTCGGCTCGTCCATCACGATCAGCCGCGGACGGCCCATCAGGGCGCGGGCCATCGCCACCATCTGCTGCTCGCCGCCCGACAGGGTACCGGCCTGCTGGGCATGGCGTTCGCGCAGCTTGGGGAACAGCTCCAGGACGCCGTCGTAATCCTCCGCCACCGACTTGGCGTCGCTGCGGGTGTAGGCGCCCATCAGGACATTCTCGCGCACCGTCATGGTGCCGAACAGGCGGCGGGATTCGGGCACCGAGCCGATGCCGCGCCGGACGATCTGCGGCGTGGTCAGGCCGGTCAGCGGCTGCCCGTCGAAGACCACCTGCCCGGAGCGCGGCTTCAGCAGCCCCAGGATGATTTTCATCGTGGTGGATTTGCCGCTGGCGTTGCCGCCCAGCAGGCAGACGATCTGCCCGTGCGGCACCTCCAGCGACAGGTCGAAATGGACCTGCACCGGCCCGTAGAAGCTGTTCACGCGGTCGAGCCGCAGCAAGGCGTCGGTCATTCCGCCGGTCCCCCTCAATGCGCGATCCGGACCGGGACGGCGGCGTCCCCGTCCTGGCCCGTGTCCTGGCCCGTATCCTGGTTCGCGGCGCCCACCGCCTTATGGCCGAGATAGGCCTCGATCACCGCCGGATCGCTGGCGACCGCAGCCGGCAGCCCCTCGGCGATGCGGGCACCATGGTCCATCACCACCACCCGGTCGGACAGCTGCATCACCAGATCCAGCTTGTGCTCGATCAGCAGGATGGTCAGGCCGCGCGCCTTCAGGCCGCGGATGATCTCCAGCATCTCCGCCGTCTCGGTCGGGTTCATGCCGGCGGTCGGCTCGTCCAGCAGCAGCAGGCGGGGATGCAGGGCCAGCGCGCGGGCGATCTCCACCCGGCGGCGGTTGGCGTAGGACAGGCTGTGCGCCGGCTTGTCGAGGCGCGGGGTCAGCCGCTCGCCGAACATCCGGACGATCTCCTTCGCCTCGGCACGCAGCCGTTCCTCCTCCGCCCGGACCGACGGCGGTCGGATCAGCGCCAGCGCCAGTTCGACCAGCGGCCCCACCAGCGGAATCCGCGGCTTCACCGCCCGCAGCCGGGTGTGGGCGCCGACCAGCACATTGTCGAGCACGCTGAGATTGCCGAACACCCGGCCATGCTGGAAGCTGCGGGCCAGCCCGAGGGCGGCCAGCCGCTCGGCGGAGAGGCCGGTGACGTCGCGGCCTTCGAAGGTGACGGACCCCGCATCCGGCGCGTCGAGCCCGGAGATCAGGTTGAACAGGGTGGTCTTGCCGGCGCCGTTCGGGCCGATGACGCTGACCAGCTCGCCCTGCCCCACCGTCAGCGACAGGCCGTTGACCGCGGTCAGCCCGCCGAAGTGGCGGGTCAGGCCGGCGATCTCGAGCAGGGGTTTCTTCGGCAGGGAGTTCTTCAATTGGTCCGCCATGGCGTCCTCACACCGTTCCCAGAAGGCCCTGCGGGCGGAAGCGGATCAGCAGCAGCAGGACGACGCCGTAGATCAGCATGCGGTATTCGGCCGCCGCGCGGAACAGCTCCGGCAGCCCGACCAGCACCGCCGCCCCCAGCACGGCCCCGGCGACATTGCCGAGCCCGCCGAGGATGACCATGGTCAGCGCCAGCATCGACACCGGCGCCGGGAAGGTCTCGTGGTTGATGTAGGAGTAGAAATGCGCCATCAGCGCGCCGCCCACCCCGGCGATGAATCCCGCCACCGCGAAGGCCAGCCCCTTGTAGCGGTTGAGGTCGACGCCGTAGGAGCGCGCCGCCACGTCGTCCTCGCGGATCGCCCGCAGCGTGCGGCCGAGATGCGAGTTCAGCAGGCGGGATTGCAGGGCGGCGAAGGCCAGCAGGACGACAAGCGGCACCCAATAGACCCATTGCCCGCTGACCAGCGGCTTGCCCGCCACCGACAGCGGCGGGATGCCGGTGACGCCGATCGGGCCGCGGGTCAGGCTTTCCCAGTTGAGGATGACCAGCGTCACGATCTCGCCCACCGCCAGCGTGGCGATGGAGACGTAATGGCCGCGCAGCCGGAAGGCGGGATAGACCAGCGCGGTGCCCAGCGCCGCCGCCACCAGCCCGGCCAGCGGCACCGCCAGCAGCACCGGCACCCCGGCATCGAGCGCCAGCAGCGATGAGGCATAGGCGCCGATGGCGAGCAGCCCGGCATGGCCGAGCGACACCTGCCCGACCGTGCCGGCGACCAGAGTCAGGCTGAGCGCCAGCAGGGCGTAGAGCCAGGCATTGCCCAGCGTCTGCAACAGATAGGGCTGCTGCACGACCAGCGGCAGGGCGAGTGCGGCGGCGGCCAGCGCCCACACCGCCCATTTCGGCAGGACCAGCGGCCGGCTGGGGGCGATGAAGGTGCCGGTCAGCGGCTCCGGCGGCAGGCGGCGGGCCCGAGCGAACAGGCCGTTGGGCCGCAGCACCAGGATCAGGATCAATGCCACGAAGGCGAACAGGTTGCGGTAGCTGGTGCCGAACAGGGCGATGCCGTAGCTCTCGATCAGGCCCAGAAGCAGGCTGCCGGCGATGGCGCCCGGCACGTTGCCGACGCCGCCGATCAGCTGGGCGACGATGCCCTTCAACCCGGCCTGGAAACCCATGTTGGGGTCGATGGTGTTGTAATACATGCCGACCAGCAGGCCGCTGACCCCGCCCAGCGCCGAGGCGATGGCGAACACCGTGCGGTTCACCTTGTCGACGTCGACGCCGCACTGCTGCGCCGCGTCGCGGTCGAGCGCCGTCGCCCGCACCGCCCAGCCCAGCTTGGTGAAGCGCAGGAAGCCGTAGAGCAACCCCGCGCTGCCGATGCCGACCCCGGCGATCAGGAGGTCGAGCGCGCCGATGCTGCCGCCGCCGATGGCGATGCGCCATGTCGGCAGCTGGGTCGGCAGCGCGCGCGGGTCGGGGCTGAACAGCAGCTGCGCCGACTGGTCGAGCACCACCGACAGGCCGATGGTGGCGAGCAGCGGGGCGATGCGCGGGGCGTTGCGCAGCGGGCGCAGGCCCACCCGCTCGATGACCGCCCCCAGCAGCCCGCAGCCGGCGGCCACCGTGACGAAGGTCACCGGCAGCGGCAGGGCGAGCTTCGTCACGCACAGCCAGCCGATATAGGCGCCGACCATGTAGACCGAGCCATGGGCGAAGTTGATCAGGTGCGAAACGCCGAAGATCAGCGCCAGACCGACGGCCAGCAGCGCATAGATGTTGCCGATGACCAGCCCGTTGATGGTGTAGTCGAGCCACGGGCCGAGAGTGGTGGGAAGCACGATGGTCGGTCCTTTCCCGGCGTCAGTTCGCGGCCTTGGCCGCAGCCGGCTCCCGCCCCGCCTGCTCCCACAGGGCGAAGCCGCCGTTCCTCACGACGAGCCGCGTGCTCAGCGGCTTGTCGACGCGGCGGGTCTGCGGATCGAAGCGGACGGTGCCATAGACGACGCTCGGCGCATCCTTGACGGTGGCGAGCCCGTCGCGGACGGCGGTGCGGTCGGTGCCGCTCTGCCGGATCACGGTCGCCAACAGCAGAAGCGCGTCGTAGGCGCGGCTGGAATAGGCATCCGGCTCGACACCGTATTTGCCGGTGTAGGCCTTGACGAAAGTCTGGACCTCCGGCCGTGGGTCGCCGGGGAAGAAGGGGGTGGTGGTATGGACGCCTTCGACCGCCGAGCCGCCAAGCTCCAGGAACTTCGGCGAATAGACCGACCCGGCGGCGACCACCGGCTGGGTCAATCCGGCCTCGCGCAGCTGGCGGGTGATCTGGGCGCCGTCGGCATAGTAGGACACCAGCACGATGCCATCCGGCTTCGTGTCGCGCACCCGCACCAGGGCGGAGCGGAAATCCTTCTCGTCGGCCAGATAGCCCTCGGCACCGACCACGTCCGCCCTGCGCTCCTTGGCCGCCTTGGCGAACAAATCCTTGCTGGTGCGGCCCCAGTCATTGTTGATGAACAGCAGGGCGACGCGCTTCAGCCCCAGCGCCGACACCGCGTAATCGGCCAGGACCGGCATCTCCTCCGCCTGATTGAGCGCGTTGCTCCAGACGAAATCGCCACCCCTGGTGAAATCCGGGTGCGAGTTGGTGAAGCCGAACTGCACCAGCCCGCCATTCTGGTAGATCGGCGAGGCCGCCATCGATGCCGCACTGGTGAAATCGCCCAACTCGGCGACGATGCGGCTGTCGGCGACGAATTTGCGGGCGATGGCGACGGTCTGCTTGGGATCGCTCTGGCTGTCCTCGAACTGGACGCGCAGCGGACGACCCTGGATGCCGCCGCCGGCATTCACCTGCTCCAGCGCCAGATCGAAGCCGCGCTGCCACTGCGCGCCATACTGCGCATACTGGCCGGTCAACGGCCCGCTGACGCCGAGCACAACCGGTTCCTTCGCCGGATCGGCGGGCTGCGAGAAGGCCGGCTGGACGACGCCGAGCGAGGTCAGCAGCGACAGGGTGCCGGCGACGAGCGCGGTGGAGCGGAGAAACAGATCGAGCATCGGAATCGCTTTCAAACTACAAAAAATCGGATCAGTTGGTGGCGGCGGGGATGCTGCCGTCCCAGAGGGCGAAGGCGCCGTCCTTGACCACCAGCTTGACGTTGCGCACGCCGGACACGCGGCGCGTCTCGGGATCGAAGGTCGCCTTGCCGAAGATGACGCTGGGGATGTCCTTGACGCGCGGGAAGGCGTCGCGGATCGCTGTGCGGTCGGTGCCGCCCTCCTCGATCACCCGCTGCGCCACCAGCACCGCGTCATAGGCGTAAGCGGAAAAAGCGTCCGGCTCCTCCTGGTACTTCGCACGGTAGGCGGCGACGAAGCCCTGCACCTCCGGACGAGGTTCGGCTGGAAAGAAGTTGGCGCGGGTGTGGACGCCGTTGACCGCCTCGCCACCCAGTTCGAGAAACTTCGGCGAATAGACGGACCCCACCGCGACCACCGGCTGGTTGAGACCGACCGGCTTCAGCTGCCGGGCAATGGCCGCCCCGTCGGCATAGTAGGAGATCAGGACGATGCCGTCGGGGTTGGCCTCGCGCACCCGCACCAGGGTGGAGCGGAAGTCCTTCTCGTCGGGCAGATAGCCTTCGGTGGCGACGACCTCCGCCCCCCGTTCCTTCGCCGCCTTGACGAAGATGTCCTTGCTGGTGCGGCCCCAGTCGGTGTTGAGGTGCAGCACAGCCAGCCGCTTCAGCTTCAGCGAGGTGACGGCGAAGTCGGCGACGTTCGGCTGCTCCTCCGCCTGGCTGATGGAATTGCTCCAGATGAAGTCGCCGCCCTTGGTGAAGTCGGGGTGCGAGTTGGTGAAGCCGAACTGCACCAGCCCGGCCCGCTGGTAGATCGGCGAGGCCGCCATCGACGCCGGGCTGGAGAAGTCGCCCAGCTCGATCAGGATTTTCGGATCGGCGACGAATTTCTGGGCGATGGCGATGGACTGGCGCGGATCGTTCTGGCTGTCCTCGAACACGTAGCGCAGCGGACGGCCCTTCACCCCGCCGGCTGCATTGATCTGGTCGAGCGCCAGGTCGAAGCCCTTCTTCCACTGCGCGCCATACTGCGCGCTGGGACCGGTCAGCGGCCCGCTGACCCCGAACCACAGCGGCTCGCCCGCTGCCTCCGCCGCCTTCGCCGGCCCGCCGGACATCGCGATGCAGGCGAGCGCCAGGCCTCCAGCCAGGGTGTGGAAAAGCACTGAGCGTCGGGAAAGCACGGGCTCGGGCATGGCGTCGTCTCCAAAAGGCTGTCGGCACGAATTCGAAAAAAGGCCGCCGCCCGGAACCGGGGCGTGGACCCGCTGACGGGCGGCGGCTTCAGGCACGGGAGGACGGGTTACCGACGGGGTGCTGCGCCGGAAGGACATTGGTCGCAGCGCCCGCCGGCACCCGGACGGTCGCGATCAGAAATCGTAACCGCCGCCGGCCCCGGCCGGTGCAGCCGGGGACTTCGGTTCCGGACGCTCGACGATCAGCGCCTCGGTGGTGATCAGCAGGCCGGCGATCGACGCCGCGTCCTGCAGGGCGATCCGCACGACCTTGGCCGGGTCGATGATGCCGGCCTTCAGCAGGTCGGTGAACTCGCCGGTCTGCGCGTCGTAGCCGAAGGCGGTGTCGCCCCCCTCCAGCAGCTTGCCGACGATGACCGACCCGTCGGCCCCGGCATTCTCGGCGATCTGGCGCACCGGCGCCTGGAGCGCGCGCCGCACGATGTCGATGCCGACGCGCTCGTCGTCGTTGACCGGGACCACCGCATCGATGGCGCGGGTGGCATAGAGCAGGGTGACGCCGCCGCCGGGCACGATGCCCTCGGCGATGGCGGCGCGGGTGGCGTGGACGGCGTCGTCGACGCGGTCCTTGCGCTCCTTCACCTCGACCTCGGTCGAGCCGCCGACGCGGATCACAGCGACGCCGCCCGACAGCTTGGCCAGCCGCTCCTGCAACTTCTCGCGGTCGTAGTCCGAGGTGGTTTCCTCGATCTGGGCGCGGATCTGGGCGATGCGGGCGTCGATGGCCTCGCGGCCGCCGGCGCCGTCGATCACCGTCGTCTCCTCCTTGGCGATCACCACCCGCTTGGCGGTGCCGAGATCGGCCAGCGAGACGTTCTCCAGCTTGATGCCGATGTCCTCGCTGATCACCTGCCCGTTGGTGAGGATGGCGATGTCCTCCAGGATCGCCTTGCGGCGGTCGCCGAAGCCCGGCGCCTTCACCGCGGCGATCTTCAGCCCGCCGCGCAGCTTGTTGACCACCAGCGTCGCCAGCGCCTCGCCCTCGACATCCTCGGCGACGATCAGCAGCGGGCGGGAGGACTGCACCACCGCCTCCAGCACCGGCAGCAGCGGCTGCAGGCTGGACAGCTTCTTGTCGTGGATCAGGATGTACGGGTTGTCGAAGTCGACGACCAGCTTCTCGGCGTTGGTGACGAAATAGGGCGAGAGATAGCCGCGGTCGAACTGAAGCCCTTCGACCACGTTCAGCTCGGTCTCCAGGCTCTTGGCCTCCTCCACCGTGATGACGCCGTCGTTGCCGACCTTGGACACCGCCTCGGCGATGATGGCGCCGATGGCGCGCTCGCCGTTGGCGGAGATGGTGCCGACCTGCGCCACCTCGTCGTTGGTCGAGATGGTCTTGGCCCGCGCCTTCACGTCGGCGATCACCGCTGCGACGGCGCGGTCGATGCCGCGCTTGAGGTCCAGCGGGTTCAGCCCGGCGGCGACGGCCTTGGCGCCCTCGCGGACGATGGCCTGGGCCAGAACCGTGGCGGTGGTGGTGCCGTCGCCGGCCAGATCGGCGGTCTTCGACGCCACCTCGCGCACCAGCTGGGCGCCGAGATTCTCGAACCGGTCGGCCAGTTCGATCTCCTTGGCGACCGACACGCCGTCCTTGGTGATGCGGGGGGCGCCGAAGGATTTCTCGATCACGACGTTGCGGCCCTTCGGGCCCAGCGTGACCTTCACGGCATTGGCGAGGGTATCGACGCCGCGCAGGATGCGGTCGCGGGCATCGGCGGAGAATTTGACGTCCTTGGCGGCCATGGCGATGTCCTTTTTATCGAAGTCTTTTTTGGGTGGGTTCCAGCGGAAACGGGCAGGTCTGCCTCAGGCGGGGCCTCAGGCGGGTTCGACCACGCCGACGATGTCGGATTCCTTGATGACCAGCAGATCCTCGCCCTGCACCTTGATCTCGGTGCCGGACCATTTGCCGAAGACCACACGGTCGCCGATTTTCACGTCGAGCGGGTGGATGCGGCCCTGGTCGTCGCGCACACCGGGGCCGACCGCGATCACCTCGGCCTCCTGCGGCTTCTCCTTGGCGGTGTCGGGGATGATGATCCCGCCCTTCGACTTCTCCTCCTGCGCCACACGGCGGACGACGACGCGGTCGTGCAACGGACGGAACGGCATGCCTGGTGTCTCCTGGTTCGGACCCGTTCGGGCCTCGCTGGGGGTCATGTGCGGCGCCCCGCATTCACCGTAGGGACAGAGCTTAATCACTGTTTATTCCTACTGTAAAGATAGTGATTTGTGTTTTATTTATACATTCATGTAATGTTATTTCTGAGTCCGCTGGGATCGGCGCCATCCGACCCATTTGAAAAACTCAACAAAATCATGAGCATTCCAAAATTGACGGGGTGCTGCCGCGGTATTGTAAAAAACAACACACAGATGCATCGAAGCGGCGGAGTTTCACAGAAATGCCGAACATCCGGGTATCGACCACTCCGCCGACCGCAGAGCTGCCGACCGTCGAGCTGCCGCCCATCGCCGCCGATGTGCTGGTGATCGGCGGCGGCCTGTCGGGAACCTGGGCGGCGCTGGCGGCGGCACAGGCCGGAGCCAGGGTGGTGCTGGCCGACAAGGGCTATTGCGGCGCGAGCGGTGTCGCCGCCACCTCGGGTCCCGGCCACTGGTGGGTGCCCCCCGATGCGGACGCACGGGCCGAGGCGATCCGCCAGCGCACGGCGATTGCCGGCGGCATCGCCGACCCGGCCTGGATGGAGCGGATCCTCGACATCACCTGGACCACCCTGCCGACCATCGCCGATGTCTACGACTTCTCCACCGACGAGACCGGAAGGGTGCAGTACCGCGGCCTGCGCGGGCCGGAATATCTGCGGGCGATGCGCCGCAAGATCCACAAGCTCGGCGTCCGCATCCTCGACCAGAGTCCGGCGCTGGAGCTGCTGGCCGAGTCCGGCGGGACCATCGTCGGCGCGCGCGGCCTGCGCCGCCAGCGGGGCGAGGCCTGGACCGTGCGCGCCGGGGCGGTGATCCTGGCGACCGGTGGCTGCGCCTTCAAATCGCGGCTTCTCGGCAGCCACACCAACACCGGCGACGGCCATTTGATGGCGGCGGAGGCCGGGGTGGATTTCTCCGGCATGGAATTCTCCACCTACCACACGGTGGCGCCGGCCCACTCGACCATGACCCGGTCGATGTCCTTCGCCTTCGCCACCTATTACGACGGCGAGGGACGGGAGATCGCCGTACCGCCCGGCGACGCCACCCGGACGCTGGCCCGTGCCATGCTGGAGGGGCCGGTGCTGTGCAGCCTGCACCGCATGCCGGCGGACATCCGCGAGCGGCTGCGCCGGGTGCAGCCCAACATGATGCTGCCCTTCGACCGCGGCGGCAGCGATCCTTTCACCCACCGCTTTCCCGTGCTGCTGCGGCCGGAGGGCACCATCCGCGGGTCCGGCGGCATCCGGCTGGCGGACGACGACTGCGGCACCGCCGCCGACGGGCTGTTCGTCGTCGGCGATGCCGCGACGCGCGAGCCGGTGGCGGGGGCGGTGTCGGGCGGCGGCGCCATCCTGGCCGCCTGGGCGCTGTCGTCGGGCGTGATCGCCGGACGCGCCGCGGCGGCGCGGGCGGCCTGTCATGGCCGGCGCACCGACACTCCCGCCCGTCCGCTGGGTCAGGCCGGGCTGCGCCCGGCGCGCCACGCCGCTTCGGTCGATCCGCGTGCCGTCACCGCCGCCGTCCAGGCCGAGATGCTGCCCTACGACAAGACCATCTTCCGCCGCGGCCCAGCGCTGGCCCGCTCGCTGTCGCGGCTGGACGGGGTGTGGAGCGACCTGCGCGACCATCTGGACGGCGAAGGGGCAGCCACTGCGGGGGAAACGGTGCAGGCGCGCGAGAGCGCCGCCCTGACCGCCGTCGCCCGCTGGTGCACCCGCGCAGCACTCGTCCGGCCGGAAAGCCGCGGCATGCATCTGCGCGTCGATGCCCCGGCCAGCCACCCGGCTCTGGCCCGGCGCCTGACCGTCGGCGGGCTGGACCGGCTGTGGTCCCGCTTCGACGGGGACGCGCCGCAGCCTCTCGACAGTCCCGTCCCCACCCAGGCAGGTGCCGCATGATCAGCCTCGTCATCGCCGAACGCTGCACCGGATGCCAGGTCTGCGTCCGCGTCTGCCCGACCAACGTCTTCGACGCCGTCCGGGGCGGGCCGCCGGTCATCGCCCGGCAGCAGGACTGCCAGACCTGCTTCCTGTGCGAACTCTACTGCCAGCCCGACGCGCTCTATGTCGATCCCGACTGCGAGACGCCGGCCGCGGTGAGCGCCGAAGAGATCGAGCGCTCCGGCCAGCGCGGCCGCTACCGCCGCGACTCCGGCTGGGACGAATGGGCCGGCGACCCGCGCTATGCCAACGAACATTGGCGGATGGACCAGATTTTCGCCCGCGCCCGGGCCCTGTCCTGATTCCGCCGCTGCCTTCCCCGAACTGGATTTGCAAAGATGACCGAGCACCGTTCGCCTACCCTGTCGCGCCGCCGCCTGCTGTGCGGAGCCGGCATAGCCGCCGTCGCCGGACTGCTGGCTCCCGCCCTGGCGGCCCCGCTGCTGTCCCGTCCGGCCTTCGCCGCCACTGCCACCAACGCCGCCGGCACCAGCCTCAAGGTCGGCGACCAGCGGTCCACCATCCGCTCGCTGCTGGAGGCGTCCGGTCAGTTGAAGGACATTCCCTACACGCTGGAGTTCGCCGATTTCCCGGCCGCTGCACCGGTGCTGGAGGCGCTGAACGCCGGCGCCATCGATGCGGGCTTCGCCGGTGACGCCGCCCATGCCTTCGCCCTGTCCAACGGCCTGCCGGCCAGGATCATCTCCGCCGCCCGCTCCGATCCCGGCTGCATCGGCCTGCTGGTGCGCAAGGATTCGCCGATCCGGACGGTGGCCGACCTGAAGGGGCGGACGATCACCGCGGTGCGCGGCTCGATCGGTCATTATCTGGTGGTCGCCGCCCTGAAGGCGAACGGCCTGTCGGTGAACGACGTCACGCTGGCCTTCCTGCAACCGACCGAAGCGAAATCGGCCTTTTCCAGCGGTACGGTGGATGCCTGGGCGATCTGGACGCTCTATGTCGCGCAGGAGGTGGTGGCCAGCACCGGCAGGGTGCTGGTCGACGGCCGCGGCCTGCTGAACAACAACGCCTTCATCAGCGCCACCGATGTCGCCATCGCGCAGAAGCGCGCGCTGTTGCAGGACTATGTCGCCCGCGTCGCCGCCGCCCGGATCTGGGCGCTCGACAATGTCGACCGGTATGCCCGCATCTGGGGCGATCTGGTGAAGGTGACGCCGGAGGTCGCCGTCGCCGCCTTCAACCTGGAGCGCTTCCGCCCGGTGGCGGTGGATGACGGCATCGTCGCCGACCTGCAAACCACCGCTGATTTCTACACCGGCATCGGCGTGATCCAGAAGCCCTTCACCGCGGCGGCCCATGCCGACCGCAGCTTCGCCCTCGACGCGGGCCTGCTGGCGCAATCGGCCCGCGCCGGCTGACCCCGCGGCCGCCCTTCCCTTTCAGACCCCTTTCAAACCGATGAGACCACGATGCATCTGGCTCTGTTCTGCACCGAGGCCGGGATGCACGCCGGCGGCTGGCGTCACCCCGACGCCGGCGCCGTGCGCCCGTTCGACCTCGGCTTCTACCGCGAGCTGGCGCTGAAGGCCGAAGCCGCCAAGCTCGACATGCTGTTCGTCGCCGACAAGCTCGGCCTCGACGACCTGTATGGCGGCGGGGTGGCGGCCACCGTCGCCCGTCGTCCCAACGCGCGGCCCGAACCGCTGACGCTGATCGCGGCGTTGGCCGGCGCCACCAGCCGGATCGGGCTGGGCGCGACGGTGTCGACCAGCTATGCCGAGCCCTATCATGTCGCCCGCATGTTCGCGACGATCGACCATCTCAGCGGCGGACGGGCGGCGTGGAACGCCGTGACCTCGGTCAGCGACAGCGAGGCCCGCAATTTCGGACGCGCCGCCCATCTCGACCATGCCAGCCGCTATGAGCGCGCCGACGAGTTCATCGACGTGGTGCGCAAGCTGTGGGACAGCTGGGAAGAGGACGCGATCCGGCCGGACAAGGCGTCCGGCCGCTTCGCCGACGACCGCCGCGTCCATTACATCGACCATGAGGGCCGCCATTTCCGTGTCCGCGGTCCGTTGAACGTCGAGCGGCCGCCGCAGGGCCATCCCGTCGTCATCCAGGCCGGCGTGTCCGGCACCTTCCAGGACATCGCCACCCGTCAGGCCGATCTTGTCTTCACGGTGCAGCCCGATCTCGACAGCGCCAAGCGGGCCTATGCCGCCTTCAAGGCCCAGGTCGCCGCCAACGGGCGCCCGCCTGGCAGCGTCAAGATGCTGCCAGGCCTCATGCCGATCGTCGGGCGCAGCGATACCGAGGCCGAGGACATCCGCGCCGAGCTGCGCGCGCTGATCGACCCGGTCGCCGGCCTGACCTTCATGTCCGGCAGCATGAATTACGACCTGTCGCGCCATCCGCTGGACGGCCCCTTCCCCGATCTGCGCGACGTCATCACCGGCAGCCGCGGGCGTTTCCAGCGGGTGATCGCCGACGCGCTGGAGCGCGGCGCCACCGTCGCCGAGGTCGGCGCCGCCTATGTCGAGAGCCTCTCCTTCGCCGTCGCCGCCGGATCGCCGAAGACGGTCGCCGACATTTTGGAACAGTGGGTCACGGAACAGGCGGCCGACGGCTTCGTCCTGATGCCGCCCTATCTGCCGGGCGGCGTCGATGGCTTCCTGACGCAGGTGGTGCCCGAATTGCAGCGGCGCGGTCTGTTCCGGCGCGAGTACTGCGGCGCCACGCTGCGCGACCATCTCGGGCTGGACCGGCCGGCGTCACGCTATGCGTGACGCTGACGCCCTTGGCGACAGTAATATACAAGCACAAATAGTATTATTTATTTTATTTGTTGACTGGTTTAGTAGATTAAATCAGGCTGGGGTCGGTTCCTTGCCTTGCCTGTCCGGCGCGCCGCCTTCCCAGCCGCCCGGCCATGCCATCGCCGACCATGCCATCCGCCGCCGCGACCGGCGCCGCATCGCACTCCCATTCCTCGACAAGCCGTCCTGCCCAGCCGTGGAGATCCCGCATGAGCAGCCTCGACAGCAGTTTCGGCGTCCGCCGCGCCGCCACGCCGCAAGCCCCGGCCGCCGCGAAACGGGTGCGCCGTCCGATCTCCGACGGACAGCACCGCATCGGAACGAGAGCCCATGTCGCCCTGTCCTGGATCGCACCGCTTCTGCTGCTGGCGGTGTGGGAGGGGCTGGCCCGCAACGGCTGGATCGAGCCGCAGGTGCTGCCAGCGCCCAGCAAGGTGGTGGCGACCGCGTGGAAGCTGGGGCTGCACGGCACGTTGCTGCGCGACCTCGGTACCAGCCTGCTGCGGGCGGCGGCCGGCTTCGCCATCGGCGGCGGCATCGGCTTCGCGCTCGGCACGCTGGTCGGCTTCTCCCGGCTGGCCGAGGCGCTGATCGACCGCAGCGTGCAGATGATCCGCGCCATTCCCTTCCTGGCGCTGCTGCCGCTGGTGATCGTCTGGTTCGGCGTCGGCGAGGGGCAGAAGATCTTCCTGGTTTCGCTGGGCGTCGCCTTCCCGGTCTACATCAACACCACGCTCGGCATCCGGCAGGTCGACCCCAAGCTGCTGGAACTGGGCCGGGTGCGCGGCCTGTCCACCGCTCTGCTGATCCGCCGGATCGTCCTGCCGGGTGCCCTGCCCTCCATCCTCACCGGCGTCCGCTATGCGCTGGCGACGGCATGGCTGGCGCTGGTGGTGGCGGAGACCATCGGCGCGCAGGCTGGGCTGGGCTTCCTCGCCATGGACGCGCGCGAGTTCCTGCGCACCGACGTGATCGTGCTGACCATCGTCATCTACGCCCTGATCGGCGTGCTGGCCGACAGCCTGGCCCGGCTGCTGGAGCGCCGCCTGCTTGCCTGGCATCCCAATTACGGAGCCGGCCGATGAGCGCTCTTCACGTCCCGAACGCCGACCCCGCCGTCACCGTCACCGGCCTGCGCCGGGCCTATGGCCGCCGCGTGGTGATCGACGCGCTGGATTTGCGCATCGAACGCGGCGAATTCGTCGCCCTGCTGGGCGAGAGCGGCTGCGGCAAGACCACGCTGCTGCGGGCGCTGGCCGGGCTGGACCCGATCCAGGCCGGGCGCATCGACGCCCCCGGCAAGCCGGCGGTGGTCTTCCAGGAGCCGCGCCTGCTGCCCTGGGACAGCCTGTGGCGCAACGTCTCGCTCGGCCTGCCGGAGCACGGTGCGCGCGAGGCCGCGGCGGCGGCGCTGGCCGAGGTCGGGCTCGGCAACCGGCTGGACGACTGGCCGCGCACCCTGTCCGGCGGTCAGGCCCAGCGCGTGGCGCTGGCGAGGGCGCTGGTGCAGGAGCCGGAGCTTCTGCTGCTCGACGAGCCCTTCGCGGCGCTCGACGCGCTGACCCGGATCCGCATGCACGGGCTGGTCAAGGAGCTGGTGGCCCGCCACCGGCCGGGCGTCCTGCTGGTCACCCACGACGTGGAGGAGGCGATCCGGCTGGCCGACCGCATCCTGGTGATGCGGGACGGCGCCATCGCCGCCGAGCATCTGCCGGAGACCGCCGCCGATCCCCAGCGCTTCCGCGCGCTTCTGCTGGCTGAGCTGGGCGTGCAGGGAAGTGCCGCCGCCTGACCGGCCGCTGGCTTTCAAACCCATCCTACCTCCTTCCCGACCGAACGAGCCTTCTTCGATGACCGACCCGTTCCGCCCAGTTACCACCCGCCGTGCCTTCCTCGCCCGCTCGCTGATCGGCGCCGGGGCTGCCGGCCTCGCCGCGGGCTTCGATCCGCTGGCGGGTTCCCTCCCGGCTGCCCATGCCGCCAGCCAGACCACGGCCGGACGCAACACCGACACCATCCGCCTGACCTGGGGCTTCTCCGGCCTGGCCTTCATCGCCAAGGAGCGGGGAGAACTGGAAAAGACCCTGGCGAAGGACGGCATCAAGGTGGAATGGATCGGCCCCTTCCCCAACCATGCGCCGACCTTGCAGGCGGTGACCGGCGGCACCGCCGATTTCAGCTTCGGCGGCAGCACCACCCCGGCGCTGGCCGCCATCATCGCCGGCTCGCCGCTGGTCTTCAGCCTGTTCCTGAACTATACACCGCGCACCACCGCGATCATCGCCAAGGACGGCTCCGGCATCGACAGGGTGGCCGATCTGGTCGGCAGGTCGGTCGCGGTCAACCGTTCCGGCCTGGGCGAGTTCCTGCTGGTGGCGGCGCTGGAAAAGCACGGCGTCGACCGCTCGAAGGTCAATTTCGTCTATCTCAACCCGCCCGACGCCGCCCCGGCACTGGCATCGGGCAAGGTGGACGCGTGGTCGATGTGGAGTCCCGGCGTCGACATCGCCCGGCTGGAGTACAAGGCGCACGACATCTTCCAGGAGGAGCGCGACCTCGATTTCCAGATCGATTTCACCAGCTACCTGACCCGCCGCCGCTTCGCGCAGGAGAATCCGGCCCTGATCCGCGCCCTGAACGCGGCCTTCACCGCCGAAGCGGCCTGGGCCTCGGCCAACACGGTGGAGGCGGAGACCATCGTCCAGGCCAAGGCCGGCTATCGGGACGAGATCCGCGACGGCTACATCGCGCTGAAGCGGCAGTACCGCCTCTATCCGGTCAGCGACACCGCCTTCGTCGGCGATCTCCAGAAGGCGGCCGACTGGCTGGTCGCCCGCCGCATCCTGCCGGAGCCGGTCAGGGTCGCCGACCATCTGGCGGCGCTGTGATGAGCAGCGGGGACAGCTTCACAGCGACGCATTGGGGAGTCTATCGGCCGCGGGTGGCGGACGGCAGGCTGACCGCGCTGGACCCGGCCCCGTGGGACGGGGCGCCGTCGGCCATCGGCCGGTCGGTGGTCGACGGGATCGACGCCCCCGCCCGCATCCGCCGCCCGGCGGTGCGCGAAGGCTTCCTGCGCCACGGTCCCGCATCGCGCGACGGGCGTGGACGCGAGCCGTTCGTCGAGGTGTCGTGGGACGAGGCGCTCGACCTCGCCGCGCGCGAACTGGACCGGGTGCGGCGCGACCATGGCAACGCCGCCATCTTCGGCGGCTCCTATGGCTGGGCCAGCGCCGGCCGCTTCCACCATGCCCAGAGCCAGCTCCACCGCTTCCTCAACTGCATCGGCGGCTACACGGCGCACAGCGACACCTACAGCTTAGGCGCCGGGCGGGTGCTGATGCCGCGCATCCTGGCGTCGATGGACGACCTGATGCTGTCGCACACCGCCTGGACCAGCCTGGAAAAGCATTGCGAGCTGTTCGTCGCCTTCGGCGGCCTGCCGGCCCGCAACGCGCAGGTCGGATCGGGCGGGGCCAGCGACCATCTGGTCAAGCCGGCGCTGGGCCGGCTGGCGGCCGGCGGCGTGCGCTTCGTCAATGTCAGCCCGGTGCGCCACGACCTCGACGACGTGCCGGGGGCGGAGTGGATCGCCATCCGGCCCGGCACCGACACCGCCTTCATGCTGGGCCTCGCCCACACGCTGGTGAGGGACGGTCTGGCGGACGGCGATTTCCTCGCCCGCTGTACCGTCGGCTATGAGGAGTTCCGCCGCTATCTGACCGGTGAAGCCGATGGCGTCGCCAAGGACGCCGGCTGGGCCGCCGCCATCGCCGGCGTGCCGGCTGAAACCATCGCGACGCTGGCCCGCCGCATGGCCGGCAGCCGGACCATGATGAACCTCGCCTGGTCGCTGCAACGGGCGGTGCATGGCGAACAGCCTTTCTGGATGGGGGTGACGCTGGCGGCGATGCTGGGTCAGATCGGCACGCCCGGCGGCGGGCTGGGGGTCGGCTATTCGGTGATGAACACCATGGGGTCGGGCCGGCGCCGGGTGACCGGGCCGCGGCTGCCGCAGGGGCGCAACCCGGTGGACACCGCCATCCCGGTCGCCCGTATCGCCGACATGCTGCTGAACCCCGGCGCCTCCTACCGCTACAACGGGCAGACGCGGCGCTATCCCGACATCCGGCTGGTCCATTGGGCCGGCGGCAACGCCTTCCACCACCACCAGGACATCAACCGGCTGGTCCGGGCATGGCGGCGGCCGGAGACGGTCATCGTCCAGGATCCCTTCTGGACCGCCCAGGCGAAATTCGCCGACATCGTGCTGCCGGCGACCACGGCGCTGGAGCGCGACGACATCGGCGGCGCCACCGGCGACCGCTTTCTGGTGTGGATGGCCCGCGCCCTCGATCCGGTCGGCGAGGCGCGCGATGACCATGCCATCCTCGCCGGGCTCGCAGGCCGGCTGGGGGTGGAGGCGGAGTTCACCGGCGGGCTGACCACCGAGGAGTGGCTGGAACGGCTCTATGAGGAATGCCGCTTCAACGCCCCGGTGCCTCTGCCGGACTTCCGCAGCTTCCTGGCGGCCGGGCTGGCCGAGATCCCCCTGGTCGAGCCGGAGAAGGTCCTGCTGCAAGCCTTCCGCGCCGACCCGGACGGATCGCCGCTGCCCACCCCGTCGGGCCGGATCGAGATCGGCTCCGCCACCATCGCCGGTTTCGGCCTGCCCGACTGTCCCGGCCATCCGGTGTGGCGCGACCCGGCGGGCCATCCGGGGCTGGCGGGCGACGACGGTCCGCTGCATCTGCTGTCCTGCCAGCCGGCGACCCGGCTGCACAGCCAGTACGACCATGGCGCGGTCAGCCGGGAGAGCAAGATCGCCGGGCGGGAGCCGATCCGCATCCATCCCGGCGACGCGGCGGCGCGCGGCATCTGCAACGGCGACGTGGTGCGGGTGTTCAACCGGCGCGGCGCCTTTCTGGCCGGTGCGGTGCTGACCGAGGGCATCCGGCCCGGCGTGCTGCAGATCGCCACAGGCGCCTGGTACGATCCGGTGGACCCGGACACCGACGGCAGTCTGGATGCGCACGGCAACCCCAACATGGTGACGCCCGACACCGGCACCTCGGATCTCGCCCAGGGCTGTTCGGCCCAGAGCGCCCTGGTGGAGGTCGAGCGCGTCACCGGCCCGCTGCCGGAGATCCGCGCCTTCCAGCCGCCGCGCTTCGTCGGCCGCCATGAGACGTAACGTCAAGCGGCACCGGCGCGCCTGCGCCAATCGGCAAGCCGTTCCAGCGCCTGATGCAGCAGCGGCAGCCGCTTGGCGAAGCACAGCCGGATCAGCGACGTCATGTCGCGCTCCGCATAGAAGCTGCTGACCGGCACGGCGGCGACCCCCGATTCGGCGACCAGACGGCGGCAGAAGGCGAAATCGTCTCCATCACGGTCGAATTCACCGGTCTCCACGCACAGGAAATAGGTGGCGCCGCAATCGAGCACGCTGAAACCCAACTCGCGCAGCCCGCCGGCAAGCTGGTCGCGGTTGTGCTGCAAGGTTGCCTGCAGGCCCTGGAAATAGGACTCATCCAGCCCAAGCCCGAAGGCGACTGCGGCCTGGAGATGGGGCGGTGTCGCGAAGGTCAGATACTGGTGGGCGCGGGCGACCGGCTCCAGCAGCGCCGCCGGCGCGGTGACGTAGCCGACCTTCCAGCCGGTGACCGAGAAGGTCTTGCCGGCCGAGCCGATCCGCAGGCAGCGGCCCTGCGCTTCCGGCATCGTGTAGAGCGGCACATGGGCGCGGCCGTCGAATGTCAGATGCTCGTAGACCTCGTCGCAGATGGCGATCAGGTCGTGGCGGTCGAGCAGCCCGGCCAGGAAACCCAGTTCGTCCAGGCTGAAGATCTTGCCGTTCGGGTTCATCGGGGTGTTCAGCAGGATCGCCCGCGTCCGCGGTGTGATCGCGTCCAGAATGCGCTGGCGCGGCAACTCCCAATGCGGCGGCTCCAGCCGGATCGGCACCGGAACCGCCCCGGCACGGCGCAGCAGCACGCCGTAACAATCGTAGGCCGGCTGGAAGACCAGCACCTCGTCGCCCGGTTCCAGCAATCCGAAAAAGCAGTCGGCCAGCGCCTCGGTCGCACCGGAGGTGACCAGCACTTCGGTCGCCCAATCGGCCTCGATGTTCCAGAAGCGGCGATTTGCCGCCGCCACCGCCTGGCGCAGGGCCGGCAGACCCAGGGTCGGCGGATATTGGTGGGGACCGTCGCGCAAGGCCCGCCCCGCCGCCTCGATCACCTCCGTCGCCTCGATGCCTTCGGGGAAGCCCTGCCCGAGATTGATCGCGCCATGCTCGGCAGCCAGCCGCGACATCGTCTCGAACACCGAAGTGCGCGTGCTGCGGAACACAGTATTCACCATTTTTTATCGTCCTTTGCTGGAAGGGTGCACCAATTTCACAGTTGCCCTTATTTCTCTATCGTGCAAGTGTGTTTATAACAGAGTTTCACGAATGAAACCGCACTGCCTCCGGATTTCCATCCATGACCGATCATCCGTCGAACCGCGGCCGTTGGACCGGTCTGTCCACCCGCGCCATCCATCTCGGCTACTACCCGGCAAGCGAACAGGGTGCACTGACCCCGCCGGTCTTCATGACCTCCACCTACGCCTTCGAAACGGCGGAGGATGGGGCGGCTCTGTTCCGCGGCGAAAAGGACGGCTACATCTACGGCCGCACCAAGAACCCGACCCAGTCGGTGCTGGAGGCCCGCATCGCCGACCTTGAGGGGGCGGAGGCCGGGCTGGCCGTCGCGTCGGGCATGGCGGCGATCTCCGCCACCCTGTGGACCCTGCTGTCGGCGGGCGATCTGGTGGTGATCGACCACACGCTCTACGGCAACAGCTATGCGCTGTTCACCCGCGGGCTGACCCGCTTCGGCATCCGGGTCGAGGTGGCGGACTTCACCGACCCCGACGACCTCGCCCGCGCCCTGGCGCTCCGTCCGGCGCTGGTCCATTTCGAAACGCCGGCCAACCCGAACCTGCGGGTGATCGACATCGCCGCGGTCAGCGCCCAGGCCCATGCGGCCGGCGCCCTGGTCATGGTCGACAACACCTTCGCCACCCCGGTCCTGCAACGGCCGATCGAGCATGGCGCCGATCTGGTGGTTCATTCCGCCACTAAGTTCCTCGGCGGGCATGGCGATCTGATCGCCGGCGTGGTGGTGGGAGCGAAGGCGATCATCGACCGCATCCGCGGCCACGGCCTGCGCTATCTGACCGGCGCCACCATCGCGCCGCTGACCGCCTTCCTGCTGCTGCGTGGCCTGAAGACGCTGGAACTGCGCGTCGAGCGCCACAGCGCATCGGCCGCCGCCATCGCCGGGTTGCTGGCGGGCCATCCCGCGGTGCGCCGCGTCGATTACCCCGGCCTGCCCGGCTCCTCCGGCCACGACATCGCCCGCCGCCAGATGAGCGGCTTCGGCGGGCTGGTCTCCTGCGAACTCGAGGGCGGGCTGGAGGCCGGCATCCGTTTCATGAACCGGCTGGTGCTGGCAACCCGCGCGGTCAGCCTGGGCGATGCGGAAACCCTGGTGCAGCATCCGGCCAGCATGACCCACGCCACCTACGGCGCGGAGGAACGCGCCCGCCACGGCATCGCCGACGGGCTGATCCGCCTGTCCATCGGGCTGGAGAACCTGCCGGACATCCGCGAGGACATCCTCCAGGCGCTCGACGCCGTCACCCAGACGCGCGGTGCCATCAAATCCCCCTTGCAAGAGGTGCGTCCATGAGCACGCTCAACGAATATCTGGTCCAGAAGCGCATCGCCCATCTGGCGATCAAGGAACGGATCGCGCAGCCCGGCTTCGAGCCGCCGACCCTGTCGGCCCGCGTCAGCGCCGAGGGGCGCAGCGGCATCCGCCGCATCCGCATCCGCGACCATCAGGTGATCAGCGACGCCCCGCCCGACTTCGCCGGCTACGATCTGGGACCGACCTCGCCGGAACTGCAGCTCGGCGTGCTGGGCAGTTGCGTCACCCACATCACCCTGATCCAGGCCGCCGAGCTGGGCGTGCCGCTGGACAGCCTGGAGGTCGAGGTGGAAGGCGTGTTCGATCCGCGCGGCGGCAAGCCGGGCTTCGAGCATATCCCGGTCTATCCGCAGAACCTGCGCTACACCATCCACATCGTCTCCCCCGCCAGCGCCGAGGCCATTGCGGAGCTTCACGAGACGGTGGAACGGACCTGCCCGATCCTGAACCTGCTGCGCCACCCGCAGGAGGTCGTCTCCACCATCTCCCACCGGCAGCCGGAAACGGCGGAAGCCGCCGCCTGACACACCCCCGCCTGACACACAGAAGACTCCGGAGCAATTTCCGCCATGACGGGTCGTCTTTTCGGGCGCATCGCGCGCGCCCTGTCCATCGGTGCCGCCTTCGGCGCCGTTTTCGCCGCCACCACGGGTTGGGCTGCCGATCCCGTCCACCTGAAGGTCGGCATCCGCGGCGGCATCAGCGAACCGATCTGGGAGATCGTCGCCAGGGTGGCGAAGCCGCGCGGGCTTGAGATCGAGCCGGTGGTGATGGCCGGCTCCCTCAGCCCCAACGAGGCGCTGAACACCGGCGACCTCCAGGCCAACGCCTTCCAGCATATCCCCTTCCTGCGCGACCAGATCGCCCAGCGCGGCTACAAGCTGGCCGTGGTCGGCAACACCTACCTGTCGCCCATCGCCTTCTATTCCAAGACATACAAGTCGCTGAAGGATCTGCCGAATGGCGCCAGGGTCGGCGTCCCCGACGATCCCAGCAACGAGAGCCGCGCTCTGATCGTGCTGCGCGACGAAGGGCTGCTGAGCCTGCGCGACGGCTTCGACGCCTACAACCAGACCGCCACCCTGGCCGACATCAAGGAGAACCCGCGCAAGCTGCAGATCGTCGAGGTGAAGTCGGTGGTGCTGGCCCGCTCCTACCAGGATCTGGACGCCGCGGCGATCATCTCCAGCTTCGGATCGCAGGTCGGGCTGAACGCCGCGCGCGACGGCATCGCCCAGGAGAAGCGCGACAACAATCCCAACGTCAACATCATCGTCGTGCGTGAGCAGGACAAGGACGCGCCGTGGGTCAAGCCGCTGGTCGAGTCCTTCCAGTCGCCGGAGGTCCGCGCCCACATCGAGAAGGAGCTGGCGGGCATCCTGATCCCCGCCTTCTGAACAGCCGCATCGCCATGACCCGCCCAATCCGGCAGAAAAGGTAAACCAGCGATGCTGTGGAAACGCGCGACCGCGCCGTCGGCCGCCCAGCTGACCGCGGCCAATCTCACTCCCGCCGCCTCGCCCGACCCGTCCTCGCCCCACATCCTGTTCGACGGCATGCGCAAGACCTATCCCGGCGGGGTGGAGGCGCTGCAAGCGGTGTCCTTCGCCATCCCGCGCGGCAGCGTCTTCGGCATCATCGGCCGTTCCGGCGCCGGCAAATCGACCCTGCTGCGGGCGATCAACATGCTGGAACGACCCAGCGGCGGCCGGGTGCTGGTCGACGGCATCGACGTCGGCGGGCTGGGGGAGGAGGATCTCGTCCGCCTGCGCCGCCGCATCGGCATGATCTTCCAGCATTTCAACCTGCTGTCGGCCAAGACGGTGCGGGAGAATGTCGGACTGCCGCTGAAGGTGGCCGGCGTCGGCGCCGCCGAGGTCCGCCGGCGGGTGGACGACCTGCTGGACCTCGTCGGGCTGGCCGACAAGGCCGAGGTCTATCCGTCCAAGCTGTCGGGCGGGCAGAAGCAGCGCGTCGGCATCGCCCGCGCGCTGGTCCACCGGCCGGAGATCCTGCTGTGCGACGAGGCGACCTCAGCGCTCGACCCGGAAACCACCCACGCCATCCTCGGCCTGCTGCGCGACATCAACGCCAAGCTGGGGCTGACCATCGTGCTGATCACCCACGACATGGCGGTGATCCGGGCGATCTGCGACGAGGTGATGGTGCTGGACCGCGGCCACCGGGTGGAACATGGGCCGGTCTGGTCGGTGTTCGGCACGCCGCAGGGCGACGCCACCCGCGCCCTGCTGCGCCCGCTCCGGCATGGGCTTCCCGACGACATCGCCCGCCGGCTGCAACCCGATCCGCCGAAACAGGGCGGCGGGCAGGCGGTGCTGTCGCTGCGCTTCACCGGCGAAAGCCACCCCGAAGGCATCTCGCTCGCCAGCCTGCTGGCGCTGGCGCCGGATGCCAAGCTGCTGCATGGCGGCATCGACCGCATCCAGGGCCATGCCCAGGGCGATCTCGTGATCGCCGTTCCCGTCGCGGCGATGCGCTCGGCCGCCGGGTCCCGCTTCTCCCCCGACAGCTGGAAGGTTCTCGGCTATGTCGCCGACGATGTTTGAGCGCTATCTGCGCGCTTTCGGCGAAACGCTGACGATGGTCGGAGTGTCCGTCACCATCGCCATCGCCAGCGGCCTGACCCTGGCCCTGCTGCTGGTCGCCACCGCCCCCGGCGGGCTCTATCCGCGGCAGCGCTTCAACAAGGGGCTGTCGGTGGTGGTGAACGTCTTCCGGGCGGTCCCCTTCATCATCCTGCTGGTGGCGTTGCTGCCCTTCACCCGGCTGATCGTCGGCACGACGCTGGGCATCTGGGCCGCCATCGTTCCGCTCAGCATCCACCTCATCGCCTTCTACACCCGCGTCGCCCAGGTCAGCCTGAACGAGGTCGACCACGGACTGATCGAGGCGGCCCGCGCCATGGGTTTCCGCCGCTGGCACATCGTCCGTCATGTCATCCTGCCAGAGGCGCTGCCGGGCCTGATCGGCGGCATGACGGTCTGCGTGATCGCGATGATCAACGCCTCGGCAATGGCGGGGGCTGTCGGCGCCGGCGGCCTGGGCGACCTCGCCATCCGCTACGGTTATGAACGCTACGAGACCCAGGTGCTGTTCGAGATCATCGCGATCCTGATCGTGCTGGTGACTTCGGTGCAGTTCGGCGGCGAATGGCTGTCGCGGCGGGTCGATCATCGCCGCTGAGGCCATCGCCGCTGAGGCCATCGCCGGTAAAAAGACTGCCGGTCGCCCCTATCCCTGCCAGCGGTGGGACAGGATGAAGCTGTAGCGTTCGGATCTGATGTGGAAAACCGAACGGTCGGCGCAGCCGCCGCCGACGAAGACGGAACGGCGCTCCATTACCAGCACCGGCGCTCCCGCCGGCAGGCCGAGCGCCGTCGCCACCTCCGCATCGGCCGCCGCCGCCTTCACCTCGATGTCGGCGCCGCCGACCGGCTTGCCGACGATGTCCTGCAGGATGCCGTAGATCGGCTTGTGTCCGGCCGCCTGCCAATCGACCGGCTCCAGGGCCGGCGGCAGCAGGCTGCGGCCCAGGGCCACCGGCTCTCCATCCACCAGATGCAGGCGGCAGACCTCCAGGCAATGGGGGCCGAAATCCTCCCGCAGGTCCGGCGGCGTCGCGACGATCCGCGCCGAGATCGGCTGCATCGTGGCATCCAGCCCCTGTAGCCGCAGGGATTCGTGAAAGCTGCGCAGGCGGTCGAGCGGATGCTGGACGCGCTTGCCCGCCGTGAAGGTGCCCTTGCCCTTGCGGCGCTCGATCAGCCCGTCCGCCTCCAGCCGGTCGAGCGCCAGCCGGACGGTGACCCGGCTGACGCCGAAGCGGGTACCGATCTCGCTTTCCGTCGGCAGCCGCCCCGACGGCTCGAACAGCCGGGCGGCGATCTCGTCGCGCAGCCGGTCGGCGATCTGCCGGTACAGCGCCGTCGCGTTGTCTCGCACCACGGGCACCCTGGCTTTCCTCCCTGAATGATCGACCCGGCCAGCGGATCGAGGCCGCCTTGATGCCACCGGCGACGGGACGGCTCAAGCGTCTATCCCGTCACGGTGCCAGCCGCGTGAATCTGATTCAATTCCCTAGTTGCCACGTATTTTATAATATGTATTATAATGTATTATCGAGATGAACCGGTTGATCGGAGGGATAAAACGGACATGGACTGTGGAATTCCGACCTCTCCATCCGGCAGCCGTTTCGAGACTTTTCCCGATGATCGCTCCGGCGGTGCCGCCTTCCACGTGGACGGCGTGGATTTCGCCTATGACGGCACCCATCCGATGTTTCGGTCCCTGGCCTTGTCCGCCCGTCCGGGGGAGTTCGTGGCGCTGCTCGGCCCATCGGGCTGCGGCAAGACCACGCTGCTGAACCTGCTGTCCGGCTTCCTGCCGCCCGATTCCGGCCGCATCACCATCGACGGCGAGACGGTGACGCCGGAGATGCCGGCGCTCGGCTATGTCTTCCAGTCGCCGCAGCTGTTTCCCTGGCTCGACGTGCTCGACAATGTGCGGTTCGGCCTGCGGATGGCCGGCCGGCTGCCGGAGGCGGAGCAGCGGGACAAGGCGCTGGCGGCACTGGCGCTGGTCGGGCTTGATGCCGCGGCCGGCAAGTTTCCTCACCAGCTGTCGGGCGGCATGCAGCAGCGGGTTGCCCTGGCCCGCGCGCTGGTCCTGGAGCCGCGCCTGCTGCTGATGGACGAACCCTTCGCCGCACTGGACGCCATCACCCGCGCCACCCTGAACGAGGAACTGCTGCGGCTGTGCGGCCGGCTCGGTCAGACCGTCCTGTTCATCACCCACGACGTCGAGGAGGCGGTGTTCCTGGCCGACCGCGTCGTGCTGCTCGACATCGCCCCGGCCGGCATCCACAGCGAACTGACCATCGACCTGCCCCGCCCGCGCCGCCTGCGCGAGACCCGGCGGCTGGAGCGCTTCACCGCCCTGACCGACACGCTGCTGGAGCGGATTTCCGCCATCGTCGCCGCGGCCTGACCTGCGGCCGGGACCATCCCCTGCCAGCCCCGACCAGAAGGATTTCGCGCATGAACCGGATGTTCGCCGCGGCATTGTCCGCCGCCCTGTACGGCTCCATCGCTCTGCTCGCCGGCATCGCCCCGGCCGGGGCCGCCACCACGGCCGACGGCCGCCCGCTCCGGGTCGGCTGGGTCTTCGCCATGGCCAACGCCCCGGCGCTGGTCGCCGACCGCAAGGGCTTCTATACCGAAGAGGGGCTGACGGTGGAGGCAAAGCCCTTCGGCGATGGGCCGGTCATCCAGCAGGCGCTCGCCGCCGGCGAGCTGGACGTCGCCTATATCGGCGCGCCGCCGGTCTACCAGTGGGCGGCGCGCGGGCTGGACAGCCGCATCCTGGCCAAGGTGAATTACGGGCAGGCGGCGGTGATCGCCAACAATCCCGCCATCGCCAAGCTGTCCGACCTGCGCGGCCGCAAGGTCGCCGGGGTGGCGCGCGGCAGCGGGATGGACGTGCTGCTGCGCGGCGCCGTGCTGAAGGAGGCCGCCGGCCTCGATCCCGACCGCGATCTGTCGGTGGTGTCGATGCCGGTCGGCAACATGAACGCCGCGCTGGACAGCGGAACGGTGGATGCCGCCTTCACCTGGGAGCCCTTCATCAGCCAGCAGGTGCTGCGGGGAAGCGCGCATGTGCTGTTCGACGTCAACCAGGCGCTGCCCGGCTATCCCTGGTACGTGGTGATGGCGCCGAAGAAGACGCTGGCGGAGCGGCCGGACGATGTGGTGAAGCTGCTGCGCGCCCATGCCAAGGCCATCGCCTGGCTGTCCGACCACCCGGCCGAAGGCGACGCCCTGATCGCCGAAGCGTTCAAGCTGGAGCCGGTGAAGCGCGCCGACGGCACCGAGATCGCCCCGGCCGCGGTCGCCGCCGAGGCGCGCAAGCGGCTGGGCTGGTCGGACCGGCTGGAGGAGAGCGACCTCGCCTTCATCCAGCGGCTGATGGACACATCGCTGGCGCTCGGCTTCATCCCGGCGCCGATGAAGGCGGCGGACATCGTCGACGGCTCCTACCTCCGCCGGGCGGGCCGCTGATGCGGACCCGGCTTTACGGCTGGGCGGCCTTTCCGGCGCTGCTGCTGGTGTGGAGCGCCGCCGCCTGGAACCTGCCGCCCTATGTCCTGCCGCAGCCCTGGGCGGTGGCGGCGGAGGCGGTGCGCTGGCTCGACAGCGGCCAGCTCGCCGCCCATGTCGGTGCCAGCCTGCTGCGCGAGGCCGGCGGCTTCGCCGTCGCCGTGCTGGGCGCGCTGGCACTGGGGCTGGCCGGGGCGCTGTCGCCGGGCTTCCGCGCTTTTTCCGCCCCGTTGACCGGCCTGTTCATGGCGATCCCGCCCATCGCCTGGGCGCCTTTGTCGATGATCTTCTTCGGGTTGGGCTATGTCGCCATCACCATGGTGATCGTGGTCGCCGCCCTGTTCCCGATGGCGGTGACGGTGCAGGAGGGCTTCCTCGCCATCCGCAACGGCAACCTGCGCGCCGCCCGCGTGCTGGGCGCCCGCCGCTGGCAGCTGATCCGCCATGTCTACCTGCCGGCCTCGCTGCCCTTCCTGACCGCGGCGCTGCGCATCGGCTTCAGCCAGGCGTGGCGGGCGCTGGTGGCGGCCGAGATGCTGGGCGCCTCGCAGGGGATCGGCTGGATGGTGGCGATGGGCGGCCAGATCGGCAACGCCACCCAGGTGCTGCTGGGCGTCGCCATCATCGGCATGACCGCCTGGATCACCGAAAGCCTCGTCTTCCGCCGCATCGAGCGGCGCTACCGCCACTGGCACCTCGCCTGACCCGAAAACCCGCAGAACCGGAGGAACCGCCGCCATGTCCGAAGCCCAGCCGCCTGTCCGCCACATCGCCCCCGTCGGGCTGTACGAGCGCAACAAGGACCGCCCCTTCCTGGGATCGACCAGCTGCTCGCACCGCCGGCTGGTCGCCGGCGAATGGACCGAACTGCAACTGGTCTACGAGGTCGGGGCGTCGGGCCTCGCCGACGGCGCCGGCATCAAGCTGGCGATGAAGTTCTATTCCGACTGGGCGCTGTTCCAGACCAGCGACCCGCAGGCCGCCAACTATGTCTCGGCGGAGTATGAGGCCGGACCGCTGGTGCCGGGGCAGAGCCCGGCGACGATCCAGGCGCTGAAGGTGCGCTTCGACCAGAAGGGCCATGAGCGCCCCTATCAGAAGGCCATCGTCATCGACGTGATCGACGGCTATCTCAATCCCGGCGACCGCATCGTCATCAGGCTGGGCGACCGGCGGCGCGGCGGGCCGGGCACGCGGGTGCAGAGCTTCGTCGAGCAGGGGTTCCGCTTCCGCGTCTTCATCGACCCGCTCGGCAGCCAGAAATATGCCGAGGTGCCGGGCGACTGCGTGATCGACATCGTCCCCGGCGCGCCCGCCGCCCTGCGTCTGGTGGCGCCGCGCCTGACGGCACCCGGCCCGGCCAGCCTGCTGCTGCGCGCCGAGGATGTCTGGGGCAATTGCTGCACTGGCGGCGCCATCGATGCCGCCCTGACGCTGGCGGGCCCGCAGGGTGAGGCAACGCAGCAACTGACGCTCTCGCCCAACCCCGGTGCTTATGGCTGGCTGGTCCATCGCGAGGACGTGGCGTTGTCGGAGGGCGACTGGCGCATTGCCGCCACCGCCGACGGGCTGGTTCCGGCCGAAGCCTTCGTCACCGTCGAAGAGAGCGCGCCGCGTGCCTACTATGCCGACCTGCATGTCCATTCCAACGACACGGTCGGCACCAACGACACCGCCTACAACCTGTCCTACGGCCGCGATATCGCCGGGCTGGACGTGCTGGGCTACACCGCCAACGACTTCAACGTCACCGAAAAGGCCTGGAGCGAGGCGGTCGGGCTGATCGACCGCTTCAACGAGGCCGGCCGCTTCGTCTGCTACCCCGGCACCGAATGGTGCGGCAACTCGGCGGCCGGCGGCGACCACAATGTCGTCTTCCTGCGCGACGGCGTGCCGCAATTCCCCGTCGACAGCCGGGGGCAGCCGGTCCGCTCCTTCGAATGGAACGAGTCCACCCGCGGCAAGCTGCGCCCCGGCGCCTGGCCGCTGGACGAGCTTTACGCCGCCTATCAGGACGACCCGGAAGGCCATCTGCTGATCCCGCATGTCGGCGGCCGGCGCTGCAATCTCGACTGGCACCATCCCGAGCTGGAGCGGCTGATCGAGATCGGCTCCGCCTGGGGCCAGTTCCACTGGGTCTATGCCGAGGCGCTGGCCCGCGGCTACCGGCTCGGCGCCTCGGCCAGCAGCGACGAGCATCAGGGCCGCTGCGGCGGTGGGGCACCGGCCACCGCGGTGTTCGGCGCGCGCGGCGGGCTGACCGGGGTGCTGGCCGACCGGCTCGACCGCGCCACCATCGGCCGGGCGCTGCGCTCGCGCCGCACCTTCGCCACCACCGGCGAGCGCAGCTTCGCCAGCCTGCGGCTGGGCGACCGCTGGATGGGCGAGGTGGTGCAAGCCTCGGCGGCGGATGCGCTCGACTACCGATTGCTCGGCGACCGTGGCTGGGAGAGCCTGCGGCTTTACGACGGCGAGACTTTGCTGTGGGAGCGCGACCTGCACCGCGAACTGGGCTTGTCGGAGCGGCGCATCCGGCTGCGGCTGGGCGGCGCCCGCATCAAGGACCGCTACCGCGGGGCCTATTGGAGCGGCGGCATCACCGTCACCGGAGCGGCGGTGCAGCGGGTCGAGCCCTTCGGCTTCGACCATCCCGAACAGGGCTGCTGGCGGCAGGACGCCACCACGGTGGCCCTGCGCACCGTCACCCATGGCGATACCGACGGGGTGGAACTGACGCTGTCTCGGCTGGCCGGCACGCGCATCCGGGTACAACTCGACATCGGCACCTATGTGAAGGTCGGCAACCCGCTGACCCCGCCGCCCAACCCGCATGCGCCGGAGGCCGTGCTGGAGATCGACGGCGACGCGCTGCTGGATGCAGCCCGCTCGCCGGCCGGAGCCGTCACCCGCCTGCTGCCCGGCACGGAACTGGAGGTGACGGTGGAGCGTGTCACCGAGGCGCCGCTGCCCCGCGACCTCGCTGGCCGCATCCCATTGGCCGGGCTAGGGCTGGCGGCAGGCTGCGAGCACCCGCTGTTCCTCACCGGACGCCAGCGCGACCAGTCGCGGGTGTGGACCTCCGCGCTGTTTCTGACAGTGTGATGGCCTTGGCCCGCATTGCCGGCTCGCCGGGATCGCGGGTCGCATCCGCGGGTCAGGGGGACCGCGGAGACATGCCGTGCCGCCATGCCGTCAATGCCTCGGCAACCGCCAGCGCGTGCGGCACGATCTCGGATGCGCCGGTCACTTCGCCCAGGCTGCCGCGGGTCGGCGGCCCGACGACGAACAGGGAGGTGACCGGCCGGCCACCGGCATCCAATGCCCGGTGCCGCCGGTCCACCTCCACCCCCAGACCAAGCGGATCCGGCCGGATCAACCCTTGGGCGGTCAGGGTCGCCAGCAGCGGGTTCCGGCCGAAGGAGGCTCCATGGCCGGCGCCGGTGCAGTTCACCAGGGCATCGTAGGTTCGCCCGGTCAGGGCGTCGCCGCCGCGCGGCCGATAGAGAACCCACAGACCGCCACCCTCATCACCGCGGGTGCCTGACGAATCGGCGTCGGCGTTCGCCCCGACCAACCGTCCGGCCAGGACCGAAAGACGCCCGTCCGTCTGCGCGGACGCCAGCAGCCGGGCAACCTGCGGGGCCGCCTGGAAGCGGTGGGCGTCCCACCAAGGCCGCAGATGGCGCTGGAACCGCCGCTGTTCGTCAACGGGAAGGGCCGCCCACAAGGCACCATTCTGAAGGCGCAGGCTTTCGAGCACATCGGTCCAGGGCCGCCCCTGCCTGCCGGCGTCAGCGACGGTGGCACGCACCCGGCGCAGCAGGTCACGGACACTGGCAGGCGGATTGGCGGCGAAGTCGGTCCAGGATTCAGCCTGCCCGGCCGGACGCGGTCGCGGCACCAGACCATGGCGCGACAGGGCGGTCAGCGGTCCGCGATGGCCCCGGCCAAGCAGGGTCGACACCACGTCACCCATCGTCAGGCCGGTGCCAACGATCAGCACACGGTCGGTCCGCCCGATGGTGTCGAGCGCGCCCGGCGCCCATGGATCGGCGACGACCCGCCCGTGCCCGGCCAGCCCGGCCAGCACACCCGGCAGTTCGGGCCTCGGGTTGCCGGTGCACAGCACCAGCGCATCGGCCTCCAGTACCCTGCCGCCGGCAAGCTCGACGACAAACCCGCTTCCCTGCGGCGATGCCAGCCGGCGGGCGGCGACGGCACGGTCGCGCCGGTGGGTCACCCGCACCGGCCCGGCCGCGGCGAACAACGCGCGCAGCCTCTCGTCGAGATACCGCCCGAACACCGACCGCGCCGGATAATGCAGCCCGTCCGCCCAACCGTCCGGATCGGCCTCCAGCACGCCGCGCTCCAGGCACCAGCGATGGAAATCCTCCTCGCCATCCTCCCCAGCCGACCGGCCGGTCACCGCCGCCATGCGGATGGAGGGAACATTCACCCGGTGGCGCGGGTCGCCGCCCGCGGCGTAGGTCAGTCCGGCCCCGGGCGACGGCCGCGGGTCCACAAGCTCCACCTCGGCGGAGAAGCCACCGGCGGCACCGGCGCGCACCAGCCCGGCGGCGACGCCGCTGCCCGACACGCCGGCACCGACGATGACGATCCGCAACGGCCGCGGCACGGTCACAGCCCTTCGCGATGGACGATCCGTCCGCCGACCAGCGTCAGGCGGCAGCGCAGATCGCGCAACCGGTCCGGGTCGATGGCGGTGGGATCCTCCGACAGCACCGCGAGGTCGGCGGCGAAGCCGGGACGCAGCGGCCCTTTCCATCCCTCGTCGAAGGTCAGGGCGGCGCCGGCCACGGTGAACAGCCGCAGCGCCGTTTCGGCATCCAGCCGCTGGTCGGGGCCGATGACCCGGCCGCTGGACCGTTCCAGCCGGTTGCAGACCGACCACAGGGTGAAGAAGGGATCGTGCGGGATGTTGTCGGTGGCGATGGCGGTCGGAATGCCCAACCGCAGCAGATGGGCGTGCGGCACCACCAGATCGCCGCCATCCGGCTCATCCAGATAGGCGGCACCGCCCTTCCACAGGAAATAGGTCGGGATCGTCGTCACCAGCACGTCCAGCCGCTTCAGCGCCTCAAGATCGGCAAGCCGGGCGCGGCCGATATGCTCGATCACCCAGCGGCGGCCGGACAGCGGATGGCGCTGGTTGACCGCCTCCAGCACCGGCACCACCTCGTGCAGCCTGTCGCTGACGATGGTGTGCAGGCGCAGATCGTGCTCGGCGGCCAGAAAGCAGGCCTCGCGGAAGTCGGCCGGGGTCAGCGCCTGCTCGACAAAGCCGGACCAGCCGGTGTCCGGCAGATTGTCGCGGGCGCAGCAGGCGACCGCCGGGTCGCCGCCATAGGCGATGTGGACGCCCGACAGCCGCAGCCAGGGATCGCCCAGCCCGGCTCCGCGCGCGTGGGCCAGCCAGTCGCGCATGGCGCGGCGCGCCTCGGCGATGTCGGCCCAGCTCGGGCTCACCACCAGCCCGACCCGCACCGTCAGCTCCCCCAGCTCCCACAGGCGGCGGTAGACCGAGATGGTCTGCGGCGCGGAGCCGTGCCCCTCATAGATGCTGGTGGTGCCCTGGGCGTTGTAGAGCCGCTGGGACAGACGCACGCCTTCCAGCCGTTCGGCGAAACCGAAGCGGGGAACCGCCGGCAGCAGGTCGAACTCGACGGTCGGGCGGCTGTTGTGCTCGACGATCACGCCGGTCGGCTCGCCGTGGGAGTCCTTCAGGATCTCCACGCCGCCGCAGGTCGGCACGCTGGCCGCGGTGATGCCGTTCAGCGCCAGCGCCCGGCTGTTCAGGGCGCTGTGCCCCGGCGGTTTGCCCCAATTGCCGAACAGGCCGGGGATGTAGACGGGGTGGTCCGGTGCTGCACGGTCCAGCTCGTGCCGATCCGGCGGCCTCCCCTCGGCCAGCGTCGCCGCACCGTCGAAGAAGAAGGGCGGCGTGCCGATCGGCATGGTGACGATCCACTGGCCGGGCGGCGTCTCCGCCGCAACCGCCCGCACCCGCTCCAGAATGTCGCCGACGCTGCGGGCACCGGCCAGCGAGGGGCGCAGGCGCTTCAGCCCTTCGCGCTCCATATGGGCGTGGGCGTCGTTGAAGCCGGGGATCAGCGTCGCGCCGCCGAGGTCGATCGCCTCGGTGGCGGCGGTGGCGAGTGCCGCGACCTCCTCCCCTCCGACCGCAAGGATGCGGTCGCCGGCCAGCGCCACCGCGCTGGCGCGCGGCCGGGCCGGATCGAAGGTGAGGATGTTGGCGTTGCGCAGGATCAGGGTGGGTGAAGAACTCGGTCCGCTCATCCGGCGACCCTCACGAGGCGGTGGTGTACCAGGGGAACAGGCGGCGGATCAGCGCCACGAACAGGCGGTCGGCGATGAAGCCGAAGGTGCCGAGCAGCACCAGCCCGATCAGCATGATGTCGACCCGGAACATCTGGTGGCCGGTGGACATCATGTAGGCGACCCCCTCCCGCGCGCCGGACAGCTCGGCGGCGACCAGCAGGATCAGCGAGACGGCGATGCCCTGGCGCAAGCCCGCCAGGATCATCGGCAGGGCCGCCGGCAGCACCACCAGAAGCAGCGTCGCCAGCCGCCCGGCGCCCAGGCAGGCGGCGGAGCGCAGATAGGCCGCCGGCACGTCGCGCACGCCGATGAAGGTGGTGATCCAGATCGGGAAGAAGCTGCCCCAGGCGACCAGCGCCACCTTCGAGCCTTCGCCGATGCCGAACCACAGGACCGACAGCGGCACCAGCGCGATGGAGGGGACGGAGCGGAAACCGTGCAGGATCGGCTCGCTGACATGGTGCAGCAGGCCGATGCGTGCGGTCAGCAGCCCGGCCGTCACGCCGGTCGCCGTCGCGATGCCGAAGCCCAGCGCCGCCCGGCGCAGGCTGGCCAGGATGTTGGCCGGAATCTCGCCGGACAGCAGCATCGGGACGAAGGTGTCGAACACCACCGACGGCGGCGGCAGCAGCACCGGATTGACCCAGGTCCCCAGCCGCGGCACCGCCTCCCAGACCGCCAGGAATAGCAGGATGCCGGTCACGTTCAGGAGGGCGCGCAGCCAGGCCGCCCGCCGCAGGCCGCGGCGATGGGCGCGGCGGAACTCTTTAGCGAAGGCGTCCCTGTCGGACGGCGCCTCCAGCGCCGGGCGCCGGGAGGAAGAAAGATCGTTGCCGGTCACGTCATCCGTCGCCGCCGTCACGCCGCTCTCCGTTCACCGTCGCTCTGGTCGGTTCCCCGGCTGCCGCGGGCCAGCGCCGCGGCGATGCGGGCATATTCCCGGCCGAACTCCGCCGAACCGCGGTCGCGCGGATAGGGCAGATCGACCGCCAGATCCTCGCGGATCACCCCCGGCCCGGCCCCCATCACCACGACGCGCTGGGCGAGGAACACCGCCTCGTCGATGTTGTGGGTAACGAACAGCACCGACACCCCGGTCTCCCGCCACAGCCGCAGCAGATCCTCCTGCAGGGTGGTGCGGGTCATGGCGTCGACGGCGGCGAACGGCTCGTCCATCAGCACCACCTCCGGCTCCACCACCAGGGCGCGGGCGACGGCGACGCGCTGGCGCATGCCGCCGGACAGCTCGTGCGGGTAGCGGTCTGCGGCATGGCGCAGCCCGACCCGGTCGAGCGCCTCCAGCGCCCGGCGCCGCCGGACGGGGGCGGAGACCCGCTGCATGCGCAGGCCGAACTCGACGTTCTGGCGCGCGGTCATCCAGGCGAACAGCGCATATTCCTGGAACACCACCCCGCGGTCCGGCCCCGGCCCGTCCAGCGGCCGGCCGCGGAAGCGCACGGCGCCGGACGTCGGCTTGAGGAAGCCGGCCAGCAGATGGATCAGCGTGGACTTGCCGCAACCGGACGGGCCGATCAGGCAGACGAACTCGCCGGCCTCCACCCGCAGCGACACGTCGCTGAGCGCCCAGACCGGAGAGCCGTCGCGCGCCGCATAGATCTGCGACACGCGGTCGAAATCGATCAGCGGCCCGCTCATGACAGGGTGACCCGGTCGGGTGCGACCGCCTTCAATGGGGAATCGACGATCAGGCCGCGGAACAGGGCCCGCAGGTCCCCCGCCGGACGCTTGGCGAGGCCGGTGGCGATGGCCCATTCCGCCTCAGCCACCAGATCGTCGACGAAGCGGTCGTCGAAGGCGATCTTGAAGGTGAACTCGGAGGTCGCCTCCAGAATCTCCTTCGGCGGCGTGTGGATGCGGCGCGAGATCAGGTCGGCCCAGCCGCCGTCGGCCAGGATGCGGCGTTCCGCCCCCTGCAACGCCCGGATGGCGCCGGTCACCAGCTCCGGCTTCTCCTTCACCACCTTTTCGGTGGTCAGCAGCAGCTGGTGGCTCTGGAAGAATTTCTCCAGCCCGTCCTGGGTCATCACCGCGGTCTTGCCGCCGGACTGGCGCTCGGCCACCGCGGCGGACTGGCTGCTCCAGGCGAAGCCGTCGATGTCGCCGCGAACCAGGGCGGAGGTCATGTTGTTCGGGGTGAGGTCGACCACCTCGACGTCGCCCGGCGCCAGCCCGGCGAATTCCAGATATTTCGCCAGCATATATTGCCCGGAGGTGCCGACGCGGGTGGCGATCCTGCGCCCCTTCAGGCTGGCCGGCTTGGCCGGATCGATGCCGCCGTCCTTGCGGACGACGATCTTCATGTCGCGCGAATAGCGGCTGTAATTCACCAGAATCAGCGGCCGCAGCCCCTGCAGCACCGCGAACACCACCGGCGTGTCGGTCGAGGCGGAGAAGTCGGCCGAGCCGGCGAGCAGCGCCTGCATCGAATCGCGCCCGCTCTCGAACTCCATGGTGCTCAGATCGAAGCCGGCCTCGGCCCAGGTGCCGGCGGCCTCGGCGACGAAGGGCACCGCCCAGGTGTAGCCGGTGCTGCCATAGGCCAGCGTCGCCTTGGCCGCGGCGGCCTGCGCGCGGCCGGCCCACAGCGGCCCGGCGGCCAGCGCGCCAGCGGTGACAGCGGCACCGGTCAGCAGGCGGCGGCGGTTCAGGCGAATGCCGGAGGGATCGGACACGGTCATGATCGAAAGGCTCCTGTCGAATGCGGCCGGGCGCTCAATGGGGCGCCAGCAGCCGGAAGGTCTGGTCGGCGGAACGGTTCTCGCGATGGGCGGCAGTCCAGCCGATGGCACGGCGGTAGCTGCCGAACAGGCCGGCGGCGGCGACCGCTTCCTCGGTGATCCCCGTCACCGTTTCGGCATCGGGAGCGACATAGAGGGCGTCGTCCGGGCAATGGGCTTCGCACAGGAAGCAGGTCTGGCAGTCGGACTGCCGGGCGATGACGGGGGCGGCCCCCTCGGCCCGGCCGCCACCGGTCGGCTGGAACACGTCCATCGGGCAGACGGAGACGCAGATGTTGCAGCCGGTGCAGCGGGTCGGGCTGATCAGCTCGATCATGCGGCCAACTCCCGGCCGGCCTCGGCCCGATCCAGGCGGACCGGATCCGCGCGGACCGGCGCCGGGCGGGTCGAGACATGCACCTCGTCCAGGCCGCCGACCGTCAGCAGATGCCGCTGGGCCGGGTCGAGGGCGGCATGGTCGATGCGGCGATGCATGCCGCGCGATTCCGTGCGGGCCAGCGCCGAACGGTACATCCAGCGGGCGGTCGCCAGCATCGCCGCCGCTTCCCGCACGCGCAGGACTGTGTCGGCGGAGGCCGGCATGGCCCCGGCGGCATCGGCCCACAGCCGGTCCAGCCGGCCGAGGGAGCCGGTCAGCCCCTCCTCCGTACGGAAGTAATTGAGGTCGTAGGGGAACACCTCGGCCTGGACGGCACGGGTCAGAGTGCCGGCATCGACCGCAGCACCATGTCCGCCCCGTGGCCTGTCCTGCAATCCGGCACCGCCCGCCCGCCGCAGGGTGCGGGTTCCATTTCCCAGGGCGCGGACCCCCAAGGCGCGGGCATGATCGGCAGCCCCGAGACCTGCCCAATGGCCGGTCGACATCGCCCAGGCGGCGTTGTGGCTGCCGCCGCCGGTGAAGCCGCCGCAGATCGGCTCGCGCGTCGCGGCGTCGCCGGCGGCGAAAAGTCCGGGGACAGCGGTGGCGCAGGTCCCGTCCACCAGCCGCAGGCCGCCGGTGCCGCGCACCGTGCCCTCCAGCCGCAGGGTCACCGGGAAACGCTGGGTGAAGGGGTCGATGCCGGCGCGGTCGAAAGGCAGGAAGAAGTTCGGCTGGGCCTGACGCATCGCCGCCCACAGTTCCGGTTCGGCCCGGTCGAGGCGGGCATAGACCGGTTCGGTCGTCAGCACGCGTGCGATGACGGAGCGGCCGCCCTTGGAGGCCGCCCCCGGAATGGCTTCGCCGTCGGCACGGGTGAAGCTGGCCCACTGGTAGAGCAGCGTCTTGGTCACCGAGCCGAAGGCCGGGGCGATGGCGTAGGCGTTGGAGAACTCCATCCCCGACAGATCGGCCCCGGCCTCCGCCGCCATCAGCAGGCCGTCACCGGTCAGCACGTTGCAGCCCAGCGCCTTGCTGAGGAAGGCGCAGCCGCCGGTGGCGATGACCACCGCCTTCGCCCGCACGGTCCAGCGCCCGCCCTTTTGCCGCTGCAAGCCGACGGCGCCGGCCACGGCGCCGCTGTCGTCGACCAGCAGCTCCAGCGCCGGGCAATGGTCGAGGATCGTCACGCCTGCCTGTTTCACCCGGCGGCGCATCAGCCGCATATATTCCGGCCCCTGCACCGACACGCGGCGCTCACGCCCGTCCGCATCGCGTGGAAAGGGATAGCCCCAGTCGGCGAGCTGGCCGACCGCCGCATGGGTGCGGTCGAGCACGCGGTCCATCCAGCCATGGTCGGCAAGATGGCCGCCCAGCCCTTCGCGCGATGCCTTGGCCGCAGCGCGCTTGGCCGGATCGGGATCGACATACCACAGCGTGGTTCCGGACGCGGCGGTGGCGCCGGACGTGCCGCAGAATCCCTTGTCGGCCAGAATGGTGCGGGCACCGCCGGTTGCAGCGGCGATGGCGGCCCAGGTGCCGGCGGGACCGCCCCCCAGTATCAGGACATCGGTCTCAAGGTCGAGGGATGCGGCGGATGAACTGACAGGAGCGCCGGGCACGTTGGCCATCGGAAAAACCCTCCGGGACTGTCGATCATGCGGATTGAGCGAATCGGCGATTCCGAAACAGCTTTCTATTACTGCTTTCGGTCGCTCTTTCTTCCTGAAATCATACTTACACACTAGAGATAGTGCGCATACCAAAATATGCACATCTGTGAAAAATTTCGGCCAGCACCTCCCGCCGAGGGGATGGTGCCGGCCGCGCAGTGAGACTCTGAACCGCGAGAGACCGCTACCGCTGGACTATGGGCGAGGGACGATGGGCCTTACGCCTCGGCCAGTGCCTGCTCCAGGTCGGCAATGATGTCGTCGGGATGCTCGATGCCGACCGACAAGCGGACATAGCCGGGGGTGACGCCGGTGGCGATCTGGTCTTCCGGCGACAGCTGGGAGTGGGTGGTGGTGGCGGGATGGATCGCCAGCGACCGGGCGTCGCCGATGTTGGCGACGTGGTAGAACAGCTTCAGCGCGTCGATGAAGCGCCGCCCCGCCTCAGCCCCGCCGGCCAGTTCGAAGCCGACCAGCCCGCCATAGCCGCCCTTCAGGTAGGTGTCGGCGCGCCGCCGCGCCTCGCCCTCCTGCAGGCCGGGGAAGATGACCGACGTCACCTTGGCATGCGTCTTCAAATAGTTCGCGACGATGCCGGCGTTGACGTTGTGCTGGCGGATGCGCAACGGCAGCGTCTCCAGCCCCTGGATCAGCTGGAAGGCCGATTGCGGGCTGAGGGCGGCACCGATGTCGCGCAGCAGGGTGACGCGGGCACGCAGCGCATAGGCGATGGGGCCGAGCGGTTTGGCCGCCTCCGTCCAGATCGCACCGTGATAGCTAGGGTCGGGCTGGGTCAGCAACGGGAAACGGGCGGCATGCGCCTCCCACGGGAAGGTGCCGCCGTCGATCAGCACGCCGCCGATGGTGGTGCCGTGGCCGCCGATGTATTTGGTCGCCGAATAGATCGTCACCGCCGCGCCATGGTCGAAGGGCCGCACGGTCAGCGGTGCCGCGGTGTTGTCGACGATCAGCGGCACGCCCAGTTCGAGGCCGATGTCGGCGACCTCGCGGATCGGGAAGACGTTCAGCTTCGGGTTCGGCAGCGTCTCCGCATAATAGGCGCGGGTGCGGTCGTCGGTGGCGCGGCGGAAATTCTCCGGGTCGGCCGGATCGACGAAGCGCGCCTCGATGCCGATCTGCTTCAGCGTGTTCGCGAACAGGTTCCAGGTTCCGCCATAGAGATCGGTGGAGGTGACGATGTTGTCGCCGGCCTGCGCCAGATTCAGCACCGAATAGAAGGATGCCGCCTGTCCGGACGCGACCGCCACCGCCGCCGCACCGCCTTCCAGCACGGCGAGCCGCTGTTCCAGCACCTCGACCGTCGGGTTGGTGACGCGGGTATAGATGTGGCCCAGTTCCTGAAGCGCGAAGAGGCGCTCGGCATGGGCGGTGTCCTGGAACTGGTAGGAGGTCGTCTGGTGGATCGGCACGGCGACGGATCCGGTGACGGGATCGGCGCGGAAGGCGCCGCCATGGACGGCCAGGGTTTCGAAATGCGGCTTGCGGTCGGTCATCGGGCGGTTCCTCTTTCTCGGTTCTTGCTGTCGGTGCCGGTCAGGCGGAGGCGCCGACCAGATCGGCGTAATGGCGGCGGGCCACGTCGGGGTGGGAGCGCAGGCGGCTTTTCAGCGTGTTTTCCCCGACCGAGCTGTAGAGCGGGTTCAGCGGGTCGCGCTCGGGACCTCGCGCTTCGGCGGCGAGATCGTCCGGCAGCGGCAGCACCGGCACCCGGACATCCAGGCCGGCCCCCAGGAAGAAGGCGGTCGACAGCCGGTCCACCCCCGCCGGCGGCGTCACCACCCGGTGCACGGCGGCGCGGAAATAGCCGTCGGTCGCCAGTTCCAGCAATTCGCCGGCATTGACGACGAAGGTGCCGGGGACCGGCGGCACATCGGCCCAGCCGCCATCGGTTTCGATCTGCAAACCGCTCTGGCGGTGCTGGAGAACCAGCGTCAGCAGGCCGCTGTCCTTGTGCGGCCCGACGCCCTGCCCTCCGGCATCATCGGCGGGGGCATCGTCGGCGGGAACCGCGTCATGGCCCGGATAGCGGATCAGCTTGACGAGCTGCGTCGGCTGGTCGGTCAGGATCGGATCGAAGGCATCTTCCGGCAGGCGCAGGGCCACCGCCACCGTCGACAGGATGCGCCGCGACACCGCGGTCAGGTGGTCCTGGAGGCGCAGGACCGCCGGGCGCAACTCCGGCAGGGTCTCCGGCCACTGGTTGGGGCCCTGCAGGCGGACCCAGGGCGGCTGGTCCGGACCTTGGGGCAAGGCCGGCCGTTCCGCACCGACATCCAGCTGCTCGCGCCAATCGGCCAGACCGCGCGTGCGCTCCCAGCCGGCGCGGGTATAGCCGCGGAAATGGGGCGAGTTGACCATCTCGATGGACAGCTTGTCCTGCTCCGGCAGGGCGAAGAAGCCGCGCGACAGGTCGAAGACGGAGTCGATGAAGGCCGGATCGACCCCATGGCCGGTCACATAGAAGGCGCCGAAGCGGCGGATCGCCGCCCGCAGCTCCGACAGGAACAGGGCGCGGTCCGCAGCAGCGCCATCCAGGCGGGCGAGATCGAGAAACGGCAGCGGCGGCCGCTCGGCCGAAGAGGGAAGCGCGGTCACAGGACTCTCCTTTGCGGACATGCGTTCGGGAACGCCCGCTTCGTGCAGCGACATGTGAAATCGGATTTTGTAGAAGCGGGTGCGGCCGCTCAGTCGGTGCGGCTGCGCGCCTTCAGCCAGGTGCCGCGCATCTGCGCCCAGAGCCGGCTGACCGGTGCCTGCGGCGACAGCCCGTCATTCACGGCACACATCCCCATGGCTTCCGGAAGCGGGATCCAGACCATGGTCTGTTCGGACGCTGCGGAGGCGGAGGCCCGGCGGGCGGTCTGAGGATTGGCCATGATAGCGTTCCAGTACAATGACTTGGGAGGTTAGGGCTTGAGGCTTGGCACGGCCGCCGGGGTCACGGAACTCCGGGCGGCCTCCCGGTTTCACATCCGATCATTACGCGGAAGACTCTTATTGTCTACAGAAATTGTGGATTTATGGGCCGGGAAAATTCGTAATCAACAATTTAATGAAGTTAATTTATAGATTTTCACAAAGCCATTGACAGGCGAATTTCCCTATCTGCTAATTAGGGAATAAGCGCTGCCCCTTCGCGGCTGCCCGCCAACCGCCGGTCCGCAAACGGGTCCGGCAGGTCGGGCGCCTTTTCACTGCGGCGCTCCGCGTCTTTCACAAAACAACAAACTCATTGCGGGAAACCACCATGCGCACTCCCTCGCAGGCTCCTTCGCGTCCGTCCTCCCGAAGCGGCCTGTCGCCGCGCTTTCTGATCGCCGGCGCTCTCAGTCTCGCCATCGGCCTCGCCCTGACCGGCGCCGCCAAGGCCGGTCCGACGCTGGACGCGATCAAGGCGCGCGGCAGCATCAAGGTCGGAGTCGGCACCCAGCCGGGCTTTTTCGCCCCCGACAGCAACGGCCGCTGGCAGGGCTTCTTCGTCGATTTCGGACGGGCGCTGTCCATCGCCGTGTTCAACGACCCGGACAAGGTGCAGTTCGTCTCCTCCTCGCCGCAGCAGCGCCTGCCGGCCCTGCAATCGGGCGAGTTCGACATCCTGCTCTCCGGCGTGACCCAGACCTTCACCCGCGCCACCAAGCTGGGCTTCCATTTCGGCCCGGTGGTCTTCTATGACGGCCAGGGCCTGCTGGTGCCGAAGAAGCTGGGGGTGAGCAAGGGCAAGGATCTGAACGGCGCCACCGTCTGCGTCCAGACCGGCACCACCGGCGAGCTGAACATCACCGACTTTTTCCGGCAGAACAAGATCGCCTTCAAGCCGGTGGTGATCGAGGAAACCGCCGAGAACCAGAAGGCCTTCTCCAGCGGCCGCTGCGACGTGCTGACCCAGGACGCCTCCGATCTGGCGATCACCCGCACCCAGCTGCCCAAGCCCGACGATTACGTCCTGCTGCCCGAACGCATCTCGAAGGAACCGCTGGCCCCTGCCATCCGCTACGGCGACGACCAGTGGCTGGAGATCGTCAACTGGGCGGTCTACGCCACCATCCAGGCGGAGGAGCTGGGCATCACCCAGGCCAACATCGACAGCTTCCTGACCAGCGCCGATCCGACGGTCCGCCGTTTCCTGGGCGTCGATCCCAGCCTGGGCGAAGCGGCCAAGCTCGACCCGAAATTCGCCTACACCATCGTCAAGACCGTGGGCAATTACGGCGAGATCTTCGACCGCAACGTCGGGCCGGCGACCAAGGTTGGGCTGGACCGCGGCTTCAACAAGCTGTGGACCCAGGGCGGCCTGCTCTACGCCCCGCCCTTCCGGTGAGCAGCCCCGCGCCGTCCGGCGCCCTGCGCTCCGGTCCGGTCGCCGCGGTCACCCTCTGGTGGGGTGGCCGTAGCGGCCTTCAGGCGGCGATCCTGGCGCTGGTGTTGCTGGGCGGCTTCCTGCTCGGCTCCAACACGCTGGCGAACATGGAGCGCTTCGGCATCACGCCGGGCTTCGCCTTCCTCGGCCGTCCGGCGGGCTTCGAGATCGGGGAGGCGCTGCTCGACTACCGGCCGCAGGACAGCTACGCGCTGGCCCTGCTGGTCGGGCTGCTGAACACCGTCAAGGTCGCGGTGACCGGTTGCCTGATCGCCACCGTCCTCGGCGTGCTGCTGGGGGTGGCGCGGCTGTCCGGCAACGCGCTGCTCTCGGGGCTGGTGCAAGGCTATGTCGAGCTGGTCCGCAGCACGCCGCTGCTGCTGCAACTCTTCTTCTGGAGCGCCACCTTCCAGGCGTTGCCGGCCCCGCGCCAGGCGCTGAACCCGCTGCCGGGCATCTTCCTGTGCAACCGCGGCATCCAGCTGCCGGCCTTCGCCGACGGGCGGGCGGGCGGATGGCTGCTGGCGGCCATCGCCCTTGCGCTGGCGCTCGCCCTTGCCGGGACCGTGCTGCGCCGGCGCTTCTGGCTGCGGGATGCGCTGTCCGGAGTGTCGGTCGCGGCGGTCGCATGCGGCCTGCCCGCGGCACTGCTGCTGGCATCGGGCGTGCCGTTGCAGGTCGAGGTTCCCGAACTGGCCGGTTTCAATTTCAGCGGCGGGACGACGGTGTCCCCGGAATTCTCCGCCCTGCTGGTCGGGTTGGTCGTCAACGCCGCGGCGATGATCGCGGAGATCGTGCGCAGCGGCATCCAGGCGGTGCCGGCCGGGCAGTGGGAGGCGGCGCGCGCGCTGGGCCTGCCGCGCCGCCGGATCATGCGGCTGGTGGTTCTGCCCCAGGCCATGCGGGTGATCGTGCCGCTGCTGACCTCCAGCTATCTCAACCTGACCAAGAATTCGAGCCTCGCCGTCGCGATCGGCTTCCCCGATCTGGTCAGCGTCATCAACACCAGCGCCAACCAGACGGGCCAGGTGCTGGAAACCATGGCGATCATGATGGGCGCCTATCTGACGGTGAATCTCGCGGTCTCGGCGGCGATGAACCTGTACAACCGCCGGCTGGCGGCGAGGGGGGCGCGATGACCGACGGCGTTCTGCAAAGCGCCCCGCCCCTCACCTCGCCACAGCCGCGCTGGCAGCGCCTGTGGGCCGGCCTGTTCGGCACGCCGCTGAATGCCGCGGTGACGCTCTGCTGCCTCGCCCTTCTCGGCTGGGCCGTGCCGCCGCTGCTGCGCTGGACCCTGCTGGATGCCGTGTGGGTGGGGCCCGCCGACCGCTGCGCCGACGCGGCCGGCGCCTGCTGGGCCTTCATCGGCGAGAAGCTGCGCTACATCCTGTTCGGCTTCTACGACCAGGACCGGCAGTGGCGCCCTGCGGCGGCCGGCGCCATCCTGCTGGCGCTGGCCGGGCTCAGCGGCATGCCGCTGTTCTGGCGGCGGGCGACGCTGTGGCTCTGGCTTTTCGGGCTGGCCGCCGCCCTGCTGCTGCTGACCGGCGGTCCCGGCGGACCGGCGGTGCCGACCGAGCGCTGGAGCGGCCTGCCGGTCAGCCTGCTGCTCGCCGTCGTCGGGCTGGTCGGCGCCTTCCCGCTGGCGGTGCTGCTGGCGCTCGCCCGGCGCAGCTCCATGGGCGGGGTGCGGACGCTGGCCGTCCTGTTCATCGAGGTGACGCGCGGCGTGCCGCTGATCGCGGTGCTCTACGTCGCGACCCTGCTGCTGCCGCTGATGCTGCCCGCCGGTGCCGCCATCGACAAGCTGCTGCGGGCACAGATCGCCATTGTCCTGTTCGTCTCCGCCTATCTGGCGGAGATCGTCCGCGCCGGCCTTCAGTCCATCCCGGCGGGTCAGTATGAAGCCGCCCAGGCGCTGGGGCTCGGCTACTGGCAATCGATGCGGCTGGTGATCCTGCCGCAGGCCCTGCGGACGGTGATCTCCTCCATCGTGACCCTGGCGATCGGCCTGTTCCAGGACACCACGCTGATCATCGTCATCGGCCTGTTCGACCTGCTGAACACCGCGCGCACCGCCGCCAAGGACCCGGCATGGCTCGGATTCTACGATGAAGCCTTCGGCTTCGCGGCGCTGATCTACCTGACGGTCTGCGTGATCGCGTCGCGCTACAGCCTGTGGCTGGAGCGCCGGCTGCGGCGGTGAGGCCGCCGCGACCGGCCGGTTCAGGAAAAGGCTCAGGAATAGAAGCCCGGTTCCGGCAGCGCGCCGGTCAGGGCGTGGACGCCCAGCTCCTTCAGCTTATAGTCAAGCGGGTCGTGCAGGGAGTGGGTGCGGACATTGCGCCAGAAGCGGTCGAAGCCATAGCGCCCGGCGGCCCCCCGCGCGCCCGTGATATCGAACAGCCGGCCGGCGGCATCCAGACCGGCACGGGCGGCGGCGACCTTGAAGGTGGCGACGGCGAGGGAGGTTTCGCCCCGCTCCTGCGCCCCCAGCGACCGCCCGCGCTCCCATGCCCGCTGCAGCCGGTCGAGCGCCAACCCGCCCAGCGCGTCGGCCGCGGCGACAGCAAGCTGCACTTCGCCGAAATGATGCAGCAGATAGGGATCCTCGGCGGCGCTGGCCACGCCCGACGCCCGCCACGGCCGCCCTTCCGTCAGGGTGAAGCCGCGCGCCGCCGCCAGCGCCCCTTCGGCGATGCCGAGATAGAGGCTGGCCAGGATCGACTGGGCGATGCAGGGGCGCAGGCTGGAGGCGACGTCGCCGAACGGCCCCGGCGGCCCCAGTATGTCGGCAGCCGACACCGCCACATCGGTGAAGGTGACGGTGCCGCTGTCGGTCTGGCGCTGGCCGATGGCGTCCCAATCGTCCAGCACGGCGATGCCGGACCGGTCGGTCGGCAGAACCATCACCCGCAACACCCCGTCCGGCCCGTCCGCCGACACCAGCAGCAGGTCGGAATCGCTTGCCCCGGAGCAGAAGCTCTTGGTGCCGTTCAGACTCCAGCTCTGCGGCTCCTCCCCGTCCTCCGCCAACTCCCCGGCCGGCGTCAGGTGGGTGCGGCGGTCGAGCGGGTTCAGCGCATTGCCCCAGAACAGGCCGCGCCGGGCGGTTGCGGTCAACAGGCCCGCCCGCTGGGTCGGATTGCCATAGAGCAGGATCGAGGCGACCATCAGGTGATGGAAGGCGAAGAGATGGGCCAGCGAGGAATCGACCTGCGCCAGGTCCCGCACCGCCCCCAGGATGGCCGGCCAGCCTTCCCCCTGCCCGCCATAGGCCGCCGGAACCGCCAGGGTCAGCAGGCCGGACCGGCGGATGGCGTCGCGTTCCGCCTTGGCGGTGCCGCCGGCCCGGTCGCGGGCGACGGCATTCTCCGCCAGCAGGGTCTTGAGGTCGGCCAATGCCCCGCGCAGGGCCGGGCTGGACAGCGGAGCGATGCTCATGAGGCACTCCTGGCCGGCTGGAGGTCGCCGAAGGGGCTGATGAAGGCGACGTCGGGTGCGGCCTGAGCGACGGGCGGCGGGGCCGTCACCGGCAGCAGCGGGAACAGCAGGTCGGCGACGCGGTGCGCCTCCTCCAGATGCGGGTAGCCGGACAGGATGAAGCTGTCGATGCCGAGATCGCGGTATTCCAGCAGCCGATCAGCCACTTGCCGCGGGTTGCCGACCAGCGCGGTTCCGGCGCCGCCGCGCACCAGCCCGACGCCGGCCCACAAATTCGGCGCCACCACCAGATCCGCGCGGGAGGCAAGCTCGGTCATCCGGCGCTGGCCTTCGGATTCGAAGCGGCGGAAGGCGCCGTGCGCGGCCTCGACCGCGCTGCGGTCGATCTTGCTGATGAGTTTCTCGGCGGCGGCCCAGGCTTCCGCCTCGGTCTCGCGCACGATGATGTTGACGCGCAGGCCATAGGACAGGGTGCGGCCACGCGCCGCCGCCCGCGCCCGCACATCCGCGATCTTGGCGGCCACCGCGTCGGGCGGCTCGGCCCAGGTCAGGTAGCTGTCGAAATGCTCGGCCACCGCGGCATGGCCGGCGGGCGACGAGCCGCCGAAGAACAGCGGCGGATGGGGGCGCTGCACCGGCCGCAGCGGCACGGTGGCGCCCTTCACCGTCACGTGGCTGCCGGCGAAATCGACGGTCTCGCCGGCCAGAACCCGCTTCCACACCGTGAAGAACTCGGCCGCCTGGGCGTAGCGGGCGTCATGGTCGAGGAAGACGCCGTCGCCGGCCAGCTCCGCCGCGTCGCCGCCGGCGACCACATTCAGGTAGAAGCGCCCGCCCGACAGCCGGTCTAGTCCGGCGGCGAGCCGCGCCGCGAAGGTCGGCGTCATCGAGGACGGCCGGGTGGCGACCAAGAAACGCAGCCGCTCCGTCGCCGCGATCAGCGCAGCCGACACGATGTAAGGCTCCTCGCAGGCCTTGCCGCAGGGAACCAGCACGCCGTGATAGCCGCGCCGGTCGGCAGCCTGGGCGATCTCCGTCAGATAGGCCAGGGTGGCGGGCCGGCTGTCGACCTGGCTGCCCAGATAAGGGCCGTCGCCATGCACCGGCAGGAACCAGAAGATGTCCATGGATCGGTCCTCCGCTCAGAGATCGAGCGCCAGCAGGCGCCGGGCGTTGTCGAACAGCAGCCCGTCGAGCACCGCCCCGTCGAAGCCGAGTTTCAGGAAATCCTCCACCGTCTGCTTCATCGGGCGGAACGGGTAGGAGCTGCCGAACAGCAGCTGGTCGCGCAGGAAGCCGTTGGCGGCCTCGACATAGAGGCGGCTGCCGGGCAGGAAGAGGTACATGTCCGGCACGATGTGGACGTTGGGATAGCGGAAGGCGATCCCGACGATCTCCGCCACATGCGGCCAGAAGCCGTGGTGGATGACGATGTTCAGGGTCGGGAACGAACGGGCGATGCGGCCGACCGGGGCCGGATCGTTGAAGCGCGGGTCCGGCGTCGTCGGCCCGGTCATCAGGAAGACCGGCACCTTCAGCTGGTCGCAGGCGTCATAGACCGGCAGCAGTGACGGATCGTCGAAGGCAATCGCCGGGTCGAGGAAGCCGGGCTCCAGATTGATGCCCTTCAGTCCCAGCGCGGCGATGGCTCGCCCGGCCTCAGCCACCGCGGCGGCGGTGCCCTGGCGCTGCGGATCGACGGAGCCGATACCGATCAGTTCCGGCCGGCCGGCGACCAGCTCATGCACCCGGTCGTTGGAGGTGCTGACGCCAGGGGTGTCGCGGCCGATGATGGCGGCTGCGGTGATGCCGGCCTCGCGCACATCGGCGAGATAGCCCTCCAGCGTGTGGGAGCGGGTGAAATGGGCATCGTCGCCACGGGTGCCGACGCGCCGGTTCAGCCATCTGGCCGTCTCGAATCCGGGGGTGCCGGGCGTCGCCCCATAGAAATCATGCAGGAAGGCGGGACGGCTGCGCAGGTCGATGATCTTGCGGAACACGGTTGCGGTCTCCGGTTGCAGGGTCTGCCGGATAAGCGCAACATCGGTGCCAACCCGTGTTTTCCTTTGTTCCCAAGAGCTTGAAGAGATGATTCCCCGACGGCTACGCTGCAATTGCAACAGCCGCCGCCGGGGAATTGCTGCATCGGCAACGCCGATTCCACACTTTCTCTTCTATGCCCACGCGCCGGACCACACCGCTTCGCGCACCGATATGCTGGATTTCAGCAGACCGGAAGCGTGGAAGCTGTCGGCGACCGCCTGTTGGCGCCGCACCGCCCGGTCGTCCAGCGGCTTGGCGCCGTAGGTAAGCCGGCTGAAAGCCAGCTCCAGCGCCGGGGCGGCGATGCCGAGGTCTTGGGTCATGCTCCGCGCAGCCTCCGCCGCATGCAGGGCGGCGTATTCGCCGGCCTTGCCCACCTCGTCCAGCAGGATGGCGACGGCCTCCGGGTTGCGGTCGGCAAAGTTCTGGTTGGCAAGATAGAACTGGTGGTTGGGCACCAGCCCGCTGCCGTCGGTCAGCACCCGCGTGTCGTCGCGGATCTGGGCGGAGGACAGCAGCGGATCCCAGATCGCCCAGGCGTCCACCATCTCGTCGAGCAGAGCCTCCAGCGCCGCCGCCGGCTGCATATGGACGATGCGCACGTCGTCCAGCGTCAGCCCATAGGCTTGCAGGGCTCGCAACAGGAAATAATGGACGTTCGATCCGGTGTGCAGCGCCACCGTGCGCCCGCGCAGGTCGGCAGTACTGCGGTACGGGCTGTCGCAACGGACCAGCAGCGCCTCGGCATTGGGAGCCGGCGGGTCGTAGCCGACATAGACCAGCGGCACGCCGGCCGCCTGGGCGAAGACCGGCGGCGCCTCCCCGGTCGCCACGAATTCCACCTGCATGCTGCCGAGGGCGTCCATCATCTGCGGGCCGGACACGAACTCCGTCCAGGTGACGCGGTAGCCATGAGCGGCCAGCCGCCGTTCCACGGCCCCCCGCATCTTCAGGATGCTGGAGGTGCCGAACTTCTGATAGCCGATCGGCAGATCCACGAGTTGGACAGGCAGCCGGGCGGGCCGGGAAGAGAGGGCCGGCACGCAGGGCGTCGAAGCCCGCTCCTCCCCCGGTTCCGCCACACCGGACCGTCGCCGCGGCGCGATGGCGCCGAGATGGGCCAGCTGGGTGCGGAAGGCGTTGCGGGTCATGCCCAGGCTTTCCGCCGCCCGCATCTGGTTGCCGTCGGCCAGTTCGAAGGCGCTGCGCACCGCGGTGCGGACCAGCCGCTCATACAGGTCGGCTTCGCCGTCGGCGATGGCGCGGCCGACCAGCGCCTTGACCGCCCCCTCGAGGTCGCGGGCCGGCGGCTCCACGGCAGCGGACGTCCGACTCTGGCGCTGGCCCTGGCTCTGGCCATGACCGTGTCCCTCGCAGCGCAGGCGGACGTCGTCCGCGCCGATCTCCGGACCGGGCGCCAGCAGCACCGCGTTGTGCAGCACATTCTCCAGCTGGCGGATGTTGCCCGGCCAGGGGCAATGGGCCAGCCGGCGCAGCGCCTCCCCGCTCAGCGACAGCTCCGGCCGGCCGAGCCGCTCCTTGTGGAGGTCGAGGAAATGCTCGGCCAGCGGCGGGATGTCGCCCGGCCGCTCGCGCAGCGGCGCCAGCCGCACCGAGGCGACGTTCAAACGGAAATACAGATCCTCGCGGAAGCGCCTGGCCTCCACCGCCGCCTCCAGATCGACGTTGGTGGCGGCGATGACGCGGACGTCGATGGGAATGGCCTTGCGCGAGCCGACACGCACCACCTCGCGCTCCTGCAGCACGCGCAGAAGCTTGACCTGAAGGGCGGGTGGCAGGTCGCCGATCTCGTCCAGCAGCAGCGTGCCGCCATGGGCGGCCTCGAACCAGCCGGCCTGGGTCTTCAGCGCACCGGTGAAGGCTCCCTTTTCGAAGCCGAACAGTTCGGCCTCGGCCAGCGTGTCGCTGAAGGCGCCGCAATTCACGGCGACGAATGGACCGTCGGCCCGGCGGCTGCGGCTGTGGATATAGCGTGAGACCAGTTCCTTGCCGGTGCCGGTTTCGCCTATGATCAGCACGGTGGCGTCGCTGGGCGCCAGCCGGTCGAGATCGGCCTGGAGCCGTTGCGACTGCGGATCCTCGAACACCATCGCGGTGGCGCGGATCTTCGGCTTGCGGGCCCGGCTGGCCGGGTCGAAGGCGACGATGCGGCGCTGTTCGTAACCGGCGGCGTCGATGCCCGGTCCGCAACTCCCGTCCTGCCCCACGACGACGGACGGCAAGGCGGCGGCGTCGAACCGGCAGGAGGACAGACCGAGCCCCGAACGGGGAGCGGCGTCGAAGGCTGTCGCGGCGGGCCAGCGGTCACTGGGCGGGATCCTGGTCATGGCGGCACCTGCTTCCTGAGGCGGGCATCGTCGGGTCACCCCGATCATTCCCCAGTGTATCAATATGGAAATAGATTCAATATTACAAACTGAATATGTTTTATTTTACGCCTACGGGTGTGTTTCACATGGTTTCTGTTGCATGTGCAGCACCGGTGGGGTGACGGCTGCTGCCTTTGAAGCGGGACCTCGTTGCCCGCCACAGAACTTCATCAACAAATTCAGCATTTTACTGCTTTGGCACACGGCTTGCCCCTATGGCTCCGGACATTCCCGCACTGGAGCTTGTGTAAAATGGGCAAGATCAAGGTCGTCACCGTTTCCGGCAATCTGGGCGCCCGGTCCCGTACCCGCGCCCTGATCGATGCCGTGGTGGAGGGGGTGGAGGCACAGGTTTCCATCCATCGCACCGACATCGTGATCGGCGAACTGGCGCCTGATCTGGGGGCACTGACCGATCCGAAAGCCGCGCCGCCGCGCGTGGCCGACGCGCTGGCCGCCATCGCCGGCGCCGATCTGCTGGTGGTCGGCACGCCCGTCTACAAGGGCTCCTACACCGGGCTGTTCAAGCATCTGATCGACTTCATCGACCCCAACGCCTTGGGCGGCGTGCCGGTGGTGCTGACCGCGACCGGCGGCAGCCCGCGCCACGCCCTGGTGATCGAACACCAGCTGCGCCCGCTGTTCGGCTTCTTCCTGGCCCACACCGTCCCGACCGGCGTCTTCGCCCAGGACAGCGACTTCACCGACTACCGCCTGACCAGCCCGGACATCGCCGCCCGCGCCGCCCGCGCAGCCGACGAGGCGGTGCGCATCGTCGCCCTCGGTCGGCTGACCGCTCCCGCCGCCGCGCCCCTGGTCGCCGCCTGATCCTCCCTTCTTCCGCTCCCGGAGACTTCGCCATGACCGCCACCACGACTGCCAATTCCGACGCCGTGAAGTTCGCCTATTGGGTTCCGAACGTGTCCGGCGGCCTCGTCATCAGCAAGATCGAACAGCGCACCAGCTGGGACATCGATTACAACCGCAAGCTGGCGCAGATCGCCGAGCGGGCCGGGTTCGAGTATGCGCTGAGCCAGATCCGCTTCACCGCCGGCTACGGCGCCGACAACCAGCATGAATCGGTGTCCTTCACCCATGCCCTGCTGGCGGCGACCGAGAAGCTGAACGTCATCGCCGCGGTGCTGCCCGGCCCCTGGCACCCGGCCCTGCTCGCCAAGCAGGTCGCCACCATCAGCCATCTGACCAAGGGCCGCATTGCCGTCAACATCGTCAGCGGCTGGTTCCGCGGCGAGTTCCAGGCCATCGGCGAGCCGTGGCTGGACCATGACGAGCGCTACCGCCGGTCGGAGGAGTTCATCCGCGTCATCCGCGGCGTCTGGTCGGAGGACAATTTCTCCTTCAACGGCGCCTATTACCGCTTCGAGAACTACACGCTGAAGCCGAAGCCGCTGGCCCCGCTGCCGGAGGTCTTCCAGGGCGGCAGTTCCCGTGCCGCCCGCGACATGGCCGCCCGCGTGTCCGACTGGTATTTCACCAACGGCAACACGCCGGACGGCATCAGGGCGCAGATCGACGATATCCGCGCCAAGGAGGCCGGCACCGGCCACCGCGCGAAGATCGGCGTCAACGCCTTCGCCATCGTCCGCGAGACCGAAGAGGAGGCCCGCGCCGTCCTGAACGAAATTCTTGAAAAGGCCGATCCCGATGCGGTGAAGGGCTTCCACCACGAGGTCCAGAATGCCGGCAACGCCTCGCCGGAGCGCGAGGGCAACTGGGCCAAGTCCACCTTCGAGGATCTCGTCCAGTACAATGACGGCTTCAAGACCAACCTGATCGGCACGCCGCGTCAGGTGGCGGAGCGCATCGTCGCCCTGAAAGCCATCGGCGTCGATCTGGTCCTGCTCGGCTTCCTGCATTTCCAGGAGGAGGTCGAGTATTTCGGCCGCCACGTCATCCCGCTGGTCCGCGAGCTGGAAGCGGCCAAGGCACACGAAGCCGTCGCCGCCTGAGCCGCACGCCAACGGGGGAGGTCTCGCCTCCCCCGCCCCACAACCCGAGGTCTCCAGCGGAGCGCGCCCATGCCGGCCGTCCTTTCTGAAGCTTTTGTCTCGCCCGCGGCGGGGACCGTTCCGTCCGCCCTGGCGGTGGAGGCGCTGTCGCTGTCCTTCGGCGGCGTCACGGCGCTGAGCGACATCTCCTTCGCCGTCGCGCCGGGGGAAATCCGGGCGGTCATCGGTCCGAACGGCGCCGGCAAAAGCTCGCTGCTCAACGTCGTCAGCGGCCTGTACCAGCCCGACCGCGGCCGGGTCTGGCTCGGCGGGCACAGCTTCGCTGCCGTGCCGACCGACCGGCTGGCGAAGCTCGGCGTGTCCCGCACCTTCCAGAATCTGGCGCTGTTCAAGGGTTTGTCGGTGCTGGACAACGTCGCCGCCGGCCTGTCGCACCGGCTGCGCGCCGGGCTATTCGCCCAGGTCATCGGCCTGCCGGCCGCCCGGCGGGAACGGGCGGAGGGCTATGCCAGGGCGGAGGAGCTTCTGGCCTTCCTGCATCTCGACGGTGTCCGCGACCGCCCGGCCGGCACCCTGCCCTACGGGATGCAGAAACGGGTCGAGCTTGCCCGCGCTTTGGTGGCGCGGCCCCGCCTGCTGCTGCTGGACGAGCCGATGGCCGGCATGACCCTGACCGAGAAGCGGGATCTCAGCGGCCACATCCGCGCCGCCCGCGACGATCTCGGCACCACCATCGTGCTGATCGAACATGACGTCGGCGTCGTGATGGGGCTGTCCGACCGCATCGCCGTGCTGGATTACGGCCGGCTGATCGCCGACGGCACACCCGATCAGATCCGCAACGACCCGGTGGTGATCGACGCCTATCTCGGCGTCGCCCACGACCTCGAAGCCGGAGAGGGCATCTGAGCCATGGAGTGGCAATTCTTCACCGAGGTGCTGGTCGGCGGCCTGCTGTCGGGGGTGATGTACTCCCTGGTCGCCATCGGCTTCGTCCTGATCTACAAGACCTCCGGCGTGCTGAACTTCGCCCAGGGCGCGCTGCTGCTGTTCGCGGCGCTGACCTTCGTCAGCCTGACGGAACGCGGCCTGCCCGGCTGGGCGGCGATCCTGCTGACGCTGGCGGCGATGACCGTCATCGGCGCCGCGATCGAGCGCGCCGTGCTGCGCCCGCTGGTCAACCAGCCGCCGATCACCCTGTTCATGGCGACGCTCGGCGTGTCCTACGTCATCGAAGGAGCCGCACAGCTGCTGTGGGGCACCCAGGTGCACGGGCTCGATCTGGGCATCGACGACCTGCCGCTGGAGTTCGGCGGCGTGCTGGTCAGCAGCTTCGACCTGTTCGCCGCGGCGGTGGCCGGGGCGATGGTGGCGGCGCTGACCCTGTTCTTCCGCTACACCCGCATCGGTCTCGGCTTCCGCGCCGTCGCCGACGACCAGCTCGCCGCCCTGGCGGTCGGGCTGAGCCTCGACCGCATCTGGACCGCGGTGTGGACAGCGGCCGGGGTGGTGGCGCTGGTCGCCGGGCTGGTGTGGGGGGCGCGGCTGGGCGTGCAGTTTTCGCTGTCGCTGGTGGTGCTGAAGGCGCTGCCGGTCCTTGTCCTGGGCGGCTTCGATTCCATCGCCGGAGCCATCGTCGGCGGGCTGATCGTCGGCGCGGTGGAGAAGCTGGCGGAGGTCTATATCGGGCCGTTCGTCGGCGGCGGGATCGAGGGGTGGATCGCCTATGTCGCAGCTCTTGGCTTTCTGCTGATCCGCCCCTCCGGCCTGTTCGGCGCCAAGCTGGTGGAAAGGGTCTGAGCCATGACCGATCTCGCACTCGAAAAGACCGCAGCAGCGGCCCCGCACCGTGCCTCCCCTGCCCTGCTGGGCATTGGCGCCTTGTTGATCGTCGCCTACGGCGTGCTGCCGCTGGTCGCCAGCGAATATCTGTTCGACGCCATCCTGACGCCTTTCTTGGCACTGGCACTCGCTGGACTGGGGCTGAACATCCTGACCGGCTATGCCGGGCAGGTATCGCTGGGGTCCTCCGCCTTCATGGCGGTCGGCGCCTATGCCGCCTACAATCTGGCGCTCCGCCTGCCCGGCGTGCCGTTCCTGGTCGACATCCTGCTGGCCGGTCTGGTCGCCGCCGCGGTCGGGCTGCTGTTCGGCCTGCCCAGCCTGCGGCTGCGCGGCTTCTACCTCGCCGTCTCGACGCTGGCCGCCCAGTTCTTCGTGCAGTGGGTGTTCAACAAGGTCGGCTGGTTTTCCAACAACAGCCCGTCGGGCATCGTCACCGTGCCGCCGCTGTCGGTCGCCGGCCTGCCGCTCGACAGCTCCGCCGGCCGCTACCTGTTCGCGCTCGGCGTGGTGACGGCGGTGACGCTGGCGGTGTGGCGGCTGGTGGAAAGCCCGACCGGCCGTGCGCTGGTCGCCCTGCGCGACCATGAGACGGCGGCGCGGGTGATCGGGATCCCGGTGCTGCGGGTCAAGCTGCTGGCCTTCGCCGTCTCCTCCTTCATCATCGGGGTGGCCGGCGTGCTGTGGGCCTTCGCCTATCTGCGCACGGTGGAGCCGGCCGGCTTCAACCTCGACCGCTCCTTTCAAATCCTGTTCATCGTCATCATCGGCGGGCTTGCCTCGCTGCGCGGGGCCTTCCTGGGGGCGGCGCTGATCGTCGTCTTCCCGCTGCTGCTGTCCCGGCTGGGCGAGGCGCTGCTGGGCGGGCTGTTCGACAGCGGCGTGCTGGAGATGAGCCAGCGCATCGTGCTCGGCCTGCTGATCGTCACCTTCCTGATCGCCGAACCGGCCGGTCTGGCCGCCCTTCTCGATCGGCTGTGGAACCGGGCCTGGAATTGGATTTCCGGGCGTTTCCGCCGCACCGGCTGACCGCAAAAAATCCGGGGCATCCCGCCTCTTTCCAAAATCTGTCCTTTCCAACGGAGACACACCAGATGTCGCGTCCGAACACCCGAACCTTGTCCCTGAGAGCCGCCCTGCTCGGCGCACTTCTCGGCACCGCCGCCCTGCTGCCCGCTGCCGCGCAGGCGGACGAGCAGTATTTCCCGCTGCAAAGCTACCGCGTCGGCCCCTATGCCGCCGGCGGCACCGGCTTCTTCGGCGGTTTCATCGACTATCTGACGCTGGTCAACACCCGCGACGGCGGCGTCAACGGCGTCAAGCTGACCTGGGACGAGTGCGAGACCCAGTATGAGGTCGAACGCGGCGTCGAATGCTACAAGCGGCAGAAGAACCGGCCCGGCGTCGCGGCCTGGAACCCGCTGTCGGTCGGCATCGCCTATGCGATGATCGACGATGTCGGCCGCGACAAGGTTCCGCTGATCACCGTCAACCATGGCCGCACCGACAGCACCGACGGCCGCGTCTTCAAATACGTTTTCCCGCTGCTGCTGAACCCCTACAGCGAAAGCTCGGGCATCGTGAACTACATCGGCACGCGGGAAGGCGGGCTGGAGAAGCTGAAGGGCAAGAAGATCGTGGTGCTGTACCACGGCTCGCCCTACGGCAAGGAGACCATCCCGATCTACCAGCTGCTGGCGGAGAAATACGGCTTCTCGGTGGAGCAGGTCGAGGTGCCGCATCCCGGCAACGAACAGCAGTCGCAATGGCTGTCGATCCGCCGGACCAAGCCCGACTATGTCGTCCTGCGCGGCTGGGGCGTGATGAATCCGGTGGCGCTGAAGACGGCGCAGAAGGTCGGCTTCCCGGCCGACCGCATCATCGGCAACGTCTGGTCCAATTCCGAGGAGGACGTCATCCCGGCCGGCGACGCCGCCAAGGGATACACCGCCATCACCACCCAGGCGTCGGGTGCGGACTATCCGGTGCTGCAGGAGATCGCGAAGACGGTCTACGGCGCCGGCAAGGGCAATCTGGACGACAAGAAGCGGATCGGCAGCGTCTATCACAATCTCGGCATCGTGAACGGCATCCTGAATGTCGAGGCGGTGCGCATCGCCCAGGACAAGTTCGGCAAGCGGACCCTGACCGGCGACGAGGTGCGCTGGGGCTTCGAGCATCTGCGGCTCGATCCCGCACGGGTCGAGGCGCTCGGTGCCAAAGGCCTGTTCCATTCCATCAACGTCAGCGTCGCCAACCATGAGGGCGAAGGGCGCGTGACCTTCCAGCAGTGGGACGGCGCCAAGTGGAAGGTGGTGTCCGACTGGATCGCCCCGGACTGGGCCCTGCTGCGCCCGATCATCGAGAAATCGTCGCTGGCCTACGCCGCCGAGCACGGCATCCAGGTCCGCGACCCCGCCGCCGAAGACGCGAGCAACTGAGCCCGGAGGAGTCCCGCCGCCATGACCATTCACGAGGTGCTGCTGTCGCTGGACGGGGTCGAGGCGACCTACAACCACGCCATCCGTGCGCTGTCGGGCGTCAGCCTGACCGTGCGGACGAAGGAGATCGTCGCCCTGCTCGGCGCCAACGGGGCCGGCAAGACCACCGCCCTGAAGGCACTGTCCGGCCTGCTGCCGGCGGAGCGCGGCCAGATCGCCGCCGGCAGCATCGTCTATGACGGCGAGGACGTCACCCGCCGCAGCCCGGCCGAACTGGTGCGCGCCGGGCTGGTGCAGGTTCTGGAGGGCCGGCACTGTTTCCGCTCCCTGACCGTCGAGGACAACCTCATCGTCGGCGGTCAGGTGCGGGGCCTGGACCGCGCCGCCCTGCGCTCCGAGCTGGAGCGCATCTATGCCCTGTTCCCCCGGCTGCGCGACAGGCGCAGGATCCCGGCCGGCCTGACCTCCGGCGGGGAGCAGCAGATGACGGCGATCGGCCGGGCGCTGATGGCGCGGCCCCGGCTGCTGGTGCTGGACGAGCCGTCGATGGGCCTCGCCCCGATGGTGGTCGAAGGCATCTTCGCCGCCCTGAAGCGCCTGAACCGCGAAGAGGGGCTGTCGATCCTGGTGGCCGAACAGAATTCCACCGTCGCCCTGCGCCACGCCGACCGCGCCAGCGTGCTGGAGACCGGCCGCACCGTGCTGGACGGCTCCGCCGCCGACCTGCGCGACCGCGACGACATCAAGGCCTTCTATCTGGGCTTCGGTGTCGGCAGTTCCACCGCCGCCGCAACCACCCCTACCGCTGCCTGAGCGGACCAACCCGAAACCGATAAAGGATACGAGACGATGAGCACTGCCGTTCTCGACACAGCCCCCAAAACCGCCGACGACAAGACCGCCGATCCCGCGCCGCAGGGCGTGCCGGGCCTGCCGCGCCCGGCCAAACCCGCCCACATCGTCAAGGACGATGCCGAAGCCATCGCGGTGGCGGAAGCGCTGGCCCGCGAAGTCGCCGGCAGCGCGTCGAAGCGCGACCGCGACCGCATCCTGCCGGTGGCCGAACTGGACGCCTTCTCGCAGAGCGGCCTGTGGTCGATCAACGTGCCGAAGGCGTTCGGCGGGCCGGAGGTCTCCTACGCGACGCTGGCAAGGGTGGTGCAGATCGTGGCGGCGGCGGATCCGTCGCTGTCGCAGATCTCGCAGAACCATCTGGGCGTGGTCGCCGCCATCCGCACCGTCTCGGACGAGGCGCAGCAGCGCCTGCTGTTCGGCGAGGTGCTGAAGGGCATCCGCTTCGGCAACGCCTTTTCCGAATTCGGCACCAAGCGCGCCGCCGACTTCGCCACGAGCTTCAGCGACGAAGGCGACCATGTGCTGGTGACCGGCCGCAAATTCTACTCGACCGGCGCACTGCTCGCCCATCTGGTGCCCATCGTCACGGTGGACGACCAGGGCCGCGCTTGGTACGCCATCGCCGACCGCAACGCCCCCGGCCTGACGGTGATCGACGACTGGTCGGGCTTCGGCCAGCGCACCACCGCCAGCGGCACTGTGATCCTCGACAAGGTGAAGGTGCCGAAGACCCATCTGGTGCCCGGCTACAAGGGCTATGAGGTGCCGACCGCCGACGGCGCCATCTTCCAGATCATCCAGGTCGCGGTCGACAACGGCATCGCCGAGGCAGCGATCCGCGACACGCTGGAGTTCGTGCGAAGCCGCAGCCGCCCTTGGGTGGACAGCGGGCAGGACCGGGCGTCGGACGATCCCTACACCATCCAGGCGGTCGGCCGCCTGACGCTGCGGCTGCACGCCGCCGAAGCATTGCAGGAGAAGGCGGGCCTCGCGGTGGATGCCGCCGTCGCCGCCCCCGGTGCCGAAACCGTCGCCAAGGCCCAACTGGCGGTGGCCGAGGCCAAGATCCTCAGCACCGAAATCGCCCTTGAGGCGAGCAGCACCCTGTTCGAACTGGCCGGCACCCGTTCCGTCCTGGCCGAGCACAATTTCGACCGGCACTGGCGCAACGCCCGCACCCACACGCTGCACGACCCGGTGCGCTGGAAATACGCCATCCTCGGCAACCATGCCCTGAACGGCGTCAACCCGCCGCTCCATGCCTGGAGCTGACGGGACTGGACAGGTGCGGTGGCCTCCCTCCGGGCATCGTCCCGATGGTCAGGCCGCTGCCGTGTCCCGGAAGAGGCAGCGGGCGTCGCCAGCGGTTCCGATGGTCAGCACGGCGGCTTGCAGGCGCTCGACCGCCGGTTCGGCCAGCACCCGTGCCGCGTTGGCGCGGAACTTCGCGATCACGGCCGCGTCGTCCATCGGTCGTTCGCGACAGCCGCGCGGATGGGACAGCCGCGGCCCCTCGAACCAGCGTCCGCGTGCGCGCACCCGCACCTGCCCGGCGGGCCGGCGCGTCTCCCCGCTCATCGCCCCGTCGATCTCGCGGTCGACGGTCGCGGTCACGCGGGCGGCCAGAGCCGCGCGGTCATCATCAGCAAGGGCTCCGGCGACATGCCAATCCGGCGATGGCAGCCCCAGCGCGAGGCAGGCAAGACAGTAAGGCAGGCTGAACTGGGCATCGACCATGGTGGCGGGGGCCGCATCCATGAAGTCGCGCGACAGACCGGCGGAGGTCAGAACCTCGATCCGCTCGATCTCGCCGGCCGCCAGCCCGTGGCTGTCGCGCAGCGTCTCGAAGGATTCCAGCGCCGTGTGCATCCAGCGGCAGGCCGGATAGGCCTTGAAGCTGGCATGGCGCGCCCACCAGACCTCTCCCAGCCCGTCGCACAGGACGTCCGGATCGAAACGGTCAGAACCGATCATCCGCCAGAACCCGGTCGGCCCGTCGAGCACATCGGCGGCACCGACCAGCCCCGCCATGGCGTAGCCGACGGCACGCAGCCCGGCCTCCGTGGCCGGGGCGTTGAAGTCCTTGAAGGACACCAGCGGGCGGGCATCCCAATTGTAGCGCCGCAGGCTCGGCACCGGCGCCAGCGTCCCGGCGAAGCCGAAGGCATTGGCGAGATCGGTGCCATCGAGTCCGAGAAGGCGGCCGTAGACCGCCGCCGCCGCCAGCGACTGGTGCTGGCACACGCCATAGACCTGCCGGAACCTCTCCTGGCTCGGCTGGATCGACAGGATGATGCGGGCGTTGATCTCGTAGGCGGCGGCAAGCGCCGCCAGCAGCGTTGCGCCGTCGGCACCGGACACGGCCACGCCGCTCAGCGCGGCGGCGACCAGCGTCGCCCCCGGATGCCCCATGCCCTTGCCGTCGACCTCGAAGCCGTCGTCATGGTCGAGCGCGTTCATCGCCGTGGAATTGACGAAGGCGGCTCCGGCCGGCGCGAGCGAGACTCCCATGCCCGGCACCGGACAGGGGCCGTCGGCACAGTCCACCCGCACGGTGGCCAGCACGCGCCGGGTCAGGTCGGTGCCCGCACCGGCGAGGCCGCAACCGAGCGCGTCGAGCAGATGCAGCTTGATCTTGGCGAGGACGTCGGCGGGGATGTCCGCCACCGACAGCCCCGCCGCGAAATCGGCCAGACGCCGTGTCAGCGAGGTCATGGCGTGCGCATCGGCGTGGAAACGGGTTGCATGGGCGAACCGTCAGAATCGGAAGGCGGTGAAACGGTCGAGGAAACGCCGCGTGCGCTCCTCGCGCGGGGACTTCAGCACCTGCTCGGGCGGGCCGTCCTCCAGGATGCGGCCCTCGTGCAGGAACAGGATGCGGGTGGCGAAGTGGTAGGCGAAGCCCAGCTCATGCGTCACCAGCAGCATGGTCCGCCCGTCCTCCGACAGGTCGTTGATGACGCCGAGCACCTCCCCCACCAACTCCGGATCGAGCGACGAGGTCGGCTCGTCGAACAGCAGCACTTCGGGGTCCATCGCCAGGGCGCGGGCGATGGCGACGCGCTGCTGCTGGCCGCCGGACAGGCGGGCCGGATGGGCCTCCGCCTTGCCGCCGAGGCCGACCCGCTCCAGATGCCGCTGCGCCGTCCTCCGCGCCTCGGCCCGCGAGCGGCCGAGCACCGACAGCGGCCCCTCCATCACATTCTCCAGTGCGGTCATGTGGGGGAAAAGGTTGAACTGCTGGAAGACCATGCCGACCCGCGCCCGCAGGCGGTTCAGCTCGGCCTCGCGATAGCGGGTGCCGCCGCCGGCCGCCGGCTTGCCCACCGCCTCCCCGTCGAGGATCAGGCGCCCCCTGGTCGGCATCTCCAGAACGTTCAGGCAGCGCAGAAGCGTGCTCTTGCCCGACCCGCTGGAACCGAGGATCGCGATGCGCTCGCCCCGGCGCACCGAAAGGTCGATGCCCTTCAGCACCTCGGTGGAGCCGAAGCTCTTGTGCAGATCCTCGACCTGCAACACGACGTCGCCGGCCACGGTCATGCCCGTCCCGCCGCGAAGCGCCGTTCCAGCGCGTAGGATGCCAGCGTGAAGGGGTAGATCAGCAGGAAATAGATCATGGCCACGACGGTGAAGGTTTCCATGGGGATGTAGTTCTGGCTGCTGAACAGCCTTGCGGTGTACATCAGTTCGTGCACGGTGATGATCGAGGCGACCGAGGTGTTCTTGGCGAGTTCGACCGCGCGGTTGGTGAAGGCCGGCACCATGCGCCGCACCGCCAGGGGCAGGATGATGCGGCGCAGCAGCCGCAGCCGCCCCATGCCGAGCGCCCGCCCCGCCTCCCATTGCCCGGCCGCAACCGACTGGATTCCGCCACGGTAGATCTCGGCGCAATAGGCAGAGGCGTTCAGGCTCAGGGCCAGCGCCGCGGCGGCGAAGGCCGGCAGCTGGATGCCGCTCAGCACCGGCAGCGCGTAGTAGAACCAGATGAGCTGGACCAGCACCGGCGTGTTGCGGAACAGCTCGACATAGCCGCGCGCCGGCCATGCGATCCAGCGCCGTGGCGAGATGCGGGCGAGGCCGACGAGCAGGCCACCCGACAGGCCGGCGGCGAGCGCCACCGCCCACAGCGCCAGCGTCAGGCCGCAGGCTTCGAGAAGCAGGTCGATGTTGGCGAAGACCTCGCCGAATTGAAGCTCCGGCATCGTGATCGTCGGCATGGTCAGCGCGCTCCCGCCCGGCGGCCGCGGGCCTCCAGCCACTCCGCGACCTGACTGGCGGAGAACAGGACGATGAAGAACAGTCCGGCGACCACCGTGTAGACCTCAAGAGGGCGGTAGGTCTGGGTGACGATGACCATGGCGCTGTAGATCGTCTCGTGGAAAGCCAGCGCTGCGGCCAGCGTCGTGGTCTTCACCAGTTCGAAGCTGCGTTCGACGAAGGGCGCAGCCATCCGGCGGGCGGCCTGGGGCAGGATGATCCGCCGCATCAGCCGCGCCCGCCCCATGCCGAGCGCCCGGCCGGCCTCCCACTGGCCGGTCTCGACCGACAGGATGCCGCCGCGGAACACTTCGGCGAAGAAGGCGGCGGACTGGACGCCCAGCGCCGCCAGGGCGGCGGCGAAAGGCGGCAGCGTCAGCCCGAACGCCATCGGCAGGCCGTAGAAGAACCAGAAGAAATGCACCAGCGGCGGCGTGTTGCGGTAGAATTCGGTGAAGGCCAGCGCCGGCCAGGACAGCGTCCGCCGGCCCGACAGGCGCATTGCCGCCAGCACGCCGCCGATCGCCACCCCCACCGCGATGCCGCAGACCGACAGCAGCAGCGTCTGGCCCAGCCCGGCCAGCAGGATGTCGGCATTGCGGGCAACGGCGAAGAAATCCCAGACATAGCCCATAAGGCGTTCCTGCGCTCCCGTTCCTGCGCTGCGAGACCGCCCCCGGACCGGCCGGGGGCGGATGACTAGGTCAGGTCCGGGACCATTGCTCGCGCACGAGGGCCGGAGCCTCCTTGGGATCGATCCCGCGGAAGGCGAGGAACTCCTCGTAGATCTTCTGGATCCGGCCCGACTCATAGAGCGACTGGATGGCGATGCCGACCCAGTCGCGCCACGACTTGTCCACGTCGCGGCGCACGCCGGCGCTGGTCGAGGCGGCACGGACCGGGTCGGGCAGCAGCACGGTGCCGCGCTTCACGCGGCTGCGCAGCATGACCAGCGCCGGATGGAACAGCGAGACCGCGTCGACACGGCCGGAGACGAAAGCGGCCCCCACCTCGTCGATGTTGGGAAAGCGCTCCAGCTTGGCATTGGTCAGGCGCACGGTCAGTTCGCGGTCCGGCGAGGTGCCGAGCACGACGCCGATGCGCACATCGGGCTTGTCGAGGTCGCTCCAGCTCTTCGCTGCCAGACCGTCGCGGGCCAGGACGCCCAGCGCATAATAGAACATCGGCTGGACCGGGAAATCGACGGCGAGCGCACGCTGGGGGGTCGCGTCCATGGCGAACAACACGTCGAACTGCCCCGCCTGGAGGCCGGCGACCGCGGTACCCCAGGTCGTCTCGACGGCGACCGGCTTGACGCCGAGTTCCTCGGCCAGGGCGACACCGGCGCCCCAGCCGATCCCCTTCCACTCGCCTGACCGTTGATCCTTGAAGAACCAGGGCTCGCCCGGCGGCGTTCCGATCCGCAGTTCGCCGCGGTTGCGAACCTGCTGGAGCGTATCGGCGGATTGCTGCGCCGCCGCCGGTGCCGGCGTGACCGCGACCAGCGAGGCCCCGGCCCCCGCACCTGTCAGCATGATCGCACCGAGCGCCCTGCGCCGCTGAATCTTAACTTCATCCATGTTCTGCACTCCCTTTTCCCAAGGGTTATCGGCGGATTTGTTGTTTCGCAACATAAAAGCGTATGTATCATGTGAATTCTGGTATTTAGCAATTTTTTAATGTGCTTTATCCGCCGTTTCGGGAGCGCCGGTCCGCTACGCAACGCCGATGGATGCGGCTCCACGGCTCAGCTCACGCTCCATTGCGTCATTTCCTATTAATGAGATATAGTTTAAGAATGAACAACCAATTCATATGGTGAATTCTATGATCGACGTGGCCGTGCCCTCCTCCAGCCGACGGGCACGCTTGCGCAGCCTGCCGGAAGCGCCGACCTGGATTCTGGCGCTGGTCATTTACGGGGGTTGGGGACTGCTGACATGGTTCGACCATGCCCTGCCCTGGTGGGTGGTGCTGCCGTTGGGGTCCTGGCTGATCGCCTGGCACATGTCGTTGCAGCATGAGGTCATCCACGGCCACCCGACCCGCTCGGCGAGGATCAATGCGGCGCTGGGCTTCGCCCCGCTCAGCCTCTGGCTTCCTTATGAGCGCTACCGTCAGCAGCACACCACCCATCACCGCGAGGAGTGGCTGACCGATCCGGTCGAGGATCCGGAATCCCGTTACGTCACCCCGGCGCATTGGGCGGCGCGCGGTCCGCTGGCGCGGACCCTTCTGCGGGTCGACAACACGCTGGCCGGCCGCCTGACCATCGGCCCGGCCCTCGCCATCGCCAGCTTCCTGCGCGGCGAGGCCGTCCTGCTGGCGCGCGGCGACCGCGAAGCCTGGACCATCTGGCTGACACATGGCGCGGCAGCAGGGGTGGTCGCCGCCTGGGTGACGCTGGTCTGCGGGATTCCGCTCTGGGCCTATGCGCTGCTCTATGTCTATCCCGGTTTCGCCCTGGCCCTGGTCCGGTCCTTCGCCGAGCACCGCGCCGCCGGGGACAGCGACCACCGCACCGCCATCGTCGAGCGCGCGCCGCTGTTCGGGCTGCTGTTCCTCCACAACAACCTGCATGTCGTCCATCATCTGCGGCCGGACCTGCCCTGGTACGCCATCCCCGCCTATTACCGTGCGAACCGGAGCGCACTGATCGCCCGCAACAGCGGTCTGGTCTACCGGGGGTACGGCGAGGTGGCCCGGCGCTATCTGTTCACGCCGCACCACCAGCCGCCCCACCCCTTCACCCATTGATCGGAACGAAAGGGCGATCACGCAAAACGAAGAGTCTGCCCGACGCCCAGCCGGGCAGCCTTCTCCAGCAGCGCATGGCCGAGCGCGATGTCGCTGAGGCTGAGGCCGCGATGCCAGAACAGGATGGTCTCCTCGTCGCTTTCGCGGCCCGGCCGCAGGCCCGCGACGATCTGGCCGAGTTCGGCATGCAAATTCTCCTCGCTCAGCCGGCCGCTGTCGACATGGGCGCGGAGCGCGCCAAAGGGCAGCCCCTTGCGGCACTGGCCCCAGTCGTCCACCACCATCTTGTCCATGATGTCGGTCAACGACAGCTCGACCGCGCTCATGGTGCCGTAGGGCACGACCAGCGCCCCCTTGGCGATCCAGCCGGTCTTCAGCAGCGGCGCCGGTTCCGGCAGGCGCGAGGCCTCGACCACGATGTCGGCGCCGCGCACGCAGGTCTCCCAATCCTCCGTCGCCACCACCGGCTTGCCGAGGTCGCGCGACAGCCGCTCGGCGAAGCCGTCGCGGCTTTCGGGACGGCGCGAAAGGACACGAATCTCGTCGAAGTCGAACAGCCGGTCGAGCAGCCGGACGTTCCAATAGGCGGTGCCGCGCGCGCCGATGTGGCCGAGGATCCGGCTGTCCTTGCGCGCCAGATGCTTGGCCCCCAGCGCGGTGACGGCGCCGGTGCGCATCTCGGTGATGCCGGTGGCGTCGATGAAGGCCTTCGGCATCCCGGTCTCGGGATCGAACAGGTTCAGCACCGCCATCTCCGACGGCAGGCCGCGCTTGTAGTTGTCGACGAAGTCGCCAACCACCTTGACCCCGGCGACGCCAAGCGGCTTCACCACGCCGCGCAGCACGTTGAAATGCCCCTTGGCCGAGCTTTCAGGGATCAGGTGGACGCGCGGCTCGATCACCGTCCGGCCGCTGCCCTGGGCGTGGAGCGCCTGCTCCACCGCCGCCAGGATCTCGTCATCGGTCAGCGCCAGCCGTTCGACGTCCGGGCCGTTCAGGTAGGAAATGCTGATGTCCGCCATCGCGGGAACTCCGTTCACGCTGCCGCCAGGGAGGCGAGCAGGGGTTTATGGCAGGCGACGCGGCGCCCGTCGGTCAGGATGCGTTCCGCCGGCTCCTCGGTGCGGCAGCGCGCATCGGCCAGCGGGCAGCGGGGGTGGAAGGCACAGCCGGACGGGGGGTTGCGCGGACTGGGCACCTCGCCGGGCAGGGGCGGCGCGCGGTGCCGGTTGCCGGGATCGAAGCGGGGAACCGCCGCCAGCAGCGCCCGCGTATAGGGGTGCGCGGGGGCGTTCAGCACATGCTCCGCCGGCCCAACCTCCACCGCACGGCCAAGATAGAGCACCAGCACCCGGTCGGACATGGCGCGCACCACGTCGAGATTGTGCGACACCATCAGGATGGTCAGGCCGAAATCGCGCTGGAGATCGACCAGCAGATTGACGATGTCGCCCTGCACCGACAGGTCGAGGCCGGCGGTCGGCTCGTCGGCGACCAGCAGGCGCGGCCGCAGCACCAGCGCGCGGGCGATGCCGACCCGGCGCGCCTGACCGCCGCTGATCTGGTGCGGATGCTTCTCCAGCACCGACTCCGGCAGTCCGACCCGGCGCAGCAGGTCGAGCACGCCCGGCCACGCCGACCGCTCCGCCACGCCATGGATGCGCAGCGGCTCGGTCAGCAGAGTGCGGACGGTCATGCGCGGCGACAGGGCGGCGGCCGGATCCTGGAAGATCATCTGGGCGTCGCGGCGGAACGCCTTCGCCTCGCGCCCGCGCAGGTCCCCGAGGCCGCGCCTGTCGAAGCGCACCGTTCCCGCCGTCGGCGGCACCAGCCCCAGCGCGGTGCGGATCAGCGAGGATTTGCCGGAGCCGCTCTCCCCCACCACGCTCAGGGTTTCTCCCGGATGGAGGTCGAACGACACCGCGCGCACCGCCGGGACGGTGCCGTAATTCAGCGACAGACCATCGAGCGACAGCAGGGCGAGCGACCGCAGGGGATGATTCACGGCCAGTTTCCTCAGACCAGGGTGCAGGCGACGGATCGGCCGCCGCCGAGCGCGCGCAACGGCGGCACCGCGGCACGGCAGGGCTCCGCCGCCTGCGGGCAGCGCGGGGCGAAGACACAGCCCTGCGGCAGGCGCGTCGCGTCCGGCACCTCGCCGGGGATCGAGGCCAGCGTGGCGCGCCGGGCGACGCCGGCGCCGATCTCGCAGGCCAGCAGGGCGCGGGTGTAGGGGTGGCGGGGATCGCCCAGCACGGCGGCGGCCGGACCGCTCTCCACCACCGTGCCGGCATAGAGCACCGCCACGTCGTCGCACAGCTGCGACACCAGCCCCAGGCTGTGGGCGATCAGCAGGATGGTGCCGCGATAATCCTGCCGAAGCTCCTCGATCAGGGCGACGATCTGCCCTTCGATGGTGGGGTCGAGCGCAGTCGTCGGCTCGTCCGCGATCAGCAGGTCGGGTTCGGCCAGCAGGGCTGCCGCGATCATGATCCGCTGGCGCATGCCGCCGCTGAACTGGTGCGGGTAATTGGACAGCCGGCGTTCGGCGTCGGGAATGCCGACACGGGCCAGCATCGCCGCCGCCCGCGCCAGCAGGGCACCGCGCCTTTCCTTCGGGCGCTTGGCGCGTTGCAGGTCGACCAGCTGGGTGCCGATGCGAAAGACCGGGTTCAGCGCCGCCATCGGGTCCTGGAAGATCATCGCGAAGCGGGTGCCGCGCAGTGCCGCCAGCTCGTGGTCGGGCAAGGCCAGCAGGTCGCGCCCGCCATAGGCTATCGAGCCCTCCAGCCGCGACAGGTTGCGCGGCAGCAGGCGCGGGATGGCCGAGGCCAGGGTCGATTTCCCCGAACCGGATTCCCCGACCAGCCCGACGACGCGCCCGCGCCCAAGGTCCAGCGACACGTTGCGCAGCACGTCTGCCGGGCCGGCGCCGGTCGCGAAGGAAACCGACAGGTTGCGGATGGCGATCAGCGGCTCCGCCTCTTGTGGGGAAGCGGTCACGGTTCGGTCCTCAGCTTCGGATCTGCTTTAGGATCCGCTTTGGGATCCAGGGCATCGCGCAGCGCTTCGCCGAACAGGGTGAAGCCCAGCGTCGCCAGCGTCAGCACAGCACCTGCGGCGATCACCGGCCAGGGCGATTGCGACAGCGTGATGTAGCCGTCATGCAGCAGCGTTCCCCAGCTCGCCCGCGGCGGCGGCACCCCGACGCCGAGGAAGCTCAGGCCCGCCTCGATGGTGATGACGACGGGCACGTCCATGCTGGCCAGCACCACCAGCGGCCCCAGGATGTTGGGCACCAGATGATGCAGCGCGATGCGCAGCGGCGAGGCGCCCAGCACGCGCTCGGCCTCCAGGAAAGGGCTGTTGCGCAGGCTCAGCGTCTGTGCCCGCGCCACCCGGCCGAAATGCGGGACCAGCGTCACGGCGACGATCAGGATCACCTTGTCCAGCCCCGGCCCCATCAGCGCCACCACCGCCAGCGCGAAGACGAGGCTGGGAAAGGCGCTGACGATGTCGAAGACGGCGAGGATCGCCCGCTCCGCCGCCGGCGGCGCATAGGCGGCGGCGATGCCGAGCAGGGTACCGGCGGCGAGCGCCACGGCGATGGTCGAGAGCGCCACCAGCAGCGCCACCCGCCCGCCGTCGGCAAGCCGGCTCAGCAGGTCGCGGCCGAGATGGTCGGTGCCGAGCCAATGCGCCGCCGACGGCCCGCAGAAGCGGGCCAGGATGCTGAGCTTGTTGGGGTCATGGGGAACCATCCACGGCCCGGCCAGCCCGAGCAGCAGCACCGCCGCGACCAGCAGCAGCCCGGCGCGCCCGCCCGGATCGCGCCAGATGCGGTTCAGAACACCGATCATCGGGTGTCCCCCGCCCGGCGGATGCGCGGGTCGAGCCAGGCATAGCTGAGATCGACAGCCAGGTTGGTCAGGGTGAACAGCGCCACCACCACCAGCACGCAGGCCTGCACCACCGGGTAGTTGCGCGAGGAGATCGCGTCGTAGACCAGCGTGCCGATGCCCGGCCGGGCGAAGACGATCTCGGCGAAGATGGCGCCGCCGAGCAGCCGGCCGACGCCGAGGCCCAGGATCGCCACCGTCGGGATCGCCGCCGGCTTCAGGGCGTATTTGTAGACGATCACCCGGTCCGGCACGCCATAGGCGCGTAGCGTGCGGATGTGCGGCTCGCCCAGCACCTCCAGCAGCGAGGCGCGCAGCAGCCGGGCGATGTAGCCGATCCAGCCGAGCGCCAGCGACACCGCCGGCAGGGCCAGCCGTGCCAGCTGGTCGCCGACGTCCCCCGACCGGCTGACGCCCAGGACCGGGAACCAGTCGAGCCAGATGGAGAAGACCATCAGCAGCAGGATCGCCACCACGAAGTTCGGGATGGCGATGAAGCCGATGCTGACAACCGCCGCCGCGCGGTCCACGGCACTGCCGGGGTGGGTCGCCGCGTAGCAGCCGAGCGGCACGCCGAACAGCACGGCGATGCCGATGGCCGACAGGGTCAGGGTGACGGTGTAGGGCAGCACCTCCGCCACCAGCGCCGCCACCGGGCGTCCCGACACCACGTCGGTGCCGAGATCGCCGTGCAGCACGTTCCAGACGAACAGGGCGAAGCGCTCGTGCACCGGACGGTCGAGTCCCATCGCCTGGGTGAAGGCCTGCACCGCCTCCGGCGTGGCGCGGGGGCCGAGCAGCACCTGCGCCGGGTTGCCGGAGATGAACAGGGTCAGCACGAACAGCAGGGCGACCGCCCCGGCCAGCACCAGCAGGGTGGTGGCGAGGCGCTGCCCGGCATGCCGCAGCAGGACCGGCACGGCTACCGCCACGGTCAGGCCGCGCCGAAGCGGTTGAACAGCTGGTCGTCGCCGTTGGGCAGGATGCCGGGCACCAGCCAGTCCTTCAGCGCATAGACATTGACCTCGTGGGTCAGCCAGATGAAGGCGGCGGACTCGTCGATCAGCTTCTGCGCCTCGATGTAGAGGCGGGCGCGCTCGGCTGCATCGGTGATGGCACCGGCCTTGGTGAACAGCGCGTCATAGTCCGGGTTGTTCCAGCGCTGCCAGTTCCAGCTGCCGATCTGGGCTGCGGTGAACCATTGCAGCTGGAAGGACGGGTCGGCCTTGCCGCCGAAACGCTGGAGCGACAGCTCCAGGGTCTTGCCGGTCTCGCCGTTGCCGGCCGACCAGTAGCTGCCGCCCTCCTGCACGTCGAGGTCCAGCGTGATCCCGACCTCGGCAAGCTGGGCCTGGATGATGATGCCGGCATTCTGGTAGGCCGGCTTGTTCAGCAGCGTCAGCCGGGTGCGCAGCCCGGAGACGCCGGCCTCGGCCAGCAGCTTCTTCGCCGCGGCGACATCGCGGGCGCGGCGCGGCGCGTCCTTCCAATAGCCGAGCAGCCCCGGCGTCACCGGGGCGTAGGCCCGGCCGACCGCGCCGTTGTAGGCGCCCTCGATCACCTGATCGACGTCGATGGCAAGCCGGATCGCCTGACGGACGCGCAGGTCGGTGAAGGGCGCCTTCTCGACATTGATGCCGATCCACACGAAGTTGATCGAGTCCTGCTTGAGGATCTTCGTGCCCGGTATCTTGGCCACGTCGGCGGCGTTCGCCGGCTCGATGGCGGTGAATTGCAGCTCGTCGGCACGGAAGGCCAGCTCGGCGGTCTTGGGATCACGCACCGGGCGCAGGACGATCTCCTCGAAGCCGGGCTTCGGCCCCTGGAAATCCGGGTTGGCGCGCAGGACGACGCGCTCGTTGGGACGCCATTCGGCCAGCCGGTAGGGGCCGGTGCCAATCACCTTCGTGGGCTGGTCGGCACGGTAGGCCCCGGCCTCGAACGCCTTGCGCGAGACGATCAGGCCGGAATTGTCGGGCAGCACCACCTGCCACAGCGCAGGCGCAGGGGTCTTCAGTTTGATCCGGCCGGTGTGGGTGCCGGTGACCTCGACCTCCTCCAGCGCCGCCAGATCCTTGCCGTGCAGCGGAAGCTTGCCGTCGGGACCGGGCTTGATCGCCCGCTCGAACGAGAACTTCACGTCGTCGGCGGTCAGTTCGCCGAAGCCGTCGTGGAATTGCAGGCCGGGCTTCAGTTCGAACTCGATGACGGTGTCCGACACCTGTTCGATGCGCTTGGCCGCCGACAGCTCCCACTCGAAGCTGCCGGGCTTGAAGGCGATCAGCCCCTGCAGGACGGAGCGCAGGATGTTGCCCTCCGGATAGCTCAGCCGGTTCAGCGGATCGAAAGGCGGCTGCACGTCGCGCGGCAAGGCCAGCGTGATGCTTTTGCGCCCTGCCGCCTTGCCCGGCTGCCCGCCGGATTGGGCGAGAACCGGCAGGGAGAGGCCGGTTCCGGTAACCCCGAACGCCGCCCCGGCGGCCAGAAGGCGGCGCCTCGTCACATCGGCCATGGTGATGTCCTCTTCATATAATTGGGGGTGATCGCGCGTTTCGGATGAATGGGAGGTCAGGCCGGCGCCGGATAGCCGGCGGCCAGCGCCTCGGCGGCCCAGCGTTCGGTCAAGGCGTAGTCCGCCGGATCGGTGACGGCGAATCCGGCCAGCACCAGCGCCTCGCGCACCGCCGCCAGGGCCGGCGCCTCGCCGCTGGCCAGGAAGGCGGCACGCAAGGCCTCCACCACCCCGTCCGGGACCGACGGGCTGGCGACCAGCGGCGGCATCGGCACCGGATCGGTGCTGGCGACGATGCGGATGCGCGGTCCGAGTTCGGGATCGTGGCGCAGCATCAGCTCCAGCGTGTAGCCGTCGAGCGGCGCCACATCCGCGCTGCCGTCCAGCACGGCGTCGAGCACCCGTTTCGGCGTCACGCAGGGGCCGACCGTGGCGGCGTAGAGCGTCGGGCGGTCCGCCTTGCGGAAGCGCAGAAGATGGTGGCGCGGGGCGTTGTAGCCCGAATGGGAATGGTCCACCGTGAAGGCCAGCCGCCCGCCGAAACTGTCCTCCAGCCGGTGGATGGCGGACTCCGCCCGCACCACGAAGTCGGTCCGGTATTCCGCCCGCCCGCCATAGCGGGCCGCCGCCGGCACCGGGGCGGCAACGATCCGGTGCCGGGACCCGGCGCGCACGAAGGGCCAACCACACATGAAGGCGGCGCCGAGATCGTCACGGCTCCACAGATCCTCCAGCCGGGCCGGAAAGCCATGGTCGAGCACCACGAGCGGCACGCCGGACCGCGCCGACACCCAGTCGAACAGCGCCCGCCATGCGTCGGCAGCCTGGGCGTTCGGCGCGTACATCCGCGCATTGGCGGCCAGCGCCCCGCCCTTCCCGCTTTCCCCCGCGACCGCCATATTTCACCATCGATCTGTGTTTTTCATATTTTAGCCGATTAAATTGATAGACAAATAGCGTGCCAATCAATAGGAAAATGATTAGGAAACTACAGATGTGAACTGGAAATGCGGCAGGACTCTCTGGCGCTCGGCGCCGGCCCGTTGACGATCGAGGCGGTGGTCGCGGTGGCGCGGCAGCGGCGGACCGTCACCCTCGCTCCCCAAGTGGCGCCGCGCATCGCCGCAGCCCGTGCAGTGGTCGAACGGCTGGCCGGGGCCGAGGTCCCGGTCTATGGCCTGACCACCGGGCTTGGGGCCGGCGTGGACACCCGGCTGACGGCTGACGATCTCATCGCCTTCCAGCACCGGGCGGTTCCGGCCCGCGCCGTCGGGGTGGGGCCGCGCCTGCCGACCGACATCCTGCGCGCGCTGATGCTGGTCCGCGCCGCCGGCTATGCCGCGGGCGGCAGCGGGGCGTCGCCGTCGATGCTGCAGGCGCTGGTCGCCGCGCTGAATGCCGGCTTCCATCCGCTGGTGCCGTCCAAGGGCTCCATCGGCGCCGACGACCTTGCCCCGCTCGCCCATCTCGGCCGCGCCCTGCTCGGCGACCCGGAGGCCGAGGCGGAGGTCGGTGGAGACATCCTGCCGGCCGACACCGCGCTGGCCCGCGCCGGGTTGACGCCGCCGGTCCTCGGCCTCAAGGACGGCCACGCCGTCGTCGTCGCCAACGCCCTGTCGGTCGGCCAGGGCTGTCTGGTGCTGGAGGATGCCCGAGTGGCGCTGGACGCGCTGGACGCGGCGGCGGCGCTCAGCTGCGAAGGGTTCCGGGCACAGCTGGAGCCGCTCGACCCGCGCGTCCAGCAGGCACGGCCCGCCCCCGGACAGGCGCAGGCCGCGGCCCGGCTGCGGGCCCTGCTCGCCGGCAGTGCCCTGGAGCAGCCGGGGGCCGCGAGGCGCCTTCAGGACCCTCTGAGCTTCCGCTGCCTCGCCCCGGTCCACGGTGCCGTCCGCGTGACGCTGGAGGCCGCGCGCGAACCGGTCGCTATCGAACTGAACGCCGCCGCCGACAACCCGCTGGTGGTGGCCGAAGCGGGAACCGGGGAGGATGCCGGGGAGGGAATGCTGCACAACGGCAATTTCGACATGACCGCCCTGGTCCTGCGCTTCGAGGCGCTGGGACAGGCGCTGGCCCAGGCAGCGACCATGGCGGCCCACCGCACGATGAAACTGATGTCGCCCACGGTGTCCGATCTGCCGCGCTTCCTCACCCCGCAGGGCCAGAGCCGCACCGGCTTCGCCACCGTCCAGAAGACGATTGCTGCGCTGGAGGCGGAAATCCGCCATCTCGCCTTGCCGGCCTCGCTTGGCGTCCTGCCGGTGGCCGACGGGATCGAGGACCATGCCTCGATGGCGCCCGCCGTCGTCGCCAAGACCGGCGAGATCGTTGAACGGCTGCGCTGGCTGACCGCCATCGAACTGACGGCGGCAGCCCAGGCGGTGGATTTGCGCGGCCCCCTCGTTCTCGGCGCCGGCACCGGTACGGTGTACGCTTTCGTCCGCGGCCTCGTGGCGACGCTGGACGAGGACCGCTCGCTAGGACCGGACTTCGAGCGGCTGGAGAGAGCGATCGCCGCCGGCAAGCTTCAGCAGGCCGTTGCGGCCATTGCCTGATTGCCGGACCATGCCCTCAGGTCGATGTCCCTTCGTCCATGCGGCCGGCAAGACCGGACTCCGCGAAGGCGCCGGACGGCATCGCAAAGAAGTCGGCCAGACCGATTGGAAAGCTGTCGAGAATTTTCTCCAGGGAGGAAACGGACGGACTGATCTTGTCCTTTTCGATCAATGAGATCAGTCCATTGCTGAGTCCCGACCGTCTGGCCAGGGCACGCTGCGACAGCCCGTGGGTCCGGCGCAGGCTTTGAAGCTTCTTTCCAAGATCGGTCATTTCGATAACCCGATTGCCCCCGATTGCCGAAGATCAGGTTTCTGGAAGGCCGGCCGGATCGGCACCGCAGTTCCGGGTTCGAGCCGGCCCCGATCGACTCAGCGGATGTCCGGACGCCTGTCGTGCCAGGGGCGCGCCCGCTCCAGCTGCCCGGCAAGGCTGAACAGCAGGGCGTCCTCGCCCAGCCGGGTGGCGATCTGCACGCCGATCGGCAGATTCTCGGCGTTCCAGTGCAGCGGCACCGACGCGGCAGGCACGCCTGTGCAGTTGTACAGCGAGGTGAAGGCGCTGTAGCGCCGCAGCCCCTCGTAATAGGCGTCGAGGTCCGTGCTGCTGGTGTCCACGGTGTAGAGAGGCAGTGGCGGCGCGGCGAAGGTGCTGGTCAGCAGCACGTCGTAACGCTGGAAGAAGCTGCCCAGCACCCGCGCCAGCCGATGGATCGTCCACACCGAGCGCGCCAGATCCTCGCCGCTGTAGGACTGCGCCTCCTGCGCCCACAGCCATGTGATCGGTTCGACGTCCTCGGCAATCACGCGGCGACCCAGCGCCTCGCCGCGCAGGCGCAGCACGTTGGCGATGTTCGAGGCCACGATGATTCGGGTCGCGCGCTTCATCGCCTCGGCGTCGATGGCGGGGCGTGCCTCCTCCACCTCGTGGCCGAGATCGGCGAGCAGCCTGGCCGCCGCGTGCACCGCCTCCACGCAATCCGGGTGTATCGCGCCGCCGCCATGGTCGGTGGTCTGGAAGGCGATGCGCAGCCGCGGCGGCTCCTGCGTCACCGCGTCGAGGAAGCGCCCGGCGAAGGCCGGGGCGGCGTAGGGGTCGCCCGGTTCCGGACCGTGGGTGGCGTCGAGCAACGCCGCGTTGTCACGCACCGAGCGGGTGATCGCGTGATGGACCGACAGGCCGTTCCACCCCTCGCCGTTGTCGGGACCGAAGGGGTTGCGGGCGCGGGTCGGCTTCACCCCGAACACGCCGCAGTTCGACGACGGGATGCGGATGGAGCCGCCGCCGTCGGTGCCATGCACGGCGGGAACCAGACCGGCGGCGACCGCCGCCGCCGCACCGCCGCTCGACCCGCCAGCGCTGCGCGACAGATCCCACGGATTGCGGGTCGGCCCGAAAGCCGAAGGTGCCGTCTCGCAGGCCAGCCCCAACTCGGCGGTGTTGGTGTAGCCGAGCACGACCAGCCCCGCCGCCCGATAGCGCGCGGTGATGGTGGAATCATGGTCGGCGACGTTGTCCTGCCACAGCCGGCCGCCGTTGCTGGTCCGCTGGCCCTTGTAGAGGATGTTCAGATCCTTCAGCAGGAACGGCACCCCGGCCAGCGGGCCGGCCAGCGGATCGGAGGGGTCCGTCGCGGCCGCCACCCACCGGGCCTCGTCATAGAGGGTGTGGACGACCGCGTTGATCGCCGGGTTGATCAGTTCGATGCGCCGGATCGCCTCCTCGATCAGTTCCAGCGGGCTGATCGCCCGGTCGCGCACCAGCCCGGCCAGCCCGATGGCGTCGTAGCGTTCGTATTCGGGGAAAAGCGACATGATCGGCGGTGTCTCCTGTGTATCGGTTTCGGGCATCCCACCTTGCCGTTTAACTCTCGCTGCGAAATTTTCTAATTTCCTATTTTTGAACTATGGAAGTTCAAATCTGCACAGCCGGCCCCATAGGCGGGGGTGGAGACGGTGCCGCCAGGGGGCTGAAGGCCGGCCTCGAACAGCGCGACGAGGTGGTCGATCACCGCGCGGACGCGCGGCACCTCCTTCATGTCGCGGTGGAGGACCAGCCAGAGTTCCCGCGTCAGCGGCGGTCCCGCCATCGCCACAGGCTGCAGCTCCGTCTCCCCCGCCGCCAGCCAGACCGGCAGCAGGGCCGCGCCGAACCCGGCCCTGGCCGCCGCCAATTGCGCCTGCACGCTGTTCGAGCGGAAGGAAACGCGCCGGCCGCTGGCGTGGCGGGCCAGCCAGACGGCTTCGGGAAGGTCGGCCAGCGCCTCGTCGTAACCGATCAGCGCGTCCGGGGCGCCGGCGATCGCGAACAGGCCATAGGCGACCGTCGACAGGCGGCGCGCGACCAGATCGCCATGCTCCGGCCGCGCCATGCGGATGGCCAGATCGGCCTCGCGCCGCGCCAGGCTGAGCGTGCGGTTGTCCACCGTCACCTCCAGATCGATGCCGGGATGGCGGGCACGGAACGGCCCCAGCCGGGGCACCAGGAAACGGTCGGTCAGGGCCTGGGTCGCCGTCAGGCGCACGGTGCCGGTCAGCCCCTCCTCCCAACCGCCGCGGCGCAGGATGGCGAGAGCGCGCTCGTCCATGCCGTCGGCCAGGCGGAAGACCGCCTCCCCCTCCACCGTCAGGGCGTAGCCGTCTGCCCGCCGCTCCACCAGGGTGCGCCCGAGATCGGCCTCCAGCGCGGCGACGCGGCGGCCCACCGTGGCGTGGCTGATCCGCAGGCCCCGCGCCGCCGCCGACAGGCTGCCGGTGCGGGCCAGCTCCAGAAAGATCCGCACGTCGTCCCAGCTGAGCGACGCTGTCTGTTTCTGCACAGTCATCGCGCAAACCTGGCGGATGGCCGGGCGGGCTTGAACACAGCAGACTGACTCATCCGTTCCCCCTCTTCCGGAATGTCCCCATGCCCGAACCCAAGACCCTGCTGGCCCTGGCCGGCGCCCAGCAGACCCCCAGCCCCCTCGACAAGGCCGCCCTGGTGCTGATCGACGCCCAGCGCGAATACACCGAGGGCGGCCTGCCGCTGTCCGGCGTCGAGGATGCCGTCGCCGAGGCCGGCCGGCTGCTGGCCCTGGCGCGCAAGGCCGGAGTGCCGGTGTTCCACATCGTCCATCACGGCAAGCCGGGCGGCGCGCTGTTCAACCCGGAAGGCCCGTTCTCCGCCATCGTCTCGGCGCTGATCCCGCATGACGGCGAGACGGTCGTGGTGAAGGGCCTGCCCAACGCCTTCGCCGGCACCGATCTCGACGCACGGCTGCGCGCCACCGGCCGGACGGAGCTGATCGTCGCCGGCTTCCAGACCCATATGTGCATCAGCAGCACGGTGCGCGCGGCGCTCGATCTCGGCTGGCGCACGACGATGGTCGACGCCGCCAGCGCGACGCGCGACCTGCCCGCCCCCGGCGGCGGCACAATTCCGGCCGAGGCGCTGCACCGGGCCGTGCTCGCCGCGCTCGCCGACCGCTTCGCGGTGGTGGTGAGGGACAGCGGCGCCTGGGCCTGACGCCCCCATCGCACACAAATACCCCACGCCCATTGCGCCCACACTCATTGCGCCCACACGGCCTGGACCGCGTCGCGCATCGCCTGGATCGCCGGCTCTTGCTCCTTCCCGGACGGAAGGATGAAATGGAGGTGGCTTTCCAGGCACTCCCCCGGCCACAGGGCGACCTCGCCCGCCGCCTCGGCCGCCAGCGCCTGGTCCTCGCGCAGCAGGGCGAGCCCAAGCCCATCCATCACCAGGCCCTTCAGCGCGCCTTCCTGGTCGACCTCGATGACGGTGCGGGGAACCGCGCCGTGCCGCGCGAAGGCGCGGGCAGCGATCCGATGGAAGCTGCATCGCGGTGGCGTGCCGATCCACGGCAGCGCGGCGAGATCGCCCCAGCTCGCGTCCTCGATGCCGGCGCGCCACGCGACCGGGCCGGCGATGCGCAGCCGCACCGTGGCGATGCGGACATGGCGGAGCGCGCCGTCCGGCCGCTCTTCGAGAACGAATCCCGCCTCCAGGCGTCCATCGAGCACCCGCTCGACCACGTCGGCCGAGACATGGTGCGACACCTGGACCTTCAGTCCGGGATGCGCGCTGCGCAGGCGCGACAGCAGGAGGCCCAGGCGCAGCGCCACCGGATCGCCGGCGATGCCGAGAGCCACCGGTCCCGCCACGTCGCTCCGCAAGGTCCGGGCATGGGTGACGAGGGCCTTGGCCGCCGCCAGGGTGCGCTCGGCATCCTCCAGCAGGAGGTTTCCCTCCCGCGTCAACTGCATGCCCTTGGCCGTGCGCTCGAACAACGCGGTGCCGAGTTCATCCTCCAGCACCTTGATATGGCCGCTGACGGCGGGCTGGCTCAGCAGGAGCAGCTGCGCAGCGCGCGTCAGGCTGCCCTCGCGGGCCACGGTGGTGAAGGTCTTCAAATGATGGAGTTCCATGAACGCCTCCGTGGATGCCCTCCATGGGCACGGCGCCGAAGCGGGGAAGTGGCAATTCCAGGCTGTGCAACCTTCGCCCACAGCCTTTTCCCGAGATATTGGAGGGGCGGGCAACCCGGCTCCCGCCCTGGGGAGCACCAATTTACCGACTGAAAATATTATTTTGCAAGCTATCACACCAAAATAAGTGATAGATGTTTATATTTTACATTTAGTTATGATGTTATCGCCCGGGCCGTTATTGCCAGGTTTCGGAGACGTGGCGAGCCGGGCAGCGTGTGCCCCTCCTGCGTGCGGCGCGATCCGCTCCACACCGCAACACACAATCGTCACCATTCAAAATTCCCAAAATAAAATACGAATGAATTCTCGGAACTCCCGTTCCATACGGAATATACAAAAAGCTCATTGACGGCAAATCGCGTCAAATACTTTTTGTTTCTCTGACGCATCATTTCTGCCGATGCTTGGCTTCAGAATTTTTTATTGGACAAGCGGCTGGCCTGCGTTCGTTATTCCTACAAAACAAGTATAGATACGACAATAATAACACCGATGTTTCGTTGAAACTGGCCGCATCGGATGCGCGACCAACCAAGAGCGAGCTCCATCCCATGTCCGAACCAACCGACCAAATCACCACCCGGTCCGCGGGCCAACCGGCCGCCCGGCCCGCGGTCGAGACGCCGCTCGCCGACGCCCTGCTGGCGGCGAGCGCCGGCACGCGGGCGTCGTTCCATGCCCTGCCGATCGGCCGGCGCGCCTCCATCCGGACCTCGCCGCTCGCCCCCTCGTTCGACGCGCTGTTCGGCAGCGGGCTGTACAGCGAAACGACGATCACGGCGCCGCCGCTCGACACCTTCTTCTTCCCCCACCGCTCGCTCGCCAGAGCCGAGGAGCTGGCTGCCCGCGCCTTCGGCGCCACCGGCACGCTGTTCGTCACGGTGGGAACGACCGCGTCGAACCAGATCGCGCTGGAAGCCCTGGTCACCAAGCCCGACGCCCGCGTGCTGGCCGACAAGGGCACCCACCAGTCCATCCACTTCGCCCTGTCGGACAAGCATGCGGCGGTCGACTACATCGAACCGCGCGTGTTCTGCGAGCATTCCGAACGCGCGGCCCTGGCGCTGTCCGACATCGTCGACCGCGCCGCCGCGGCCGAGCGGGCGGGCGCGCCCTACGACCTGCTGGTCCTGAACGGCCAGTCCTACGACGGCGTCGTCTACGACATACCGGCGATCCTCGCAGCGCTCGCCGAGGCCAGCCCGTCCCTGACCGACATCTTCATCGACGAGGCCTGGGGCGCCTGGAGCTATTTCCACGAGAGCACGCGGGTCCGCACCGCGCTGCACGCCCGCAGCACCGGGCCGGCGCTCGAACGCTTCAACGTCGTCGCCACCCACTCCGCCCACAAGTCGTTGAGCGCGCTGCGCCAGGCGTCGCTGATCCATTACGCCGGCGATCCGGCCCTGGGGGAGCGGCTGCGGCTGGCGCGCTACCGCCACCACACCACCTCGCCCAACCAGCAGATCCTGGCCTCGCTCGACCTCGCGCGCGCCCAGATGGAGCTGGAGGGCGACGCGCTGGTCGAACGCTCCCTGCGCCTCGCCCGCCTCGTCGCCGACAGCGTCGCCGCCGACCCCGACCTCGGCGCCTTCTCGGTCAACGCCGCCGCCCCTCCCGTCGCGCTGGCCGGGCATGTCGCCATCGACCCGACCAAGCTGTCGCTGCGGGTGTCCGGCCTGTCGATCGGCGCCCCGGAACTGCGCGAGCGCCTGTACAGCCAGCACGCCCTCTACGTGAACCGCTGCACGCCGACCTCGCTGCTGCTGAACATCCACATCGGCGTGCTCGAAGAGGACGTGCTGGCCCTGCTCGACGCCCTGAGGGCGATCCAGCGAAGCCTGCGTCCGCCGCCGGCGGAGCGGCGCATCTCGACCTCCTTCATCATCCCCTACCCGCCGGGCGTGCCGCTGATCGTCCCGGGCGAGGAGATCGGAGACGACACGCTGCGCCGGATCGAGGCCGTGCAGTCGGCCGGAGCCCGCATCTACACCATCGAAAACCGCGCACGCTAAGGGACGAGCCATGATTCCCCTTTCCCGGATCGAGGAAATCGCCGCTTCGCGGCCCGACCACGCCGCCGTCATCGCCGGCCGCACGGTGCTGAGCTGGAGCCAGTACGCCGACGCCGTGCGCGACGCCGCCGAGGGGCTGGCCGGCTCCGTCGCCATCGACGAGCTGCGGACCATCGCCTTCCTCTCGCACAACCGGGCGGAGCTGGTGGTCGCCGCCTCGGCCGCCGCCACCCTGAAAAGCACGCTGTGCGGGCTGGACTATTCGCTGACGCAGGAGGCGCTGGCCGATCTGCTCGACCGCATCGAGGCGGATTGCCTGATCGTATCCTCGGGCTTCCTGGCCGACCGCGGCCTGAACGCCCGCGCCCTGGCCGGCGGACGGCCGGTCATCGACCTCGACGACCAGCTTCCCGGCGCCACCGGCTACGCCGCCTTCCGCGGGCTGTCGGCCGGGCGGCGCCCGCCCAGCGCGCCGGCCCGGCCGTTCCGCGCGATCTCCTTCACCTCGGGCACCTCCGGGCGGCCCAAGCCGGTGATCCGCAACGGGTCCTTCGATGCCCGCCGCTTCGCCTACTTCACCGCGCGCTACGGCTTCTCCTCGGCCGACCGCCACCTCGCCACCATCCCCTTCTACCACGCGGCGGGCGGCGGCTGGGCGCGGCTGTTCCTCCAGCTCGGCGCCACGCTGGTGCTCGCCCCGCCCGACGACGCGGTCGAGACCGCCGAGCTGATCCGCCGCGAATGGATCACGTCGAGCACGATGACCCCGCCGATCCTGTCCGGCGTGCTGCGCCACGTCGCCCAGAACCGCGCGCGCGTCACCCCCAACCAGCTGCGCTTCGTGCTGGTCGGCGGCAAGCATTTCCCCGCCCCCGCCAAGCAGGAGGCGCTCCAGGTTCTCGGCCCGGTCGTCTACGAGTATTACGGCACCACCGAGACCGGCGTGAACACCATCGCCGAGCCGGCGGATCTGTTGACCCATCCGGCCAGCGTCGGCCGGGTCTATGACGGCAACCGCATCCTGATCCTCGACCCCGAGCGCCGCCCGGTGCCGGCCGGCATCGTCGGATCGGTGGCGATCGCCAGCTACATGAACATGGACGGCTATCTCGGCGCCGCCGCCAACAAGGTGCAGATCGACGGCGAGCGCTATCTCGTCACCTCGGAGGCGGGCTATCTCGACGAGGACGGGCGGCTGTTCCTGCTGAACCGCTCGCAGGGCGCCGACAGCGTCAACCTCTATGCGCTGGAGAACGCGATCCGCCAGATCCGCGGCGTCGACGACGTGGCGCTGGTCCGCAGCGCCGCCCCCGGCCCGGTGGCCGTCCATTGCGCCGTGGTGCTGAAGGCGTCGACCGCGGTCCCGGCCGGGGAGGTGGAGGCGCGCGTCGGCGAGATCGTCCGGCGCGAGCGCGTCGCGCTGGCCCGCTTCGAGCTGCTCGACCAGATCCCCTACAGCCCCTCAGGCAAGGTCCGCGCGGCGGAGCTGGAAAACGCCATCCTCCGGGCCGGCGACCGGACGGACAAGCGGACGGCCGGGGGAACGGCGAGGGGAACGGCACCGCCCAAGCCGGCAAAGCCCGGCGGCAAGGCCGATGGCGTGCTGCTCGGCATCGCCCTCCTGGCGCTGACCGCCATCTCCTGGGGCGGCATGTTCCCGGTCGCCAAGGCCGCGCTCGCCAGCATCGACGGCTTCCACCTGACGCTGCTGCGCTACGGGCTGGCCTCAATCATCCTGCTGGGCATCCTCGCCAAGGTCGAGGGCCTGCGCGCCTTCGCCCTGGAGGGCCATGGCGGCAAGCTGTTCTTCTACGGCTCGATGGGCTTCGCCGGCTTCAGCATCCTCGCCTTCGTCGGGCTGGCGAACTCCAAGGCCGAGCATGGTGCCATCATCATGGCGCTGATGCCGCTGATCACCGCCCTGCTGACCTGGGCGATCAAAGGCGTGAAACCCGGCCGCGTCACCTTCCTGTGCATCGCGGCGGCGCTCGCCGGGGTGGCTCTGGTGGTCACGCGGGGCAGCCTGTCGGCGCTCGGCGGCGGCGCCCTGCTGCCCGACCTGCTGATCCTCGCCGGGGCGGCGAGCTGGGTGGTCTACACCCTGGGGGCGGCATCGGTCCCCGGCTGGTCGGCGCTGCGCTACACCGCGCTCAGCGCGGCGCTCGGCACCGTCACCATCGTCGCCGTGACGGGGCTCGCCACCGCCAGCGGCTTCATCACGGTGCCGACACCGGAGACGGTGTGGACGGTGCGTGGCGAGATCGCCTACCTCGTGCTGATCGCCGCCGTGCTCGCGGTGTTCAGCTGGAACATCGGCATCCGGCTGCTCGGCCCGATCAACGGCGTCCTGTTCATCAACCTCGTGCCCATCACCGCCTTCGCCATCGGCCTCGCCCAGGGCCGGGAGTTCGGACAGGCCGAGCTGGCGGGGGCCGGCCTGACCATCGGCGCCCTCGTCGTCAACAACCTGAACAGCCGCGGCCTCTTCCGCCTCCAGTGGCAGGCCCCGGCAAAGCCGGTCGGCTTCGGGCGGACGGCGGCGGAAACCCCGTAAGCGGGACGGGAAGGCGGCTGTTCAGCGCTGAACAGCCGCCGTCCGGATTTGTGCGGTCGCCTATTTCCTATTCAGCAAGTATGATTTTCCCATCGATTTGACGGGATGCCTTTGGATGATCCGCCTCCTCTCTTTCGCTTCCTGTCCAGCCAATCGCAGCGCGCCGGCCTGACGCCCGCGCCGCGCACCTGGCACCCTCTGCCGGCTGCCCCATTCCCCTGGAGACCATCATGGATCGCCGCACCTTCCTGGGTGCGATGGCCGGACTCGTGCCGACCGCCGCCTTCGCCCAGACCACGACCGCGCCGGGCGCCAGCCCGACAGGCACGGCCCCGACAACGACTGCATCAAGCCCCCGCTCGCTCTCCATCGGCGCGATCTCGGCGCCGAACTCGCTGGACCCGCAGTTCTACCAGTCACCCACCAACAACCAGACCCTGCGGCAGATCTTCGATCCCCTCGTGACCGAGGACGCCGAGGGCCGGGTCCGGCCATTGCTGGCGCAGTCCTGGCGGGCGGTGGACGAGCTGACCTGGGAGTTCAAGCTGCGGCCCGGCATCCGCTTCCACGACGGCACGCCGCTCACCCCGGACGACATCGCCTTCACGGTGGAGCGGGTTCCGGCCGTCCCCAACAGTCCGGGCTCCTTCGTGCCCTACGTCCGCAACATCGCGGCGGTGGAGCCCATCGACGCCACCACCTTCCGCATCCGCACCAAGACGCCCAACCCCTACCTCGACCGCGACTTCACCAACCTCTACATCCTGTCGCGCAGGATCCACGCGGGGGCGGCGACGGCGGATTTCACTGCCGGCAAGCTGGCGGTCGGCACCGGCGCCTTCCGCTACGCCGGCTTCACGGTGGGTCAGCAGATCGAGCTTGAACGCAACCCGGATTTCTGGGGCACGCCCACCGGCTGGAACCGGGTGCGCACCCGCTTCATCCCCGACGCCGGCGCCCGCGTCGCCGGACTGCTGTCGGGGGATCTCGACCTGATCGACGGCGTGCCGGTGCAGGACGTCGCCCATCTCGCGGCCGACCCGCGTCTGGCGATCTTCAGCGTCGCCAGCGCCACCAGCGTCTATCTGTTCCCCGACGCCAGCCGCGACCAGTCGCCCTTCGTCACCGACAGAACCGGCAAGCCGCTGGACCACAACCCGCTGAAGGACGTCCGGGTGCGCCAAGCCCTGTCGCTGGCCATCGACCGCAAGGGGATCGTCGAGAAGCTGCTGCTCGGCCAGGGCACCGCCGCCGACCCGGCACGGGCCAGGCAGCTTCTCGCCGAGGCGGGCTATCCCGACGGCTTCGGCCTGACCATCCACGGGCCGAGCGGCTTCTTCACCAGCGACGTCGCGGTGCTGCAGGCGGTGGCGCAGGGCTTCTCGCGCATCGGCGTGGACACCAAGGTTGAGACGCTGCCCATCGCCACCTTCTTCTCGCGCGCGACCAACCGCGAGTTCGCCCTGTTCATGACGACCTACGCCACCACCAACAGCGCGGAGCTGCTGCGCCAAGTGGCGCTGACCAGGAATCCCGACACCGGCGCCGGCCCCTTCAACCGCCAGCACTACTCCAACCCGAAGGTCGACACCCCGCTGCTGGAGGCTCTGCGCACGTTCGATCCCGAGCGTCGCGTCGGGCTGATCCGCGAGGCGCTTGCGGCGCTGGACGAGGATGCCGGCATCATCCCGGTCTTCTTCCCCCGCTTCAACTGGGCGGGCCGCAAGACCCACGTCCGCTTCATTCCCGGCAACGCCTTCGGCCACACCAACGCCGTCTTCACCGAGCCGGTCTAGGATTCCCGCCATGCTTGCATGGATGTTGCGGCGCTCGTTCCAGGCCGGGCTGGTGGTGCTGGCGATGACGCTTCTCGTCTTCGCCGGGCTGCACGTCGCCGGCAATCCGGTGGACATCCTGGTGCCGCCCGACGCCGACGCGGCCGAGCGCGCCCGGATCGCGGTGGCCTTCGGCCTCGACCGTCCGCTGTGGCGGCAGTACCTCCTGTTCCTCGAACGGGCGGCCCAGGGCGATCTCGGACGCAGTTTCATCTACAACCGCCCTGCCCTGTCGTTGGTCTTCGAACGGCTGCCGGCGACGCTGGAACTGTCGGTGCTGGCCCTGCTGATCGCCGCCGGTTCCGGGATTTCCCTGGGGCTGTTCGCCGGGCTGCGCCCGCAGGCCCTCCTCTCGCGGCTGATCATGGCCGGCAGCGTGGTGGGGCTGAGCCTGCCGACCTTCTGGGTCGGGCTGATGCTGGTGGTGGGCTTCTCGGTCCGGCTCGGCTGGCTGCCCAGCTCGGGACGGGGCGACACGCTGGCGCTGCTCGGGGTGGACTGGTCGTTCCCGACGCTGGACGGGCTGCGCCATCTGGCCCTTCCGGCCGCCAACCTCGCTTTGTTCAAGGTCGCGCTGATCCTGCGGCTGACGCGGGCCGGCGTGCGCGAGGTGGTGCATCTCGACTATGTCCGCTTCGCCCGCGCCCGCGGGCTGGCGCCGTCGCGGGTGGTCGGCGTCCACATCCTGCGCGCCATCATGATCCCGATCGTGACGGTGATCGGGCTGGAGTTCTGCTCGACCATCGCCTTCTCCATGGTGACCGAGAGCATTTTCGCCTGGCCGGGCATGGGCCGGCTGATGATCGAAAGCATCCAGGTGCTCGACCGGCCGGTGATCGTCGCCTATCTGGTGGCGGTCGTGCTGCTGTTCGTCACCGTCAACCTGCTGGCCGACCTTCTCTACCGGCTGCTCGACCCGCGCGTCGGCCCGGCGGACGCCGCGACGGGAGCCGGCAGATGAGCCTCGCCGCGGGGGCCCCGCCGCAAGGGGAGCAGCAGCAGGGAGAGCGGCAGCACGGCCCGCATTCCTCCGTCGGGACGGTCTGGCGCGGCTTCGCCACCTCCGGCGTGGCGCTGGGCAGCCTCGCCGTCTTCCTCCTGCTGGCCGGCGCGGCACTGCTGGCGCCGTGGATCGCGCCGCAGAACCCCTTCGACCTCACGCAGCTCGACGTTCTGGACGGACGGCTGGCACCGGGCTCGCCAGGCGGTGCCGGCGGCACCTATTGGCTGGGCACGGACGACCAGGGGCGCGACATGCTGTCCGCCATCCTCTACGGCCTGCGCCTCAGCCTGCTGGTCGGCATCGGGTCGGCGTTGGTCGCCGGGTCGGCCGGGACCTTCGTCGGGCTGGCCGCCGCCCAGGCCGGCGGCCGGACCGACAGCGCGCTGATGCGGCTGGCGGACCTGCAGCTGGCCTTCCCGTCGATCCTGATCGCCCTGATGGTGATCGCCTTCCTCGGCCGCGGGATTGGCAATGTGCTGCTGGCGCTGATCCTGGTGGAGTGGGCCTATTACGCCCGCGCCGCCCGCTCCGCCGCCCTGGTCGAGCTGAAGAGCGAGTATGTCGAGGCCGCCCGCTGTCTGGTGCTGCCGGAATGGCGCATCCTGCTGCGCCATGTGCTGCCGAACTGCCTGCCCTCACTGGTGGTGATCGCCACGACCCAGGTGGCCCGCGCCATCGCGCTGGAGGCGACCTTGAGCTTCCTCGGGCTCGGCGTGTCGGTGACGGAGCCGTCGCTCGGCCTGCTGATCGCCAACGGCCGCAATTACGTGCTGTCCGGCGAGACCTGGATCAGCCTCTACCCCGGCGTCGCCCTGCTGGCCGTGATGGCTGCCATCAATCTGGCCGGCGACCATCTGCGCGACACCCTGAACCCGAGGCTCGAACGATGAGCGCCCCGCCGTCCCCCGCGCCGTACCCCG
>NZ_WHOS01000079.1 GCF_013340935.1 Azospirillum melinis | reverse complement strand
GCCTTTCGCGGCCGCTGCCACAGGGTTGGGGGAGGACAAACCCCCAAGCAACCGGAACCCGGCCGCACATGGAAGGCCCGCCCCAACAACCGCCAGGCCCGGCCCCCCCCCACCCGGCCCGAGAGCCCGCCGAGCACGGCCGGGCCCGCCTCCCCGACCCTCGACCCCGTCCTGGAGCGGCTCGACCGCCTGTCGGATCTGCTGATGCGCCGCATCGACCGGCTGGAGGAACGGGTCCGCAGCCTGGAGCAGGACAATGGCGAAATCATCAACCTGCTGATCGCCGTCAAGGCCGGGCTGGAGGAAGCGTCAGGCGACCTGATCGCCCAGTTGGAGGAAGCCGACGACGGCACCGGGCAGGATGACGGCTCCGACGATGGCTCCGAAGACGGACCGCTGTTCGAGGTGCCCTGCGGCCCGAACATGCTGCATTGATCCGGACGAGCTTATCCGCCTCCGCATCGGGGCAGGTCTTCCTCGATGTCGACCTGAAACTCCTTGCCCGCCGCCCTGTGGCGGCCGGATAACTGCGGTCATGCAAACGATGTCATCCCCGCCGCATGGCCTGGAGCCTCAGACCGGCATCGAGCCGCCCACGCCGCCGTCGGCGGCAACGCCAGAGTCCCTGCTGGCGGCAACGCCGGAGTCGCTCCTGGGGGCGATGCCGGAGTCGCCGGTCTCTGGGCCGGCCGGCGTCGCCTTCTTCGACTTCGACGGGACGCTGATCCAGGGCGACAGCCTGCCGATGTTCGTCGGCGAGGTGATCGGCCGGCGCCGCGCGGCCCTGGCGCTGGCCGATGCCATCCGTTCGGCCCTGCACCGCCATGTCCGCGGCCGCGGGCCGGGCTGCGACTTTCCGGGGTCGGTCAAGGCCATCTACCTGAAGCGCACGCTGTGCGGGCTGCCGGTGGCCGACGCGTCGGCCGCGGCCGAACGCATGGTGCCGCGCGTGCGCTGGCACCAGCCGATGCTGGACGTGCTGAAGGAGCATCGCCGCCAGGGCCGCCGCGTGGTGATCGCCACCGGCGCGCTCGACCTCTATATGCCGGCACTGCTGCGCGGGCTGGAGGTGGACGATCTGCTGGCGACCGGCATGGAGGTGGTGGACGGCAGGCTGACCGGACGCCTCAGCACCGCCAACTGCGTACGGCTGGACAAGGCGGAACGGGTGACCGGCTGGATCGCCGGCCATGGTCCGGTCGCCGCCACCTGGGGCTATGGCAACCATCCCAGCGACCTGCCGATGCTGGCGCTGATGCACAAGGGCGAAGTGGTCCGTATTCGACGAAGGTCGAACCCCAGGTAGCAGGCGTTTACAACCCCGGAGCCCGCCCGCATACTCCGTCTGTCCATAACAAAAACATGATGGACGGAGGGGAACCGTGGCTTTCAGCATCGATGCCGACATCCGGATACCGGGCTATGGCGGACGCCGTGCGGTGATCGCCGATGCCGACCGCGTCCAGCGCGAGGCGCTGGCCGGCCATCTGTCCGGCCGCGGCTTTCAGGTCTCGCAGACCGACGACGCGCTGGAGGCGCTGACCATCATCGGTGCGGAGGCGCCGGCCGTGGCCTTGCTTCCGCTCGACCATGAGGGCGACGATGGCGACCGCGCCGCGGCGCTGGCGGCCATGCTCTATCCGCAGACCCGCATCCTGATGACCGGCCCGCGCATGCCGAACCTGCCCTTCCCCATCCTGCCCCGCCCGGTGGATTTGACCGCGCTTGACCGCTGGCTGGACGAGGCGACGGCTTAGATCGGATCGCGTAAAATCGGGATCGATTTGAAGCGTGAATCCGATCGTTAACTATAAGATACGGCGACACGCTCCAGCTTTTCCGGGTTGGCGATCTGATAGACCCGCAGGATCCTGTTCCCGGTGTCGCCGCAGGGGGCCACGTCAAAGGCCAGAACGCTGCGGAACGCCCCGCCCAACTCGGCCAGCAGCCCCGGCCCGCCATTCACCCGCACCGGAGTGAAGCCGAAACTGACGCCGCGCTTGCGCTGGACGCCGATCAGGAAGCGGGCGATGCGGTCGGCGCCGAACAGCGGGTTGACCGCCGTCCGCACCATCCCGCCGCCGTCGCTCAGCCATTGGGCGTCGTCGGACAGCAGGGCGACGATGGCGGCATAGTCGCGCCGGACGCTGGCCTCGGCGAAGGCATCGGCCAGACGCCGCCCGGCATCCGCGGAGTCGGCCGGCTGGCCCCAGGCGGCAGGCTCGGCCAGCCTGGTGCGGGCGCGCCGCATGATCTGACGGCAGGCCTCCACCGACTTGCCGAGCATCGCTGCGATTTCCGCATAATCGAGGTCCATCGCCTCGCGCAGGACGAAGACCGCCCGCTGGTCCGGCGCCAGCCGTTCCAGCAGCAGCAGCATCGCCAGCGGCACCGACTCGGGCTCCATGCCGTCCTCCGGCTCGGAGTCCCAGCCGGCGACCTCCGGTTCGGGCAGCCACAGCCCGTAATAGCGCTCCCGCGCCACCCGGGCGGACCGCAGCCGGTCGAGCGCCAGCCTCGTCACCAGGGTGGTGAGATAGGCGGGGGCCGACCCGACGCTGCCGGACGCCACGGCCGACCAGCGCAGCCAGGCGTCCTGCAGCGTGTCTTCCGCCTCGGCCACCGAACCGAGCAGCCGGTAGGCCAGGGCGCGCAGCCGTGCCCGCTCGCCCGCGAAGGCGGCGAGCGCGGTGTCCGGGTCGGCCAGCGCCGTCACGCCGCCATCCCGACGGCGGTGCCCTCGATATGCTGGGCGATGCCGATGCGGTTCCAGGCGTTGATCTGCGCCACCGTCGCCGTCAGCTGCGCGATCTGCTCGGCAGTGAAATGGCGTTGCAGTTCCCGGTACGCCTCGTCGATGCGGTCATGCTGGGTGCGGGTCAGCACCTCGGCCCAGGCGAAGGCTGCGCGCTCGTCCGGCAGGAACAGGTCCGACCGCTCCCACTCCGCCACGGCGGCGATGCGCTGGTCGGACTGGCCGTCGTGGCGGGCTTCCTTGCTGTGCATGTCGATGCAATAGGTGCAGCCGTTGATCTGCGACACACGCAGGTCGATCAGGTGGATCAGCCCGGTCGGCAGGCCGCTGCCGCGGATGGCCTTGGTGATGGCGAGCATCGGCGTGTACAGGGACGGCGCATCGGCGGCGACGGTAAAACGGAAAGCCATTGTTCTAATCCTCATCTGGAGTGCATCACCCCCATGACGGGACAGGTCGCTCCGGCGTGACGCATGGCTGCCCTGCGCCCCACTCAGGCCCTGGCTTTCACGCGTCGCTCAGCATTCCCATCGTGTCGCGCAGGATGGCGACCTTGGCGGCGAACCGCCCCTCCGGATCGCTCTCGCCGATCAGCTGGATCATGATGCCAAGGGCATGGGCGACCCGCGGCGCCATCCCCGGCCGCTCCCGCACGCGGCTGGCAAGCGCGGCCAGTGCCGGCCGGTAGGGGCGTCCCTCGAACCCGTCGGTGGCGATCGACTCGAACCGGTTGGCGAGGTCGAGGATCTCGCGGTTGTCGCTCATGCGCGTTCCAGCATTGTCAAACGAACAGCATGGCGCCGCCGCCGGGCGCCTCATTCAGGAAGGTGACGACGCCGCCGGTGGCGACCGGCACGTCTGCACGCAAGCAGACGCCGGGCGGCAGCCCCAGCGCCCGCAGCCCCATCTCGCAGGCCATCACCGTGACGCCCATGGCGACGCAGGCCTCCAGCAGTTCCTCGAAGGTGGCGAGGCCGTGGGCGGCGAAATAGCGGTCGCGCGCCACCGGCGTGCTGCCGTCGTCGGCCGGGTCCAGGTCGTGCCAGCCCAGCACGCCCGGCTCCGTCTCATGGACCAGGGCGCGCAGCGCGCGGCCGGTGAAGAACAGCGTGACCTTGCGGTTGGTGGCCGCCGCGGCGCTGGCCATCACCAGCGCGTAATGGACCCGGTCGAAGCCGCCGGCGAACAGCACGATGGACAGAGCCGATGTCCCACTGGCTCCGGCCCCCGACACAGGATTCGGGACCGGATTCGGCATGGTCTCAGGCAGGGCAGTGGACATGATGGCCGCCTCCCATGTTTGCCACGGCGCCCGTCAGTGGGCGGAGAGGTCGTGGATCGTCCGATGATCGCCGCAAAGCGCGCAGTCGGGATCCCGCCTGATGGTTATGCGCTGATAGGACGCATAGAGCGTGTCCATCATCAGCAGGCTGCCCGACAGGCTTTCACCCAGCCCCAGCAGCTCCTTCAGCACCTCCGTCGCTTGCAGCGAGCCGACGGAACCGGCCAGCGCCCCCAGAACGCCGCCTTCCGAACAGGACGGCACGGTGCCGCGCGGCGGCGGTTCGGGGAACAGGCAACGATAGCAGGGGTGCGGCGCCCCCAGATGCGCCTTAAAGGTGGTCAGCTGCCCGTCGAACCGCAGGATCGCCGCCGACACCAGCGTCTTGCCGGCCAGGAAGCAGGCGTCGTTCAGCAGGAAGCGCGTGGCGAAATTGTCCGACCCGTCGGCGACGAGGTCGTAGCCGGCGATCAGATCCATCGCGTTGTCGCGGTTGATCCGCATCCGGTGCGCCTCGACCCGGACATCGGGGTTCAGCGCATGGATGCGGGCGGCGGCGCTCTCCACCTTCGCAAGGCCCAGCGTCGATTCGTCGTGGATCACCTGCCGTTGCAGGTTCGACAGATCGACCGTGTCGTCGTCGACGATGCCGATGGTGCCGACGCCGGCCGCCGCCAGATAGAGCAGCAAGGGCGCGCCCAGGCCGCCGGCACCGACGACCAGCACCTTGGATCGCAACAGCTTTTCCTGGCCGATGCCGCCGACTTCCGGCAGCACGATGTGGCGGGAATAGCGGTGAAGCTGGGTGTCCGTGAAGTCCATGGCCCGCAGCATAGCGCAAGGACGGGCCGTTGCAGCAACATTCGATGCCGCGATTTCCGAGAAGCCGGCAGCGCGCAATCGCCGCGATGGGAAAAGCGTCAGGCCTTGGTCGAGGTCGTCGCCCCTTGGGACGCCCATTGCTGCAGGCGGGCCTGCCGCTCGCGCAGCGTCTTCTGGATGGCGCTTTCCTGATTGCTGCCGGAGTCCGACAGGTCCGGATTGCGCGGTACCAGTCCGAGCCGGAAATCGGTCGGCGACTTCAGGTCGGACGGCGGCACCACCACCATGGTGTATTGGCCGGGTTGCAGCTTGTAGGTCGGCTTCTGCAGGAAGTTCTGCTGGGAATCGGGCTTGCCCGAGTCGCTGGCGGCGACCACCTTGCCATCCTTGTCCATCATCGCCCAACGCGTGTTGGGCAGCGAGATGTCGGCGGTGAAGGTGCCACCCTGCACAACGTTGAAGGTGTGCTTCTGGATGCCGGTGTCGCCGTTCCCCGGTGGCTGGGCGGTGCCCTTCAAGGTCGCGCCGCCGGCCGTCACCAGAACATTCTGCCGTTCCGTGACGTCCATCGAATAGTCGCGCACGCCCGCGGCACGGTTGGCCTGGGAAAAGGTCGCCGTATAGGTGCCGGGACCGAGCCGCGCGCTGGCATCCGCCGTCGATTCGTTCGACCGGAGGCTGGTCACCACCTCGTTGCGGTCGTTGCGGATCTCGACGTTGGTGAAGCTGTTGTTGATCTTGAAGTTGTATTCGCCGGCCTTGCTGACCGTGAAAGTCTGGCTGTCGGCGTTCGCTCCGTCGGCACCGACACCCGTCGTTCTCCCCTTGAACTGGGAGAAGGCGCTGCTCGACAGGTTCGGGACGTAGGTGGAGGTGGAAATATCCGTCATGGCGGTCACTCCCCGGCGTCGGCACGGACGGAAACGACGTTGCTGATGCCGGGGAGTTTAGCCGAATTCGCAAAATCCGTCAAATTTCGGACCGGAATTTCAGCTTCAGGCTGCGGTGTGGGGACGGATAGCATCCCCACCCACGCCAATGCCTTATTATTCCAGCCCTTCGAACAGGGCGGTCGACAGGTAACGCTCGGCGAAGGACGGCAGGATCACGACGATCTGCTTGCCCTCATTCTCCGGACGGGCACCGATTTCCAGCGCGGCGGCCAGCGCCGCACCCGACGAGATACCGACCGGCACGCCCTCCAGACGGGCAACGGCGCGGGCGGTCTCGAAGGCGCGCTGGTTGGAGATGCGCACCACCTCGTCGATCAGCTCCTTCTTCAGGATGTCGGGCACGAAGCCGGCGCCGATGCCCTGGATCTTGTGCGGACCGGGCATGCCGCCGGACAGGACGGGGCTATCCTCCGGCTCCACCGCCACGGCCTTGAAGGAGGGCTTGCGCGACTTCAGGACCTCGGCGGTGCCGGTCAGCGTGCCGCCGGTGCCGACGCCGGAGATCAGGAAATCGACCTGACCGTCGGTATCCTTCCAGATTTCCTCCGCCGTGGTGGCACGGTGGACGGCCGGATTGGCGGTGTTCTTGAACTGCTGCAGCAGATAGGCGTTCGGGTCGGCGGACAGGATCTCCTCCGCCTTGCGGATGGCACCCTTCATGCCTTCCGCCGCCGGGGTCAGCACCAGCTCGGCGCCCAGCAGCTTCAGCATCTTGCGCCGTTCCACCGACATGCTTTCCGGCATGGTGAGGATCAGCTTGTAGCCCTTGGCGGCGGCGACGAAGGCCAGCGCGATGCCGGTGTTGCCGGAGGTGGGCTCCACCAGCGTGGTGCGGCCGGGGGCGATGGTGCCGGCGGCCTCGGCGGCCTCGATCATGGCGCGGCCGATGCGGTCCTTGACGCTGGCCAGCGGGTTGAAGAACTCCAGCTTGCCGATGATCTGGGCCTTCACCCCCGACTCTGCGGCGAGACGGTCCAGCCGCACCAGCGGCGTGGCACCGATCGTGTCGAGGATGCTGTCGTAGATCTTGCCGCGGAACTCCGGTGCAGCCATGATTCCACCTCTGAGATTTGTGTTATATGTGATTTCAACACCCCAGGCGGAGCATTATCCAGCACAGGGAGCCTGTCAAACGGGAAGTGGTGCCACCAAGTCCCCTGCATCAGATGGTGAAGTCGATGCGGTCCTCGGTCTCGCTCTCCACCCCGGCGCGCCGCGCGCGCATGCACAGATCCTCGATGGTGATGGTGTCGAGCTTGGCCATGCATTCGTCCTGGAGTTCGCCCCACAGCGGGCGCACCACCTGATGGCCCAGCACCGAACCCGCCGGCTCCTCGATGGGGTCGGTGGCGGTCTCCATCGCGCGGACAACCTTCACGATCTCGCCCAGCGTGATCCGCCGCCGCTCGCGCGCCAGCCGGTAACCGCCGCGAGGGCCCCGCACGCCGGCCAGCACGCCTTCGCGCACCAGCTGTTGCAGCACCTGTTCCAGGTAGCGCTTCGGGATGCCCTGGCGCCGGGTGATCTCGCCGGATTGCACCGGCTCGGTGCCCGCGTTGTAGGCGATGTCGAGGACCGCCTCGATGGCGAACATCAGCTTCTTGGAGATGCGGAGCATCACGAACGACTCCCGGTATTCTGACCGTGGGCGGCCGACGGTGGAACCACCATCCTCTCCCCCACTTCCGCCTGTTGGTTAAGAACCGTTTTACACCGCTGATGCGGTAATTCTCAACAGGATTTGTCGCAGACAGACTCGGGAAAATGCGCCGCCTCGTCCGGCGGGGTGCCGCCAGCCCACCCAATCAGCCCACCGGCGTCCAGACCACCTCCCCCAAATCCCGGACCAAAGTCTCTTCACGGAAGGCGAAGCGCTTGAGATGGTCGATCACCACCTCCTGCATGCGCTCCATCTGTCCGGCATCCTCGATTTCAATCGTCAGGGTCAGCCCAGCGTCGTCGGCCGCCATCCGGCAGCGGCGGTCGGCGGCGAAGGGGACGAGTCCCTGGGTCTCGTCATAGACGACCTCGAACTTGTGTGCCCAGTGCTTGCACAGCTGGGTCATGTAGCGGCGCCCGTTCGGGGTGGCGATGCGTGCGGTGGATGCAGCCATGATCCTTGTCTCCTGTCCGGTCAGATGCGTTCAACCTTGCGGGCGGCGTCATCGATGATGTCGGCGATGGCCTGGGTCTGCTCCGCCGTCAGGTCGCCGCGCGACAGGCGCAGCCGCAGGGCCAGCTTGAAATTCTCGATGGCGCGGTGGATCTGCGGCGAGGATTCGCGCTGCTGCCGGGCCCGCGCATGGGCGATGCGCTCGCGCACCGCGGCGACCGACGGTTCCGCCGCCTTCAACGCCTCCGAGCCTTCCGGCATGATCTCGTAGAGCTTCTTGTTGCCCTCGGTGGCGCCGACGCGGATGTGGCCCTGCTCTTCCAGCAGGGTCAGGGTCGGGTAGACGACGCCGGGGCTGGGGCTGTAGGCGCCGCCGACCATCACCTCGACCGTCTTGATCAGGTCGTAGCCGGAGCGCGGCTTCTCCGCGATCAGCCACAGCAGGACGAGGCGCAGGTCGCCATGGTCGAAGACCCGCCGCTCGCCGCGGCTGCCGCGGCCCTGACCGCCCAAACCATGACCGCCCCATCCATGACCGCCCCAGCCTTCCCAGCCGCCGCGATGCCCATGGCGCCCGTGACGGCCACGCCCTTCCGGAGCCTCGTCCTCGAAGTCGGGACGCGAGAAGCGGCGGCCATGTTTGTGAAACAGATGCCGAAGCATGAAACCCTCATCTGATGCAGTTTCGATATAACGAAAACTTAGATATATCGAAACACGCTCTCTGACAAGGGGGAAGCATTCGCCGCGATACGCTGCGGGCGTCCGCGGGCCACGACAAATCACGTTCGCCTGCAAATCACTGTCGCCCGCCCGGCCGAAGCGGCTATAACCGACGCCCTGGCTTTGCTTTCGCGCGTGTGTGCCCTGATGCCCCTTCGGATCGAGACCTTTTCCAACGTCACCGGCGGTTCCAGCTTCTTCAAGGCGGTGGGCCACCCGCTGGCGGCACCCAAGGCGGCGATCCTGATCGCGCGGCTGGCCTCCTTCGGCCCGGTGGCGGTCTACGACCCGCTGGGCCTGCTGTCGGGGCTGGCGGAGTTCTACGACCTGTCGTCGATCGACGTCTGCGGCATCTACGTCCAGGACGTCGAGAAGGTCGGACAGGAGGTGTTCGGCCATGCCGCCCGCCCGGTCACCGACCTGCCGTCCAGCGGCGCCCGCACCGTCTTCGTCGTCGCCTTCGATTCGCAGCGCTTGGAAGGCCACATCGCCCACCTGATCCCGAAGCAGGCCGGCGTCGTCTCGCTCGACGCCATGCGCGTGCCGGAGGACATGCTGAACGACCCCGGCCACTACCTGTCGAAGTTCAACTGGGCGACGAACTTCGCCTGGTTCCGCGACGGCGACGGCCACCACACCCGCGTGGTGTCGGCCAACTACTGGCCGCGTTACGGCGCCAAGGGCACCCGGCTGTGGGCCTGCCTGTTCGACGGCGAGGGCCGCCCCATCGCCGACTGGACGGAGCCGATGCCGCCGACCGACGGCACCGTGGTGATCGACAGCCGACAGGTGCGCGAGCGCTTCAACCTGTCTCCCTTCTGCGGGTCGCTGTTCCTCCACATCATCGGTGCCGCCGGGCATGACGTGGTGAAATACGCGCTCGACACCTATGGCGACGACGGCACGGTGCTGTCCTGCACCCACGATGCCAACGCCTGGCCGGCCGACCTCTATGCCGGCCTGCCCGCCCCGCGCGAGGGTGAGCGCGTATCGTTGTGGATCCAGAACAGCCACCCCACCCCGATCCCGGCCGGTGCCGTCGGCCTGAACCCGATGGGCTCGTCCGACATCCGCACGCTCGATCAAGCGGTCCCGGCCTTCGCCACCCTTGAACTGGACGTCGCCAGCCTGTTTCCCGAAGCGCGCTGGCCCCAGCAGTTCGAGGTGCAGGCCGGCAAGCATTTCGTCCGCCCGCGCTACGAGATCGCCGCCGCCGACGGCCGCCGCCGCATGGCCCACGCCAATGTCGAGCGCACCGACCTGAAGCCGGACCCCAAGCTGCCGCTGCTGACCGGCGGTGCGGTGGACAAGGGCATGGTGGGCAAAGGCCACATCCTGCCGGCGCCGCTGCTGCCGATGGGCCGCTGGCGCACCACCCTGCTGCCGACGCCGATGAGCACGGCGCAGACCGAACTGCCGGTGAAGGCGGTGGTCTACGACCGCAACGGCGCCGCCGTCGCCGAACACCGCTTCGGCAATCTGAAGCGCTCCGACAGCGTGGCGCTGGACGTCACCGGGCTGGTCGCCGACAAGACCGCCGACAAGACCGTTGCGGATGGCTGGGGCCATGTCGAACTGGTCTATGATTTCGAAGCCGGAACGATTGCAGACGGCTGGCTGCACGCCCTGGTCCGTTACGAGGACGTAACGACCGGCCATGTGGCGGAGACAAGCTTCGGCAGCCACATGTTCAACATGGCGATGGTCTACCGCGACGAGCCGCAGAGCTACCATGGCCGCCCGCCCGGCCTGTCGACCCGCCTGTTCCTGCGGCTGGGCACCGATCCGTGGGACACGCTCTGCCACCTCGTCTACCCTGCCTCGACCCAGTGGCATGCCACCTCCGACACCAGCTTGGTGCTGGTGCGGCGCGACGGGGTGGAAGTGGCGCGCAAGCGGCTGGCAATCCCCTGCGGCGGCTCGCATTTCTGGCGCTATCGCGAGATGTTTACGGAAGCGGAACGGCTGGCGGCCGGCGATCACGCCTATGTGTTGATCCGCGACACCACCTGCCGCCTGTTCGGCTACCATGGCTGCCTTGCGGCCGGTGACACCGCCTTCAGCCTCGACCATATGTTCGGCTTCTAGAACCGTTTTAATCACGACTCCGTTCGCGGGGAATTTGCGGGATCAGACCCATGGCCACCACGCACCACACCAAGGTCCTCATCATCGGCGCCGGCCCGGCCGGCTACACCGCCGCCATCTATGCCGCGCGCGCCAACCTGGAGCCGCTGATGGTCCAGGGCATGCAGCCGGGCGGCCAGCTGATGATCACCACCGATGTGGAGAATTTCCCCGGCTTCGCCGATCCGATCCAGGGCCCCTGGCTGATGGAGCAGATGCAGAAGCAGGCGGAGCATGTCGGCACCAGGATGGTGTTCGACCTGATCACCGACGTCGACTTCACCCAGCGCCCCTTCGTCTGCAAGGGTGACAGCGGCGACACCTACACCGCCGACAGCGTCATCATCGCCACCGGCGCCCAGGCGCGCTGGCTCGGTATCTCGACCGAAGAGATCTACCGCGGCTTCGGCGTGTCGGCCTGCGCGACCTGCGACGGCTTCTTCTTCCGCGGCAAGGAGGTGGCGGTCGTCGGCGGCGGCAACTCCGCGGTCGAGGAGGCGCTGTACCTGACCAACCACGCCAGCAAGGTCACGGTCATCCACCGCCGCGACAGCTTCCGCGCCGAACGCATCATGCAGGACCGCCTGTTCCGCCACCCGAAGATCGAGGTGGTGTGGGACAGCACGGTCGAGGAGATCGTCGGCGAGGGCGACGGCACCATGGGCAACCCGCGCGCCGTCACCGGCGTCCGCATCAAGAACGTCAAGTCGGGCGACGAGCGCGTCATCCCGGTGGCGGGCGTCTTCGTCGCCATCGGCCATGTGCCGGCGACCGGCATCTTCCAGGGCAAGGTGGAGATGGACGAGTCGGGCTACATCGTCACGGTGCCCGACTCGACCGCCACCAACATCCCCGGCGTCTTCGCCGCCGGCGACGTGAAGGACAAGGTCTACCGTCAGGCCGTCACCGCCGCCGGCATGGGCTGCATGGCCGCGCTGGAGGCCGAGCGCTGGCTCGCCCACCACGAGCCGGCCGCCGGTGCGCACGGCGACCAGAGCCCGGCCGGGACCTGGTGAGCTGAAGCGGTCCGCCCCCTCCCCCGTCCGGGAGAGGGGGCGGACCCTTATGCCCTTGACGGTCTTTGCACAAAGCTCCGACTGTGATTCCCTGATGCGTCCAATCGCGAGGGAGTCCTCTTGCCTACGCTGAAACGCGGCCTGACCCTGCTGGTCACGGTGGCCGTCACCCTGCTGGGCCTGCTGCTGGTCACCTTCCTGATCGGCCGCGTCGTGCCGATCGATCCGGTGCTGTCGGCGCTCGGCGACCGCGCGAATGCCGACAGCTACGCGCAGATGCGCACGCAGCTCGGCCTCGACCTGCCGCTGTGGCAGCAGTTCCTCCGCTATGTCGGCGACGTACTGCAGGGCGACCTCGGCACTTCGGTGCTGACCTCCCGCCCGGTGCTGGAGGATGTTCTGCGCGTCTTCCCGGCGACAATGGAACTGGCGACCGTCGCCGTCGTCATCGGCGCGGTGCTGGGGGTGCCGGCCGGCGTGTTCGCCGCCACCCACCGCGGCCGCTGGCCCGACCATGCCATCCGCCTGCTGGGCCTGATCGGCCATTCGGTTCCGATCTTCTGGCTGGGGCTGATGGCGCTGCTGCTGTTCTACGCCAAGCTGGACTGGGCGCCGGGGCCGGGCCGGGTCGACGTCTTTTATGAAGGCATGGTCGATGCGGTGACCGGCATTGTCACGGTCGACGCCCTGCTGGCCGGCGAGACCGACATCTTCTGGAACGCGCTGCAGCATCTGGTGCTGCCGTCGGCCATCCTTGGCCTCTACAGCGTCGCCTACATCGCACGGATGACGCGCGGCTTCATGCTGGACCAGCTGCGCCAGGAATACATCACCACCGCCCGGGTAAAGGGCCTCTCCGAGACCCGCGTGGTCTGGCGCCATGCGCTGGGCAACATCGCGGTGCCGCTGATCACCGTCATCGCCCTGTCCTATGCCGGGCTGCTGGAGGGATCGGTGCTGACCGAGACGGTGTTCGCCTGGCCCGGCCTCGGCCTCTACATCACCAATTCGCTGCTCAGCGCCGACATGAACGCGGTGCTGGGCGGGACGCTGGTTGTCGGAGCGGTCTTCATCGCGCTGAACATGCTGTCCGATTTGCTCTACCGCCTTCTGGATCCGCGAGCCCGATGACCGCGCGCACCGATACACCATCCGCCGGCTGGCGGGACTGGCTGACCACCGACACGCCGCAGTCGCGGGCGCAAGCCCGGCTGGGCCGCGCCTGGGCCGGCTGGACCGCCTTCCGCCGCAACCGGCTGGCCGTCGCCGGGCTGCTGATAGTGCTGGCCCTGGTCGTCGTCGCCGCACTGGCGCCGGTGCTGGCGCCCTATCACCCCTATGCGCAGGATCTGAACGGCCGGCTGCTGCCGCCCAGTGCCGCCCACTGGCTGGGGACCGACGCCTTCGGCCGCGACATCCTGTCCCGCCTGATCCACGGCGCACGGCTGACGTTGATGATCGTGGCGCTGGTGGCGGCGACGGCGCCGCTGGCCGGTCTGGTGATCGGCACGGCCGCCGGCTATTTCGGCGGCTGGGTCGACACCGTGCTGATGCGCATCACCGACATCGCTCTCGCCTTCCCCAAGCTGATCCTGGCGCTGGCCTTCGTCGCCGCACTCGGCCCCGGCATCGAGAACGCGGTGATCGCCATCGCCATCACCTCCTGGCCGCCCTATGCCCGCATCGCGCGGGCGGAGACGCTGACCGTCCGCCGCTCCGACTTCATCAGCGCGGCCCGGCTGCAAGGTGCGTCCAGCCTGCGCATCATCCTGGGCCACATCATGCCGTTGTGCATCGCCTCGCTGATCGTGCGGACGACGCTGGACATGGCCGGCGTCATCCTGACCGCCGCCGGTCTCGGCTTCCTCGGCCTCGGCGCCCAGCCGCCGCTGCCGGAATGGGGGGCGATGATCGCCAGCGGCCGGCAATATGTGCTGGAGCAATGGTGGGTCGCCGCCATGCCCGGCCTTGCCATCTTCATCGTCAGCCTGGGCTTCAACCTGCTGGGCGACGGTCTGCGCGACGTGCTGGACCCGAAGGGGGACTGACGATGACCGATCGGAAGATGGCGGACAACGCCCCCCTGTTGGAGGTCTCCAACCTGCGCGTCGCCTTCCCCACCCGCACCGGCATGGCCGAGGCGGTGCGCGGCGTCTCCTTCACGCTCGGCCGGGAGAAGCTGGGCATCGTCGGCGAGTCGGGCTCCGGCAAGTCGATGACCGGCCGCTCCATCCTGCGCCTTGTGCCGCAGCCGGGCCGGGTCACCGCCGACCGGCTGGCCTTCAACGGCGAGGATCTGCTGGCGGCGTCGCCCAGGCGCATGCGCGACATCCGCGGCCGGCGCATCGCCATGGTGATGCAGGACCCGAAATATTCGCTGAACCCGGTGATGACCGTCGGCCGTCAGATCGCCGAGGCCTACCGCGTCCACAGCAAGGCCGGCGCCGCCGAGGCGAAGCGCCGCGCGCTGGAGATGCTGGCCGCCGTGCGCATCCGCGATCCGGAGCGGGTCTATGACCGCTACCCGCACGAGGTGTCGGGCGGCATGGGCCAGCGCATCATGATCGCGATGATGCTGATCCCCGACCCTGACCTGCTGATCGCCGACGAGCCGACCTCGGCGCTCGACGTCACCGTGCAGATGCAGGTACTGGCGATCCTCGACGACCTCTGCTCCCAGCGCGGCATGGGCATGATCTTCGTCAGCCACGATCTGAACCTCGTCGCCTCCTTCTGCGACCGCATCCTGATCATGTATGCCGGCCGGGTGGTGGAGAGCTGCCGCGCGTCGGAGCTGCACGCGGCCCAGCACCCCTACACCCGCGGCCTGCTGGCCAGCCTGCCCAGGATCGACGAGCCGCCGGGCGACCTGCCGGTGCTGAGCCGCGATCCGATGTGGTTGGAGGCGTAAGGATGATGATCGACATCCAGAACCTGCGGGTCCGCTTCGGCCAGGGCGCCGACGCCGTCACCGCGGTGGACGGCGTCACCCTGTCGGTGCGGGAAGGGGAGAGCTTCGGCCTCGTCGGCGAATCGGGATCCGGCAAATCGACGGTCCTGCGCGCGGTCAGCGGCCTGAACGACGACTGGACCGGCCGCATCGCCGTGGCCGGGACGGAACAGGGACCGAAACGCCAGAAAGGCTTCTACAAGCTCTGCCAGATGGTGTTCCAGGACCCCTACGGCTCGCTGCACCCGCGCCACACGGTGGACCGCATCCTGGCGGAACCCATTGCCATCCACGGGCTGGGCGACGCCGACGCCCGCATCGACCGGGTGCTGCGCGATGTCGGGCTCGGCCCCGCCTTCCGCTTCCGCTATCCGCACCAGCTGTCGGGCGGGCAGCGCCAGCGCGTCGCCATCGCCCGCGCCCTGGTGCTGGAACCCCGCGTCCTGCTGCTGGACGAGCCGACCTCGGCGCTGGACGTGTCGGTGCAGGCGGAGATCCTGAACCTGCTGCGCCGGCTGCGGGCGGAGCATGGCCTGACCCTGGTGCTGGTCACCCACAACCTTGCCGTCGTCGCCAACCTGTGCGACCGGCTGGCGGTGATGAACCGCGGCCGTCTGGTCGAGGAGATGAGCGTGGACGAGCTGCGCCGCGGTGCCGCGCGCGAGCCCTACACGTTGCAGCTCCTGCGCGCCAGCCAGGGCTACGACCGCGCCACGGCGGAGAGCTTCCGGGATTATGCGTGAGGGGGCGCAGTAGCGGCGTTCATCCCAGCCGCACCACGAACAGCTTGTCCTCCGCCCCCTTGGCAGCCGACTTGTGATCGGCGATGGCGGCGTTGATGGCGTCGGGGGTCAGCCCATGGCACCCGGGCGGGATCACCACGGCAACCCCGCTGGCCGCCAGCAGCGGGAAGCGCCGCACGGCGCCATAGCGGTCCTTCGCCAGGAAGCCGCCGCTGACCCTGGTTTCGGCGTCGTACAGGCTTTCGGCATCGGAGCGGAACAGGGCCAGCAATTCCGCCAGCCGGGCAAGCACCTCGCCCTCCCCGCCGCCGCTGACGCCCAGGAAGAAGTCGTCGCCGCCGATATGGCCGGCGAAGGCGTCGGCATCGATGGCCGCCCCGGCGCTGCCGGCCCAGGCCTTCAGCCGCTCGCTGAACATCAGGATGGCGCGGTCGCCCTGGCGGAAGCCGAAATTGTCGTTGAAGGGCTTGAAGTTGTCGAAATCCAGATAGGCCAGCACATGGCCGCGGCCCGGGTCGGCCAGCGCCCCTTCGATGTGGCGCAGGATCGCCGCGTTGCCCGGCAGCCGGGTCAGCGGGTTCTGGTCGGTCGCCATCGCCAGGTTGCGTTCATGCACAAGCCGCAGCAAGGCACCGCTCGACAGCACGCCGGCATAGGCGCCGCCTTCCACGATCACGATGCCGTCGGCGGCCGACTCGGTGGAGAAGGCCTCGATCACCCGGTCCAGCGGGGTGGAGATGTCGCAGACCGGCGACCGGATGACCAGATCGTCCAGCCCGTTGCCCAGGCCGCGGTTGCGCAGCAGCTCGCCGCCGAAGCGCGAATAGACGAAGCGCTTCAGGTCGCGCTCGCGGATCAGGCCGAGCGGCCGCTCATGCTCGTCGATGATCGGCGCGATGGCGGCGCTGCCGTCGCGGCGGAAATAGTCCAGCAGCTCGGTCTTGCGCGAGTCGACCCGCAGCGGCGGCAGCCGTTCGATCACCTCCGACAGGCGGCGGTGCGACTCGCTGGGCTGGCGCCGGTCCTTGCGGTTCAGGTCCTCGACCACCGGATAGCGGTTCGGCAGGGCGGTCAGGTCCACGCGCGGCCGGGCGATCAGGAAGCCCTGGGCGAAGTCGCAGCCGAGATCCCGGCAGGTGTAGAACTCGGTGACGGTCTCGACCCCCTCCGCCACGATCTGGATGCCCAGCGCATGGGCATGGCCGGCCAGCGCCGCCACCAGCGCCCGCTTGCGCGCATCCGCATCGATGCCGGCGATGAAGAAGCGGTCGATCTTCACATAGTCCGGCCGCGCCTCATACAGCGTGCGCAGACCGGAATGGCCGACGCCGAAATCGTCGATGGCGATGCCGGCCCCGCTCTGGCGGAAACGGTCGACCGCCGCATCCACCGCGACGCCGCTGGGCACCGGGCGGCTTTCCGACAGCTCCAGCACGATGCCGCTGTTGCGCGAGGCGGCAGGGTCGCGGGCAAGCCAGGGCGAGTCGGGCCGGCCGATCAGCCGGGCGTCGAGGTTCAGGAACAGCTTCGCCTCGTTCCAGCCCGCCAGCGCGCGGTACGCGGCGACCGCCTTGGCGTGTAGCGCGGTTTCCACCGTCGCCAGCAGGCCGGCGGCCTCGGCGGCATCCAACAGCTCGCCCGCGTTGGCGAAACCGGTGCGCTCGAACCCTCGCAGCAGAGCCTCATAGCCGTGGCAGCGACCGGACCGCAGCTGCACGATGGGCTGGAAGGCGTAGCGCAGGGCGCCGACCGCAGAGGCCCAGTCGAAGGTCGCGGCATCACCGTCGGCGGAGCGGACGGCGTCCCAACTCGCGCCATAGGACTCGGCACGGTCGCTTTCCGGCCTCCCGGCTTTGGCTCCAGCTTTTGTGGTGGTCAGCACAGTCATCGCTCGGTCCGCCAGCGCCGGTCCCGCATGGGATCGGCATCCGCTTGTAACAGAGCTTGTTTGCGTTTTCATGACCGCAGCGTCACGTTGTTGTGCCTCCGGCAAACCGGCCTGCCCCAAATCGAATCCTCGTATCCCCGCACCCGCCTGCGCTATAGGAAGTCCCCCGTCTTTCACAGTTGCGGTTCGGGGGAGACGGTTCGGGTTGAGCGGGAGGCGAGCGGGATGAAGGTCGGCATCGACATGGGGGCGACGAACGCGGGCAGTGCCGCGACGCTCGACCTGGAGGAGCTGCTGGCGACCCGTCTGCTGGTCCAGGGCAATTCCGGTTCCGGCAAATCGCACCTGCTGCGCCGGCTGATCGAGCAGAGCGCCCCATGGGTGCAGCAGGCGGTGATCGATCCGGAGGGCGACTTCGTCACCCTGGCCGAACGCTTCGGCCATGTGGTGGTGGAGGCCGACGCGCACAGCGAGGCCGCCCTGCAATCCGTCGCCGCCCGCGTGCGCCAGCACCGCGTCTCCGTCGTCCTGAACCTGGAGGGGCTGGACGCGGAAATGCAGATGCGCCACGCCGCCGCCTTCCTGGGCGGGCTGTTCGATGCCGACCGCGATTTCTGGTATCCGATGCTGGTGGTGGTCGACGAGGCGCAGCTGTTCGCTCCCTCGGCGGCCGGCGAGGTGTCGGACGAGGCGCGCAAGGTCTCGCTCGGCGCCATGACCAACCTGATGTGCCGCGGACGCAAGCGCGGGCTGGCCGGGGTGATCGCCACCCAGCGTCTGGCGAAGCTGGCGAAGAACGTCGCGGCCGAGGCGTCGAACTTCCTGATGGGCCGCACCTTCCTCGACATCGACATGGCGCGCGCCGCCGATCTGCTGGGCATGGAGCGCCGGCAGGCGGAGATGTTCCGCGATCTGGAGCGCGGGCATTTCATCGCGCTCGGCCCCGCCTTGTCGCGCCGGCCGCTGCCGCTGCGCATCGGCGCGGTGGAGACCCAGGGCCGCACCGGCAGCCCGACGCTGATGCCGCCGCCCACCACCCCGGTCGAGGACGCCCGCGACCTGATCTTCACCATGACCGAGCCGGAACCGCCGCGCTATGTGCGCCGCCCCTCCACCTCGGCCAGCGCCGACCTGATGGCGCAGCTGGCGCGCGGCCGCGCCGCCGCCCCGCCGCCGTCCGCCGGCAGCAACTCCGAAGCCGAGGCCGAGCAGCCTGCCCTGCTGCCGCTGGAGCCCGCGGAAACGCCGGAGCAGGCCGCCGAGCGCGAAGCCCAGTATGGCGAGGTGCTGGCCGAGGTGCTGGCCGACCCGGAGGCGCCCTACCGCTCGCTCGCCGTTCTGTACCAGGATTTCCTGGTGCGCTGCCGGGGCCGCGGGGTGGATGGCGACCGGCTGGCCCTGCCCGCCTTCCGCCGCCGTCTGGCGACCGCCCGCGCCGGGGCCGGCAACGGCGACGATCCCGCCTGGCAGCGGGCGACGGAGGTCGCCGCGACGCTGGCGGAGGACATTCAGCCGGTTTTCCTGCTGCTGGCCCGCGCCGCCCTCGACCACGCCCCCTGCCCGTCCGACGCCGACGTGGCGCGCGCCTGCGGCAGCCGGTCGAAGGGTCGCGGGCGCCGCCTGCTGACCTACATGGAACAGCGCGGCTTCATCGCCAGCCGCAGCGGCCTGGGCAACACCCGCGCCATCGCCCTGCCGGCACTGGGCTGGGAAACCGCGCTGGGCGATCCCAACGCCGACGACGCTGCGGATGCGTCCGACGAGGGCGGGCTGTTCGCGGCGGGGTGAGCCCTCCTCAGCTTCCGGCGGTCGGCGCGCTCACCGGCTTGCCGGGCTGGCCCCAGCTGGCGACGAAGTCGTTCACGCCGGGAACCGCCATCATGTGCGAGTCCTTGACATAGACGAAGCGCTTCGGCCCGAAGCCGTATTCGGTCATCGTGATGCCGGCGGAGCGGCAGCGCTGATACTCGGCCGCGCCGATCGGGCGGTCTGAGGCCACCATGTCGGGATGGTCCAGCCCGACGCCGCCGCAGAAGGCACGGAAGCCGGAGGCGGTGCCGCGGGCGTCGAGATGCGGCTTGGTGTCGGGACCGCCGGTGTATTTGGCGGCTGCCTGATCGATGGTGCCGCGCAGGGCCGGGCTGCCGACGATCCAGATGCCGCGGGCCTCCGGCGGCGGCTTGGGCACGGCCGGCGGCGGCAGGGCGGCGGTCTGTTGCGGCAGCGGCGTGAGGCCCGGCATCTGGCAGCCGGCCAGCGAAGCCGCAGCGGCAAGTGCGAGGGCCAGATGTTTGAAAGCCACTCTGCCGGCCGGAGCGGGAAAACGGGTCATCGGGCGTCTCTCTCCTCAAGGATCGTCGTGCCGCCGGGCGGCAAGGCCCGGAGGGCTCTGACAATGAGAACGCCCCCGGCCCGCTTCAACGGCACGCCCGCCATATGCCGATCGCCGTGTCCCGATGCGCCGCTCGCCATCCATGAACAATCGCGATAGGATGGCAGGAAACGATCACCATGCGGAATGTATTGCCGATGTCCCTGCCCGATCTGGAGATCGACGCGCTGCGGGCCTTCGTCACCGTGGCGGAGGCCGGGGGCTTCACCGCGGCGGCGGAGCGGCTGGGCCGCACCCAGTCGGCGATCAGCGTCAAGATCAAGAAGCTGGAGGACACGCTCGGCCGCCGGGTGTTCGAGCGCACCAGCCGGTCACTGGCGCTGACCCATGACGGCGAGTTGCTGATGGGCTATGCCCGCCGCCTGCTGGACCTGAACGACGAGACGGTGCGCCGCTTCGCCGAACCGGCGGCGGAGGGCGAGCTTCGGCTGGGCGTGGCCGAATATTTCCTGTCCGACCACCTGCCCCATGTCTTGCGCCGCTTCGCCAAGCTGCATCCGCGGCTGCACATCGACGTGCGGGTGGGCATGTGCAGCGATATGGTCTCGGCCCTGGATGGCGGCGAGCTGGACCTCGTCATCTCCCGCCGCGATGCCGGCGATACCCGCGGCCGGGCCATCTGGACCGAGCCGATGCGCTGGATCGCCGCCCCCGGGCTGGAGATCCCGGCCGACGGCCCGCTGCCCTTCTGCGCCCTGCCGGCGCCCTGCGTCTTCCGCAACCGCGGACTGGCGGCGCTGGGCGAAACCGGACGGTCCTGGCGGGTGGTCTATACCAGCGCCAGCGTCATGGGGGTGCAGGCCGCCGTCCGCGCCGGGCTGGGGGTGGCGGTGCTCAGCGAATCCTCGGTGCCCGACGGCGTGCGCCGGCTTGGGGTGGAGGACGGACTGCCCGAACTGGGCGATGTCGAGATGGCGATCTTCGGCGAGACGCCGCGCAACCGCCGCCTCGCCGAACCGCTGGTCGGTTTCATCGTCGAGAGTCTGGCGGCGATGCGCCCGGCCCGCCCGCCCCTCGCCCTGGCGGGGTGAGGCGACAGACCGGGCGCAACGGACGGATCAGAAGCCTTCCAGAACCACCTTGCCGCGGGCCTTGCCGGATTCGATCAGGGCATGGGCCTTGCGCAGGGTGGCGGCATCGATGCGGCCCAGCGTCTCGGTCAGGGTGGTGCGCAGCGTACCGGCATCGACCAGCCGCGACACTTCGGTCAGCAGCTCGTGCTGGGCGATCATGTCGTCGGTCTGGAACAGCGGCCGGGTGAACATCAGCTCCCAGTGCAGCGAGACGCTCTTGCGCTTCAGCAGGCGGACGTCGATGGGCTCCGGATCGTCGATCAGGCCGATATGGCCCTGCGGCGCCACCAGCTCGACCAGATCCTGGAAATGGCGGTCGGTCGCGTTGGTGGAGAAGACGTAATCGACACCGGCCAGCCCCAGCGCCTTCACCTGTTCCGCCATCGGCCGGCTGTGGTCGATCACGTCATGGGCGCCCAGGTCGCGCACCCAGTCGGCGGTCTCGGGACGCGACGCGGTGGCCAGCACCCGGACCTTGCTCAGCCGGCGGGCCAGCTGGATGGCGATGGAACCGACGCCGCCGGCCCCGCCGACGATCAGCAGCGACTTGCCCTCGCCGGCATTTTTCCCGTCGCCATCCCGCGGCAGGCCCAGCCGGTGGAACAGCATCTCCCAGGCGGTGATGGCGGTCAGCGGCAGGGCAGCGGCCTCGGCGACGCTCAGGCTGGCCGGACGGGCGCCGACGATGCGCTCGTCGACCAGATGATATTCGCTGTTGGTGCCGGGCCGGTCGATGGAGCCGGCATAGAACACCGCGTCGCCGGGACGGAACAGGGTCACGTCCGACCCGACCGCCTCGACGATGCCGGCGGCATCGAAGCCCAGGATGCGCAGGTCGCCCTCGGTCGGCAAAGCGTTGCGGCGGACCTTGGTGTCCACCGGGTTGACCGACACCGCCTCCACCCGGACCAGCAGGTCGCGGCCTGTGGGGGCCGGGCGCTCGATCTCGACGTCGATCAGCGCGCCGGCATCGGCGATGGGCAGGGACTTGCGGAAACCAACGGCTTTCATGATGGCCTCGTCTTCTAAATGGGAATGAAGTCGAGACACAGGATGGCGGCGCCGTCCCGATATGTGAAATTCATAGTTCTTGTTTTATCCATCGGATTCCAGGATGGATGGAACCCCGGCCAAATGGCTTCGGGACTCACGACGCCAAAGAGGTATGGAATAGCCGGGCAGGCTGCGGTGTTCGTACAGATGACCGGCCTCACCGCCGAAGCCGGTCCGTCGTCAGACAGGAAGCACGGCCATGCCAACCAAACCTCTCCGGATCCTGACCGCCCTGCTCCTGGCTGCGGGGGGTGCCGCCCTGACCGGCTGCGTCGCCTACGATCCCTATTATCCAGCCTACAGCGAGCCGGTGGTGGTCCCGCCGCCGACCGTCTATGCCGTGCCGCCGCCGGTGGTGGTCGGGCCGGGCTATTACCGCCGCCCCTGGCACGACCATTGGCACGGCGACCGTGGCTGGGGCCCGGGACGCGGATGGGGTCCCGGCAGGGGGCCGCGCGGCTGGCGTTGATCGTAGGGAATTGACGGTTCTCAGACCGCGTTGGCCGGCACGCCATCGGCGCAGTTGCGCAGCACCAGCACGGTGTGGTCGTCGTCGCTCACCGCACCGTCGCGCAGCAGAACCAGCGCCGCCAGCGTCGGCTCGACCCCGTGCAGGTCGCGGTGGATGAACAGGGCGGGCAGCCGGGCGCACCCGCCGGTGTAGAGCACGACATGCTCCCCGGGTGCCCAGCGCAGATGGACCGAGGCGGGGGCCAGCGGGTTGAAGCCGATCATCGCCCAGCGGGCGCCGAGCGCCGTGATCTCCTGCCGGCGCACCACCGCCCCGGCCAGGGTGCCGAGCGCCGTGTAGTCCACCGCACCGGCGTCGAAGCGCAGGACCGCGACGGCCGACCGCCCGATCCGCGTCAGGGTCCGGTCGTGGGACAGCCCCAGTTCGGGCCGCCCCTTCAGGTCGCGCCGGATGGCGTTGACCACGACGGGAGCCGGCAGCCCCGGCACCGTGGCGGCGACCACCGCCTCCATCTGCCGCACCACGGCGGGCGTCATCATTGTGGGGGATTGCGCGGTGGGGGTCTGCGTGGGGCCGTCCTGCCCCTTGCCGTCCTCCGCACCGGAACCGGCGTCGGTCCTGACGGGGGGCTCGGCGGGGCCGGCATCGGCGGCCGTGTCGCCGTCGACCATCAGGGCGATGCCGCAGGGACCGTCCCCACCACGGGCGGGGGCACAGCTGACGAACCAATGGTCGATGAAGGGACCGCCGCGCGCGGCTTCGCCGCCGCTCCGCTCGACCGTCACCGCTCCGGCCTGGGCCAGGGCGTCGGCCGGCGGGGCATCGCCCGCACCCGGCCGCAGGACACGGGCCAGCAGAGCGAGCCCTATCCCCGGCGTGGCATGAACATGGAAGCGGTCGGCCTCGCCGCGAACGGATTCCAACACTGCGTCAAGCGTGGGGAGAACACCGTCCGGCAGTGACGGCGGCAATGCAGCGGTGGCGGGATCGCGGTCGTAGGCCAGGCATTCGACACCGGCCCCGTTGCGCATCCGGGCAATCAGAATGGTCCCGTCCGGCCGGCCAAGAGCATGGTCGGCCACCATGGTCACCAGCCGGTCCAGCCGGGCCGCCTCGTCCACCGGCAGCACCCCGTCGGCCCGTTCCGCCGCGATCCGACGCGCCGTGGCGATGTCGTCGGGCGACGCCACGGCAATGCGACGGTGACCATAATCGGGGAACATAGAACCGCTCCTGTCAGCGCTCTGGTTGCTCTTCCCCGGAACATTACAATCCTCCTCCGGTCAATCCCACGGAAAGCACTGGCCGGCCGTCAATTTTCGACCGGCCGTGTCCGACGGAGCCGCAGTCCGGCAAGGACGGTGACCCGCAAAGACGGCCCCCAGGAATGGCCTTCAGGGATGGCCTTCAGCGAGGGCCCCCGGGGATGGCGGCATCAGGATGCCGCCACCTCCATCAGTGCGGCCGGGGCCGGCTGGCGGATCGACATGGGATGCGGCAGGTCGCGTGCGCGCAGCATCTCCGCCGACTCCCACAGGCGGCCCAGGCCGACGATGGAGCGGCAGCCGGTCTTTTCCATGATGCGGGCGCGGTGGACCTCCACCGTCTTGATGCTGATGCCCAGCTCCCAGGCAATGGTCTTGCTCTGCTTGCCGTCGACGATCAGCTCCAGAACCTCCGACTCGCGGCGGCTCAGCAGGGCGAGACGGCGGACGGCGTCGCGGCTGCGGTCGCGCTGCTGGGCATGCGGGCTGCCGGACGCCAGGCAGGCGCGCAGCCGCTCCAGGAAGGCCGGGATGGCGAAGGGGCGGGCGATGCAGTCGAGCGCGCCGGCCTTCATCGCGGCGACGGCGGCGTCGACGTCGCCCTGCTCGGTCATCACCAGGACCGGCAGGTCGTGGCCGTGCAGCGAGGCCTCGGCCATGAACTCCATGGCGGTCATGTCCGGCAGGTCGCTGCGCAGGACGATGCAGGAGGACCCGGTGCCCAGCACGGCCAGCGCATCGGCGGCGGTGCTGTGGACGCGGCAGGCGATGCCGACCGCGCCCAGCGCCCGCGAAAGCGTGCTGCGCGACATCAGGTCGCCATCGACGATGTGAACGAGGCAAGTGGTTTGCGGATAAGCGGGCGCGGAAATTTGCAGGGGCATCTTGGGACCTCCTCCACATCGGGCCGGCGAACAGCGCCGGCTCTCCATGACGGCCGATCCATGTCCGAACCACCGCCATGACCGACATTTTAGCGGTCATCCCTTATTGACCGCCGCAATCGCGAGGGATAGCGGACATGTCTAAAAGGATACCAGGGATACTACACCGGCGAAAACCCCAACAAGAACGCCGATCAATGCGCTATCCCACGGGACACCCCAAAACCAAACGGCGAACACCGCAAGTATTTTCGCAAACTCCGCACCCGGACAACCTATTCGCCGACAGGCAACGCTGGCCAAACTTTATCACAAGACAAGCAAAGCCATCCTGTTCGTTTGTTATAATCGCCGGGTTCAAAAATTATCTTCGCAGAGATTTAACGTTCCGCGCAGCCTTTCCGGCTGCAACCCCATGGCCGCTCAGGCCCGGCGGCGGGTCGCCAGGAGAATGCCGGCGGCGATCAGGGCAATGCCGATCCCATGGTAAAGGTGCGGCTGCTCGCCCAGGAACAGGATGGCCAGCAGGCTGCCGAAGACCGGCACCAGATGGATGGCGAGGCCGGCGGTGTTGGGACCGAGAAGCTCCACCGCCCGGTTGAAGCAGAGATAGGCGGCGATGGACGGGAACAGCACGGTGTAGCCGACCGCCAGCAGCGTGATGCCGCTGGCCTGGACCGGATGGCCGCCCAGGCTCTCCCAGACATAGAAAGGCAGCAGTTCCACCGCACCGATGGCGAAGGTGACGACGACGAAGCTCAGCCCGTGGATCGCCGGCCGGCGGCGCAGCAGCGTGGTGTAGGCGGCATAGATCACCACCGCCGCCAGCATCCAGACATCGCCGGCATTCAGCTCCAGCCCCAGCAGGGTTCCCGGATCGCCGTGCGAGATCAGGGTCATCGCGCCCACCAGCGAGACGGCGATTCCCACCCCCTGCATCGCCCCGATCCGGTCGCGGAACAGGACGAGGCTCATCAGCACGATCATCACCGGCATCGACGACTGCAACATCACGCAGTTCAGCGCGGTCGTCGTGTTCAAAGCGATGTATTGGAACGTGTTGTAGATGCCGATGCCGAGCGTGCCCAGCAGCAGCACGCTCTTCCACCGCACCAGGATCGGCGTGATGTCGTGGCGCAGATGCGGCCAGGCGAAGGGCAGCACCACCAGCATGCCCAGGAACCAGCGCCAGAAGGCCAGCCCGATGGGCGGCACCGACCCGGCGACCGCACGCCCCAGGACCGCGTTGCCCGCCCAGAACAGGGGCGGCAGCATCATCAGCAGCCAGGCCTGATCGGCGAGACGGGATCCCTTCACGGAGGCGGTGCGGTCGGCGGGCATGGCGCTGTTCCGTCGGTTCAGCTGCGGCGGCGGGGCGAGGCGAAGACGCTCGCCGCGGTCACGGCGGCGCTGCGGTCGCCGCCGTCCTCGGCGCGGAAGACACTCGGGCGGGCTTCGCGGCGGGGATGGCGCGGCGCGTCCTCGCGGCCTTCGCCTCCCCGACCCTCGCCACGGCCTTCACGACCTTCGCGGGCGGGCTTGGCAGGCTGGCGCATCTCGGCGTCGAGTTCGGCGATGCGCTTGACCAACGCTTCACGGATGGCGGGGGCCGCGTGGGCTTTCAGCGTCGCCAGCTGCTCCTTGAGCTGAACCAGCTGGCGCTGCTTCTGCTCGCGGGTGCGCTTGATGGCGACGTTGTCGGAATGCTGGCCCTCGAAGGAGCGCATGGAACAGGCCCTCGTTTAAAAATACGGAAGTCAGGAGGCCGGCGCCCCACGCTGGGGTGCCCGGCAAGAGAGGGGCGGATTATTGGGAGGCGACCGCGGCAAAGCAAGGCGGACTTCGCCTTGACATTTGAGGGTTGGGCCATTTCAGGAACGGGGCGGCACTCCCTCCCCGCCATCCGGGCAAAGGAAAAGGGCGCCCCCTTGCGGAGGCGCCCCTTTCCGAACCGAAGGACGGTCGGACGTCAGGCTATTAGAAGCCCATGTCGTCCATGCCGCCCATGCCGCCCGGCATGCCGCCCGGAGCAGCCTTCTTCTCCGGCTTCTCGGCGATCATCGCCTCGGTGGTGATCAGCAGGCCGGCGATCGAGGCCGCATCCTGCAGGGCGGTGCGAACCACCTTCACCGGGTCGATGATGCCGGCGGCGACCAGATCGGTGAACTCACCCTTCTGGGCGTCGTAGCCGAAGTTGGTGTCGGTCTGGTCGAGCAGCTTGCCAACCACGATCGAGCCGTCGGTGCCGGCGTTGTAGGCGATCTGACGGACCGGAGCCTGCAGGGCGCGGCGGATGATGTCGATGCCGACGCGCTGCTCGTCGTTGGCCGGGGTCAGGGCGTCCAGGGCCTTGGAGGCGTACAGCAGGGCGGTGCCGCCGCCGGCGACCACACCCTCTTCCACCGCGGCGCGGGTGGCGTGCATCGCGTCGTCAACGCGATCCTTGCGCTCCTTCACCTCGACCTCGGTCGCACCGCCGACGCGGATGACGGCGACGCCACCGGCCAGCTTGGCCAGACGCTCCTGCAGCTTCTCGCGGTCGTAGTCCGAGGTGGTCTCCTCGGCCTGGGCGCGGATCTGGCCGCAACGGGCTTCGATGTCGGCCTTGTCGCCGGCGCCGTCGACGATGGTGGTGGTCTCCTTGGAGATCACGACCTTCTTGGCGGTGCCCAGCATGTCGAGCGTGACGTTCTCGAGCTTGATGCCGAGGTCTTCGGAGATGACCTGGCCGCCGGTCAGGATGGCCATGTCCTCCAGCATCGCCTTGCGGCGGTCGCCGAAGCCCGGAGCCTTGACGGCGGCGATCTTCAGGCCGCCGCGCAGCTTGTTCACGACGAGCGTGGCCAGCGCCTCACCCTCGATGTCCTCGGCGATGATCAGCAGCGGACGCGAGGACTGGACGACGGCTTCCAGAACCGGCAGCAGCGGCTGCAGGCCCGACAGCTTCTTCTCGTGCAGCAGGATGAAGGGGTTCTCGAGGTCCGCGACCATCTTGTCGGCGTTGGTCACGAAGTACGGCGACAGGTAGCCGCGGTCGAACTGCATGCCCTCGACGACGTCCAGCTCGGTGTCCAGGCTCTTGGCCTCTTCCACCGTAATGACGCCTTCGTTGCCGACACGCTCCATCGCCTGGGCGATCATCTTGCCGATCTCGGCTTCGCCGTTGGCGGAGATGGTGCCGACCTGGGCGATCTCGTCGTTGGTCGTGACCTTCTTGGCACGGGCCTGGATGTCGGCGACGACGGTCGAGACGGCCAGATCGATGCCGCGCTTCAGGTCCATCGGGTTGAGGCCGGCGGCGACCTTGGTCACGCCTTCGCGGACGATGGCCTGGGCCAGGACGGTGGCGGTGGTGGTGCCGTCACCGGCCAGATCGTTGGTCTTCGAGGCGACCTCGCGGACCATCTGGGCGCCCATGTTCTCGAACTTGTCGGCCAGCTCGATTTCCTTGGCGACCGACACGCCGTCCTTGGTGATGCGCGGAGCGCCGAAGGACTTCTCGATCACGACGTTGCGGCCCTTCGGGCCCAGCGTGACCTTCACGGCGTCGGCGAGGATGTCAACGCCACGCAGCAGCTTTTCGCGCGCGGAGGGGCCGAACTTGACGTCTTTGGCAGCCATGTCTCGATTCCTTTAACGTGTAAATTTCGAAGGGTACGGGCGGAGGACTTAGGCCTCGATGACGCCCATGATGTCGGATTCCTTCATGATCAGGTAATCGACACCTTCGATCTTCACTTCAGTGCCCGACCACTTGCCGAACAGGATGCGGTCGCCGGCCTTGACGTCCAGCGCCACGACCTTGCCCGACTCGTCACGGGCGCCCGGGCCGACGGCGATGATCTCGCCTTCCTGCGGCTTTTCCTTGGCCGTGTCGGGGATGATGATCCCACCCTTGGTCTTGGTGTCGGACTCCAGACGCTTGACGACGACGCGGTCGTGCAGCGGGCGGAACTTCATGGAATGCCTCCTTGGATCAAGGCTTGGTTCTGACTGACGGAAATTGGCGCGGGCGGCGGCTGTTAGCACTCCAGCCCGGCGAGTGCCAGACAGCTAATCGAAGCCGATTGTGGATTCAAGAGGCTCGTTTCGGAATTTGCCGCAAATGCTTGCAACACTCATCCGGTTCCGCCTATAGTGCATTGAGCTGGCTCTTATACCCATCTGACGCTGCCGACGAATAGAGAGGGGTGTCCGTCGTCATGATCCCGATCGTTGAGGAAAACTATAGAGCAATAACTGAGGGCAAGGTGACGCACCTGTCGAGACACGTATGCGTGGTGGCGATTGGTGAGAGCGACGTAGGTGT
>NZ_WHOS01000078.1 GCF_013340935.1 Azospirillum melinis | reverse complement strand
GCCCCCAACCCCGTGCGTCATCCGTCGATGTCGCAAACCCCGACAGTCTTATGTCCATCGCCCCCACACCCATCGATCACGGAGGCTTCGACGCCCATGCCTGACCAGATGCTCGTGGAGCCTGTTCTGACGATGCCTTGCCCCTCCTTCGCCGGGGAAACCCTTCCTGTCCATGGCCGCCACGACGGCGCGATGGAAACCCTGCGCGTCACCCTGGAGGCGCTCGGGATCGGATCCGTCGAGGAGATGACCTGGAAAAACTATGAAACCATCATGCGGGTGGTCGAGCCGCTGATCGGTGCCGGCCATCGCCTGCGCCATTTCGATTATACCCACAGCGCGGCGCTGCAACTCGGCACGGTGGAGCGGCTGCGCACCGATTACACCATCCGCCTCGCCTACACGGAATGGGGCAGCCCGCGGAATCCGGCGCTGATATGCCTGGGGGGCATCGCGAATTCCGCCCGGCGCTTCGACTATATCGCCCGCGCCCTGTCGCACCGCTACCATGTGCTGTGCCTCGATTGGGCCGGGCGCGGCCGCAGCGGCTGGCTGGCCGACCAGTCGGACTACAGCTTCGACGGAACCGTCGCCCAGGTGCTGGCCCTGATCCGCCACAAGCAGTTGGGCCCGGTCACCTTGCTGGGCTCCTCGCTCGGCGGCAGCGTGGCGATGCGGGTGGCGGCGGAAGCTCCGGATCTGGTGGAACGCCTCATCCTGAACGACATCGGCCCCTTCATCCCGACCGAACGGCGCCGCCGCCGCGCCGAGTCCGTCGCCCGCCACTATGTCTTCCGCCATCCGGCCCAGCTGTTCCACCGCACCGGAGCGGCCCAGAAGAATGACGGACCGGTCGACGACACCGTTCTCCTGCACAACAGTTTCCACCAGACCCGCTGGTCGGAGGAAAATGGCGGCCGGGTCTACCGCCACGACATCCGGGCGCTGCAATGCTACCGCGACGGCGCCATCCAGGACCACGACCAGTGGGACGACTGGCAGCGCATCGACTGCCCGGTGCTGCTGGTGCACGGCATGATGAGCGACGCCCTCCAGGAGGCGACCATTGCCCGGATGATGGGCAAGCCGGGGTTGAGCGTCCTGCATGTGCCGGATGTCGGCCATACCCCGACGCTGAGCGATCCTCTGCACATCGACGCCCTGGCCCGCTGGATGTCGGCCCCCCACGCCCTGCCGATGGAGAGCACCATCGGCTGGACCGCGGGCGCCGCCCGCATCCTGTTCCGGTGAGGGGGCCGGCGATGACGGACGGCTTCCATTTCGTGCGCCATGGCGAGACGGACGACAACCGGCGGGGTGTGCGCTGCGGCGGCGACCGAGACATTCCCCTGACCGAACGGGGGGTCGAGCAGGCCCGGCACGCGGCGGAGCGGCTCCGCCGGTCCGGCCAGACCTGCGGTCTGGTGATCGCCGGTCCACTGGACCGCACCGCCGTGACCGGCGCGGTGTTCGCCGAGACGCTGGGCGTTCCGCTTCTGAGGCGGGACTGGCTGCGCGAGCGCAGCCTGGGGGAGTGGAACGGTCTGCCGATCGAACTGACCCGCCCTTGGTTTGCCGCCGGAGAGACGCCGCCGGGAGGGGAGAGCGAAGGCGCCTTCGCCGCCCGGGTGCTGGATGGCGTCGACGAACTGGCGAACGGAGCCACCAGCCTCCTGACGCACCGGCCGTTGCTGGTCGGCAGCAAGGGAGTGGCCCGCATCCTGCTGCACCGGCTCGCCGGGCGGCCGGGTGTGGAGTTGGGAAATTGCGAGGTCGTGGCCTTCACCCGCCTGTCCGCCCCGCCGGGCGGGCCGGGATGGTGGCGGTGCGACCCGCTGGCAGCTCCACTGGAGACTCCGCTGGAAGCGAAAGCCGGGGCCTGCTGCCCGGCCTGACCTTCGAGCCGGTCTGTCGAACAATCGAAAATCGATGCGTGGAAGCCGCGCGATGCCGCGTGGATCAGGAGTGAGGAGAAGGGCGATGAAGCTCAAGATTGGTACGCGGCTCATGCTGCTGGTGTTCGGTGTGGCGCTGCTCAGCACGCTTGCCGGAGCCACCGTCCACCTGACGGGAACGCGCACGAACCTGATCGAACAGCGCAAGGCCAAGGTCAAGGAGATGGTCGATGCGGCGGCGTCCGTCATCGCGCTCTATGGCGAGCAGGAGAAGTCCGGCAAGCTGCCGCGCGCGGAAGCGCAGGAGCGTGCCCGCGACGCCGTGCGCGCCATGCGCTATGGCAACGGCGAGTATTTCTTCGTCTACGACTATGCCGGCGTCAGCCTGGTTCATGGCCTGCGTCCGCAGGTCGAGGGCAAGAACCTCCTGAACCTGAAGGACCCCGACGGCGTCCCGTTTAACGTGCAGATGACCGAGGCGGCCAAAGCCGGCGGCGGTTTCGTCGCCTTCCGCCACAAGCGCACCGACGATGCCGAGCCGACCCCGAAGATCGCCTATGCCGCCGGCTACCAGCCCTGGCAGTGGATGGTCGGCACCGGCGTCTACACCGACGACGTCGATGCGGAATTCCGCGCCCGCATCTGGCGCGAGCTTGAGGTCTCGCTGCTGCTGCTGGCGATCAGCGTCGGCATCGGCATCTGGGTGTCGCGCGGGATGTCGCGTCCGCTGCTGGCGATCCGCGACGTGCTGGGCCGCATCGGCGGCGGCGACCTGACCGTCGCCGTGCCCCATGCCGACCGGCCCGACGAGATCGGCGACATGGCCCGCGCCGTCGCCGGGCTCGCCACCACCCTGCAGGGCGCCCGCGACGAGAGCCAGCGCGCCGACCTGGAGCGTGCCGCCCGCGACCTTCAGCGCGAGCGCCTGTCCGTCCGTGCCGCCGAGTTCGCCCGCGCGATGGACGAGGTCGTGGCAACGCTCAGCACCACCACTGTGGCCCTGCACGAGCGCACCGCCGCCCTGACCACCGACGCCGCCAGCACGACCGACGAGGCGCATGCTGCCGCCGGCGCCGCGCAGGGTGCCTCCGACAGCGTCGAATCCGCCGCCCAGGCCAGCGAGGAACTGCGCGGCTCCATCGCCGCGATCAGCCGTCAGGTGGAAAGCGCCGCCCAGACCGCGTCCCGCGCGGTGACGGAGACCTCCAACACCACCGGGATCGTCACCGGCCTCGCGTCGGCCGCCGAGCAGATCGGCGCGGTGGTGGAGCTGATCAACTCGATTGCCGGCCAGACCAACCTGCTGGCGCTGAACGCCACCATCGAGGCGGCGCGCGCCGGCGAGGCCGGAAAGGGCTTCGCCGTGGTGGCAAGCGAGGTGAAGAGCCTCGCCACCCAGACGGCGAAGGCCACCGAGGACATCCAGTCGCAGGTGGGCGCGATCCGGGCGGCGACCGCGAACGCCATCGGCGCCATCGAAAGCATCGCCAGCCTGATCACCAACCTCAGCGCGCTGAACGGCGAGGTGGCGTCGGCCGTGCAGCAGCAGGAGGCGGCGACCCACCAGATCTTCGCCAACGCCCGCGCCGCCGCCGACAACTCCCGCCGCGTCACCAGCAGCGTCGGTTCGCTGTCCTCCACCATGACCACCACCAGCGAGCGGATGCGCCTCGTCTCCACCAGCGTCGAGAGCGTTTCGGAGCAGTCCGAGCGGCTGAAGGACGAAGTCCGGCGCTTCGTGGCGGAGGTCAACGCCGCCTGACCGGATGGTCTGATCGACTGACGCGGGGCGGATTTCCGGCGGTCCAGGCTGCCGGGATCCGCCCCTTTGTTTTTCGGCCGCAACTCAGCCCTTGCCCCGCCGTGGGACCGGCAACCAAATAGGGGCCATCGAACGGGAAGGCAGACGATGACGGAAACACAAAAGGATCCCTTCGCCGCGGCGGCGTCCTTCAATGCCGGCGTTTATGGCACCGGATTGCGGCCGGTCCGGGCGGAGCGGCTGGCGGAGGCGGCGAGGCGTCTGCTGCAAGCGGCCGGAAGCGAGGAAGAGGAAGCGGCGGTCGTCGCCGACCATCTGGTCGAGGCCAACCTGCGCGGTCACGACAGCCACGGTGTCGGCATGCTGGCGATGTATATGCCGGCGATTGCCGCAGGGCTGCTGCGGCCCAACCGGCATGCGGCGGTAATCGGCCGGTTCGGCCCCTTCCTGGCGGTCGGTGGCGACAGCGGCTATGGGCAGGTGATCGCGCGCGAGGCGACGGAGCTTGCCATCGAGCAGGCGCGGCAGGACGGATTGGCCGTGCTCTCCCTGCGCGACAGCCACCATATCGGCCGCGTCGGTTCCTATGGCGAGCAGTGCAGCGGTGCCGGGATGGTCATGCTCGCCTTCGTCAATGTCGTCACCCGCCCGGCGGTGGCGCCGCATGACGGCACCCGGCCGCGGCTGGGCACCAACCCGATCTGCATCGCGGTTCCGGCCACGCAGGCGACGCCGGCCTTGATCCTGGATTTCGCCACCAGCGCCGTCGCTGTCGGCAAATGCCGCGTCGCCATGGGCAAGGGGCAGGAGATGGCGCCGGGCCTGCTGCTCGACCCGCAGGGCGAGCCCACGCGCGATCCCGGCGTGATGTTCCAGGATCCGTCAGGCGCCCTGCTGCCGCTGGGTGGGCACAAGGGATTCGGGCTGGCGCTGATGTGCGACGTGCTGGCGGGGGCGCTGGCCTCGGCGATGCCGGGTACGCCGTCCCACCAGGATTCCGGCCGGGTGATGAACAACATGTTCGCCATCGTCTTCGACCCGGCGCGCGGCGGCAACGCGCAGTGGGCCGCCGATCTCGACGATCTGGTGGCCTATGTCCGCGACACGCCCACGGCGCCCGGAGCCGATGCCATCCAGATGCCGGGCGAGCCGGAAACCCGCACCCGCCGGCAGCGTCTGGCCGACGGCATCCCGCTGGACGGCGCCACGCTGGCGATGCTGGACAGTCTGGGGCGGGAGCGCGGGCTGGCGCTTGGTGACTTGCTGGCCTGAACGTTGGCTGTCAGGCCAGCAGCTTCAAAGTGGCATCGTCCGGCCGGCCGTTGCAGCATTGAACGAGCGCTTTGCGGTAGAGGTCGCTCCCCTCTGCCGCCGCCTGGGCGAACAAGGTCATGGAGGAGCGGAACTTCAGGTCATCGGGTGAACCGAAGATCTCATGAAGCGTCCGCCCTTGCACGGCCAGCACGGTCTCGGTCGCCTGCGCCAGCCGGCTGCCCAGGACGGGGTGCGCCAGATAGGCTCGTGCCTCGTCCAAGCCGGTGATGCCATAGAATTGGGCGGTGGGCGAGCGGCCGAGGTCGCGCAGCTGCGGGAAGATGAACCACATCCAATGGCTGCGCTTGCGGCCGTCGCGCAGCTCTGCCAGCACGGTCGCATAGACCGGGTCCTGAGCCTTGACGAAGCGCTGGAGGTCGAAGGGATCGCTGTCCGGCATGGCGCCGCTCCTCGTTCCTGGGGCCATGCCGAGACATCGGTCGCAGACCACCGCTTCGCAACGGCTATCTGCTGCTATCAGCCGCCATTGCCGAGCGAGATGGCGATCTTGCCGAAATGGCTGCCGCGCGACAGGGCGGCATAGGCACCGGCCGCATCCTCGAAGTCATGGACGCGGTCGACCACCGGCCTGAGCTTGCCGGTTTCGATGGCACGGACCGCTTCGCGCAGGTCTGCCACCGATCCGGTGTTGCTGCCGACCACCTTCAGCATCTTCATGATGATCGGGAACAGCGATGTCTGGAGGTCGGCGCCGCTCAGGAAGCCGATGACGAAAACTGTCCCTTCCTCCGCCGTGGCGTTGAGCGAGCGGGCGAAGGTTCCGGCACCACCCGTCTCCACCACCAGATCGACGCCGGCCCCGCCGGTCAGCTCCAGAGCCCGGGCGTCCCAGTCGGGGGTCGTCCTGTAGTTGATCGTCTCGTCGGCGCCGAGGGCCTTCGCCCGCTCCAGCTTCGCGTCGGAGGACGAGGTAATGATGACCCGGGCGCCCGCCGCCTTGGCGAACTGCAGGGCGAACAGGCTGACGCCGCCGGTGCCGAGCAGCAGTACCGTGCTGCCCGGACGGACGGCACCGGTGCGGATCGCCCGCCAGGCGGTGGTGGCGGCTATCGGCAGGGTGGCCGCCTCGGTGAAGGACAGATGTTGCGGCACCGGGACAAGGCTGGCGGCGGGAACGACCGCATAATCGGCGAGCGAACCCGGCATGGTGATGCCACGCATCCGTCGTCCGGCGACCGGCGGCAGGGCTCCCGCCGACCAGTCCGGCAGGAAATGCGGGATGACGCGATCCCCCTCCGCCAGCCCGGTCACCCCGGAACCGGTCTCCACCACCTCTCCCGCGCCATCGGCGGCGGGGATCAGCGGCAGCGACGGCACCGGGAAGGCGCCGGTGGCCACGGCGAGATCGACGTAGTTGAGGCTGGCGGCACGCAGGCGGACCAGCACCTCGCCGGCACCCGGCGTGGGGCGCGGCAGTTCGGCGATGCGGAAGGCGTCGAGACGGGGGGCTTCAAGCTGATAGGCGCGCATCGGGCAGTTCCTCGCTTGCTGTGATCGTGTGATGCGAGGCTATCCCGCTGTGTGAGATCCTTTAATCTGGCGTCTGTGCATGATATTGCTGCACATGATGCACGAATTGAGCGATCAGGGGTTGGAGGAGGTCGCCGCTTTCCTGGCGGTTCTAGACACCGGCGGCTTCGCCCCGGCGGCGCGGGTGTTGAACCGCGACGCTTCGGTGCTGTCGCGCCGGGTCTCATCCCTGGAGCGGCGGCTGGGGGTACGGCTGCTGGAGCGGACGACGCGGCGGGTGACGGTGACGGAGGCCGGGCGCCGTTTCGCCGACCGTGCTCGCGCGGCCTTGACCCTGCTGGCCGATGCCGAGCGGGAGGCCGCCGATGCCGGCGCCGTCCCGCAGGGCACGCTGCGCTTGTCGTTGCCGGAAGCGTTCGGACGGCTGTGGGTGGCGCCGCTCCTGCTCGATTTCCTCACCACGTTCCCGCGCGTACGGATCGAGGCCTTCTACAGCGACCGTTTCGTCGATCTGGTGGGGGAGGGGTTCGACCTTGCCATCCGCATCGGCCGGCTGCCCGACAGTTCACTGGTTGCGCGCAGGCTGGTGGTTGACCGGCGGCTGATCTGCGCCGCGCCTTCCTACCTCGCGTCACGCGGAGTTCCAAAGGAGCCGGCCGATCTGGCCGGCCATGACGCGCTGCTGTTCGCGCTTTTCGCCTCGCCATCAGAATGGCGTTTCGCCCGTGGGCGCGAGCGGGCCCGTGTGCGGGTGTCCGGCCCATTGCTGACCGACAATGCCGAAAGTCTGCTCCACGCCGCCGTGGCCGGGAAAGGGCTGATCATGTGCTCGGAGTGGCTGGCAGGGCGGGAACTGGCCGACGGGCGGTTGGTCCCCGTGTTGCCGGATTGGACCTTGGAAGGCAGTGCCAGGGGCGATGCCGTTGTCGATGTCGTTGGAGAGACGTCCATCCATCTGGTCCGCCCGTCCGGCCGTTTCATTGCCGGCAAAACCCGGGCCTTTGCCGACTGGATCACGGAGAGGCTATCGCCGCCGCCGTGGTGCCGGAAATCCTGATCTTCGCCTCTCCATCGTTCCCGAACTTATCCGCCGTCGATCTCCACCCGCATGCGGACAAGGTCGCGGTTCCAGGTGATCCTGCATTTGTCGAGGTTCAATCGCGTCATGTAGACGTAGGCGGTCTTGCCGACATCCTCGAAATTGCGGCTCTGGCTATCCGGATCGAGCAGGGCAGGGTAGTCGAAGGCTGCCGCATCGCTGCAGCCGTAACGGAACAGCAGGGGGGCGGCCCACATAAGCTCCGGTTTCGACCAATTGACCAGATCGGGGGAGGTGGTGGTCCAGATGCCGGTGCGGCCGTCACGGGTCATCGCCACGGTGGCGATGAACAGGCCGCCGGCGCGGTGGCGGACGATGCTGCGCACGGTGCCCTGCAACACGCCGGGAGCGATCGGGGCGCAGACATGGTTCTCCGGCGCGTCGCCGCTCTGGCCGTCACGCACGAAGCGGACGGAATAGGATTTGCCGTCCCACCCACGCCAGCCCTGCGGATCGGCGAGGTTGTCGGTGCGCATCAGGCAGGCGCCGCGCTGTTGCGCGCCGAACCGCTCGGCCCACAGGAAGGCGTACCAGTGGTCGCCGTTGCGGACAATGTTGCTGGGCGCGAAATAGCCGGTGCGCTGGCCGACGTCGCCGCTGTAGGGATAGGGCAGCGTCGCGACGGTGTGGTTGGGCGGGGCGGCGCTCAGCCGGAAGCTGGCCCCGCCGTCGCTGGAGACCGCCGCGGTGATGCTGTTGCGCCAGCAGCGCATGTACTCGCCGGACGGGCAGAGCGCCCGCCGCTTCTGCGCATGGAACTCGTTGCTGACCAGGGCGAAGACCGTGCTACCGTCCGGCGTGTAAAAAGACGAAATCCAGCTGCGGTCGTCATGCAGGCGCGGATCGTCCTGCCCGTGACCCTGGAAGATCACCGCGCAGTTCGGCCGCACGGCATCCAGCGACGGGCCGGTCAGCGCCCGCGCGGTGGAATGGGAGGCGATCAGGTGCACCGTGCCGCCGGCATCCCGGAAGGCGCGCGCCGGGGTGTCCGGCGCGTCGCTTTCGGCGCAGGCGTCGCGTTGCCAGGAGGTGACCGTTTCCGGCTCCCCCGTCTTCCTGATCGTCAACGCGTGGGCTTGTGCGGCGGCCATGCTCAGCGTGAGCGCCAGCGCTGCGGTCCGGCGGAGCATGGCGGCCCTCACTTGCCGTTCGCGATGGACTTCAGGAAGGGCGCCGGTTGCAGCCGGTTGGCCACCAGGAAGTCCAGGTAACGGGCGGCCGACCCGGCACGGTGGCGGTCATAGGCATCCGGATCGAAATTGATCAGCGATTTCAGGCGGCTGCGGGTCAGCGGCATCGTCAGGTCGGCAGCGTCGACATAGGGCACGCCGGTGTTCTCGCAAAGCTCGCGCGTGCGTGAATCGATGGTGACCGTCAGGCCCATCCGTTCCGCCTGGATCGCCAGGGCGACGCCGTGATAGCGGCAGCCGATGGTCAGATCCTGCTGGCGCAGATTGTCCATCCAGGCCGGCACGTCATAGTAGGAGCGCATATAGTTTCGGCACCAGGCCTTGAACTCCTCGAAGGAGTAATGCGGCACGGTGTGGCGATGGATTTCCTTCAGCGCGTGCGGGTCGATGCTGTCGAACAGCCCGCGCGAGGCACGGATCATCTCGCCCATCGACTGGACGATGTACTGGCCGGGGGCGATGGGGTCCATCATCAGGGCGATCAATTGATGTTCGATTTCCCGCGTCTTCACCCAGGCCTGATGGCCGCCGGCCACGGTGATCGAGCGCGGCAGATCGAGCGCCGACCAGTTCGCATGGATCTTCCTGCCCAGCCCCGGCGCCTGGTTGAGGAAATGCGACGGGCAGCCGCCGGGCAGCGAACCGGCGATGCCCAGCTTGTCCAGCTGTGCGGTGGTGTAGGCTCCGCGGGTGTAGATGTTGGGCGAGGTCGTGGAGGACGGGTTGGAAGCCGCGATCACCTGCGCCCAGCGCAGCGTGCCGGGGCTGAGTTCGATGTCGTGCTCGTAGCTGTTCGCCTGGGCACCGAGGCCGATGGCGACGACGGGAAGACCGGATTTCTCCAGATTCTCCGCCATCTGGCCGTAATCGGTGTGGCGGCCCAACTGGTTGGCACAGGGGATGACGATGATGTCGGCGTTGTTCCGCAGCGTCTCCGCCGACGAGCCCCAGCTGAAATGCTTAACCGGGTTGGTGATGTGGCTGCAGATCGAATGCACGAAGGCGAGGTTGCCGTTGTTGTGCCCGATCCCGTTGTACAGGTCGTCGAAGGGGGCGTTCGAATAGAGGCCGAGATTCGGCGTCTTCCACAGCACCGCGACGCGCAGAGGCTGGGACGGCGCATGGCCGGAAATCCGTTCAGACGTCTGGCCGGACGTGTGCGGCCGGTCGACAGGGGTGTCGATCACGATGTCTTCAAGCATGTCGGCTCTAGCCTCGGGTCGGTGGATGCTGGAAACAGGCCGACGGTAAGCGCAGAAGAGGTAAGACTGCAAGTGACAACCTAAAAATAACACGGCATGATCATTGGAAGGCAGTGTTTAGACTTTCTAATGAAATCTCAATTTGGATTTTTCTTTGTATAATTTGACCGACGATCATTTGACCGTCTTATTAAGGTCCATCTAAATTCGAAAGATTATCGATTTTGCGGCAGGGGGTTGAAAGCGGCGGTGACGTGTCCCATTTCCGAAAGCGTTCCGCCAAGACAGACGCGGGAACCAAGCTTCAGTTGGGGTGCCAGGAAAATTCGCCTGGGCGCCCCTTTTATGCGTTGCGAAAATTCCTATATAGAGTCTGTTGCGCCGCTGATGGCGCCGGCTCCGACAGAATGGCTTTCGCCCCGATGATCCTTAAGTTTCCCCCGGTTCGGTCGCGCTGATCGCGTGGCCCTGCCGCTCCTCTCCAGCCCTTGTGGCGTGCTGGCTGCTGCGACCTCCTTCCCCGGTCGCGGCGCCGCCCTCGGGGCTGGAGAGGACCCCTTCTCCGACCGTTCCAGCACCGAGACCCGGTGCACGCCGTCCGGCAGCGTCGAATGCCGGTAACGCAACGAACCAAAAATCGACCTTTCAACAGGACCGACCCGAACAACGCCGGAGCCTTTGCCCGCGGCGCCGCTCCCGTCGGATGGGAGAAAAAGAGACACCATGCAGCGAAACGCTGAAACCCGCACGACCCAAACCACCGCCCAAACCACCCCTGCCGCCCAAACCCGTCCTGCCGAACCCCGCTCCGCCGAGCCGATGCAGCTCTATCTGCAGGATGCCCGCAAGTATCAGTATCTGACGCCTGAACAGGAACATGATCTGGCGGTCCGCTGGTACGACCGTCAGGACCCGGCGGCACTCGACATGCTGGTCGGCAGCCATCTGCGGCTCGTCGTCAAGATGGCGCGCGGCTATCTCGGCTATGGCCTGCCGCTGGCCGATCTGGTGGCGGAGGGCAATGTCGGCGTGATGCAGGCGGCGCAGAAGTTCGATCCCGGCAAGGGGTTCCGCTTTGCCACCTACGCCTCCTGGTGGGTGCGTGCCGCTATCCAGGAGTATGTCCTGCACAACTGGTCGCTGGTGAAGATCGGCACCACCGCCGGACAGAAGAAGCTGTTCTTCAGCCTGCGCCGCCTGAAGGCACGGATGCAGGAGTTGGAGAGCGGCGATCTGTCGCCGGAAGCGGTGGAGAGCATTTCCACCGAGCTGAACGTGTCGAAGGCCGAGGTGGTGGAGATGAACCGCCGCCTGGGCAACGACCGCTCGCTGAACGTTGGCCTGTCGGAAGATGGCGATGCCGAGTGGCAGGACCTGCTCGCCGACGACCGTCCGGACCAGGAGGCGACCCTGGCCGATTCCGAGGAGCGCCGCCGGCGTCAGCAGTTCCTGAAGCTCGGGCTGGGCGTGCTGGACGACCGCGAGCGCAAGATCCTGATCGCCCGCCGTCTGCGCGACGAGCCGCTGACGCTGGAGGAGCTGAGCCAGACCTTCCACGTCTCGCGCGAGCGCGTGCGGCAGTTGGAAGTGCGTGCCTTCGAGAAGCTCCAGAAGGCGGTGATCGCCACCGCAAAGACGGAGCAGCTGACGATGGAGAAGAACCGCCTGCTGATCGATGCCTGAGCGGGCAGGGTCGGGTATGGCTTTGAACTGGGCGCGGCTTTCAAAGAGCCGCACCTTTTTTGTCGGCGCTCTGCGGCCAAGGCGGACGGCCCTTACATCCCCTGCACCGATAGGCAGGAGTCGGACGGAATAGGAACCTCCTTTTTGAAGGGGCGGTTGATCGGGGCGGACCCCTCAGCAGCACCCTCAATCGAAAGGGCAGCCCTATGGCTCGCGCCGCCAACACGCAACTCGCCATCGTGACCGGAGCCTCCAGCGGTATCGGCTTCGAACTCGCCAAACAATGCGCCAACAATGGATTCGACCTTGTCATCGCAGCCGACGATCCGGCAATCGAGCAGGCTGCTGGAGAGCTGCGCAAGCTGGGCGCCGCGGTCGAGACGGTCCAGGCCGACCTTGCGACGCTTGACGGCGTGGACCGCCTCCATGCCGCGTTGAAGGGCCGGGCTGTCGATGCGCTGCTTGCCAACGCCGGGCATGGGCTGGGCCATGGCTTCCTCGATCAGGACTTTGCCGAGGCCCGCCACGTCATCGACACCAACATCACCGGCACGCTCTATCTGATCCAGAAGGTCGGGCGCGACATGCGCAGCCGCGGAAAGGGGCGCATCCTGATCACCGGATCCATCGCCGGTTTCATGCCCGGCAGCTTCCAGGCGGTCTATAACGGAACCAAGGCCTTCATCGATTCCTTCTCCTTCGCGTTGCGCGACGAGCTGAAGGACAGCGGCGTCACCGTCACCTGCCTGATGCCCGGCCCGACCGACACCCACTTCTTCGAGCGCGCCGACATGCTGGACACCCAGGTCGGGCAGGGGAAGAAGGACGACCCGGCGATGGTCGCCAAGGTCGGTTTCGACGCGATGATGAATGGCGAGGGCGACGTGGTTGCCGGTTGGAAGAACAAGCTTCAGACGACGATGGCGACCGTCACCCCCTCCAGCGTCCTGGCCCGCCAGCACCGCAAGATGGCTGAGCCGGGGTCGGGCAAGCAGTGACGCCCCGGCTTTGGCCAGTCTGCGGCTTTACGTGTCCAGGCAACCACCCTTCGGCGCGACGGTGATGCGGATCAGTTCCGACCCGCCGCCGCCGAAGACGTTGCCGCCGGTGTAGGTGAGACAGCCTTCGTTGCGGTAGATGACCTGAAGCCGCTGGGCGTCGTTGCCGAAATAGAACGGGATCCAGCGCTTGCCGGTCTCGTGCCGTATCATGTTGTCGGGCGCGCCGATCAGGGTGGAGACCTCCTCCATCGTCATGCCGATCTGCAATTTGGCGAAACGGCTGCCGGGGGCGGGGGTGCCGATCACCTCGCCCTCATAGCGCCCGTCGCGTGACTTCACCATTCTTCCCCCCGGCGTCGACGGTGCGGCCGAGGCGGTGGCGCCTGTCCCGTCGCCGGTGGCAGCACCCTGCTGCTGCCCGGCGCAGCCGACCAGCAAAGCCGCCACCGACAATGCCGCCCAAGTCGTTTTACCCAGCATGTCTTTCCTCACCGAATCTGTTTTGGTTGTTGCCCTGTAGGGACAAATATGAGTGCGATAACCCGATGAAGGCATCGGCAAAGGCGGGTGAAGAACCCCTAAGAGGGGTAGTAACAACAGACGGATCGCTGCCCGTCAGCCCTTCACTCAGCCCCTGAAGCCGTGACTTCGGCTTGGCGTTTTCCGGTATAGTTCTTGAACAGGTCGTAATCGGTGTCGCAGCGTACCTGCGCCAGCCCGGCCGCCGCCATCGCGGCTGTGATGACCTCCGGTTCCACGCAGCGGTCGATCGTCTCCCAATAATAGCGCATCAGCGTCCGTCCGCTCTCGCCGCCACCGCTGAGGCGCGAGACTGCCGGCACCACCATGCCGAGATAGGCGTTCATCAGGTGCCGGGTGACCGGGCGGCGCGGCCGGCCGATCTCCATCACCAGCACGGTCCCGCCCGGACGCAACACGCGGCGGAACTCGCGGAAGGTGGCGGTCAGGTCGCCGACATGGCGCAGCGCATAGCCGATGGTGACGAGGTCCACACTGGCGTCGGCCAGCGGCAGGGCGTCGGCCACGCCCTGGATCAGCGGGATGGGAAGGCTACGCCGTGCCTCCGCCAGCATCGCTTCACTGAGATCCAAACCGATCACATCGCCGGGATTGCCGCAGAGCGATACTGCTTCCCGTGCCACGAGACCGGTGCCGATGGCAACGTCCAGCACCCGCATGCCCGGCTGCAACCCCGCCCGCCGCAGGCATTGCGACCGGTACCAGGAGCCGGACCCGAGCGCAAAGATGGCGTTGATACGGTCGTAATGGTGGGCAGTGCGGTTGAACAGCCCACGGACGAAGCGCTGCCGTTGCGTTCTGTCGCCGTAATAGGCGTCCAGAACGGGATGCGGTTCGACGGCGGTGCCGACGCGGGGCGTGGATTCGGTCGGCACGGCGTTGTCTCCTTCGAAAGGGAGCGGGCCAATGGGCATTGGGATCAGTCGAGAGGATCAGTCGAAAATGTCGCTCACCGCGCTGGTCCGGCTGTCCGACCGGTAGAGCGAGACGGTGAAGTCGCCGGCCCCGACCGACAGGTTGACGGTTCGCTTGTAAAGCATCCCCGGTTGAGTTGGTCGGTTTCAGGTCGTCGGCATCTTGTGGGTGCGGAACCCGGCAGGCAAGTGGGTTTCCATGTCACCAAATGGGTAACCAATCAAGACGGTTGCGCTGGCTCAAGTGCATCGGTCGGATTGGACCGCGGCGTGCAGTGGCTTCGAAATCAATCTGAAACATTGCTTGCCGGAATGTTGAGAACAGGAAGCGCTAATATCAGAGTCGAGCGGATATATCCTTTTGGTTAGTCCCCGGATAAAGGGCAGTGTCAGGGTTTTGTCCCTGGATTGCGCGGGATGGGCTGCGGTAAATTTTGACGAGAGTTACCGGTGACCGAGCCAGAAACGGGTATCCACCTCGAACAGCCCAAAGCGGGACAAGCGGGAGAGCGGCAAAGCCCATGGTGTCAAACGGTTCCGATTACGATTGCGATGTCCTGGTGGTGGGTGGCGGACCGGCCGGCTCCTCTGCCGCGGCTCTGCTGGCCGGGAAGGGCCATCGGGTGGTTCTGCTGGAAAAGGACCATCACCCGCGGTTCCACATCGGCGAATCCCTGCTTCCCTGCAACCTGCCTCTGCTGGAGCGGCTGGGTGTGCTGGAAGAGGTGGAGCGGATCGGCATGCTGAAATATGGGGCGGAGTTCGTTTCGCCCTATCACGGCAAGGCCGTCACCTTCGACTTTGCCAATGCCTGGGACAAGACCAAGCCCTATGCCTTCCAGGTCCGGCGGTCGGAATTCGACCATATCCTGATCCGCAATGCCGCCGCGAAGGGGGCGACGGTCATCGAAGGCTGCAAGGTGACGGATGTCGACATCCGGGGTACGGACGGCAGCACCGTCACCGCCCGGCAGGAGGACGGCACGACCCGCACCCTGCGCACGCGCTTTCTGGTCGATGCGTCGGGCCGCGACACGCTGCTGGCGTCCCGCTTTGGCATCAAGCGGCGCAACGTCAAGCACAACAGTGCGGCGATGTTCGGCCATTTCACCGGCGCCAAGCGGCTGCCGGGCAAGGCCGAAGGCAACATCACCGTCTTCTGGTTCGACCATGGCTGGTTCTGGTTCATCCCGCTTGCGGACGGCACCACAAGTGTCGGGGCAGTCTGCTGGCCCTATTACTTCAAGACGCGTAAGACCGACCAGACCCGCTTCTTCCTCGACACCATCGCCCTGTGCCCGGCGCTGGCGGAGCGGCTGGAGGGGGCGGAGCTGACCGGACCGGTGACGGGGACCGGCAACTTCTCCTATCAGGCCGACCGCATGTCGGGCCCCGGCTATGTCATGCTGGGCGACGCCTTCGCCTTCATCGATCCGGTCTTCTCCACTGGCGTCTATCTGGCGATGACCAGCGCCTTCGAAGGGGCCGAAGCGGTCGACGCCTGCCTGCGCGAACCGGCCCGCCAGGAACAGGTGCTGAAGCGTTTCGAGCAGACCGTCCGTCAGGGCATCGGCACCTTCTCCTGGTACATCTACCGCGTGACGACGCCGGCCCTGCGCAACCTGTTCATGGGACCACGCAATGTCTTCCGGGTGGAGGAGGCATTGCTGTCGCTTCTGGCCGGCGACGTCTTCCGCCCGTCGCCGATCAAGGCCCGGCTGAAGATATTCAAGGCGATCTACTACATGAACGCCCTGCTGGACTTGAAAAGGAACTACATGGCATGGCGGAAACGGCGGCAGAACGTGCGCACCCCCGTGGGCGACGCGGTCTAGGCATTCTCGGCGCGGTCCGGCGGGCCTGGGACTATCCCCTGTTCTACGGCCTGCTGTTCCTGTTCGGCCTGATGTCGCTGGCCTGGAGCCTGACGGCGGCGCTGATCAACCCGCTTCTGCCGCGGCGGATCGCCGGGCCGCTCGGTCGGCAGGCGATCAGGACGGGATTCAGCCTCTATCTCGACACGCTGCGGGCCTGCGGGGTGCTGAGGACCGACCTGTCGGCGCTGGATTCGCTGAAGGATGACGGCGGCCTGCTGATCTGCCCGAACCATCCGTCGATTCTGGATGCCGTGCTGCTGATCTCGCGGGTACCGGACCTCGTCTGCATTGCAAAGGCCCCGGTTTACGACAACCTCCTCTTCGGCGGAGGGGCGCGGATGGCGGGCTATATCCGCAATGACGCGCCGAACTCGCTGGTCAAGATGGCGGCGCAGCGGGTCCGGGCCGGCCGCCAACTGCTGATCTTCCCTGAAGGGACCCGGACGGAGCGGGCGCCGGTCAACCCGCTGAAGGGCGGCTTCGCGTTGATCGCCAAAACGGCGGGCGTGCCGGTGCAGACCGTGTTCATCGAGGCCAACACCAACTTCCTCGGCAAGGGCTGGCCGTTGTTCCGCAAGCCGGAGTTCCCGCTGGTCTACACCGTCCGCCTCGGCCGCCGCTTCGATCCACCGACCGATGTGCGCGAACTGGTCGGGGATGTGGAACGCCACTACAGGGCAGAGCTTTGATCACCGACGCCTCCACCAGCCATCTTGTCCTGATCCCCAGCTACAACACCGGGCCGAAGCTGTTCGAGACGGTGCGGGCGGCCCGCGCGCATTGGGCGCCGGTCTGGGTCGTCGTCGACGGCAGCACTGACAGCACCGGCGAAAAATTGCGGGCGATGGCGGCGGACGATCCGCATCTGCGCGTGCTGGAACTGCCGGTCAACCGCGGCAAGGGGGCCGCCATTCTGCATGGGCTGGAGGAGGCGGAGCGCTGCGGCTTCACCCATGCCTTGACCATGGATGCCGACGGCCAGCATCCGGCCGACCGGATCCCGCAGTTCCAGGGCGTGTCGATGGCCAACCCCGATGCGCTGGTGCTGGGCCGGCCGGTGTTCGATGCCGGAGCGCCGCGGCTGCGCGTCGGCGGTCGCAAGATTTCCAACTGGTGGGCCAATCTGGAGACTCTGTGGGGCGGGATCGGTGACTCCCTGTTCGGCTTCCGTGTTTACCCGATCAAGCCTCTGCGCATGGTGATGCGGCGCAATCCGTGGATGCGGCGCTTCGACTTCGATCCGGAGGCGGCCGTGCGGTTGTGCTGGGCCGGCCTGCCGACCATCAACGTCCCGGCTCCCGTCCGCTATTTCAAGGCGGAGGAGGGCGGCGTTTCCCACTTCAATTATGTCCGCGACAATGCCCTGCTGACCTGGATGCACACGCGGCTGATGCTGGGATTCATCGGCCGGCTGCCGATGCTGACGGTTCGGCGGGTGCGGTCCCGGCCGATCAGATCATTCCTCCGTTGATCGACACGATCTGGCCGGAGATGTAGGCGGCGCGGTCGGAGGCCAGGAAGGCGACGAGATCCGCCACCTCCTCCGGCCGGCCGGCGCGCTTCATCGGCACCATCCGCTTGACCATGTCGGCGTCGAAGGCGGCGTCGGCCATGGGCGAGGCGATGATGCCCGGCGCCACCGCGTTGACGGTGATGCCGCGCGGCGCCAGTTCCAGCGCCAGCGACTTGGTCGCGCCATGCAGCCCGGCCTTGGCGGCGGCATAGTTGGTCTGGCCGCGGTTGCCGGCGATGGCCGCCACCGACGACACCGTGACGATCCGGCCCCAGCGCGTGCCGATCATCGGCATCAGCAGCGGCTGCGTCACGTTGAAGAAGCCATTCAGCGACACGTCGATGACGCGGCCCCACTGTTCCCGCCGCATCGCCGGCATCACCGCGTCGTCGTGAATGCCGGCATTGTTGACCAGGATCTGGACAGGTCCCGATTCCAGAACCCGGTCCAGCGCCTCGGCGGTCGCTTGGGCGTCGGTCACGTCGAAGGCCACCGCTTCCGCCGATCCGCCGGACGCGGCGATCTCAGCTGCCAGCGCTTCGGCGCGGGTTGGGGAGCCATTGGCATGGACCAGCACATGATTGCCGTCGGCGGCCAGCGCCTTGCAGATCGCGGCGCCCAGTGCCCCACTGCCGCCCGTGACGAGTGCGCGTTTCATGCCGCCCCTAAATCCGTGACGCCGGCGTCGATCACCACAGCCGCCCGGCCGCTCAGCAACTCGCGGTCGCCGGCGGCGATGGAGAAGGCGTAGATCACGCGGCTGCCCGCCCCGGTCAGGTTCTCGGCGTCGATGACCAGATCCTCCGCGATGTCGTCAAGCCGCGCGACCTGACAGGACAGGTCGCGCAGGCTGGCGAGATAGCCCGCGGCGGGGCGCCCGCCGTCGGCGGTCAGCCCGCCATGCACCGCCATTGCCTGGGACGCGTATTCGACTCCGCACAGCGCGGCGAGCCGCCCGGCGTGGCGCAGCGGGTTGTCCGCGGCACGGTGGCTGCGGGCGATGCAGCGGATGCGGCTGCGGTCCCAGGACAGCACGCTATCAAGCAGGCACATGGTCCCGGCATGCGGGATCAGGGCGGCAAGCTCATCGCGCGTCATCGGCATGGCGCGCCCACCCGGATCGCCACCCGTCCGCCCGGCGGCAGGTCGAGCACGACCGATTCCGGCGCGCCGCCTGCACCGACCCGTGCAAGGGCGGCCAGCAGCGGCAGGGATCGGGCTGTCGGGTTGCCTGTGCGCAGTGCCTCCAGGCCGGTGTCGACCAAGCGGCTGACCGGCTCGTTCCCGCGCGACAGCTCGATGTCCAGGCTGGCGAGGCAGCGTCCGGTCGGTCGCGGCGTCAGGACCAGAGCCATGCCGAAGGCCCCGGCGATGGGACGGACCTTGCTCAGCGGCTCTGGATAGGGGAGATCGTAGGCGATCAGCGTGACGGTCCATCCATCGCTCGAAACTTCCGCCGCCGCTTCCAGCAGGCCGGTCTGGAAACTCTCGTCATGGGCGGACAGGCTGGTGGAGGGCTCGCGGCAGCGCGTGGCGATGCTCCAGTAGCCGGCCGGTGCATTGTGGACGGAGTTGTGGAAGCGCGTCGGCGAGATGTTGCGCTCCTCCGACGCCAGGGAGTCCAGGATCTGGTGCAGCGTGTCGGGATCGCCGCTGGAGGAGGTGAAAACGGTGGCGACGGTGGCTGCATCGCGTCCGGCCTGCGCCAGCGCCTCGGCTCCCACCGCCATGGCGAGCTTCACCGTCGGCACGCTGCGGCGCCGTTCGGCGGGCGGTAGGAGCGGGCTGGCGGTCAGCACGGCAGGCGAAGCCACATAGGCAGCCTCGCCCGTCAGGACCGCACGCGACTGCTCCCAGCCCGGAAGTCCCGGACCGAGCAGGCCGATCCCCTCGACATAGGCGCGCATCAGGCCGCCCACCCGAAGATCAGGCTGCTGTTGCTGCCGCCGAAGCCGAAGGAGTTGGTCATCACGCGGTCCAGTCGGCCTTTTTCATTGGCCTGCAGATAGCGGCTGCGCAGGGCAGGGTCGAGAGTGAGGGTCTGCGGGCTGCCGGGGAGCAATCCGGTGCGGAGCGCCAGCACGCTGACGATCGCCTCGACGATGCCGGCGGCCCCCAGCGTGTGGCCGGTGTAGCCCTTGGTCGAGCTGACCGGGATGCGGGTGCCGAGCAGACCGGTAATCGCCTGGTCTTCCGCCGCGTCGCCATAGGTGGTGGCGGTGCCGTGCAGGTTGACATAGTCGATGTCAGCCGGGCGCAGGCCGGCGCTGGCAAGCGCCCGCTCCATCGCCAACCGGGCGCCCAGCCCTTCCGGATGAGGGGTCGACATGTGGTGCGCGTCGTTGCTTTCACCGGCGCCCAGCAGGTGGATGGTGCCGGGGGCGGGTTTGGCAGCGGCACGTTCCAGCAGGGCGAAGCCGGCGGCCTCGCCCAGCGAGACACCGCAGCGGTCCGCATCGAACGGCCGGCAGGGGGTGGGGGAAACCAGCTCCAGCGAGTGAAAGCCGTAGAGCGTCGTCAGGCACAGGCTGTCGGCTCCGCCGACCACTGCCGCATCGCACAGGCCGGCGGCGATCATGCGGGCAGCGTTGGCGAAAACCTTCGAGGTGGTGGCGCAGGCGGAGGAAACGACGAAGGCAGGCCCCGTCAGCCCCAGGCGATGGCGGACGAAATCGGCGAGCGAGCCGGTGCTGTGGGTGGTGGCAAAGCTGAAGGCAGCGGGAAGGGCTCCGGTCTGCGGATTGCGCTCCCGGAAGGCCAGTTCAGCCGACAGGATGCCAGAGGTGCTGGTGCCCAGGAAGACGCCGATCCGGTCGGCGCCATAGCGCTCGCGGGCGTCGGCGACCGCCGCGGCGAAACCGTCCGTATGCAGAGCCATCTCGGCCAGCCGGTTGTTGCGGCAGTCGAAATCGGCGAGCTCGTCCGGAATGCGGGTGTCTTCCACGCCGGCCACCTCGCCGATGTGCGTGTCCAGTGTAGCCGTCTCGAACCTGCAAGGTTTCAGGCCACCCCGACCGGTGAGCAGAGCATCCAGGGTTGCATCCTGGCCAGCGCCAAGGCTGCTGACGATGCTCATATGGCTTAGGAAAAGTGGATGCACGATGGACTTCTTATGAATTTTGGACGGTATCGGTGGTCGGTTGCGGTTTCATTGTCGATGGAATGCTAACACTGGCAGAATCACGTAAGAAAGGGCAAATTTGGACTGAGGATTTGCTTTGCCGGGCTATGAACAAGGTGTTGGCAAAAGGTGTGCCCTGGCTCATCGGCAGAGCCTCGGTTGCGAATCCAAAGCTGTTCAGCAGGTCCGACCACTCCACCGCCGGGCGGTAGGTCAGCGACTGGCGCCAGCGACCCCGTGCCGCGCAGGCGATCTGTTCGGCCCAGCGGGTGATCTGGAACGGCAGTCCGCCGTGGGCGTCGGCCTCCCGCAGGACCAGAACGCCGTCCGGGTTCAGCGCCTCGGCGCACCGGGCCAGCACTGCCGCCTGTTCGTCGCGATGGAGGTAGAGCAGCACGTCCAGGATGACGATGGCATCGCAGCGGGGCAGGTCGGTGTCGCGGATGTCGCCTTGGGTGACGGCGTCGTCCCCCAACGCCGCCTTGGCGATCCGCACCCGTTTGGGCGCCAGTTCGATGCCCTTGGTGGCGAGGGCGGACGGTGGAGCGGGCCACCCCGCCGGCCACCCGCCGCGAGCATGCCGGTCGGTGGCGGCGCGCAGCAAGGCCGTCAGCACCCCCTGGCCGCAGCCGAGGTCGAGCAGACGCCCACGGGCGGGCAGCAGCGGGTGACTCAACAGGTGACGGAAGACGGGGTCTCTGGCCAGCTTGCCCTTGGCGAAATGCCAGGCATGACGGCCGCAGGGTCGATAGGGATGGGCGGCGGCGTCGACCAGTTCGCGGAAGTCGGCGTCAGTCATCGGCCACCACCTCCAGCGAAACCGCCGTCAACCCGCGGACGGCCAGGGTGTCGAGCAGGCGCGGCAGCACGGTCAGCACCACGGGCCGCCCATCGCCATCGCGGGCGGCGGAGCCGTCATGGAGCATCAGCAGGTCACCGGCGGCGAGACCGTGGGTCAAGCGCCGCTCCACCGCCAAAGGATCGCGCCGAACCGCGTCGTAGCCGCGGCGGGTCCAGGTCGCCAGACGCAGGCCAAGGCTGGCGAGTACGGGGTCGAGCAGGGGATTGCGCAGGCCGGCCGGCGGCTTGAAGAAGCGCGGCGGCCGGCCGGTGAGACCGGTCAGGATCCGTTGCGCCTCTCCCACCTCGCGGCGGATGGCGCCGATGCCCATGGCGGCGAAGCGGTGGGAATGGTGCCAGCTGTGGTTCTCCACCGTATGGCCGCGGCGGACGATGGCCTCGATCAGGCCGGGATGGCGGGCGGCACGCTCGGCGATGCAGAAGAAGCTCGCCTTGGCCTTCGCGCGGTCTAGATGATCGAGAACGGCGGGCGTCACCATCGGATCGGGGCCGTCGTCGAAGCAGAGCCCGACCTGCCCGAGCCGGGCGTTCTCCGCCGGCAGGCGGCGCAGGTTGGGGCCGAGCAGGCTGCTGCGCGGCCAAAGCCCGATGGCGCCGAGCAGAGCATGGTTTCCCACCAGCGCAGCCAGCGCCCAGGGCCAAGCCGCGGGCACCACCGCAACCCCGGCCGCAGCGGCGAGATGCAGGGCGGCCGATGCGCGCAGCGCTGGCGGCGGGGTCCAGCGCCGAGACTCAGCCATGGCTGGCCCCCTCCGGTTCGGCGGGCTGCTGCCGGTCCAGAACCGCTGCGAAGGCAAGGCAGAGGAAGGCGCCGATGGCCACCGTCATGCCGATGCCATGCAGAACCGGGATGCTGGAAAAGGCCAGCGTGCCGAAACCGATGACCGTGCAGAGATTGGCGATGGCGACGGAGGCTACGGTGCGCTCGCGCAAGGCAGACGACGGCTCCGGCCGCTCGAACAGCAGGGAATAGTTGGAGCCGACACCGACCACCAGCAGCAGCCCCACCAAATGGAAGATCGTCAGCGTCTGGCCCAGGGCGGTCACCAGCGCCATGGTGATGACCACCGCAGCCGCCAGCGGCATCACCGCCGCGATCAGGGAGCGGACCGACCGCAGGGCCAGGGCGAGCAGCAGCGTGATGGCGGCGGCTCCCAACAGGGCGAGCGTCAGCGCCTCCTGCCGGTAGGTGCGATAGAGGCTGTCGGACTCCTCCTTCAGGTTCAGCAGGGTGGCGCCTTGTGCCGCCGGGTCGCCGGACAGCCGGGCGGCTAGCGCCCGCGGGTCGGTCACGCCGCGCAGGGGCAGCATGGCGGTCCAGCCGGTGCCGCTGCGAACCAACAGTGACTCGAACTTCAGCTTCAGGCTGGTGCCGTCCAGGCTGGCCGGGGTCAGCAGCGGCATGGTCCGGGCCTTCTCGGCATCGGCCAGGAACGGGGCGAAGGCATCAGGGCGGAAGGGCAGTCCTTGCAGTGCCTCGGTCAGCGACGCGCGCAACCGGTCGGGTGGCGGCAAGGCGGCCTGCCGGGCACGTTGGGCTGCCTGGCTCGGCAGGGTGTGCGCGGGGGACTCGTAGCCGGCAATCAGGCGGTCGCGGGTCAGTGCCTCCAGCGGCACGGCCAGCCGTTCGACGGCGGCGAGCGCCTCCTCCACCGTGGCGGCGCCGGTCACCAGCAGATGGCCGGCGTCTGGGGCGCCGAGGTCGCGGCGCAGCGCCTCGTCCAGCCGCTGATCGGCCTCCGTCACCGGGCTGAGGCTGGACAGCTCTGCCGACCAGATGGCCGAGCCCTGATAGGCCAGCCATGCCAGGGACAGCAACGTCGCGGCGGCCAGCGGCAGGCGCAGGGTGGGGGCGCCGCGGGTCAATGCGGTCAGCACCGGCGCCAGCCGCGCCGGGCGTTCGGTCGCATAGCCGTCCGGCAGCAGGGACGGCAGCACCCAGCGGGTGACGGCCAGTGCCACGACCAGCCCGGTGATGGAAAACAGGCCCAACTGCGCCAAACCGCTGAAGCTGGAGAACAGCATCGTGCCGAACCCGACGACCGAGGTCGCCATGCCCAGCAGCACGGTCGGCCAGATGCGCCGAAGGGTACGGTGCGCCGGGCTTCCCGGCTGCGTCTGGGTGAACAGGTAGATGGCGTAATCGACGCTCTCGCCCAGCAGGGTGACGCCGAAGCCCAGCGTGATGCCATGCACCGTCCCGAAACCCAGCCCGACCGCGGCGATGCCGGCCAGCGTTCCGGTCGCCGCCGGCAGCAGCGACAGGGCGAGCACGCGCAAGGAGCGATAGACCAGCAGCAGAATGCCGGCCACCAGAACGGTGGCGACGATGGAGGACCGGGTGGCATCGGCCTCGATGCGGTCGCGGGTCTGGACCGAGAAGACCGCCGGTCCGGTCATCACCAGCCTTGCGGGTCCGGCCGTTCCGTGCGCCTCGTCGAAGGCGCCCCGAATCAAATCCAACGTCTTCTGCTGGGCGTCCATGTCGAAACCCGGGGCAGCGGTCTGGACCAGCAGCAGCGCCCGCGCCCCATCGGCCGAGACCCATACGCCGTCGCGGCTGGCTGGGCCGGCGGTGTCGCCCAGCATCCGGTCAGTCAGGCGCAGGATCTCGGCGGTGGGGTCGGCGGGCAGGGCCTGCTTCAGGGCCATGCCGGCCGGCGATTGGAGAAGGCGCAGGTCGTTCTGCAAGGCGGCGTGCAGCCCCTCCACCGTGAAGCGGTCGGGGGTGACGCCGGGGCTCAGCAGATAGCGGTTGGTCCAGAGATAGGCACCATCGGCGCTGCGCCCCGTCCGCTCGCCATTCTCGACCGCGGCGACCAGCGGATTGCCGCGCAGCCGGGCGGCGAGCGCACGGCTGAGGCCGGTCAGGCGATCCGGTGCGTCGCCCTCGATGGCAACCAGGATCAGGCGCGAGACGACGCCGTCGCGCAGCTGGTCGACCAGGAGTTGCTGGGTGGCGGAGGGCGAGCGGGGCAGGAAGGCGGAGAGGTCGGCGGTGACGGAGGTGCGCGCCACCAGCAGGCCGCAGACGATCAGCCCGGCCAGCCACAACGCGATACTCCAACCGCCCCGTCTCGCCGCAGCGGTCATGCCGGGTCCGGTTGGATGGTCATGATGGAACGGTCGCCGTCGGCCTGGAGAAGCTCGATCCGGCGGATGCTGGCGTCGCGGCCGGCGATGTCGATGCGCTGGACAACCCTGCGCGCCTCCTCCGCCCGCGGCGTCAGCTGCATGCGCCAATCCTGCAACGTGCCTTCCAGAACCACCTCGTAGAAGCGCATGACGGTCGGCACGTCGCCGCGCAGGGTGGAGCGGATGCTCTCCACATAGGTCTGGATTTCCGGCATCGATGAGACCGACAGCGTGCGCGAGGCACCGTCGGCCTGGGTCAGCGTCAGGCGGTCGCCATCCAGCCGCAGGCTTTCGGCTTGCGGTTGCAGGGTGCGCTTTTCCAGAAAGTCGGGGCGGCGGTAGGTCAGCGTGCCGCGGCTCTCCAGCGGTGCTGTCAGGAGGCCGACCTCGCGGGTTTCCGTAAAGCGGGCGCTGGAACTGCCGACCTGCCTGAGGCGGGCGAACAGATCCTCCAGGCCCCAGGGCTCGGCCGCCGGCGACGGCGTGGCGGCGCCGGCCAGCAGGAGGGTCGCCAGAGCCGCCAGGATCGGGCGGCGGGCCGGTCTATTTCCAGAAATCATAGAAATTGAACCAGTTGTAGGGGGAGGACAGGGCGTAATGCTCCAGCCGGTCGGCGAAGCGCCCGGCCGCCCAGCGCACGAGGCCCGACCGCTCCTGAACAGGCCAGTCATGCTTCTTCAGGTCGGAGAAGTCGGCGATGCGCTCGAAATGGACATCGTAGCGACGGCCGCCCTGGTAGATGCCGACCATCAGCACCACCGGCCGTTTCAGCATCGCCGCCAGTTGGAAGGGGCCGAGCGCGAAGCCGGCTGGCTGGCCGAGGAAGGGCAGGCGGACCTCCTCCTCGCCATCCAGGGTGCGGTCGGCGAGCATGCCGACGAAATGGCCCTGGTCCAGCCTTTCGCGCACCCGCAGCATCGAATCCGGGCGGCCCAGCGCGATCACCTCCATCGACAGCAGCGGGTTGATGGCGTTGAGGACCGAGTTGATCTTGCGGGCGTTCTCCTCATACATCACCAGACTGACGCGCAGGTCGTGCTGGCGGTGGCCCAGCATGCGGATCGCCTCGAAACTGCCCATATGGGCGCCGATCAGCAGGCAGCCTTCCCCGCGCTGCATCAGATCGATGACGATGTCCTCGCCATGGACGCGGACGTCGAAATCGTCGGACTGGTCGTTCAGGAAGAAGACGCGGTCGAGCAGGCAGGCGGCGAAGACGTGATAGTGGCGGAACAGGTCGCCGAAACCCGGCGGGCGGCCCAGCGCCTTTGACAGGAACAGTGCCGATGCCCGGCGCGGCTTGCGCGAGAACAGGACGAAATAGAGGCAGATCGGATAGAGCAGCAGCCGCGCCGCCCGCCGGCCGAGTCGCAGGGCGACCCAGACGATGAATTTGATGGCGGCGGTCGTGCTGCGCTCCGGCCGGTTCATCCACTCCCGGCGGCGGCGCCGCGGTGGCGGCGGAGCGATGGGAGAGGAGGCCGTGGCGTCGGCCGTCCGTTTGGCGCGCAGGGGAAGCTTCATGGGATCACGCTGCCGGCCATGAAGGGGCCGGCCATGAGGGCGCCGGTCATCACCGGACGGCCCGCCACGCTGCCGGTGAAGGCGATGCCGCCGGCCGGGGTGGCCTGCCATTCGACCCGCATGCGGTCGCCGGGGCGGACCGGGTGCAGGAACTTGGCGGAGCGCAGGTGGCAGGGGCCGGAGGCCGACCCTTCCGCCGCGGCGATGGCGGTGAGGGCGGTGTCGAGCAGGACCGCACCCGGAATGATCGGGTTGCCGGGGAAATGACCGGCGGCGGTGGGATGGTCGACGGAGAACTGGATGTCGGTCTGGTTCGGCACGGCGGCGGCACCTAGTCGCGCTGGCTGTTGTCGAGCATCCGCAGCAGAGCCTCGCGCGGCAGCTTGCCGGTCGGGTTGCGCGGCAGCGCTTCGACGAAGCGCAGGGGACGCGGCAGGAAGATCGGGTCGATCCGCTCGCGCAGGCGGGCCAGCAGCGTCTCGGCGGTCAGGCCGGGTGCCACCACCAGGGCGGCGAGGCGGGTGGTTCCGCTCTCCCCCTCCTGCGGCATGAAGACGACGCCGTCCTTCACCCCCTCCACCGAATTCAGATGGTGGTTCAGGAAAGCAAGCGAGCTGCGCTTGCCGGCGATGTTGACCTGATCGGCGGAGCGCCCGTGCAGGATGAAGCGGGTGTCGCTCTTCAGCTCGATCACGTCGGCCAGCAGGGTCTCGCCGTCGAGGAAGTCGCCGGATGCCCAGGTGCCCTGCTCGTCCTGGCGCAGGCGGATGCCGTCGATGCACAGCCACTCCGCCGTGGCGCTGGTGCGGCGGACGGCGAGCTGCCCGGTTTCCGAACAGCCGTAGATCTCGTGCAGCGGGGCGCCCAGCTTCGCCTCCGCGTCGATGGCGAGCTGCGGGGCGAGCGGGGCGGTCGCGCACAGGATGAAGTCCAACGGCGGCAGGGCGGTGCCGTCGGCCAGCAGGGCCTGGAGATGCACCGGCGTGGTCACCAGCATACGGCGGCCGGGCAAATCGGCGAGGCAGGCGGCGATGTCGGCGGGGAAGAGCGGACGGCTGCCGTGCAGGACCAGACCATGCTGAAGCGCCAGCAGGATGACCGATTCCAGGCCGTACATGTGCTGGTGCGGCACGGTACCCACCAGCCCACAGGTGGAATGGCCGGCAGAGCCGAGACCGGCGATCCCGAGGGCGGTGCCGGCGCCATGGACGCTGCGGACCAGGGTGCCCCAGCTTTTCACCTGCGGCATCGGCCGGCCGGTGGAGCCGGAGGTGAAGGCGATGGCGGCCACCTGATCGGCCGGGAAGGCGAGGTCGGCATCGAAGGGCGAGCCGGTCAGGCTGTCGAGGCCGTCGGTCGGAAGTGCTGCGACGCAGGTCATGCCGGGATAGTGCGCCCCGGCATCGGTCAGGCAGATCAGGCCGGGATAGCTTTCGTCGAGCTGGCGCAGCGTCGCCGGCGCGTCGTTGGGGGGATGCAGGCTGATCTGCCGGCGCAGCAGGGCGGCACCGAGGGCGACGGCGAAGCCCAGCCGGTCGCCGCACAGGTTCAGCAGATAGGCCCCGTCCGGCAGGCGGCGGGCCAGATCGCGCACGGCGGCGAGGTAGCTTCGCACCGTCACCGGCTTGCCGTCATGCCAGGCGAACAGGTCGTCGGGGCTGCCATGGCGCAGCAGCGGCAGGCGAGTGGTGGACAGCATCGTCATTGCGAAACCATCATGGATTTGGCCGCTCCGAAAAGACGCGGACGACGTCGGCGATGGAGCCGTGGGAGTGGTTCCAGAACTTGCGCAGGCGGTAGGCGTATTCCGTCAGGAACATCGCGGCGACCAGCGGCAGGTCGAGGACATTGATGAAGAAAGACCAGACGGCCGGCGGCGCGACGCAGAACAGCAGGGCCGACATCGCCAGCTGGCCGGCGAAGAACAGGCACCAGGCAATGGTGACGCGGCGGGTATAGACCAGCATCTCGTCGGTCAGGCTGCCGCGGATTCGCCGCGCGATCCAGGTGATCAGCGGCTCGCGCCCGGCCAGCAGGGTGCGGCCGAACAGGACGAGCAGGCCGACATAGATGGCGGCGTGGCTGATTGCCGAGGCCACCAGCAGCCCGTCGCGGGCGGAGCGCCAGGACAGGCCGAACAGGGCGATGGCGCCGCCCAGAGCCACCCAGCGGAAGCGGGGCGCCGCCCGGCCGATCACCAGCCCGGTCACCCCCGCCTGCAACAGCGCCAGGAGCAGTGCCGTATCGGCGTCGAGGTCGGCGACGATGGCGCCATGGACCAGCAAGGGATACAGCGCGACGAGCGACAGGCCGGCACCCACCGCGACTCCACCCCTGGTGCAGGCGGCGAACGGCATCAGGCGGCTTTGAGCTGTTGGATGTGGCTGTTCAGAGTGCGCAGAGAGCTGAAGATCTTCGTGTTGTTCTCGTCGTCGGCCCGCAGCTTCACCCCGTATGTCTTGGAGACGGCGAGCGCCACCTCAAGGATGTCGATGGAATCGAGGCCCAGCCCTTCGCCATAGAGGGGTGCGTCCGGATCGATGTCCTCCGGGTCGGCTTCCAGGGTGAGGGTGTTCACGATCAGCGTCGCCAGATCGAGTTCGCTCGGCGACAGGGCCTTCAAGTCACTCATCATGCCTCACTAAAGCAACGCCTGTCACCCTTGGGATATTCTACCCCTTTGGATATAACCATTAGGTATAGAAAACCGTATTAGGGCGACAGGATTCGCAATTTCAGACGTCACGATAGCTAGGCACCCGAGGCGACGCCATCATTATTTTGGAGTGATCAGTTTGTTTTGTTAAAGATTGAGTTTCTTTGCGTCTGTGTGGGTTAAGGAAGGGTTCGCCCCTGAAATGGAACATTTGGAACGCTATGGAACGGTTTTCGGCGTGGTGGACCGCCCCCCGAAGTTGAGACGCTTGTTAAATTGTTCCGGATTGGTCAGGCCACCAGGGCCGGGCGGCCGCCCGGCCCTGGTGGCGGGAAATTTTCCTCGAACTCGACCGGTGGGCTGTAGGC
>NZ_WHOS01000077.1 GCF_013340935.1 Azospirillum melinis | reverse complement strand
ACGCTGGGCAGCGTCAGCGGCAGCTCGTCCAGCACGGATGCCGGCCGGTCGGTGACGCTCAACAGCATCGGCGGTGGTTCCTCCGGCTTCGGCAGTTCCAGCAGCGGGCTGGGGGGGAGCAGCCTCCGGGGCGGGGTGGGGGGCGGGTTTGGCGGGGGGCCCGGCGGCGGGCTTGGGGGCGGGGGCATCCGCATCGGCGCGGGCGGGCTGGGCGTCGGCGGCGTCATCGTGGTGCTGCTGGTCTCGATGGTGCTGGGGGTCGATCCCACGGTGCTGCTGGGCGGCGGCGAGCAGGGAGACCGGACCACGGCGGAGCGCACCCAAATCGGCGAGGCCGCCCCGCGCAGCCAGGCCGACGACGAGCTGAAGCGCTTCGTCTCCGTGGTGCTGGCCGACACCGAGGACACCTGGCAGGGCCTGTTCCAGCAGATGGGGCGCCAGTACCAGGACCCGACGCTGGTGCTGTTCACCGGCACGGTGTCGTCGGGCTGCGGCCGGGCCCAGGCGGCGATGGGGCCCTTCTACTGCCCGATGGACCGCAAGCTCTACATCGACCTCGGCTTCTACCGCGAGCTGCGCGACCGCTTCCAGGCCCCGGGCGACTTCGCGCAGGCCTATGTCATCGCCCATGAGGTCGGCCACCATGTGCAGAACCTGCTGGGCATCTCCGACAAGGTGCAGGCGGCCCAGCAGCGGGCGGGCGGCCAGGCCGAGGCCAACGCCCTGTCGGTGCGGCTGGAGTTGCAGGCCGACTGCTTCGCCGGCATCTGGGGCAACCACGCCAACCGCGACCGCAAGATGCTGGAGCCCGGCGACGTCGAGGAGGCGCTGACCGCCGCCAGTGCCATCGGCGACGACCGTCTGCAACGTCAGGCGCGCGGCACCGTCAGCCCCGACAGCTTCACCCATGGCAGCTCCGCCCAGCGCGTCCGCTGGTTCCGCACCGGCCTGGAAAGCGGCCGGCTGGAAGCCTGCGACACCTTCGGCACGGACCGGCTGTGAGAGGATGAAGGGCCGGGAAGAGGCTTAACCTCCCGGCCCGCGCATGAGCCGCAGATAGTCGAGCACGCGGGCGGTGCGCCAGTCGGGGTCGGCCCAGCAGGCGCCTTCCCGGGCGCGGCGGCAGGCGGCGACCGCCTCCAGCCGGGGCTGGCCGGTCAGCGGGCGCAGGTCGGCGGGGATGGCGGGAAGACAGGCGCCGGCAAGGTCGGCGGGCGGGGCGGGGCCGGTCTCCAGCCAGCGTTCGGCCTGTTCGAACCTGTCGCGGCACATCAGCGCGATCATGTAGTCGCAGGCCGATTGCAGGCCGGGCGCCAGCCGGCCGGGACTGACCGACAGCACCGGCAGCAGCGGGGCCAGCGTCGGCGCCAGATGGTTGGCGTAGAGCGTCGCCCCCCAGTAACGCTCCGCCGTCTGCCGGAAATGGTCGAGGTCGCGCACCGGCACCAGACCGGACTCCGCGACGGGCAGGATCTCCACCTTCGGCTTGGTGACCACCACCGTGTCGTTCGACACGTCGACATAGAGCGCACCGATCTGGAGCGCGTTCTGGAAATACTGGCCGCGCAGGACCCCCCAGACGCTGTGCAGAACGCCGCCCCCCTCGACGAAGGCGCGCAGCGCGCGCTCCACCGGGCCGGCCGGCTGGGCCAGACGCTGCGACAGGCGGGCGAAGAGGTCGCGGGTGATCTCTTCGCAGCGGCCATAGGGATAGGGCTTGCCGCCGGCCGGCGGCAGACCGGCGAGCGCCCGGTCGCTCTCCTCGCGCAGGTCCATGAAATAACCGAAGAGGACTGCCGGGTCGCCACCCAGATGGAGAGCGGTCAGCGCAGACTGGCGGTCGTCCACCGGAGCGATCTGTTGCGGAAGAAGGGGCGGATGTCGGGCTGTCATGGCAGATCGGGTCTGGGCTGGCAGGTTTTGGGCGGGCGGCGTCCGGGGAGGTTGGCACCCTTGCCAGTCCCGGCGCCAGAGTTTCCGATCCCCGGCTCCCATGGACGGGTCTTGCCGGCGGAACGGGGGGTTGCGCAAAGCCATCCCGCCCGTCACACATTCGGCTGCCGTCCGTGGGACACCTGTCCGGGCGGTCCAGTCCTTTCGAACGGAACGGCACGATGAGCACAGCGGACACCCAGCCCGACATCCAGGCACCCGACATCCAGTCCCTGGAAAGCGCCTATCGCGGCCGCAGCGCGCGGGTGGCGGTGGTCGGGCTCGGCTATGTCGGGCTGCCGCTGGCCCTGGCGCTGACCGGGGCCGGCTTCACGGTCACCGGCTTCGACATCGACCCGGCCAAGGCGGCGGCGCTGAACGGCGGACGCTCCTACATCCGGCAGATCGCCGACGAGCGTGTCGCGCAGGCGGCGGCGACCGGGCGGTTCCGGGCGACGACCGATGCCGACGCATTCGCCGCCTGCGACGCCGTGATCGTCTGCGTCCCCACCCCGCTGTCGCCGCAGCGCGAGCCGGACCTGAGCTTCGTCGAGGCCTCCACCCGCCTGATCCGCGACCGGCTGCGCAGGGGCCAGCTGGTGGTTCTGGAATCGACCACCTGGCCCGGCACCACCGACGAGGTGATGCGGCCGATCCTGGAGGAGACCGGGCTGGCCAGCGGCCGCGACTTCTTCCTGGCCTATTCGCCCGAGCGCGAGGACCCCGGCAACATCACCTTCACCACCAGCACCATCCCCAAGGTGGTCGGCGGCGACGACGAGGGCGCGCGCCGGCTGGCGGTGGCGCTCTACGAGCAGGTAGTGCCACAGGTGGTGCCGGTGTCGGGCACGCGGGCGGCGGAGGCGACCAAGCTGACCGAGAACATCTTCCGCTCCGTCAACATCGCCCTGGTGAACGAGCTGAAGATCGTCTTCGAGCCGATGGGCATCGACATCTGGGAGGTGATCGAGGCGGCGAAGACCAAGCCCTTCGGCTTCATGCCCTTCTATCCCGGCCCCGGCCTGGGCGGCCACTGCATCCCGATCGACCCCTTCTACCTGACCTGGAAGGCGCGCGAATACCAGATCTCCACCCGCTTCATCGAGCTGGCGGGAGAGGTCAACACGATGATGCCGCGCCATGTGGTCGACCGCCTCGCCCTGGCGCTCGACCGGCAGGCCGGGATCGGGCTCAGCCGGTCGCGCATCCTGCTGGTCGGCATGGCCTACAAGAAGAACGTCGACGACAGCCGGGAATCGCCGGGGCTGCGGCTGATGGAGATGCTGCTGGAGCGCGGGGCCGCGGTCGAGTACCACGACCCCTTCATCCCCGTGCTGCCGGTCACCCGCGAGCATGCCGCACTCGCCGGCCGCCGGTCCGTCGAGTGGACGGCGGAACGGCTCGCCGGCTTCGACGCGGCGGTGATCGTCACCGACCATGACGGCATCGACTGGCAGGGCCTCGCCGCCCACTGCCCGCTGGTGGTCGACACCCGCAACGCCATGCGCGCCGTCGAGGGTTTCGCCGACCGCATCGTGAAGGCCTGAGGGCGGGGCCGAGCCGCAGACGGTTGCAACAGCGTGGAACGTGCCGGGCGGCGGCGTTCCATCGGCAGGGCCAACGGCGGCGGCGGCTGGAACAGTGTGGAACACGCCGGACGCTACCGTTCCATCCGCCGGGCGGGCAATGGGTCCGGCAACAAGGTCCGCGGCGGGGCCGGATGGAACGCTATGGAACAGGCCGGGCGCCGCCGTTCCATCCGGCAGGAAAATCCCCCTCCCATGCCCTGGCGCAGGCGATCCTGAAAAGGTGGGAGGGGGAAGCATGGCGTCGGCTCCGCAACAATGGGTCCGACGCCATCATATAGGAATTTTCTCCGCGATGGCGGCGCTCAATTCAACGGAGCGCCGCCCGGAGGGATGGACTCACATCTCCTCTTCGCCGCCGAAATCGCCCCAGCCGCTGTCCTCGACCGTCTGCTCGACATGGTCGGTGGCGGCGGTGGCAGCATCAGTGGCGGCGGTGGCGGCCTCGCCCGCCATCGCCTCGCCGCCGGAGAACATGCTGGAGAGCGCGCTGCCGATCAGCATGCCGCCGGCCACGCCGGCCGCCGTCTGCATGGCGCCGGCCATGAAGCCGCCGCCGGCCCGCGGCTGCTGGGCATAGCCGGCGACGCGCGGGTCGCCATAGGTGGGCGTGCCGGATGCTGCCGGCGGACGGCCCCAGGGCGAGCCGGCCGGCATGGCGGCCGAGGGGGCGGCTGCGGCCGGGGCAGACGCCGGATATGAGGGCTGCGGAGCAGGACGGCTGCTGCCGCCGAACAGGCTGCCGAACAGGCCGCCACCACCGGACTGGGCCGGGGCGGCGGGAGCGGCGGCCGGGCGCTCGCGCAGCTGGCGCTCCAGCTCCTCGTTGCGGCCCTGCGAGGCGGCGAGCGCCTGCTCCATCATCACGATGGCCTGCGCCATCAGGTAGGGGGCGGCCGGCTGGCGGGCGATCCGCTCGCGGATCAGCGCCTCGGCCTCGGGATCGCGCGGGCCGGATTGCGCCTCGGCCTGATGCAGCTTGGCGAACAAGTCGTCGATGATCTGGCGTTCGGTGTGGTCCATGGCGATGCTCGTCTTCATCAAAAGGTTGGGAATGAGGCGGGGGAAGACTTCAGGGTCTCGGCCCTGGCCCCGGCGCCGACGCCCCGCAGGCGCACCAAGCCGACCGCCCGGAGCGGCGGCAAAGCCGTGCGGCGCGCCGGAGAAGCGGCGCGTTGGGGATTAAGGTCGGAAGCGGGGAATGCCGGAGGCCGGGGGCGTTGTCTCAGGGGCAAGGGCATCAGTCCCTCCAAGTGCGGTCACGCCCGTCGGCGCAAGAGCAGGTGAAGAGATCCGACATCGCGACCACGTCTAAGTCGCCAGAGGGGCCCGGATCCGGTTGTAGAGCACGTGGCCCCGTTCCGGCCCGCTTTCAAGACACCCCGCTTGCCTTTTCCTTTCAGAAGAACATATTGCGAACACCGGAAAGGAAGAGGGAAGCCATCACGGTGGATGACGCGCTGCTCGACAAACTCGAGATCCTGGCGGACGCCGCAAAGTACGACGCTTCCTGCGCCTCGTCGGGGGCGAAGCGGCGGACGGGCGGGCCGGACGGCATCGGCTCGACCACCGGGGCCGGCATCTGCCACGCCTATACGCCGGACGGGCGCTGCGTCTCGCTGCTCAAGATCCTGCTGACCAACTATTGCCTGTTCGACTGCGCCTACTGCATCAACCGCCGTTCCTCCAACGTGCGGCGCGCGCGGTTCAGCGTGGAGGAGGTCGTTCAGCTGACGCTGGGTTTCTACAAGCGCAACTGCATCGAAGGGCTGTTCCTGTCCTCCGGCATCATCCGCTCGCCCGACCACACGATGGAGCAGCTGATGCTGGTGGCGCGTACCCTGCGGCGCGACCATGGCTTCGCCGGCTACATCCATTTGAAGACGATCCCGGAGGCCAGCCCCTGGCTGATCGAGCAGGCCGGGCTGTGGGCCGACCGGCTGTCGATCAACCTCGAACTGTCGTCCGACCGCAGCCTGAAGGAGTTCGCGCCGGAGAAGGACGGCAGCTCGATCAAGGCGGTGATGGGGCAGGTCGGCGAACGCATCCTGGAGGCCAAGGAGGAGAAGCGCCGCTTCTCCCCCGCCGGCCAGAGCACCCAGATGATCGTCGGCGCCGACGCCTCCACCGACCTGTCGGTGCTGGAGACCAGCGACACGCTCTATCGCCGCTATGGGCTGCGCCGGGTCTATTATTCCGCCTTCAGCCCGATCCCGGAGGCCAGCTCCGCCCTGCCGGCCAAGCCGCCGCCGCTCCAGCGCGAGAACCGGCTGTACCAGGCCGACTGGCTGCTGCGCTATTACGGCTTCACGGTGGACGAGATCGCCGCCGGGGGCGAGGGCGGGATGCTGGACCTGGGCATCGACCCCAAGCTGGCCTGGGCCCTGAAGAACCGCGAGCGCTTCCCGGTGGACGTGAACAGCGCCGACCGCGAGATGCTTCTGCGCGTGCCGGGGCTGGGGGCGCGGGCGGTCGACAAGATCGTCGAGGCGCGCCGCCACACCACCCTGCGGCTGGAGGATGTGGCCCGGCTGTCGTCGGGGCTGAAACGGGCGCGCGCCTTCCTGATCGCCGCCGACCACCATCCGGGCGGGCTGACCGACCGCGCCGATCTGCGGCAGCGGCTGGTGGCGCCGCCCAAGCAGCTCAGCCTGTTCTGAGGGGCTGAGCCATGCGGCATGTGGAGTTGAAGGACGGCGCCGACCTGGATGGCTTCCGCCGTGCGCTGCGCGGGCTGGTCGCGCTCGGCGCCGATCCGGACGGGGTGGTGTGGAGCGGCGGGGCGGCGCCGTCGCTGTTCGGGACCGCTCCCGGAACCGGGACGGCGCCCCTGCCGGCGCCCTTGCCGGTGGACGCACCGCCGGTTCCGCTGCCCCGTCCGGTGGGGGCGCTGATCGAAAGCGTGGTCTGCCACCGCGATCCGGAGCGCTATGGCCTGCTGCACCGGCTGGTCTGCCGGGTGGTGCGGGGGGAGCGCGACATCCTCGACCACCATGCCGATCCGCTGGTCCACCGGCTGGCGCTGCTGGACAAGGCGGTGCGGCGCGACCTGCACAAGATGCACGCCTTCCTGCGCTTCCGCGAGGTTCGGGATCCGGCCAACTCCGAAGATCGGGGCGGGGAGCGCTACGTCGCGTGGTTCGAGCCCGACAATTTCATCGTCGAGGCGACCGCCCCCTTCTTCGTCGAGCGCTTCGAGAGCCTGGTCTGGACGATCCTGACGCCGGTCGGCTCGCTGCATTGGGACCGGCGCTCGCTGACGGTCGGGCCGGCGGCTTTGAGGCCGGAGGGGCTCGACCGCGACGACCGCTTCGCCGAGGGCTGGCAGCGCTATTACGAGAGCACCTTCAATCCCGCACGGGTGAACCCGACGGCGATGCGGGCGGAGATGCCGCGGAAATACTGGGCCAATTTGCCGGAGGCGGCGGCCATTCCCGGAATGATCCGCGGCGCCCCTGCCCGCGTCCAGGCGATGATCGAGGCGGAGGCGGCAGCGCCCCGCCGCCGCAACCCCGACAAGGCCGTCGCCGCCATGGCCCGGCAGGAGCCGGCGACGCTGGCCGAGCTGAACCGCATCATCCGGGCGGCGGACCCGCTGGTACCGGGAGCGACGCAGGCCGTGCTGGGCGAGGGGCCGGAGGGGGCCGCCATCGCCATCGTCGGCGAGCAGCCCGGCGACCACGAGGATGTGGAAGGCCGCCCCTTCGTCGGTCCGGCCGGGCAGTTGCTGAGCCGCGCGCTGGAGGAGGCCGGGATCGAGCGCGATGCCGCCTACCTGACCAACGCGGTGAAGCATTTCAAGTTCGTCGCCCGCGGCAAGCGCCGCCTGCACCAGTCGCCGACCGCCGGCGAGGTGAAGCATTACCGCTGGTGGCTGATGAAGGAGCTGGGCTTCGTCCGCCCGCGTCTGGTTGTGACGCTGGGCGCCACCGCGGCCCTCGCGCTGAGCGGACGCAGCGTCTCGGTTCTGCGGGAACGCGGGCCGATGGGGTTCGGCGATTGGGAGGGCTTCGTCACCGTCCACCCGTCCTACCTGCTGCGCCTGCCGGCAGGGGAGGGGGCGGAACAGGCCTATCGCGACTTCGTCGCCGACCTGCGGCGGGCACGGGGGATGGTGGAGTGGGCGGGTTGACGGCACCCGATGGTATGATCAAGTATTCCAGGGAGAGCTGTCATGGCGGAGATCGAGCGTCTGACCATCACCTTGCCGGCCGCCATGGCTGCGGCCGTGAAGGGAGCCGTTTCCGGCGGCGATTATGCGTCGAGCAGTGAGGTCATCCGCGAGGCTCTGCGCGACTGGGCGGTGAAGCGCGCCCTGCAACGCCAGGAATTCGCATCGCTGAAGGCGGACATCGACCGGGGCATGGCCGATCTGGCCGAAGGACGCCTGACGGACTTCGATGCCGAACGGATCGCCGAACGGGGGAAAGCATTATCCGCCCGCTCCCGCTCCGCCTGACCGAGGCGGCGGAAGCCGACCTTGTCGAACTCTGGGCCCATGTGGCGGCGGAGTCGTCCGAAACGGTGGCGACCAGTTTCATCCGGGCCATCGAAGCCAGCCTTCAGCCTCTGAGTCACTTCCCTTTATGGGGGCCGCCCGCAACGGGTTGGCTCCCGGTCTGCGGGTGACCTTCCACCCGTGCCTACGCCATCTATTATCGGCCGCTGCCGGATGCGGTGGCGATCGTCCGCGTCCTTCATGGCGCGCGTGACGCTGCGGCACTCGCCGTCCGTGGCGGATTTGAGGAGTAGGGAACGGGAGATGGTGGATGGGGCGGGTTGAACGGTCCCGCCCCGGTATCGCTGCAGGTCAGGCGGCGCGGATGCCGCTCAGGAAGGTTTCGACCTCCTGCCGCAGCAGTTCCGACTGGCGCGCCAGTTCGCCCGAGGCACCCAGAACCTGACTGGCCGCCGCACCGGTCTGAGCCGCCGCCTCGCTGACGCCGCCGATGTTGGCGCTGACTGACGCGGTGCCGCTGGAGGCCTCCTGAACGTTGCGGGCGATCTCGGCCGTTGCCGCGCCCTGCTCCTCGATGGCGGAGGCGATGGAGGTGGCGACCTCGCTGATCGTCGCGATGGTCCGGCTGATGCCGTTGATCGCCTGGGCCGCCCCGTTGGTGGCGCCCTGCATCGAGGCGATCTGGGAGCCGATGTCCTCGGTCGCCTTGGCGGTCTGGGTGGCGAGGTTCTTCACCTCCGACGCCACGACGGCGAAGCCCTTGCCAGCCTCGCCAGCACGCGCCGCCTCGATGGTGGCGTTCAGCGCCAGCAGGTTGGTCTGGCTGGCGATATTGCTGATCATCTGCACGATCTCGCCGATCCGCTGCGCCTGCTCGACCAGCCCCTGGACCTGGACGTTGGTCTGCTGCGCCTCGCCCACCGCCTGGTCGGCGATGGCGGTGGAGCGTGACACCTGTCCGCTGATCTCGGTGATGGAGGAGGTCAGCTCCTCCGTCGCCGCCGCGACGGCCTGGACGTTGGACGAGGCCTCGGCCGCCGTTCCGGCCGCGGCCGATGCGCGCGCATTGGTCTGGTCGGCGATGCCCGACATGCTGTGCGCCGTCTGGCTCAGCTCGGTGGCGGCAGACGACAGCGTGCGCAGGATATCGCTCACGGTCGCTTCGAAATGGCGGACCAGCCGTTCGACCTCCGCGGTGCGCCGCTCCTTGGCGGCGCGATCCGCCGCCTGCTCCGCCTCCAGCCGGTCGGCGGTCTGCAGCGCGTCGCGGAAGGTGACGACCGCGGTGGCCATGGCGCCGACCTCGTCATTGCGCGCTGCGTCGGACAGGTCGACGCCATAGTCCTTGTGCGCCAAGCGTCCCATGCTTGCCGTCAGCCGGGCCAGCGGCTCCACGACACTGCGGCGGGCGATCAGCAGCGACAGCAGGGCGCCGGCGAGGATACCGATCAGCCCTACCGCCGCCACGACCGTCCTCACGAAGCTCTCGGCCTCCTCCACCTCGTCGGTGAGTTGGGCGATCCGCTCCGTCCCCGTTTCGATGATGGGATCGGTCATGGCCGAAGCCGCCCGCTCGCTTTTGCGCAGCTCACCGCGGAACAGGGCAGCGGCAGCCTCGCGCTGACCCGCCAGGGCGAGGTCGCGCGTTCCGGTCAGCGCCTCCATGACCTTGATCTGCAGAGGACCGGTCTGGCCGGCGGCCGGATTGCCCGACGCGACGAGAAGCCGGTCGAGCCGGCGGTTCTTTTCCGCCATTTCTTCGATGCGTGCACCGAACCGCTCGCCGATGGCCGCCTGGGTCGCGGCGTCTTCCGAAATCAGGTTCAGGGCGTCGCGCTGCAGGGAGCGGCTGATCGACCGCAGTTCCGACGCGGTCAGGACCATCCGGTCCATCTGGATGAGGGCCTGGTTGGCGGAGGCGATGCGGTTCAGCCCCCATACGGAAGTGCCGCCGATGGCGACCGAAACGGTGGAGAGCACCAGGACCGGCAGCAGGATCTTGCTGGAAAGTTTCATCGCACTCTCGTGGGGAGCGGAACGGGCGGCCGGAAGGTCGCTCTGCCGGCGCAATGAAAACGAATTGCCACGGTCGCGTTAACAAATAGCAATACGGGGATATGCAATGCATAGGGGAAATCACCAATTGCCCGAAAACAACAAATTCAATTGGCGAATATGGGGACTGCTCTTTTCCCTCTGCTTTCTTATTCCCCCTCAATCCCGATCCTGGATGCCAAACCGAGGCGTCATCCGGGAAAAGAGAAAGGGCGGCTTGGAGCCGCCCTTGGAGATCGCCATGGGCACAAGGATCAGATCACCTCGCGCCGCCGCAACTCCCCGATCACCTGGGCGACCATCGCGTCGGTGCCCTGTTCGGCGCCCTTCAGCGTGATCTCCGGCGCGTCCGGCGGCTCGTAGGCACTGTCGATGCCGGTGAAGTGCGGGAGCTGGCCGGCGCGGGCCTTCTTATAGAGTCCCTTGGGGTCGCGGGCCTCGCAGACCTCCAGCGGCGTGTCCATGAAGATCTCCAGGAACTCGCCGTCCTGCACCAGGGAGCGCGCCATCCGGCGCTCCTCGCGGAAGGGGGAGATGAAGCTGACCAGCACGATCAGCCCGGCGTCCACCATCAGCTTCGACACTTCGGCGACCCGGCGGATGTTCTCCACCCGGTCCTCGTCGGTGAAGCCCAGATCCCGGTTCAGCCCGTGGCGGACATTGTCGCCGTCGAGGATCATGGTGCGGCGGCCGAGACGGTGCAGCTCCTGCTCCAGCCGGTCGGCAACGCTGGACTTGCCGGAGCCGGACAGGCCGGTGAACCACAGCACGCAGGGCTTCTGCAGGCTGCCCGCCCGCGCCGCCTTGTCCAGCTTCGAGGCGTGGCGGTGGATGTTCGACGCCCGGCGCAGGGGGAAGCGGATCATGCCGCAGCCGGCGGTGGCGTTGGTCAGCCGGTCGATCAGGATGAAGCTTCCGGTCTCGCGGCTGTCGGCATAGGCGTCGAACGGGATCGGCCGGTCGAGCGCCAGATTGCAGAAGCCGACGTCGTTGAGATCCAGGTGCTTGGCGGCGGCATGCTCCTGGGTGTTGACGTTGATGGCGTGCTTCAGCTCGGTCACCTGGGCGCCGACCGTCGCCGTGCCGGCGCGCAGCAGGTAGGAGCGGCCGGGCAGCAGCGGCTGTTCGTCCATCCACACCACATGCGCCGCGAACTGGTCGGCCACCTCCGGCCGGCCGGCGGCGGCGACGATCATGTCGCCGCGGCTGGCGTCGACCTCGTCGGCCAGCACCAGCGTGACCGCCTGTCCGGGCAGCGCCGTCTCCAGATCGCCGTCCATGGTGACGATCCGCGCCACCCGGCTGGTCCGCCCGCCGGGCAGGATGGCGACCTCATCGCCGGTGCAGAGCGCGCCGCCGGCCACCGTGCCGCAGAAGCCGCGGAAATCCTGGTTCGGCCGGTTGACCCACTGCACCGCCATGCGGAAGGAGCCGAGCTTTTCTTCCGCCGCGGCGTCGACGCTCTCCAGATGGCCGAGCAGGGTGGGGCCGCCGTACCAGACCATGTGCTCCGACGGCCTGGTGACGTTGTCGCCGGTCAGCGCCGAGACCGGGATGCAGGTGACCTCGTCGATGCCGATGCGCTGGGCGAAGACGCGGTAGTCGGCGGCGATCCGCTCGAAGGTCTCGCGGCTCCAGCCGACGGCGTCCATCTTGTTGACCGCCAGCACGACATGGCGGACGCCGAGCAGCGAGACGATGGTGCTGTGGCGCCGGGTCTGGGTCAGCACGCCCTTGCGCGCATCGACCAGCAGGACCGCGGCGTCGGCGGTCGAGGCGCCGGTGACCATGTTGCGGGTGTATTGCTCGTGGCCCGGCGTGTCGGCGACGATGAACTTGCGGCGGTCGGTGGTGAAGAAGCGGTAGGCGACATCGATGGTGATGCCCTGCTCGCGCTCCGCCGCCAGCCCGTCGACCAGCAGGGCAAGGTCGAGCCGGCCGGCGCCGGTGGTGCCGAAGCGGCCGGAGTCCGCCTCCAGGCTGGCCAGCTGGTCCTCGAACAGGCATTTGCAGTCGTAGAGCAGCCGGCCGATCAGCGTCGACTTGCCGTCGTCGACCGAGCCGCAGGTGATGAAGCGTAGCAGGTCCTTGCCGTTCTGGCGGGCCAGATACGCCTGCACCTCGGTTGCGGCATCCGCGGGAGCGGTGGCGGGGTCGAGATCCGTCAGCATCAGAAGTAGCCTTCCTGCTTCTTCGCTTCCATCGAGGCGGCGGCGTCCTGGTCGATCACCCGGCCCTGCCGTTCCGAACCGGTGGACAGCAGCATCTCGCGGATGATCTCGGGCAGGGTGGCGGCGGTGCTGCGCACGGCCCCGGTCAGCGGATAGCAGCCGAGCGTGCGGAAGCGCACCCAGGCCATCTCCGGCACCTCGCCGGGTCTCAGCGGCAGCCGGTCGTCGTCGACCATGATCAGGGTGCCGTCGCGCTCCACCACCGGGCGCGGCTTGGCGAAATAGAGCGGCACCACCGGGATGGCCTCCTGGTGGATGTATTGCCAGATGTCCAGCTCGGTCCAGTTCGACAGCGGGAAGACGCGGATGCTCTCGCCCTTGTGGATGCGGCCCTGGTAGAGGCTCCACAGCTCCGGCCGCTGGTTCTTCGGTTCCCAGCGGTGGGAGGATGTCCGGAAGGAGAAGATGCGCTCCTTGGCGCGGCTCTTCTCCTCGTCGCGGCGCGCCCCGCCGAAGGCGGCGTCGAAGCCGTGGGCGTCGAGCGCCTGTTTCAGCGCCTGCGTCTTCATCACGTCGGTGTGGACGGCCGAACCATGGCTGACCGGGCCGATGCCCTGGCGCACGCCGTCCCGGTTGATGTGGACCATCAGGTCCAGCCCGAGATCCCGCGCCATGCGGTCGCGGAACTCGATCATCTCCCGGAATTTCCAGGTCGTGTCGACATGCAGCAGCGGGAAGGGCGGCTTCGACGGGTAGAAGGCCTTCATCGCCAGATGCAGCAGGACCGAGCTGTCCTTGCCCACCGAATAGAGCATGACCGGCTTGTGGAACTGGGCCGCCACCTCGCGCATGATGTGGATGCTCTCCGCCTCCAGCCTTTGCAGGTGGGTGAGGCGGGCCGGCGTGGTCAGGATGGCGGGCAAGCTGGCCTCGGAGCCGGTGACGGACCCGGAGCCGGAAATCTCCCTGGCCGCGGGGCGGATGTCGAGAAGCGGATCAAGAAGCATAGCCGGCCTTCTTCTGCATGTCTCCAGCCACGGCGTCGAACAGGGCCTGACGCTTGCGCGACCATTGGATCGGGCGCTTCGACGGGTCGAAACCTTCGGGTTTGCTGACGGGGGTCCAGCTGACCTCGCCGTTGCTGCGCGAGGCGCGAGACGATCCCAGGATGGGAAGGTCGCCGATCCGCTCGAACGGATAGCGGCCCTCGTCCAGATCCAGGAAACGCATGAGGTCGCGGGCCGTGCCGTCGGGGGCGGCCACCGCGTCTTCGAAACGGACCAGCCGGCAGGCGTCGGCGCTCATCCGGCTCTGCGCCTCCAGCGCCGCCTCGGTGCCGAAGCTCCATTCCCGGCAGACGTCGGCAAAGGTCCGGCCCAGGAAGCGCAGCGGCCAGGTGTCGATGGTGGACTGCACGGCGCGGCGGCCGTCGCGCAGCACGATCAGGCAGCGTTCCGCCGGGAACAGGTAGGGGAAATAGCGCATCATCCGGGTGTGGGGCGACTTGATCACCACCGTCTTGCCGGCCGGGAAGTCGGCTTCGATCCGGCGCAGGAAGCCGTTCACCATATAGCAGAAGGTTTCCAGATCGCTCAACGACTCCCGGTTGCGCCGGTAAAGACGCAGGAAGCGCCCCTCGTAGGTCCGCGCATCCTCCACCGTGTTGAGGAAGGGAAGCTCGCGGATGCCATAGGGATTGACCAGCACGTCGGGATGCAGTTCCAGCAGGCTCTGGAGATAGTTGGTGCCGCTGCGCGGCATCACGCCGTGCAGGAAGACGATGCGGGGGGCCGGCGCCAAAGCTGGCGCCAGGGCGGGCGCATCGGACGCCATCCCACGGACGGATCGGGCGACCGACCGCAGATGGCGGGCGTTCTCCTCGGTGAACCAGGGATCGAAGAAGGCCGATCTTTCGGTGCTTGGAAGTCGAAGAAGCCGTTTTCCAACGAACCCGATCTCTTTTTGAAAACGATGAACCGTACCGTCACCAAAGTGGTGTCTTAACGACGTGGCATAATGATCGGCTGCCAGGGTCTTTCCATTCCAAAACACAACAGCCTCCTTTTGCGTCGCCGCGTCTCCGGACGATCCGTCTTTTCCGTGACCTCGGCAATCGGTGCGTCTTTCCTGAAAATCGGCCAAGCGCCCTCTCTCAAGGCTAGTTATGGTCCTGCCGGATAAGCTTTTTTAGCTCTAATCCGGATCTAACCCCATGGGCTTACAAATATACGGATGCAATCCTCAATGGTGGACCGAAGTCTACGTGGAAACCACATGAGAAGGCATGTCTCTATCTTTACAATAGAGAAGTCGCGCTTGATCGATACTCGTCATTTACTGATACGTACCGGGCGGGAACGTCATGCTTTATCTGTGGAATTAGCCCGTACAGCACGAAAAACTCGAATGTTTATTTAATTGTTTTCCTTCGTGATAACGAAAATTCCTGGGCTATTTCACTACCTATCCGATCTTTCAGGTAAACGAGGGAAACCGAAGGTCTGTTCCTCCACCCGCTCTTTTTCGGGAGCGCCCGCCCCTTCGACGCCCTTCCGCCACCCCTCCGGCCGGGCCGATGCTTTCGCTTGAACGCCGCCGGAGCGGGGGTTATGGTCGGCCGGCCGCAGACGGGGAATACTTTAAATTGTTTAACTCTCAGTCGGGGAACCCTACGGTAGCGGGTTTCGGCGCCGGTCCCTTTGCCCTTTTCCAGACCGCCTGGCATCACAGGTCGCTGATCCTGCGGCTGGCCCGGCGGGAGATCGACGCCCGGTACCGCGGGTCCGTGCTGGGCATCGTCTGGGCGGTGCTGAACCCGATCCTGATGCTGGCGGTCTACACCTTCGTCTTCTCGGTGGTGTTCCAGGCCCGCTGGGGGGCGACGGGTGGAAGCAACACGGAATTCGCCCTGCTGCTGTTCTCCGGCCTGATCCTGTTCAACGTGCTGGGCGAATGCCTGAGCCGGGCGCCCGGCCTCCTGCTGGAGAATGTCAGCTACATCAAGAAGGTGGTCTTCCCGCTGGAGATCCTGCCGCTGGTGTCGCTGGCGGTGGCATTGTTCAACGCCGGCATCGGCTTCGTCATCCTGGTGGTCTTCCATCTGATGGTGGCCGGGCTGCCACCGCTGACGGCGCTGCTGCTGCCGCTGGTGCTGGTGCCCTTGTGCCTGACCACGCTGGGTCTCAGCTGGTTCTTCGCCGCCGCCGGCGTCTTCCTGCGCGACCTGCGGCAGGTGGTGGGGGTGGCCGTCACGGTTCTGATGTTCCTCAGCCCGATCTTCTATCCGATGACCGCGATCCCCGAGCGCTTCCGCGCCGTCCTGCACCTCAATCCGATGACCGCGATCCTGGAGCAGTCGAAGGACCTGCTGTTCTGGGGCCGCGTCCCGTCGCCGGTCGACTGGGGTCTGGCGACGCTGGGCGCCTGGGTGGTGGCGTGGCTCGGCTATCTCTGGTTCATGAAGACCCGCCGGGGGTTCGCCGATGTCGTCTGAGACCGATACCCCCACGAAGGCTCCCACCGCCGACACCCCTGTCGTCATCCGCGCCGAGGGGCTGGGCAAGGCCTACGCCATCTTCAAACGCCCGCAGGACCGGCTGAAGCAGATGCTGGTGCGCGGCCGGCGCAAATATTACGACGAGTACTGGGCGCTGCGCGGCGTCGACCTGGAGGTCCGCCGCGGCGAGACGGTCGGGCTGATCGGCCGCAACGGTTCGGGCAAGTCGACCTTTCTCCAGCTGCTCTGCGGCACGCTGACGCCGACCTCCGGCCGCATCGCGGTCGACGGGCGCATCGCGGCGCTGCTGGAGCTGGGCGCCGGCTTCAACCCGGAATTCACCGGCCGCGAGAACGTCTATCTCGCCGCCTCGGTGCTGGGCCTGTCGAACGCGCAGATCGCCGAGCGCTATGAGTCCATCGCCGAGTTCGCGGGCATCGGCGACTTCATCGAACAGCCGGTGAAGCTCTATTCCAGCGGCATGTACGCCCGCCTCGCCTTCGCGGTGGCGGCCCATGTCGACGCCGACATCATGATCGTCGACGAGATCCTGGCGGTCGGCGACGCCTCCTTCACCCAGAAATGCATGCGCTTCATCCACCGCTTCAAGGAGCGCGGCACCCTGTTCTTCGTGTCGCACGACACCGGACAGGTGGTGAACCTCTGCGACCGGGTGGTGTGGCTGGACAACGGGTCGGTGCGGGCGATCGGCCCGGCCAAGGAGGTCTGCCACGACTATCTGGCGGCGCTCTACAGCGACCAGGACACCTCGCGCGGCTTCCGCATCGGCGGGGCGCGCCAGGCGCTGCCCCAGGCCAGGCGCGAGGAGCCGGTGGAGGACGCCCGCGCCGAGCTGCTGAAGGGCTCGCAGCTCCGCAACGCCATCGAGCTGTTCGACTTCAACGACAGCGGCCCCTGGTTCGGCAACCGCGGCGCCACCATCGTCAACGTCTCGATCCTGGATGCCGAGGAGCAGCCGCTCAGTGTGCTGGAGGGCGGCGAGGTCATCGTGCTGAAGGTGGATTGCCGGGCCGACCAGCAGGTCTACCGCCCGATCGTCGGCTTCTACGTGAAGGACAAGCTGGGCCAGAACCTGTTCGGCGACAACACCTTCCTCAGCTACCAGCTCGACCCCGTCACCATCCCGGCCGGCCAGGACTTCGCCGCCCGCTTCCGCTTCCAGATGCCCTACCTGCCCAGCGGCGACTTCTCCATCACCGTGGCGCTCGCCGAGGGCACGCAGGAGGACCACGTCCAGCACCATTGGGTCGAGGACGCGCTGTTCTTCAAGGTCCATGCCAGCCACGTCGTGCGCGGGCTGGTCGGCATGCCGATGCTGGCGATCACCCTGGAAGCGGAGGGGGCGTCGGCACCCCAGGCAACCTCCCAACCGGCCCCCGCGACAAAATAGCGACAGGCTGCGGATCCCCCCGGACTGAGGCAGGAAAACCGCAGTTCCGGGCATTGTTGGGCACCGCAAAGCGGGCTCCGGACAGCGGCTTGCATTCCGGCTTGGTGTCAGCGTATGTGTGTCGGCGGCTGTGACGGGACCGTCCGCCGGGCCTGAAACGGTGCCCCGATGGACCGCTCCCCGCCGCGAAGCCAGGCAGAAGAAGAGGCACAGGTGGATTCGTTTTTGAAGGACCAGGGATCGGACGCTCTCCGTCGCATCTGCCGGCCGATCACGCTCCTGACCCCGGATCTCGTCACGGCGCCGGCCTCCTGGCTCGGCCATGTCCCCTTCGCCTTCTGGATCGTCGAGGCGCTCCGCCCGGACAGCCTGGTGGAGCTGGGAACGCACACCGGCAACTCCTATGCCGCCTTCTGCCAGGCGGTCCGCCATGTCGGGCTGCCGACCTCCTGCTACGCCGTCGACACCTGGGCCGGCGACCCGCAGGCCGGCTTCTACGGCGACGACATCTACAACACGCTCGCCGCCTACCATGACCCGCGCTATGCCGGCTTCTCGCGCCTGCTGCGGATGACCTTCGACGACGCGCTGCTCCATTTCGCCGACGGCAGCGTCGACCTGCTGCACATCGACGGGCTGCACACCTACGAGGCGGTGCGCCACGATTTCGAGACGTGGCTGCCGAAGATGAGCCGCCGCGGCGTGGTGCTGTTCCACGACATCAACGTGCGCAAGGACGATTTCGGCGTCTGGCGCCTGTGGGACGAGATCACCCGCGTCCGTCCGTCCTTCAGCTTCCAGCATTCCAACGGCCTTGGCGTGCTGGGCGTCGGCGAGGATCTGCCGGATGCGGTGCGCGAGCTGTTCGCCGTGCAGAAGGCCGGCGGCGAGGGGCTGCGGGCCGTCCGCAACTGGTTCGACCGGCTGGGCGACGCCGCCATCGAGACCGAGACCATCCAGCGCCTGGAAGAGCAGGAAAAGCACCTGCGCACCGAGGTGGCGATGGTCCGCAAGGTGCTGGACGACCAGATCGCCCACAGCGGCGAGCTGAAGGAGATGGTCGAGACTCGCGACCGCGACATCGCCGTCATCCAGGGCTGGCTGCGCGACCATCAGGCCGAGATCGAGCGTCAGCACGCCATCCGCCTGGAAGAGGACGCCGCCCACAACCGGACCATCGCCGACCGGGACCGCGACATCGCCGCTCTCCAGCAGGACATCGCCATCCTGAACCGGGAGGTCACCGGCCGCGAACAGGCCATCGCCCATCTGCACGGCGTGGTGGCCAGCCGCGACCAGCACATCCACAGCCTGGTCAATTCCACCTCCTGGAAGCTGTCGGCGCCGGTGCGCAAGCTGGGCCGCCTGACCCAGAAGGCCGGCCGCTTCTACCGCCGCCGCCTGCACAGCATCACGCTGGAGCCGCTGCACGACGTGGTGCCGAGCCCGCAGGGCGGCTACGAGGCGACCGGCAGCGACCCCGCCTTCCTGCTGCGGTCGGACCGCGGCCGGCTGCCCGGCCACTGGTGCGTGATCTCCTACCGGGTGGTCCGCGCCTCGGCCCCGCTGGTGCCGGTGATCTATGTCGACGACGGCAACGGCTTCGACGAGCGGACGATGATCCGCCTGCCGGTCGACACGGTGGGCGAGTTCCGCCAGCTGGCCCTGCTGCCGCAGACGGTCAAGGCGCTGCGCTTCGACCCGGCCACCCGGCCGGTGTCCTTCGAGATCGCCGACTTCACCATCCGCGAGATCGGCAAGACCAACATCCTGCTCGACTATGTCCGGCAGAACCAGCCGGCGCGCGTGCTGGACTATCTGCGCCGCCATGGCTGGCAGGCGACCAAGCAGCGCGTCCTGCAGGAACTGCAGCCGAACCGCTGGTCGGCCGACTACAAGTCGTGGGTGCGGATGTACGACACCCTGACGCCGGAGGACGCGGCGGCGATCAAGGCCGACATCGCCCGCCTGCCGGCGCGCCCGCGCTTCTCCGTCGTCATGCCGGTCTACAACACGCCGGAGACCTACCTGCGCGAGGCGCTGGACTCCGTGCTGGCCCAGTTCTATCCGGACTGGGAGCTGTGCATCGCCGACGACGCCTCCACCGCCCCGCATGTGCAGACGGTGCTGGCCGAGTACAAGGCGCGCGACAACCGGATCAAGCTGGTCCGGCGCGAGACCAACGGCCACATCTCCGCCGCCAGCAACAGCGCGCTGGATCTGGCGACCGGCGATTTCGTGGCGCTGATGGACCATGACGACCGGCTGCCGCCGCACGCCCTCTATGCGGTCGCCGCCGAGCTGGCGCTCCATCCCGACACCGACATCCTCTATTCCGACGAGGACAAGATCGATGCGGAGGGCGAGCGCTACGACCCGCATTTCAAGTCCGGCTTCAATCTGGACCTGCTGCACGGCCAGAACATGGTCAATCACCTGGGCGTCTTCCGCCGCTCGCTGATCGAGCAGGCCGGGCGCTTCCGCCTGGGCTTCGAGGGCAGCCAGGACTATGACCTGACGCTGCGCGCGGTCGAGGCGACGGAACCGGCGCGCATCCGCCACATCCCGGCGATCCTCTACCACTGGCGCGTCTTCCCCGAATCCGCGGCCTTCTCCACGGTCGAGCTGCCGCGCGCCACCGCCGCCGCCCACAAGGCGCTGACCGAGCATTTCCAGCGCCGCGGCGTCGACGCCACGGTGGAGACCTCGCCGTCGACCGCCCGCTTCACCCGCATCCGCTACGCCCTGCCGGCGAAGCTGCCGCGGGTGTCGCTGATCGTGCCGACGCGCGACAAGGTGGATCTGCTGAAGGGCTGCGTCGACGGGCTGCTGCACCGCACCGACTATCCGGACCTTGAGATCCTGATCGTCGACAACAACAGCGAGGAAGCGGCGACCTTCGCCTATTTCGACACGCTGAAGGACGAGCCGCGGGTGCGGGTGCTGACCTACAAGGCGCCCTTCAACTACTCCTCGATCAACAACTTCGCCGCCGCCGAGGCGACCGGCGAGGTGCTGGGCCTGATCAACAACGACATCGAGGTGATGGAGCCGGGCTGGCTGGCCGAGATGGTCTCCCACGCCCTGCGGCCGGAGGTCGGCGCCGTCGGCGCCAAGCTCTACTACGCCGACGGCACCATCCAGCATGCCGGCGTCGTCACCGGCATCTGCGGCGTGGCCGGCCATGTCCACAAGGGCCTGACCCGCGACGCCTACGGCTATTTCAGCCGGGCCCAGCTGACCCAGGACCTGTCCTGCGTCACCGCCGCCTGCCTGATCCTGCGCAAGGAGATCTTCGACGAGGTCGGCGGGCTGAACTCCGAGAAGCTGGCCGTCGCCTTCAACGACGTCGATTTCTGCCTGCGCATCCGCGAGAAGGGCTATCTGGTCGTCTGGACGCCGTTCGCCGAGCTGTACCATCTGGAATCGGCCTCGCGCGGGCCGGACACCGCGCCCGACAAGGTCAAGCGCTTCATGGGCGAGGTGGCCTACATGCAGGAGCGCTGGGGCGACAGCCTGCTGGAAGACCCCTACTACAACCCGAACCTGACGCTGGACGCCGAGAATTTCGGGCTGGCCTTCCCGCCGCGCACGGTCAAGCCCTGGCTGCGCAAATCCTGCCCCGAGCTGCGCAAAGAGCGCCTGAAGGAAAGCATCTGAGCCATGGACGTCGTCTCCCTCGACATTCCCGACGTTAAGATCATCCGTCCGAAGAAGTTCGGCGACCATCGCGGCTTCTTCTCGGAAACCTACACCAAGAAGACGTTCGAGGCGGCCGGGCTGCACTACGACTTCGTCCAGGACAACCAGTCGCTGTCGGCCGAGGTCGGCACCATCCGCGGCCTGCATTTCCAGCTGCCGCCGTTTGCCCAGGACAAGCTGGTGCGGGTGGTGCGCGGCGCCATCCTGGACGTGGCGGTCGACATCCGGAAGGGCTCCCCCACCTTCGGCCGGCATGTCAGCGCGGTGATCAGCGCGGCGGAGTGGAACCAGATCCTGGTGCCGATCGGCTTCGCCCACGGCTTCTGCACGCTGGAGCCGGACACCGAGGTCATCTACAAGGTGACCAACTATTATTCGCCCGAGCATGACCGCGGCCTCTTGTGGAACGACCCGGACCTCGGCATCGACTGGCCGGTGTCGGCGGACAAGGCACGGCTGTCGGACAAGGACCACAAGCATCCGACCCTGGCGCAGCTGACCGACCTGTTCTGACGGCGGCTCCCGGTTGGCGGCTCCGGGTTCGGGGCACTCAAAGCTTTTGCACAACGGGGGCCGCGGGCGGCCCCGCTTCTCGGCGGTAAGGTGGTTTGATGACGCGCATTCTCGTCACCGGCGGCGCCGGTTTCATCGGTTCGGCGGTGGTCCGCCAGCTTCTCGCCGAAACCGACGCCTTCGTCGTCAATGTCGACAAGCTGACCTATGCGGCCAACCTGTCCTCCCTGCCGGGGGCCGAGGGCAATCCGCGCTACGCCTTCGAGAAGGTCGACATCTGCGACGCCGCCGAGCTGCGGCGTGTGTTCGACACCCACCAGCCCGACGCGGTGATGCATCTGGCCGCCGAATCCCATGTCGACCGCTCCATCGACGGGCCGGGCGAGTTCATCCAGACCAACGTGGTCGGCACCTTCCGCCTGCTGGAAGCGGCGCGCGGCTACTGGTCGGCCCTGCCGGCCGACCGCAAGGAGAGCTTCCGCTTCCACCACATCTCGACCGACGAGGTGTTCGGCACGCTGGGCGACGACGGCTTCTTCACCGAGACCACCGCCTACAGCCCCAACTCGCCCTATTCGGCCAGCAAGGCGTCGAGCGACCATCTGGTCCGCGCCTGGCACGAGACCTACGGGCTGCCGGTGGTGCTGACCAACTGCTCCAACAATTACGGCCCCTACCATTTCCCGGAGAAGCTGATCCCGCTGATGATCCTGAAGGGTCTGGCGGGCGAGAAGCTGCCGGTCTACGGCAAGGGCGACAACATCCGCGACTGGCTCTATGTCGAGGACCATGCCCGCGCGCTGCGGCTGGTTCTGGAGAAGGGCAAGGTCGGCGAGAGCTACAACATCGGCGGCCACAACGAGCGCACCAACCTGGAGGTCGTCCGCGCCATCTGCGCGCATCTCGACGAGATGGACCCGGCCGGCGCGCCGCACGACCGCCTGATCAGCTTCGTCACCGACCGCCCCGGCCATGACAAGCGCTATGCCATCGACGCCGGCAAGATCGAGCGCGAGCTGGGCTGGACCCCGCAGGAGACCTTCGAGAGCGGCCTGCGCAAGACGGTCGCCTGGTATCTGGAGAACCGCGAGTGGTGGCAGGCCATCCTCAACGGCTCCTACCAGGGCGAGCGGCTCGGCCTGACCGATGAGGGAGCGGCGTCGTGAAGGTTCCCATGAAAGTCCTGGTTCTCGGCAGCAACGGCCAGCTCGGCTTCGAGCTGATGCGCGCCAACTGGGCGCCGGGCACCGATGTGGTCGGCCTGCCCTATCCCGAGTTCGACGTGACCCGGCCGGGCGACGTGGAAAAGGCGGTCGCCGCCCACGCGCCGGACCTGCTGGTCAACGCCACCGCCCACACCGCCGTCGACAAGGCCGAGAGCGAGGTCGACCTGTCCTTCGCGATCAACCGCGACGGGCCGGGCGCCATGGCGGCGGCCTGTGCCGCGCGCGGCATCCCCTTCATCCATGTGTCGACCGATTACGTGTTCGACGGGACGAAGGACGGCATCTACACCGAGGACGACCCGATCAACCCGCTGGGCGTCTATGGCGCCAGCAAGGCGGCGGGCGAAGAGGCGGTGCGGGCGGCGACGCCTGAACATGTCATCCTGCGCACCTCCTGGGTCTACAGCGCCTACGGCAACAACTTCGTCAAGACGATGCTGCGCTTCGGCAAGGAGCGCGAGGAGATGCGGGTGGTCGCCGACCAGCACGGCTCGCCCACCGCCGCCGCCGACCTCGCCGCCGCCATCGTGCAGATCGCCGGGACGATTGAGAAGACAGGCGCCGCGGCTTGGGGCACCTACCATCTGACCGGCAGCGGCTATACCACCTGGCACGATTTCGCCGAGCACATCTTCCGGCGGCTGGAAGAGCGCACCGGCAAGCGGCCGCGCCTGTCCGCCATCGGCACGGCCGACTACCCGACCCCGGCGCGCCGCCCGGCCAATTCGCGGCTGGACTGTTCCCGCGCCAGGGAACGTCTCGGCGTCTCCTGCCCGCCGTGGCAGGAGAGCGTCGACCGCGTGATCGACGAGCTGTTCACCAACCCGCCGCAGGCGTGAGGACGAAGACCATGAAGGGCATCATCCTGGCCGGCGGGTCCGGCACCCGCCTCTACCCGGTGACGCGGGCGATCAGCAAGCAGCTGCTGCCGATCTACGACAAGCCGATGATCTATTTCCCGCTCAGCACCCTGATGCTGGCGGGCATCCGCGACATCCTGATCATCACCACGCCGCACGACCAGCCGCTGTTCCAGACGGTGCTGGGCGACGGGGCGCAGTGGGGCCTGAACCTGACCTACGCGATCCAGCCCTCGCCCGACGGGCTGGCCCAGGCCTTCATCATCGGCCGCGAGTTCGTCGGCAACGACAGTTGCGCGCTGGTCCTCGGCGACAACATCTTCTACGGCCACGGCCTGACCAACATCCTGCGCGCCGCCGGCGAGAAGACCGAGGGCGCCAGCGTCTTCGCCTATGCCGTGCGCGACCCCGAACGCTACGGCGTGGTGGAGTTCGACGGCGAAGGCCGGGCGCTGAGCATCGAGGAGAAGCCGGTCGCCCCGCGCTCCAAATGGGCGGTGACCGGGCTTTACTTCTACGACAACGACGTGCTGGACATCGCCGCCGCGGTGAAGCCGTCGGCGCGCGGCGAGCTGGAGATCACCTCGGTCAACGCCGCCTATCTCGATCTCGGCAAACTGTCGGTCGAGCAGATGGGCCGCGGCTATGGCTGGTTCGACACCGGCACCCACGACAGCCTGCTGGAGGCGGCGGAGTTCGTCCGCACCATCCAGCACCGCCAGGGCCTGCAGATCGCCTGCCCGGAGGAGATCGCCTACACCTCCGGCTGGATCGACGCCGAGCAGGTCCGCCGTCTGGCCGAGCCGCTGAAGAAGAACGACTACGGGCGCTATCTGCTCGGGCTGCTGGGCTAGAATCAGGCGACTCCCCGCACCCACAGCCAAGACAGGAAGGCAGCCTTGCCGGCTCTCACCAACCGAAAGCGTGTTCTCGTCACCGGCGGCGCCGGCTTCCTGGGCTCGCACCTGTGCGAGCGGCTGCTGGCGGCCGGCAACGACGTGCTGTGCGTCGACAACTTCTTCACCGGCAGCCGCGACAACGTCCTGCACCTGCTGGACAACCCGCATTTCGAGCTGATGCGCCACGACGTGACGTTTCCGCTCTATGTCGAGGTGGACGAGATCTACAACCTCGCCTGCCCGGCCTCGCCGATCCATTACCAGCACGACCCCGTCCAGACGACCAAGACCAGCGTGCACGGCGCCATCAACATGCTGGGGCTGGCCAAGCGGGTGGGTGCCAGGATCATGCAGGCCTCGACCTCGGAGGTCTACGGCGACCCGGCGGTGCATCCGCAGCCCGAGGAATATTGGGGCAACGTGAACACCATCGGCCCGCGCGCCTGCTACGACGAGGGCAAGCGCTGCGCCGAGACGCTGTTCTTCGACTATCACCGCCAGCACAAGCTGGACATCAAGGTGATCCGCATCTTCAACACCTACGGCCCGCGCATGCACCCCAACGACGGGCGCGTGGTGTCGAACTTCATCATCCAGGCGCTGAAGGGCGAGCCGATCACCATCTACGGCAACGGCCAGCAGACGCGGTCCTTCTGCTATGTCGACGACCTGATCGAAGGCTTCCTGCGCTTCATGGACACGCCGGCCGGCGTCACCGGCCCGATCAATCTGGGCAACCCGGGCGAGTTCACCATGCTGGAGCTGGCGGAGAAGGTGATCCGCCTGACCCGCTCGGCCTCGACGATCGAACACATGCCGTTGCCGCAGGACGACCCCAAGCAGCGCCGCCCCGACATCGCCAAGGCCCGCGCCATGATGCAGTGGGAGCCGGCCGTGCCGCTGGACGAGGGGCTGGACCGCACCATCGCCTATTTCCGCGGGCGGTTCTTCAGCTGAGGGTGGCTTTCCCTCTCCCGCCCCGGGAGAGGGAATTTTCGCTCCTACCGGACCAGCCGCTCCTCCCAGGCAAGCGCCGAGGCGACGATGGTTTCCAGATCGGCGTGGCGCGGGGTCCAGTCCAGGGTGCGGCCGATGCGCTCGACGCCCGCCACCAGGGCCGGCGGATCGCCGGCGCGGCGCGGACCGATGCGCATCGGCAGCGGCTTGCCGGTCACCCGCTCCACCATCGCCAGCACCTCGCGCACCGAATAGCCGCGGCCGTAGCCGCAGTTCATCACCTCCGAGGCGCCACCCGCCTCCAGATGACGGAGTGCGGCGACATGGGCGTCGGCGAGGTCGCTGACATGGATGTAGTCGCGCACGCAGGTGCCGTCCGCCGTGTCGTAGTCGTCGCCGTAGATCTGCAGCTCCGCCCGCTGGCCGGTGACGGTCTGGGCGGCGATCTTGATCAGGTGGGTGGCGACCTTCGACACCTGGCCGGAACGGCCCTGCGGATCGGCGCCGGCGACGTTGAAATAGCGCAGCGCGACGTATCGCAGATCGTGCGCCGCCGCGGTGTCGCGCAGCATCCACTCCGTCATCAGCTTGGAGGAGCCGTAGGGGTTGATCGGCTTGGTCGGCGTCTGTTCGTCGATGGGCAGCCGCTCCGGCATGCCGTAGACGGCGGCGGTGGAGGAGAAGATGAAGCGGCCGATCCCGGCCTCGACGCAGGCCTCCACCAGGGCGTGGCTCTTCACCGTGTTGTTGCGGTAGTAGGCGAGCGGCCGCTCCACCGAGTCCGGCACGACGATGCTGCCGGCGAAATGCATCACGGTGCCGATGCCGTGGCGGGCGAAGGTTTCGGCCAGCAGGGCCTTGTCGCCGACGTCGCCCTCGACCAGCGGCACCCCATCGGGCAGGGCCGAGCGCCGGCCGGTGGAGAGATCGTCCAGCACCACGACGGCGCGTCCCTGGTCGCGCAGGGCCAGCACCACATGGGAGCCGATATAGCCGGCGCCGCCGGTCACCAGCACGGTCGCGTTGTCGCTCGTGGTCATGTCCGCTCTTCGTCTTCGATTGGGGTCGATTGGGGCAGAGTCGGAAGATAGTCGCCCGCCCATGCTGCACTGCGGGCTTTTCCGCCGAGCGGGCGACATCATTCGAACGGCCTCCAACGCCCCGGTCAGCCCCGATGGGCAGCCGGATGGAGAGCGGGGGGCGCTAGTCGAGGTAGTAGCGCAGGATGACCGTCCGCTGGACCACCAGGATGCTGACGATGGGGAAGAGCCAGACCATCCAGGTCAGGCCGCGCTCCAGCACGCCCGTCATGCCGGCAGACCAGTGGCCGGCAGACCAGCCACCGGAAGACCAGCCGGCTCCCGCCTCCTGCCGCCCGCTGGCAAAGGCCAGCGGCAGCAGGGCCGCCAGCGGCAGGAAATAGCGCCCCTGCACGCCGTCGACCCACAGCTGGCCGACCGGCGTCCACACCATGTAGAGCGCCCCGAACAGCAGCGCCCCGGTCGCCAGCACGACGGCCACGGTCACCGCCGAGGCCCGCGCCGGCACACCGGAATACCAGTCCACCGCCCGGCGGCCGAGCAGCAGCGGCAGGAAGGACAGCAGCAGGACCAGATAGGCGGCGGCGTAATAGGGCCTGGGCAGCCGGGTATCGACCCAGCCGAGAATGCCGACGAACTGCTGGTAATACTCGTCGCCCCAGACCTGGAAGGTCTTCACGGCGATGGTGAGGACGGCAAGCGGGTTGTCGAGCAGGAAGCGGAGCTGGCCCATGGCGTCGGTCGGGGCATCCTGGCGGATCAGCGGCGTCTGCACGGCGAGCGCCATCCACACCGCCCAGCCGACGGCGGCGGCCAGCGAGGCGGCGACCGCGAGGCGCTTCACCGCCGCCCGCTCGGCCGGGACCGCCAGCGGCATCAGGCAGAGCAGGGCGTAGGGCTGCTTGGTCATGCCCACCAGGGCGAAGCAGACCGCACTGGCCCAGACCTCCGCGCTGCGCAGCGGCCGGCCTTCGCACAGCGCCCGGGCCAGGAAGGCGATTCCGAGTGCCGTGACGGTGATGACCAGCCCGTCCTGGCTCATCGAGGCGTAGAGCGAGACCGACATCGGCAGCAGCAGCACGGCGAACAGCGGCAGATGCGCCCGGCCGGCCAGCAGCAGGGCGAAGAAGCCGACGGCGATGCAGGTCAGCGCGTTGGCCGCCCGCGCCAGATACAGCGTCTGCACCACCGGCAGGTCGATGGCCTTGCCGACCGCGATGGCGGCAGCCTGCGGCAGGTAGAAGAAGGGCGGGTAGGGGGCGGTGTTCTCTGCCGCGACGTTGAAGACCCGGCCGTCCCAGCGGGCGGTGAAGGATTTGGCGAAATCCTCCAGATTGGCCCTCTCGTCCGGCTTGAAGGGGACGTGGTGGAAGGGGAAATAGGCCTCGATGATCGCGACGTCGGAGGGGCCGCCCGCCGCGATCCGCCCGTCGGTCTGGACCTTGGCGGCCACCCAGAAGCCGTGGGTGATCATGTTGGCCCGGTAGATGTGGGCGGGCTCGTCGGCGGTCTGGAAGGGCGGCAGGCTCCAGACCAGAAAGAATGCCGAGATGGTTGCCAGAACGGCAAAGAGGAACGGACCTATCCGCTGCATCACCAGACCTGTCGCTGAAGGGGCTGACGGGTGGGTACCCCATCCGCCGGACAGGCGCCACCTGGAAACTCCGGCTTGGCAGGAGGGACGGAGCGGCCTTTACGGCTCGCGGATGCTTTCGTCCAGCGCGCGGATGACGGGGTAGAGGAAGTAGGACAGGACCGACCGGGTGCCGACGCGGATTTCAGCCGAGGCGACCATGCCGGGGCTGAGCAGCGTGCCGGCGGGCACCCCTTCCAGCCGGGTGTCGGTCAGGCGGATGCGGGTGCGGAAGACGGCGCCAGCGACCGGACGGGGGCCGTCCGGGTTGATGGCGGCGGCGCCCTGGGCGCCTGAGGGATCGTGGGTGAAGGCGTCGGCGCTGATGGTGCGGATCTCGCCGGGCAGGGTGCCGTGGCGCTGGAAGGGGAAGGCGTCCAGCTTCACCCGCACGAAATCGCCGACGCGGACCAGTCCGATGTCGCGCGACGGGATCTCCGCCTCCACCTCCAGCGGCACGTCGGCGGGGACCAGGGTGACCAGCGGCTCGGCCTCGCGGATGACGGAGCCGACGGAGCGCTTGGCCACCTCCAGCACCACCGCGTCGACCGGGGCGGTCAGGGTGACCAGCGAGCGGCGGCGCTCGGCCTTGGCGATCTGCTCGACCAGCGTGGCCCGCTGGCGGGTCTGCTCCACCAGCTCCTCCGCCGTCTTGCGGCGCCATTCGTCGACGAAGGCGGCGCGATCGGCCTGGACGCCGCGCAGCTCGTGCGCGCTCGCCTGCTCGCGATCCTGGAGGGCGGTCAGCTCGTCGCGCATGCGCAGCCGCTCGACCCGCGCCTCGAGCCAGGTCAGGCGGGACCCGGTCTGGCGTTCCTGAAGCTGGCGGCGGATGTCCTCCACCTCGCCCACCACGGCGAGGCGTTCGGCAAGCCCGGCCTGGGCGCGGCGGCCGGCGGCGATGGCGCTGTCCAGCTGCCCGGCCTTCTCGTCGAGCGAGGCGAGACGGGAGCGGTATTCGGCGCGGCGGCGCTCCAGGATGGCGGCCTGAACCGCGGCATCGGGGTTGCTGGCGGGGGTGTAGTCGCCGCCGTCCAGCTCGGCGCGCAGCCGGCCGATCTGCGCCTCGACGCTGGCGAGCTTGGCGGTCAGGTCGGCCAGATCCGCCGCGGCGAAGGTGGGGTCGAGCGTCGCCAGCCGGTCGCCGGCCCGCACCCGGTCGCCGACCTGCACGTCGACACCGCGCACCACCGCGGTCTCCAGCGGCTGGGCCACCACCAGCGGCGCCGTGGTCACCAGCCGGCCGCCGGCGGTGACGATGCGGTCGACCTGGGCAAAGCCGGCCCACAGCACCAGCGCCACCAGCAGCCCGGCCAGCACATAGAGGGTGGAGCGCGCCGCCCGCGGGAGCGGCGCATGTTCGATGGCCGCCCCGTCCGGCAGATAGTCCAGCGCGAAGCCCGGCGGCGGTGCCGACGGGGCGGGCAGGGCGGCACGGGGGCCCGGGTCTTATACAAATCTCCG
>NZ_WHOS01000076.1 GCF_013340935.1 Azospirillum melinis | reverse complement strand
GGCTTGGGGCCGGGACTGGAGTTTGGCCGGGGCCGGGCGGGGAGGCCGGCGGGCGCAGGCGGTCGAGATGGCCGCGCAGCTCCGCCGCGTCATAGGGCTTGGCGATCAGGTCGTAGCCGCCCATCGCCACGTCGTCGGCAACCACCGCATGGGCGGCGAAGCCCGACGCCAGCAGGACCGGCAGGTCGGGGCGCAGGCGCCGCGCCTCGCGCGCCAGCTCCGCCCCGTTCATGCCCGGCGGCATCACGATGTCGCTGAACAGCAGGTCCAGCGGCTGCGGCCCGCGCAGCACCACCAGCGCCTCGCCGGCGCCGGACGCCGCGGTCACGCGGTGGCCCCAGCTGCGCAGCAGGGCGCTGCCGTTCTCGCGGATGTTGTGGTCGTCGTCCACCATCAGGATCGACAGGCCGGGACGGCCCCCCACAGGATGGGCCGCCGGTGTCTCGCCACCCGTTTCGCCGGTCCTGTCGCCGGCGACGCGCTCGAGCGGGAAATGGATGGTGACGGTGGTGCCCTGCCCCACCCGGCTCGCCAGGGTCAGCACGCCGCCATGCAGCTCCACCAGCCGGCGGGTCAGCGGCAGGCCCAGGCCGGCGCCCTCGGTCTGGCGGTTCTCCGGGGTGGCGACGCGGGCATAGGCCAGCAGGACGCGGTCCAGATCCTGTTCGGGGATGCCGACGCCGTTGTCGCGCACCTCCAGCAGCAGGCCGCCGTCGGGCGCCGGATCGGCGGTCAGCGACACCGACCCGCCGGACGGCGTGTATTTCACCGCGTTGGACAGCAGGTTCAGCAGGATCTGGCGGATGCGCCGCTCGTCGCCGCGCAGGTGGCGGGCGGCGGGGGCGACCTGGGCCGACAGGGCGATGCCGGCGCGGGCGGCGCGTGGGGTCAGCAGGCGGACGGCGAAGGTGGCGGCGGCGTCGAGATCGACCGGCTCGTCGTCGAGGATCAGCTGGCCGGATTCGGCGCGGACATGGTCGAGGATCTCGTTGATCAGCTCCAGCAGATGCTGGCCGCTGTCGCGGATGTTGACGGCGAAGTCGCGGTAATGGGCGGTGCCGACCGGCCCCTCTGACTCCCGCGCGATCAGGTCGGCGAAGCCGATGACGGCGTTCATCGGCGTGCGCAGCTCGTGGCTCAGGCTCGCCAGGAATTCGGACTTGCTGCGGCTGGCCGCCTCCGCCGCGTGGCGGGCGTCCTGAAGCTCCGCCTCCATGATCTTGCGGGCGGTGACGTCGCGCTCGACGCTGACATACTCCTGCGGCGCCCCCCAATCGTCGGTGACCAGCCGCACCGCCGCCTCGATCCACACCCAGCGGCCGTCGGCATGGCGCAGCCGGTAGGTGGTCTTCAGGGTCGGGCGGTCCGGCGTCAGGCGGGACAGGCCGGCGGAAAGATCGTCGCGGTCGTCGGGGTGCACCCGCTCCACCAGCGGGCGGCCGACCAGATCGGCGGGCGGGCAGCCCAGGCTGTCGCGCGTCGCCTCCGAACAGAAGCGGCGCACGCCGTCCAGACCGATGCGGCCGATGATGTCGGTGACGCTGCGCGCCAGCAGCCGGTAGCGCGCCTCGCTGGCGCGGATCGCCCGCTCCGCCTCGTGCCGGCGGGTGATGTCGCGGGCGCCGACCGACAGCAGGACGATGGCGCCGCTCTCGTCGCGGATCGGCACCTGCGACACCTCCCACCAGCGGGTGACGCCGTCATGGGTGTGCTGCTCCTCGAAGCGGGTGGGGGCGGCGGCGTCGATGCAGGATTGCAGGTCCGCCATCGCCTTGGCGGCGAGATCGGGCGGCAGCAGCGCGTCGAGCGGCTTGCCGCGCGCCGTCGTCACCCGGTCGCCCATCGCGCGGGCCGCGGCCTCGTTGGCGCAATGCAGGGTGAAGCTGCCGTCGGGGTTGACGCGGAGCACGACATGGATGTCGGCGGAGCTGTCGAAGACGGCGCGGAACAGGGCGGCGTTCTCGGCCAGCATGCCCTCGTCGGCGAAGCGCCGGTGCTCGCGCGCCAGCATGGTGCCGAGCAGGCCGACCCCCAGCGTGGTGAAGGCGATCAGCGGCAGCGCCGCCTCCTCCATCACCCGCATGGCGAGGTCGAAATCGGGCAGCAGCAGGAAGGCCAGCAGGGTCAGCGGCGCAATCGCCAGACCGAACAGCGCCAGGAGGCCGAAGCCGAAGGCGCCCTTGCCGTCGCCTTTTCCGGTTTCGCCGGTCGCGCGCCGCTCCATCGGGCGGGCCAGCAGCGGGGCGACCAGGGCGGTCAGGGCCAGGCCGGCAAGCCCGGTCGCCGCCCCCACCCCGCCCAGCCACAGCCGCACCGCCCCGGCAATGGCGGCCGACAGCAGCGCCGCCGGCCATCCGCCGAACAGGCCGGCCAGCCCGATCATCGCGTTGCGCAAATCGACCAGCACCCCGTCGGCGACCGGGTAGGCGTCCAGCATGGAGAGGACGGCGGCCACGCCGAACAGCAGGCCGGAGAGCGCCGCGAAGGCGCCGCGCCGGGCGCCGAACCGCCGCAGGACATGGCGATAGGCAAGCAGAACCAGCGCCAGCAGACCGACGCCATGCGCAAGGGCGATGATGATGCCCGTTCCCATTGCTCCGCTCCCCGGCGGCTACGCCAACGGCTACCCCGCTCCCAAACGAATGCGTCGAAACCCGGCGGGAATTTTTACACGCGCAACTTAACAAGAAGAAGAAACGATTCGAAACAGTCATACCGCCTTTTTTCCTACTACTACGGATGGCAGCCGCATGAACCGCTGGCATTGACGTCGCTGTCGTGTTTGGCGTGCGATTCGGCTAGAATGGCGCCGCGCGTCGTTCGTGGTCGTCGTGTTTTCGTAGGCTTCGGCATGTTCTTGAAGATCTTCTCACGGAGCCTGGTTGCCCGGTCCACCGCATCGGCGGTGGTGCTGGTGTCGGTGCTGGTCGCCGTGCCGATGGTCGTGCTGATCCAGTCCGACGTGCGCAACACCAGGGCCGAGCTGGCGATCCGTGCCGAGATGGCGACCCGCATCGTGCTCGACGACGTGACCAATGCGCTGTGGGACCTCGACCCGGAAGAGGCGCTGACGGCGCTGAGCCCGCTGCGCTCGATCGACAGCTTCGCCGAGGCGGTGATCCTGGGCACCCATGGCGAGCGCTTCGCCATCTTCCGCAAGCCGGGCTCGCCCGTCCTGGCCGATGCGCCGCTCAATTCCGGGGCCAATCCCGCGACCACCGCCGCCGCCGTGCCGCTGACCCGCCAGGACCGGGCCGGCGGATCGCGCACCATCGGCACGCTGCTGGTCCGGCTCGACACCGGGCCGACCGACGCCGCCATCCGCCACCATGTGCTGGTGCTGGGCGGCATCGGCGCCGTCACGCTGCTGCTGGTGGTGCTGGGCGTGATCTGGGCGACGCGCGGGGTGACGCTGCCGATTGCCGGCATGACCCGCGCCATGGCCGATCTGGCAGCCGGCGACGTGACGGTGACGGTGCCGGTGCGCCACCGCGACGACGAGATCGGCCGCATGGCCAAGGCGCTCGACACCTTCCGCCAGAACGCCATCGACCTGCGCGCCGCCAAGGAACGGGCGGAGCAGGCGGTGGCGTCGAAGGCGAAGTTCATGGCCGCCGCCAGCCACGACCTGCGCCAGCCGGCCCAATCGCTGCTGATGCTGACCGCCATGCTGCGCGCCACCGCCCCCAACCCCAAGGTGGCGGAATCGGCGCGCAAGATCGAACAGGTGGTGATGACGCTGAAGCAGCTGCTGGACGAGCTGCTGGAGGTGTCGCGGCTCGATGCCGGCGGCGTCACCGCCAACAAGGCGGTGCACGAGGTCGCCGACCTGTTCGACGCGCTGGACTCGCAGTATGGCCCGGTCGCCCGCAACAAGGGGCTGGCCTTCTCCGTGCCGCAGTACCGCGCCCCGGTGCTGACCGACCGGGTGCTGCTGCTGCGGCTGCTGGGCAACCTGATCGACAACGCGATCCGCTACACGCCTTCGGGACAGGTGCAGGTCGCCTGCCTGGAATCCGGCGGCAGCCTGATCGTCGAGGTGCGCGACACCGGCATCGGCATTCCCGAAGACCGGCTGGACGCCATCTGGGAGGAGTTCCACCAGATCGGCAACCCGGAGCGCAACCGCGACAACGGCATCGGCCTCGGCCTGTCGATCGTCCGGCGGCTGGCCGGTGTGCTGGACCACCCGGTCAAGGTGCGCTCCACCCCGGGCAAGGGCTCCGTCTTCTCGGTCACCCTGCCGCTGGCGCCGGTGGAGCCGGCCATGGAACCGGCCATGGAACGGGCACTGGAGCCGCCGCGGCGGGCCGAAGCTCCGCCCGCCTTTGCCCTTGCTCCCACTGAGGCCCCTGTTCCGGTTCCTGCCCCCGCCCCCGCTGCCGCCCCGGCGGCTGTCACCGGGCTGGCGACGCTGGCGGACGCACCGGTGAAGAGCAGCGAGATCGCCATCCTGGTGATCGACGACGACCAGTTCGTGCTGTCCGCCATCTCGATGTTCCTCAACACCTCCGGCCATCGCGTCGTCGGCGCCTCCAGCGTGGCCCAGGGGCTGCGTGCGGTGGAGGGCGGCGATATCCGGCCCGATGCGGTGATCGCCGACTATCACCTGTCCGCCACCGAGAACGGCCTGGATTTCATCGACACCGTCTGGCACCGGCTCGGCCTCAGGATCCCGGCGGTACTGATCTCCGGCCGGCTCGACGGCGCCGTGACCGCCCGCGCCGCGGAGATGGGCGTCATCGTCGCCGCCAAGCCGATCATGCCGGACCGCCTGTCGGCACTGGTGGACCAGATGACGGCGGCCCGGCCGGCAGGAGCGGGGGCAGCCGCAGGGGCAGCATCGGTCGGGGCGCTCGACATCGCCGCTCCGCATAAGACTCCGACGATTTGAGGTCCCTGCCCCCATCCTGGGGCTTAGGACCAAAAATAATCTCACATATCTGATTATGCTGTGTCACAACATCCGAGCGGTGCTCTCGGATATGTCTGCCCCTCATCCGAGGACGAACCGAACAGCAGCTCCGGAGGAACCCATGCGCGGCGCCACCAAGACCAACACCACCCGTGCCCAAGACATCATCGCCGGCTTCGACTTCGGCTATGTCGTCGACCGCGCGGTCGCCGCGGGGATGTCCCGCCGCACGTCCGAGATCGCGCTGACCCAGCTGAAGGCATTCCTGCTGGCCTGCGCCGAGCATCCGGACCGCGACATCGTTCCGCAATCCGCCGCCTGCGACGACCTGTGGCACGAGTTCATCGTTGCCGACACCCGCGCCTATTTCCGGTTCTGCGACGCGGTCTATGGCGAGTATCTCCATCACAACGGCGTGACCGCCCCGGCCGAACGCATGGACGCCGCCCGCAGCGACAGCGCCCGCCTGCTCGCCGGCGCCGACTGCCTGCGCGAGGCCGCCAAGGCCGACTGTCTGCGTGAGGCGAAGGCGGCGGATTGCCTGCGGGAGGCCGCACAGGCCGACTGTCTCCGGGAAGCCAGGAGCGCTGACTGCCTGCGCGAAGCGAAGGCCGCGGATTGCCTGCGGGAGGCCGCGCAGGCCGATTGTCTGCGTGAAGCCAAGCCGGCCGACTGCCTGCGCGAGGCGAAGCCCGCGGATTGCCTGCGCGAAGCACAGGGCGCCGCCTGACGTTCCTGTCCCTGTAAAGACGGAAAAGCCCCTGTCCGCCCGCGGACAGGGGCTTTTTTCATGCGGGCGCCCTGCCATTTGTCCTTGGCCATCCGTCCCCTGCCCTCCCTCGGCGTCAGCCGAAGTTCAGGCCGCCGAACGGCGTGATGAAGTTGTCGCTCAGCACATTGCCGCGCAGCGCCACATAGTCCGGCACCACCAGCGGGATCACCGGCAAATCCTGCATCACCAGACATTCGGCGTCCTTGTAGACCTCCGCCCGAAGGGTGGGATCGGGAATCGCCATCGCCCGCTCGATCAGGCCGTCGAACTGGGGGCTGGTCCAGCCGACGGGATTGAAGCGGCTGCTGCTGCTGAACAGCTCGTCGAGGAAGTTCATCGGGTCGGGATATGTGGCGGTCCAGCCGAACAGGAAGGCGTCGTAATCGCGCCGGCGGGAGCGGGCGATGAACTCCTGCCGCGGCGCCATCACCAGCTTCGCCGGAATGCCGGCATTGTTCCATTGCGAGACGTAATAGACGAACTCCCGCCGGTATTCCGGCACGACGGTGACCTGGAAGGGCTCGATGCCGCGCCCCTCCGGATAGCCGGCCTCCTCCAGCAGGCGCTTGGCCAGCAGCGGGTCGTAGGCCAGCGACTCCAGCCTCTCGTTGGACAGCAGGGCCGGCGGAACGATGCCGTTGTGGACGGTCGCCACCCCGCGGAAGAAGCGCTCCACCATGGCGCTGCGGTCGATCAGCAGCGACATCGCCCGGCGCACCCGCAGATCGCCGAACGCCTTGACCCGCCGCGGGTCGAGCGCCACCACCCGCATCTGCATGCGCGGCACGCTCGACAGCGAACGCTTGAAGCCGGGATCGTCCATCACCCCGCGCAGCGCATCGGTGTCGACGAAGGTGAAGTCGATCTGGCTGTCGTTGAACAGCGTGATGCCGTCATTGCCGATGCCGGTGGCGAGGAAGGACACCCGCTCGAACGGCACCGAGCCGCCGCGCCAGCCGGGATTGGCCTCCACATCCATGCGGATGCCGTCGCTCGACCGCACCAGCCTATAGGGTCCGGTTCCCGCCGACAGGGTGCGGAACCAGTCGGGACCGGCCTGCCCGGCCGCCTCGACATCGACGATGTTCAGCCGGGCGAAGGGGAAGACGGCGCAGGGCTCGTCGCAGACCACCTCCAGCGTCCGGTCGTCGACCACGGTGATGCCGGACAGCTCACCGGCGGTCTTCGCCCGCAGCTCGCGGAAGCCCCGCACCTTCGACAGCGCCAGCACGGCGAAGTTGGTGCCGTCGCCGCCCAGCGCCGCCTCGAAGCTGCGCTTGACGTCGAGCGCGGTCAGCGGCCGTCCGGTGTGGAAGGTGACCCCGTCGCGGATGGTCAGCCGCCAGCGGCGGGCATCCTCGGACGCTTCCCAGGCGGTGGCGAGGCCGGGCAGGATGCGGCCCTTGGGATCGACCGTGGTCAGGCTCTCATACATCGAGCCGAGAACCTGACGCGCGACCAGATCGCTGACGGTCAGCGGATTGAGTCCGCCGGGCAGGGACTTGAACCCGATCCGCAGGGTACCGGCGGCCATCGCCGGCCGGGGCAGGGCCGCGGCCAGACCGGCGCCCCCGAACAGGCCGCCGAGCAGGCTCAAGAAATGTCGTCTCCGCACCGCCTGCATCGCTGCCCCGTACCCCCCAATACCCTCGATCACCTGACAGATGATCCTTAACACGGGGCAGGGCAGGCGGTCACCCTGGCCGAGCGCCAGATGCTTTCGGGCTTGGCAACAATCACCCTCTCCCGCCTCGGGAGAGGGAAGGGGCCCGCCGCGAAGCGGTGGGAAGGGTGAGGGGTTAGGCACGGAGCCATGCGCTTCGGGATTCTTGGCCGCCCCCTCACCCTCCCCACTTCGTGGGTCCCCTCCCTCTCCCGGGACGGGAGAGGGTACTGTAGCCGATTGCTCTCGCGCTTGGCCTCAGTGGCTTTCGCAATCGAAAGCAACCAGAAGGTGTTGTAAAGAAACTAGGCAACCGGAGCGGGCTTTCGCAATCGAAAGCCCTGGTCCGCTGGGTCAGGCGTTCAGCAGGGCGTCGATGCGGTCGCGCAGCGCCTGAAGCCGCTCCCGATGCTCGCGCTGCAAGGCCTGGGCGACGGTGTCGATGGCGGCCAGTTCCTTGTCCATCCGGTTGATCGCCTTGCCCAGCACCCGCATCGGCTCCGCCGTGCTGGAGGCCGCCGGGCGCGCGGCCCGCACCGCACCAACCGTCAGCCCGCCGGTGCGTGCCGTCTGCCACAGCCGGCGCATCTCCGCCTCGTCCTCAACGAAGGCCAGCTCGACCAGGGCGGAGCGCGACACCGCATCGGGGTTGGCGCGGTAATCGGCCAGGATGTCGTCGGGCAGGCGCAGCACCTTCAGGCGCTTCGACACCTCGGCCTCCGAACAGCCGACCGCCGCCGCCACCTCCGACTGGGTGTAGCCGTGCGCCTCGATCAGCTGGGACAGGCCGCGGGCGAGGTCGATGGCGTCGAGATCGACGCGCTGGACATTCTCGATCAGCGCGATCTCTTCGGGCCGGCCCTTGGTGATGATGGCGGCGATGGTGCCGCGGCCGAGCAACCGGTGGGCGCGCAGCCGCCGCTCCCCGGCCACCAGCCGGTAGCGGCCCTTCTGCTCCCCTTCCTGGACGAGGACAGGTTGCTGCAACCCGTGGCGGGCGATAGAGTCGGCCAGCGAGCGCAAGGATTCGTCGTCGAACACCGTGCGGGGCTGGCCGGGATTGGTCTCGACGGCGTCCAGATCGACTTCGACCAGCCGGGGCAGCATGCCGCTCAGCCCGAACATGCGGTCGGTCTCGGCGGCGAAGCCGGCCTCCTTGGCCTGGAGCACGGTGGCGGCGGTCTGTCGGGTCAGCTTCTTAGGCGGCATCGACGGTCTCCTGCAGGCGGCCCATGGCGGTCAGCAGCGCAGAGGCGATGGCGGCATAGCTCTCCACCCCCGGCGCGCCGATGTCGGCATCCAGCGTGATGACATTGGCGCCCGCGGCCTGGGCGTAGATGGTGGCGCGCGGCACCGGCGGGAACACCCGGCGGCTTTCGCCCCACAGGCGCTGGATGTCGTCGAGCGACGAGCGGTCCTGGGTCTGGCGCGGGTTCACCATGGTCGGCAGGATGCCCAGCACCTCCAGCCGTGGGTTCAGCCGGCGCTGGATCTTGGCGACGGTGTCGAGGAAGGCACTGACGCCGAGGATGGCGTGCGGCTCCGCCTGGCAGGGCACCAGCACATAGTCGGCGGCGGTCAGCGCGTTGATCGTGACGGCACCCAGGTTGGGGGCGCAGTCGATGACGATCACGTCATAGCGATCCCGCACGCCGTCCAGCATCTCGGCCAGCGCGGTCTGGGCGTTGGTCAGGTTGCCCGGCAGCTCGGTGTCGGCGCTCGCCAGCGCGATGCTGGAGGGCACGACGTCCAGCCCCTCGACGCCGGTGGGGCGGATCACCGCGTCGAGCGGCGCCTTGCCCATCAGCGCATGGTAGAGGACCCTGCCCGCCTCCGTCAGCGCGACGATGTCGGCCTGCGGCACGCCGACATGGACGGTGGCGTTGCCCTGCGGGTCGGCATCGACCAGCAGCACGCGGTTGCCGGCGCGGGCCAGGATGAAAGCCAGATTGATCGAGGTCGCCGTCTTGGCGGTGCCGCCCTTCTGCAAACCGACGGCGACGGTGGTGCCGCGGCGGGGCAGGGGGCTTTCCGGCCGTTCGAGGTCCAGTAGAAGCAACCTGCCCAGCACGTCGCGGGGCAGGGCCTCCTTGCCGGTTTCCCATTTGCTGAGCCGCTGCTTGTCGTATTTGCGGCCCGTCAGTTCATTGACGAACGCCGCCATCTGCGTCTGGGTCAGGCCGCGCCGTTCCCGCAACGCCTTCAACTGTTCCCCTGTCACGCTCCGTCCTCCTGCCCCGGCACCGGTCGGCAGCGACCCTATCAAGTCGTCGCGACTCCGGCAACGGGTGTCTACCGAAGGGGGAGGGGGGTTGCGATTAGCCCCTCTCCCGCCCCGGGAGAGGGAAGGGGCCCGCCGCGAAGCGGTGGGAAGGGTGAGGGGTATTGCAAGGAACCATGCGGTTCGGGATTCTCGCCTACCCCCTCACCACTTCGTGGGTCCCCTCCCTCTCCCGGGCCGGGAGAGGGCAATTTCACACCGTCTCGTCGTATTCCACCTTGGGGACGTCGATCCAGTTTTCCGGCTGGCCCTGGCTCTTCTTCCAGAACAGCACCGGCAGGTCGGCGTTCAGCACGCGGCCGAGAACGGCGCCGCGCGCCTTCATCGTTTCCTTGTATTCCGCCGTCTCGACGATGCGGACGCCATAGCCGGGGATGCGGTCGGCGGCCAGGACGGGATTCAGCGCGTTCTTGAACTTGCGCAGGTCGTTGTCGGAACCGACGCGCTTGCGCAGCGGCTCCAGCGCCATCCAGAAGGCGTGGCCCCGGGCAAGGTGGGCCCGCGCGATCTCGTACAGGCGCTTCTCCACCGGCTTCAGCGCGAAATACTGGTCGTCGTAGCTCAGCAGATTGTGGCCCAGCGCCGCGCGGGTGACCCAGCCCGACAGCGTCAGCTTCAGCCCGCGCACCGCCCGCTCGCCGTCCTTCTTGCGCTGGTAGAGCAGCTTGTAGTCGGAAATCCACGAGAAGGCGCCGCTCTCGCCCTCGCCGCCGGTTTCCAGATTGGTCTTGATCTGCGTGCCCTGGAGCCGTTCCAGCGCCCCTTCGATCTTGTCGTAGGCGCTGCCGCCGGCGGTCTTGCCGACGATGCGCTGGAGGTCGCTGGTGGTGAAGTGCAGCTCGCCCAGCTTGGAGCCCTTGCCGGAGTCCATCTTCTCGCGCAGCAGCGAGATGGCGTAGAGCAGCACCGCCTTGTCCCAGATCGTCGCAACGCCGACATTCTTCGGCGCCCGCACCTCGATCCGCACCTTGCCGTCATCGTAGGTCGGCAGCGATTCCGCCTTGTCCTTCGAAAGGCCGAACAGGCTGTAGACCATCATGTGGCGGTCGTTCTGCACATCGCCGGTCAGCGGTGAATCGAGCCGCAGAGCCAATTGCAGCGGCCGGTCGAGCAGCTCGGCGTTGATGGTCTGGGTCATGCGATCTCTCCCGCGGGTCCCGTGCGGCCTCAAGTGGGTTGAACCCATAATCCACAAGCCTGCCACCCTGTTCCACACTGCCGGACCAAACGTCGCCGTTCTGCCGAAAGATTCCCGCGGCCGGCGCCGAATGCCCGGTCGAATGTCGCCGTTCTGCCAGTTTTTGCGGCCGAGGACGGTCGGGCAGGTGCCGGATGCGGATTCGGCGGGGGAGGGAGCCGCTCCGGCCGGCCAGCGGTGGCGGCAACGTCTGCGTTCTGCCGTGCCGGTGGGGGATAGGGCAGGGGACTCTCACGCCAACATGTTGATTTTGCTCGGTTACTGTATGGCTTGAGGGCCCCGGATCGGGCTGGAAGGCCCCCGGGGAGGGCATCGACTGGCAGAACGGCGACGTTCGGACGATCCGCCGCAGGGCCGATTCCCGCCCGATTCTCCGCCGATTCCATACCGGGGAGGGGAGGGGAGGGGTGGACTCCGCTCCATCATTCGGCAGAACGGCGACGTTCGACGGGACCATCCCGTCCGCCCAAGCCGCCGACGGCCAAGAATCTTTCGGCACAACGGCGACGTTTGGAGCCGAATCTTTCGGCACAACGGCGACACTTCGACCCGGACGGCCGGAGGAGCGGTGCGGCAAGTGATTGATTCCTCCGCAAGAATCCAGCCCGGTGTCCGCGAAATGCCGTCCACGGGCGATTCTTCCAAGACCGTGGACAGACGCGCAACGCCACGTACACATTTCAAAAAACGGGCGAAAACCGCCCTCATGCCGTCGTCGTGCGCCCATGCCAGATCCTGGCCGGCGCCACGCGCCGGTGTGACGGGCGGTATGAACCCAGGCAACGCGACGAGGGCATCTTGACGGAGAGCATCATGACGTAACGGAGGACCGACCTCCGAAAACACAAAAGGCCCGGATTGCTCCGGGCCCTTCGTGTCGGACGGAGGAGACCGAGGAAAACCCCGGGCACCCCACATCTGGCTGTTTGGCGACTCCATGATGGCAGGGCAGGCCCGCAAAGCCAAGCGGATTCAGTGCGAATCCGTTGACGCTCTTCCTTTGTCTTCACCCGTCCCAAGGATCGACCGACAGACGGGTAATGCAATGAAGCCATACATCGACATGTACAGGCGCTGGATTGCCGTGCCCGGCATCCAGGCCGCCGACATCGCGGTGTTGTCCGCGCTCTACGCCCATGCCGACCGCGACGGTGTCTGCACCGCCACGCAAGGGGAACTGGCCGAGGAGCTTGGGCAAAGCCGCGCCTGGTTCAACGCCGTGCTGAAGGGACTGCAGGAGAAAACCGCGCGGGACGCTCCTTCGGACTCCGCGGCGGCACTGGTCTGCGCCAAGCCGCGGCGCGGCCTGCGCGGATTCGCCTATCAGCTGGCGGGACTGGAGGGTGTTACCGCCGGCATGTCCTGTCAGCCGGCTGACAGCAGCGGTTCGCCGGCCGGCATCTCCTGTGAATCCCAGAATCCTGAATCCTCCTCCTCCCTCCAGGGCGGGGGGATGGGTCGGCAGGACGAGGCGCTGCCGGCCGACTGGCAGCCCGATGCCGCCGATCTGGCCTGGGCGGCGCTGGAGCGTCCGGAGGTCGATGCCGGCCGGGTGACGGCGAAGTTCGTGTCCTGGTGCCGCAAGGCCCACCGCCGCAACGGCTACCGCCCGCCGGATCCGGGGGCCGCATGGCGCCGCTGGATCGCCCGGGAGCTGGTGGCGCCGGCAGAACAGTTGGCCAGCCCGGTTCCGCCATCCACCCAGCCTTTCGTCCAGTCCTCCGCCCCTCAACTCCGCCGGGAGCCCCGCAATGACCGCCGCACCGAACTCCGTGCCGATCTCCGAAGCGGTGCCCTGCGTGCCGGTCCTGCGTCCGATGCCGCCGGCCGCAACCGTGAAACCCTCGCAGCCTTGCGGCTTCGCCTCGCTGGCCAGGCTTGATGCCGCGGATCTGCGGTTCGAAACCCAGGATCTGGCGCCCGACGAGATCGGGGCGCTCGCCGACCGGGTCGAGCAGGCCATCGGCACGCTGACCCCGCCGATCGGCATCGAGAATGTGCTGATCGGGCTGGAGAAGCTGGCCGACCGCTTCGCGCTGGAACTGCCCGACGCCGATCTGCTGGAGGCCGACGTGCGGGCGATGGCGGACTGGCCGGCCGACCGCTGGATGGCGGCCTTCGATGCGGTGTGGGCGGCTTTCCGCAGCGGCTGGAGCCGCTTTCCGACGCTGGGCGACTTCCGCGAGGCGCTGGGCGCCCTGCCGCCGGCGGTGGAAAGCCGCGCCGCCGACGATCTGCGGCGGCTGGCGGCCCGGCTGCGCCAGGAACAGCAGCTGCGCGCCCGCACCGAGGAGCAGCGCCGCCGCACCCGCGCCCGCGAAGCCGCCCTGGCGGACCGGCAGCGCGAACTGGCGCTTCAGCGCGCAGCCGAACTCCTGCCCGAACTCCCGCTTGTCCGCGGGCCGGCCGGCCAGCATTATCCGCCGGACCACCAGAGAGTGCAGCCAGCGGATGAAACCGAACCAACGCCCGCCGCAACGCCCGTTGCATCGTCCGACCGGGACCGCCGACGCACAGGCGCTGCTGACCCGTGCCGTCACCCATCATCAGAACGGGCAGCTGGCCGAGGCGGCGACGCTCTACGAACAGGTGCTGAAACGGCTGCCGACGCAGGCGGACGCGCTGCATCTGTCGGGGCTGATCAAGGCGCAGACCGGCGCGGTGACGGAGGGGATCGGGCGGATCCGGCAGGCGGTGAAGGCCGACCCGCGCCAGCCGCTCTTCCATGCCAATCTGGGCCGGCTGCTGGAGGCGGCGGAGCAGTGGGAGGATGCGGCGACGGCCTTCCGCTCGGCGGGCGGTCTGGCGCCGCTCGACCCGTCGCTGCCGCGGATGGAGGCGGCGGCCTGGACAAAGCTGGGCCGGCAGGCGGCGGCGGTGCAGCCGATGCTGCGGGCGATGGCGCTGGAGCCGGCGGATGCCGGAACCGCGGCGGATCTGGGCGACGCTCTCTACGACTGCGGGCGCTTCCTGCCGGCTGCGGACTGGTACGGGCGGGCGGCGGCGCTGGAGCCGCATCGGGTTCTGGCGGCCTTCAACCGGGGAGCCGCCCTGCGCGACGGCGGCCGGATCGCCGAGGCGGCGGCGGCCTTCCGGGCGCTGGCGGGACGGGCGCCGGAGATGGTGGAGCCGCTGGAGCAGTATATGCAGCTCGCCCAGCAGCTGGGCGACGGCGGCGGTGCCGGGACGGCGGCCCGCCGGCTGCTGGCACTGGTGCCGGCGCAGGCGGCGGCGGTCCGCAGCCTGGGCAGTGCCGAGACCGGGCCGGCGCAGGAGCCGGTCTGGCTGGCACGGCTGGCACGGCTGGAGCCGCTGGCCGACGATGTGGTGCTGGCGCTGGCCGGCCAGCTCTATGGCCGGCGGCGGAGCGCGGCGGCGGAGCGGGCATACCGCCACGCGCTGGCGTTGAGGCCGGACTCCGGCCTTGCGCTGTCGGGGCTGGGACTGGCGCGGGCGACGCAGGGGATGGCGGGTGCCGTGCCGGCGGTGCTGCGTGCGGTGCGGGTGGCGCCCGACGACGCGGCGCTCGCCGCCAATGCCGGATCCGCCTTCCAGCTGGCCTTGCAGCCGGAGGCGGCGCTGTCCTGGCACCGGCGGGCGCTGGCGCTGACGCCGGACGACGTGGCGGCCTGGATCAACATCGGCACCCTGCGGCTGGAGGCCAACGCGGCGGAGGAGGCGATCCCGCCGCTCGACCGCGCCAGACGGCTCGGCGAAATCACGCGGGACATGGATCAGCTGGCGCTCGCCAACTCCAATCTCGGGGTCGCCCGGATGGCGCTGGGGCTGCATGGGGAGGCGGTGGCGGCCTTCCGCGCGGCGCTCGACCGGACGCCCGACGACGCGTCGATCCGCTCCAACATGCTGTTCTGCCTGTGTTTCGACGACCGGGCCGATCCGGTCGAGGTCTTCCGCGAACATCGCGCCTTCGAACGCCATCTGCCGGCGGTACCGGCCGCTCCCCATGCGGTGGAGAGCCGCGATCCGGAGCGGCGCTTGCGCGTCGGCTACCTGTCGCCGGATTTCCAGCGCTATCCGGGGCCGGGCTATCACTTCCTGCTGCCGCTGATCGAGGGGCACGACCGCGGGAGGGTCGAGGTCACCTGCTACCACAGCGACCGCAGCCGCGATGCCACCACCGACCGGTTCCAGGCGGCGGCCGACCGCTGGCGCGACGTGGCGGTGCTGACCGACGAGGAACTCGACCGGCGGATCCGGGAGGACCGCATCGACATCCTGGTCGATGCCGGCGGCCACATGTCGCGCAACCGCATGGCCCTGATGGGGCGCCGTCCGGCGCCTGTGCAGGTCAGCCTGCCGCTCTATCCCAACACCACCGGGCTCAGTGCCGTCGATTACCAGTTTGCCGATCCCCGTCTGGCACCGCCGGGGGCGGACGCGCTGCATGCGGAGAAGCTGATCCGGCTGCCGGGCTGCGTGCTGTGCTACCGCCCGGCGGACTCCGCCTTCGCGCCGCCGATCCTGCCGCCGGTGGAGGGCCGCGGCCATATCGCCTTCGGGTCCTTCAACAACATCACCAAGGTGAACGCCGCCACCATCGCGCTCTGGGCGCGGCTGCTGGCGCTGGTGCCGACGGCGCGGCTGGTGCTGAAATGGCGGGGCTTGGGCAGCGGCGGCGGTGCCGACCGGCGCCTGCTGGCCGCCTTCGCCGGGCATGGCATCGGGGCGGAACGGCTTGAGCTGCGCGGCATCACCCCCGACCCCTATCAGGACTACGTCACCATCGACGTGGCGCTGGACCCCGTCTTCGCCAATGGCGGAACGACGATCTGCGACGCGCTGTGGATGGGGGTGCCGGTGCTGAACCGGACCGGGCCGACCAAGATCGGCCATTGGGGGGCGACCTTGCTCGATGCCGTCGGGATGGCGGAGCTGGTGACGCGCGACGACGAGGCCTATGTGGCGCAGGGTGTCCGTCTGGCGACCGACCGCGCCTTCCTCGACGCGCAGCGGCAGAGTTTGCGCGAGCGGATGCGACGGTCGGCCCTGATGGACGAGCCCGGCTATGCCCGCGCGGTGGAGGCCGGCTATCGCACCGCGTGGCGCCGCTGGTGCGCCGGGCTGCCTCCGGCGGCGTTCGATGTGGCGGAAGGGGAGGGGCGGTGATGAGCGTCTGCGATCTGGCGGCCGTCCGCAGCATCCTGGTCGTCAAGCTGGACGAGGCCGGCGACTTCGTGATGGCGACCCCTTTCCTGCGGGCCCTGCGCGCCGCCGCCCCGCAGGCGCGCATCCTGCTGGCGGTGCGCGAGGCGGTGGCGGATCTGGCCCTGACCTGCCGCTGGGTCGACGGGGTGGTGGCGCCGCGGCCGAAGGAGGGTGGCGGCATCGACTTCCGCGGCATCACCCCCGGCGGGCTGATGCTGTTCGCCGAGTGCTACCGTGCCGGCTTCGATCTGGCGCTGGTGCCGCGCTACGACTTCGACCGCCATGGCGCGACGACGCTGGCCGCCAACAGCCGGGCGAAGCTGGTCGCCGGGTTCTCCGAGCGGGTCACGCCGTGGAAGGCCGATGGCAACCGGGGCTTCGACCGCGCCTATGGGCTGGCGCTGGCCCCGCCGCCGGGGCGGCACGAGGTGGAGCAGAACGCCGCCCTGCTGGAGGCACTCGGCGCAGGGGCGGATCCGGGGCCGCTGGAACTGGCGCTGACGGCGGAGGACAGGGCGGAGGCGCGGCGGCTTCTGGGGGCCGGAGATGGCCGGCCGCTGATCGTGGTGGCGCCGGGGGCGGCCAGCCTGCGCCGCGTCTATCCGGCCGAGCGGCTGGCCGCGGCGGTCTCCGCCGTCGCGGGTGCGCTCGATGCGCGGGTCGCCGTGCTGGGCACCTTGGAGGAACGGCCGGCTGCCGGCGCGCTTCTGGCGGCAGCGCCGGGACGGACCATCGACCTGACCGGCGCCACCCCGCTGCGCGTTGCTGCCGCCGTGATGGCGGAGGCGGCGCTGGCGATCACCATGGATTCCGCGCCGGCCCATCTGGCCGCGGCGGCCGGGGTGCCGGTGGCGGTTTTCTCCTGCCATCCCATCGGCGGCGATCCCAACCATTTCCACGCGCCCGAGCGCTTCCGGCCCTGGACCGGCGGGCGGGAGGAGCGGGCGCTGGTGCTGCGGCCCGAGGCAGCGGTGCCGCCCTGTGCCACGTCCTGCCTGGCGGCCGAGGCGCATTGCATCGCCACCATCGATCCGTCCGACGCGGCACGGCGCATTTTGGACTTGGTGACCGCGACCATGGGAGAGCGGGGATGAGCGATCCCATCATCCACGTTAGTTTCCCGTAGCCGCCAGACGCCTATCCGAAGACGCTGCACTGGCATGCCCAGCTCAGCCGCTATGTGTTCGATGCGCGGGCGCGCTTCTCGCCCTGGCGCGTGCCGCTGGAGCTTGGTCTATCACGGCGGTCCGCGGAAGAACTCGGCGGAGCTGATCCAGACCCTGCGCGACATCGGCTTGTAGGAGAACACCGACTTCAGCGTCGCCGCCCATGTGCCGAAGGGACGGGCCGGCCGGTCTGGCCGCCGAACGCGACCGCGTGCGCATGGCGTTCCTGGAGCGCACCGACAATGAGTGGCCGGCGCCGCTCGGCCCGCTCTGCCGGCATGTGGAGGCGCTGCTGGACAGCGACCATCCGGGGCGCATTGGCGGTTGAGTCGGCTGCGACAGGTCAGATCGCTGAAGTTGCTTTCGAGTTGGAAAGCCTGCCACGGTTCAGAGAGCTGTCGCATATGCCTCCCTCTCCCGGGGCTCTCAGCGGATCTTCGATCCGCCTGACGCCGTCAGTACAAACTTCGTTTGTGCGAGAGGCGAGAGAGGGCATTTCCCCGCCGCAGGTGGGAGATAGGGGTCTGAGTAGCAGCGGAACAGAAAACCTACATAAGGATTTCACGGTTTGTCGTCTGGATTGGCAGTTGTTTCGGGATTTTTGGGATTGGCCTTGCTGCGTAACATCAAACCGGGGTTTGTTGGACCATATGTGACCGGTAGCCGCCATCGTAGTGATAGGCAGAGCGGTGAAGCCGCAAAGCCGTCGTTAGCTCGGGCACAGACGTAACTGGTCGATATGAGAGGATCGAAAATGGCCGAAGATGCTGGCGTGATAGCTGTGGACCATACGGGATTCTCGGTCGCATCGTTGGAGGAGGCGATCCAGTTTTGGACTGAGGCGATGGGTTTCGACCTTGCTCGCCGAGGAGAGATGGGTGGGGAGTTCCTACGGGAGGCCACGGGGGTTGACGATCCGCGCTGCCGAATGGCGCTGGTGACGGCTCCAAACGGCTACCCTGTCGAACTCCTCGAATACTCGACAGGCCGTACGCTGGGCCAGACACCTCGTAGCGCAGGTGCGATCGGCGCCGCGCACATCGCCATCACGGTTGCGGATATCCGCAAGGCGATCGCGCGGGTTGAGACGGCGGGGTGGGCAGTGAAGGGTTCGCCGCAGCCGATACCAGCCGGCCCCCGATGCGGAACAATGGTCGCGTACGTCTCCGGTCCGGATGGTATCACCATCGAACTGATGCAGCCGCCCGTTCAACATTCCCGCGTCGTGTAACGCCCCTTCGGTCCGGGAAAGCTCCTTGTGTAGGTTTTCTGTTCCGTTGCTACCCAACCCCCGAGATACGCAGGAGAAAAGAAAGCGGGCGGATCCACGGGATATGTGGATCCGCCCGAGGCGAGGAGACTGAAAGCCGGTACCCGAACGTGCCTGTAAAGGCACCGGCACTCCGGCGGCCCGGCTGCGCAGGACAGTGCAGCCAAGCCATCCGAACCGAGCGTCTCCTATCTCTGTGACAAGGGTTACCCGGCGATCAGGCCGCGCAGCTGCCGATTTGCGACAGCCAGCATGGCGAGATCGACCGCCGGCTGGGCGCGCAGTTCGGCCAGAAGCTGTTCGACCCGCTCGACCACCAGAGTGCGGCTGGCGATCCAGCCATCGACCGCCGCGGCCTCGTCGCCCTCGCTTTCCAGCACGCGCACGGTCAGCGCGCTCTGGTGGGCGAACAGGTCGTCGACGATGGCGGCGACCGCCTGACGCTGCCAGTGGTTGTCGACCTTGGCGCCGGCGGCGCGGTCGCGCAGCCACTCCAGGCCGAAGCGGCGGCCCAGCCCGAAATAGACCGAGGCGACGCCCTCCACCGCGCGGCCGGTGCGCTCGGCGATGCGCACCAGATCGGGGGCGGCGGCCAGAACCGGCAAGGCGGCGATCCGGCGGGCCAGATCCTCCGGCACGCCCTGGGCCATCGCATCGGCGATGCGGGTGGCGAGGCGCGAGGACTCCTCGGCGTCGAGGAAGCGGTCAAGCCCGGCGGCCAGAGCCTCCACCCCCGGACGGAAGGCGGCGGACTCGCGGCCCAGATCCAGCGGGTGCGGGCTGTGGGCCAGGAACCAGGCCACCGAGCGGTCCAGCAACTGGATGGTCTCCAGCATCAGCGCCGTCTGCAAGGCCGCCGGCACGACGTTGTCGAGCGCGTCGATGGCGTCCCACAGCGGGCGAAGCTGGAACACGTCCCGCGCGATGGCATAGGCGCGGGCGACGTCCGCCGGGCCGAGGCCGGTCTTTTCCACCATGTCGCGGACGAAGGTGGGGCCGACGCGGTTGACCAGGCTGTTGGTGACGGCGGTGGCGATGATCTCGCGGCGCAGGCGGTGGCGCGAGATCGCCTCGCCCTGGCCGTCCCGCAGCGGCTGCGGGAAGTAGCGCAGCAGATCCTCGACCGTCGCCGGATCGTCCGGCAGCTCCGAGGCCAGCAGATCGTCGTACAGCGTGATCTTGGCGTAGGCCAGCAGCACCGCCAGTTCCGGCCGGGTCAGGCCGCGGCGCTCCGCCATCCGCTGGGCCAGCTCCTCGTCGGTCGGCAGATACTCGATGGCGCGGTTCAGCCGGCCGCTGCGCTCCAGGTTGCGGATGAAGCGCAACTGGGCTTCCAGCAGGCCGGCCCCCTGAGCCTCGGCGATGGTCAGGGCCTGGGACTGGCGGTAATTGTCGGCCAGCACCAGCCCCGCCACCTCGTCGGTCATGGCGGCCAGCAGGGTGTCGCGCTGCTTCAACGTCATGTCGCCCCGCGCCATGACATCGCCCAGCAGGATCTTGATGTTCACCTCATGGTCGGAGGTGTCGACGCCGGCCGAATTGTCGATGGCGTCGGTGTTCAGCCGCACGCCCCGGCCGTCGCGGCCCTTCTGCGCGGCCTCGATGCGGCCGCGCTGGGTGACGCCCAGGTTGGCGCCTTCGCCGATCACCTTGGCGCGGATCTGGCCGCCATCGATGCGCAGCGCGTCGTTGGCCTTGTCGCCGGCCTCGGCGTTGGTCTCGGTCGAAGCCTTGATGTAGGTGCCGATGCCGCCGAACCACAGCAGGTCGACCTCCGCCGTCAGCAGGCGGCGCATCAGCTCGACCGGCGACAGGTGAGTCTGGTCGATGCCGAAGCGGGCGCGGACCTCCGCCGTCAGCTCCACCGTCTTGGCGCTGCGTTCGACGATCATGGCGCCCGTCGACAGCCGGGAGCGGTCGTAATCGGCCCAGGAGGAGCGGGGCAGGGCGAAAAGCCGGTTGCGTTCCTCCCAGCTGGCCGCCGCGTCGGGATCGGGGTCGAGGAAGATGTGGCGGTGGTCGAAGGCGGCCAGCAGGCGGATGTGCTTCGACAGCAGCATGCCGTTGCCGAACACGTCGCCCGACATGTCGCCGACGCCGACCACGGTGAAGTCGGTGGTCTGGATGTCGGTGCCCATCTCGCGGAAATGGCGCTTCACCGATTCCCAGGCGCCGCGGGCGGTGATGCCCATCACCTTGTGGTCGTAGCCGGCCGAGCCGCCCGATGCGAAGGCGTCGCCCAGCCAGAAGCCATGGTCGATGGAAACGCCGTTGGCGATGTCGGAGAAGGTGGCCGTGCCCTTGTCGGCGGCGACCACCAGATAGGGGTCGTCGGCGTCATGGCGCACGACATCCTTCGCCGGCACCACCGCGCCGTCGGCCGACAGATTGTCGGTGATGTCGAGCAGGCCGCGCATCAGCGTCTTGTAGCACTCGATGCCTTCGGCGAGCGCCGCCTCGCGGCCGGCGCTCGGGGGCGGGGGACGCTTGACGACGAAACCGCCCTTGGAGCCGACCGGCACGATGACGGTGTTCTTCACCATCTGCGCCTTCATCAGCCCGAGGATCTCGGTGCGGAAATCCTCGCGGCGGTCGGACCAGCGGATGCCGCCGCGCGCCACCTTGCCGCCGCGCAGATGGACGCCTTCCATCCGCGGGCTGTAGACGAAGACCTCCACCCACGGGCGCGGCAGCGGCAGCTCCTCGATGGAGCCGCTGTCGAGCTTGAAGGACAGATGCGGCTTCGGCCCGCCGTCCGGCCCGGTCTGGTAGGCGTTGGTGCGGAGCGTGGCGCGGATCAGGTTGACGAAGCGGCGCAGGATGCGGTCGTCGTCCAGATTGGTGACGGCGTCCAGCGCGGTCTCGATCTGCTCCAGAATCGGCGCTTCATCCAAAAGGTTCTTCGGATCGAAGCGGGCGGCGAAGAGGCGGGCCAGCAGGCGGGCGGTCTGCGGATGGGCGGCCAGCGTCGTCTCGATGGTGTCCTGGGCATAGGCGAAGCGGGCCTGCTTCAGGTACTTGGCGTAGGCGCGCAGGATCGTGACCTCGCGGCCGGCCAGACCGGCGCGCAGGACCAGACGGTTGAAGCCGTCATCCTCCATCCGGCCGTCCCAGATGTCGGCGAAGGCCTCCTGGAAGGTCTGCTTGACCTTGACGCAGTCCACCGGCATCCCGTTCTGGGTGCGGGCGGCGAAGTCGTGGATCCAGACCGCCGGGGAGCCGCTGGCCGGGCGGACCTCGTAGGGCTGCTCGGTGATCACCTTCAGGTCCATGTGCTCCAGCATCGGCAGCACATCGGACAGCGGCACCGGCCGGCCCTGGTGGTAGATCTTGACGTGCAGCTCGTCGCCGTCGGCCTCCAGCGGGTGGAACAGCACGATGCCGAGCCGCTGTTCGGTCAGCGCCCGTTCGATGCGGTCGATGTCGTGGACCGCGGTTTCCGCCGAGAAGGTCTCGCGGTAGCCGGCCGGGAAGGCGTCGGCGTAGCGGCGCAGCCGGGCGTTGCCGGTTTCCTCGCCATGGGCCTCGACCAGCGCGTCGCGCAGGCGGTCGGCCCAGCTGCGGGAGACCTGGACCAGCCGCGCCTCGATCTCGCCGATGTCGACGGGGGGAAGCTTGCCCGGCTCCGTCTTCACCATCAGGTGCAGGCGGGCGAGCGCGCTGTCCGACAGCTGGGTGAAGTAGGAGGTGCAGGTGCCGTGGAAGGCGGATTCCAGAACCGACTGGATCTTGCGGCGCAGCGCAGTGTCGTAGCGGTCGCGCGGCACGAAGACCAGCGCGGAGACGAAGCGCTCGAACGGGTCGCGGCGGACGAACAGGGCGAGGCGCTGGCGTTCCTGCAGATAGAGAATGCCGACCGCCGTCTCGAACAGCTCGTCCGACGGGGTCTGGAACAGCTCGTCGCGCGGGTAGGTCTCAAGGATGTTCAGCAGCGCCTTGCCGTCATGGCCCGACGGGTCGAAGCCGGCGCGGGCCATGACGCGGGCGACCTTGCGGCGCAGGAACGGGATCTCGCGCGGGCTGCGGTTGTAGGCGACCGAGGTGAACAGGCCGACCGCCAGCGTGACGCCGACCACCTTGCCCTCGTCGTCGAAGCGCTTGACCAGGATGGCGTCGAGCGGGACCGAGCGGTGGACGGTGGCCTGCCGGGTGCCCTTGGTCACCAGAAGCGCGCGCGGCTGGTGCAGGAAGGCGCGGATTTCCTCCGGCAGCACGGCGGCGTGGCCGTGCTCGTCGAACACGGTGATCTCCGGCGCGCGCAGGACGCCCAGCCCGCTGCCCTCGACCAGCTCCAGCCAGGGTTCCTGGCCGGCGCCGCCGATCGTGGCGGTGTAGAGGCGGCTGCCCAGCAGGGTCATGTTGCCGTCGTCGACCCAGGTCAGGAAGTCGGCGGCCTCCTTCGATTCCTCGGCGTCGGGGGCGTGGGCGATGTCGTCGCGGGCGGCGCGCACGCGCTCGCGCATCGGCATCCAGTCCTCGACCGCGGCGCGGACGTCGGCCAGCACCCGCTCGATGCCCTCGCGCAGGCGGGCCTGGGCGGCCGGGTCCGACAGCGGGTCGATGGAGCAGTGCATGAAGGATTCGTCATGCGCGCCGTCCGCCTCCTCGCCGGGCTCCAGCAGCTCGACGATGCGGCCGTCGGCGTCGCGCACCACGCGGGTGACGGGATGGATGATGAGGTGGACGGTGACGCCCTGCCGGTTCAGCTCCGCCGTGACGGAATCGACCAGGAAGGGCATGTCGTCGTTGACGATCTCCACCACCGAGCGTTCGGCCTGCCACCCATGCTCGTCCAGACGCGGCGCGTAGACGCGCACCTTGGCGGTGCCTGCTTTGCGCTGCTGCCCCCACTGCCACATGGCAAGCGCTGCGCCGTAAAGCTGTTCCGGGGTGCCGCGCAGCAGGTCGTCGGGGGGCACGTTGGCGTAGAAGCGCTTCACGAAGCGCTCCGCCCGCGCGTTCGGAACCCGGCTGCGCACCAGTTCGGCCAGTTGCTGCCGCAAGTCGCCTGCCAGATCCTTCGTCGCCGTACGCATGATGGTGGTTGTCTCCTCTCGGGTTTTTCGGGCGTGTTTGCTTTGGGCGCGTTTTTCTTTTGATTGGTAGTACCACCCCCCCGAAGACTTTTCGACGGCAAATAAACGGCAGGATTTCTGACCAAGCGGCGATTCGCACCCCTTTTGGGGTATTTCTCCAAAGATTCGGACAACCCAGTCACATGTTCGCCGAATTTATCCATAGCGCATTCACATCCCCGCCATGGCCCCGCCCTCGCCGATGCCGCGGCAAAGGCGCACAGCGCCCATCCGCCGCATCCGGTGGTGGGCAGATCGGTGCGCTGGGAGGCATGAGGCCGACTCGATTCGGCGGGAGGGGGGCGGAACCGGCAAACCGGTGGAAATTCAGGAAAACCACCGGGAAAACAGGTAAGTCATGCTGTCCTAACGGCGTTTCAGATCGGCGTCGGGGCGTTTTCGGACAAGCTATCGACAAGCCGGCGGGCGTGGGCGGAAAGATCGGCAAAATTCCGGGCGCACAGCACCAGCAGGCGGGGCGCCCACGGGTCGGTCAGCGGCATGACCCGCAGGCCGCCGCTGTCGAGCGCCCGCAGCGCCGCGGTTTCCGGCACGATGCCGACTCCGACCCCGCGCTCGACCAGCCGGCACAGCGCCACCGGTCCGCGCACCCGCACGCGGTAGGACAGGCTGCGGCCGGCGCGGGTGGCGTGGCCGTTCAGATAGTCCTGCAGGGCGCTGCCGGCGCTGAGGCCGACGAAGGGTTCGTCCAGCAGATCGGCGAAGGATATCCGGTCGCGCCCGGCCAGCCGGTGCGACAGCGGCAGCACGGCGACCAGCCGGTCGCTGCGGAAGGGGCGGGTTTCCAGCCCGCCGAGATCGACCATGTCGGCGACCACGCCGAGGTCGGCCAGCCCGGCGGCCACCGCCTCGACGATGGCGTGGCTCGGCCGCTCCTCCAGATCGATGTCGATGCTGGGGTTGTCGGCGAGGAAGCCGGCGAGCGCGTCGGGCAGGAATTCGTTGATCGCCGCGGTGTTGGACAGCAGCCGGACATGGCCCTTCAGCCCCTTGGCGTATTCCGCCAGCTCGCCGCGCATGCGTTCCAGCTGGTGGAGGACGAGGCGGGCATGGTGGACCACCGCGCGCCCGGCCGGGGTGGGGCGGACGCCGCGGCGGAAACGCTCCAGCAGCGGAATGCCGAGCGCCTCCTCCATCCCGCGCACCCGCGCGCTGGCCGAGGCCAACGCCATGGCGCTACGCTCCGCCCCGGCGGTGATGCTGCCGGTCTCCACGATGTGCAGGAACAGCCGCAGGTCGGTCAGGTCGAAGCGCATGGCGGGTCTGGATGGAACCATAAAACCTTACGAGAGCACCCATATAACGCACTCGCTGGAACCATAAAATGGTTCGCTACAACCGACATTAACGAAAGGCGCGAGAGCTGCTGGTGGCTTGTGAATATGAAAGGTTCTGCGTGAAAATCGTGTGGAACAGGTTGATATTCGAGGTGCTGTGTTGAGTTTTGATCCCCTACAGGTGTCGCGAAATAGGACCCATTCAGCGGCACCTCCGGGAGCAGGGCGACGTGATCCACCGGAGGGACCACAGCCATGAGCGCCCCAATGGGAGGTTCGACCTCTCGGCGATTTTGACGCTGCAACCTTGAGTCGGCTCACCCATCCCACTCGCAATTCCGAACAAAGCCACCGGCTGCCTGGGTTGGTAGTCAGTTTTGACGGAGAACCACGATCCACCGCAGCGGAGTGGGGGAGGGGGGCGTGCAGATGATGTGTGAGTGGAGGCTACGATTCAACGAAGTGGGAGCGTCATGCTAGCCAACTCGCAACGGCATCTGACATAGCGTCAACGCGCAACATTGTGGTGGATCGCTGAGGAAGGCTCAGTCCCAGCGCTGCAGGAGAGTGCTCCGGCAGTTCGCCCACCTGCTATGTTGACGGTAAAAGGAGTACTGGCTCTCGGTCTTGGAACAGACACAGTGCCGATATCAACACGCTGCGGGTTTCTGCACTCTACCGGCCTTTCTATGCCATTATGCCGAGGATCCCGAAACCGCTGAGGCGTTCAAAAAACTTGCCCATGTTGCTGGCGTGGATCGCAGTACTTGAAGCACACGTTCGGTCTCTCTGCTCAGAGCGATCTCCTGGCCCTTGAGCAACAGCGCGGTCTTGGTACTGGTCCCGCCGAGCTGGATAAGTGTGGCGATGGCGCTGCACCTGGCGGAGTACATCTACGCGACCGTACCCGGCGCCCAAACCGTCACGCTGTTGGATCAGGCTGACTGGCAGGCCACCGCCAAGTAAATCATCACCAGCATTATCCCGCCAACCCATTTCGTACCAACTCCGATCCACTCACTCCCGCGCTGTGTAACACACTCAGTGCCTCTTTCTCTTCACCACTCAACTCTTGTTTCCGTAATGCGGGCGCAGTGAAACTATCCCGCCATTCGAAAATACAGAATAGACTTTTATATGTCGGTGACATGACGGCTTTTGCAAAGAATCAATCTGAAACAAACTCGATCCTCTCATCTATAATCATTTATCTAGGGTGTTTTTATATTTTGTATATCTCGGAATTTGCTGTGACAGGATTGAGTGTCAGGGGTAATATCTCCTAACAGAATTTGATGCGGGAGATAAGCCATGCCGCACAGTATCACGTTGCGGGTTTCTGGCTCCCGAGCTTGCTTTTCCTCGCCCGAGTTCAAGACTGAGCGCGCCTCTTACGGCGTCATTACGCCATCCGCCGCCCGCGGAATTTACGAAGCTGTTTACTGGCGTCCCAGGCTCAGATGGGTCATCGACCAAATCCATGTGCTCAAGCCTATTCGCTTCCAATCCCTGACGCGCAACGAGATCGGTGATCGTATCTCGGCTACCTCCGTACGCCATGCCATGCGAGACGGCGACCTTCAACGCCTGTCACGGAATGCTGCCGACATGCGGCAGCGCCGCGCGGCCACCATTCTGGTCGACGTCGATTACTTGATTTCCGCTCACCTGAGTCTGAGGTATGACGCGCGAAGCGGTGAAAGGCTGGATGAACCCCTCTCCATCTTTCGTCGCCGAGCCCAGCGCGGTCAGTATTTCCGCTCGCCGTATCTTGGCACACGCGAGTTTCCGGCAGACGTCGCGCTGTGGGAAGGGCCGGTGCCTGAGCACCAGTTGCCCGCTGATCAGCGCGACCGGGATCTCGGCCAGATGCTGCTCGACATTGATTACACCGACAATCACGCCGCCCGATTTTTCCACGCCATTCTGCGCGATGGCGTCATCAGCGTTCCGCCCTTTGTCGCGGCGGTGCGGTCATGACGATCCTCACCTATCTCACTTCCCATTACGGTCGGCTGGAATGTCGCCGTGATGTCCCGTCCTTCGGTTTCACGCGTGAGCGCATTGCCTTCGGGTTGGTGCTGTCGGCAGACGGTGAGCCTGTCGCCTGTGACGACCTCCGCCTTTCCACTGACGGACGGAACCGCAGCGGCGGGCAGTCGATGGCGGTTCCGCGGTCGTTCACGCGATCCGGCATCAAGCCCCGGCCCTTCTTCCTCTGGGACAATAGCCACTTCGTTCTCGGGCTCGGCAGCCCGCTGGAGGGCACGAAACCATCCGTTCACCCTGCCCGTGCCGAGGCCTTCCGTGATTGGAACGAGCGACTGCTGGATGGCACAGAAGATCCCGGCCTCCTGGCGTTCTTGCGCTTTCTGCGCAGCTGGACGCCAAGTCGCTTCCGGCGAGCGCCGTTCCCGCAGGCGATGCTCGATCGCACACTTGTTTTTCGCCTGCTCGACGATGTCGATGCCGCCGGTCGGCCGCGCTTTCTGCATGATCGGCCGGCAGCCCAGGCCGCGTGGGAACCCCACGCTATCGAGGGTGACCGACCCAAGGCAGTGTGCTTGGTCACCGGTCAGGTTGCTCCGGTTGCTCGCCTGCATCCCGCGATCAAGGGCGTGTGGGGAGCCCCGACAACCGGCGCGTCACTGGTGTCATTCCATCAGCCTGCTTTCAGGTCGCACGGCAAGGTGCAGGGTGACAACGCTCCCGTCTCGGAGGCTGCTGCCTTTCAGTACGGTGCGGCGCTCAATGCCCTGCTGGCGCCGGGCAGCCGATCCAAACTCCGGATCGGGGACATCACCATGGTGTTCTGGGCTGACGCCGCTGTCCATGGTGAGGCGGCGGCCCGCCGGATCGAGGCGCTGGTGGGCAGCGTGTTGGCGCCAACCGGACCACCCGATCTTGCCAGAAACGGGGGGTGCCCGGATTTTCGCCGGAGCTGGGAATGGCTGGATAAGTCTGCCGGCGCACAAGCCGCCGCTCTTGGCATAGAGCCCCGTGTCCGCGTGTTTATCCTCGGCCTCACGCCGAACGGTCCACGTCTGTCGGTGCGGTTCTGGCAGGAGGTGACGGCAGGGGCGCTGATCGATCGGCTGACCGCTCACTGGCACGATCTGCGGATTGAGCCGCCGGCCTGGAAAATACCTCCCTCACCGGCGGCACTGCTCTATGCCGTAGCACGGCAGGGACGCTCCGGGTCGGCTCCTCAGCAACTCGCCGGCGACCTGATGCGGGCGATCCTGACGGGAGACCGTTATCCGTTGACCCTGCTGGTGGCAGTCCTCCAGCGTTTGCGTGCCGGCGAACCTGTCGATGGCCCCCGTGCTGCCCTGTGCAAAGCGATCCTCCAGCGTGCTGCCCACCGGCACCGGCGTGGCAGCGCCAATCAACACACCGATCCGGCCATGGAGGTACCAGTGAGCCTCGATCGTACGGAGTTCGACCAAGCCTACCGGCTCGGACGGCTGTTCGCCGTTCTCGAGAACGTCCAGCGTGCCGCCTTGGGGCGGCTCAACGCCAGTGTCCGGGATCGCTATTACGGTGCGGCCTCGGCCACGCCGGCCAACGTCTTTCCTCTGCTGCTGCGCACCACCTCCCATCATTTGAAGGTGCTGCACAGGGAGCGCGTGACCCGTGGCCTCGCTGTCTGGTTCGAGCGCGAAATCGACGAGATCATGCGCGATCTGGACATGAATTTTCCGCGCCAACTGCAGCCGATGGCACAGGGTCGCTTCGCTGTCGGCTATTACCACCAACGCTACGCTCGCAAACCCGATTCAGAGGTTGCCGATACGGTTGCCCAACTGGAGGACTGAGCCCATGCCTGCTGTCTCAAACCGCCACGAGTGCGTCCTGTTTTTCGAGGTGAAGAACGGCAACCCCAATGGCGACCCCGACCTTGGCAACCAGCCTCGCCTCGATCCGGAAACCAGTCATGGGCTGGTGACCGATGTCTGTCTGAAGCGTAAAATCCGCAATTACGTCACCCTGTTTCATGGCGATGATCCTCGCTTTGGCATCTACCTGCGCGATGGTGCCATTCTCAATCGGACGCACCGTGACGCCTATCGGGCGGTACGTCCTGGCGAAGCAGCGGTGGCAACGGCCGCCCGGCTGTCGCCGCGGGATGATGACGAGGCAGCGGCCCTGCGTCAGTTTATGTGCGATCATTTCTTCGACGTGCGCACTTTTGGCGCGGTGATGGGCTTTGGGGTGAACTGCGGTCAGGTTCTCGGCCCGGTACAGCTGTGCTTCGCCGAATCGGTCGAGCCGATCCTGCCGCAAGAGATCACGATCACCCGCATGGCAGCCACCGCAGAACCGGAAGAGCGGAACCGGAAGACGCAGAGAGCAAAGCAGCCCGGTCAGGACCAAAGGACCAACTTGGATAGTCTCACGCCGCTGCAAGAAGGAGAGGCGGCCTCTGACGACGAGCGCATTGAAAACCGGACAATGGGACGCAAGTACCGGGTGCCTTATGCTCTTTATCGTGCCCATGGCTATATCTCGGCCAAACAAGCAGAGCGCATCAATTTCGATGAGAGTGACCTCGAGCTGCTGTGGACGGCGTTGGAGCGGATGTTCGACCATGACCACTCAGCTGCGCGTGGGGAAATGGCCAGCCGGCGGTTGATCGTCTTCCGTCACGATAGCGCCCTCGGCAATGCATCTCCCGCCAGCCTATTTCGGCGTGTCACGGTTCGGCGCCGGGTACAGGGGGCAACGTATGACCTTGCCAGCTCCGAACTGGATACTCTACCGCCAGCACGGCGGTTCGAGGATTACGAGATCGACCTTGATCTCACCAACATGCCGGCCGGTGTAGAAGCGATCGTCCGGTTTTGAAGAAGCTTGTGGTTTGGCGGCTTGTCCTTGTTCCGCGCGAACCTCAAGCGCACAGCCGAATGTCGGAAGGTTCGTAATTGGTCGAAAGTGCTGAATATCTGTGTGTTAAGGAAGGTCGTAAAGCAATTGGATTTCTATTCGCCGATTCCTCATTAGGTGGTTCGCAGATTCGGTACGAATACAGTTGTTGGTACAAGGAGTTATGGTTAAGCAATTGCATCCCCTGTGGATGCGCGGATTGAAACCACGGCGGGGGCTTTCTCGACGCAGCACTCCACGATTGCATCCCCTACGGATGCGCGGATTGAAAACTGCATATCTTAGAGGCCGGCCTTATCACCGCATCGTTCATGTCGCGTGCGGGTGTGCAGTCTAAACGTGATTTTCGCGATAATTAACCGCTTGTGCTTCCCTTTAGTCAAATTCAGCTTGTTGCAAGTGTACGTTTTAGCGACGTCAAACGGAAGAAATCAGCGGTTTAGTCTCCAGTCCTATTAGGGTACGGACCCATAAAGAGCCTTTCCGTCAGTGAGCCGTTGTGATTCAACGCCCTGGAAAGGGGCTTTGCGATGAGCGACGGTCAGTTCTGGTTGACGGTGGAGCAGTTTGGGCGGCTTGAA
>NZ_WHOS01000075.1 GCF_013340935.1 Azospirillum melinis | reverse complement strand
TTCTCTGTTCGGGGGCGGCGTCGGATGTGTATATGAGACGGGCCCTCTCTGCGGGGGGGAGGGGCGGGCGGACTGGCCCGCTTCCTGGAGGTGTTCGACGCGCCGATCCGCTCCTGGTGGGACGATCTCGGCACCCCGGTCTTCGACGCCGACAGCAAGCGGGCGCTGGTCGCCGGGGCCGAGGCGCTGGAGGCGTCGGTCGGCGGGCGTGACGCGCTGATCCGCCGGCGCAACGAGGCGCTGCTCGCGGTGTTGCGCGCGCCGGGTCCGCTCTCGGCCCGGCTTCCACGCGATGGGCGGGCGCCGGACTGACGCCCGCCCATCGTGATGCGGCTGCGGATGGGGGCGGGCGGCGTCAGCGCGCCGCCGCCCGTTCCTCCCGGCCCAACTCTTCGGAGGCTCCGGTCGCCCTGCCGGCTGCATCGCCCCTGCCGGCCGCATGCATCGCCACCCGGTAGGCGAAAACCAGCGCCGGACCGAGCGTCGTCCCGGGACCGGGATAGGTGCCGGCCATGATCGAGGCCATGTCGTTGCCGCAGGCGTAGAGGCCCGGAATCGGGTCGCCGTCCTCGCTGAGCACCTGGCCGTCGGCATCCGTCGCCAGCCCGGCGCTGCAGGCGATCTCCGCCGGCCAGACCGCGACGGCGACGAAGGGAGCCGCCTCGATCGGCTTGAGGCACGGGTTGGGACGGTGTTCCGGATCGCCGTTGAAGCGGTTCAGCTCGCTGTCGCCCTTGCCGAAATCAAGGTCGCTGCCGGTCAGCGCGAAGCCGTTGTGCCGGCGCACGCTGTCCGCCAGCCCCACCGGATCGACGCCGATCTTGCGCGCCAGTTCCTCCAGCGTCGGGGCGGTGGTGAGGTAGCCGCTCTTCTCGTGCGGCGCCAGATTCCGGGTGCCGGGATGCACCACGCCGATGCCGTATCTGGCGACGAAGGCGGAATCGCAGATCAGCCAGGCCGGCATCGTCGGCACCAGCTTGTGCGATTCGAACATCGCCTCGACGAAGTCGTGGTAGGAGGCGCCTTCGTTGACGAAGCGCCGGCCGGCGGCGTTCACCGCGATCAGGCCGGGCTTGGCGCGGTCGAGCGCCAGATGGGGGAACAGGCCCCGCCAGCCCCCCGTCCGGCGCGTCACCGACACCGGGGTCCAGAAGGCGCCGCCGCGATGCTGATCGCCGTCGATCCTCGCCCCGACCGCCCGCGCCAGGGTCAGCCCGTCCCCGGTGTCGGTCTCGCAGGCCAGCGAATGGACGGGCACCGGCTGCGGCATGAAGGCCTTGCGGAATTCGGTATTGTGGGCGAAGCCGCCGGTCGCCAGCACCACCCCCTTGCGGGTCCGCACCCGCAACGTCCGGCCGCCGCTTTCCACCACGGCGCCGACCACCCGGCCGCCCTCCCGCAGGATCTCGCGGATGGCGGTGTCGAACCGGATCGGCACCTTGCGCTTGCGCAGGCTGTAGAACAGGCGGGCCACCAGCGCATTGCCCATGGTGATGCGGGTGCCGCGCGGGTATTTCAGCCGGTCGGACAGGTAGCGCAGGAACAGCCTGGCCGAATGAGCGAAGTTGGCCGCCGACTTGAAGCGACCGATCAGGCGGGGAATGTCGTCCTTGCCGACCATCATGCCGCCGAAGATCATGAACTCGCCGATGGGCGGCCGGACCAGCCGGAAATCCTCGCCGAGCAGGCGGCCGTCGAACGGTTTCGGGACGATTGCCCGTCCGGTCACCGCCGCTCCCGCCATGTTCTGCTGATAGTCCGGGTGGCGCCCGCAGGGTAGGAACTGGACGTCGGTGCGGGTGTCGTAATAGTCGATCGCCGCCGGCCCGGTCTCCAGGTAGGCGCTGCGCAGGTCGCGGCCCTTGGTGCCGCCGACCAGCCGGTCCATATAGATTTCCGCCTGCGCCGGGCTGTCGTCGTAGCCGGCCCGCCGGCTCTGCGTGTTGCCCGGGATCCAGAGGGTCCCGGCGGAGGTGGAGGCGGTGCCGCCGATCTGCTCCGACTTCTCGCAGACCATAACCTCCAGCCCTTCCAGCGCGCCGACCAGGGCAGCGGCCATGCCGCCCGGACCGGCACCGGCCACGAGAAGATCGACCTCGGCATCCCACGCGGTAACTTGTGCCATTCCTTATGTTCTCCGTTTCCTCCCGCGCGGTCGAAGGCTCTTATCGTCGTTTGACCTTTCGACCGGCTGCGGCCTTGCCGCGTTTCGTGTTTCCATCGGCGGCGGCGGGCGGTTCGCCCGCATCGCCGGCCGCCGCCTCGCGGTCGACGACCAGCCGCAGCGACGATGGCAGTGTGTCGTTGTGCAGGTTGACCAACTGGGTCAGGAGATGGATGAAGGTCTTGCGGTCGGCCGGCCGCAGGGGTTCGAGGATGCGCTCCTGCACCCGCTCGACCGCCGCGGTGACGGTGGTCAGCATCTCCCGGCCGGCCGGCGACAGGTACAGCAGCTTGATCCGCTTGTCCCCGTCGCTCGGGCGGCGGTAGATGAGGTCCTTGGCCTCCAGCCGCTCGATGACGCCGCCCAGTGTCGAGCGGTCGAAGGCGATCAGCCCCGACAGCCGGGTGGCGTCCACCCCCGGATTCTCGTCGATGGCGACCAGGGCCGCATATTGCACCGACGTCAGGTCGTGGACCGCGCACTCCTCCGTGAAGAGGGCGGTCGAAATCTGCTGTGCCCGCCGGAGAAGATGCCCGGGCTTGGCGTAAAGTTCATCCATGGCCATGCGCGCCCCTGTCGATCCTGTTCATTTTGCGGTGATACTCCCATACGGAAGCCGCCGGTAGCACAACCCGCATGACCTGTGCCTGTGTTCCTTCGCAATCCCGGCCACAGTCCCCGGTGGTCGGCAGGCGCCCCCCTTACCCCTGGGCGCGAAACCGTCCGTCCCACCCGCGATATTGACAGGATGCAATCAGTATGTAAGCTGATATTACGTATGCTGTCAATATTTGCGATGCCCGCGGCAGGTGTCCCGTCCGAAGTGATGGGGCCGAAGCGATGGGGCCGGAACGCTGGGTCCGGAACGATTGAGCCGGTGCATCGCCCTTCCGCCCGCCATGGGCTCCCAGTCGAGGAACCTCGCATGTCTCCCCTCCACATCGCCGTCGCCGGTGCCGGCGTCATCGGCAAGACGCACATCGAAGCCATGTCCGACCCCCGGCATGACGCGCATCCCTGCCAGCTGGCCGCCATCGTCGATCCGGGCGAGGAGGCCTGCGCGCTCGCCGGACGGCACGGGGTGCCGCATCATGCCGACATCGCGGCGCTGCTGGAGTCCGGCGATCTGCCGGACGGCGTCATCGTCGCCACCCCCAACGCCACCCATGCGCCGATCGGCATCGCCTGCGTCGAACGCGGCATCCCAGTGCTGGTGGAGAAGCCGATCGCCGACACGGTGGAGGCGGCACGGCTGCTGACGGAGGCGGCCGGGCGGGCAGGGGTGCCGCTGCTGGTCGGACATCACCGCCGCCACAACCCGATCCTGCGGACGGCGCGCGAGGTGATCGGGCGGGGCGATCTCGGCGCATTGGTGACGGCGACGATCCTCTACACCTTCCTCAAGCCCGACGGCTATTTCGACGCCTGCTGGCGGCGGGAGGAGGGCGGCGGCCCGATCCTGATCAATCTGATCCACGAGATCGACACCTTGCGCTTCCTGTGCGGCGACATCGAGAGTCTGCAGGCGTCCAGTTCCAACCGGACCCGCGGTTTCGCGGTGGAGGACACCGCTGCGGTCCTGCTGCGGCTGCGCAGCGGGGCACTGGCGACCGTCAGCCTGTCGGACGCCGCCGCTGCCCCCTGGAGCTGGGACATGACCACCGGCGAGAGCCCGCAATTCGCCCGCCAGCAGGTCCCTACCCATTTCTTCTCGGGAACCCATGGCTCTCTGACGGTGCCGACCCTCGAACTCTGGCGCTACGAGGGCGGGCGCGGCTGGCTCGACCCCTTCACCCGGACGGCGCTGCCGCTGAAGCCCGGCAATCCCTACGCCTTGCAACTGGCCCATTTCGCCCGGGTGATCCGCGGTGAGGAGGCGCCGCTGGCCGGCGGCGCCGACGCCACCGAGACCCTGCGCGCGACCCTGGCGGTCAAGGAGGCGGCGGCGACCGGCCGCCCGGTCCGGTTGTTCGATGCCTGAGCGGGCGGAGCTGCGCGCCGCCGCGCGGCTCCGCCCCTCTCCCCCGGATCAGGCCAGCGCGGTGTCCGGCTGCCCGGTCGTCACCGGCAGTTCGCGGATCGGCGAGAAGGAGGTCGGGTACATGATCCGGTTCTCCATGGTCATGATCATCGGCCGGATCTTGGCCAGGCAGCCTTGCCATCGCGCATCCTGGGCCAGTCTTGCCCGTCGCGCCCGCCGGTCCTCCAGGTCGGCATAGGCCCAGAGATGGACGAGCTGGTTCTGGGTGCCGAACTCGGTCACGAAATAGCCGAGGAAGCCGCCGAGGATCGGCTTCTGCGCCGGCAGCCCCTCCGTCTCGTAGATGCGCAGATACTCGGCGAGGCTGACGCCGGTGTGCAGGACATAGGTGCGTTCTTCGACAACCACTGGAAACTCCCTGTCGATGTTGTGCCGATGGTGGGGATGGGCTGACGGCGCCGGCGTCACTGCCTGGCGACGAGGCGGCAGGCCGGGTCCAGGGGCTTCCAGGCCTCTTCCGCCGGGATGGTCGAGACCAGCTTGTAATAGTCCCAGCGCCCTTTCGATTCCTGCGGGGTCTTGACCTGGAACAGGTACATCGGGTGCAGCTTGCGTCCGTCGATGCGGATCGATCCCTGGCCGTAGGCGTCGTCGTCGGTCGGCAGCTCCTTCATCCGGGCGACGACGGCCCGGCCGTCGTCATCGCTGCCCAGCGACTTGACCGCCTTCAAATAGTGCGTGACCTGCGAATAGACCGACGCCTGGTAGGCGGTCGGCATCTTGCCGTGGCGCTCGAAGAAGCGCTTGGAGAAGGCGCGGGTCCTGTCGTTCAGGTCCCAGTAGAACGGCACGCTGAGCAGGGTCCCCTGCGCCGCATCCAGCCCGAGCGCATCGATGTCGGTCAGGTACACGGTCAGTCCGGCGAAGCGCTGGCCGCCGTCCAGGATGCCGAACTCCTTGCCCTGCTTCACCGTGCTGGTGAAGTCGGCGGTGGCGTTGGCCAGCCCGATCACCTTCGCCCCCGATCCCTGCGCCTGCAACAGGTAGGAGGCGAAATCGGCCGAGTTCAGCGGTGCCCGCACCGACCCGACCACCGTGCCGCCCGACTGCTTCACGATGTCGCCGGCCTGCTTCTCCATGTCGTGGCCGAAGGCGTAGTCGGAGGTGATGAAGAACCAGGAGGTTCCGCCCTGCCTGACGACGGCGCGCGCCGTGGCGTTGGCGAGCGCGTAATTGTCGAACGCCCAGTGCACATGGTTGGGGGTGCAGGAATCGCCGGTCAGCCGGTTGGTGTTGGAGCCCGATACGATGGCGACCTTGTTCTTGTCGCGCGCGATCTCGACCACCGCCAGTGCGACCGAGGAGTTGGCGATCTCCGCGACCATGTCAACGCCCTGGACGTCGTACCATTGCCGTGCGATGGCGGCGCCGACGTCGGGTTTGTTCTGGTTGTCGGCGGCAACCACCTCGATCGGTGTGTTGCCGATGCTGCCGCCGAAATCCTCGACCGCCATGCGGGCGGCGGTCACCGATCCCTGGCCCATGATGTCGGCATACAGACCGGACTGGTCGTTGAGGACGCCGATACGGACGACGTTGCCGGTGTAGGCAGCCGATGCGGTACCGCTGGTCGGGGGGCACAAGGTTAGGCCCAGGGTCAGGCCCAGCGCCAGTGCCGGGGCGTGCGTGTTCATGATGTCCCTCCCACGGATTGTCTGTTTTTGGGTAACGGCGGGTGCGGTGCCGGATCGGTCGGTTCCACCCGTCAGGCCGGACCGGTTCGGGTCCGGATCGCACAGCGCCCGGCCGCTCGGCATATATTGACAGTATGCGTATAATCAGTGTACATCACGATTGTGGGCTGTCAATAATCAGGTATGCAGCGTTTCCTGCCGCCCCATCGGCCCGGCTGCGAAGGGCGCCGGTTCGGGAGCCACCTCGGCCCCAACGCCCGCCGCCTCCACACCATCACCGCAAACATCGGGATCAGGGACCATGTCGCCAGAACAGAACTATCCGGCGGTTCGCTTCGTCGTCCAATACGGCTTCTGGCTGGCCGTCGTTGCCGGGCTGGCCCCGCTCTTCGTGGCGGCGGTGGCGCTGCTGTCCGGCTGGGGCGGCGGCGCCGCGCTGGTCCTGGCGCTGAGCGCCCCGCTGCTGTTCCTGGTGATGAAGGCCTTCGCAGAGCTGGTCGCCATCATTTCCGACATGCTGCTGCCGAAATAACCGCCGGAGCAACCGGCAGGTGCGCGCCCGAACCGTACACGGGCGAGCGCCCGCAACGCACATCCCTGGGAGAGCCCGGGAGGGGAGGAACGCATGAAAACCGATCTGGCCGTCATCGGCGCCGGCATTGCCGGGCTGGTGGCCGCGAACCGCGCCGCCGAACTCGGGCTGGGCGTCGTCGTGTTGGAGAAGGGAACGGAGGACCGCTACCTCTGCAATTCCCGCTACACGGGCGGCGCCTTCCACATCGGCATGCGCAGCCTGAACCGTCCGGTGGAGGAGGTTAAGGATACCATCCGCAGCGAGACGGACGGCTTCGTGGAGGAAGCCCTGGTGACGATGCTCGCGACGGAGGCGCCGCGGGCCATCGACTGGCTGCGCCGCCAGGGGATCCGCTTCATGAAGGCGGGCCCGCGCGACTGGCAGGACACCGTGCTGGCCCCGCCGGCGCTGCCGCAGCCGGGATTGAACTGGGAGGGCAGGGGCGGCGACACGCTGCTGCGCACGTTGGGTGCCGCACTGGAGAAGCGTGGTGGCAGCATCCACCGCGGCGTGCGCGCCCGCGAGCTGATGATGGAGGATGGCCGCTGTATCGGGTTGCGGGCCGAACGGAACGGCGAGACGGTGATGATCGAGGCGCGTGGCGTCGTCATCGCCGACGGCGGTTTCCAGGGCGACCCGGACCTCGTGCGCGCCCATGTCTCGCCGGTGCCCGAAGCGGTGCGCCAGCGCGGCGCCGGCACCGGCGGCGGCGATGGGCTGCGGATGGCCGCCGCCGCCGGTGCCGCCCTGCGCGGCACGCCCTATGTCTATGGCCATCTCCTGTGCCAGGATGCGCTGAGCAACGACAGGCTGTGGCCCTATCCCTGGCTCGACGAGCTCGTCATGGCTGGGCTGGTGGTGGACAGGACCGGCGTCCGGGTCGTCGACGAAGGCCGCGGCGGCGTCCATGTCACCAACAGGATCGCCAAACTCGACGACCCGCTGGGGACGACGGTGATCTTCGACCGCCCGATCTGGGACGGGCCGGGGACCGAGGCGATCATCCCCGCCAACCCGCATCTGCCCCGCGTCGGCGGCACCGTCATCGAGGCCGACACGCTGGAGGGGCTGGCGGAAAAGCTCGGGATTCCCGCCGACCGGCTGACGGCGACCGTCGCCGCCTACAATGCCGCGGTGGACAGTGGCGGCACCGCCGGCCTGACGCCGCCGCGCAGCACCGGCCGGGCGCGTCCCCTCCCGATCCGTCAGGGACCGTTCATGGCGATCCGTCTGGTCGCCGGCATGACCTACACCATGGGCGGCATCGCCATCGACGAGCATGGCCGGGTCAGACGCGAGGACGGCACGCCGATCAGCGGCCTGTTCGCCGCCGGGGCGACGACCGGCGGGTTGGAGGGCGGCGATGCCATCGGCTATGTCGGCGGCCTGACCAAATCGTCGGTCACCGGGCTGCGGGCGGCCGAGGCGGCCGCCGCAGAGCTTGGCGGCACTGGGATCGCCAGGAGCGGGGTGGGGCGGTGAGTCCGGAGACGGAGAGCCCCGCCGGTGGCGCGGCTACGGCGCCGCGTCTGTGCAGGCCGGTCGCCTTGCGCGGGACGACGCTGCGCAACCCCATCGTCATCTCGCCGATGTGCCAGTATTCGGCGGCGGACGGCGAGGCCGGCGACTGGCACCGGGTGCATCTCGGCCGCTTTGCCATGGGCGGCGCCGGCATGGTGATGGTCGAAGCGACGGCGGTGACCGAGCAGGGGCGGATCACCCCCGGCGATCTCGGCCTGTGGGACGACCGGCAGATCCCCGGCCTGCGCGGCATCGCCGGACTGCTGAAGGCGTTCGGCGCGGTTCCCGCCATTCAGCTCGGTCATGCCGGGCGCAAGGCGGCGACCCAGCGGCCCTGGCAGGGGCATGGCCCGCTCGGCGCAGCCGACCTGGCACGCGGGGAGCCGCCCTGGCCGGTCGCCGCTCCAAGCCCGCTGCCCGTTGCCGACGGCTGGCAGGTGCCGGCGGAGCTGGACCGCGCCGGCCTCGCCGTCCTGGTCGAGGCCTGGCGCGCTTCGGCGGCGCGGGCACTGGAGGCGGGCTTCGAAGCGGTCGAGCTGCATTGCGCCCACGGCTACCTGCTGCACCAGTTCCTCTCGCCGCTCAGCAACCGGCGGACCGACGGCTATGGCGGCGACCGGGCAGGGCGCTGCCGCTTCCCGATGGAGGTCGCGGCGGCGGTGCGGGCGGTCTGGCCGGCCGACCGGCCGATGTTCGTCCGGATCTCGGCGACCGACTGGATCGAGGGCGGCTGGACGATCGAGGACAGCGTGGGCTTCAGCCGCGACCTGCGTGACCTCGGGATCGATGTGATCGACTGCTCCTCCGGTGGCATGACGGGGGTGTCGGCCACCGCGGCGGCGATTCCGCGCCATCCGGGCTTCCAGGTGCCCTTCGCCGGGCGGATCCGGCAGGAGGCGGGAGTCGCGACCATGGCGGTCGGCCTGATCCTTGACGGCCATCAGGCGGAGGCGATCCTGCGCGACGGCCAGGCCGACCTCGTCGCCATCGGGCGGGAGGCGCTGGACGATCCCAACTGGCCGCTGCATGCGGTGCAGCAGCTGTGCGGCGGCGGCTTCGATGGCTGGCCGGACCAGTCCGGCTGGTGGCTGGCCCGGCGGGCACGGTCGCCCCGCCGCGAGCGCGACTGACGGCACCGGGACCGGCGCCCCTGTCCGGGGAAACCGGCAATCGAACGATGACAGGCGGTGAACCGGCGCGCCCCTCGCGGCGCGGCGCCGGATGCCGGCACATTGGAAAGGCACTGAAAAATGAGCGCTGACGCCGTTCGCGAAGAAACGGACATCGTGGTGGTGGGCGGTGGGGGCTCCGGCCTGACCGCCGCGATCTTCGCCCGCCGGGAAGGTGCGCGGGTGATCCTGCTGGAGAAGCACACGGAACTGCGCGGCAGCACCGGCCTGTCGATCGGCTCGATCACCGCCACCAACACCCCCCATCAGCGCCGCGCCGGCATCGTCGACGATCCCCAGGCCCATTTCGAGGACATGGGGAAGTTCGCCGCGAAGTTCGCCGGCGAGACCGCGGCGGCGGCCGACAATGAGGAGCTGCGGCGCATTCTGGTGGAAAATGTCCCGGCCAGCGTGGAATGGCTGATGTCGCTGGGGGTGACCTTCTACGGCCCGATGCCCGAGCCGCCGCACCGCCAGCCGCGCATGCACAACGTGCTTCCCAACTCGCGGGCCTACATCTACTTCGTCGGGCGCGAGGCGCGTCGCGTCGGCGTCGACGCGCGGGTGAACGCGACGGTGGAGCGTCTGCTGGTGGAGAATGGACGCGTCGTCGGCGTGGCTGCCCGGATCGACGGCCGTCCCCATGAACTGCGCGCCCGCCGCGCGGTCATCCTGGCCACCGGCGATTACTCGTCCAGCCCGGACCTGAAGCGGCGTTTCAATCCAGCGGTCGCCGAAGTGGATGGCGTGAACACGACGAATGTCGGCGACGGGCACCGGTTCGGCGAGGAACTCGGCGCCGAAGTGAAGTTCGGGGAGGTCGTCTATGGCCCGAACCTGCGCTTCATGCCGCCGGCCAAGCCCAGCGCCCTCCTTCGCCTGCCACCGCACCGGCTGTTGACCGGCGCCATGCGCATGGCGCTGGAAAAGCTGCCGACCTGGAGCCTGCGCCCGTTCATCCTGTCATTCGTGACCACCTATCTCAGCCCGGAGCCTTCGCTGTTCCGCGAGGGGGCGATCCTGGTCAACAAGCGCGGCGAGCGCTTCGCCGACGAGCTGGACCGCCCGAACTACGCCCTGGCCGAACAGCCCGACAAGGTCGGCTATATCGTCTTCGACGACGAGGTGGCGCGCAAATTCGCCAAATGGCCGTATTTCATCTCGACCGCCCCCGGCGTCGCCTACGCCTATCTCCAGGACTACAAGCGGACAAGGCCGGACCTCTATCACCGCGGCGGGTCGATCGAAGAACTGGCTGCCTCCATGGGGGTGCCCGCCCAGGCATTGGCCAGGGCGGTCACCACCCGGGACACCGCGGCCGGCGGGCCGCCGTCGGTCGGCAAGGGGCCGTTCCATGCGCTGGGTCCGGTCAAAAGCTGGATCATCCTGACCGATGGCGGCCTGACGGTGAACCGGGACCATCAGGTGACGCGCGGCGACGGACAGGCGATTCCGGGCCTCTACGCCGTCGGGTCGGTCGGGCAGGGCGGCCTGCTGCTGGAAGGGCACGGCCATCACCTGGCCTGGGCGTTTACGTCCGGCAGACTCGCGGGAATGCACGCGGCGCGGGCCGGTCAGGCGTTCCACCAAGTCTGAGCCGACGGCAGCATCCGGTTCGACCGCCGGGGGGAGCCGAGGCCGGGTCAGCGCCACGGTCTCCCGCCCGGCGTCGCACAGATCAGACCTGCGCCATGCCGCCGTCGACCGGCAGCTCGGCCCCGGTGATGAAGCTGCTTTGGTCGCTGGCGAGGAACAGCGCGGCCGAGGCCACTTCGTCGGCACGACCCATACGGCCGAGCGGGATCAACGTCGTCAGCGTCTCGCGCACCTCGTCGGATGTCGCTGCCATCATGGCGGTGTCGGTTGGTCCCGGTGCCACGACGTTGACGCGGATGTTGCGGGGCGCCAGTTCGTTGGCCCAGGTCCGCGCGAACGAGCGTACAGCGGCCTTGGTCGCCCCGTAGACGCCATAGCCTTTGGTGCCGATCGCGCCGGCGATCGAGCCCACCAGCACGATCGAACCGCCATCCGGCATGATCGCCGTCGCAGCCTTGGCGGCAAACAGCAGCGCACGCACGTTGAGGCCGAAGGTCCGGTCGAAATGATCCTCGCCGATGCCGTCGAGGGTCGCGAACTCGGAGATACCGGCGTTGACGGCGAGCACGTCCACCCGCCCGGCTTCGCTGCCCACCGCCTCGAAGAAGGCGGCGAGCGCAGTCAGATCTGAAGCATCGACGCGGCGCGCGCGCAGCCTGCCGGCCCCAAGCTCGACCTCGCCCTCTTCGGCGCGACGGCTGGTGGCGTAGACCGTGGCGCCTTCCGCCGCGAACCGCTCTGCAATGGCGCCACCGATGCCGCCATGGCCACCGACCACGACGGCGATTTTTCCTGAAAGCCCGCTCATGCGTCCTCACATCGCTGGTGATGACGAACAGCTATCATTTATATATCTAATTACAAGAAGGCACCTGATGGCGCCTAGATACCAGATAGTGCTCAGATATCGAGGTGTATACCTATGGCCAGAGACGTGCTCGAACTGCCGCTCGATGTCACCGCGACGCGGCCCATCCTCGAACATATCGCCAACAAGTGGACGGTGCTGATCCTGAGTGTCCTCTGCACGCAGCCGGCGCGGTTCAACGACCTCAAGCGCCGCCTCGACGGCATCACCCACAAGGCTTTGTCCGAGGCATTGAAGCGTCTGGAGCGCAACGGCCTCGTCAGTCGCAAAGTCCTGCCGACGCAGCCGATCGGCGTCGAGTACACGATTACCGATCTTGGCTGCTCGCTGCGCGAACCCTTCGCCGCTCTTTACAACTGGTCGCTCGCCAACGGCCCCGCGATGGAAAGAGCGCAGCGCGCCTATGACACATCGAGAAGCAACGGAGAGTTGGAGGAGGAGATCTAGCAGCCGGAGGGCATGCTGCCTCCTTCGCACACCGTCCCGGAGTGCTGCTTTGCCATCTCTGCATTCGATCAGTTTTTATCGGCCTTTATCACCCTCGTATCGCTCCATGCTAGAACCCGCCCGTCTCCTGCGTGCAGTTCCAGACGGGCAACCGGGAGGCCCGTTTCAGCGGCGATCATCGAGGATCGCGGTTCATCAGGGCCATAGAGATGGTCTTCGCCCCACTGGCGCAGCGCGACGATAACGAGGAAAAGGCCGCGCCCTTTTTCGGTCAGGACATATTCCTTGTAGGCGCTGCCGTCCGAAGCCGGCGCGGTCTCCAGAATGCCGCGTTCGGTCAGATCGCGCAGCCGGGTTGCCAACATTCCCTTGGCGATACCAAGGCCGCTCTGGAACTCGTTGAACCGTCGCACTCCGTCGAAGGCGTCGCGAATGATCAGGAGTGACCACCAATCGCCGATGACATCGAGCGCCCGCGCCACCGGGCAACCCGCATCCCAAAGACTGACCCGCTTGACCATGCCACCAGCCTCCACCACCCAAAACTGGTCCTAATTTAGAACTGGAATTCTCCCTGCACAAGTGGTCTCGATATGAAACCAGATTGGCTTCACGAACGGGATCGCCATGCAGAGCGCAAGAGAATCATGGAGACGACGTCAGCCGGACGGCGGGCTATCAAGAGGTACGACGCTGATCTTTGCCATTGCCGCCGGCATCAGCGTAGCGAATGTCTATTTCGCTCAGCCATTGCTCGATGCAATCGCGAGGGATTTTGGAATTTCGCCCGCTGCGATTGGACTTGTCGTGACGCTGACCCAGGTCGGCTATGCACTGGGGCTGATCTTCATCGTTCCGCTCGGTGATATACTTGACAGCCGTCGGCTTGTCATTGGGCAAGGCCTTTTGTCGGTCGTCGCGTTGGTCGCCGTTGCGGCAGCGAAAACCGAAGGGGTCCTGTTCACCGGCCTTGTCGCGATGGGCCTGCTCGCCGTCATGGTGCAGGTTCTGGTCGCCTTTGCCGCGACCCTGGCAAGGCCTGCCGAACGGGGAAAGGCAGTCGGCACGGTAACAAGCGGCGTCGTCATCGGCATCCTCGCTGCCCGCTTCGTTGCCGGACTGCTCGCGGATGTCGGCGGCTGGCGGGTGGTCTATCTGACGTCGGCCGTTCTGATGGCTGTTATGGTCGGGCTGCTGACGCGTGTTCTGCCGCGAAATCCGCTGCCGGGCAGCACCGACAGCTATGCGGAGATATTGCGCTCCATGCCCTCCCTGTTTCTGCGTGACCGGGTTTTGCTGGCGCGCGGTCTTCTCGCTCTGCTGATTTTCGCGACCTTCAGCACATTCTGGACAAGCCTGGTCCTGCCGCTCAGCACGGCTCCTTTCAACTACTCGCACACGCAGATCGGTCTGTTCGGTCTGGTCGGTCTGGCAGGGGTGGCAGCCGCGACAGGTGCGGGACGCCTGGCGGACCGCGGTCTCGGCAAATGGACGACAGCACTGTCTCTCACGCTCCTGCTGCTGTCGTGGGGGCTGATCGCGTTTCTGCCGTCGTCGATTCCGCTTCTGCTGATCGGCGTTGTCCTGCTCGATCTTGCCGTGCAGGCGGTCCACGTCACCAACCAGAGCATCATCGTCGCTCGCCACCCGACGGCACGTAGCCGTCTCGTCGGCGGCTACATGGTTTTCTATTCGATGGGCAGTGCCATTGGAGCAAGTACCGCGACCATGGTCTACGCCCATGCCGGCTGGCACGGCGTTTCCATGCTGGGAGCAGCCTTCAGTGCAGCTGCAATGGTGATTTGGGCTGGCGCGCGCCACCTGTCGGTCGGTAGCGAAGCGACGGAATGCGCCAACGCACCCTAAGATTCTGGTTTGCCGACTTCACCCTCTCTCCCACGCGAAAAACCACCGCCACCAGGCGTTTTCTGTCGAAGAGGATTTTTATGGGAGGCGATCCTCTTGCGGCTGGTTGGCACATGTGGTGCGGGACAGGATGCGGCGGGCCTTGCGCGCCATCGCTTCGTCGATCATACGGCCATCGACCACCGCGACGCCCTTGGCACTTTCAGCCAGGATGCGGCGGGCTTGGGCGATCTCGGCTTCGGTCGGGGTGAATGTCGCGGTGATGGTGGATATCTGGCCGGGATGGATCGCCGCCTTGGCGCCGAATCCCAACGACAGGGCGGATGCCGCTTCCCGTTGCAACCCGGCGCTGTCCGTCAGATCGAAGAAGGGCGAATCCACAGCTTCGATGCCCGCAAGCGCTGCGGCATTGATCAGCCGGGACCGTGCCGACAGAAGCGGTTCCCACGCGGTGGCGCAGCCCAGATCGGCGGACAGGTCGGCGGCCCCGAAGAACAGGGCGGCCAGCCGGGGCGATGCGCGGGCGATGTCCTCCACCGCCGCGATGCCGGGGGCGGACTCGATCAGCGCCACCAGCGGCAGGGGCCTGCCCGCGCCGCTCAGAAGCGTGTCGATCCAGCGGATCATCTCGGGACTGTCGACCTTCGGCACGATGACGAAATCCGGCCCGCCGCCTTGCGGGCGGCGCATCAGGGCCAGCAGATCCTCCAACCCCTCCGGCGTCACCGGCGCGTTGATGCGCAGCGCCCGCAGGATCGGCGCGGCGGGTGCCGCCGCCAGGGCTGTCAACGCCGCATCGCGCGCCGCCGCCTTGTCGGCAGGTGGCACGGCGTCCTCCAGATCGACGATCAGGACATCGGCACCGGACCGCGCGGCACGGTCGAAGCGGTCGGGGCGCGTCGCCGGGGTGAACAGCCAGCTGCGGCGGGGCCGCCCGCTGGAAAATCCTCCGTCCCGAACCGGCGCGCTCATGGTGTGTCTGCTCTTGGCCTGTCTGCTCCCGGCGTGACCGCGAATTCGGCTGTCATGGCGACCTGTCCGTCCGGACCGACCGCCCATCCGTCGATCTCGCCATCCCCCCGGTTCGCCGCGTTCAGGGTGAAGGGTGCGGTGTCGAACAGCGGCCGGCGGGCGCGGAAGCGGAAACCGGCGACCCGCCGGCCCTCGGAACCGCTGCCAAGATTGCGCAACACCAGATCCATCAGCAGCGTCGCCGTCAGCGGCCCATGCACAACCAGCCCCGGATAGCCTTCGGCCTCGCGGCAGTAGGGGCGGTCGTAATGGATGCGGTGGCCGTTGAAGGTCAGGGCGGAATAGCGGAACAGCAGCACCGGATCGGGGATGACGCCTCGGGTCCAGTCGGCCGCGGGCAGGGGATCGGCGGATGACGGGGGCGGCGCCTCGCCCGGCCTGGCGGCCTCGCGGTAGACGATGTCCTGCTTTTCACGGATGGCGACGCCGGCGTCGGTCGCGATCTCATGCCTCAGGCTGACGAACACCATTTCGCCCGACCGGCCGGCCTTGTGCTCCACCGCTTCGATGGTGGAGGTGCGACGCATCTCCGCACCGATGGGGATCGGCGCCAGGAAACGCATGTCGCTGCCGGCCCACATCCTGCGGGGCAGCGGGACCGGCGGCAGGAAACCGCCCTTGTGCGGGTGGCCGTCCTCGCCGATGTCCCGCTGCGGCGCGTTGGGGAGGAAATGCAGCCAGTGGCCGAGCGGCGGCAACTCCCCCGCCGGCCAGGGCGGGGTGTCGTGGTCCAGCGTCGCCGCCAGCCCGGCCAGCGGTGCGGCGATGGCGGTGTCGGTCCGCATCTCCACCCGGCCGATCCAGTCCTTCAAATGGTCGAAGGTCATGGCGCCACCTTGGGCGCCACCTCGGAGGCCACCTCGGAGGAATGCAGGATCTTGCCCGGATTCATCAGGTTGTGCGGATCGAAGGCACGCTTCAGCGTCGCCATCATCTCCAGTTCCACCGGCGACTTGTAGCGCGGCATCTCGTCGATGCGCAGGCGGCCGATGCCGTGCTCGGCCGAGATCGACCCACCGAGATCGACGACGATGTCGTGGACGATGGCGTTGACCGTCGCCAGCTTCGCCCGCCATTCGGCCGGGTCGCCGTCTTCCGCCTGGATTGGGTTGTAATGGATGTTGCCGTCGCCGAGATGGCCGAAGGAGAAGGGGCGGATGCCCGGGCAGGCCCGCTCCAGCGCCGCGTCGGTGCGGTCGAGGAAGCGCGCGACGCGGGAGATCGGCACCGAGACGTCGTGCTTGAAGGACACGCCCTCGCGCTTCTGCCCTTCCGGGATGCCTTCGCGGATGCGCCACAGCGAATCGGCCTGGGCCTTCGATGCGGCGACCACGCCGTCCAGCACTTCGCCGGCCTCCATCCCCGCCTCCAGGATGCCTTCCAGCATCTCGGCCAGCCGGTTGCCGGAATCCTGGTCGGCCAGCTCCACCAGCACGTACCAGGGATAGCGGTCGCGCAGGGGATCGGGCACGTCCGGCACATGGCGGCGGGCCACGTCGATGCAGGCGCGCTGGATCAGCTCGAAAGTGACGATGCGGTCGCCCGCCACGCCCTTGGCGCGGGTCAGCAGATCGACGGCGTCGCTGGGGGCCGACACGGCGACCAGCGCGGTGGCGGTGGCGCGCGGCAGCGGCGACAGCTTCAGCACCGCGGCGGTGACGATGCCCAGCGTGCCTTCGGAGCCGATGAAGATCTGTTTCAGGTCGTAGCCGGCATTGTCCTTGCGCAGGCCGCGCAGCCCGTCCCAGATCCGTCCGTCGGGCAGCACCACCTCCAGCCCGGCCACGAGGTTGCGCATGTTGCCGTAGCGCACGACCTGCACGCCGCCGGCATTGGTCGCGATGTTGCCGCCGATCTGGCAGGATCCTTCGGCGGCGAGGCTCATCGGGAACAGCCGGCCGACGTCGCGCGCCGCGCTCTGGATGTTGGCGAGGATGCAGCCGGCCTCCACCGTCATCGTGTCGTTGTCGATGTCGATTTCACGGATGCGGTTCAGCCGGTTGGTCGAGATGACGATCTCCGATCCGTCGGCATGCGGCTGGCTGGCCCCGGTCAGGCCGGTGTTGCCGCCCTGGGGCACGATCGGCGTGCGGGTTTCGGCGCAGATGCGGACCACCGCGGCGAGAGCCTCGGTGCTGTCGGGCAGCACCACGGCGGGCGACCGGCCGACCCAGCCGTCGCGCCAGGATTCCATGAAGGGCTTCATGGTTTCGGCGTCGGTGATCAGGCCGCGGTCGCCGACGATGGTGCGGATGGGGGCGAGCACGGCCGTCGCGAAGTCCGGGCGTTTGGTGGTCTGGATATCGTTCGGCAAGGGAGCTCTCCCTGGGCTTCGGGCCTGCGTCACAGCGCGCGGTAGGCCGTCTTGATGATGGTGTAGAATTCGATGGCCGAACGTCCCTGCTCGCGCGGGCCGTAGCTCGACATCTTCCGCCCGCCGAAGGGGACATGGTAGTCGACGCCGGCGGTCGGCAGGTTCAGCATGGTCATGCCGGCCTGGATGTTGGCCTGGAAATGGCGGGCATGCTTCATCGAGTTGGTGATAATGCCCGACGACAGGCCGTAATCGGTGTCGTTGGCGACGGCCAGCGCCTCGTCGTAATCCCGGACGCGGATGACGCTGGCGACCGGGCCGAACACCTCTTCCCGGTTGATGGTCATGGCGTTGGCGGTGTCGGTGAACAGCGTCGGCGCCAGGAACCATCCGCGCGTCGGCCGCTCCAGCCGCGTGCCGCCGGACGCCAGCCGGGCGCCCTCGTTCAGGCCTGTGTCTATGTATTGCAGGTTCTTGGTCAGCTGGAACTCGTCGATCACCGGGCCGATCTGGGTCTCCGGCAGAAGGGCATGGCCGACGCGCAGGACCGCCATCCGCTCGACCATCGCGGCGACGAAGGCGTCGTGGATGCTGTCCTCGACGATGAAGCGGCCGGTGGCGGTGCAGCGCTGACCGGCATGGAAATAGGCGCTGTTGACGCCGATCTCGGCAGCACGCTCCGGGTCGGCGTCGCCCAGCACCACCAGCGGGTTCTGCCCGCCCAGTTCGAGCTGGACGCGGATCATGCGCTCGGCGCAGCGCACGGCGATGCGCCGTCCAGTGTTGACGGACCCGGTGAAGGACACCGCGTCCACCGCATCGACCACCGCGGCGCCGACATTCGGACCGGCGCCGATCACCAGGTTGAACAGGCCGGCCGGCATGCCGTGCGCCTCCAGCGCCGACGCGATGATGCGGGTGACGGCGATGGAGATGCCGGGGGTCTTTTCCGACGGCTTCCAGATCACCGCGTTGCCGAAGGCGAGCGCCGGGGCGATCTTCCACATCGGGGTGGCGACCGGGAAGTTCCAGGGCGTCACCAGACCGATGACGCCGACCGGCTCGCGCGTCACGTCCACCTCGACCCCCGGACGCACCGAGCCCAGCGTCTCGCCCGGCGCCCGCAGCGCCTCGGCCGAGAAGAACCGGGCGAGATGGGCGGCGCGGACGATCTCGCCCAGCGCGTCGGGGATGGTCTTGCCGCCCTCGGTGGCGGCGATCCGCGCCAGCTCGTCCTTGCCGTCGAACAGCGCGCGGGAGATGGCGTCGAGCACCAGGGAGCGCTGCTCCACCGTCGCGGCGCGCCAGTGCGGCTGGGCGTTTCGGGCGGCGGCCACGGCTTCGGCCACGTCGTCGGCACCGGCAAGCGTGTAGGAGCCGGCCAGCTCGTCGAGATCCGACGGGTTGAAGATGTCGAGCCGGTCGCGGCCCGGCCGCCAGCTTCCGGCGATGAAGTTGGTGTTTTGACGGTGGTCGGCAGGCATGTCGGGTCTTCTCCGGAAATCCGTTCGTTCGAGGGCGGGTGCGGCGGCGTTTGAGTCAGCCGGCGCGGGCCACCCGCTCCTTCAGGGCGGTCAGTGCCCACAGCGTTTCGATGGTCGGCACCGGCACGCCGCGGCGGCGGGCCAGTTCGAGGACGGCGGTCACGATGGGGTCGATCTCCATGCTGCGCCCGGCTTCGAAATCCTGCAGCATCGACGGCTTGTGGCCGGGAACGCCGCTGCCGCGGCCGAGCCGCTCGTCGACGTCGTCGGGCAGGTGGACGCCCCAGGCGCGGGCCACGGCCAGGCATTCGCGCATCAGCCGGCCCTGGACGGCGGTCATGCCGGCGGCCTGCTCCATGGCGCCCATGGTGGCGCCGGTCAGCACGCTGGTCGGGCCGACGGCCATGTTGAGCATCAGCTTGCTCCACAGCGGGGCGCGGATGTCGGCGGGCAGCCGGGCGGTGGCGCCGGCGGCGTTGAAGGACTCTGCCAGGGCCGCCAGCCTTTCGGCATGGTCGCCGGGACGCGGCGCCCCGAAGGCCAGCATCGGCATGGCGCTGTGGGCGACGATGCCCGGCTCGACGATGCGGGCGGGGAGAACCTCGATCACGCAGGCGGCGACCCGTTCCGGCCCGATGGCCGACCAGACGGCGCCGCCGGGATCGACCACCTCCAGCGGTTCCGGCATCACGTCGTCCCCGGCGCCGTACAGATACCACCAGGGGATGCCGTTCTGCGCCGCCACCACCAGCGTGTCCGGACCGCAGAGCGCCGGGAAGGACGAGGCCAGCGCCGGCAGGCCGTGCCCCTTGACCGTGACGATCACCACGTCCTGCGGACCCAGTTCGCCGGCGTCGTCGCTGGCCTGCGGCCGGCTGCCGAGCGTGCCCGTCGGCGTCTGGACCGTCAGGCCGTGCTCGCGGATCGCCGCCAGATGGGCTCCGCGCGCCAGCAGCGACAGCTCGTGCCGGCCGGTCGCGGCCAGGTACCCAGCCAGCGCGCCGCCCACGGCGCCGGCCCCTACGACGGCGATGCGCATGTCGTCTTCCCTTCCTGTCTCACTTGAATTCCAGCGGCGGCAGCTCGTTGTCCATGCTGCTGCCAAGGCCCTGGAACTGCTCCTCGATCTGCTTGTCGTCCAGTTTGACCGCGGCCGACTTGTAATGCATGACCATCTGCGGGAAGGCGATCACAAGCGCCACCATCACCAGCTGGATGACGACGAAGGGCACGGCTCCCCAATAGATCTGGCTGGTCAGGACCGGTGCCGTCTCCTTCTTCGTCACGCGGTCGATGTAGGGCAGTTTCGGCGCCACCGAGCGCAGGAAGAACAAGGAGAAGCCAAAGGGCGGGTGCATGAAGCTGGTCTGCATGTTCACCGCCAGGATGATGCCGAACCACACCAGATCGATGCCCAGCCGGTCGGCCGCCGGAGCCAGCAGCGGGATGACGATGAAGGCCAATTCGAAGAAATCAAGGAAGAAGGCGAGCAGGAACACCATCACGCTGACGGCGATCAGGAAGCCCATCTGGCCGCCCGGCAGGGAGACCATCAGCTCCTCGACCCAGACATGGCCGTTGACACCGTAGAAGGTCAGCGAGAACACCCGCGCCCCGATCAGGATGAACAGCACGAAGGCCGCCAGCTTGGCCGTCGAATAGGTCGCCTGCCGCACCATGTCGAAGCTCAGCCGCTTCTTCATCGCCGCCAGCGCCAGCGCGCCGACCGCCCCCATGGCGCCGCCCTCCGTCGGGGTGGCGAGCCCGATGAAGATGGTGCCGAGCACCAGGAAGATCAGCGCCAGCGGCGGCACCATGACGAAGGTCGCCTGTTCCGCCATCCGGGAGATGAGGCGCCGGCCGCTGGCCCGCTCCACCAGCGCCACGGCCAGGGCGTAGAGCGCGCCCGCCGCGATTGAATCGCCCAGCAGAGCCAGCGTGGTCGAGCCGTTCAGCGTCAGCCACGCCGCTCCCGCCGTCAGCACCGCCGTCACCGCGGCTTGCAGCGCCAGACGCTGCGCGCCGAAGGTCCGGTTGAAGGTGGCGGCCAGGAAGGCCACCGTCACCGCCACCGACAGTAGCAGCACGACATGGTCGGCGCCGGACTTCACCCCGGTGCGCCCCATCACCCAATAGGCGACGGCGCCCGAGAACAGCGCCAGCACGCCGAGCTGCCAGACGCCGCGCGCGCCGTTGGGCTCGCGGTAGGCGATGGCTTCCGGCGGCAGGCCGGGTGCGGCCTTGGGCCAGATCATCGAGACGACGAAGACGTAAAGGGCGTACAGGCCGGCCAGCAGCAGGCCGGGGATGAAGGCGGCCTCGTACATGTCGCCGACGGAGCGGCCGAGCTGGTCTGCCATGACGATCAGCACCAGCGACGGCGGGATGATCTGGGCCAGCGTGCCGGACGCGGCGATGATGCCCGACGCCAGACGGCGGTCGTAGCCGTAGCGCAGCATGATCGGCAGCGAGATCAGGCCCATGGAGATCACCGAGGCGGCGACCACGCCGGTCGTCGCCGCCAGCAGCGCGCCGACGAAGATGACGGCGTAGGCCAGCCCGCCGCGGATCGAACCGAACAGCTGCCCGATGGTGTCGAGCAGATCCTCGGCCATGCCGGAGCGTTCCAGCACCAGCCCCATGAAGGTGAAGAAGGGCACCGCCAGCAGCACGTCGTTGTTCATCGTGCCGTAGACGCGTTCCGGCAGCGCCTGGAACAGGTCGGGGCGGAACAGGCCCAGCTCGATGCCGATCAGGCCGAACAGCAGGCCGTTGGCGGCCAGGGCGAAGGCGACCGGATAGCCCAGCAGCAGCATGACCACCAGCACGCCGAACATGATCGGCGCCATGTTGTGGCCGAACCAGCCGCGCCAGCCGTCCTGTTCGGCAAGCGCGCCGGCGCCCGGCACCGGAAGCACGTAGAGCGCCACGGCGACGGCGGCCAGCAGCAGCAGGGAGATGACGGACAGCCGGACGGTGCGCGGCGACAGGGAGGGGGAGGTCGTGCTCATCGCGCGTCTACCGGCTGGGAATGGTGTCGGGAGGGGTGGCCCGCTCGCGCTCGGCGGCGAGCAGCCGCTCGGCCTCGGCCTCGGCGGCCGCCTGATGGCCTCCGGCCCGCTGGGCGGAGTCCTCCAGATGGCCGGCCATGACCGCGGCGCGCTTGACCAGTTCCGACAGGCCCTGGACGAACAGCAGGGTGAAGCCCAGCGGAATCAGCAGCTTCGCCGGCCATTGCGGCAGGCCGCCGGCGTTCATCGACTGTTCCTCGATGGCGTAGGAGGCAAGCGCGAAGGGCCAGGACGTGATCATCATCACGAAGCTGAAGGGCAGCAGGAAGGCGATATGGCCGAACAGATCGATGCCGTCGCGCGCGCGCTTCGTCAGTATCGCGTTGACGATGTCGATGCGGATGTGCTCGTCCTCCCGCAACGTCCAGGGCGAGCAGAGCAGGAACACCGCGGCGAACAGCACCCATTGCAGTTCCAGCCACGAGTTGGAGCTGACGTCGAACAGCTTGCGGATTACGGCGTTGACCGCCGAAACCAGGATCGCCAGCAGGATCAGCCAGGAGATCGCCTTGCCCAGCCGCGCGGTGACCGCGTCGACCAGCCGGCAGACCCCGACCAGGGCCGTCATCAGGGGGGAGGGGGATGGGCTCGTCATGGAGGGCAGCTTCTCCCGGAAGGCCGATCGCGACCATCGCGACGATGCCTCGGGCCGGGAGCGGCGGTGCCGGCACCCGGCCCGAGGCTGGGGAATCGTGAACGAGCGGCGGCCTGTCAGCGCCGGGTCAGGCGGAGCGTCGCGCTGTCATAGGCATATTCCGACGCCTGCAGCCAGAGGTTGGAATCATTCTGGAAGCGGCGGTAGCTCTCGTAGAACTTCTTGAAGGCCGGGTTCTTGTCCGACAGCTCGTCGTAAAGCTCCATCGCCGCCTTGTGGCTGGCCTGCAGCACGTCCTGCGGGAAGGCGCGCAGCTTGGCGCCATTGGCGACCACGCGCTTCAGCGCGGCCGGGTTCAGCACGTCGTAGCGCGCCACGCTGTCGATGTTCGCCAGCGCCGCCCCCGCCGTCAGCGCCGCCTGATAGTGCTTCGGCAGGTCGTTCCAGCGCTTGGTGTTGATGAAGAAGTGCTGGAGCGAGGTGCCGTCCCACCAGCCCGGATAGTAGTAGTTGGGCGCGATCTTGTAGAGCCCGAGCTTCTCGTCGTCATAGGGGCCGTTGAACTCGGCGGCGTCGATGGTGCCGCGTTCCAGCGCCGGATAGATGTCGCCGCCGCCGACCTGCTGTGCCACCACGCCGAGCTTGGCCAGGATCTGGCCGCCCAGGCCGGAGATGCGGAACTTCAGCCCCTTCAGATCCTCGACGCTCTTGATCTCGTTGCGGAACCAGCCGCCCATCTGCGCGCCGGTGTTGCCGCCGGCCAGCGCCTTGAGATTGTAGCCGGCATAGAACTCCTCCAGCAGCTTGCCGCCTTCGCCGTGATAGAACCAGGCGTTCTGCTGGCGGGTGTTCAACCCGAAGGGCAGGCAGCAGCCGAAGGCGAAGGCCGGATCCTTGCCGACATAGTAGTAGGACGCCGTGTGGCACATCTCGACCGTGTCGTTGCTGGCGGCATCCAGCGCCTGGAGCGCCGGGACCACCTCGCCGGCGGCGAAGACCTGGATCTGGAACTTGCCGTCGGTCGCCTCGGCGACGTTCTTCGCCATCACCTCGGCGCTGCCATAGAGCACGTCGATGTTCTTCGGGAAACTGGACACGCAGCGCCAGCGGATCGTCGGCTCCGACTGCGCGATGGCCGGAGCCGCAAGCGTGGAGGCACCGGCGGCGACGGCGGCACCCTTGAAGAATTGACGGCGCTTCATGCTGTTGTTCCTCCCGAAGTTCTTGTTGTGTGACGGCACGATGACGGTTGATCGTCCACGACCGCTTTTACCGTCAAGACATCCACCGGACCGATAAGGAGCAGATGGACATCATGGTTTGCGGTGTCTGGCGGTGGGCGCGACATCTCCTTGCTCGCGGTGTCCGGGGAATTGGCGGCGGCTGGTCCCGGGGACGATGGTGACTGTCCGGGAACGGACGGGTCGATTTGGTGACCCTGACAGTGGAGCAACCGTCCGCACAGAGGAATGTGTTTCGTGGGCATACCAGCCATAAGCTGGGCAAGCCATCAGCCACACGAACCGTTTCCGCCGGGCCCCGCGGCCCCCCGCGAAACCGGGGTGAGTGCTGACGGTTTGCTATGCCCGCAATGAATATCTGTTACAGGCACGCCATGCGCTCCGCGATGCGGGGCTGATCGGTAGTCTGTGGGGAACGGTTCCCAATCGCCTCAAACGACGGATGTTCACCCGCATGAACGGTAAGCGCCATGTCTAGGCCGTCCTCTCCGCTCAACGCCGCCGGGGCCGCCTATCTCGAAGCGTTGCAGGAGCGCTTCCGCGACGATCCCGCATCGGTGGACGTGAGCTGGCGCGCCGTCTTCCAGATCCTGGACGAGCTGGGCGCGGTCGCTCCGGACTTGTCGGCACCGGGTGGGCCTGCATCGGGTGGGCCGGCATCCGAGACGCTGTCGCTGCAGCACGAGGAGATCCGCCAGCGCGGCCATGCCGCCGCCGCCCTCGATCCGCTGGGCCGTGCCGCACCTGCCGCCGGGCCGGCGTCCGGGGATGCGGAGACCGCGCGGCTGCGCCGGCTCTATCAGGGCACGCTGACGCTGGAGACCGCCCATATCGACGATCCGGGCCTGCGGTCCTGGCTGCGCGACGCCTATGAGGGAGCGGCTGCCGCCCCGCCGCCCGAGGCCCGTCGCCGGGCGCTGTCGCTGCTGAGCGCGGCGGAGGAGTTCGAAAGGCTGCTCGGCACCCGCTACCCGACGAAGAAGCGGTTCGGCGCGGAGGGGATGGAGACGCTGATTCCGCTGCTGGACCGCATCCTCGCGGCGGCGGCGGCGGCGGGCGTCACCGAGGTGCAGGTCGGGACCATGCATCGCGGCCGGCTCAGCCTGATGGCCAACGTGCTGGGCAAGCCTCTGGTCGAGCTGTTCGCCGGCATCAAGGGCATGCATCCCTTCCAGGCCGACCCGCCGGTTCCCGCCGACGTTCCCTATCACATGGGGGTGGAAAGCAGCCTGTCCTTCGGCGACGGCACGATGGCGCTGACCCTGTCCCCCAACCCGTCGCATCTGGAGGCGATCAATCCGGTCATTCTGGGCCGTGCGCGGGCGCGTCAGGATCTTGTCCGCGAGCAGGGCGGCGAGGCGCGGCGGGTGCTGTGCGTGCTGCTGCACACCGACGCAAGCGTGATCGGCCAGGGCAGCGTGACCGAGGCGCTGCAACTGTCCGGCGTTCCCGGCTTCACCGTCGCCGGCACCATCCATATCGTCGTCAACAACCAGATCGGCTTCACCACCGAACGCGACGAGGCGCGGACCTCCCTCCATTGCACAGGGCTGTGGAAGGCGGTGGACAGCCCCATCCTGCACGTCAACGCCGACGATCCGGACGCGGCGCTGCGGGCTGCCGACCTCGCGGTCGCCTTCCGGCAGACGCACGGGCGCGATGCGGTGATCGACCTCGTCGGCTACCGCCGCAATGGTCACAACGAGATCGACGAGCCGCGCTTCACCCAGCCGCTGGATTACGCGGCGATCGACGCCCACCCGCCCGTCCGCGCGCTCTATGCCGGGCGTCTGGCCGCCGAAGGAGCGGTCGGGGAGGGTGCCGTCGACGCTCTTGCCGCCGGGCACAAGGCCCGCTTCCAGGAGGCGTTGGCCGCCGCCGCCGATCACCGGCCGAACCATGACGGCTTCCCCGGCGGACGCTGGGCGCCGTTCGCCTCCGGTGGATCGGCTGCCGGCGGTTCAACAGCGGCCGAACCGGACACCGGAATCGGTCCCGACAGGCTGCGGGCTCTGCTGGCGGCGCTGGCCGCCATTCCGGATGGCCTGACCGTCGACCGCAAGGTGGAGCGCGTCATCCGCCGCCGCGCCGAGGAGCCGCTGGACTGGGCGACCGGCGAGGCGCTGGCCTTCGCCACGCTGCTGGCCGACGGGGTACCGGTGCGGCTGACTGGCCAGGACGTGGTGCGCGGCGCCTTCTCCCACCGGCATTTCGCCCTGACCGATGCCGTCACCGGGAAGCGCCATGTCAGCCTGAACCACCTGGGCGTCACCCAGGCCCGCTTCGACGTGGTCAACAGCCCGCTGTCGGAATATGCCGTGCTCGGCTTCGAATACGGCTACAGCCTGGAACGGCCCGACGCGCTGGTGATCTGGGAGGCGCAGTTCGGCGATTTCGCCAACGGCGCCCAGATCCTGATCGACCAGTTCATCGTCAGCGCGGAGGACAAGTGGCGCCAGCCCTCCGGCCTCGTCATCCTGCTGCCGCACGGTCTGGAAGGGCAGGGGCCGGAGCATTCCTCCGCCCGGCCGGAGCGCTTCCTCCAGATGGCGGCGCGCGACAACATCCGCATCGCGCATCCGTCCACCCCGGCGAACTATTTCCACCTGCTGCGCCGGCAGATGCTGCGGCGCGACCGCAAGCCCCTGGTGGTGCTGAGCCCGAAGACCCTGCTGCGCCTTCCGGCGGCGGTGTCGGCGCTGGCCGATTTTGCGCCCGGCACCGGATTCCAGCCGGTCGTCGTCACCGCCGGCGAGCGCGTCAGCCGCATCCTGCTGTGCAGCGGCAAGCTGGCTTACGAGCTGGAGCGGGAGCGGGCCGCCCTGGACGCCGTGGATGTGGCGGTGGTGCGGCTGGAGATGCTGTATCCTCTGCCCGCGGACGAACTGTCGGCCCTGTTCCGCCGTTGGCCGGACGCCTCCTGCCTGTGGGTGCAGGAGGAACCGGAAAATCTGGGCGCCTGGGCCTACCTCGACCGCCGGCTGGAGACCTTGCGGGAAACGGCCGGCTGTGCCGAGCCGCGCGTCGCCTGCGTGGCCCGCGCCGAAGCGGCCTCTCCCGCCGGCAGCTTCCACGGCGACCATGAGGCCGACCAGCGCCGGCTGGTCGAGCAGGCCTTTGCCGGGCTCGCAACCGCCCTGCCGTCCCGCGGAAAGGCCGCGGCGGAGTGACGGGCCGTCCGTCCTCAGCGACGGTCTGACCCGACAGCAAACACCGCACGACGACCACTCTATAGCGAACACCGTATAACGAGCACTGGGGAAACGCGCCGATGTCTTCCAGCTTGAGCACCGTCAGCCCACCCGAAGCCTCTCCGCTTCTGCTCCCCGATCTGTTGCAGGCCACGGCCACGGCACTCGATGCGGTGGCGCAGCTGGCCGAGGCGGCGGAGCGTGGCGTCGCGGCGCTGGTGGCGCCGGATGGGCGCGTGGACGCCGCGCTGCTCGACCGCCATCAGGTGGCGGCGCATGGCTTCGCCTGGGTGGCGACCTATGCCGCGGCATTGCGCCAGATGCGGGGCTGGGCGGAACGGCTGGACCATGCCGGCCGGCTGGGCGAGCTGGAAGCGGCCATGCTCCAGGCGGCGTTCGGCGAGTATCTGGCCCAGCTCGACGGCGGTCTGGCGATGAGCCAGGGCGAAATCGTCCGGCCGGCCGATTTCGGGCTGGGCGAGGCGGAGCGGGACGCCTTCCGCACCGAGGCGGTGCGCCGGCTGATCGCCGCCGGCAACGCCTCCGGCCTGCGGCTGCGCATCGCCGAACTGCTGACCGATGCGCTGCATGGCGGCGGCTTCGGCGACGCGGCCCTGGAGGACGAGGCGCTGGACATGGTCCGCGACCAGTTCCGCCGCTTCGTCGCTGACGCGGTGGAGCCGCATGCCCATGACTGGCACCTGAAGGACGAGCTGATCCCGCTCCCCGTCATCGAGCGGATGGCGGACATGGGGGTGTTCGGCCTGACCGTGCCGGAGGAGGATGGCGGGCTGGGCATGGGCAAGCTCGCCATGTGCGTGGTCACCGAGGAACTGTCGCGCGGTTACATCGGCGTCGGCTCCCTCGGCACCCGCGCGGAGATCGCGGCCGAACTGATCCGCATGGGCGGCACCGCCGAACAGCGGGCGCGCTGGCTGCCACGCATCGCGTCGGGCGAGATCCTGCCGACCGCCGTCTTCACGGAGCCCAACACCGGGTCCGACCTGGGCAGCCTGCGCACCCGCGCGGTGCTGGACGGCGAGACTTACCGCGTCACCGGGGCGAAGACCTGGATCACCCATGGCAGCCGGTCGGACTTGATGACGCTGCTGGTGCGCACCGATCCGGACGCCCCCGGCTATCGCGGCCTGTCGATGCTGCTGGCCGAGAAGCCGCGCGGCACCGAGGCGGACCCCTTCCCGGCCGAGGGGATGAGCGGCGGCGAGATCCCGGTGCTGGGATATCGCGGCATGAAGGAATACGAAATCGGCTTCGACGGCTTCGCCGTCCCCCGCGGGAACCTGCTGGGCGGTGTCGAGGGCCAGGGCTTCAAGCAGTTGATGGCGACCTTTGAATCCGCCCGCGTGCAGACCGCCGCCCGCGCCGTCGGCGTGGCGCAGAACGCCATGGAGCTTGGACTGCGCTATGCACAGGAGCGCGTCCAGTTCGGCCGTCCGCTCGCCGCCTTCCCGCGTGTCGCCGGCAAGCTGGCTTGGATGGCGGTGGAAACGATGATCGCCCGCCAGTTGACCTATTTCGCCGCGCGGGAGAAGGACAGCGACCGCCGCTGCGACATCGAGGCCGGCATGGCGAAGCTGCTGGCCGCGCGCGTCGCCTGGTCGAACGCCGACAACTCGGTGCAGATCCACGGCGGCAACGGCTACGCCGTGGAATATCCGGTCAGCCGGGTGCTGTGCGACGCCCGTATCCTGAACATCTTTGAAGGGGCGGCGGAAATCCAGGCCCAGGTCGTCGCCCGCGGTTTGCTGTCGCGCCGCAATTGAGGGGTGCCGGCCGGGCGGAACTGACCTGTTGCGACCACGCTTGTATCATACCGGCGTATTCGCTATCGGACGGGGAGGACTGAAAGGACAAGGCCGCCCGCGATGGAACTTCTGGAACTGCGCTATTTCGTTCAGGTGGCCGACCTTGGCAGCTTCTCCAAGGCCTCGGTCAAGCTGGGCATCACGCAGCCGGCGCTGAGCCGGCAGGTCCAGAAGCTGGAGCACGAGCTGCGCACCAGCCTGTTCTACCGTCATGGCCGCGGCGTCTCGCTGACCCAGCAGGGGCGCAAGCTCTACGACGTGGTGCGCCACCTGCTGGGCGCGCTCAGCGAGATCAAGGAGGAGATCCAGGACCAGTCGGAACGGCTGACCGGGACCGTTACGCTGGGGCTGCCGCCGTCGATCTGCGCCACGCTGGGCGCTCCGCTGGCCCGCCGCTTCCACGAGAACTATCCCGACGCGACCCTGCGCATCCACGAGGTGTTCAGCGGCACGCTGCTGGAATGGGTGGAAGGCGGGCGGCTGGACCTCGCCGTCCTCTACGACGCGCGGCGCGGACGCAGCATGCTGTCGTCCCCCCTGCTGGTGGAAAGTCTGCAGCTGGTCCAATCGGCCAAGGACGCGGCGGCCGGCGACGACGGGCCGGTCGGGGTCGAGATGCTGGCCGACCTGCGCTTCGTGCTGCCCGGCCTGGAAAACGGCCTGCGCCGGGTGGTGGATGCGGCGGTGCGCCGGGCCGACATCGATCTGCAGGTCGATATGGAGATCGACTCCGTCACCGCCATCAAGCAGCTGGTGGAGGAGGGAATGGGATCGACCATCCTTCCCTTCGGCGCCGTCCACCGCGAGGTGCGCCAGGGCCGGCTGATCGCGCGCGAGATCACGTCGAAGGACATGCACGCCATGCTGGTCACCGCGACGCCGCTGCATCAGCCGGTGTCGAAGGCGACCCGTGCCCTGCTGCGGCTGATCCATGTCGAAGTCGTCAAATGCGTCGCCAACGGCGTGCTCAAGGGCAAGGTCGTCGCTCCCGGCAGTGCCGGAGAAGACAGCGCGCTTTGACGGAAGCTGGGGCCGTGCTTCGCTCCGTTATGCTTTGGCTGCTGATAGCAGTTATGACGGATGGTCCATAGCACGGCCGGTTCGGCGCGGATAGCCTCCCCCATCACCACATAATTCCCTGGGGAAGGAACCGAGAATGACGAAGCGCCTGGACGGCAAGGTTGCCCTGATCACCGGGGCGGCGCAGGGCCTGGGTCTTGCGATGGCCGAAACCTTCGTGCGCGAGGGCGCCCGCGTGGCGGTCGTCGACATCAACGGCGACGCCGCCGTCGCGGTGGCGGAGCGGCTGGGCGAGTCCGCCATCGGCATCAAAGCCAACGTCACCAGGACCGCCGATGTCGAGATGACCATCGCCGCAACGGTCGAGAAATTCGGACGTCTCGACATCCTGGTGAACAACGCCGGCTCCACCCACGCCAATGGTCCGTTCGAAAACGTGACCGAAGAGGAGTTCGACCGCGTCTTCGCCCTGAACGTCAAGTCGATCTACCTCTATTCTAAGGCGGTGGTCGCGACGATGCGGGCGCAGAAGTCCGGCGTGATCCTCAATCTCGGATCCACCGCCGGGTTGCGTCCGCGTCCGGGCCTGGTCTGGTACAACGCCACGAAGGGCGCGGTGCACAACATCACCCAGTCGCTGGCGCTGGAACTGGCGCCCGACAACATCCGCGTCTGCGCGCTGGCTCCGGTCGCCACCGAAACGCCGCTGCTCGCCACCTTCATGGGCGGCGACACCCCGGAGAAGCGGGCGCGCATGCTGGGCATCGTTCCGCTCGGCCGCCTGGGCCAGCCCTCCGACGTCGCCAACGCCGCGCTGTATCTCGCCTCCGACGAGGCGGCCTTCATCACCGGCGTTGTGCTGGAGATCGACGGCGGCCGCTGCGTCTGAGGACGGGCCGTGCAAGGCCGGGGTGCGTCCGCGCCCCGGCCCGACCTGACCGGCTCCCGCCGCCCCCTCTGCATCCACCCCGAGCGGAAT